>NZ_BMVV01000020.1 GCF_014650895.1 Streptomyces omiyaensis
GGCCTTGGCCTCCCGGGCGGCCCGGCGGGCCTCCACCCGTGACAGCGGCCGTCCCGCGGCCGCCCCCGCGCCGGTGGCGGTACCGGCCGGACGCTCCGCACCCCTGCGGCCCTTCCCCCGGCCCTGCTTGGCGGCGGCCCGGCGCCGCTCGGCCCGGCCCGGTCCGGAGAGGCCCTCCACGGGCCGTGGAGCCTCCTCCGCGACCTGGGGGAGCTCCCGGGTCTCCCCGGCCCCGTACGGCTCGCGTATGGGCTCGTGGACGGCCTCCCGGGGCGCCCGCCGACGCCGCGGCGCCTCGCGCACCGGCGCGGGGGCCTCGTAGGCGGGGGCGGGGGCCTCGTGGACCGGCGCCGGAGCCTCGTAGGCGGGGGCGGCCGGGTCGCGGCCCGGGGCGGGTGCCCCGGGGGCCGGGGCCGCCGGGTCGTAGCCGTATCCGGTCCCGGCGCCGTACCCGGCCTCGCGCCCGGTCCCGTACGCCGGGCCGGTCCCGGTCCCGTACGCCGGGCCGGCCTCGGTCCCGTACGACGGCTCCGCCGGGTACGGGTACGGGTACGGGTCCTGCTGCTCGTAGCCGTACGGGCTCTGCTCGTACGGCTGGGGTCCGTGCTCCTGCGGTATCGGCTCGGTGCCGGGGTGCTCGGAGTCCCGGAACCACGGCGAGCCCGTGGTCACGCGACGGCCTTGCCCACCACCGGCGCGAGCCCCGCGGAGCGGCCGACCGCTCCCTTGTCGCCGCACTGCTCCAGCCAGTTGGCGAGCATCAGGTGGCCGTGCTCGGTCAGGACCGACTCGGGGTGGAACTGCACGCCCTCGACGGGCAGTTCCCGGTGGCGGAGGCCCATGATGATGCCGTCCTCGGTCCGCGCGGTCACTTCGAGCTCGGCCGGCAGGACGGACGGCTCGGCGGCCAGCGAGTGGTAGCGGGTGGCCGTGAACGGCGAGGGGAGGCCGGCGAAGACGCCCTTGCCCCCGTGGACGACCGGCGAGGTCTTGCCGTGCAGCAGCTCGGGGGCCCGGTCGACGACGCCGCCGTAGGCCACGGCCATCGACTGCATGCCGAGGCAGACGCCGAAGACGGGGACCCCGGTGGCGGCGCAGTGCCGCACCATGTCGATGCAGACGCCCGCCTGCTCGGGGGCGCCGGGACCGGGTGACAGCAGCACGCCGTCGAAGCCGTCCTGGGCGTGGCTCAGCTCCACCTCGTCGTTGCGGAGCACCTCGCACTCGGCGCCCAGCTGGTAGAGGTACTGGACGAGGTTGAAGACAAAGCTGTCGTAGTTGTCGACGACGAGAATTCGCGCGCTCACTGGCCGTCCACCGTCACGTCGTTGAACGGAAGCAGAGGCTCCGCCCAGGGGAACACGTACTGGAAGAGGACGTAGACGACCCCGAGCGCCAGCGCGAGCGAGATCACCGCGCGCACGAACGCGTTGCCCGGCAGATGCCGCCAGATCCATCCGTACATGACGTCGCGCCCCTTCCGTTCGTTACGGGCACCAGAGTACGGGGCGACGGCTCCGTCGGGGGCAGGCTGTCCGAAGCCTGTGGACGGGCGGGCCGGGGCGGTCCTAGGCGGCGGGCTTCGCGTGGTGCAGGTCGACCGCGCCGGTGTAGCCGGGCAGGGTCACCTTCTTGTGGTCGTCGACCTTCCAGCCGAGCCCGTAGGCCTTCACGTAGAGCTGGTAGTTCTGGAGCGCCGGGGAGTCGGCGAGGGCCTTGTCCAGCTTCCCCCGGTCGCCGACCGCGGTGATCTTGTACGGGGGCGAGTAGACGCGGCCCTGGAGGATGAGGGTGTTGCCGACGCAGCGGACCGCGCTGGTCGAGATGAGCCGCTGGTCCATGACGCGGATGCCCTCGGCACCGCCCGCCCAGAGGGCGTTGACGACGGCCTGGAGGTCCTGCTGGTGGATGACCAGGTCGTTGGCCTGCGGCTCGGGGTAGCCGGGGGCGGCCTGGGCGCCGGGCGGGGCGTCGTCGAGGGTGACGGTGAGGCCGGAGCCGGAGACCTCGGTGGTGCCCGCGGTGGTCTCCAGCGCCTTCAGGCGGGCGTCCTCGGCGGCGGTGGAGCCGTCGTCGCGGGCGGCGAGGGAGTCGACCTCGCCGCGCAGGGCGGCGGTGGTCTCGTCGAGGCCGGCGTTCTTGTGGCTGCGTTCCTCGATGAGGTCGGAGAGCCTCAGCAGGGAGGCGTCCGTGCGGATGTTGGTGCCCTTGGCGGTGTTGAAGCTCGTGACGAAGAGCAGCCCGGCGAGGGCGAAGACGGCGAGGGTCAGCAGCCGGACGGGGCGCCATCCGGTGGCGCGTCCCGGCCCGGCGGGGGGTTCGCCCGGAGTGTCGGCGGAATTGCTCAACGTACCCTGATCCCCTTCTGCGCCGCGGAACCACTACGCTAACGGACGCCCGGGGGGCGCAGTCGACCTGCTACGTCACATCCCGGCGACAGCCACAGTTCCCTGCGCGGTCACGCAGCGCATCGACAGGAGAGTCCCTCGTGCCGAAGTCACGTATCCGCAAGAAGGCCGACTACACGCCCCCGCCGGCGAAGCAGGCCGCCACCATCAAGCTGACGAACCGCAGCTGGGTCGCTCCGGTGATGCTGGCCCTGTTCGCCATCGGTCTGGTGTGGATCGTGGTCTTCTACGTCACCGACGGTTCGCTTCCGATCGAGTCGATCCGGAACTGGAACATCGTGGTCGGCTTCGGCTTCATCGCCGCCGGGTTCGGTGTGTCCACGCAGTGGAAGTGAGCGTCTTAGCGGCGCGTAGCGGCTCCGTACGCCCGCCGTCAAGCTCACCCCAGAGTTTATCCACAGCGTTGTGCACAGCACTGGATAACTTACGAAGATCTGTGGATAACTCACGCCGGGTTGACGCCGGTATGACTGCGGAGAGCTTCTCGGAATCGACCGAAGCCCCCTGCCTCTCGGGAGAAATCCCAGCTCAGAGGTAGGGGGCTCCGTCACACCCCGAGGGGTGGGGAGAAACTGCCACCCTCTGTGGATAACTCTGGGGAAAGCTCGCATCCCCAGCTCGTCCACAGGTCTACGCGCTCAGGTGAGCGCCAGCGTCCGGGCCGTCACGACGCCGAGGTCGATCAGCAGCAGCAGTCCACAGGCGCCGTACTGGATCAGTCCCCGGCGGGCCCGGGGCGCCTGCACGAGCGCGTACGTCACCAGGACGCCGGCCACCAGGCCGCCCACGTGCGCCTCCCAGGAGATGCCCGGACGGGTGAACGTCATCACCAGGGACAGCGCCACGAAGAGGGCCACGGGGCCCATGTCCTGGCGCCTCCGGCGGGCCAGCACCGCCCACGCGCCGATCAGGCCGTAGACGACCCCCGAGGCCCCGAGGGAGGGCTGGTTCGGGGCGGCGACCACATAGGCGAGCACCGAGCCGGACAGGCCCGACAGCAGGCACAGCAGCGCGTACCGGGACCGGCCCAGCTCGGGCTCGACGATCCCGCCGATCACCCACAGGCCGAGCAGGTTGAAGAGGATGTGCCACGGCTCCTGGTGCAGGACCGTGGAGGTGAGCAGCCGGTACCACTCGCCGTCCGCGACCCCGACGACCTCGCCGAGCAGCGGGTTGTACGCGTACCCGATCAGCACGAACTCGTCGACGAACCGGTCGCCGCCGATCAGCACGAAGACGTAGACCAGCACGTTGATCCCGATGAGGATCTTGGTGACCAGCCGGTCGTCGGTCCTGACCCGGCCGCCCGCGAGCGTCCTGGCCTGGTTGGCGCCGGCCCCGTGCCCGGTGCCCGAGCCGCTGCGGACGCAGTCGGGGCACTGGAAGCCGACGGAGGCGGAGATCATGCACTGCGGGCAGATCGGCTTCTCGCAGCGGGTGCAGCGGATGCCCGTCTCGGTGCCGGGATGGCGGTAGCAGTGCGGCAGTCCGGACTGCGCGTCCATGGGCGGGTCCCCCTTCGTCCCGGTCAGCGCTGCTCGATCACCACGGACTCGACCACGACGTCCGTCAGCGGCCGCTGGGTCTGCGCGTCGGTGGGGACTCCCGCGATGCCGTCGACGACGGCCCGGCTCTTCGGGTCCACGACCTCGCCGAAGATGGTGTGCTTGCGGTTCAGCCAGGTCGCGGGGCCGACCGTGATGAAGAACTGCGAGCCGTTGGTGCCCGGCCCGGCGTTGGCCATCGCCAGCAGGTAGGGCCGGTCGAACCACAGCTCGGGGTGGAACTCGTCGGCGAACTCGTACCCGGGGCCGCCCGTGCCCGTCCCCAGCGGGTCGCCGCCCTGGATCATGAAGTCGCCGATGACCCGGTGGAAGACCGTGCCGTCGTAGAGCGGGTCCGTGGAGACCGCGCCGGTGGCCGGGTGGGTCCACTCGCGCCCGCCCGAGGCGAGCTCGACGAAGTTGCGCACCGTCTTCGGCGCGTGGAACGGCATCAGGCGCACCTCGATGTCGCCGGCGCTGGTCTTGAGGATCGCGTACGGCATGGCCACGGTCCGCCTTCCCTCCCTGGTCGTGCGTCACGCCGCGGAGCGGATCCGCTCACGCTCCCTCGGCTCTGGCGCCTCGATCCTCGCATGCCCCGCACGGGCCGCCCGCACGCCCCGCGTGCCCCGGATGCCCGCCCCGCATGCCGGACCCCGCTCCGGCAGGCATGATGCCGAAAAGGATGGAAAGGTGAAAAACCGATACCGCTCGCCACCGAGGAGGAGGAACCCGTGACTCGCATGGACAGCGTGCGCGCTGCTACGGATTCGGCGAAGGAGAGCGTCCTGCACGCCGCGGACGTGGTGGCGCCGTACGCCGGCACGGCCAAGGACCAGGCCGCGCGCTATGCGCACGAGGCGCGGGTGCGGCTCGCACCCAAGGTGTCGAGCGCCGCTCGGCAGGCGCGCGCGCAGGCCCGGGTGCAGTACGCCGCCCACGTGGCGCCGCACGTGCCGCCGCGGGTCGACGACGCCGCGCGTGTCGCCGCGGCCCGGACCCGCTCGGCCGCCCATCAGGTGGCCGACTACACCGTCCCGCGCGTGGAGAGCGCGGTCGCCGCGACCACTCCCGTGGTGGAGGAGGCCGGGGCTCGTTCTGTTGCCGCCTGGGCCGCGCTGCGCGGTCAGGTGACGCCGGACGACATCCGGAAGATCGTGAGGAAGCAGGAGCGCCGGGCCAGGGCCGGGCGTCTCGTCAAGGGGCTCGCCGTGCTCGGCGTGCTGGTCGGCGGCGCGTTCGTCGCCTGGAGGTGGTGGGACAGGCAGGCCAATCCCGACTGGCTGGTCGAGCCGCCGGCTCCCACGGAGGTGGACGAGGGCTCGGGCGTGCCGTCCGCGTCGGACGTCTTCACGGGCGCGGAGGCCGAGGCCGGTACGGAGGTGGTCGCGGAGTCCGGGACCGAGGTGGACAAGGAGTCCGGGATCGAGGTCGAGAAGGAGTCCGGGATCGAGGTGGACAAGGAGATCGATTCCGCGGAGCCCGACGAGCGCCGCTGATCCGGGGTCCCTCCGACCGTGCCGGACGGGCCGGGGTGCCGGGAGGGAGTGTTCTCCCGCACCCTAGGCGGCGAGCGCCAGGTCGGTCAGCGCGGCCGGGTCGCTCGCGAGCGGAGCGGCCGCGCGGGAGTGCCGGACCGAGGGCGAGGAGCCGTGCGCCTCGGCACCGATCCGCTGCTTGATGGTGGGCGGCAGCGAGCCCTGCCGGACGGGTGCCCACGGCTCCGCCCGCCTCGCTGCGACGACGGACCCGGTGCGCTCGGCGGCGGCCGGGGCGGCCGGCGCGGCCGGCTCCTCGGGCTGGGTCACCGGGGCCTGGCCCCGGGCGGCGGCCGGGGCCGTGAGGCCGACGGAGGCGAGCAGGGCGAAGAGGACGGAGATGAAGGCGGTCCAGAACTGCTTGACCTTGGCGGTGGCCATGGCCCCTCACTTTCGCGGTGCGGCGTTCTACGGGCGCGTACAGAGGCTCCGCGCGCTTCCCGGACGGTCCCTGTCGGGTTGCACGCTTTGCATACCTTCCTCATGATCTGTACGGGCCCTCGGATACGGCGGAGCGACGCCGTCGCCGCGCAGTTCTTCCGATGAACACCACCCGTCCGGACCAGTGCCCGGACGCCGCGGTCGGACCGTGGCCTAGCTGAGCCTGCTCTTGAGGTAGCGGCTCAGCGGCGTCTCGACCAGCTTGTAGACCAGGTACGACAGCACCAGCATGCCGGCGGTGGTCGCGCCGACGAGCACCCACGGGTCGATGCCGCGGGGCGCGAAGTGGCCGATGATCTCCCAGCCGATGAACTCGTGCAGCAGGTAGAGGGGGTAGGTCAGCGCCCCCGCGACCGGCAGCCACTTCCACTGGACGCCGGACAGCTTCCCGGTCGCGATCAGGGACATGAGTCCGAAGATGACCGCGAGGATCGCGACCACGGGCCAGCTCTCCTGCTCCCCGATGCGGGGGATGTGCCGGAACTTCTCGATGGAGGGCGCGAGGGAGGCGCAGAAGGAGACGCCGACGATGCCGAAGAGCAGCAGGTTCGGGCGGAAGCGGTACATCAGGTAGAACGCCATGCCCGCGATGAAGAACCAGCTGTACTCGGGCATGACCAGCGTCCGCAGCGGTCCCGGCTCGGCCGGGGCGAGGAGGATCGTGGCCGCCCCCCAGACGCAGCAGAAGAGGATCACGCGCTGGTAGGTCAGGCCGACCCAGACGAGGACCGCGAAGAGCAGGTAGAAGCGGAGCTCCGCGAAGAGCGTCCAGTAGACCGCGTCGACGGGCCTGACCCCGAGGGGCTCCTGGAGCATCGTCAGGTTGGTGAGGACGTCGTGCCAGGCGAGGCGCTGCCGCTCGCCGGGGATCACGGCGAGCGTGACCGTGGTCGCGATCACCGCGACCCAGTAGGCCGGGTAGAGCCGCACGACGCGGGAGACGAAGAACGCCTTCAGCGGCCGGCCCCAGGCGCTCATGCAGATGACGAAGCCGCTGATCACGAAGAAGAGCTGAACGCCGAGGTAGCCGTAGCCGGTGAAGCGGGAGACCTCGGGGAAGACGTCCGAGGCGGGCTTGTTCCACGGGGCGGCGCCGATCGCCGTGTAGTGGTAGGCGACCACCATGAGCGCGGCGCCCAGGCGCAGGCCGTCGAGTACGTACAGGCGGCCTCGGCGTCGCGTCGCGGACGGCTGGGCCAGTCGGGGCTCGTGCCGGCCTATTCGGTCCGCGGACAGTACGGCTTCGTCGAGCTTCGCCACTTGGATCGATCCCCACCCTCGGAATGTGCCATGCACACCTCAGAGTGGCAGGAGTACGGCACGGTGGAAGCCGAGCTTAGGTGTCACACAGGCTCCTCACAACGTTCATGTTGCGTGATTCAACACTCATGCTTTATCGGAAACAGACACTAAATCGGTCGACTTCCGAACATTCTCCACCTCCTGAAGTGAGGCGCATCACACCTCGTCACAACCGGGCCCCGCCCGGTGTCTTGAGGCCGGAACCCTGAAGACGCACGGCGGAAGACGGAGGAGACACATGGGCGGGAACACCGGGGCGGCCGTGATCGGCGACGGGTACGCCGGGGTCACGGCGGCCGACCGGCCCACCGGGCGCGCCGACGCGACCGTGACGCCCGCCACACCACGCAGACCACGCACGCCACGACGGGGAGAAGACGGAAGCATGACCAGCGCACACGGCACGGACCCGGCGACCGAGAGCTTCGTCGCCCACCGCAACCTGCTCTTCACGGTGGCCTACGAGATGCTCGGCTCCGCGGCCGACGCCGAGGACGTCCTCCAGGAGACCTGGCTCCGCTGGACCGGCGTCGACCTGGAGCAGGTCCGCGACCGGCGGGCGTACCTCGTGCGGATCACCACCCGCCAGGCGCTCAACCGGCTCCGGACCGTGCAGCGCCGCCGGGAGTCGTACGTCGGCCCGTGGCTGCCCGAACCGCTGCTCACCACCCCGGACGTGGCCGAGGACGTCGAGCTCACCGAGTCCGTGTCGATGGCGATGATGCTGGTCCTGGAGACCCTCACCCCGACCGAGCGGGCCGTCTTCGTCCTCCGCGAGGTCTTCGAGGTGGGGTACGACGAGATCGCGACGGCCGTCGACAAGACCCCGGCCGCCGTCCGCCAGATCGCGCACCGCGCCCGCCGGCACGTCGACGCCCGCCGTCCCCGCACCACGGTCTCCGCGCGCGAGGCACGGGCCGTCGTGGAGTCCTTCCGGCGGGCGCTGGAGACCCGCGATCCGCAGGACTTCCTCGACCTGCTCGCCCCCGACATCGTCCTCGTCAGCGACGGCGGCGGCATCAAGCGCGCCGCGCTCCGCCCGATCGTCGGCGCCGACAAGGTGACCCGCTTCTACCTGGGCGGCTCCCTCAGGGAGAACGTCACGGTCACCACCGAGCCCACCGTCGTCAACGGCGCCCCGGCGCTCGCCGTGCACGTCGACGGGGAGATGGACGGGGTCATGGCGATCCGCGTCGAGAACGGCCTGATCAGCGGCCTCTACTACGTCCGCAACCCCGAGAAGCTCGGCCACGCCCTGGCCGCGACCGCCCTGACACTCCGCTGACCCGACCCGCCGCAGGAAAGGACCCCGAGATGACCGGACGGACCACGCCGACCGCACGGCCCGGCACCGCGCACCGGAAGACCGTCAGGGCCGCGGTCGCCCTGCAGGCCCTGGCCCTCTTCTTCCAGGCGGGCACCGCCGGCGCCCTGCTCGTCTCCCCGCAGGGCGCGCTGCTCCACGACGTCGGCTCCCGCGTGATGTACGGCGCCTCGATGCTCTACCTGGTGGCCGCGATCGTCGCCTGGCGCCCGGGAGGCGGCAGCCCCCGGCCCGTCCTGTACGCCTCCGGCCTGCTCGTCCTCGCGTCGGTCCAGGTCGCCCTGGGCATCGCCCACCTGCCGGCGCTCCACGTGCCGCTGGGCGTCGTCATGGTCGTCCTCGGCACCCTGGACCTGGTCCGCGTCCTGACCGCGTCGGCGGAGCCCCGGCCGTCCCGCGAGGCCGTCCGGACGGCCTGACCCCGGCCCCGAACGGCGAGAAGCCCCTCCGGACCGCGTTCCCGCGGTCCGGAGGGGCTTCTTCGTCCGGTGGAGCCTAGGGGAGTCGAACCCCTGACATCTGCCATGCAAAGACAGCGCTCTACCAACTGAGCTAAGGCCCCGGAACGAGGACAGCGTACCGGTTCTCCCCCTGTCCCGGGCAAAAGGTGGGGACTCCCGGTGGACGACCACGCTCCGTAAGATGCTGACCGAGGTTCGCAGTGGCGAACCGCAGGGATGGGGAGAAGTGATGGACGCAGCGCAGCAGGAAGCCACGGCAAGAGCCAGAGAGCTTCAGCGCAGTTGGTACGGGGAGCCGCTGGGGGCGCTCTTCCGCCGGCTGATCGACGACCTCGGGCTCAATCAGGCCCGGCTGGCCGCCGTGCTCGGACTGTCCGCGCCCATGCTCTCCCAGCTCATGAGCGGCCAGCGGGCCAAGATCGGCAACCCGGCCGTGGTCCAGCGCGTCCAGGCCCTCCAGGAGCTCGCCGTGCAGGTCGCCGACGGCAGCGTCAGCGCCGCCGAGGCCACCGACCGCATGGACGAGATCAAGAAGTCCCAGGGCGGCTCCGTCCTGACCGGCACCAACGGGCAGACCACCCACGGCTCCGGCGCCCCGACCGTGCGCCGCGTGGTCCGCGAGATCCAGTCGCTGCTGCGCTCCGTGGCCGCCGCCGGCGACATCATCGACGCCGCCGACTCCCTCGCCCCCGCCCACCCGGAACTGGCAGAGTTCCTGCGGGTGTACGGCGCCGGGCGCACCGCCGACGCGGTCGCCCACTACGAGTCGCACCAGAACTGACGCGGTCGCGCACGACCGGTGACCGATGACGGTGACCGGTGACGGACGATCGATGACGGACGACCGACGACGACGGGGAGCGGGCGCAGCGCGATGGGTGAGGTCTTCGCCGGCAGGTACGAGCTGATCGATCCGATCGGGCGGGGCGGGGCGGGCGCGGTCTGGCGCGCCTGGGACCACCGCCGCCGCCGCTACGTGGCGGCCAAGGTGCTCCAGCAGAGCGACGCCCACACGCTGCTCCGCTTCGTCCGGGAACAGGCGCTGCGGATCGACCACCCGCACGTCCTCGCCCCGGCCAGCTGGGCCGCCGACGACGACCAGGTCCTCTTCACCATGGACCTGGTCGCGGGCGGCTCGCTCGCCCACGTCGTCGGCGCCTACGGGGCGCTGCCGCCTCGCTATGTCTGCACCCTGCTCGACCAGCTGCTGTCCGGGCTGGCGACGGTGCACGCGGAGGGCGTCGTCCACCGGGACATCAAGCCGGCCAACATCCTGATGGAGGCCACCGGCACGGGCCGTCCGCACCTGCGCCTCTCGGACTTCGGCATCTCGATGCGCAAGGGCGAACCCCGGCTCACCGAGACCAACTACGTGGTGGGCACGCCCGGTTACTTCGCGCCCGAGCAACTCATGGGAGCCGAGCCCGACTTCACGGCGGACCTGTACGCCGTCGGGCTGGTCGCCCTCTATCTGCTGCACGGCACCCGGCCGGACTCCCGGGCCCTCGTGGAGCACTTCGTGAACCACGGCACCCCGCCGGCGCCGGCGAGCGTCCCCGAGCCGCTGTGGCAGGTCCTCGCCGGGCTGCTCCAGCCCGATCCGCAGGCCCGCTTCCGGACGGCCACGGGCGTGCGGAAGGCGCTGAGCGCCGCCGTGGAGATGCTGCCCGAGCCGGAGGGCGGCGAGGAGACGGTCGAGATCGTCGACCAGCTCGGTCCGCTGCCCGCCGGTTTCGGCCCCGGGGGCCCGGCCGCCCGCCCGGTCCGGGACGCCCCGCCGCCGCCCGGGAACGCCCCGGCCGCCCCGCCGGCCCCGGCCGCCGCCCCCGCACCGCCCGCTCCTGCTCCTGCTCCTGTTCCGGCTCCGGCTCCGGCTCCGGCTGCCCAGGGGTACGGGGATCCTCTGCGGAACCCGTACCGGCAGCCGTACCAGGAGGTGCCCGCACCCTCCGGGACCGGCAGCTTCCACCTCTCCCCGCCGACCGCCCCGACGCATCCGTACGCCGCCGCCCACCCGTACGCCTCCCAGCCCGCCGGGATGCCCGGCCCCCACGGCCCCACGGCCCCGGTGGCGGTGCCCGGACGGCGTCCGGGACCGCCCCCGAAGGTGGCGGTCCCGGTGCTGCTGCTGGCGCTGGTGTCGCTCGCGGTCGGCTTCTGGGCGCTGACCCGGCTCTGAGGGCCCCGGTCCGGCCCCGGGAGGCCTTCCGCGCGGCCCTAGTGGCCGGCGGGCGTGCGGCGGCGGGCCAGCAGGGTCCACGCGCCGAGGCCGGCGAGCAGGACGGTGCCGAGGCCGAGGCCGCCCGCGGCCAGGGCGACCATGGTGCCGTCGGTCCCGTCCCCGCCGCCCGTGAGGCCGTTCTCCGCGGCCTTGTCGTCGTCGGCGGTCACCTGGAAGACGCCCGGATCGCCGTCGTAGCCGGGACCGGGCTTCCGGTCGCCCCTGACGGTGACCCTCAGCGTGAGCGGCACCGCCTTGTCGCCGTACTCCCGGGCGATCTCCGGGCTGAGCGTGGCGGTGAGGTAGTACCAGCCGGCGAAGCGCATGCCGCTCGTCGCGGTCTCGTACGAGGAGCGGTTCTCGTGGGCGACCGGGCGCTGCGGGGCGAGGGCCGCGGTGGCCTGCTTGCCGCTGTAGCCGACGGTCTGGAGGTCGACGTAGCCGCGCGCCGGGTTGTCGAGGCCGAGCGCGAGCGCGTTGCCGACCAGCTCGTCGCCGGTGCTGCTGCTGCCCAGCTCGGCGGTGGCGAAGAGCTGCTGGCCCCAGTCGACCGGAACCCGCCAGAAGAGCGTCTGGCCGGGCAGGATGTCCGCCCGCCACTCGCCGCTCCGGAGCGAGACGGCGGCGTGGAAGCCGTCCCCGCCCTGGCGGACCGTGGGCCCGCCGGTGGGCGGCGCGGGCGTCCCCGAGGGCCAGGAGTCGGGCAGCTCGTCCGGTCCGGCCTTGCTCAGCAGCGGCTCGGAGACGTGCTGGAGCTCCAGCTCCCAGTCGTCGGCGGCGGAGGCCGCGTCCGACTCCCGCTCCACGAGCACGTAGTACGTGCCGGCGTCCTGGCAGCCGGAGGCGTCCGGGTCGACGATCCGGCGCGCGTAGCCGGTCAGCGGCCGGACGTGGTCGCCGGAGGCGAAGTTGACCTCCTGGTAGCCGCACTCGGTGCCGGAGCCGTCCTGGATCGCGATCCGGAAGCCGTCGCCGTACGCGGCCTTCCCGCCCGGCTTGGGGACGGCGACGGCCGAGACGTACGCGTTCCTCTTCACGTCCAGGTCGAGCCGGTAGTAGACCTTGCCGTCCTTCTTCAGGGTGTCCCGGTAGGTCCTCCCCGGCTCCAGCACCCGCGCGTCGGCGCTGGAGGCGGCCCCCTGGATCCGTTGGGCCCCGGGGTCGAAGGCGTACGGGGGGAGCGCCGCGGTCCCGTCGGCCCGCGCGGGCAGGGCCGTGAGCGTGCCCACCGCCGCGGCGGCCGTGAGCAGCGCCGCGATCCTCCGCGTCCTGGCCGCGGTCCTTCCCCGGCGTCCGGTCCCGTCGCCGGCCGTGGCCCCCGCCTGCGTGCTCACGCGCTTCCCCTCGTCGTCTCCGTCACCCGCGCCGCCCGGCCGCCCGGGGCCGCCGTGCCGGACCATCCTGCCCGGCTCGCGGCCCCGGTGTCCGCACCGGGGGCGGATTCGCCCCGGCCCGGGAGGTCCGCCGCCGACGTGCGCAGAATCTCCACGTAACCGCCGCCCGGGCACCGGCTTCGCGGGAGCAAGCGAACGGTTCCCCCCCGGTGGGCCGGGCCCGCGGCCCGTGGGACGGACCCGGAAACGCCGAGATCCCGGCCGCGCGGGGCGCGGCCGGGATCTCGGTTTCAGATGGGGCGGGTCTCAGACACCGGAGCCGGACGGCACGGAGTCGGTCGCCTCCGTCCACAGGTCCTGCTCGGCGCGATCCGCCTGGATCTGGCGGTACACGAGGAGCCCGCCGATGGCGGCCAGTGCGACCAGGAGCAGCTTCTTCACCGCGCGACCTCGTCTTTCGTTGACGTAGGAGACTTCCAACGCCCACTCTACACATCGACCGATACCGATCGGTGACCTGTGCGGGCGCCAAACCTGACGCCCCGGGATCGACCCGGACGGAGCAACCGCCCGGCGCGGCCTGTAGCGGGTCCGAAGACCCGAAC
Source organism: Streptomyces omiyaensis (assembly GCF_014650895.1). Taxonomy (GTDB): domain Bacteria; phylum Actinomycetota; class Actinomycetes; order Streptomycetales; family Streptomycetaceae; genus Streptomyces; species Streptomyces omiyaensis. The sequence goes on from NZ_BMVV01000020.1 coordinate 13,179, forward strand.
GCGGAAGGACCCCCGACCGTAACCGGTCGGGGGTCCTTCTCGATGTGTGGGGCTAACAGGATTTGAACCTGTGGCCTCATCCTTATCAGGGATGCGCTCTAACCAACTGAGCTATAGCCCCGCCGCGCTTTGCGGTGTGTGTCCCGCGCGCTGACTCCTGAACATTAGCGCACGTGGGGGCCAGTCCCAAAATCGCCCGGGCCGGAGGCCCGGGCCGGTCCCGCGGGACCGGCCCCCCGCGCCCTACTCGTCCTCGGCCAGCGTGAGCTCGACGCCGCCGACGAAGCCGGCGGACAGGTTGTAGATGAACGCGCCGAGCGTCGCCAGGGCGGTCATCAGGACCACGTCGATCACCGCGATGACCGAGGTGAACATGAGGACCCGCGGCAGCGACAGGAAGGACTGCAGGTCGAAGCCGTTGGACTCGTTCGAGCCCGTCGCCTCGCTGATCGTCCCGCCGACGGTCGAGAAGACGCCCATGGCGTCCATGACCATCCACAGCACGGCCGCCGCGACGACCGTGCAGATGCCCAGCGCGATGGAGAGCAGGAAGCTCACCTTCATGACCGACCACGGGTCGGCCTTCGCCACCCGCAGCCGTGCCTTGCGGGTGCGCGGGGTCGTCCGCGCGCCCGTCCGGGGCCGCCGCACCGCGGAGGCGGACTGGCCGCCGCCCTGGGTGTGGCCGCCGCCCTGAGGGCCCTCGTAGGCCCTCGGCGGGTGGTAGGCGCCCGCCGGCTGCGCCGCGGGGCGCTCGCCGGGCAGAGCGCCGTTGTAGCCCTGGTAGGGGGGCTGCTGCCCCCGAGTGTCCGTCACCGCAACCCCCTGGGAGTCCGTGGCCGAGCCACGGGCGCCGTGCGCTCCGGCACCTGCAGAAGCTCCGGCGGCCGCCGATCCGGCGCCCGTGGCTCCACTCACGCTCTACTCCTCGTGATCCCCGGTCGCAGGCTCCGTGCCCTCGACCGATGCCTCGGCCTCGGATGCCTCGATGGCACCCTCGGCGTCGTCGACCTCTTCGTCCTCGCCGCCGGCCTCGGCGTTCCGTGCGATGCCGACGACGGCATCGCGCTTGCCCAGGTTGATCAGCTGGACGCCCATGGTGTCACGGCCGGTCTCCCTGACTTCGTTGACTCGCGTGCGAATCACACCGCCGGACAGCGTGATGGCGAGGATCTCGTCGGTCTCCTCGACCACCAGCGCGCCCACGAGCGAGCCCCGGTCCTCCACGATCTTGGCGGCCTTGATGCCGAGGCCGCCGCGACCCTGGACGCGGTACTCGTCGACGGGGGTGCGCTTGGCGTATCCGCCGTCCGTCGCGGTGAAGACGAACGTACCGGGCCGGACGACATTCATCGAGAGCAGTTCGTCGTCCTCGCGGAAACTCATGCCCTTGACACCCGAAGTGGCGCGGCCCATCGGGCGCAGCGCGTCGTCCGTGGCGGTGAAGCGGATCGACTGCGCCTTCTTGGAGATCAGCAGCAGGTCGTCCTCGGCGGAGGCCAGCTCGGCGCCGATCAGCTCGTCGGCGACGCCTTCGGCGCCGTTGTCCCGCTCGCGCAGGTTGATGGCGATGACGCCGCCGGAGCGCGGGGAGTCGTAGTCCTTCAGCGCGGTCTTCTTCACCAGGCCGGAGCGGGTGGCGAGGACCAGGTACGGGGCCGCCTCGTAGTCGCGGATCGCCAGGATCTGGGCGATCTGCTCGTCCGGCTGGAAGGCCAGCAGGTTGGCCACGTGCTGGCCGCGCGCGTCGCGGCCGGCGTCCGGCAGCTCGTACGCCTTGGCCCGGTAGACCCGGCCCTTGTTGGTGAAGAAGAGCAGCCAGTGGTGGGTGGTGGAGACGAAGAAGTGGTCGACGATGTCGTCCTGCTTCAGCTTCGTCCCGCGCACGCCCTTGCCGCCGCGCTTCTGCGAGCGGTAGTCCTCGGTCTTCGTCCGCTTCACGTAGCCGCCACGCGTGATGGTGACGACGATGTCCTCCTCGGCGATGAGGTCCTCGATGGACATGTCACCGTCGAAGGGCACCAGCTTGGAGCGGCGGTCGTCGCCGAACTTGTCGACGAGCGCGGCCAGTTCCTCGCTGACGATGGTCCGCTGCTTCTCCGGCGAGGCGAGGATCGCGTTGTACTCGTTGATCTTCGCCTGGAGCTCGTCGTGCTCGGCGATGATCTTCTGGCGCTCCAGGGCGGCGAGGCGGCGGAGCTGCATCTCCAGGATCGCGTTGGCCTGGATCTCGTCGATCAGGAGGAGCCCCATGAGGCCCTCGCGGGCCACCTCGACCGTCTCGCTGCGGCGGATGAGGGCGATGACCTCGTCGATCGCGTCGAGGGCCTTGAGGAGGCCGCGCAGGATGTGGGCGCGCTCCTCGGCCTTGCGCAGCCGGAACTTCGTCCGGCGGACGATGACCTCGATCTGGTGCGTCACCCAGTGGCGGATGAACGCGTCCAGCGAGAGGGTGCGCGGCACGCCGTCGACGAGCGCCAGCATGTTGGCGCCGAAGTTCGTCTGGAGGTCGGTGTGCTTGTACAGGTTGTTCAGGACGACCTTGGCGACGGCGTCGCGCTTGAGCACGATCACCAGGCGCTGGCCGGTCCGGGACGAGGTCTCGTCGCGGACGTCGGCGATGCCGCCGATCTTGCCGTCCTTCACCAGGTCGGCGATCTTCTGCGCGAGGTTGTCCGGGTTGGTCTGGTACGGCAGCTCCGTGACCACCAGGCACTGGCGGTTCTGGATCTCCTCGACCTCGACGACCGCGCGCATCGTGATGGAGCCGCGGCCGGTGCGGTACGCCTCCTCGATGCCCTTGCGGCCGACGACGAGCGCGCCGGTCGGGAAGTCGGGGCCCTTGATCCGCTCGATGAGCGCGTCGAGGAGCTCCTCGTGGCTGGCCTCGGGGTGGGCCAGGTACCACTGGGCGCCCTCGGCGACCTCGCGGAGGTTGTGCGGCGGGATGTTGGTCGCCATGCCGACCGCGATGCCGGCGGAGCCGTTGACCAGGAGGTTGGGGAAACGGGCCGGGAGGACCGTCGGCTCCTGGTTGCGGCCGTCGTAGTTGTCCGTGAAGTCGACGGTCTCCTCGTCGATGTCGCGGACCATCTCCATCGACAGCGGCGCCATCTTGCACTCGGTGTAGCGCATGGCGGCGGCCGGGTCGTTGCCCGGGGAGCCGAAGTTGCCGTTGGAGTCGACGAGCGGCATCCGCATCGACCACGGCTGGGCCAGGCGGACGAGCGCGTCGTAGATCGAGGAGTCGCCGTGCGGGTGGTACGTGCCCATGACGTCGCCGACGACGCGGGCGCACTTGTAGAAGCCCTTCTCGGGCCGGTAGCCGCCGTCGTACATCGCGTACAGCACGCGCCGGTGGACGGGCTTGAGGCCGTCGCGGACGTCGGGCAGCGCGCGGGACACGATGACGGACATCGCGTAGTCGAGGTACGAGCGCTGCATCTCGGTCTCGAGCCCGACGGGCTCGATGCGCAGCACCGGCTCTTCTTCTTCGGTGGTCACGGGGGGGTTCTCGTCGGCCATTGCTGGTCGTCAGTCCTTTCGTACGGTCAGCTGGGACCGACTCAGATGTCGAGGAAGCGAACGTCCTTGGCGTTGCGCTGGATGAAGGAGCGCCGTGCCTCGACGTCCTCGCCCATCAGCACCGAGAACAGGTCGTCGGCCTGGGCGGCGTCGTCCAGGGTGACCTGGCCGAGCACGCGGTGCTCGACGTCCATGGTGGTGACGCGCAGCTCCTCGGCGTTCATCTCGCCGAGACCCTTGAAGCGCTGGATCGAGTCCTCGCGGATCCGCTTGCCGTTCTGCTTGCCCAGCTCGACCAGCGCGTCGCGCTCGCGGTCCGAGTAGGCGTACTCGAAGTCGTCCCGGCCCCACTTGATCTTGTAGAGCGGCGGGCGGGAGAGGTACACGTGCCCGTGCTCGATCAGCGGCCGCATGAAGCGGAAGAGGAAGGTCAGCAGCAGGGTGTTGATGTGCTGGCCGTCGACGTCGGCGTCCGCCATCAGGATGATCTTGTGATAGCGGAGCTTCTCGATGTCGAAGTCCTCGTGGACCCCGGTGCCGAAGGCCGAGATCAGCGCCTGGACCTCGGTGTTCTGGAGGATCTTGTCGATCCGGGCCTTCTCGACGTTCAGGATCTTGCCGCGGATCGGCAGGATGGCCTGGTACATCGGGTTCCGGCCGGACTTGGCGGAGCCGCCGGCGGAGTCGCCCTCGACGATGAAGATCTCGCACTTCGTCGGGTCGTTCGACTGGCAGTCGGAGAGCTTGCCCGGGAGGGACGCCGACTCCAGGAGGCCCTTGCGGCGGGTGAGGTCGCGGGCCTTGCGGGCGGCCACGCGCGCGGTGGCGGCCTGGATGCCCTTGCGGATGATGTCCGCGGCCTCGTTCGGGTTCCGGTCGAACCAGTCCGTCAGGTGCTCGTGCACGACCTTCTGGACGAAGGTCTTCGCCTCGGTGTTGCCGAGCTTCGTCTTGGTCTGGCCCTCGAACTGCGGCTCGCCGATCTTGATCGAGATGATCGCGGTCAGACCCTCGCGGATGTCGTCGCCGGTGAGGTTGTCGTCCTTCTCGCGGAGCAGCTTCTTCTCGCGCGCGTACTTGTTGACGAGCGTCGTCAGCGCGGCGCGGAAGCCCTCCTCGTGGGTACCGCCCTCGTGGGTGTGGATCGTGTTGGCGAAGGAGTACACGCCCTCGCTGTACGACGAGTTCCACTGCATCGCGATCTCGGCGGAGAGCAGGCGCTCCTTGTCCTCGGCCTCGATGTCGATGACGGTCGGGTTGATCAGCTCGCCCTTGCGCGAGTTGAGGTACTTCACGAAGTCGACGATGCCGCCCTCGTAGTGGTACGTCACCGTGCGCGCGGCCGGCTCGGCGGCGGCCTCGGCGTCCGGGTCGTCGGCGCCGACGGTGGCCTTGGCGGAGTCGCGCTCGTCGGTGAGCGTGATCGTCAGACCCTTGTTGAGGAAGGCCATCTCCTGGAAGCGGCGCGAGAGCGTCTCGAAGGAGTACTCGGTCGTCTCGAAGATGTCCGGGTCGGACCAGAAGGTGACCGAGGTGCCGGTCTCCTCGGTCTCCTCGTGCTGCGCGAGGGGCGCGGTGGGGGCGCCCATCTTGTAGTCCTGGGTCCAGCGGTGGCCGTCGGTCTTGATCTCCACCGAGACCTTGGTGGAGAGGGCGTTGACGACGGAGACGCCGACGCCGTGCAGACCGCCGGAGACCGCGTAGCCGCCGCCGCCGAACTTGCCGCCCGCGTGGAGGACCGTCAGCACGACCTCGACGGCCGGCTTGCCCTCGGACTCGACGATGCCGACGGGGATGCCGCGCCCGTTGTCGACGACGCGCACGCCGCCGTCGGGCAGGATCGTCACGTCGATGGTGTCCGCGTGGCCGGCCAGGGCCTCGTCGACCGAGTTGTCGACGACCTCCTGGACCATGTGGTGCAGGCCGCGCTCGCCGGTCGAGCCGATGTACATACCGGGGCGCTTGCGCACCGCATCCAGGCCCTCCAGGACCTGGATGTTGCTGGCGGTGTACTGAGTGTTCTCGTTGGGGTTGCCGGAATCGGCCACGAAGCGCCCTTTCTGGCACAGCACAGGCCGTGCTCCGGGCATAGGGGAGCCGGCTGCGTCGTTCGACAGTTCCGCAGTAAGGCGGGATTGTCTTCCAGTCTACCGGTACCACCGACAGTCATGGGGGTTTGCGGGTACCTGAATGCGCATGTGCCGCCCTGAGCGCCCCCGAGACGACTCCCCATATCCGGACAGGGTCTCCAGGGGCCCCTGACGGCCACCTAGCGCTTCGGGCGGTGACCCGTAGTCGCCTCCGGCCGGGGGCGTGCGTCCCGCCCCGCCGCGGCACGCGTTCCGCCGGGGTCCCGGCCGGACTTCCGGGGGTCCCGGGCCGGACTTTCGGGGCCCCGGCCGGACTTCTCGGAGTCTCTGGTCGGACTTCCCGGTCTCTTCGGGGCCCTCGGGGCCCTCGGGGCCCTCGGGGGGGGGAGGAACGGGCGGGCACGGCGCCCCGCGTCCCGGCGCCCGGACCGTTCGGGCCCGTGCCCCGGCGCCCGGCCCGGTCGGGCACGCGGCACCGGCGCCCCGCGCGCCCGCGCGGGTCTCAGCCGTACGTGTCCCCGGGGCCCACGGAGCCGGGCGCCCGCAGCGGCCCGTAGCGGCGCTGTCCCGCGCCGGGCCCGAGCACCTTGATCAGCCGGACCGTCCCGTGCCCGAGGTCCTCGTTGAGCCGGGCGACCAGCGTGGGCGCGAGCAGCCGCAGCTGCGTGGCCCACGCGGTCGAGTCGCACTGGACGGTCAGCACGCGCGCGTCGGGCTCGTCCTCGTACTTCACCGGGACGCAGTGCTTCGCGAGGTCCTCGCCGACGATCTGCGGCCAGCGGCCCATGACCCCGCCGACGGCGGCCGGCGTCTCCCAGCCGCGCTCGGCGAGCAGCCGGTTGATCGCGGAGCCGAGCGCCATGGGGTCGCGCCCGTCGGAGCGCGCGCCGGAGCGCAGGCCGCCGCCGCGCCTGGCCTGCTTCTTCTCCTGGGCGGCCGCCCCGCGCGCGCGTGCCTGTTCCTTGGCGGCGCGCAGCGCGACCCGGGCGAGGTCCACGCCCGAGGGTTCGGGGGCCGCGGGCTTGTCCACAGGCTGTGGGGAAGTTTCTCCGGTACCGCTCATACGCGTTCCACCGTCCCTCCGGACACCGCGTACCTCGTTCCGGCCAGCACGTCCGGCACGTCGTCGTCGACCGCCGCCGTCACCAGGACCTGCTCGCCGTGGGCCACCAGCTGCGCGAGGCGCTCGCGCCGGCGGGCGTCCAGCTCGGCGAAGACGTCGTCGAGGACGAGCACCGGCTCGTTGCCCTCGGAGCGCAGCAGGTCGTACGAGGCGAGGCGGAGCGCCAGGGCGTACGACCAGGACTCGCCGTGGCTCGCGTACCCCTTGGCCGGCAGGTCGCCGAGGCGGAGCAGCAGCTCGTCGCGGTGCGGGCCGACGAGGGTGACGCCGCGCTCGATCTCCTGCTTGCGGGCCTCGGCGAGGGCGGCGATCAGCTGCTCGTACAGCTCCTCGCGGGTGTGTCCGGTGCCGGGGGCGGAGGGGCGGTACTCCAGCAGAATCGGTCCGCCGCCGGGGGCGAGCTGTTCGTACGCCTTGTCCGCGAGCGGCTGGAGGGTGTGGACGAGGTCGAGCCGCTGGGCGAGCAGTTCGGCGCCGGCCCGGGCCAGGTGCTGGTCCCAGACGTCCAGGGTGGACAGGTCCATGCCCCGGCCGCCGTGGCGGCGGGCCATGGCGGCGGACTTCAGCAGGGTGTTGCGCTGCTTCAGGACGCGCTCGTAGTCGGACCGCACGCCCGCCATGCGCGGCGCGCGCGCCGTGATCAGCTCGTCGAGGAAGCGCCGGCGCTCGCCGGGGTCGCCCTTGATCAGCGACAGGTCCTCGGGCGCGAAGAGCACGGTCCGCACGATGCCGAGCACGTCACGCGGCCTGACCTGCGAGGACCTGTTGATGCGGGCGCGGTTGGCGCGGCCCGGGTTGAGCTCCAGCTCGACCAGCTGGGAGCGTTCGCCCTGGGTGACGGCGGCCCTGATGACGGCCCGCTCGGCGCCCATCCGCACCAGCGGGGCGTCCGAGGCGACGCGGTGGCTGCCGAGGGTGGCGAGATAGCCGACGGCCTCGACGAGGTTGGTCTTTCCCTGGCCGTTCGCCCCGACGAACGCGGTGACGCCCGGGTCGAGGGACACCTCGGCCCGGGCGTACGAGCGGAAGTCGGCCAGCGAGAGATGCGTGACGTGCATGGTGGCGCCGGCCTTCCCCCGGTCGCTGTGCACCGGACGGTGCACAGCCTGTGGATTGCTACTTCTTCTCGACCGCGTGGCCGCCGAACTGGTTGCGCAGCGCGGCGATCATCTTCATCTGCGGGGAGTCGTCCTGCCGGGACGCGAACCGCGCGAAGAGCGACGCGGTGATCGCCGGCAGCGGGACGGCGTTGTCGATGGCGGCCTCGACGGTCCACCGGCCCTCGCCGGAGTCCGACGCGTAGCCGCGCAGCTGGTCGAGGTGCTCGTCCTCGTCGAGGGCGTTGACCGCGAGGTCGAGCAGCCAGGAGCGGATGACCGTGCCCTCCTGCCAGGAGCGGAAGATCTCGCGGACGTTCTCCACGGAGTCGACCTTCTCCAGCAGCTCCCAGCCCTCGGCGTAGGCCTGCATCATCGCGTACTCGATGCCGTTGTGGACCATCTTCGCGAAGTGGCCGGCGCCGACCTTGCCGGCGTGGACGGCACCGTACGGGCCCTCGGGCTTGAGCGCGTCGAGGACCGGCTGGACCTTCGCCACGTTCTCGGCGTCGCCGCCGTACATCAGCGCGTAGCCGTTCTCCAGGCCCCAGACGCCGCCGGAGACACCGCAGTCGACGAAGCCGATGCCCTTGGCGGCGAGCTCCTCGGCGTGCTTCTCGTCGTCGGTCCAGCGGGAGTTGCCGCCGTCCACGACCACGTCGCCGGGGGAGAGCAGCTCCGCCAGCTCGTCGATGGTGGACTGGGTCGCCGCACCCGCGGGGACCATGACCCACACGACCCGCGGAGCCTTGAGCTTGCCCACAAGCTCTTCGAGGCTGTGGACATCGGCGAGGTCCGGGTTGCGGTCGTATCCGATGACGGTGTGGCCTGCGCGGCGGATGCGCTCGCGCATGTTGCCGCCCATCTTGCCGAGACCGACGAGACCGAGCTCCATCAGAGTGTTCCTTAAGCGTCGTGTGCGGTTCCTACCCGGGTCCGAGCCTACGCCCGGACCCGGCCGCACACCTGTGGGGTCAGCCGCTCAGTCGACGCCCCCGCGCGCAGGTCAGCCGCTCGGCAGAGCCGGACGTCAGCCGCTCAGCCGCACCGGCATGATCAGGTACTTGTAGGCCTCGTCCGCCTCGGCGTCCACGGCCGGGCGGCCGCTGAGGAGCGCCGGCTTGGTGGAGGTCGTGAAGGAGAGCTGGGCGACCGGGGAGTCGATCGCGCTCAGGCCGTCCAGCAGGAAGGTCGGGTTGAAGGCGATCGAGATGTCGTCGCCGTCCAGCTGCGCGTCGACGCGCTCCACAGCCTGTGCGTCGTCGCTGGAGCCGGCCTCCAGGATGAGCACGCCCTGCTCGAAGCTGAGGCGGACCGGCGTGTTGCGCTCGGCCACCAGGGCCACGCGCTTGACGGCCTCCACGAAGGGGGCGGTCTCGATCACCGCGACCGAGTTGAACTCGGTGGGGAAGAGCGTCCGGTACTTCGGGAGGTCGCCCTCCAGGAGGCGGGTGGTGGTGCGGCGGCCCGCGCCCTCGAAGCCGATCAGGCCCTCGCCCTTGCCGGAGCCGGAGAGCGCCAGCGTGACGGTGTCGCCGCTGGTGAGCGCCTTGGCGGTGTCCAGGAGCGTCTTGGCGGGCACCAGGGCGACCGCGGAGGCGTCCGGGGCCTCCGGCTTCCACAGGAACTCGCGGACCGCGAAGCGGTAGCGGTCGGTGGAGGCGAGGGTGACGGTGTCGCCCTCGATCTCGATGCGCACACCGGTGAGTACCGGCAGCGTGTCGTCGCGGCCGGCGGCGATGGCCACCTGGGCGGCGGCGGCGGCGAAGACCTCACCGGGGACGGTGCCGGTCGCGGTGGGCATCTCCGGCAGCGCCGGGTACTCCTCCACAGGAAGGGTGTGGAGGGTGAAGCGGGAGGAGCCGCAGACCACGGTCGCCCGTACACCGTCTGTGGAGATCTCCACCGGACGGTTGGGGAGGGCGCGGCAGATGTCGGCGAGGAGGCGGCCGGAGACGAGGACGGTGCCGTCCTCCTCGACCTCGGCCTCGACGGAGACGCGGGCGGAGACCTCGTAGTCGAAGCTCGAGAAGCTCAGCGCGCCGTCCTCGGCCTTCAGCAGAAGGCCCGCGAGAACGGGCGCCGGCGGACGGGCCGGAAGGCTGCGAGCCACCCACGCCACCGCCTCCGCGAGTACATCGCGCTCCACCCGGATCTTCACCGGAACCGCCTCCTGCTTGTTGCTGGCTCTTCGTCGACTGCGGGATCCAGTCTGACGTACGCCGCCGACACTCGGTGCGGCTCGGGGTCAAGTCGTGACGAGAGCGGGTCGGGGCTCCGGCGCCGAGTTGTACACAGGCCCCGCTTCAAAGCGATTCCCGGGCTAACTATGAGTGGAAGTAGTAGTAGGGCCTGTGGAAACCGTGGATAACGTCGTCCGCGCAGGTCAGGCCCAGTTTTTTGTCCACCGACCCTGTGGGTGGAACCCGTGGAAAACCAGGGTTCTCTGTGGACGCCCGAAAGTTCTGCACACCCGGTACACAGGCAAGGGGGAGTTCTCCCCAGTGCTGTCCCCAGCTTTCCCCAGGTTCCCCACAGCCCAAACGTCTCCCTTGGTGTGACGCCTTTCACTCTGGCCGGTGAACAGGGGTGTTTTGTTGCCGAACAGTGGACAGCGGTGTGGAGAAGCTGTGGGCAACCGACTCCTCCCTGTGGGCAGCCAGTGGACAACTCTCTGGGGTCCCTGTGGACGAAAGATTCATCCACAGCCTGTGGAAACTGGTTGCCAACAAATCCACACCCCCGTGAGCTGGAGCGATGGACCCTCGCCCACCGGCCCTGTGGACACGTTCCGGATAACTCGGCAGTCCCCACCCTGTGGACGGGAGATCATCCCGCAATCTGTGGAGAACCCGCCACCGGAGCGGAGCAATCGAACACGGACCTCCGCGGCCTGGCACCCGCGCGCCACCGGAACGGCCTCCCGCTCGCTTCCGAACGGCCTCCCCCGCGCCACGGAACAGGCTTCCGCGCGTCCCGGGACGGTCTTCCACCCCACCCCGAACCGGCCTTCCGCACGCTGCCGGACCGTCGTCCGACAGCCCCCTGACAGTCCCCCGACGGCCGCCGGACAGCCGCCGGGGAACGCCGAAGGGCGCCCCGGGAGGTGTCCCGGAGCGCCCTCGAAAGCCGTACACAGGCTGTGCGCGGTCCGCGCGGTCCGCGCGAGAGTCGCGTGCGAGCCCGTGCACAGCCTGTGCACGTGTTCCGTGGTGCCTGTGCACGTGTTCCGTGGTCCGTGCGCGGTCCGTACGGATGCCTGTGGACCACCGAACGGAGCTGCCGTCAGCCGTTCTTGATGCGGTTGGTCAGTTCGGTGACCTGGTTGTAGATGGAGCGCCGCTCCGCCATCAGGGCCCGGATCTTCCGGTCCGCGTGCATCACCGTCGTGTGGTCGCGGCCGCCGAACTGCGCGCCGATCTTCGGCAGCGACAGGTCCGTCAGCTCCCGGCACAGGTACATGGCGATCTGGCGGGCCGTCACCAGGACGCGGCTGCGGGAGGAACCGCAGAGGTCCTCCACGGTGAGCCCGAAGTAGTCGGCCGTGGCGGCCATGATGGCCGGCGCCGTGATCTCCGGCGACGAGTCCTCGCCGCCCGGGATCAGGTCCTTGAGGACGACCTCGGTCAGCCCCAGGTCCACCGGCTGCCGGTTGAGGCTCGCGAAGGCCGTCACCCGGATCAGCGCGCCCTCCAGCTCGCGGATGTTCCGCGAGATCCGGGAGGCGATGAACTCCAGCACCTCCGGCGGGGCGTTCAGCTGCTCCTGCACCGCCTTCTTGCGGAGGATCGCGATGCGCGTCTCCAGCTCGGGCGGCTGCACGTCGGTGGTGAGTCCCCACTCGAAGCGGTTCCGCAGCCGGTCCTCCAGGGTCACCAGCTGCCGGGGCGGCCGGTCGGAGGAGAGCACGATCTGCTTGTTCGCGTTGTGCAGCGTGTTGAAGGTGTGGAAGAACTCCTCCTGCGTCGACTCCTTGCTCGCGAGGAACTGGATGTCGTCGACGAGCAGGATGTCCACGTCGCGGTAGCGCTTGCGGAAGGCGTCGCCCTTGCCGTCGCGGATCGAGTTGATGAACTCGTTGGTGAACTCCTCCGAGCTCACGTACCGCACGCGCGTGCCGGGGTAGAGGCTCCGCGCGTAGTGTCCGATGGCGTGCAGCAGGTGCGTCTTGCCGAGCCCCGACTCCCCGTAGATGAAGAGGGGGTTGTAGGCCTTCGCGGGCGCCTCGGCCACCGCGACCGCGGCCGCGTGCGCGAAGCGGTTCGAGGAACCGATCACGAAGGTGTCGAAGAGGTACCGCGGGTTCAGCCGCGCGTGCTGCTCGCCGGGCCCGCCGGATCCGGCACCGGAGCCGCCGCCCGCGCCGGTACCGCCCGGGGAGCCCTGGCCGAGGCCGGGCCCGACCCCCTGGCCGCCGCCGGGACCGGGGCGCGGACCGGCCCCGGGAGGCTCGGGCAGCTCGGCGCGCTCGGGCCGCTGCGCCTGCTCGTAGCCGCGGGAGGGCTCGTCGTAGCGCGGACGCCCGGACGGCTCGGAGGCGGCCGGGCCGGTGTACGGGGCGCGCTCGGGGAAACCGCCGAGGCGCGGCTGCTGCCAGGAGAGGTCCTCCTGGGACCGCGGCCAGGCGCCCGGCTCGGGGCGGGGGGGCTGCTGGTAGTCCGGATAGGCCGGCCGAGCGGCGGGCAGTCCGTCGTCGGGCAGCGCGCGGTGCCCGTAGGCGTCGTACTTCTCGTACGGATCGGGCTGCGGGCGCTCCTCGTAGCGGGGCTGCGGCGGCCGGCCGGCGGAGGGCACGGGGGGCGGCTCGCCGACGGAGTCGTCGACGGTGATCGCGATCCGGATCGGGCGGCCGCACTCGCGGCTGAGGGTCTCGCTGATCAGCGGGGCCAGCCGGCCCTCCAGCACCCGCTTGCCCCATTCGTTGGGGACGGCGAGCAGCGCGGTGTCGGCGACCAGTGCCAGCGGCTGGCAGCGCTCGATCCACTGTTTGTCCTTGGGCTCGATGCCCTGCTGTCCTTCTCCGAGCAGCTGGTCGAGCACGCGTGGCCACACTGCGGCAAGATCGGCAGGAACGTCAGCCACGGGGCACGCTTTCTCGCAGGTCCCACGAATGGTGTGGTTCTCGGGACGATAGGAACAGAACGGAAGAGACAGTCGAGTCCAGCCACGGTAGTCGCGGCGGCTGACGTGGTTCAAGTTGTTGTCCACAGCCTGTGCACAAAGGACCCCTACGACGGGTCGGTTTGACCGGATGGCGTAACCGCGCGTACCGTAACCAGGTCGAGTTGTCGATGGCTGCTGCCGCCTGCCTCCGATGGGCAAAGATCACGTAAGTGATCGCGTAGCGGTGCACTCGAGCGTATGCGAGCTACTCGTGGGCGCACGGTGACAGCCAGGCGATGTCCCGCCACCACCCGAATCATTTCTGGAGCCCCCGAGTGAGCAAGCGCACCTTCCAGCCGAACAACCGTCGTCGTGCGAAGACCCACGGCTTCCGCCTGCGCATGCGTACCCGTGCCGGCCGCGCCATTCTGGCGAACCGCCGCGCCAAGGGTCGCGCGAGCCTGTCCGCCTGATCCACCTAAACAGGTCATGACGTGCTGCCTACCGAGAATCGGCTGAGGCGGCGCGAGGACTTCGCAACCGCGGTACGTCGAGGACGCCGGGCCGGTCGCCCACTCCTCGTCGTCCACCTGCGTAGCGGTGCCACGGACCCGCACGCGCCTGGGGAGAGCGCTCCTCCGGCGCGTGCGGGTTTCGTCGTGAGCAAGGCCGTGGGCGGTGCGGTCGTCCGCAACCAGGTGAAGCGTCGTCTGCGCCACCTCGTCCGCGACCGGCTGTCCGCGCTGCCCCCCGGTAGCCTGGTGGTCGTACGGGCGTTGCCCGGAGCCGGTGACGCCGACCACGCCCACCTGGCCCGCGACCTGGACGCCGCCCTCCAGCGGCTGCTGGGAGGGGGTACGCGATGAAGTACCCGTTCCTCGCCCTCATCAAGCTGTACCAGTGGACGATCAGCCCTCTTCTGGGCGACGTCTGCCGGTACTACCCGTCGTGTTCCCACTACGGATTCACGGCCATAGACCGGCATGGCGCGATCAAGGGCATCGCCCTGACCGCCTGGCGCATCCTGCGGTGCAACCCGTGGTCGCCCGGCGGAGTGGACCATGTCCCCCCGCGTAAGCGTCCGCGCTGGCACGAGATGCTCAGGAACGCGCTGCGCGGCGACAAGGGCGGGATCTCCGCCGAGACGAGCCCGGCCGCAGAGACCTCGCCCAATGCTCAAGGAGCCTGATTAGTGGACACGATTGCCAGTCTGTTCAGCTTCATCACCTGGCCCGTTTCCTGGGTCATCGTCCAGTTCCACAAGCTGTACGGGGCCGTCTTCGGCCCCGACACGGGCTGGGCCTGGGGCCTGTCGATCGTGTCCCTCGTGGTGCTGATCCGTATCGCGCTGATCCCGCTCTTCGTGAAGCAGATCAAGGCGACGCGGAACATGCAGGCGCTCCAGCCGAAGATGAAGGCGATCCAGGAGCGCTACAAGAGCGACAAGCAGCGTCAGTCCGAAGAGATGATGAAGCTGTACAAGGAGACGGGCACCAACCCGCTCTCCTCGTGCCTTCCCATCCTCGCCCAGTCGCCGTTCTTCTTCGCCCTGTACCACGTGCTGTCCAACATCGCGTCGGGCAAGGAGATCGGTGTCCTCAACCAGGACCTGGTCAACAGCGCCCGCGAGGCGCACATCTTCGGCGCTCCGATCGCCTCGAAGTTCATGGACTCCCCCGAGGCCGTCGCGGCCCTCGGCGCCTCGCTGACCGACGTCCGCATCGTCACCGCGATCATGATCGTCCTGATGTCGGCCTCGCAGTTCTTCACCCAGCGCCAGCTGATGATGAAGAACGTCGACCTCTCGGTGAAGACCCCGTACATGCAGCAGCAGAAGATGCTCATGTACATCTTCCCGGTGATCTTCGCGGTCATGGGCATCAACTTCCCCGTCGGTGTCCTCGTCTACTGGCTGACCACCAACGTGTGGACCATGGGCCAGCAGATGTACGTGATCAACCAGAACCCGACCCCGGGCAGCAAGGCGCAGGACTCCTACCTCCAGCGCCTGCTGAAGAGCGTCACGCACCACGGTGAGATCCGCAGCCGTCGCCACAAGGCCGTCGTCAAGGCGATCGTCGCCAAGGGCTCCGACCGCAACGAGAACGAGCGCCGCTTCATCGGCGGTCTCGCCAAGGCCGGCTTCGCCGCCCAGGCCGACGGCACCGTGGTGAAGAGCGACGCCGCCGTCGCCGAGGCCGAGGGCATCGCCGCCCCCAAGCGGCAGCAGCCCAAGCGCCAGAGCAAGGCCCAGCGCCAGGCCGGCGGTCAGCAGGCCAAGCACGACGAGGCCGACGAAGCCGTCGTGGAGACGGCCGAGGAGTCCGCGGGCGAGACCGCCCAGGACGCCGCGCCGAAGACCTCGCTGGAGAAGAAGCCCGAGACGCCCGCCAAGGGCGGTGCCCAGGCCGGCGGCCGCAGCCGCGCCAGCTCCGGCAACCGCCAGCGCAAGGGCCAGCAGCGGCCCAAGCACCCGTCCTCCAAGAAGTAGAAGCGTCCACGTATCTAGAAGGAGTCCATCCGTGACGGAAGGCACCACCTCCGCCGCCGAGGGTGGCGACACCCTGACCCGCCTGGAGCAGGAGGGTGAGATCGCGGCCGACTACCTTGAGGGCCTGCTCGACATCGCCGACCTCGACGGCGACATCGACATGGACGTCGAGGCGGACCGGGCCGCGGTCTCGATCATCAGCGACTCCGGCGGTCGTGATCTGCAGAAGCTCGTGGGCCGGGACGGCGAGGTCCTGGAGGCGCTCCAGGAGCTGACCCGCCTGGCCGTGCACCGGGAGACCGGTGACCGCAGCCGTCTGATGCTCGACATCGCCGGGTTCCGCGCGCAGAAGCGCACGGAGCTGGCCCAGATCGGCGCCAAGGCCGCGGACGAGGTGAAGTCCACCGGTCAGCCGGTCAAGCTGGACCCGATGACCCCGTTCGAGCGCAAGGTCGTGCACGACGCGGTCGCCGCCGCCGGTCTGCGCAGCGAGTCCGAAGGCGAGGAGCCGCAGCGCTTCGTCGTCGTCCTCCCTGCCTGACCCCTCTCCTCGCGTCGGCCCCGTCTGTTCGCAGACGGGGCCGATCTTTGTCAGCCTGATAGTTCAGCCACCACAGTGCGCTCGCACGGTATCCGTGCGGTACGGAAGGACGGTCCCCGTGACGGAGGCAGCGGAGCTCCCCGAGGCGCCGGAGCAGGCACGGAAAGTCTTCGGCGAGTACTTCCCCGAGGCCGTGCGGTACGCGGAGCTGCTCGCGGACGCCGGTGTGAAGCGTGGGCTCATCGGCCCCCGTGAGGTCCCGCGGCTGTGGGAGCGCCATCTGCTGAACTGCGCGGTGCTCTCCGAGGTCGTGCCCGAGGGCGTCACGGTCTGCGACGTCGGCTCCGGGGCCGGTCTGCCCGGCATCCCGCTCGCCCTGGTGCGTCCGGACCTGAAGATCACGCTCCTGGAGCCGCTTCTGCGCCGGATCAACTTCCTCCAGGAAGTCGTGGAGCTGCTCGGCCTCGACCACGTGACCGTGGTGCGCGGCCGCGCCGAGGAGATGCTCGGCAAGTTCCCGCCGGTCCACGTCGTGACCGCCCGTGCCGTGGCTCCTCTCGACCGGCTGGCCGGCTGGGGCGTGCCCCTGCTCCGCCCCTACGGTGAGATGCTCCTGCTGAAGGGGGACACCGCGCAGGAGGAGCTCGACGGGGCGCGTGCCGCGCTCTCGAAGCTGGGTGTGGTGGAGACCTCGGTGCACCACGTCGGCGAGGGCATCGTCGATCCGATGTCCACGGTGGTGCGGGTCGAGGTCGGCGAGAGCCCCGGTGGTGTGCGCTTCGCGGCCAAGCGGGCCAAGGCCGCGCGGACGAGCAAGACCCGTCGGCGCCGCTGAGCGTCGCATTCGTCCGCTTTCACGGAGTGTCGGACGGTCCCGGAAGGGCCGCAGGGGCATCGTGTTTCACGTGAAACGTCGCTCACTGCTCCAGGGGATCATCAGCCGCGGGCGCGCAGCCGCAACCCCCCGGGACCGCAGACCCCGTGTGAAGCCACCCGCGAGGGTTACGGAGTTTTCCACCGAGGTGGATTCACCCACAGAACCACCGACCTCGCTGGTTCCGGACCCCGAAGGCATGGCAGGCTCTTCCCATCGCGAGCTTGATGCCGAGGAGAGTGAATCCTTGCGGTCCGACGCCAACATCGCGGGACCGATGACCGATCCGGTCCCCGGTCCCCGAACCGAATCGGCAGGGGAAGATGTTTCACGTGAAACGCTGCCCCCGATGGACGACACCCCCATTGGTCGTGCTGCCCAGCTGGCCGTAGAGGCCCTGGGTCGAGCAGGGGAGGGGCTTCCCCGTCCCGAGCAGACCCGCATCATGGTGGTGGCCAACCAGAAGGGCGGCGTGGGCAAGACGACCACGACCGTCAATCTGGCCGCGTCCCTGGCGCTGCACGGTGCCCGGGTCCTCGTCATCGACCTGGATCCACAGGGCAACGCCTCCACGGCCCTGGGCATCGACCACCACGCCGACGTGCCCTCGATCTACGACGTCCTCGTCGACAGCCGGCCGCTCTCCGAAGTGGTCCAGCCCGTTCTGGACGTCGAAGGCCTCTTCTGCGCCCCGGCCACGATCGATCTCGCCGGTGCGGAGATCGAGCTGGTGTCGATGGTGGCGCGCGAGAGCCGCCTCCAGCGGGCGATCCAGGCCTACGAGCAGCCGCTCGACTACGTCCTGATCGACTGCCCGCCGTCCCTCGGCCTGCTCTCGGTGAACGCCCTGGTGGCGGGTGCCGAGGTGCTCATCCCGATCCAGTGCGAGTACTACGCGCTGGAGGGCCTCGGGCAGCTCCTGAAGAACGTCGACCTGGTCCGCGGGCACCTCAACCAGACGCTGCACGTCTCGACGATCCTGCTGACCATGTACGACGGCCGGACCCGGCTCGCCTCGCAGGTCGCCGAGGAGGTCCGCACCCACTTCGGACAGGAGGTGCTCCGGACCAGCATCCCGCGGTCCGTCCGCATCTCCGAGGCACCGAGCTACGGCCAGACCGTGATCACCTACGATCCCGGTTCCAGTGGAGCCCTGTCGTACATCGAGGCGGCCCGCGAGATCGCCTTCCGAGGCGTCTCCCTCCACTACGAGCCCCAGCAGCACGGCCGTGTGGGGCACCAGAACAACCAGCACAGCATGGCGGAGGAACTTCAGTGAGCGACCGACGTAGGGGACTGGGGCCGCGAGGGCTCGGCGCGCTGTTCGCCGGTGCCCCGCAGGACCAGGAGACGCCGGAGGCCGGCGCCGTCTCCACGCTCCCCGGGAGCGGCGCGGCACGCCTGTTCCCCCAGAGCACCCCGCACTCCGAGTCGGTGACGCCGGCCGTCCCCGTGGAGCCCGAGCCGGCGCTGGTCGCGGGCGCGTACTTCACCGAGATCGCCCTCGACGCCATCACGCCCAACAAGCAGCAGCCTCGTACGGTCTTCGACGACGAAGCCCTCGCCGAGCTCGTCACCTCCATCAAGGAGGTGGGTCTGCTCCAGCCCGTGGTCGTCCGGAAGGCCGAGACCGGTGACGGTGCGTACGAGCTGATCATGGGCGAGCGGCGCTGGCGTGCCTGCCGCGAGGCCGGTCTGGAGACGATCCCCGCGATCGTCCGGGCCACCGACGACGAGAAGATGCTCCTGGACGCGCTCCTGGAGAACCTCCACCGGGCGCAGCTGAACCCGCTGGAGGAGGCCTTCGCCTACGAGCAGCTGCTCACGGACTTCGGCTGCACCCACGACCAGCTCGCGGACCGGATCGGGCGCTCGCGTCCCCAGGTCTCCAACACCCTGCGGCTCCTGCGGCTCTCCCCGCCGGTCCAGCGCCGGGTCGCCGCCGGGGTGATCTCCGCCGGTCACGCCCGTGCCCTGCTCGGGGTGGAGGATCCGGAGGCCCAGGACCAGCTGGCGTACCGGATCGTCGCCGAGGGCCTGTCGGTGCGCACGGTCGAGGAGATCGTGAAGCTCATGGGCTCCGAGGAGACCGCCGCGGTGAAGGCGCGGAAGCCCCGGGCGGGCGCCCGGGTCTCGCCGGTCTTCTCCGACCTGGCCACGCGCCTCTCGGACCGTTTCGAGACGCGGGTGAAGGTCGACCTGGGGCAGCAGAAGGGCAAGATCGTCGTCGAGTTCGCCTCGGTGGAGGACCTCGACCGGATCCTCACGACGCTGGCCCCCGGCGAGAGCAAGATCATGGAGCAGCTGAAGGCCGACCAGGACGACGCGTCGTCCTGACGCTTCCCGGCAGTTCCCGGAGGGCGGGTCACGTTCCGTACGTCATCGGAGCGGGCCCGCCCTTTGCCTGTGTGCGGTGTCGCACGGATACCCTGGTGGATACGATTCCGAGAGCCGTATTCGTGCTCGGTGGTCGTTCGACGGCCAGGGAAGCGAGGGGCAGCCGTGGGGCGTCGGCTCGTACCGCTCACGCTGGACAATCTTCCGCACCTCCCGAAGCGCTGCCGCTCCTGCGTCTTCTGGGAGCTCGATCCGGTGAGCGGGGAGGCCGCCGTGAAGGCGGGCCGCGCGGAGGTGGAGAAGGAGGCGTGGATCTCCGCCGTCCTGCTGGAGTGGGGGTCCTGCGGCAGGGTCGTCTACGTGGACGACGTGCCGGTCGGCTATGTGCTCTACGCTCCCCCGGCCTATGTGCCGCGGGCGACGGCCTTTCCCACGAGCCCGGTGGCGGCTGATGCCGTCCAGCTGATGACGGCCTGGATCATGCCGGAGTACCAGGGCCAGGGACTGGGCCGGGTGATGGTGCAGACGGTGGCGAAGGACGTCCTCCGGCGGGGCTTCAAGGCGATCGAGGCCTTCGGTGACGCCCGGTGGAAGGAACCGGCCTGTGTGCTGCCGGCCGACCACCTGCTCGCCGTCGGCTTCAAGACCGTACGCCCGCACCCCGCCTTCCCACGGCTCCGCCTGGAGCTGCGGACGACGCTCTCCTGGAAGGAGGACGTCGAGATGGCCCTGGACCGGCTGCTCGGGGCGGTGCAGAAGGAACCGGCGCTCAGGCCGCTGTGAGTCCGGGAACGGAGAACGGCCCGCCCCTCAGGGGGCGGGCCGTTTCACGTGAAACAGCGAGGGGTCACTTCGCGCCGAGGAAGGGCTCCAGGTCGCGCACGATCGCGGCCTTCGGCTTGGCGCCGACGATGGTCTTCACGACCTCGCCGCCCTGGTACACGTTCAGCGTCGGGATGGACATGACGCCGTACTTGGCGGCCGTGGCCGGGTTCTCGTCGATGTTGAGCTTCACGATCTCGATCTCGCCGTGCTCGGCGGCGATGGCCTCCAGCGAGGGGGCGATCTGACGGCACGGGCCGCACCAGGCAGCCCAGAAGTCCACCAGGACGGGCTTCTCGCTGTTGAGGACGTCCTCTTCGAAGGAAGCGTCGGTCACGTTCTTCAGGGCGCCGGCCACGGCGGTCTCCTTAACTTCGCGGGGTGTGGGGTGGGAGGAGTTCGGTTCAGACCGCGGGGGTCTCGGCCAGCTTCTCGCTGTCGGCGAGCGCGGCCAGGAAGCGCTCGGCGTCGAGCGCGGCGGAGCATCCGGTACCGGCGGCCGTGATGGCCTGGCGGTAGGTGTGGTCGACGACGTCACCGGCGCCGAAGACACCCGTCAGGTTGGTGCGGGTCGACGGGGCGGCGACCTTGAGGTAGCCCTCCGCGTCGAGCTCCAGCTGGCCCTTGAAGAGCTCGGTGCGCGGGTCGTGGCCCACGGCGATGAAGAGGCCGGTGACCGGCAGTTCGCTGGTCTCGCCCGTCTTCGTGTTCCGCAGGGTCAGACCGGAGAGCTTCTGGTCGCCGTGGATCTCGGCGACCTCGTTGTCCCAGGCGAACTTGATCTTCGGGTCGGCGAAGGCGCGCTCCTGCATCGCCTTGGAGGCGCGCAGGGTGTCACGGCGGTGGACGATGGTCACCGACTTGGCGAAGCGCGAGAGGAAGGTCGCCTCCTCGATCGCGGTGTCGCCGCCGCCGACGACGGCGATGTCCTGGTCCTTGAAGAAGAAGCCGTCGCAGGTGGCGCACCAGGAGACACCGCGACCGGAGAGAGTGTCCTCGTTGGGCAGGCCGAGCTTGCGGTGCTGCGAGCCGGTGGTGACGATGACGGCCTTGGCGCGGTGCACGGTGCCGGCGGTGTCCGTGACGGTCTTGATCTCGCCCGTGAGGTCCACGGCGACGATGTCGTCCGGGACGAGCTCGGCGCCGAAGCGCTCGGCCTGCGCCCGCATGTTGTCCATGAGGTCAGGGCCCATGATGCCGTCGCGGAAGCCGGGGAAGTTCTCGACCTCGGTGGTGTTCATCAGCGCGCCACCGGCGGTGACGGCACCCTCGAAGACCAGCGGGTTCAGCGACGCTCGGGCCGTGTAGAGCGCAGCGGTGTAACCCGCGGGCCCGGAGCCGATGATGATCACATTACGGACGTCGCTCACGGGTTTCTTCCTCGTCTCTGCAGACTGCCTACTGCCTACGGGGTGGTGTCTCGGTCACTCTCACCCCACCCAACGGATCCTAAGGGGCGAGCATTCCCGAGGGCGCCGCGCGGCACGTGCGTGAGACGGAGGATGAGACGGACGGTGAGACGCGAGTGAGGCGGGGGAGCGCTCAGGGCTTCGGATAGGAGGCGCTCTGCAGCAGCTTCGCCGGGGTGTCACCGCTGCAGGAGGCGTCCACGACGTAGGCCTGGACGCGGTTGCCGTCGGCCCGGTCGGGGAGGACGAGCAGATACGCGGAGACGCCCTCGTACTCGCCGCGCTCGGAGGCGAGGACGGTGTCCTGGCGTCCGGTGCCCGCGAGGACGCAGCTCGGGAGGGCGGTGTCGCTGTTCCGCTGGGCGGTTCCCACCCTGCCCGTCTCCTCCGCCGAGAGCGATTCGGGCTGGTCGCCCTTGGGCGTCAGGGCGGCATCGCCGGAGAGCAGCTGGGCGACCCTGTCCTCGACCGGCTCGCCGGAGAAGGCGCCGACGGGTGCGCTCACGGGGGCGTCGGCCGCGACGCCGTGCGTCGTCGAGGAACCGTTCTGGGTGACGGCGTACAGGCTGTAGGCGCAGACCACGGCGACCAGCGTCCCCGCGAGGCCCGAGAGGAGGGCGATCCGGCCGCGGTGACGCGTCCCGCCCCGTCCGGGCCCGGTGGCCCCGCCGGGGCGGCCCTGGGGGCGGCTGGAGGCCGCCGTGCGGGCGCTGCCGGAGCGGGTGGAGGTCGAGTGGGCCGTTTCACGTGAAACGGCGTCGTCCGCGGCCGCCGCCGTTTCACGTGAAACACGGTGGGCGGAGTCGGGGGCGGTGGCGTCGAGCAGTGCTTCGGCGGCGAGGGCGGCGTCGATCCGGCCGGCGATCTCGGCGGGCATGCGAGGCGGTCCCGGCAGGGTGCCCAGGAGTCCGCGGATCTCTTCCAGGGAGCTCCGGACGTCGGCACAGAGCGGACAGCCGTCGAGGTGCCTGCGGACGGCCGCGGACCGGCTCGGTGAGAGCAGCCCCTCGGTCAGGTCGGAGATCTCCGAGACGTCCGGGTGCTGTGCGGTGTCGGCCTTGTCGGTCGTGGTCACGCGCGCCCACCTCCGCCCTTCACAGCAGCTGGATCAGTCGGTCCGGTTTCCGTCGGCTCCGACACCGGTGGGACGGATGCCCCCGGCGTCCGGTTCCTTCCCCCTTCGGGAGCCTCGTTACCCACGGTGTCGGCGCGCAGATGAGTGAGCATCGGCAGCAGCCGGGCCCGGCCGCGTGCACAACGGCTCTTCACGGTGCCGGTGGGAACGCCGAGGATACGGGCCGCCTCGGCGACCGGGTATCCCTGCATGTCGACGAGGACGAGGGCGGCGCGCTGGTCGGGGGCGAGGGTGGCGAGTGCGGCGAGCAGCTGCCGGTGGAGGTCCTGGCGTTCGGCGGGCGCCTCGGCGGACTCGTGCGGTTCGAGGAGCTGCTCGAACCGGGCGGTGTCGTCGACGGGCGAGGTCCGCCGGGTGGCGGTCTTCCGGAGGCGGTCCAGACAGGCGTTCACGGTGATGCGGTGGAGCCAGGTCGTGACGGCCGACTGGCCCCGGAAGGTGTGGGCGGCGCGGAAGGCCGAGAGGAGGGCGTCCTGGACGGCGTCCGCCGCCTCCTCCCGGTCCCCCAGGGTCCGGAGCGCCACCGCCCACAGCCGGTCGCGGTGGCGCCGTACGAGCTCACCGAAGGCGTCCGGGTCCCCGGCGACGTGACGCGCCAGGAGTTCCCGGTCGTCTGTGGCGTCTATCGGACGGTTCAACGGTGACAGCCCCCTCCCCTGTGCTCGTCAGCCCATGATCTTGACTTCGCTCAGCTGGCCGCGGAACTCGCCGTCGGTGAGAGGCAGCTCCGTCAGCCAGACCAGAACGTAGCGGGTCGTGACCGGCTTGGTGAGGGGGAGCTTCACGTCGGTGCCGGCCTGGGACGCCTGGGTGGTGAACCCCTCGGCCGTGGACGGCGCCGTGGAGGCGCCTTCGGGGGCCGTGCGGATCTCCACCGAGGTGTGTCCCACGAAGGACAGGTCGACCTCGCTGACCTTCTTGTCGGAACCCAGGTCCAGGACGATCCCGACGCCGTCCTTCAGGTTGCCGAACTTGGCGTTCTTGTAGTTCTTGGTGTGCCAGAAGGTGCTCGGGTCGCCGTCGTGGGCCATCCCCACGGACTCCGGGTACTCCTCGCCGTTCCCTCCCGGGGGCGGGTCGAAGTCGTCGGCGGAGGTGATGGCGAGCGGCTTCGGGGGCTCGGGCTTCTCCTCGGCCGGCGGCGCCGGGGTCGGGTTGTTGGTGGTCTGGTTGTCGCGGGGCAGCAGCCGGTCGGCGATCTGCCAGCTGCCCAGACCCAGGGCGGCGATGAGCAGGGCTCCCACCGCCCACTTCAGCGCCTTGCCCGTACGGCTCTCCAGCGGGGCCGGCGGGACCGGCATCGGCTGGGTGGCCATGGGGCGCGGCTGGGGCCGTCCGTAGGTGCCCTGCTGATACGTGGTGCGCTGGTGCTGGTACTCGACCGGGGCGACGAACTCGGGCTCCGGCGGCTTGACGCGGGGCATCGCGGCCACGGCCTTGGCGAGCTCGTCCGGAGTGGTGCAGGGCGGCTCCTGCCGGGAGGCGGTAGCCCCGTCGTTGGCGAGGGCGCGCATGGCGATCTCGGCGAGACCCCGGTGGACGCCGGCGCGGACCTGGTCCGGCGGGATCAGACCGACGCCCTTGGGCAGCCCGGAGAGGCCGTAGGCGTCGCTCTCGTACGGCCAGCGCTGGGTGAGCGCGGCGTAGAGGAGGGCGCCGATGGCCTCGGTGTCGGTGCGCTGCGGCCCGTCGGAAGTGATGCCGCGCAGGGCGGCGTTCACCGCGAGGCCGCGGATCCGGTACTGCCCGGTGGAGCTGCGCAGGACGGCGCTCGGGGTGAGGCGCAGGTGCGCCAGCCCCTCGCGGTGGGCGGCGGCCATCGCCTGGGACACCTGGCTGACCAGCTGGTAGGCGTCATGGGCCTGGAGCGGCCCGTCCGCGAGGAGCGCGGTCAGCTCGGTGGTGTCGGGAAGCCACTCGTGGACCACGTAGACGAGGTCGTTCTCCTCGACGGCGTCGAGGACCTGGACGAACCGGGGGTCGCCGAGCAGGGCCGCCGAGCGGGCGGCGGCCAGGACGGAGCGGGCGCGCGGGTGGTCGGCCGGCAGCAGGTGCACGCCGACGGCCCGCCGCAGCTTCTCGTCGACGGCCCGCCAGCTGCTGAAGCCGTCCAGACGGGTGACGCATTCCTCCAGCCGGTAGCGCCGGGCCAGCTTGTGGCCGCTGTGCAGCTCTGGTGCCGTGATGGAGGGCTGTTCGCCGTTCTTCTGTTCGACCGCCTTCTGCTCGGGGGCCCCGGTGGGCTCCTCCGCCGTCTTCCGTTCTTCCGCCACCCCGTCGGTCGCGGCCGTGTCCGCCTGCGCGGTCAGCGGGTTGTCACCGCTGTTGTCGGCCACGTCGACGGCAGCCGTGCTACGTTCCGCCACCGTCGTTCCTGCCTCCCCATCCGTTGCGCCACATCCAACAGCCAAGCCAATTGTGCCCACAGTCGGACGCTATGCACGACACACGGTTCCCCCCGATGGTTGCCCGAGGGGCGGGATCAGCGTCCCAGACGGCCCCGCACCATACCCACGAGGGTGTTCAGTTCGGTGATCCGCATGCGCCGGGCGGCGACGAAGAAGACCCCGAGGAGCACCGCACCGCCGAGCAGGAGCGCGACCAGCGAACCGAGGGCGCCCTCGCCGAGCAGCTTCAGCAGGCCGAAACCGACGGCGCCCGCGACGACCGCGGCCGGCAGCGAGGCCATGCAGAGACGGGCGTAGGTGCGCAGCACGTGGGCGCCGTCGAGATCCCCGCCGAGGCGCTTGCTGAGCCGGCGCCAGGCGATGCCGACGCCCACGGCGTAGGCGAGGCCGTAGGAGGCGGCCATGCCGACCACGGCCCACTGGGCGGGCAGCACGACGTAGCAGAGGGCGGAGGCCGCCGCGTTGACGGCGGCGACGATGACCGTGTTGTAGAAGGGGGTGCGGGTGTCCTCGTAGGCGTAGAAGCCGCGGAGGACCACGTACTGCACCGAGTAGGGGATCAGGCCGAGGCCGAAGGCCATCAGGATGAAGCCCATCCCCTGGGCGGCCTCGATGCCGCTGGAGGCGTACAGCAGGGTGCACATCGGGACGCCGAGGGCCAGGAAGGCGAAGGAGACCGGGACGATGGCGACGGCGGAGTTGCGCAGGCCCTGGGAGATGTCGTCGCGGACCGCGCCCGGGTCGTCGTCGCTGGCCGCGCGGGAGATCCGGGGCAGCAGGGCGGCCATGACGGAGACCGTGATGATGGCCTGAGGCATGCCCCAGATCAGCTGCGCGTTGGAGTAGGCCAGGAAGCCGGCGCCGTTCTTGCCCGACTCCTCGCCGGCGGCGGTGGCGAGCTGGGTGACGACCAGGACGCCCGCCTGGTTGGCGAGGACGAACAGGACGGTCCATTTGGCGAGCTTGACGGTCTTTCCGAGGCCGTGGCCCTTCCAGTCGAACCGGGGCCGGAAGCGGAAGCCCGTCTCGCGCAGGTACGGGATCATCGCCAGCGCCTGGACCACGAGGCCGAGCAGGGTGCCGATGCCGAGGAGGCGGATGCCCTCGTCGGGGATGGTCTGGACGCCCATGTGGGACTCGGCGGAGGTGCCGTAGACCCAGATGAACAGGCCGAAGGTGACGATCATGACGATGTTGTTGAGGACCGGGGTCCACATCATCGCGCCGAACTTGCCGCGGGCGTTGAGGATCTGGCCCATCACCACGTGCACGCCCATGAAGAAGATGGTGGGCAGGCAGTAGCGGGCGAAGGTCACCGCGACGCTGTTGGCCGCGGCGTCGTCGGCGATCGTGTTCGACATCAGCCGGATCAGCACCGGCGCCGCGAAGACGGCGGCGACGACGATGAGGCCGAGCGCCACCATGACGAGGGTGAGCAGGCGGTTGGCGTAGGCCTCGCCGCCGTCCTCGTCGTTCTTCATCGAGCGGACCAGCTGCGGCACGAAGACCGAGTTGAGGCCACCGCCGACGGTGAGGATGTAGATCATCGTCGGCAGGGTGTACGCGATGGTGAAGGTGTCACCGAGCAGCGCGGCGCCGAGGGCGCCGGTGATGACCAGGGAGCGCACGAAGCCGGTGAGCCGGGAGACCAGGGTGCCCGCGGCCATCACCGCGCTCGACTTCAGCAGCCCGGAGGCGCGGCCGGTCTTCTTCGGCGCGGGGGCGGGCAGCGGGTCGGGCTCCGCGGCGGGGGCGGGCACCTGGCCCTGGCCCTGCTGGTCCCGGTAGAGGTGGGCGAAGGCGTCCTGCTCGGGCCGTTCCTCCTCGCTCGCCCGGGTCACCAGGTCGTCGACGCCGGTGAACTGGACCGTGCGGGCGTCGTCGCCGTACGGGAGGTGGCGGGAGGGGCCGTCGGGCTCGGGCGCCGGGGTGTGCGCCCACACCCGGGGATCCGGGGCGTGCTGGGGCGTGGCCGGCTGCTGGTAGAGCGGCTGCGGCTCCTCGTACGTGCCCGGCGGGGGCGGCGGGTGCGCGGCGCGGTCGTAGAGCGCCTCGCCCACCGGGTCCTGCGCGGACAGGTCCTGCGCCCGGTAGGGGTCGTGGGCGTAGGCGTCCTGGACGTAGGGGTCCTGGGCGTACGCGTTTCCGGGGTGCGCGGACGGGTCCTGCGGCGGGGCGCCGTAGGGGCCCTGCGCGTACGGGGTCTGCGGGTGAGGACCCTGCGGGTACGTCGGCTGGGGACCCTGCGGGTACGGGGTCTGGGGCGGGTAGGGGGTCTGGGCCCCGTACCCGTGCCGAAGCTCCTGGGGCGGGTGCGCCGGGGCCGGCTGCCCGTCCGGCGCGGCGGGTGCCGGAGGCGTACCGCCGGACGGCGCGGCGCCGCCCGCGTCCTGGCCGCGGTCAGCGTCGTACGGCGCGTTCATGGTTACCCCACCTCATCGTCCCCGGCCGACCGGCCACGACATCGCTCAACGGTCCACTTTCTCACCCGGGCCCGACGGGTCGCCGCTTTCGGAGCCGGTGTCCGCGTCCAGGTCACTCGGGTGCTCGGCTCGGTCCGCGGTCGCGGACCCGGGCGCTCCGTCCACGGGTCCCGCCGTCGCGTCGACGGGTCCGGCCCCGGTCTCCTGCGCGGTCCCGGGCTCCGGTCCGGTCTCCGGCTCCGTGCGGTTCTCGGCGGCGCGGGCGGCCAGGCGCTTGCGCTGGCTGTACATCCGGACGCCGGCGAGGACGAGGAGCAGGACACCGCCGGCGATGACCAGCATCACCGTCGGGGTCATCTCGGAGACCTTCACGGAGAAGGTCATCGGGGTGCCGTAGGGCGTGCCGTCCACGGTGTAGAGCTGGGCGGTCATCGAGACCTGGCCGTTGGCGTTGGCCGAGGCGGGGAACTTCACCGACTGGCTGTGCCCGGCGCGCACCGTGATGGGCAGGTCCGCCGAGGTCCCGCCGTCGACCTTCAGGCGGGTCCCGTTGCTGGAGGTCAGCCGCAGGACCAGCCCCTCCACGTCCTGGAGCAGCTTGTTCTGCACCGTGACGGGGATGGTCGCGCTGCGTCCCGAGAGGGTCAGGGCGGACTTGTCGACGAGGACGACGCTCTTGGTGAGGCGCTGGAGGACGTCCTGGACGTCGACGCGGTAGATCGCGGCGGCGCCCGCCCGGCCGCGCCAGGAGGTGGACATCTCGCGGTTGATCGCGCTCCCGACGGGCGGAACCACCCGGGTCGCGTCGGTGAGGATGACCTGGAAGTCGTCCAGCTCGTCGCGGGTGCTCTTCATGTCCCGGAAGGCCTGCACCGGAAGCTCGCCGTCGCGGAGCTTCTTCGGGTACTTCGAGGCGGCCGGCACCCGGGTGGAGGCGTCCGGATCGGGCTTGACGGCCGCGGCGGCTACCAGGTCGATCGGCTGGGTCCAGCGGCGGGCGCCGAGGCCCCGCACGGCGGCCGCCATCGCCTGGGCCTGGGCCACGCTCGGCTGCCGCTGCGGGGCCACCACGACGCTGCGCTGGTCCTGCGGCTGCTCCAGGGTGATCGCGAGGGTCTGGGCCAGGAACTCCTGGACGGCGAGCGTCGACGTCTCGGCCCGGACCATGTCGCCCTGGAAGGCGGTCGACAGCCCTGCGTCGCTCACCACCGCCGTCGTGCCCCCGCCGACCGGACGGGCCGCGGTGGGCGTGTACGCGAGGCCGCCGTCCCGGATGCTGTCGCTGCGGGCGATCACCTTGCGGGCCCCGGCCGAGGTCGCGACCGCCATGATCGAGGGGTCGACGGCGCCCTCGACGGGCCAGGCGAAGTCGGTGGCCGGCCGGACGTGGAGGACCGTCTCGACGGTCGACCCGGCCAGCGCGGTCGCCGACTGGAGGTGCTCCAGCGAGCCGGGGACGGCCTTGCCGCGGTGGGCGACGGAGGCGAGGTCGGGGTCGGCGAAGGGCAGCGCGACCACCTTGCGGCCCTGCACCGCCTTCTCCAGCATGCCGAGCCAGCGCTGCGCCAGCTCCTTGTTCTCCTTCAGACCGGCGGTGTGTCCGGTGCCGTCCTTGACGCGGTAGCTGTTGGCCATGGCGTCGACGGAGGCCAGCAGGTCCGGATCGATCACCCAGGTGACCGGGAGGCCCTGGCCCAGGGTGACCATCTCGTCGAGCCGGCCGCCGGGGCGGAGCTCCTCGGCCAGCTCGTCGTCCTGGAAGACGGGGCTCTGCTGCTCGTCCGAGGCGGTGTCGGCCGACACGTGCGCCGAGGAGATCAGCGGCCAGAGATAGGTGAGCTGGGTCCGCTTGGAGGTCGGCTCGGGCTGGTACGGCAGGAAGGTCCGCTCGATGCCGAGGACGCGGTCGTACTGCTGCTGGGAGGTCTGCCCGGTGAGGGAGACGCCCAGCTGGTAGACGCCGCCCTCGTCGTCGAGGCCCAGCTTGGCGACGGGCACGGAGAACCGGAAGTCGCGGGAGACGCCGGCCTCGAGCCGCGGGATGTCGATCTCGGGAACGGTGTCCAGCGGCTGCGGGTCGCTGTCGGAGCGGAAGCCCTTGCGTCCGGCGACCTGGTCGATCTCGCTGCGGCTGTCCATCCGCGGGCCGACCCGCAGGTTCACCGTCGCGTCGGTGATGACCCGCTTGCCGCGGTTGGTCAGCGTCCCGGTGACCGTGACGGTGTCCCCTTCGACGGGGGCGCTCGGGGTGAGCGTGTCGATCGACACATCGACCGTCCGCGAGACCGGGTTCTCCTCCGCGGCCTGGGCCAGCGTCGCGGAGGGGGTCTGGAGCAGGCCGGCGAGGAGTGGTGCCCCGACGGCGACGGTGAGGGTGCGCCGCAGCCATCGGCGGGCAGGTGAGGGGCCGGTTCCCTGGAAAGCTGCCGCCTCAGCCACGCGTTCGCCCGTCCTCGTCGTTGTCGGTGGTGCCCGTGATGCCAGTGGTTCCCGGTTGCTGTGTCCAGGCATGGTAACGAGGCACGGCCGGGCCGAGTGCCGGGGACTCCTCCAGCCGATGGCACGGGAGGAGACCGTTTTCACAGGAACCCCACAGACGTCTTCCGCGCGGGTGACGGGAGAGCCGGAAAAACGGGGACGTCGGGGTGGAGCCGGGCACGTACCCTTTTCTGTTGTGCCGAACGCCAACGAAGAAACCTCGACCGAACTGAGCCAGGTGCAGCGCCGCGCCGTCAGCGAACTGCTGCGCGTGGCCCCTGTCGCCGACGACCTCGCCCGCCGCTTCCAGGAGGCCGGATTCCGCCTCGCCCTGGTCGGCGGCTCGGTACGGGACGCCCTCCTCGGCCGGCTCGGCAACGACCTGGACTTCACCACGGACGCCCGCCCCGAGGACGTCCTGAAGATCGTCCGTCCCTGGGCCGACGCCGTCTGGGAGGTCGGGATCGCCTTCGGGACCGTCGGTTCCCAGAAGGACGGCTACCAGATCGAGGTCACGACGTACCGCTCCGAGGCGTACGACCGCACCTCCCGCAAGCCCGAGGTCTCCTACGGCGACTCCATCGAGCAGGACCTCGTCCGGCGTGACTTCACCGTCAACGCGATGGCCGTGGCCCTCCCCGAGAAGGAGTTCATCGACCCGCACGGCGGCCTGGAGGACCTCGCGGCCCGTGTGCTGCGCACCCCCGGCACGCCCGAGGAGTCCTTCTCCGACGATCCCCTGCGCATGATGAGGGCGGCCCGCTTCGCCGCCCAGCTCGACTTCGAGGTCGCCCCCGAGGTCGTGACGGCGATGACGGAGATGGCGGACCGGCTCGAGATCGTCTCCGCGGAGCGCGTCCGGGACGAGCTGAACAAGCTGCTCCTCTCCGCCCACCCCCGGAAGGGCCTCGGCCTGCTCGTCGAGACCGGCCTCGCCGCTCACGTCCTCCCCGAGCTGCCCGCGCTGCGGCTGGAGAGTGACGAGCACCACCGGCACAAGGACGTCTACGAGCACTCCCTGACCGTCCTCGACCAGGCGATCGATCTGGAGGAGGACGGCCCGGACCTGGTGCTGCGCCTCGCCGCGCTGCTCCACGACATCGGCAAGCCGCGGACCCGCCGCTTCGAGAAGGACGGCAGGGTCTCCTTCCACCACCACGAGGTGGTCGGCGCCAAGATGACCAAGAAGCGCATGACCGCGCTGAAGTACTCCAACGAGATGATCAAGGACGTCTCCCGGCTCGTGGAGCTGCACCTGCGCTTCCACGGCTACGGGACGGGCGAGTGGACCGACTCGGCCGTGCGCCGCTACGTCCGGGACGCCGGGCCGCTCCTCTCCCGGCTCCACAAGCTGACCCGCTCGGACTGCACCACGCGCAACAAGCGCAAGGCGTCCGCGCTCTCCCGCGCCTACGACGGCCTGGAGGACCGCATCGCCCAGCTCCAGGAGCAGGAGGAGCTGGACTCGATCCGTCCCGACCTCGACGGCAACCAGATCCAGGAGATCCTGGAGATCAAGCCGGGTCCCGCCGTCGGGCAGGCGTACAAGTTCCTGCTGGAGCTGCGCCTGGAGAACGGTCCGATGGAGTACGAGCAGGCCGTGGCCGCGCTCAAGGAGTGGTGGGCCGCGCGCGACTGACGCCGCCCCCGTGTTTCACGTGAAACGACGCAGAGCGACACGGCGTGTGTTTCACGTGAAACATCACCCCGCATCCTCGCCCTTCCCCTCTCCGTCCCTCCCGCCTCGGTCCCGCAGCATCAGGGCGATGGCCGCGTACCCCAGCGCCACCAGCGCGATCAGCAGCGGGGAGCGGCCGTCGGGCGGCAGCATCAGGGCGGCGACCCCGGCCGCCGTGACGAAGGCGACGTTGAACAGCACGTCGTAGAGGGAGAAGACCCGGCCCCGGTAGGCGTCGTCCACGTGCGTCTGCACCACGGTGTCGGTCGCGATCTTCGCGCCCTGGGTGGTGAGGCCCAGGACGAAGGCGGCGACGAGGAAGGGCGCGGGGGCGAAGGGCAGGGCGAGCGCCGGGACGAGGACGGCGGCCGCGGCCGAGCACAGGATCATCCAGCCGAAGGGGCCGAACCGCCCCACCGCCCACGGCGAGAGGACGGCGGCGGCGAAGAACCCGGCGCCCGAGGCGGCGACGGCGATCCCCAGGAGCCCCAGTCCCTCGGACTCGGTGCTGCTCCAGGCGTACCGGCAGAGCATGAGCACGGTCACGAGCAGGGCCCCGTAGCAGAAGCGCATCAGGCCGACGGCGACGAGCGCGCGGGCGGCCGGCCGGCGTGCGGCGAGGTGGCGCAGTCCGTCGGCGAGACCGCGGGCGGTGGAGGCGAGCGCCGTGGAGAGCCGGGACGGCACCTGGCCGGGGTCGGGGCCGAGCAGCGCACGGGCGATCCTCAGCGAGGCGAGCGCGGCGCAGAGGTAGAGGGCGGCACCGAAGACGACCACGGCCGCGTCGGAGCCGTCGGCGAGCAGCCGGACACCGAAGGCGAGTCCGCCGCCGACGGTGGCGGCGAGGGTTCCTGCGGTGGGAGAGAGCGAATTGGCCACGACGAGCCGTTCCTCGTCGACGACCCGGGGCAGGGCGGCGGAGAGCCCCGCGAGGACGAAGCGGTTGACGGCCGTGACGGAGAGGGCGGAGGCGTAGAAGAGCCAGTCCGGGACGGAGGCGAGGATCAGCACGGCGGTTCCGCCGGCGAGCAGGGCGCGCAGCAGGTTCCCGTAGAGGAAGACCTGGCGGCGCTGCCAGCGGTCCAGGAGGACGCCCGCGAAGGGGCCGACGAGGGAGTACGGGAGCAGCAGCACGGCCATGGCGGAGGCGATGGCCGCGGGGGAGGTCTGTTTCTCGGGGGAGAAGACGACGTACGTGGCCAGGGCCACCTGGTAGACCCCGTCGGCGCACTGGGAGAGCAGCCGGACGGCGAGCAGGCGCCGGAAGTCGCGCAGGCGCAGCAGTACGCGCAGATCACGTACGACGGACATGGCAGCAAGACTCACATACGGCGAGGGTCCCCGGGCAGTGCCGCGGGGACCCTCGTCAGGTGAAACGCATCGGACCCGGGAAGGTCAGCGCTCGACCTCGCCCTTGATGAACTTCTCGACGTTGGCCAGGGCCTCGTCGTCGAAGTACTGCACCGGCGGGGACTTCATGAAGTACGAGGACGCGGAGAGGATCGGGCCACCGATGCCCCGGTCCTTGGCGATCTTCGCGGCGCGCAGGGCGTCGATGATGACACCGGCCGAGTTCGGGGAGTCCCAGACCTCGAGCTTGTACTCCAGGTTCAGCGGGACGTCGCCGAAGGCGCGGCCCTCGAGGCGGACGTACGCCCACTTGCGGTCGTCCAGCCAGGCCACGTAGTCCGACGGGCCGATGTGGACGTTCTTCTCGCCCAGCTCGCGGTCCGGGATCTGCGAGGTGACGGCCTGCGTCTTGGAGATCTTCTTGGACTCCAGGCGGTCGCGCTCCAGCATGTTCTTGAAGTCCATGTTGCCGCCGACGTTGAGCTGCATCGTGCGCTCAAGGCGGACACCGCGGTCCTCGAACAGCTTCGCCATCACGCGGTGCGTGATGGTCGCGCCGACCTGCGACTTGATGTCGTCGCCGACGATCGGGACACCGGCCTCGGTGAACTTGTCGGCCCACTCCTTGGTGCCGGCGATGAAGACCGGGAGGGCGTTGACGAAGGCGACCTTGGCGTCGATGGCGCACTGGGCGTAGAACTTCGCCGCGTCCTCGGAACCGACGGGCAGGTAGCAGACGAGGACGTCGACCTGGCGGTCCTTCAGGATCTGGACGACGTCGACCGGCTCCTCGGCGGACTCCTCGATGGTCAGGCGGTAGTACTTGCCGAGACCGTCGAGCGTGTGACCGCGCTGGACCGTGACGCCCGTGTTCGGGACGTCGCAGATCTTGATGGTGTTGTTCTCGCTGGCGCCGATGGCGTCGGAGAGGTCGAGGCCGACCTTCTTCGCGTCGACGTCGAAGGCGGCGACGAACTCGACGTCACCGACGTGGTAGTCGCCGAACTGGACGTGCATCAGGCCGGGCACCTTGGACGCCGGGTCGGCGTCCTTGTAGTACTCGACGCCCTGCACCAGCGAGGCGGCGCAGTTGCCCACGCCGACGATGGCTACGCGAACCGAACCCATTCCGGTTGCTCCCTGTGTGATCGTGGAAGCCCTGCTGTGCGCAGGGTTTCACTTGGTGGTGTCGTCGGACGGATCCGGCCGGGTACTGCCCCCGTGCCGGGGCAGGCCGCCCGTTTCTCCAGAATCGTTGTCGTGCGGAGCGTCGGTGTCGGGCCGCTGGTCGCGGCCCGCCCGCTCGCTCTCGATGAGCTCGTTCAGCCAGCGCACTTCGCGCTCCACGGACTCCATTCCGTGGCGCTGGAGCTCAAGCGTGTAGTCGTCGAGTCGTTCGCGCGTCCGGGCCAGCGAGGCGCGCATCTTCTCCAGGCGCTCCTCCAGCCGGCTGCGGCGGCCTTCGAGGACCCGCATCCGCACGTCGCGCTCGGTCTGGCCGAAGAACGCGAAGCGGGCGGCGAAGTGCTCGTCCTCCCAGGCATCGGGGCCGGTGTGGGAGAGGAGCTCCTCGAAGTGCTCCTTACCTTCCGGCGTCAACCGATAGACGATCTTGGCCCGGCGTCCTGCGAGTGACGAGGCGAGGGCCTCCTCGGGGGCGCTGCCCGGTTCCTCGATCAACCAGCCGCTGGCGACCAGCGTCTTGAGGCAGGGGTAGAGCGTCCCGTAGCTGAAGGCGCGGAAGATGCCGAGCGAGGTGTTGAGGCGCTTGCGCAGCTCGTAGCCGTGCATGGGGGCCTCGCGCAGCAGGCCGAGGACGGCGAACTCGAGAATGCCTGAGCGCCTGCTCATCCGTCGCCTCCTCCGTCCCGCGTTCCGCTCTCGGACATCTTTATGCCGCGCTGATGTATCGACTCGATACATCAGCACGATAGAACGGCCCGAGAGGTCCGACAAGCGGAGGTGCCGTGACCGGCGTCACATCGTCAATTCACAGCGTGCGACTTGCCTGATTTGGGGTGAACTCCGGCGCAAGAGGGGTTTTGGCCGTGCGTAGTCTGTGCGGCATGCACACCACCGGGAACCAGGAGCAGCGCTGGGGCGTCAGTGCAGCGGGTGACCGGCTGCGGTACGAAAGGGGCCTCCGATGGGCTCCGGTCGTACGCATTTCGGGGGGACCGGAACTCAACTGCCGCTTCCAGGCGCACACGCCTGCCCGAGGAGTAGTCGTTCGATGAGCGAGCATCGTCGCAGGATGCCGTCGCAGGAGCCGCCGACGGGCGGCCGCGCGGCGGCACGACGCGCCGCCCAGCAGCCGACGGGCCGCAGGTCGGCCCCGGCCCATGACACCGCCACGGGGACGCCTCCGTACGGTTCGCCGTCCTCGTACGGGTCCTCGGACCCGTACGGGGCGTCCGGCGGCGGGTACGGGGCCCCCTCCTCCCACGGGGAGGAGGCACGTCCGTACGGAGGACGCGCGGAGGCCCGGCGGGCCGCCCAGCGCGGCGGACGCCGGCGCGGGCCCGCGGCCGGCCCCGGCGGACCGAACGGTCCCGGCGGCGGTGGCCGCCGGGGCGGAGGAGGCGGCGGCGGTGGCGGCCGCGGCCAGGGCCCGGGCGGTCGTCCTCCGGGCAAGAAGCGGCTGATCGACTACCCGCGCCACGGCAAGGACGGCTGGCGTCGCTGGATGCCGTCCTGGAAGCTCGTGACGGGTGCGTTCCTGTTCTTCTGCGCGCTCCTCATGGGTGCGTCGGTCGTCGCGTACTCGCAGGTCGTCGTCCCCAAGGTGGACGCGACCGCGACCTCGCAGAACAACATCTACTACTGGGCCGACGGCAGCCGCATGGTCGCCACCGGCGCCGGGCAGAACCGCCAGATCGTCGGCATCGACCAGATTCCGAAGGTCATGCAGGAGGCCGTGATCTCGGCCGAGAACAAGACCTTCCGGGACGACTGGGGCGTCGACCCCATGGGCATCGGCCGCGCCGTGTGGAACATGGCGAAGGGCGGCGAGACCCAGGGCGGCTCGACCATCACCCAGCAGTACGTGAAGAACGGTCTGCTCGCCGACCAGTCGCAGACCCTCTCCCGGAAGGTGAAGGAACTCTTCATCTCCATCAAGGTCGGCAACGAGGTCGAGAAGCCCCAGATCCTGGCCGGCTACCTCAACACCGCCTACTACGGCCGTGGTGCCTACGGCATCCAGGCCGCCGCCCGCGCGTACTTCGACAAGGACGCCAAGTCCCTCAACGCCTCCGAGTCGGCGGTGCTCGCCTCCGTCCTCAAGGGCGCCACCTACTTCGACCCGGCCGGCTACCCCGAGGTCGACCCCAACGCCACCCCCGAGAAGAACCTCCAGCGGCTCACCATCCGCTGGGGCTGGATCCTCGACGAGATGGTCAAGGACAACAAGATCTCGGCGGAGGAGCGGGCGAAGTACAAGACCCTCCCGAAGATCAAGAAGCCGAAGACGGACGCCCAGCTCGGCGGCCAGATCGGTTACCTGGTCGCCACCGCGAAGGCCAACTTCCGCAGCAAGTACGACATCAGCGAAGAGGCCCTGAACCTCGGCGGGTACGAGATCCACACCACCTTCGACAAGAAGAAGGTGCAGGCGATGTCGGACTCGGTGAAGAAGATCTACGACGAGTACATCGACGAGAAGAAGCGTCCGGAGGACGACACCCACGTCGAGTTCGGCGGCGCCTCCGTCGACGTCAAGAGCGGCGCCATCGTCGCGATCTACGGCGGCCAGGACGCGACCAAGCACTACACCAACAACGCCGACACCACCGGCGCCCAGGTCGGCTCGACCTTCAAGCCCTTCGTGCTCGCCGCCGCCATGAAGGACGGCATTCGCGATCCCGAGGGCCCCGCCACGCAGGACGCCTCCACGCGCACCCTGGTCGACCCCGACAAGAGCCGTTACAACGGCAAGGACAACCTCAAGATCCGTACCTACGACGGCGAGATCTGGCACAACGAGAAGGGAGAGGAGTGGCTGCAGGACAACGAGGGCGACACCAGCTACGGGCAGATCAACCTGCGCAAGGCCATGGTCGTCTCCGCCAACTCCCCCTTCGTGCAGCTCGGCATGGACGTCGGCATCGACAAGGTGCGTGAGGCGGCCGTCTCCGCCGGTCTGCGCCCCGACTCCCTGGTGAAGGGCGAGATCCCGTCCTTCTCCCTCGGCATCTCCAGCCCGAGCGCGATCCGGATGGCCGGCGCCTACTCGACCTTCGCCAACAACGGCGAGCGCAACGAGCCCTTCTCGGTGACCAAGGTGCTCAAGGGCGGCCAGGTCATCTACAAGCACGAGGGCAAGGCCGTGCAGGCCTTCTCCTCGGCCATCTCCTCCAACGTCACCGACGTGCTCCGCAGCGTCGTCGAGGACAAGGGCGGCACCGGACGGAACGCCGCCATCCCCGGCCGTGACGTGGCCGGCAAGACCGGTACCACCGACCAGAACAAGTCGGCCTGGTTCGTCGGCTACACCCCGCAGCTCTCGACGGCGATCGACATGTACCGCTTCGACGACGACGAGACCAAGGAGGGCCGCGAGTTCCTGGAGATGTACGGCACGGGCGGCCAGAAGTCGATCCACGGCTCGTCCTTCCCGTCGCGCATCTGGAACGACTACATGACGGACGCCGTCGCCGACCTGCCCGTCGAGAAGTTCCCGAAGCCGGAGAAGCTGGCGGACGCCGAGGCGGTCTACGGCGGTGGCGCCACGCCCACCCCGACGGCCACCCCGACCCCGACCGAGACGGCGACGCCGACCGAGACGGCCACCACCGCCCCGACGACGACTCCCCCGGCGACGCCCACCGACGGCGGTCGTCCGACCACCAAGGAGCCGAAGCCGGGCAAGACCACCTGTTCCATCTGGGACAGCTGGAACTGCGAGGACAACGGCGGCGGCAGCGGCGGGACCACCGAACCGACCCCCACCGGACCGACGGGCACGACGACACCCACGGGTCCGACGACGCAGCCGGGCGGCCCCGGCAGCGGCGGCAACGGGAACAACGGCGGCAGCGGCGGCGAGCCGAGCGAAGGCTCCACCGAGGGCGGCAGCCTCTTCGACTGAGGTGGCCGGGGCTCCGCCCGCGAGGGCGGGGCCCCGGCAGCGCGAGGGCCGTCGCGGCCGCTCCGTACAGCACGTACGGAGCGGACCGCGGCGGCCCTTGGTGTTTCACGTGAAACACGGAACGCGAAGGGCCGCGCACCGGATTCGCGCCCCGGTCGCGGCCGGATTCCCAGGGGCGTACGGCAGGATGTCCCCCATGCCGAGCCTGAAGAAGACGAGCGGACCCCTGGAGGGGCCCGCGGCGCCGGACGGAGCGCGCGAGGGCGAGCCCCCGACGGTCGCCCCCACCCGGCGCGACGAGGTGGCCGCCGCGGGCAGCGAACTCATCGGTGGCCGCTACGGGCGCCGCGCGCTGCCCGGCAGCGGGCCCGTGGGCGGGCAGTTCACCCCGGTGCGGATCATCGCCCTCGTGGCCATCGGCATGTTCGCCCTCGGCATGGTGCAGAAGCTGCCCTGCTACAACTGGGCCTGGTTCCGCGGCACCACCTCGCAGTACACCCACGCCTGCTACTCGGACATCCCGCACCTGTTCGCGGGGCGCGGTTTCTCCGAGGGCCTGGTGCCCTACTTCGACCGGCTCGCCGGCGACATACCGTTCCTGGAGTACCCCGTCCTGACGGGGCTCTTCATGGAGGTCGCGGCCTGGATGACGCCCGGCGGCGAGCTCCAGGCCCGCGAGCAGGCCTACTGGCTCGTCAACTCGGGCCTGCTGATGGTCTGCGCGGCCGTCCTCGCCGTCTGCGTGGCCCGCACGCACCGCAGGCGCCCCTGGGACGGCCTCCTCGTCGCCCTGGCGCCCGCCGTGGCCCTCACCGCCACCATCAACTGGGACCTGCTCGCCGTGGCCCTCACCGCCGCGGCGATCCTCATGTGGGCCCGCTCCCGGCCGCTCGCCGCCGGCATCCTGCTCGGCCTCGCCGTCGCCGCGAAGTTCTACCCGCTGCTGCTCCTGT
Source organism: Streptomyces omiyaensis (assembly GCF_014650895.1). Taxonomy (GTDB): domain Bacteria; phylum Actinomycetota; class Actinomycetes; order Streptomycetales; family Streptomycetaceae; genus Streptomyces; species Streptomyces omiyaensis. The sequence goes on from NZ_BMVV01000020.1 coordinate 52,105, forward strand.
GGCCGCTGCTGCTGCTCTGCGTCCGGGCCGGCCGGCTGCGGGCCTTCGGCACCGCGCTGCTCGGCGCGGTGGGCTCCTGGCTCGTGGTGAACCTGCCGGTGATGCTCCTCGCGCCCGAGGGGTGGAAGCAGTTCTACCTCTTCAGCCGCGACCGGAACGTGGACTTCGGCTCGGTCTGGCTGCTGGTCAGCCAGCGCGCCGGCCAGACCATCCCGCCCGAGCGCGCCAACCTGTACGCCCTGCTGCTCCTGGCGCTTGCCGCGGGCGGACTCGCCTGGCTGGCCCTCGCGGCACCCCGCCGGCCGCGGCTGGCCCAGCTGGCGTTCCTGATGGTCGCGGCGTTCGTCCTCACCAACAAGGTCTACTCGCCGCAGTACGTGCTCTGGCTGGTGCCGCTCGCCGCGCTCGCCCGGCCGCGCTGGCGCGACTTCCTCGTCTGGCAGTCCTGCGAGGTCCTGTACTACCTCGGCATCTGGATGTACCTCGCCTTCACCGGCAGCGGCAGCAAGCAGGGGCTGCCGCTGGACGGCTACCACTTCGCGATCGTGCTGCACCTGCTGGGCACGCTGTACCTGTGCGCCGTGGTCGTACGGGACGTCCTGGCGCCCGAGAAGGACCCGGTCCGGCGCGACGGCTCCGACGACCCCTCGGGCGGCGTCCTGGACACCGCCCCGGACGTCTTCGTCGTGGGCCGGGCCGCCCATCCGGCCCGGCACGCCGCCCCGGCTCCCGACACGGACGGCCAGGAGCCCCTGGTGACATGGGGAACCCCCGGGGCCGAGGGCTCCCGGGGGTGATCCGAGGACGGTGACGTACGGCCGCCCCGGGCGGAGCGCCGAGCCGTGCTCAGCGCTCCACGAGGCGGTCGTACTGCGTCGTGGTGTGGCGCAGGTGCGCCACCAGCTCGTCGCCGACCTGGGGCTCCTGCGCGTCGGCCGGCACGAAGAGGATCGAGACCTGCATGTGCGGCGGCTCGGCGAACCAGCGCTGCTTGCCCGCCCACACGAACGGCGACAGGTTCCGGTTCACCGTGGCAAGACCGGCCCGGGCCACGCCCTTGGCGCGCGGCATCACGCCGTGCATCGCCTTCGGGGCCTCCAGGCCCACGCCGTGCGAGGTGCCGCCGGCGACGACGACCAGCCAGCCGTCCGAGGCGGCCTTCTGCTGGCGGTAGCCGAAGCGGTCGCCCTTGGCGACCCGGGTGACGTCCAGGACCGAGCCGCGGTACTCCGTGGCCTCGTGGTCGCCCAGCCAGAGCCGGGTGCCGATCCGGGCCCGGAAGCGGGTCTGCGGGAACTGCTGCTGGAGCCGCGCCTGCTCCTCGGCCCGCAGGTGGCTCACGAACATGGTGTGCAGCGGCAGCCGGGCGGCGCGCAGCCGGTCCATCCAGGCGATGACCTCCTCGACGGCGTCCGTGCCGTCCGGGCGGTCGAGCGGCAGGTGCAGGGCGAAGCCCTCCAGGCGCACGTCCTCGATCGCGGCGGCGAGCAGCCCGAGCTCCTCCTCGCGGACGCCGTGCCGCTTCATCGAGGACATGACCTCGATGACGACCCGGGCGCCGACCAGGGCGTGCACGCCGTCCACCGAGGAGACGGAGCGGATCACGCGGTCGGGCAGCGGCACCGGCTCCTCGCCGCGCCGGAACGGCGTCAGCACGAGCAGGTCCCCGCCGAACCAGTCCTTGATCTTCGCCGCTTCGTACGTGGTCCCCACCGCGAGCATGTCGGCGCCGAAGCGGGCCGCCTCCTCGGCGAGCCGCTCGTGCCCGAAGCCGTAGCCGTTGCCCTTGCAGACCGGGATCAGGCCGGGGAACTGGTCGATCACGGTCTTCTGGTGCGCCCGCCAGCGAGCGGTGTCGACGTAGAGGGAGAGCGCCATGGCCGGCCCGGAACCTTTCTGATGGCTGCGGTGGGGAGTCGGAGATGTGTACGAAACCCACGGGACTACGAGGGTACGCAAGCCCCGCGGGGAGCGTCAGCGGCGCGACATGTAGATGTCCAGCGCCTTGTGCAGGAGCTTGTTCAGCGGGAAGTCCCACTCGCCGACGTACTCCACGGCCTCGCCGCCGGTGCCGACCTTGAACTGGATCAGACCGAAGAGGTGGTCGGTCTCGTCGAGGGAGTCCGAGATGCCGCGCAGGTCGTAGACGGTGGCGCCCATCGCGTACGCGTCGCGGAGCATCCGCCACTGCATGGCGTTGGACGGGCGGACCTCGCGGCCGATGTTGTCGGAGGCGCCGTACGAGTACCAGACGTGCCCGCCGACGACGAGCATGGTCGCCGCGGAGAGGTTCACGCCGTTGTGGCGGGCGAAGTAGAGGCGCATCCGGTTGGGGTCCTCGCTGTTGAGGACGGACCACATGCGCTGGAAGTACGAGAGCGGGCGCGGCCGGAACTTGTCGCGGACCGCGGTGATCTCGTACAGGCGCTGCCACTCGGCGAGGTCCTCGTAGCCGCCCTGGACGACCTCGACGCCGGCCTTCTCGGCCTTCTTGATGTTGCGGCGCCACAGCTGGTTGAAGCCCTTGAGGACGTCGTCCAGGGAGCGGTTGGCCAGCGGGACCTGGAAGACGTAGCGGGGCTGCACGTCGCCGAAGCCGGCGCCGCCGTCCTCGGCCTGCTGCCAGCCCATCCGGCGCAGCCGGTCGGCGACCTCGAAGGCCTGCGGCACGACCTCGGTGGCCTGGACGTCCTTGAGGCGCTTGACGTCCGGGTCCTGGATGCCGGACTTGATCGCGGCCGCGTCCCAGCGGCGGATGACGACCGGCGGGCCCATCTTCACGGAGAAGGCGCCCTGCTGCTTGAGGTGGGCCAGCATCGGCTGGAGCCACTCGTCGAGGTTGGGGGCGTGCCAGTTGATGACCGGGCCCTCGGGGAGGTAGGCCAGGTAGCGCTTGAGCTTCGGGAGCTGCCGGTAGAGCACCAGGCCGACGCCGACGAGCTCGCCGTTCTTGTCGAACCAGCCGAGGTTCTCCGAGCGCCATTCGGTCTTCACGTCCGCCCACGCCGGGACCTGGCAGTGGCTCGCGCCGGGCAGGGTCTGGATGTACGCCAGATGCTGCTCTCGGCTGATGGTCCTCAGGGTCAGGCTCATGCGGGGCGCTCCTCGGCAGGTGTGTCCCCATCGGTCAGGGGCTCCGGCTCTCGCGCCGAAGCCTACTGTGACCGGGGAGCGCCCCGGAGGGCCGCGTGGGCCCTGACGTGCCCGGCGTCGGCTCAGACGCCGCCGAAGAGCCCTCCGTGGGCCATGCCGAGGTAGAAGCCGACGGCGGAGGCGCCGAGGCCGATGATCAGGAAGAAGCGTTCGCGGGTGGTGACGGAGATGAACTGGCCGTAGGCCCCGGTCAGGATGCCGATCAGGCCCGACCACGAGCTGAGCAGGTGCAGGCTGTGGAACTGCGCGGTCACGAAGGACAGGACGCCGAGCACCAGGGTCACCGCGAGCAGGGTGTCCTGGAGCGGGTGCGGCTTGCCGTCCGTGGCGAAGAGGGAGTGGCCGGGGTCGGGTCGCATTGCCTGTGCCATGGGGCACCTCCTGGCGTTCCGAGCGGAGGGCGGCGCATCCTAGCGCCGCCGACGTCCGATGTGTACAGATTGCGTCCCCTCCCCACCGGATTTCAACCGCAAGGCGATGTGCGGGTACTCTGTACGGTCTGCGCCGGTGTCTGCCCTGGTCCTGCCAGGATCCATCGACACGTCCCGCTCGTCGGGGCCCGTTGTCAGTGGTCGCCGATACCGTCGCTCACGCATCACGACCCTCCTGCCACGGAACGACCGTGGCCGCTGAGTCCAAAGGAGGTGGGTTCCACATGCGTCACTACGAGGTGATGGTCATCCTCGACCCCGATCTCGAGGAGCGCGCTGTCTCCCCGCTGATCGAGAACTTCCTCTCCGTCGTCCGTGAGGGCAACGGAAAGGTCGAGAAGGTCGACACCTGGGGCCGTCGTCGTCTCGCCTACGAGATCAAGAAGAAGCCCGAGGGCATCTACTCGGTCATCGACCTGCAGGCCGAGCCTGCGGTCGTCAAGGAGCTCGACCGCCAGATGAACCTGAACGAGTCGGTCCTCCGGACCAAGGTCCTCCGTCCCGAGACCCACTGAGCTTCCGCTCAGAGGTAATCGGGACCGAGTAGCAGCAAGCAGCCAGAAGCAACGCCGAGAGGTTCACCCATGGCAGGCGAGACCGTCATCACGGTCGTCGGCAATCTCGTCGACGACCCCGAGCTGCGCTTCACCCCGTCCGGTGCGGCGGTCGCTAAGTTCCGCGTCGCGTCCACTCCCCGCACCTTCGACCGGCAGACCAACGAGTGGAAGGACGGCGAGAGCCTGTTCCTGACCTGCTCGGTCTGGCGTCAGGCGGCGGAGAACGTCGCCGAGTCCCTCCAGCGCGGCATGCGTGTCGTCGTGCAGGGCCGGCTGAAGCAGCGGTCCTACGAGGACAACCAGGGCGTCAAGCGCACGGTCTTCGAGCTGGACGTCGAAGAAGTCGGTCCCAGCCTGCGCAACGCCACGGCCAAGGTCACCAAGACCACCGGTCGCGGCGGTCAGGGTGGCGGCGGCGGCTTCGGCGGCGGCGGCCAGCAGCAGGGCGGCGGCGGCTGGGGTGGAAACTCCGGCGGCGGCGGCCAGCAGCAGGGTGGCGGCGGTGCTCCCGCCGACGACCCGTGGGCCACCGGCGGCTCGTCCTCCGGCGGCCAGCAGCAGGGCGGCGGAGGCGGCTGGGGTGGAAACTCCGGCGGCGGCTACTCGGACGAGCCCCCCTTCTAGGGATCCCCTTCCGGTCTTCCGGGAGAGGCCCCGGGGACGGCTCGTACCCCACACTTCTTGATCACACAGGAGAAACACCATGGCGAAGCCGCCTGTGCGCAAGCCTAAGAAGAAGGTCTGCGCGTTCTGCAAGGACAAGACCGCGTACGTGGACTACAAGGACACGAACATGCTGCGGAAGTTCATTTCCGACCGCGGCAAGATCCGTGCCCGCCGCGTGACCGGCAACTGCACGCAGCACCAGCGTGACGTCGCCACGGCCGTCAAGAACAGCCGTGAGATGGCGCTGCTGCCCTACACGTCCACCGCGCGATAAGGGAAGGGTGACCGAAAAATGAAGATCATCCTCACCCAGGAAGTCTCCGGCCTCGGTGCGGCCGGCGACGTCGTCGAGGTCAAGGACGGCTACGCTCGCAACTACCTGGTTCCGCGTGGCTTCGCGCTCCGCTGGACCAAGGGTGGCGAGAAGGACGTGGCGCAGATCCGCCGCGCCCGCAAGATCCACGAGATCGCGACCATCGAGCAGGCCAACGAGGTCAAGGCCAAGCTCGAGGGCACGAAGGTCCGTCTGGCCGTTCGCTCCGGCGACGCCGGCCGTCTCTTCGGCTCCGTGACCCCGGCCGACGTCGCCTCGGCGATCAAGTCCGCCGGTGGCCCCGAGGTCGACAAGCGTCGCGTCGAGCTCGGCTCGCCGATCAAGACCCTGGGCTCGCACCAGGTTCTCGTGCGTCTGCACCCCGAGGTTGCCGCGAAGCTCGGCATCGAGGTCGTTGCCGCGTAACGCTGCGCTCAGCAGTCTGCGCTCTTGTGCAGAAGGAAGGGCCGCACTCCGTGAGGAGTGCGGCCCTTCCGCTGTTTCACGTGAAACAGGCCTTCGCCGCGTTTCATGTGAAACGGGGCGGTGCGGTCAGCGCGTGGCGCCCGTGACGATCCAGCGGCCGGAACGCATCCGGAACCAGAGGGTGCCCATCCGGACGGTCATCATCAGCGTCATCGCCCCCCAGAGTGCGGTCAGGCCGCCGCCGAGAACCGGCACGAGCAGGGCGGCGGGGGCGAAGACCGCCAGGGTGAGCAGCATCGCCCAGGCGAGGTAGGGGCCGTCCCCCGCGCCCATGAGCACCCCGTCGAGGACGAAGACGACCCCGGAGACCGGCTGGGAGAGGGCCACGACGAGGAGGGCGGGGAGGAGCGTGGACCGGACGTAGGGGTCGCCGGTGAAGAGCGGGATGAAGGCCGGGCGGGCCACGATCAGGAGCAGTCCGAGAACCACTCCGGAAACCACCCCCCACTGGACCATGCGACGACAGACCTGGCGGGCTCCCTCGGCGTCGTCGGCACCCAGGTAGCGGCCGATGATGGCCTGGCCCGCGATGGCGATGGCGTCCAGGGCGAAGGCCATCAGGCTCCACAGGGAGAGGATGATCTGGTGGGCGGCGACCTCGGTGTCGCCCATGCGGGCCGCGACGGCGGTGGCGATCATCAGGACGGCCCGCAGCGAGAGGGTACGGACCAGGAGCGGGACGCCGGCCTGGGCGGAGGCCCGGATGCCGGGGGCGTCGGGACGGAGGGAGGCGCCGTGGCGGCGCGCGCCCCGGACGACCACGACGAGGTACGCGGCGGCCATGCCGCACTGGGCGATGACCGTGCCCCAGGCGGAGCCCGCGATGCCGAGACCGGCTCCGTAGACCAGTCCGACGTTGAGGACGCCGTTGACGGCGAAGCCGCCGATGGCCACGTAGAGCGGGGTCCGGGTGTCCTGGAGGCCGCGCAGGACGCCGGTGGCCGCCAGGACGATCAGCATCGCGGGGATGCCCAGGATCGAGACCCGCAGGTACGTGGTGGCGTGCGGGGCGGCGGTCTCGGAGGCGCCGAAGAGCTGGACCAGCCAGGGAGCGGTGGGCAGGGTGACCGCGACGACGGCGAGGCCGAGGAGGAGGGCCAGCCAGATGCCGTCGATGCCCTGCCGGAGGGCGGCGGGCAGATCTCCGGCGCCGACCCGCCGGGCGACGGCGGCCGTGGTGGCGTAGGCGAGGAAGACGAAGACGCTGACGGCGGTGGAGAGCAGGGCGCCGGCGATGGCGAGGCCTGCGAGCTGAGGTGTGCCGAGGTGCCCCACGATGGCGCTGTCCACCATCAGGAAGAGCGGTTCGGCGACGAGTGCGCCGAAGGCGGGCAGGGCGAGCGAGAGGATCTCGCGGTCGTGCCGGCGCAGCGCGGCCTTGGTGCTCGTGGGGGCCTGGGTCATGCAGTCAATCTAATCGTCCACAGGTAAGCGATGCAATGCACTTGTGATCCTTACTTTTGAGGGGAGCGGGACTTCGGGTGTGGGCTGTTTGTTCTGATCGTGTCTCAGGTGGAAAAGTTTTTCTCCCCCACAGCCGGTGGATGGAAAAACAGCAGGTCAGGGCTGTGGAAGGTGGGGGGCTATGAGTTTGTCCACATGGCTGTCCCCCGGTCCGTGCACAGGATCCGGTGGCTTATCCACAGCATCTGGGCCTTCACCCACAGGACCTGTGGATAACCGGATTGGCTGACGCCCCTCGCGGGCCTACCGTGGACCGGCGCCCGACGCGCCAGAAGCGGACGCAAAGCCACTCTTTGAACGAGGCCGTGGCATAAGAAGGAGTGGCGCGGCGAGGTCCGCTGAGCGGACGGGAAGAGGTGGCCTGGTGAGCGTTCCCGAGCCCATGGACGACCCCTGGGCCGACGGCGGACCGAGCGACCGACTGCCCGTCCGGACCCGTGGCGAAGGCCGCGGCGAGGGCCGGGGCGAGGGACGCGGGCGCGGCCGTGGCCGCGACGAGCAGCACGAGCGCGGCAGCGACGGCCCCTGGGACGGCGGACTCTCCGGCTTCGAGCGGGTCCCCCCGCAGGACCTCGACGCCGAGCAGTCCGTGCTCGGCGGCATGCTCCTCTCCAAGGACGCCATCGCCGACGTCGTGGAGATCATCAAGGGCCACGACTTCTACAAGCCCGCGCACGAGACCGTCTTCGGCGCGATCCTCGACCTCTACGCCAAGGGCGAGCCCGCCGACCCCATCACGGTCGGCGCCGAGCTCACCAAGCGCGGCGAGATCAACCGCGTGGGCGGCGCCTCCTACCTGCACACCCTCGTCCAGTCGGTGCCGACGGCGGCGAACGCCTCGTACTACGCGGAGATCGTCCACGAGCGGGCCGTGCTGCGGCGGCTCGTCGAGGCCGGCACCAAGATCACGCAGATGGGATACGCCGCCGACGGCGACGTCGACGAGATCGTGAACTCGGCCCAGGCGGAGATCTACAAGGTCACCGAGCAGCGGACCACCGAGGACTACCTGCCGCTCGGCGACATCATGGAGGGCGCGCTCGACGAGATCGAGGCGATCGGCTCCCGCAGCGGCGAGATGACCGGTGTGCCCACCGGCTTCAGCGACCTCGACTCGCTCACCAACGGACTCCACCCCGGACAGATGATCATCATCGCGGCCCGCCCCGCCATGGGTAAGTCGACGCTCGCGCTGGACTTCGCCCGGGCCGCCTCGATCAAGCACAACCTGCCCAGCGTGATCTTCTCCCTCGAAATGGGCCGCAACGAGATCGCCATGCGCCTGCTGTCGGCGGAGGCGCGGGTCGCCCTGCACCACATGCGCTCGGGCACGATGACCGACGAGGACTGGACCCGGCTCGCCCGCCGCATGCCGGACGTCTCCCAGGCGCCGCTCTACATCGACGACTCCCCGAACCTGTCGATGATGGAGATCCGCGCCAAGTGCCGCCGGCTCAAGCAGCGCAACGGCCTCAAGCTCGTCATCATCGACTACCTCCAGCTGATGCAGTCCGGCGGCTCCAAGCGGCAGGAGAGCCGTCAGCAGGAGGTCTCCGACATGTCGCGAAACCTCAAGCTCCTCGCCAAGGAGCTGGAGCTCCCGGTGATCGCGCTCTCCCAGCTGAACCGAGGCCCCGAGCAGCGCACCGACAAGAAGCCGATGGTCTCCGACCTGCGTGAGTCCGGCTCCATCGAGCAGGACGCCGACATGGTGATCCTGCTCCACCGCGAGGACGCCTACGAGAAGGAGTCCCCCCGCGCCGGCGAGGCCGACATCATCGTCGGCAAGCACCGTAACGGTCCGACGGCCACCATCACCGTCGCCTTCCAGGGCCACTACTCGCGCTTCGTGGACATGGCACAAACCTGATCGTGCCCGGGTGGGCCGGCGCGGCATGATCGGTTCATGACCTCAGCCTTCGAAGCCCTGCTGCCCACCACCGAACGTTCCCTGCTGCACCGCGTGGCCCGCGCCCAGAGCGAGGGCCGCGCGCCCTCGTTCGTGGGCGCGGTCGCGCGCGGGGGAGCGATGGTCTGGAGCGGTTCCCGCAGCTGCGTGGAGGGGCACGCCCCGGACGCGGACACCCAGTACCGGATCGGTTCGATCACCAAGGTCTTCACCGCCGTCCTCGTTCTGCGGCTGCGGGACGAGGGGCTGATCGGTCTCGACGACCCCCTGGAGAAGCACCTGCCGGGTACGGGCGTGGGCGAGGTGACCGTCGCCCAGCTGCTCGGCCACACCGCGGGACTCGCCGCGGAGACCCCCTCGCCCTGGTGGGAGCGGACCCCCGGGACCTCGCGGCCCGAGCTCTCGGACGTCCTGGGGGAGACTCCCGCGCTCCACCCGGCGGGCCGGAGCTTCCACTACTCCAACCCCGGCTACACCCTGCTCGGCTCCCTGGTCGAGGCGGTGCGCGGGGTCTCCTGGGAGGAGGCGCTGCGCACCGAGGTCCTGGAGCCGCTGGGCATGGGGCGCACGACGGGGGAGGCGGTGGCCCCGCACGCCGGGGGCTGGGCGGTGCACCCCTGGGCCGACGTGATGCTTCCCGAGCCCTCCGAGGACCTGGGGGTGATGGCTCCGGCCGGCCAGCTGTGGTCGACGGCCGCCGACCTCTGCCGGTTCGGGCTCTTCCTCGCGAAGGGCGACGACCGCGTGCTGAGCGCCTCCACCGTCGCCGAGATGCGGGTGCCCGCCGCCCCGCCGGCCGTCGGGGACGCGCAGATGGGGTACGGCCTGGGGATCCAGCTGGCCCATGGGGAGAACGGCACGCTCATCGGGCACGGCGGTTCGCTGCCCGGCTTCCTCGCCGGGCTCTGGGTGGACGTCGACCAGGACGTGGTCGGCGTGGCCCTGGCCAACGCGACGAGCGGTCCGCTGACCGGCGTCGTGGCCGCCGACCTGGTACGGATCGTGGCCGAGGCCGAGCCGCGGCTGCCCGAGCCGTGGCGGCCGCTGCCCGCGGACGAGGTCGACCAGGAGCTCCTGGCGCTTACCGGCCCCTGGTACTGGGGCACGTACTCCTACGGTCTGCGGCTCGGCGCCGAGCGTGGGGTGGTCCTGGAGCCGTTGCGCGGGGCCGGCCGCCGCGCCAGGTTCCGGGCGCTGCCCGAGGGCGGCTGGATCGGGCTGGACGGCTACTACGCGGGGGAGCGGCTCCGGGTCGTGCGGCGCCCCGACGGCAGCGTGAGCCACCTCGACCTGGGCTCCTTCGTCTTCACCCGGGAGCCGTACGAGCCCGGGGACGCGGTTCCCGGCGGCACGGACGCGGAGGGCTGGCGCGGGCTCTGATCCCGCCCCGTGGGGAACGGCCCGCGTTTCACGTGAAACACGGGCCGTCCGCGGAAGGGTCAGAGGGCCAGCTTGAAGCCCACGTGGCTCGCCTCGAAGCCGAGCCGTTCGTAGAAGCGGTGGGCGTCGGTGCGGGTGACGTCGGAGGTCAGCTGGACCAGGACGCACTCCAGACGACGGGACTCCTCGACGGCCCACTCGACGAGTCGGCTCCCCAGACCGCTGCCGCGCTCCTCGGAGTGGATCCGTACCCCCTCGATGATCGAGCGGGTGGCGCCGCGCCGGGAGAGCCCGGGGACGATCGTCAGCTGGAGCGTGCCAACGACCCTTCCGCCGCGCGTGGCGACGACGAGGTGCTGGTTCGGGTCGTCCGCGAGGCGGGCGAAGGCGGCGAGGTACGGCGCCGGGTCGTCCGGGGACTCCCGCAGGGCGCCGAGGGGGTCGTCGGCGAGCATCGCGACGATCGCGGGCACGTCCTCCGCGAGGGCGGGACGGATCTCAAGATCGTTCATGCCCGCAGGGTACGACCCGGTGGTGAAGGCCTGGTGGTGAAGGCCCGGGACCACCGGTCAGACGGCGGCGGTCTCGCCTTCGAGGACGCCGACCAAGGGGGCCAGCTCGGGGTTGTTCGCGGCCTCGTCCAGCGCCTCGCGCAGGGCTCGGTCGTTGGTGGGGCGGGCCTCGTCCAGGAGCTTCTGCCCGGCCTCGGTGACGTCGGTGTAGATGCCCCGGCGGTCGGTCGCGCAGAGGTAGCGGGTGAGCAGGCCCCGGTCCTCCAGGCGCGTCACCAGCCGGGTGGTGGCGCTCTGGCTGAGGACGACCGCGTCGGCGACCTGCTTCATCTGGAGGTGCCCGCCGGGGCCGTCGTGCTGGCGGCTCAGGACGTCGAGCAGCGAGTACTCGCGGGCGCTCAGACCGTGGCCGGACTCCAGGGCGCGCTCGATGTGCGACTCGATGCGCCCGTGCAGCAGGGAGAGGGCGCACCAGCGCTGTGCGAGTGCCGTGAGGGCGGGGTCCGTCGCGGTCATGATCTCTCCTCGTCCCTGTCCTCGCCGGTGGGTTGTCCGGATCCAGAGTAGTCGAAGGACCGCAATAGTGCGCGTGTGCAACTATTGCGGTCCTGGATCCGTGCCGTGGAGGGGTCAGCCCGCCGCGACGGTCAGCGGGGCGAAACGCCGTGTGGCGTCACCGGGAAGGTCAGGGAGGGAGCGGATCATCACCGCGTTGGTGACGACCGGGGCCAGGCCGTTCTCCGTGAGCCAGGACACCAGCTCGGTGTGGCGGACGTCGACGTCCGTGCGCAGCGGGCGCTCCGTGGCCTCCGCCAGCGAGGCGACCAGCGCCTGGGCGGTGGCGGTGTCCCGGGCGATCAGCGGTCCGACGACATGGGTGTCCATGTTGGGCCAGGCGGCGGCGAATCCGGTGATCGTGCCGTCCTCGACGGCGACCCGCAGGTGGTCGGCGAAGGCCGGGAGCCGTGTGAGGAGCGGCGTGCGGTCGAGACCGAAGATCTCCCGGTCGAGGCGGAGGACCTCCTGGAGGTCGTCCGCGGTGGCCGGGCGGACCGGAATCGGCGGGGTCACCGCGTCGGCGGAGAAGTGGCCCTTCAGCATCGCGGAGCGGCCGATCTCGGTGAAGCCGAGTCCCGCGTAGAGCGGCTGTCCGTTCGCGGTGGCGTAGAGCGTCAGCGGGGTCTCCCCCGCCTCCGCCAGGACGTGCTCCATCAGGCGCCGCCCGACGCCCCGGCGGGCGTGGCGCTGGGCGACGAGCACCATGCCGATGGCCGCGAGGCCGGGGCCGTAGGAGGTCACCACGCAGCAGGCGAGCAGTCCGTCACCGTCGGGGTCGTCGATGCCGTATCCGGTGCCGGCGGTGAGCAGCAGCCCCCACTTGTGTTCTTCGCGGAGCCAGCCGCGGTCCTCGGAGAGGTCGGCGCAGGCCAGGAGGTCGGTGGGGCCGAGGCGTCGGACGGGGAGCCGTGCGAGGTCGGTGGGGGAGATCGGCATGACGGCCAGGCTTGCCGACGGAGGGATCGTCCGTCCAGGGATTTTCTGCTGGTGTTTCACGTGAAACGTGCTTCCCCGGCGGGAGGGAAGGGCCGGGGGCGAGCGCGCCGAAAGAGGGGAGCCTAGTCCGCAACCCTGCCCTTTGGCCCGAGAACGCGGCTTTCCGCCCGAAGCCTTTGCGGGAGGGGCCATGCTGCGAACACGGAAGCCGGCTGCGTGAGGCGAGGCACATGATGGATGGTCCGACCAGCACGAAGGACGGGACGGGGGCCCGAATAGCAGAGCCCTCCGCCGACGCGGTGCTCGTCCGCCGCACCCTCGAGGAGATCGCCCCGGTCGCCGACAAGGTGACCTCGTACTTCTACGCGCTGCTCTTCGTGCGGGACCCGGCCCTGCGCGAGCTCTTCCCGGCCGCGATGGACGTCCAGCGGGACCGTCTGCTCAAGGCCCTGCTCACGGTCGCCGAGCGGATGGACGACAGCGCCTTCCTCGGTGAGTACCTGGGGCATCTCGGCCGGGGGCACCGCAAGTACGGCGTCGTGGCGGCCCACTACCCGGCGGTGGGGGAGGCCCTGATCGGCGCGCTCGTCCGGTACGCGGAGCGGAGCTGGGACGCGGAGACCGAGGCGGCCTGGGTCCGGGCGTACACGGCGATCTCGCAGATCATGATCGACGCCGCCTCGCAGGACGAGGCGAAGGCCCCCGCCTGGTGGCAGGCCGAGGTGGTCTCGCACGATCTGCGGACTCCCGACATCGCGGTGCTCACCCTGCGCCCCGACGCTCCCTACCCCTTCCTCGCCGGGCAGTACACGACGTTGGAGACCCCTTGGTGGCCGAGGGTCTGGCGCCACTACTCCTTCGCCTCGGCGCCCCGTCCGGACGGGCTGCTCACGCTCCACGTGAAGTCCGTCCCGGCCGGCTGGGTCTCGCGCGCCCTGGTCCACCGGGCCCGTCCCGGGGACGTGCTCCGGCTGGGGCCGCCGGCCGGCTCCATGACGGTCGACCACGCCACCGACACCGGGCTGCTCTGCCTCGGCGGCGGGACCGGCATCGCGCCGATCAAGGCGCTGGTGGAGGACGTCGCCGAACACGGCGACCGCCGGCAGGTCGACGTCTTCTACGGGGCCCGCAGGGGCCACGACCTCTACGACATGGACACCCTGCTGCGGCTCCAGAAGACCTTCCCCTGGCTCGCCGTCCACCCGGTCACCGAGGCGCAGGGGCCGCTGCCGGAGGCTGTCCGGGAGACGGGCCCCTGGACCGAGCGGGACGCCTACCTCGCGGGCCCGCTCGGCATGGTCCGGCAGGGCGTCGACGTGCTGCGCGGCGCCGGGGTCCCCTCGGAGCGGATCCGCCACGACTTCCTCGCGGAGCTCTCCGCGGTCGGAGCCGGTCCGGCCGCGGCCGGGGGCGGGTCAGCCGAGGTCGGGGGCGTGCATGGCGCGCACGCCCTCGATGTTCCCGTCGAGGTAGTGGCGCAGTGAGAGCGGCACCAGGTGGACGGCGGCGATCCCCACACGGCTGAAGGGCACCCGGACGATCTCGTACTCCCCGACGGGTTCGTCGACCTCGGGGCCGTGCCGGAGGCGGAGGTCCATCGACTCCAGGCGGCAGACGAAGAAGTGCTGGACCTTCACGCCGGAGACCCCGCCGTCGACGATGTGCTCGACGGTGTCGACGAAACAGGGGACCACATCGACGATCTTGGCGCCGAGCTCCTCGTGCACCTCACGGTGGAGGGCCTCGACGACGGTGGAGTCGGAGGGCTCGACGCCGCCACCGGGCGTCACCCAGTACGGATCCACCCCCGGCTTGGTGCGCTTGATGAGGACGAGGTCGTCTCCGTCGAGCAGGATGGCGCGTGCGGTGCGCTTGACCACGGGCCGTTCGGTCATGGGAAGAAAATGGCCCGTTCCCACCGGGCTGAAACTCACCACTCCCCCGCGGCCCGTACGAGTTCCTCGTGGGCACGCGCGATGTGGGTCAGCGCGAGGGTCCCCGTGCGGGTCACCAGGAAGTAGGTCCGCAGCGGCGGCACCGGCGGTTCGAGCAGTGCCACCAGCCGTCCCCGCTCCAGCGCCTCCTCGCAGAGGTAGCGGGGCAGCACCGCGAGCCCCGCGCCGGCGGCCGCGGCCTCCCGGACGGCCCGCAGGTCGGGTGCGATGACGGTGGCGGCCGCGGCCGGCCCGCTCTCGAAGACGGCGGCCCAGTAGCGGGCGGCGAAGGGCAGCGACTCGTGCACCTCGATCAGCGGGAGCTGCTCCAGGACCACCGCGCCGGTGGCGAGCACGCCGGGGGAGAGCCGGGCCGCCCAGCGCGGGGCGGCGACCAGGACGAGCTCCTCGTCGCAGAGCGGGACGGCGGTGAACAGTCCGCCGCGCGGCCGGGCGGTGGAGAGGGCCAGGTCGTGGTGGCCGGCGGCGAGTCCGTCGAGCAGTTCCTCGCTGTTGCCGGTGAAGGAGGCGCGCAGGGCGAGCCCCTGGGCGACGAGCGGGGCGAGCGCGGGCAGCGCGCGCAGCGAGGTGAACTCCGGTGGGCCGGCGACGTGCAGGGTGCGGACTCCGCGCTCGGCGTCGAGCCCGGTCTCCGTGATCTCGACGAGGGCGTCCAGGTGCGGGGCGGCGCGGTGGGCCAGTTCGTCGCCGATGCTGGTCGGGGTGACCCCGCGGGCCCGCCGCAGGAAGAGCGGCCGGCCGAGCTGCCGTTCCAGGGTGCGGATCTGGCTGGTGACGGCGGGCTGGGAGAGGCCCAGCAGGGCGGCGGCGCGGGTGAAGGAGCCGGCCCGGTGCACCGTGACGAACGTGCGCAGCAGGGCCAGATCCATGGACGCCCTCCCGGCCGCCTGTCGTCGCGGAACCGTCCCACTATAAATATGTCGATAGGCCGCTGTCGCTACCGTGATTGGACACTGACGCACAGTCAACTAGCCTTGTTCGGGCGGGTTCCGCGCAAGGACGGGGGCGTTCCGAGCCACGAGGGGGGAGGCTCGGAACGCCCTGGTCCGAGCCCTGTCAGCCCGCCTTCCGGGCCGCGTCCAGGGCGCGCAGCACGTCGGCGATCAGGTCCGCCGGGTCCTCGGCACCGACCGAGAAGCGGATGAAGCCCTCGGCGACGGCGTCCCCGCCCCAGCGGCCGCGCCGCTCGGCGGAGGAGCGCACGCCGCCGAAGCTGGTGGCGTCGTCGACCAGCCGGAGCTCGTCCAGGAAGCGTTCGGCCCGCGCGCGGTCGGCGAGCTCGAAGGAGATCACCGAGCCGAAGCGGCGCATCTGCCGCGCGGCGACCTCGTGCGAGGGGTCGTCCGGGAGTCCGGGGTGGCGCAGTCCGATGACGTCGGGATGGTCGGCCAGGACCCGGGCGAGCTCCAGGGCGGTCGCGCACTGGCGGTCGATCCGCAGCTGGAGCGTGGCGAGCGAGCGGTGGGCGAGCCAGGCCTCCATGGGGCCGGGGATCGCGCCGACGATCTTGCGCCAGCGCCGCACCTCCGCGGCCCGCCGGGGGTCGCGGCAGCTGACGTGGCCGAGCAGCACGTCGCCGTGGCCGGTCATCCCCTTGGTGTCGCTGGCGACCGAGAAGTCCGCGCCGAGCTCCAGCGGCCGCTGGCCGAGCGGGGTGGCGAGGGTGTTGTCGACGGCGACGAGCGCCCCGGCGGCGTGGGCCGCCCCGACCAGGCGGCGGATGTCACAGACGTCGAGCCCGGGGTTGGACGGGGTCTCGATCCACAGCAGCTTGGCGCCGTCGAGGACGTCGAGCTGGGCGTCGCCGCCGGTCGGGGCGGTGCGCACCTCGATGCCGTACGCGCGCAGCTGGTCGTGGAGGAGCGGCAGGGCCTGGTAGCCGTCGGTGGGCAGGACGACGGCGTCGCCGGCGGAGAGCTGGGAGAGGAGGACGGCGGAGATCGCGGCCATGCCGGAGGCGAAGACCACGGTCTCGATGCCGGTCTCCCCGGGTGCCTCCAGGGTGCCGACGGCCCGCTCCAGATGGGTCCAGGTCGGGTTCTCGTCGCGGCCGTAGGTGTAGGGGCCGGTGGGCTCGCCGGGCAGGTGGAAGTGGGCGGCGAACACGGGACCCGGCAGGGTGGGTTCGTACTTCACGGGGTCGGGCAGTCCGGCCCGCACGGCGAGGGTGCCGTCGCCGGGGCCCTCGCCCTGGTGGTGCTGTTCCTGGGGGCTCACGGGTTCACGGGGTCCTTTCCTCGTTCTCGTTCCCCCGAAGTCTCTCCGGAAGTGCCGCCGGAGTCATTCCGGGCACCTCCCGGGGCCGTACCGGACGCCTCCCCGATTCGTTCCGGGCGGCGGCCCCTTCCGGAGTCATTCCGGCGGTCCCTTCCGGAGTCATTCCGGGCGCCCCTCCCGGAGGCCGGACAGGACCGCGGAGAGAAGTCCCTCGCTCGCGGCCTCGGTCATCTCCAGGCACTCCTCGAAGCCCTCGTACCCGCCGTAGTAGGGGTCGGGGACGTCGAGGGAGTTCCCGGCTCCGGGGTCGTACGAGCGGAACAGCCGGATCCTGGCCGCCTCCTCGGGGGTGCGGGCGAGGCGGCGGAGCTCCCGGGCGTGGCCCTCGTCGAGCGCGATCACCAGATCGAGGGCGGGGAACCAGGAGGCGCGGAACTGCCGGGCGGTGTGGGCGGAGGTGTAGCCGTGCTCCTCCAGGACGGCGACGGTGCGCGGATCCGCCCCGTCGCCCTCGTGCCAGCCGCCGGTGCCCGCGCTGTCCACCTCGACCGCGCCGCCGAGGCCGGCCTCTTCCACGCGCGCGCGAAAGACGTGCTCGGCCATCGGGGAGCGGCAGATGTTGCCGGTGCAGACGAAGCAGACGCGGTAGGTCATGCCGGCCGCTCAGTCGCCGTCGGGGAGCATGACGTTGAGCGCCCACGAGACGACCGAGATGACCAGGCCGCCGACGACGGCGGTCCCGAAGCCGTCCACGTGGAAGCTGAGGTCGAAGAGACCGGCCAGCCACGAGGTGAGCAGCAGCATCAGGGCGTTGACCACCAGGGTGATCAGGCCGAGGGTCAGGATGAAGAGGGGCAGCGTCAGCAGTTTCACGACCGGCTTGACCAGGAAGTTGACGAGGCCGAAGACGAGTGCGACGAGGAGCAGGGTGCCGAGGGCCTCCCCGGTGATCTCGTCGTTGCCGGTCAGGGTGATGCCGCCGAACAGCCAGATGGCGACCGCGAGTGCCCCCGCGTTGGCCAGTGTCTTGACTACAAAATTCTTCATGTGTCTGATCGTGGCAGAGACGATCGGGCCAAGGGCAGGGGCGAATGGCAGTGAAGGCATTCCGGCTGGACGAACTGGAGGCGGAGCGCGTCGCCAACCAGGGGGCGTACCTCCAGTTCCTGCGTGAGCGGAACATGTCGGTGGGGTTGTACGCGCTCGACGCGGGCGAGCTGGACCCGCAGTCGCCGCACGGTCAGGACGAGGTGTACTTCGTGGTGTCCGGCCGGGCGGCGATCACCGTCGGGGAGGAGACCACGCAGGTGGCGCGGGGCAGCGTGGTCTACGTGCCGGCCGGGGTGCCGCACCGCTTCCACCACATCAGCGAGGACCTGCGGGTGCTGGTGGTCTTCTCGCCACCGGAGGCCTGAGCGCCACCGGTGGCACGGGCCGGCCGGTGGCACGGGCGTCGGCGGAGACGCGGGCCGGCCGGGGACGCGGGCGTCGGCGGAGACGCGGGCCGGCCGGGGACGCGGGCGTCGGCGGAGACGCGGGCCGGCCGGGGACGCGGGCGTCGGCGGGTGTTCCCTCTCGGGGCTGAACCCCTGGTTCCCCTAGGGGGTGGATCAGGGGAGAGCCCGGGCCCCGGAGGGGCCTGCGGCGGGGGGTGCCCGCCTAGCCTTGAGGTGTGCGGGACGGAGGGTTCCGGACGGGCTTCGAGGAGCGAGGGAGAGAACCATGGCCGTACAGGAGATTCTCGCGGGGCTGCCGTGGTGGGTGAAGTGGATCGCGATACCCGCCCTGGTCCTGCTCGTCTTCGGCGGATTCATCACCAGCGTGCTCACCTTCGTGATCGGCCTGCTGTTCAAGGTGCTGCTGTTCGTCGCGCTGGTGGCCGGACTCATCTACGCCGTACGGAAGTTCGGCACCCCGTCGAAGACGGACCGCGACTGGTAGCACAAGCTACTCATCGGTATTCGGTGACTGCCGGGCGTTAGCCCGGCAGGGGGAACGCGCTGGTGGAAACGGGGTGGGGGGCGAGGACGAGCCACTAGAGTGGCAGATCTCCGCCGAGTCGGGGACTACGGGCGTAGATCTCCGGCAGACCAGCGGTTTCCCGCTCGTCCCAGAGGGGTCCGGTCCATCGGACCCCGTCGGTGTCCCAGGCCCGGCGCGAGCGCGGGGGCGGCCCCCGCGAACGGGTGCAGTGCATCCGTGTCACGCCTGGGGGTGACCTTTGGCCATGGCTACGCAGACGGCTGCGCCGACCCTGATCGGCTCGGTGCAGCGGGCGCTGAGACTTCTGGAGGCCGTGGCCTCCCATGCGGACGGCGCCCCGGCCAAGCAGCTCGCCCGGGAGACGGGCCTTCCGCTGCCCACGACGTACCACCTTCTCCGCACCCTGACGCACGAGGGCTATCTGCTCCGCGACAAGGGTGCGTTCTACCTCGGCGAGGCAGCCGCCCGGCTGGCCGGCGGCGGGGCTGTGCAGAATCGTCGCATCAAGATCGAGGACTCCCTCGCCCACTGGCGGGACGAGATCGGTGTGCCGGTCTACTTCGCGCTGTACCGCGACGGCGAGATCGAACTCGTCTCCGTCGCGGACGCCCCCAACTCCCCCGCGGTGGAGGAATGGGCGGATTTCCGCGAGACCGGTCACGCCCATGCGATCGGGCAGTGTCTGCTCAGTCAACTGGATCTGAAATCTCGTCAAGACCACCTCGACCGGCATCCGGTGGAAGCCATCACTCCGTACACGGTGCGTAACCGTCGTGTGCTTTTGGAGCGTTTGGGCGGTTTGGGGAGAATGGAGCCCCTGGTGGAGCGTCAGGAATATGCGCTCGGCACGGTTTGCGCCGCCATCCCCATCACGGTGGGCTCCCTGGCGGCCACTCTGGCCATTTCCCTCCCCCTTCACCAGGAAGAACGGTTGCTCCCAGCAGTCGAGCGACTACGTACCGAGATCGGAAACCTCTTCAGTTCGCTCGCCCTCTCTATCAGTATCTGAAAAATCACTCCTTGTGATCCGCTAGCGCGTACAGCACGATTGCGTCAAGAGGGCCACGGGGGATCATTCCTGGCCGTTTCGGTCACAGCTTTCAGCAGCTGTGTTTACACAACTGCTCCATCTACTGCGGGGTACATGATGCGAGAGTCGGTTCAGGCCGAGGTCCTGATGAGCTTCCTCGTCTCGGAGGAGCTCTCCTTCAAGATCCCGGTCGAGCTGCGATACGAGACCCGGGATCCCTACGCGGTGCGGATGACCTTCCACCTCCCCGGGGACGCACCCGTGACCTGGGCGTTCGGCAGGGAGCTGCTGCTCGACGGGATCAACCGCCCCAGCGGCGACGGCGACGTGCACATCGCCCCGACCGACCCCGAGGGCCTGTCGGACGTCTCCATCCGGCTCCAGGTCGGCGGCGACCGCGCCCTCTTCCGCGCCAGCGCCCCGCCGCTCGTCGCCTTCCTCGACCGCACGGACAAGCTCGTCCCGCTCGGTCAGGAGCAGGCACTGGGCGACTTCGAGGACAGCCTGGAGGCCGCGCTCGGCCGGATCCTCGCCGAGGAGAGCGCCGGACCGGCCTGACCCCGGCGCCCGCTCCGTACGACCGCCGGCCCCGGTCCGTGCGCCCGCTCCCTATGGCTGCCCACCGGCACCGGTCCGTACACCCGCCGCCCCCGGCCCCGTGCGCCCGCCACGCACCCGCGCCGGCCCCGGACCCGTACGGGCCGCCGCGCGCCCGTCACTTCGCGCGGCGCCGCCGTCCGCCGCGGCCCGCCGCCCGCCCGGCGGCCTGCTCCGACGGGCGGTCGGCCGACACCACCAGCGCCGCGAGGGCCGTCGTGACCGGCACCGAGGCCACCAGGCCGATCGAGCCGACCAGGGTCCGCACGATCTCCTCCGCCACCAGCTCGCTGTTGGCCACCGTCCCCATGCTGCTCTCCGCGATGGTGAAGAGCAGGAGCAGCGGCAGCGAGGCGCCCGCGTAGGCCAGGACCAGCGTGTTCACCACCGAGGCGATGTGGTCGCGGCCGATCCGGATGCCGGCCCGGTAGAGCGCCCGCGGACCCATGCCCGGATCGGCCTGGTGCAGCTCCCAGACCGCCGAGGTCTGGGTGACGGTCACGTCGTCCAGGACACCGAGCGAACCGATGATCACACTGGCGAGCAGCAGGCCGGACATGTCGATCTCGGGGTACAGGCCGTGGATCAGCCCGGTGTAGTCGTCGGTGTTGCCGCTGAGCGAGGCCCAGCCGATGAAGAAGGACCCCAGCAGGCCGATCAGCAGCAGCGAGATCAGCGTGCCCAGGACCGCGACCGAGGTGCGGGCCGACAGGCCGTGGCACAGATAGAGCGCGAGCAGCATGATCGCGCTCGATCCGACCACCGCCACCACCAGCGGGTTCGAACCCGCCAGGATCGCGGGGAGGATGAAGAGCGTCAGCACCAGGAAGCTCACCGCGAGCGCGACCAGGGCCATCACGCCGCGCAGCCGGCCGACGAGCACCACCGCGAGGGCGAAGATGCCGGCGAGGACCGCGATCGGCACCTTGCGGTTCACGTCCGTCACCGAATACTGCAGGTCGGCGGGGGCGTCGGGGGCGTAGGCGACCACCACGCCCTGGCCCTCCTCCAGTTGGCGCGGGGCGTCCGGCTGCACGATCTCGGTGAACCGGCGGCCCTTGTCCGCGCCGCTCGTGACCTCGATCGTCGCCTTCTCGCACTCCCCCTGCTGCCCGTTGACCGCCTCGCGCCCCTGCGGGGTGGAGGTGTCGCCGGTGGGCGGCACCTGTGCCGCGTTCACGTCCTTGCAGTCCACCTGCTCGACGGCCACGACCCTGCCCTGCTCGGTCTGCCGGTCGAAGCCGACGCCGGTCCGCTCGTGCGGCGGCGTGCCACCGGGCCAGAGCACCACGAGGCCGACGACCACGGCGGTGGCGAAGGGGATCAGGACGGCCGCGATGACCCTGCGCAGATGACGCGAGACGGGTGCGGCGGGCCCGTGGCCGTGGCTGTGCCCGTGCCCGTGGCCGCCTCCGTGGCCGTGTCCACGGCCTGATGCGGGGCCGGGACCGTGGTCGTGACCAGCGCCGGGACCGGTGCCGTGCCCGTGCTCGTGGCCGTGCGGATCGGGGGACTGCTGCGAGGAAGTCACCGACCGATCATCGCAAGAACGTCGGGGGCCCACTGTTCAGCACGCCCGGGAGGGCGCTAGCGTGGTGACACCTTTGCACACGCGGGAGCTCGGAGCACCGGGCTGAGAGGGCGCTGATCACCGTACGCGGACACGTACGGGAGGAGGCTGCGCCGACCGCCGAACCTGTTACCGGGTAATGCCGGCGTAGGGAGATTCGGTCATATGACCCTTCAGGATGCACGCACGCCTGCCTCCGACCAGAACGACGAGAACGGCGCGCGCACGCCGGGCTGGCACAAGGGGTACGTCGAGGGCTCCCGCCCCGACCTCCGGGTGCCGGTCCGCCAGGTGCACCTCACCAACGGCAAGGACGTGACGCTGTACGACACGTCCGGCCCGTACACCGACCCCGCCGTCGACACCGACGTCCGCCGGGGCCTCTCGCCGCTGCGCGAGAACTGGATCATCGCGCGCGGCGACACCGAGGAGTACGCGGGCCGCCCCGTCCGCCCCGAGGACGACGGCATCAAGCACACCTCGCCGCGCGGCGGCGGGCTGAAGAACCTCGACGCGGTCTTCCCCGGCCGCCCGCGGCTGCCCCGCCGGGGCCGCGACGGGCAGGCCGTGACCCAGCTCGCGTACGCCCGCCGGGGCGAGGTCACCCCGGAGATGGAGTACGTGGCGATCCGGGAGAACGTCTCCCCCGAGGTCGTCCGCGAGGAGATCGCGGCGGGCCGCGCGGTGCTGCCGGCCAACGTCAACCACCCCGAGATCGAGCCGATGATCATCGGCAAGCGGTTCCTGGTGAAGGTCAACGCCAACATCGGCAACTCCGCGGTCACCTCCTCCATCGAGGAGGAGGTGGAGAAGATGACCTGGGCGACCCGCTGGGGCGCCGACACGGTCATGGACCTGTCCACCGGCCGGAACATCCACACCACCCGCGAGTGGGTGCTGCGCAACTCCCCCGTGCCCATCGGCACCGTGCCGCTCTACCAGGCCCTGGAGAAGGTCGACGGCAGGGCCGAGGAGCTGACCTGGGAGATCTACAAGGACACGGTCATCGAGCAGGCCGAGCAGGGCGTGGACTACATGACCGTGCACGCCGGCGTGCTCCTGCCGTACGTGCCGCTCACCGCGCGCCGCAAGACCGGCATCGTCTCGCGCGGCGGCTCGATCATGGCGGCCTGGTGCCTCGCGCACCACAAGGAGAACTTCCTCTACACCAACTTCGAGGAGCTCTGCGAGATCCTCGCGACGTACGACGTCACGTACTCGCTCGGCGACGGCCTGCGTCCCGGCTCGATCGCGGACGCCAACGACGCGGCCCAGTTCGCCGAGCTGAAGACGCTCGGCGAGCTCAACACGATCGCCAAGCGCCACCACGTGCAGACGATGATCGAGGGCCCGGGCCACGTCCCGATGCACAAGATCAAGGAGAACATCGACCTCCAGCAGGAGATCTGCGAGGAGGCGCCGTTCTACACGCTCGGCCCGCTGACCACGGACGTCGCGCCCGCCTACGACCACATCACCTCCGGCATCGGCGCCGCGATGATCGCCTGGTGGGGCACGGCGATGCTCTGCTACGTCACGCCCAAGGAGCACCTGGGCCTGCCGAACCGCGACGACGTGAAGACCGGTGTCATCACGTACAAGATCGCGGCGCACGCGGCCGACCTCGCCAAGGGCCACCCGGGCGCCCAGGAGTGGGACGACGCCCTCTCCGACGCGCGGTTCGAGTTCCGCTGGGAGGACCAGTTCAACCTGGCCCTCGACCCGGACACCGCTCGCGAGTTCCACGACGAGACGCTCCCGGCGGAGCCCGCGAAGACCGCGCACTTCTGCTCGATGTGCGGCCCGAAGTTCTGCTCGATGAAGATCTCGCAGGACATCCGCCGCGAGCACGGCGGCACCCAGGAGGAGATCGAGGCCGGCATGGCGGAGAAGTCCGCCGAGTTCGCCGCCTCCGGCAACCGCGTCTACCTGCCCCTGGCGCAGTAGCGGCGCCCGCCGCCCCGATCCCCGGCCCGCGGTCCACGGGGGGGACCGCGGGCCGGCGCGCGTCACGGCACCGGGGGAGCCGGGTCCGGGCCGGTGGCGGTGAGGGCGGCGTGGAGGAAGGGGACCACGCCGCGCTCCAGGAGGGCGTGGCGCCACGCGGCCCGGGCGCGGGTGAGCTCGTCGTCGGGGGCGCCGGTCTCGGCGGGACTGTTGCGCAGGGCGGTGAGGAGCAGGCCGGCACCCGCGCAGAGGAGGCCCGCGGCGGCGAGGGCGCCGAAGACCAGGCCCGCGGTGAGCAGCGTGGTGCCGAGGGCGGCGGCCGGGGCGACCAGGTGGACCACGGCGCCGACCAGCAGGAAGATCACGGCGGCCGTGCCCGCGAGCACCGGGACGAGGACGGTGAGCACCGCGACGGCGCCCGGGGACTCGTCGGGGGCGGGGGTCCGCGGGCGGTTGGAGGCGGCGCGGTGCGCCTCGCGCACCTTGACGAAGTGCTCGTACTCGCTCGCCGCCGCCGCGGTGATCAGCGCCGTCGCGTTCAGTGCCATCGCGCGGAGCTGGGCGTCCGTCAGCAGCGCCCCCGCTCCGGCGAGTTCCGGCCGTTCGGGTGCGGTGCGCAGTGCGTCGTCGAGGACGCGCTCGTACTCGGCGCGGTCCTCGGTCAGCAGGTGCGGAGCCACGTTCATGTGCATCCCCCGATGCTCGGTGGGCCGGGACCGGGCGTGGAGAACGGCGGTCCGGGCGGAAGCGGAGGAGAGCCTGCCTACCTAGGGAGACCGATGGTAGGGCCGTGACCGGGCGCGCTGACAGGGGGTTTCCGGAAATCGCCTTTCCCGGATGCGCTGGGTGAGAGTCAGTCCCCCAGCGGGAGTTGGACCACCAGGAGCTTTCCGGCCATCGTGACGCCGCCGTCCATGGCGATGGCGAGCCCGTCGGCGTAGACGTGCGGGCCGTCGACGGCCGGGCGCGATTCCTCCTCGCCGTCCTCCGTGCCCACCTGGCCGAGGAGGTACGGGATCGGGCTGTGGCCGTGCACGATCCGCGCGCCGCCGTAGGTGCCGAGCAGCTCCTGGACGGCCTCCGGCCCGCCCTCGTCGCGGAAGGCGAAGCGCTTGGTGAACTTCCGGAAGAGGTCCCAGACCTCGTCGGCGTCGTTGCGCCGGATGATCTCGTGGACCGTCTCGTTGACGTCCTCGATGGTCTGGCCGTAGTCGAGGTACGCGGTGGTGTCCGAGTGCAGCAGCAGGTGGCCGTCCTCGTGGACGACGGCGTCGAGCCGGGACATCCACTGGAGGTGGACGTCCTGGAGGCGGTCCATGTCGTGCTTCTGCCCGCCGTTGAGCAGCCAGGCGGCCTGGAAGGTGGCGGTGCCGGCCCCGGAATTGACCGGGGTGTCCCCGAAGCGCTTGGCGCCGATGAGGAGCAGCTCGTGGTTGCCCATGAGGGCCTTGCAGTAGCCGCCCGCGGCGGCGGCCTCGGCGGAGAGCCGCATGACGAGGTCGATGACCCCGATGCCGTCGGGTCCGCGGTCGGTGAAGTCGCCGAGGAACCACAGCCGGGCGTTGCCCGCGGCCCAGCCGCCGTTCTCGTCGACGAGGCCCTGGGCGCGCAGGGCGGCGACCAGCTCGTCGAGGTAGCCGTGGACGTCGCCGACGACGTAGAGCGGGCCGGGGCCGTCGCCGGTGGGGACGGGCGCCGGCGCGACGGCCGGGGCGACGGGGACCTGGAGGGTGTCGCCGCGCTGGATGACCGGGAGGTCGCGCTCGGTCGGGGTGTAGCCGTCGGGGAACTCGCCGGGGTGGACGTCCCCGGGGTGGCCTTCGGCGGGGTGCCCGTCGCCGGGGTGGACCGCGGCGGCGGGGAGCGGGGCGGCCGGGGGGAGCGGGGCGGGCGCGGCCGGCGGGAGCGGCGCGGCGACGGCGGCCGGCGGCGCGGAAGCCGGGGGCGCGGCGGCCGGCTCGGGGTACGCGGTCGGCTCCGGGTATCCGGCGGCGTCGGGGTACGCGGCGGTGTCGGGGTACGGCCCCGCTTCCCGGTACGCGGCGGGCTCGGGGCGCGGGGCCCCTTCCGGGTGCGCCTGCGCGGGCCGTGCGGCCGGCTCGGGGAAGGCGACCGGTTCGGGGAAGGCGACCGGGCGGGTGCCCAGGTGCAGGGTGGGATCGGAGGGCGGGACGGGCGCGGCCGGAGGCTCGGCCGGGTGGCCCTGCACGGGCACCCGGGCGTACGGCGGTACGCGGAAGTCACGCAATGTCGCCGTGCGCTCCACGGGTTCCTGCCCGGCCCCCTGAGTCATCGACCCCTCCACCACCGTCGCGATGCCCTGCACATCGCGGACCGGCCTGGTCGGGGTGGCCCGCGGTGTCGTGCGCCCATCATAGGAATGAGGGTCCGCCTGTGTGACGCACCAGGGGTGGTGAATCCGGGTTCGCTCCGGGTTCACCGGTTGTTTCGCCCGAATTGAGAAGGTCCGGTCCAGGGTCGGGTCCGGCGGGCGGTCGGTTTCGCCGTCTCCGCCCACGGGCAGGGGGCGGGACGGCGCTTCGTGCGGGAGGTCGTTCTGCTGTCGTGCGGCCGGCCGCTCCTTCGGCGCGGCCGGTGTCGGGCGGGGCGCTCAGTCCTTCGCGGGCGAGCGCGGCGGGCTGACCGTCGTCCGCGGCGAGCGGCGCTGCGAGGAGGTGCGGACGATGAGTTCGGTCGGTATCACCTGCTCGACCGGACCGTCGCTCTCGATCCCCTCGATGGCGTCGATGAGGAGCTGGACGACGGCCGTGCCGATGCGGCGCGGTTTGAGCGAGAGCGTCGTGATGGGCGGCTCGGTGGTGGCGTAGACGGTGGACTCGCTGCAGCACACGATCAGCAGGTCGTCGGGGACGCGCAGGCCGTAGCGGCGGGCGGCGGCGAGCAGATCGGTGCCGTTGGGGTCGAAGAGGCCGTAGACGGCGTCGGGACGGTCGGGGCGGGCGAGCAGCCGGTCGGCCGCGACGGCGCCCGCGCACGGATCGTGCGCCGGGTAGGCCTCGTAGACGGGGTCCTGTCCGACCCGCTCGCACCAGTTGAGGTACGCGGTGGTCGAGAGGCGGGTGTAGGTGTCGGTGGTGGTGCCGGTGAGGAGGCCGATGCGGCGGGCGCCGGCGTCGGCCAGGTGGTCGAGGAGGTCGAGGACGGCGGTCTCGTGGTCGTTGTCGACCCAGGCGGTCACCGGGAGGGTGCCGGCCGGGCGTCCGTCGGAGACGACGGGGAGGCCCTGGCGGACGAGCTCGGTGACGACCGGGTCGTGGTCGGAGGGGTCGATGACGACGGTGCCGTCGAGGGCGACGTTCGACCAGACGTCATGGCGTGAGGTCGCGGGAAGGATGACGAGGGCGTAGCCGCGGGCGAGCGCGGCCGACGTGGCGGCCCTGGCCATCTCCGCGAAGTAGGCGAACTCCGTGAAGGTGAAAGGTTCATCCCCGTACGTGGTCACGGTCAGGCCGATCAGTCCCGACTTGCCGGTGCGGAGCGTGCGGGCCGCCGCGGAGGGGCGATAGCCCAGCCGGTCGGCGACCTCGCGGACGTGCCGGCGGGTGGCGTCCGGGAGTCGGCCCTTGCCGTTGAGCGCGTCGGAGACAGTCGTGATGGAGACGCCGGCGGCGGCGGCCACGTCCCGGATGCCTGCCCGGCCCTGCCGGCTTCCCCGGGTCTGTGCCCGGCTCACCTGGTGCTTCCCTGCTGCTGTCATGGCGAGCCGATAGTAGGGCGATGAGGGGTGGGCGGGACGGCCGCATATGCAGGCGTTGACAGGCACGTTTCTGCATGGTCGGAAGTCGTCAAGAGCAATGGAATCAAAGGCAGTTGAGGGTATTTCCATGCGAGTTGATGCCCCCGGGAGGGATGGGCCTGGCGAGGGGGCGAGGTCTCGAAGAGGTCTCAACTCACCTCTACGGGGGATGCGCGCCACGGCGCTCGCCACCGGCGCGCGCCACCCAAGCGCGCGCCCCTTCGCTCCGATGGGGCCGGCGGGCGGGTTTTCCACAGCGTTGCAGGGCTGTTGTCCACAGCCCATTCGCAGCGGCCGGGAATCCTCATAAAGTGAGAAGCATTGGCGGTACGGACGGTCGAGGAGGCCACACTGTGAGCGAGACCAGCGGGACGAGCGCGTCCACCCCGAAGCTGCGCGCCGAGCTGGACGGCGTGCCCACCTACAAGCCGGGCAAGCCGGCCGCGGCGGGCGGCCCGGTCGCCTTCAAGCTGTCCTCCAACGAGAACCCGTACCCCCCGCTGCCGGGGGTCATGGAGAGCGCGCTGGCCGCCGCCGCGAACTTCAACCGGTACCCGGACATGGCGTGCACCGAGCTCGCGGCGGAGCTGGCCGACCGCTTCGGCGTCCCGGTCTCCCACATCGCCACCGGCACCGGCTCGGTCGGCGTCGCCCAGTCGCTGCTCCAGGCGACCTCGGGCCCGGGCGACGAGGTGATCTACGCCTGGCGCTCCTTCGAGGCGTACCCGATCATCACCCAGATCAGCGGGGCCACCTCGGTGCAGGTGCCGCTGACCGCCGACGAGACGCACGACCTCGACGCGATGGCCGGGGCGATCACCGAGCGGACCCGGCTGATCTTCGTCTGCAACCCCAACAACCCCACGGGCACCGCGGTGCGCCGGGCCGAGCTGGAGCGCTTCCTCGACCGGGTCCCCTCCGACGTCCTGGTGGTGATCGACGAGGCGTACAAGGAGTTCGTCCGCGACGCCGACATCCCGGACGGCGTCGAGCTCTACCGCGACCGGCCGAACGTGGCGGTGCTGCGCACCTTCTCCAAGGCGTACGGCCTGGCGGGGCTGCGGGTCGGCTTCGCGATCGCCCACGAGCCCGTGGCGGCCGCGCTGCGCAAGACGGCGGTGCCGTTCGGTGTGAGCCAGGTCGCGCAGGACGCGGCGGTGGCCTCCCTGCGCGCCGAGGACGAGCTGCTCGGGCGGGTCGGCTCGCTGGTGGCGGAGCGCGAGCGGGTCCACGCGGGGCTGGTGGCCCAGGGCTGGACCGTGCCGGACGCGCAGGCGAACTTCGTCTGGCTGCGGCTCGGCGAGCGGACCGTGGACTTCGCGGCGGAGTGCGAGCGGCACGGCGTGGTGGTGCGGCCGTTCGCGGGGGAGGGCGTGCGCGTCACGATCGGCGAGACCGAGGCGAACGACCTGTTCCTGAAGGTGGCGGAGGGCTTCCGCCAGGGGGCCTGACGGCTCAGGCGGATTCGACGCGGATCGGGTCGCCGTCGCGGACGGTGGCCAGGATCCGCGGGTCGTCGTCGAGCGAGCCCAGCAGGTTGCACGGGCTCGCCAGCCGGCATTCCTCGCCCCGCGAGATCGGGGTCGGCCCGTAGGGGAGGGCGAGGGCGTCGCCGTCGGTCCAGAAGGCGACCGTGCCGGGGTCGACGACCTGGCGCGCCCCGGCCTCGCGCGGGACGGAGACCGGAGTGTCGAAGTAGACCTCCTCGCCCCAGGTGCGGGCGGTGGAGGTGAGCGGCAGGACCCCCAGGAGCGCGGTGCTCGTGGGGGTCTCGTCGAGGGTGGCCGTGGTGTGTCCGGCCGGCCAGCTGATGCGTATCCGAAGGGTCATGGCCCGGATTCAACAATATGTTGAAGGCCTTGGGAAGGTGTGACCTTTGGTACAGCCCCCCGGCCTCCAGTACGGATTTCGTATGAGTCATAATGCTTGTGAATGTGAACGCGTTCACAAGCGTGTCCCTGTTCGTCCCGTAAAGGGAGTGATTAAAGGGGCAAACTGCCGACGTGACCACGGCGATGTAAGGAGAAGACGACGTGGACCTTGCTTTGGCGCCCGAGACTCTGGCGCGCTGGCAGTTCGGCATCACCACCGTCTACCACTTTCTCTTCGTTCCGCTGACGATCTCCCTCGCCGCACTCACCGCGGGTCTCCAGACCGCCTGGGTCCGCACCGAGAACGAGAAGTACCTCAGGGCGACGAAGTTCTGGGGAAAGCTCTTCCTCATCAACATCGCGATGGGTGTCGTCACCGGCATCGTGCAGGAGTTCCAGTTCGGCATGAACTGGTCGGACTACTCCCGCTTCGTCGGTGACATCTTCGGCGCGCCGCTCGCCTTCGAGGCGCTCATCGCCTTCTTCTTCGAGTCCACCTTCATCGGCCTGTGGATCTTCGGCTGGGACAAGCTGCCGAAGAAGATCCACCTGGCCTGCATCTGGATGGTCTCGATCGGCACGATCCTCTCCGCGTACTTCATCCTGGCCGCCAACTCCTGGATGCAGCACCCGGTCGGCTACCGCATCAACGAGGACCGGGGCCAGGGCGCCCGCGCCGAGCTCACCGACTTCTGGGCGGTGCTCACGCAGAACACCGCCGTCACGCAGTTCTTCCACACCATGACGGCCGCCTTCCTCGTCGGCGGCGCCTTCATGGTCGGCATCTCCGCCTTCCACCTGGCCCGCAAGCGGCACGTCCCGGTGATGCGGACCTCGCTGCGGCTCGGCCTGATCACCCTGATCATCGCCGGCCTCGGCACCGCCATCAGCGGTGACATGCTCGGCAAGGTCATGTTCAAGCAGCAGCCGATGAAGATGGCCGCCGCCGAGGCGCTGTGGGACGGCGAGGCGCCGGCCCCCTTCTCGATCTTCGCCGTCGGCGACGTCGACAAGGGCCACAACAAGGTCGCCATCGAGATCCCCGGAATACTGTCCTACCTCGCCAACGGCGACTTCGACTCGTACGTCCCCGGCATCAACGACGTCAACAAGGCCGAGCAGGAGAAGTACGGGCCCGGCGACTACCGGCCCAACATCCCGGTCGCCTACTGGGGCTTCCGCTGGATGATCGGCTTCGGCATGGCCTCGCTCACCCTCGGTGTCATCGGGCTCTGGCTGACCCGCAAGAAGTTCCTGATCGCCCCCGGCCTGCGGACCGGTGAGGACGAGGTGCCGAACCTCGTCCTCTTCAAGAACAAGGCGCTCAGCCCGAAGATCGGCAAGTGGTACTGGATCGTGGCCCTCTGGACCATGGCCTTCCCGCTGATCGCCAACTCGTGGGGCTGGATCTTCACCGAGATGGGCCGCCAGCCCTGGGTCGTCTACGGCGTGATGCGGACCAGTTCCGCCGTCTCCCCGGGCGTCTCGCAGGGCGAGGTGCTCACCTCGATGATCGTCTTCACCACGCTGTACGCGATCCTCGCCGTCGTCGAGGTCAAGCTGCTCGTGAAGTACGTGAAGGCCGGCCCGCCGGAGCTCACCGAGAGCGACCTCAACCCGCCCACCAAGATCGGCGGGGACACCCGTGACCCCGACCGGCCCATGGCCTTCTCGTACTGAGGCTCAGGAGATCGAGGCATGGAACTCCACGACGTCTGGTTCGTACTCATCGCCGTCCTCTGGACCGGCTACTTCTTCCTGGAGGGATTCGACTTCGGGGTCGGCATCCTCACCAAGCTGCTCGCCCGGAACCGGCCCGAGAAGCGGGTCCTCATCAACACCATCGGACCCGTCTGGGACGGCAACGAGGTGTGGCTGCTGACCGCGGGCGGCGCGACCTTCGCCGCCTTCCCCGAGTGGTACGCGACCCTGTTCTCCGGCTTCTACCTGCCGCTGCTGATCATCCTGGTCTGCCTCATCGTCCGCGGTGTCGCCTTCGAGTACCGGGCGAAGCGGCCCGAGGAGAACTGGCAGCGCAACTGGGAGCAGGCGATCTTCTGGACCTCCCTGATCCCCGCGATCCTCTGGGGCGTGGCCTTCGGCAACATCGTCCGGGGCGTGGAGATCGACCGGAACATGGAGTACGTCGGCACCTTCTGGGACCTGCTCAATCCGTACGCGCTCCTCGGCGGGCTGGTCACGCTCACCCTCTTCACCTTCCACGGCACGGTCTTCGTGGCGCTGAAGACGGTCGGTGACATCCGGGTCCGGGCCCGGACGCTCGCGGTCAAGCTGGGCCTGGTCACGGCGGTGCTCGCGCTCGCCTTCCTGATCTGGACCCAGGCCGACACGGGGGACGCCTGGAGCCTCGCCGCGATGCTGATCGCGGCCGTCTCCCTGGTCGGCGCGATCGGCGCGATCAAGGCGGGGCGCGAGGGCTGGTCGTTCGCCCTCTCGGGAGTGACGATCGCCGCCGCGGTCGCCATGCTGTTCCTCGCGCTCTTCCCGGACGTCATGCCGTCCTCGCTCGACCCCGCGTGGAGCCTGACGGTGACCAACGCGTCGTCGAGCCCGTACACGCTCAAGATCATGACGTGGTGCGCGGCCATCGCCACTCCCCTCGTCCTGCTCTACCAGGGCTGGACCTACTGGGTGTTCCGCAAGCGCATCGGCACCCAGCACATCGCCGACGCCCACTAGGGCGACCGTCGGCACCCGCCAGTGCCGTCGCCCGGGCCCGAGAGGGCCCGGGCGCTCCCCCAGAGAGGCATGTTTCACGTGAAACCGATCGACCCGCGTCTGCTCCGGTACGCCCGGGCGACCCGCGTCTTCCTCGTCGCGGTCGTCGTGCTCGGCCTGGTCGGGGCGGCTCTGGTCATCGCCCAGGCGATGCTCATCGCCGAGGTCGTGGTGGGGGCCTTCCAGAAGGGTCTGTCGGTCTCCGACCTGACCACTCCCCTGCTGCTGCTCGCCGGGGTCGCGGTGGCGCGGGGACTCGTCTCCTGGCTCACCGAACTCGCCGCCCACCGGGCGAGCGCCGCGGTGAAGTCCGAACTCCGCGGCCGGCTGCTCGAACGTGCCACCGCCCTCGGGCCGGGCTGGCTCGGCGGACAGCGCACCGGCTCGCTCATCGCGCTCGCCACCCGGGGCGTGGACGCGCTCGACGACTACTTCGCCCGCTACCTGCCCCAGCTCGGCCTCGCCGTCGTCGTCCCCCTCGCGGTCCTCGCGCGGATCGTCACCGAGGACTGGGTCTCGGCCGCGATCATCGTCGTCACCCTGCCGCTCATCCCGGTCTTCATGATCCTGATCGGCTGGTACACCCAGGCCCGGATGGACCGGCAGTGGAAGCTGCTCTCCCGGCTCTCCGGCCACTTCCTCGACGTCGTCGCCGGGCTGCCCACCCTCAAGGTCTTCGGCCGGGCCAAGGCCCAGGCCGCCTCGATCCGCTCCATCACCGCCGACTACCGGCGGGCGACCATGCGGACCCTGCGGATCGCCTTCCTCTCCTCCTTCGCCCTGGAGCTGCTCTCCACGCTCTCGGTGGCGCTCGTCGCCGTCACCATCGGCATGCGGCTCGTCCACGGCACCCTCGACCTGTACACCGGACTCGTCATCCTCGTCCTCGCCCCCGAGGCGTACCTGCCGCTCCGCCAGGTCGGCGCGCAGTTCCACGCGGCGGCCGAGGGGCTCGCGGCGGCCGAGGAGATCTTCGAGGTCCTGGAGACCCCGGTCCGCGGCGGCGGCACCCGGCCCGTCCCGGCCGGGACGCGACTGGAGCTGGACCGGGTGACGGTCCGCCACCCGGGGCGCGCGGAGCCCTCGCTGGACTCGGCGAGCCTCACCGTCGAGCCGGGGGAGACGGTGGCGCTCGTCGGGCCGAGCGGTGCCGGCAAGTCGACTCTGCTCGACGTCGTCCTCGGCTTCACGGAGCCGGAGGAGGGCGGAACCGTACGGGTCGGGGGCGTGGACCTGGCGGAGCTGGACCCGGAGGCCTGGCGCGAGCGGATCGCGTGGGTGCCCCAGCGGCCGTACCTCTTCGCCGGGACGATCGCCGAGAACGTGCGGCTCGCCCGGCCGGAGGCGAGCGACGAGGAGGTGGGGGAGGCGCTGCGGGACGCCGGGGCGGACTCCTTCGTGGCCGGGCTGCCCGAAGCGGCGCGGACCGTGCTCGGTGAGGACGGGGCCGGTCTGTCGGCGGGCCAGCGGCAGCGGCTCGCGCTGGCGCGGGCCTTCCTCGCCGACCGGCCGCTGCTGCTGCTCGACGAGCCGACGGCGGCGCTGGACGGGGAGACCGAGGCGGCCGTCGTCGACGCGGTGCGGCGGCTCTCCGCCGGGCGGACGGTGCTGCTGGTCGTGCACCGCCCGGCGCTGCTCGCCGTGGCCGACCGGGTGGTCACGATCGGGTCCCCGGCCGTGCCGGCGGAGTCCGCCGGCACGGTGGCCGTCGACCGGACCCCGGCCGGAGTCGCGCCGGTGCCCGCCCCGGACGCGGCGCCGTCCGCCGCGGAGCCCGTACCCGCGCCCGGGCACGGCGTGCTCGCCCGGGTGCGGTCCACGGCAGGGGAGCTCACGGGCCGGATGGGGCTCGCGCTGCTGCTCGGGAGCCTGGCGCTCGGCTCCGCGGTGGGACTCATGGCCGTCTCCGGATGGCTCATCTCGCGGGCCTCGGAGCAGCCGCCCGTGCTGCACCTGATGGTCGCCGTGACCGCCACCCGGGCCTTCGGCATCGGGCGGGCCGTCTTCCGGTACGCCGAGCGGCTGGTCTCGCACGACGCCGTGCTGCGGATGCTCGCCGAACTCCGGGTCTCCGTCTACGCCCGGCTGGAGCGGATCGCCCCCGCCGGACTGCGCCGCACCCGGCGCGGAGACCTGCTCGCCCGGCTCGTCCACGACGTCGACGCCCTCCAGGACTACTGGCTGCGCTGGCTGCTCCCGGCCGGTGCCGCGCTGCTCGTCGGGCTCGGCTCGGTCGGCTTCACCGCCTGGCTGCTGCCCGAGGCGGGCGCCGTGCTCGCGGTGGGCCTCCTGGTGGCGGGCGTGCTCGTACCGCCGCTGGGCGCCGCGCTGGCCCGCCGGGCCGAGCGGCGGCTCGCCCCGGCGCGCGGGGCGCTCGCGACCGCCGTGGCCGATCCGCTGCGCGGCTGCGCCGAGCTGACCGTGGCCGGGGCGCTGCGGGACCGGCTCGACCGGGCGCGGGCCGCCGACCGGACCCTCACCGGCATCGCCTCCCGGCAGTCCGCCGCGGCCGCGCTCGGCGCCGGGCTCTCGGCCGTGGTGTGCGGCCTGACGGTGGTGGCGGCCGCCTTCGTCGGCGTGCAGGCCGTCCGCGACGGGCGGCTCGACGGGGTCGCCCTCGCGGTCGTCGTCCTCACCCCGCTGGCCGCCTTCGAGGCCGTGACCGGGCTGCCGCTGGCCGTCCAGTACCGCCAGCGGGTCAAGCACAGCGCCGAGCGGGTCTTCGAGGTGCTGGACGCGCCCCTCCCCGTCCACGAGCCGGCGGTGCCCGCCGCTCCCCCGGCCGGTGCGTTCCCGCTGGAGCTGGCGGGACTCACGGCCCGGCACCCGGGACAGGACCGGCCCGCGCTCGACGGCTTCGCGCTCACCCTGGAGGCCGGCCGGCGGGTGGCCGTCGTCGGCGCCTCGGGCTCCGGCAAGACGACCCTCGCCCAGGTGCTCCTGCGGTTCCTGGACGCGGAGTCCGGCACGTACCGGATCGGCGGGGTGCCCGCCCGGGAGCTCGACGGCGACGCGGTGCGCCGCCTCGTCGGGCTGTGCGCCCAGGACGCGCACCTCTTCGACAGCTCCGTGCGGGAGAACCTGCGGCTGGCCCGGACGGACGCGAGCGACGAGCAGCTGCGGGAGGCGCTGCGCCGGGCCCGGCTCCTCGACTGGGTGGACGGTCTGCCCGAGGGGCTCGACACCCTCGTGGGCGAGCACGGTTCGAAGCTCTCCGGCGGACAGCGGCAGCGGCTCGCGCTCGCCCGCGCCCTCCTCGCCGACTTCCCGGTCCTCGTCCTCGACGAGCCGGCCGAGCACCTGGACCTGTCCACCGCCGACGCGCTCACCGACGACCTGCTGCGCGCCACCGAAGGGCGTACCACCGTCCTCATCACCCACCGGCTGCACGGGCTCGACGCGGTCGACGAGGTGGTGGTGCTGGACGGCGGACGGACGGTGCAGCGCGGGCCGTACGCCGAGCTCGCCGCCGAGGAGGGTCCGCTGCGGCGGATGCTGGACCAGGAGAAGGCGACCGACCTCCTCCTCGAAGGCGCCACGACCCCCGTCACCGGCCGTCCGACTTTTCTCTCCAAATAGGACTAACTAGGCTTCGGGGCATGACCGCCGCCGCCACGCCCGACTCTCCGGACCCCCTGGTCGCCGCCACCGAGGCCACCCGCAGCCTCCAGGGGCTCTCCACGGAGCTGACGGCCCGCGTGCCGCAGCTCCTCGAGGCGATGCGGTCGGTGGGCACCGGGCTCGAACTCCACACCACCCTGGACCGGATCTGCGAGACGGCCGCGGAGCTGGCCGGCGCCCGCTACGCGGCCATCGGGGTCGTCGACGAGGAGGGCAAGGGACTCTCCGACTTCGTCACCCACGGCGTCGGCGACGACGTGGCCCGGCGCATCGGGCGCCGCCCCGACGGGCACGCCGGGCTGCTCGGCGCGCTCATCCGCGATCCGCGCACGATCCGGCTCGCCGACCTCTCCGCCGACCCGCGCTCGGCCGGTTTCCCGGCCGGACACCCGGTCATGAAGACCTTCCTCGGCGTCCCCATCCGGGTCCAGGGCGAGATCTTCGGCAACCTCTACCTCGCGGAGAAGCGGGACGGCGAGGAGTTCAACGACTACGACGAACACATGGTCCGGGTCCTCGCCACCGAGGCCGGCATCGCCATCGGCAACGCCCGGCTCTACGAGGCCGCCCGCCAGCGCGAGCGGTGGATCGACGGTTCGGTCGCCGTCACCACCGCGCTGCTCTCCGGCGGCGACGCCGACGACGCCCTCGCCGTCGTCGCCGAGCAGGCCCGGCGGCTCGCCGACGCGGACGCCGGCATCGTGCTGCTGCCGGCCGAGGAGGGCGGCCTGGAGATCGTCGCGGTCTCCTCGCCCCGGCCCCACAAGTCCCTCGGCGTGGTGATCCCGCCGGAGAGCCGGGTCGTGGAGCTGCTCCTGGACGGGGAGGCGGTCTTCGTCCAGGACGCCTCCACCGATCCCCGCATGATCAGCCGGCTGACCTCGGCCTACGGGCCGAGCATGCTGCTGCCGCTGCAGAGCGGCGGGCGGGTCCTGGGGGCGCTCGCCATGCCCCGCACCCGGGGCGCCCGCCCGTTCTCCGAGGCGGAGCGGACCCTCGCCACCCAGTTCGCCTCGCAGGCGGCGCTCGCGCTGATGATGGCCGAGGCACAGCGCGACCGGGAGCGGCTCGCGGTCTTCGAGGACCGCGACCGGATCGCCCGCGACCTGCACGACCTCGTCATCCAGCGGCTCTTCGCCACCGGGATGATGCTGGAGAGCGCCCAGCGGAAGGCGATCGTGCCGGCCGTCCAGGAGGGCGTCGGCAAGGCGGTCGACGAACTGGACGTGACCATCCAGGAGATCCGCACAGCGATCTTCGCGCTCCAGCAGGGCCCGGCGGAGGCCCCGTCGGGGCTGCGCACCCGGGTGCTGCGGGAGATCAACATGGCGGCGGTGCCGCTCGGCTTCAAGCCCGCCCACCGCTTCCTCGGCGC
The DNA here is from genome assembly GCF_014650895.1 of Streptomyces omiyaensis. Lineage (GTDB taxonomy): Bacteria > Actinomycetota > Actinomycetes > Streptomycetales > Streptomycetaceae > Streptomyces > Streptomyces omiyaensis. The sequence goes on from NZ_BMVV01000020.1 coordinate 89,132, forward strand.
GATCGACGCCACGGTCGGCGAACTGACCGGCAAGAACCTCATCGCCGCGCTCCGCGAGGCGCTCTCGAACGCCTTCCGGCATGCCGGGGCGAGCCGGATCGAGGTCGTCGTCGACGCGACCGTGACCCTGCCGGACGGGTCGCCGGGGGTGCGGCTCACGGTCGCGGACGACGGCGTCGGCATGCCGGAGGGCGGCCGGCGCAGCGGACTGCGCAACCTCGCCCGCCGTGCCGAGTCCCTCGGCGGCGCGAGCTGGTGCGGCCCGGGACTCGCCGAGGACGGCGGCGGCACGTCGGTGGTGTGGGAGGCACCGCTCTAGACGGTGTTGAAGCAGGAGCAGGAGCAGGAGCGGGGGACGGAGCCGGCCACGGGACCGGGGCAGGGGCCCGTCCGGGGCCCGGGACCGAGGCAGGGGTGAGGGTGCCGGGGTTCGGCTTTCGTCGTGCCCCGGATCCCGTAGGTCCGTGACGGGTCCCGGCCCGTGACGAGAGCCGGCCCGTGACGGGGCGTGGGGCTAGCGGGGGTCCGCCGCGGAGGGGCGTTCCGCGAGGGCTTCGGCGACGAGCCGCTCGATGACGACGGCGACGCCGTCCTCGTTGTTGCCGACGGTGCTGCCCGAGGCGGCGGCGATCACGTCGGGATGGGCGTTGCCCATCGCGTACGAGCGGCCGGCCCAGCTCAGCATCTCGATGTCGTTCGGCATGTCGCCGAAGGCCGCCACCTCGTCCGCCGTGATCCCGCGCCGCTCGCAGCAGAGGGCGAGCGTCGATGCCTTGGAGACGCCGAGGGCGCTGATCTCGATGAGCGCGGTCGGGCTGGAGCGGGTGAAGGAGGCCAGGTGTCCGGCTGCCCCCCGGGCCGTCGCGAGGAAGGCGTCGGGGTCGAGCTCCGGGTGCTGGGCGAGCAGCTTCAGCACCGGGGCGGCGGCGCCCGGCGCCTCCTCGTACAGCAGCTTCTCGGCCGTGGCGACGGTGGCGCCGGGGTCGAGGAAGAAGGGCGGGTAGTCCGGCTCGTAGTGGATGCCGGTGGTCAGCTCGACGGCGAAGCTGGTGCCGGGGGCGGCGGCCCGCAGGGCCGCCACGACGTCGAGGGCTGCGGGCCGGGCCAGCGGACGGACCTCCAGGAAGGTGCCGCCCTGGTGCAGGTCGACGACGGCGGCGCCGTTGGCGCAGATCGCGAGGCCGTGGCCGTGGACGTGGGCACTGACCACGTCCATCCAGCGGGCCGGACGGCCGGTGACGAAGAAGACCTCGATCCCCGCCCGCTCGGCCGCGGCGAGGGCGGCGACGGTGCGCTCGGAGACGGACTTGTCGTCGCGCAGGAGGGTGCCGTCGAGGTCGGTGGCGATGAGCCGGACGGCGGGTCGGGAGGAGGGCCGAGGAGAGGTCACCCCACCATGGTGCCCCACCGGGCGCACGTGCGTGCGGGTCACTGCACATTTGAGTGGGGCTTGCGGGGCCGCAGGGAGGGGCGTGTGACGGGGTGCGGATGAGGGGCGCGAAGGGGGGATGGGGCGGGTCGAGGAGGAGCGGGGTTGGCCGGGGACGAGGGGGCGGGGAGGATAAGGGGCGGCCGAGGGCGAGGGGGCGGGGAGGAGCGGGGCGGCCGAGGGTGAGGGCGAGGGGGAGCAGCGGGGCGGGGCGGTACCCGGGAGGGGGCGGTGCCGGTGGCCGTGACGGCCCGTGGGCCTGAGGAGCGCCCGCGCCCGACGTACGCTCGGGGCATGAGTCTGCGCCTGAGCACCGTGATCCTGCCTGTCGACCGCTGGCACGAGGGCGGCCGCGCCACGTGGCAGCGGGCCGAGGAACTCGGCTTCCACACCGCGTACACCTACGACCACCTGTCCTGGCGCACCTTCCGGGACGGCCCGTGGTTCGGCGCCCTGCCGACCCTCACCGCCGCCGCGGCGGTCACCGACCGCCTCCGCCTGGGCACGCTCGTCACCTCGCCCAACTTCCGGCACCCGGTGACGCTGGCCAAGGAACTGATCTCGCTCGACGACGTCTCCGGCGGCCGGGTCACCCTCGGCATCGGCGCCGGCGGCAACGGCTTCGACGCCACCGCGCTCGGCCAGGAGGCCTGGACCCCGAAGGAGCGGGCCGACCGCTTCGCCGAGTTCGTGCCGCTGCTCGACCGGCTGCTCACCGAGGACGCGGTGACGGAGAGCGGCGCGTTCTACTCGGCCGACGAGGCCCGCAACATCCCCGGCTGCGTGCAGCGGCCCCGGCTGCCCTTCGCGGTCGCCGCGACCGGTCCGCGCGGCATGCGGCTCGCCGCCCGCCACGGGCAGGCGTGGGTGACGACCGGCGACCCCAAGCTGTACGAGGCGGGCACGGCGGCCCAGTCCGTGGAGGCCCTGCGCGGCCAGGTCGAGCGGCTCGGCAAGGCCTGCGCGGAGATCGGCCGGGACGTGGCGGAGCTCGACAAGGTCCTGCTCACCAGCTTCACCCCGGAGAAGAACGCGGTGCTCGACTCCCTGGAGGGCTTCGTGGACTTCGCCGGGACCCACCGCGACCTGGGCTTCACCGAGATCGTGATCCACTGGCCGATCCGGGACTCGGTCTTCGCCGCCGATCAGGCCGTCTTCGAGTCCATCGCGACGGAGGCCCTCGACCGCCTCGGCTGACCACCGGACCGAACATCCGACCGGGTAGGGCACAGGTCGCCGGTTCGCGCGGTGGGCCGGTCGCGTGTCGCCCAGGGGCCCGGCGCTCGTGTCGCCCAGGGGCCCAGTGCCCGTGTCGGGCAGGGGGCCCGGTGCTCGTGTCGGGCAGGGGGCCCGGGCATGGGCATACTCCTGCCATGCTCCCGCGTTCGCGTCTCTCCCCGGCCGCTCCCCCCGGACCGACGCCCCTGCCACCGGTCCCCGTCGTCGACGGCGTGCCGGTCTGGGGGCACACCGACACGGCGGCCTGGTCGGCGGCGCGGCCGGGCCGGTGGGCGCGGCCGCTCTGGTCCGTCCTCGCGCTGTCGGCGGCACTGGTCGCGGCGGTCGCCACGGAGCCGACGGTCCCGTGCGGCGACACCACTCCCTGCGGCCCCGACTGGACCGGCATGGTGCAGACGGGGCTGGCCGTCGGCCTGCTGCACTGGAGCGCCCGGCTTCCCGGGGTCACCCTCGTCGCCGCGCCGGGGCTCGCCGCCCTGGTGGCGGTCGAGCAGTTCCCCGCCCCGGGAACGGCGTCCGGAGCGGCGAACCTGGCGGTGCTCGCCGCGCTCGGCCTCGGCTGGGCCGCCGCCGGCGCCCGGCTGACCGCGGCCCGCCGGCAGCGCCGGCTCTTCGAGCGGACCCACGGCCCGGTCACCCGCCCCCTCGACCTCACCGGCCTGCCGAAGCGGGGCACCGGCCGCATCGCCGCCGGGCTCGCCCTGTGCGCCGTGGCCGTCGTCGCGATCCTCCTGGGCCTGCGCGAGGTGCGGGCGGACGAGGACCGGGCCGCACGGGCCTCGCGCACCGAGGCCGAGGTCACGGGCCGCACGGACACGGCAGTGCGGCTGCGCGCCCACGACGGGCGCCCGCTCGTCGTCGGCTCCGTCTTCCCCGAGGACCAGCGGCTCGGCACCACCGTCACGGTGCTGGAGGACGGTTCGTGGCGGAGGCTGGCGGCCGAGCCGTACGACGCGATCGGCGAGCAGCTCCTCGCCCTGGTCGCCGGTCTGACCGGCCTCTCCCTGGCGGGCACGGGACTCCGCGTCCGCCGCGGCTGCCTGGCCCGCCGCCCGGGAGGGCTTCCGGCGGCGCGGGTGTGGGTGGCGACCGACGGCGAGGGCCGGACGGGGCTGCACCCCGTCGACGCCACCGACCTCGGCGCGCCCCTGTCCGTCCTCACCTGGACGGGGGTGGTCTCGCCGTACGGCCCCGGCATTCCGGAGCAGGCCGTACGCGAACGGGAGGACGCCCGGAAGGGAGGAGAGCACCAGGAAGACCCGGACGGTTACGGGGACGGGGACGACGGGGACGACGGCGACGGGGACGACTCCTTCACCCTCGTCAGTCTCCGCGAGGCCGTGCTGCTCGGTGTCCCCTACGGGGGTGCGGAGCTGGCCTTCGTCCTGCCCGCCGGGGACGGAAGCCCCCGGACGGTCGTCGCCCTGGCCACCGCCTCGGTCCGCTGAACCGGTCGGCTCCCCGGCATCGCGTCAGCGGACCTGGCGGCTCATCCACGGGGTGAGCCCCATCATCGGAACGAGCTCCTTGTACGTCTCGCCGCCGGGCACGGGCACGATCAGCCACTGGCCGGGCGGGAAGAAGCGTCCCTTCACGTGCGCCAGACCGGTGTGGACCGCCCGGACGAAGCCGGGGACGGCGTCCCTCGGCACATCGGCGAACTCGACGCCGTCCACGATGATCCTGGCGTCGTCCTCGGGGTAGAGCTGCACGGAGACGGAGGGGGAGCCGCCGAGTTCGACGAAGGCCTCGTGCGGCAGCGCACCGTCCTCGTCGAGGACGGTGAAGGCGTCGGCGGAGGTACGGCGCGAGGTCTGGTCCGCGCCGATGTCGTCGGTGACCGTCATCTCCAGGTGGAACTCCTGGGCGAGGACACGGACGGCGTTGACGGCGGCCTGGGTGCTGGGAAGCTGCGGGTGGACCATGCCCCGATCATGCCTCAGCCGCACCGATGCGCCGGAAGCGCCGGAGCACCGGAGCACCGGAGCACCGGAAGCGCCGATGCGCTGCAAGCGCCCGAGCACCGGAAGCGGCCGGAACGCCAGGGACGGCCGAAGCCGCCACCCATCCACCCGGCCACTCATCCGCCCGGCCACCCATCCGCCCGGCTGCCGATCCGCCCGGCTGCCGATCCGCCCGACCGGGCAGCCGCCCGACCGGGCAGCCGCTCAGCCGCTCAGCCGGGAAAGCGGATGAACGCGGCCGGGACCGCCGACGTCAGCCAGACCCCGTTGGCGCTGACCCGAAACTCGTGCCCCGCCCGGTGCATCGCGCCGGCGTCCACGCCGAGCACCACCGGCCGGCCCCGCCGTGCCCCGACCCGGGTGGCCGTCTCGCGGTCGGGGGAGAGGTGCACGTCGTGGCGGGCCATGGGCCGCAGTCCCTCCGCCCGGATCGAGGGGAGCCGGTCGGCGACCGTACCGTGGTAGAGGTACGAGGGCGGTTCGGCGGGCGGCAGGTCGAGGTCGACGCCGACGGTGTGCCCCTGGCTGGCCCGGATCCGGTCGCCGTCGACGGCGAACCGCTTCTTGTCGTTGGTGGCGACGACGTGGTCCAGCTCGGCCCGGCTGATCGGGAAGTGGTGGGCGGCGGCCGCGGCGAGCAGCTCGTCGATCCCGGTCCAGCCGTGCGCGTCGAGGACCAGCCCGATCCGCTCGGGCTGGTGTCGCAGGTGCTTCGAGAGGTACTTCGACACCTTCACGGTGCGGCGTTCGTCCATCCTTCATCCCCGTCCAGGTTTGATCCACAACCAAGGTGGCTTATCCACAGCTCAGTTGACGATTCTGTGGACAACTCGCCTGGGAAATCAAATGGTTTAGTGAACCGTGGGGGAATTAAGGGCATTTAGCGTCAATGCGTCCAATGTCCTTTTGTTGATCTCGCGTTCGGTGGCCGCCGTCACGAAGGCCGCGACGGCCTCCGGCCCGACGAGCCTCTGTACGGCCCTGATCGTGTCGGTCGGCACCTGCACGGGGCGCGGCTCGTCGTCCCTTACGGGAGGCGCCTCGGGCGAGAGGTGGATCTGGAGGTGACGGGTCGCCAGGATCCTCATGGCGCGTGCCAGTTCGGCGTCCACGGTCTGCTGGGCGAGCGGCCGGAGCCGCCGCACCATCGTCGCCGCCTCGGCCGCGTCGGAGTCCGTCGGCGGACGGTTCTCCAGATAGCGGGCGAAGACGTGCTCGGTGGTGAACTCCAGGAACCGGCCCGCGATGTGCTCGACCTGTTCCCGAAGTTCCCTCAGGTGACCGGTGATCGCGGCCAGCGGCACGCCCGCCGCGTGCAACTCCACCGCCACCGCCAGCTCCTGGGGGCTCGGCACCAGGTACTCCTCGCTGTCCCGGCCCGGTATCCGCTCCAGGACGCCCAGCTCGACCGCCTCCCGGACGGCCTCCTCGTCCGGGGTGCCGCCGAAGCGGGCGTCGAGCTCCGCGCGGGTGATCCGCGCCGCCTCCTCGTCCGTCCACGGCCCCTGGACCTCCGCGACGAGCCCCAGCACCCCGCCGAGCCCGCGCCCGGTGTCCCACGCGTCGAGGAGCTCCTTGATCGAGGCCAGCGTGTAGCCCCGGTCCAGCAGGTCCGCGATCTGCCGCAGCCGGGCCAGATGGCTGTCCCCGTACACGTTCGACCTGCCGCGCCGCTCCGGGCGGGGCAGCAGGCCCCGGTCCTGATAGGCGCGGATCGTCCGCACCGTGGCCCCGCTGTGATGGGCGAGATCCTCGATCCGGTACTCCGGTCGCACTGCTGACTGCTCGGACAAACCCGCTCCCACCGACCGATCGCTCCACCCCGCGAGGGGCCCCTCCTGCGAGGGATCGTACGACCGCCCGCCCGGTCCGGCCCCCGGGCGGACGGCCCTGCCGCTACGCCGGCGGCTGCCACCGGGCCAGGGCGCGCAGGGCGCCCGGAGCCAGCCGGGAGAGGGCGTGGACGCCCCGGGCCTCCGGGGTCACCGGCACGACCGCGCGGTCGTGCAGCACCGCCCCCAGGATCGCGTCCGCGACCTTCTCCGGCGGGTAGTTCCGCAGGCCGTAGAGGCGCGAGGCCTTCCGCTGCCGCCGCTTCTCCTCCGCCGTGTCCGAGACGCCGGCGAAGCGGGTGGTCGCCGTGATGTTGGTGTTCACGATCCCGGGGCAGATCGCGCTCACCCCGATGGACCGCCCGGCCAGTTCGGCCCGCAGGCACTCGCTCAGCATGAGCACCGCCGCCTTCGAGGTGCTGTACGCCGGCAGCGCCCGCGAGGGCTGGAAGGCCGCCGCCGAGGCGGTGTTGACGATGTGGCCGCCCTGGCCGCGGGCCGCCATCTGGGCCCCGAATATCCGGCAGCCGTGGATCACGCCCCACAGGTTGACGTCCAGGACCCGCTTCCACTCCTCGCTGGTGGTCTCCAGGAAGGAGCCGGTGAGCCCGATGCCCGCGTTGTTGACGAGGACGTCCACGATCCCGTACTCGGCGGCCACCGTGGCGGCCAGCTTCTCCATGGCCTGCTCGTCGGAGACGTCCACCGCCTCGCCCCAGGCCTCCGGGGCGCCGATCAGCCGGGCCATCTCCGCCGTCCGGGCCGCGCCCTCGGCGTCCCGGTCCACCGCGACCACCCGGGCCCCGGCCTCCGCGAAGGCGAAGGCGGTGGCCCGCCCGATGCCGCTGGCGGCACCGGTGACGAGCACCAGCTGCCCGCCGAACCGCTCCGCGTACTCCGGCCGCACCCCGCTGCGTACCGCCGCCTCCGCCACCGGCCGCGGCGCCCGCGTCGCCGGCTCCTCGTGGGTGCGGACGAAGTCCCCGATCCACGCGGACAGCTGGTCGGGGCGGGTGCGCGGCACCCAGTGCTTGGCCGGCAGGGTCCGCCGGGTCAGCTCCGGCACCCAGGTGCCGAGGTCGTCGTAGAGCCGCTCGGAGAGGAAGGCGTCCCCGGTCGGGGTGATCAGCTGCACCGGCACGTGCGCGAAGGCGTCGGGGCGCGGCCGGGAGAGGCGCGCCCGGACGTTGTCCCGGTAGAGCCAGGCGCCGGTGGCCGCGTCCTGCGGCAGCGAGGGCGTCGGGTAGTCGCCGGCCGGCACCTTCTCCACCCGCTCCAGGAGCTTCGGCCAGCGCTTGCCGAGCGGGCCCCGCCAGGCCAGCTCCGGCAGGACCGGGGTCTGCAGCAGGTAGACGTACCAGGACTTGGCGCCCTGTCCGAGGAGCTGCCCGATCCGGCGCGGGGTGGGGCGGGCCATCCGGCTCTTGATCCAGTGCCCGAAGTGGTCGAGGGACGGACCCGACAGGGAGGTGAAGGAGGCGATCCGGCCCTCGGTGCGCGGCACGGTCACGAACTCCCAGGACTGCACCGAGCCCCAGTCGTGCCCGACGAGGTGGACCGGCCGGTCCGGGCTGACCGCGTCGGCGACGGCCAGGAAGTCGTCGGTCAGCTTCTCCAGGGTGAAGCCGCCCCGCAGCGGCGCCGGCGCCGTCGAGCGCCCGTGGCCGCGCACGTCGTACAGGACGACGTGGAACTCCTCGGCGAGCCGCACCGCGACCTCCGACCAGACCTCCTTCGAGTCCGGGTAGCCGTGCACGAGCAGTACCGTCGGCCGGTCGGCGTCGCCGAGCTCGGCGACGCACAGCTCGATCCCGCCCGTCCGGACCCGGCGCTCCCGCGCCCCCTTGAGTCCCGCGCCCGCCATCACACCGCTCCTTCGTTCCACCGCCGCACGTGCGGCAGGTCGTCGTCCAGCCAGAACGCGCTCTGCTCGGGGTCCCTGGAGTCGGTGACGACCAGGATCTCCTCGAACTTCGCGCCCGTCCCCCGGAATCCGAGGTGCGGCTCGACCGCCCAGAGGCCCGGAGTGGGCGGGTGGTCGGAGAACTTGTACGGGGACCAGAGCGGCGACCAGCCGTCCCGGTGCCCGTGCAGGGCGTCGCTCAGCAGGCCCTTGAGGGACCGGGTGCCGAAGCCGAACAGGGTCGGCGCGAACCGCCGCTCCCTCACCCGGTCGATCTTGTGGGCGATCACGCCGAACGGATACGCCCGGTGCCGGTTGGCGTACCCCTGGCGGACCATGAGCCGGTCCACGTCCTCGTAGATCTCGCGCAGGCTGCGCCGCTCGCGCACCTCGCGCAGGATCAGCTCGCGGTGGTCGCGCAGATCGGCGAGCAGCTTGTCGTGCAGAGGATTGAGCCCGAGGCAGCCGCTGTAGCCGATGTCCGCCGTGTACCCCTTGTGGACGGGGGCCATGTCGAGGATGAAGGGCATCCCCGCCTCCAGCCGCCGGTCGGTGGGGAAGAACTGCAGCGGGATCCTGAAGTCGACGAAGGCGGTGCGGTCCCCGAACCAGGCGAAGGGGCGGTGGAACCAGTCCTTCACGCCCCGCTCGTACAGCCACTCGCGCTGCATCCGCGCCGCCTCGCGCTCGGTCACGCCCGGCTTGAGCTGGGCCGCGACCGCTTCCGCGCAGGCGTAGGAGAGCCGCTGCACTTCCCTGAACCCCCGCAGGTCCGCGGTCAGTTCGCTTGCCACTGCTGAGGTCATGCCACCCGCCCGTCCGGTGTGAGCGTCCGGTCGCACTACGCGTCCGTAACTTGACACCGATGAATGTGACAATGCCCGGAGGCTACGTCAAGGGGTGTGCACGAGCCCCTGTGGAAAACTCCGGCCCCCGGCGACCCGCCGACTTTCGTCGCGACCGTCCTCGGGGTCCGTACGCCGGAAGTCGGAGAGGGATCGATCCGTAGGGCTGACGACCCCTGTGGGGTCGGCCACTACCTTCGAGACGTGACTGTGATCGCCACCGAAAGCCTCAGCAAGCGGTTCCCCCGGGTGACCGCTCTCGACCGGCTCTCCCTGGACATCGGGCCCGGTGTGACCGGACTGGTGGGTGCCAACGGAGCCGGCAAGTCCACGATGATCAAGATCCTGCTCGGACTCTCCCCCGCCACGGAGGGCCGCGCCGAGGTCCTGGGCCTCGACGTCTCGAAGCACGGACCCGAGATCCGCGAGCGCGTCGGGTACATGCCCGAGCACGACTGCCTCCCGCCGGACGTCTCGGCCACCGAGTTCGTCGTCCACATGGCGCGGATGTCCGGCCTGCCGCCGGCCGCCGCCCGCGAGCGGACGGCCGACACCCTGCGCCACGTCGGCCTGTACGAGGAGCGCTACCGCCCCATCGGCGGCTACTCGACCGGCATGAAGCAGCGGGTGAAGCTGGCCCAGGCCCTGGTCCACGACCCCAGGCTGGTCCTCCTCGACGAGCCGACCAACGGCCTCGACCCGGTCGGCCGCGACGAGATGCTCGGCCTCATCCGCCGCGTCTGGACCGACTTCGGCATCTCCGTGCTCGTGACCTCGCACCTCCTCGGCGAGCTGGAGCGGACCTGCGACCACGTCGTCGTCATCGACGGCGGCAAGCTGCTGCGGTCCAGCTCCACCAGCGACTTCACCCGCACCACCACGACCCTGGCGGTCGAGGTCACCGATTCCGACACCCACCCGGACGGCACCGGCGCGCTCCGCGCCGCCCTCGCCGCCGCCGGCGTCACCCTCCACGAGGGCGTCGAGGAGGGGCTGCCCGGAGCCGGGCACATCCTGCTCCTGGAGGCCCCCGGCGAGGAGACGTACGACCTGGTGCGCGACACCGTCGCCGGCCTCGGCCTCGGCCTGGTCCGCATGGAGCAGCGCCGCCACCACATCGCCGAGGTCTTCCGCCCCGAGGCCGCCGCGCAGCACGAGGAGGTCAAGGCCCGATGAGCACCCCCGCCCCCGGGGCCGCCCCCGACACCACCCGGATCCACAACATCGGATACCGGTCCTACGACGGTCCGCGGCTCGGCCGCTCCTACGCCCGCCGCTCGCTCTTCCTGCAGTCGCTGCGCGGGGCGTACGGCCTGGGCCGGAGCGCCAAGTCGAAGGTGCTGCCGATGCTGCTCTTCGCGGTGATGTGCGTCCCGGCGCTGATCATCGTCGCGATCGCGGTGTACACCAAGGCCGACAAGCTCTTCGTGGAGTACACCCAGTACGCGGTCCTCCTCCAGCTCGTCATCGCCGTCTTCCTGGCCTCCCAGGCCCCCCAGTCGGTCTCCCGCGACCTGAGGTTCCGGACGGTCCCGCTGTACTTCTCCCGCCCCATCGAGCGGGTCGACTACGTGCTCGCCAAGTACGGGGCGATGGCCTCGGCGCTCTTCGTCCTCACCGCCACCCCGCTGCTGATCCTGTGGATCGGCTCGATGCTGGCCAAGATGGACTTCGCCGAGCAGGCCAAGCTGTTCGGCCAGGGCCTCGTCTCCGTCGCGGTCCTGTCGGTGCTCTTCGGCGGCGTCGGCCTGGTCATGGCCGCGCTCACCCCGCGCCGCGGCTTCGGCGTCGCCGCCGTGATCGCCGTCCTCACCATCTCGTACGGCGCGGTCTCCACCCTCCAGGGCATCTCCTACGCCACCGAGAACACCGACGCCATCGCCTGGCTCGGCCTCTTCTCCCCCCTCACCCTCGTCATCGGCCTGCAGAACGCCTTCCTCGGCGCCCCCGCCTCCTTCCCCGGCGAGATCTCGGTCGGGACCGGAGCCGGCGTGGTCTACCTGGTGGCCGTCCTCGGCCTCGTGGCCGCCTGCTACGGCATCCTGATGGCCCGCTACCGGAAGGTCGGACTGTGAGCACCCTCACCATCGACCACGTCTCCCGCTGGTTCGGGAACGTCGTGGCGGTCAACGACGTCACGATGTCGATCGGCCCCGGCGTCACCGGCCTCCTCGGCCCCAACGGAGCCGGCAAGTCCACCCTCATCAACATGATGGGCGGCTTCCTCGACCCCTCCACGGGCAAGGTGACCCTCGACGGCGAGCCGGTCTGGCGCAACGAGTCGGTCTACCGCTCCATCGGCGTCGTCCCCGAGCGGGAGTCGATGTACGACTTCCTCACCGGCCGCGAGTTCGTGGTGGCCAACGCGGAGCTCCAGGGACTCGGTGCCGCGGAGGCCCAGCGGGCCCTCGCCACCGTGGAGATGGAGTACGCGCAGGACCGGAAGATCTCCACGTACAGCAAGGGCATGCGGCAGCGGGTCAAGATGGCCTCGGCCCTCGTCCACGAGCCGTCGGTGCTCCTGCTCGACGAGCCGTTCAACGGCATGGACCCGCGCCAGCGGATGCAGCTCATGGAACTGCTGCGGCGGATGGGCGCCGAGGGCCGCACGGTCCTCTTCTCCTCGCACATCCTGGAGGAGGTCGAGCAGCTCGCCTCCCACATCGAGGTGATCGTCGCCGGCCGGCACGCCGCCTCCGGCGACTTCCGCCGGATCCGCCGCCTGATGACCGACCGGCCGCACCGCTACCTGGTCCGCTCCAGCGACGACCGGGCGCTCGCCGCCGCGCTGATCGCCGACCCGTCGACGGCCGGCATCGAGGTCGACGCGACGGACGGCGGACTGCGGATCCAGGCCGTCGACTTCGGGCGCTTCACCGAGCTGCTGCCGAAGGTCGCGCGCGAGCGGGGCATCCGGCTGCTGACGGTCTCGCCCTCCGACGAGTCCCTCGAATCCGTCTTCTCGTATCTCGTCGCGGCCTGAAAGGAGCACGACCCCGATGTACGACCCCACCGTCGCCCGGCTCACCTACCGGGCCCTTCTCGGCCGCCGCCGGGCGGCGATCCTCTTCCTGCTGCCCGGCCTGCTCCTGATCATCTCCGCGGCCGTCCGCGCCATCAACGGCGCGGACGACCAGGTCGCGGCGGACCTCCTCGGCGGCTTCGGGCTCGCCACGATGGTGCCGCTGATCGGCGTCATCGCCGGCACGGGCGCGATCGGCCCGGAGATCGACGACGGCTCGATCGTCTACCTGCTGTCCAAGCCGGTGAAGCGCTCGACGATCATCACCACCAAGCTGATCGTGGCCATCGGCGTGACCATGGCCTTCTCGGCCGTGCCCACGCTGATCGCCGGGTTCATCCTGAACGGGAACGGGCAGCAGGTCGCCGTCGCCTACACGGTCGCCGCGCTGGTCGCCTCCATCGCCTACAGCGCGCTCTTCCTGCTGCTCGGCACGGTCAGCCGGCACGCCGTGGTGATCGGCCTGGTCTACGCCCTGGTCTGGGAGGCCCTCTTCGGCTCCCTCATCGCCGGCGCCCGCACCCTCAGCGTCCAGCAGTGGGCGCTCGCCCTGGCCGAAAAGGTCACCGGCGAGGCGCTCATCAGCTCGGACGTGGCCCTGCCGACGGCGGTGGTGCTCCTGGTCGCCGTCACCCTGGGCGCCACCTGGTTCGCCGGCCGCAAGCTGCGCACCCTGACCCTGGCCGGCGAGGAGTAGGCCCCGGGCGGAGCGTCAGACGGTACGGTCGCGGGCGGCGAGCAGGCCGACGCCCGCGGCCGCCGCGCAGACGACGAGGACCAGCGAGATCGGCAGCGTCCAGGAGCCGGTCGCCTGGTGCAGGGCACCGGCCGTCAGCGGCCCGGCGGCGGCCATCAGATAGCCGACCGTCTGGGCCATCCCGGAGAGCCGGGCGGCCGTCGGGGCGTCCCCGGTCCGCAGCACGATCAGCGTCAGGGCGAGCCCCAGGGCGCCGCCCTGGCCGATGCCCAGCACCGCCGACCAGAGCCAGGCGCCCTCGGCCGGCGCGACGAGCAGTCCCGCGTAGCCGGCCGCGACCAGCGTCGTCACCAGCACCACCAGCGGCCGCTGGCTGCGCCTGCGGCCGGCGAGCAGCGGCACCGCGAAGGCCCCGGCGACCTGGATCAGGTTGTTGAAGGCGAAGACCACGCCGGCCTCGGAGCGGCTCATCCCGTGGTCGGTGAAGATCGTCGGCATCCAGGCGATCAGCACGTACGACCACAGCGACTGCAGCCCCATGAAGAGGGTCACCTGCCAGGCGAGCGCCGAGCGCCACACGCGCGTGGGCGCGGTCCCGGCGGCCGGGACGGCCCGCACCTCGTGCCCGGTGCGGCCCCGGGCGATCAGCACCTGCGGCAGCCAGGCCACCGCCGCCACCGCGGCGAGCAGCGACCAGAAGCCGAGCGAACCCTGCCAGCCGCCGCCGAGCGCCTCCTCCAGGGGCACGGCCGCCGCGGCGGCGACCGTGGCGCCCGCGACCATCGCGCCCGTGTAGACGGAGGTCATGGTCGCGGCCCGGTCCGGGAAGTCCCGCTTGATGAGGCCCGGCATCAGCACGTTGAGCAGGGCGATGGCGGTGCCGACGAGGACCCCGCCGCCGTAGAGCGCCGCCACCGAGGGCAGCAGCCGCACCAGGATGCCGGCGGCGAGGAGCAGGAGCGCCGCGAGGACGGTCCGCTCGGCGCCGAAGCGGCGGCCCAGCCAGGGCGCGACCAGCGCGCCGAGGCCCAGGAAGAGCACCGGGATCGAGGTGATGAGCGAGCCGGCGGTCGAGGAGAGGCCGAAGGCCTCGGTCATCTCGCCGACCAGCGGCGCCACGCTCGCCAGCGCGACCCGCATGTTGAGCGAGGCGAGCACGATCCCGACGAGCAGCAGTGCCGGGCGGGCGAGCAGCGCCCGCCGCGCGGCGGTCCCGGCGGCCGAGGGCCGTACGTCGGCCTCGGCGTCGACCAGCACGCGCGCGGGGCCCGTCTCCGTCCCCCTCACGTGCGTGCCCCCGGCTCCGCTCCGGCGGCCGCGGCCGACTCCTCCGCGAGCGCCGCCACCGTCCGCGCCGGCACCCGCAGCAGCTCGCGGGCCTGGCGCTCGGCGGCGTCCGCGTCGCCCGCCTCGACGGCGGCGACCAGGGCCTCGTGGGCGTCGATGTCGACGGGCGGCATCGCGCGGTCGCCGAGCGCCTCGACCAGGACCTCGTGGACCTGCGTCGAGAAGAAGCGGTAGACCTCGATGAAGGCGGTGTTGTGGGTGGCGGCCACCACCGCGAGGTGGAAGGCGAGGTCCGCGTCGGCGTCCCGGTCGCCCTCCTCGCGCAGCGTGGTCAGGGCGGCCCGCAGCCGCAGCAGGTCGTGGGTGTCGCGGCGCTCCGCCGCGAGCCGGGCCGCCTCGGCCTCCAGGGCGGTCCGCAGCTCCAGGACGTCGCGCGCGCCCGCGTGCCGGACCCCGCGCAGGACGGCGGCCGGGTCGGCGGTGGAGCGGACGAAGGTGCCGTTGCCCTGCCGGGACTCCAGGAGCCCGGCGTGGACGAGGACCCGGATCGCCTCGCGGACGGTGTTGCGGCCGACGCCGAGCTGCTGGGCGAGCTCGTGCTCGGTCGGGATGCGGTCGCCGACGGACCACGCGCCCTCGGTGAGCTGTGCCCGCAGCTGCTCGACCGCGGAGTCCACCAGCGAGGTGCGCCCCGCCGCTCTCAGTGCCGCCATCCGCTCCGTACCTCCGTACCGTGTGATTCGCCCGGTTGCCCAGTCATCCTACAACTCATCCACACGTGTGACCGCTTCGCCGGGGTGCCGCCCGGCGACCGGACTACTGTGGGCTCGTACGTGCACCGAACACCCTCATCACCTTCGGGAGTCAGTCATGTCAGACCGCTTCGACGTCGTCGTACTCGGAGCTGGCCCCGGCGGCTACGTCGCCGCCATCCGCGCCGCCCAGCTGGGCAAGCGGGTCGCGGTCGTCGAGGAGAAGTACTGGGGCGGTGTCTGCCTGAACGTCGGCTGCATCCCCACGAAGGCGCTGCTCCGCAACGCCGAACTGGCGCACATCTTCCACCACGAGGCCAAGACCTTCGGCATCAAGGTCGACGGCACGGTGACCTTCGACTACGGCGACGCCTTCAGCCGCAGCCGCGCGGTCGCCGACGGGCGCGTCAAGGGCGTCCACTTCCTGATGAAGAAGAACGGGATCACGGAGTTCGACGGCCGTGGCACCTTCCTCGACGCCCACACCCTGCAGGTGGCGAAGGCCGACGGCACGACGCAGACGATCACCTTCGACAACTGCATCATCGCCACCGGTGCCACCCCGCGCCTGCTCCCCGGCACCGCCCTCAGCGACCGCGTCGTCTCGTACGAGCAGCAGATCCTCGCCGACAACGCCCCGAAGTCGATCGTCATCGCCGGCGCCGGCGCCATCGGCATCGAGTTCGCGTACGTGCTGAACAACTACGGCACCAAGGTCACCATCGTCGAGTTCCTCGACCGCATGGCGCCGCTGGAGGACGAGGAGGTCTCGAAGGAGCTGGCGAAGCAGTACCGCAAGCTCGGCATCGACGTCCTCACCTCGACCCGCGTCGAGGCCATCGACGAGTCCGGCCCGCAGGTCCGCGTCACCGTCACCGGCAAGGACGGCGCGAGCAAGGTCCTGGAGGCCGACAAGGTCCTCCAGGCCATCGGCTTCGCCCCGAACGTCTCCGGCTACGGCCTGGAGAACACCGGTGTCGCCCTCACCGAGCGCGGCGCGATCGACGTCGACGGCCGCTGCCGCACCTCGGTGCCGAACATCTACGCCATCGGCGACGTCACCGCGAAGCTGATGCTCGCGCACACCGCCGAGGCCATGGGCGTCATCGCCGCCGAGACCCTCGCGGACGCCGAGACCATGGAGCTCGACTACGCCATGATCCCGCGCGCCACCTACTGCCAGCCGCAGATCGCGAGCTTCGGCTACACCGAGGCGCAGGCCCGCGAGAAGGGCTACGACGTCAAGGTCGCCAAGTTCCCCTTCATGGCGAACGGCAAGGCGCACGGCCTCGGCGACTCCACCGGCTTCGTCAAGATCGTCGCCGACGCGAAGTACGGCGAGATCATCGGCGCCCACCTGATCGGTCCGGACGTCACCGAGCTGCTGCCCGAGCTGACCCTGGCCCAGCAGTGGGACCTCACCGTCCACGAGGTCGCGCGGAACGTCCACGCCCACCCGACCCTGGGCGAGGCCGTCAAGGAAGCGATCCACGGCATCGCCGGCCACATGATCAACTTCTGAGGTCCCGCCTGGCCTCATGGGTTTCCCCTGGTCCCAGGTGATAGGCACTGAGAAGTGCCGAGCGAAACCTTCCCGGGTGGCGAACCGTCCCGACCGATCAGGTCGTGGGTGCGTTCGTCACCCGGTACCCATCTCTGGCTCGCGGTCGTCGCGATCACCAGCGTCACCCTCGCGCTGTCCCCCGCCGGGCTGGACGCGTACTTCCTCCACCGGAACAGCAGCAATCTCCACCAGCTCGCCCACCACCCGGTCCGCGCGCTGCTCGGCAGCGCCTTCTGGATCGAGAACCCGGCGTCCCTGCCGCTGTACGCGGTGCTCTTCGAGGTCCTGCACGCGCCCGTGGAGCGCTGGCTGGGGACGGGCAGGTGGCTGTTCACCGTTGCCACCGCGCACATCGCCGCGACCCTCGTCAGCCAGCAGGCCGTCCTCCTCGCGATCCGCGACCACGACGTGCCGCGCAGCATGGCGCACGTCGTCGACATCGGCGTCAGCTACGGCCTCGCCGCCTCCGCCGGGATCCTGACCTACCGGCTGGCCCGGCCCTGGCGGTGGCTCTACCTCGCCGCGGTGGTGGCCTTCTTCCTCGTGCCGCTGCTCTCGGACCGCACGTACACCGACCTCGGGCACGCGATCTCGCTGGCGATCGGCCTGGCCTGCTACCCGCTCACCCGGCGTCCCGCGCACGGAAAACCGTTCGCCCCCGAACGGCGCCCCGGCGCACACTAGTTGTGCGGGGGGACACGGGGGATCCCCCGGCGGCGGCCGCTTCGAGCGCGCGGACCCGGGTCCGCGCGGGCCGCGACCGACGAAGGCCCGCTCCCTCGGGGGAGCGGGCCTTCGCACGGACTTTCCGAAGGATCAGGAGGCCAGCAGGCGCTCCAGGACGACGGCGATGCCGTCCTCCTCGTTGGAGGCGGTCACCTCGTCCGCGACCGCCCGCAGCTCCTCGTGGGCGTTGCCCATCGCGACGCCGTGCGCGGCCCAGCCGAACATCGGGATGTCGTTGGGCATGTCGCCGAAGGCGATGGTGTCCGCCGCCTTCACGCCGAGCCGGCGCGCCGCCAGCGAGAGACCGGTGGCCTTGCTGAGACCGAGCGGCAGGATCTCCACGATCCCCGGACCGGCCATGACCACGTCGACCAGCCCGCCCACGGTGGCGCGGGCGACGGCGGTCAGCTGGTCGTCGCTCAGCACCGGGTGCTGGAGGTAGAGCTTGGTGAGCGGCGCCGCCCACAGCTCGGCCGGGTCCTCGTACGGCACGTACGGCAGCGGACCCTCTTGGGCGCGGTAGCCGGGGCCCATCAGGACCTCGCCCTCCAGGCCGTCGCGGCTCGCGGCCAGCGCCACCGGGCCGACCTCCGCCTCGATCTTGGAGAGGGCGAGTCCGGCGAGCTGCCGGTCCAGGGTCAGCGAGGTCAGCAGCCGGTGCTCGCCGGCGTGGTAGACCTGCGCGCCCTGGCCGCACACCGCGATCCCCTCGTAGCCGAGGTCGTCGAGGATGTGCCGGGTCCAGGGAACGGCCCGGCCGGTGACGACGATGTGCGCGGCGCCCGCCGCCGTCACCGCGGCGAGCGCGTCCCGGGTGCGGTCCGAGACGGACTCGTCGGCCCGCAGCAGCGTGCCGTCGAGGTCCGTCGCGACCAGGCGGTAGGGGAAGGCGCTCACTTGGCGATCGGCTCCAGGACCTCGCGTCCGCCCAGGTACGGCCGGAGGACCTCCGGGACGCGCACCGAGCCGTCGGCGAGCTGGTGGTTCTCCAGCAGGGCCACGATGGTGCGAGGGACGGCGCACAGCGTGCCGTTCAGCGTGGCGAGCGGCTGGACGGTCTTCTTCCCGCCCTGCTCCTCGCGCATGCGGACGGAGAGGCGGCGGGCCTGGAAGCCGTCGCAGTTGGAGGCCGAGGTCAGCTCGCGGTACTTGCCCTGGGTGGGGATCCACGCCTCGCAGTCGAACTTGCGGGAGGCCGAGGAGCCGAGGTCGCCGGTGGCGACGTCGATCACCTGGAAGGGCAGTTCCAGGGAGGTGAGCCACTGCTTCTCCCAGTCCAGGAGCCGCTTGTGCTCGTTCTCCGCGTCCTCGGGCGCGACGTACGAGAACATCTCGACCTTGTCGAACTGGTGGACGCGGAAGATGCCGCGGGTGTCCTTGCCGTACGTGCCGGCCTCGCGGCGGAAGCAGGGCGAGAAGCCCGCGTACCGCAGCGGCAGCTTGTCGGCGTCGATGATCTCGTCCATGTGGTACGCGGCGAGCGGGACCTCGGAGGTGCCGACCAGGTAGTAGTCGTCCTTCTCCAGGTGGTACACGTTCTCCGCGGCCTGGCCGAGGAAGCCGGTGCCCTCCATGGCGCGCGGGCGGACCAGCGCGGGGGTGAGCATCGGGATGAAGCCGGCCTCGGTGGCCTGCGCGATGGCCGCGTTGACCAGGGCGAGCTCCAGGAGGGCGCCGACGCCGGTCAGGTAGTAGAAGCGCGAGCCGGAGACCTTGGCGCCCCGCTCGACGTCGATGGCGCCGAGCGCCTCGCCCAGCTCCAGGTGGTCCTTGGGCTCGAAGCCCTCGGCCGCGAAGTCGCGGATGGTGCCGTGCGTCTCCAGGACGACGAAGTCCTCCTCGCCGCCGACCGGCACGTCCTGGTGGACGATGTTGCCGAGCCGGAGGAGGAGCGCGCGGGCCGTCTCGTCGGCCTCGTTCTGCTCGGCCTCGGCGGCCTTGACGTCGGTCTTGAGCTGCTCGGCGCGCTGGAGGAGCTCGGCGCGCTCCTCCGGGGTGGCCTTGGGGATCAGCTTGCCGAGCGCCTTCTGCTCGGAACGGAGCTCGTCGAAGCGGACGCCGGACGACCTGCGCCGCTCATCGGCGGAGAGCAGGGCGTCGACGAGGCCGACGTCCTCTCCACGGGCGCGCTGGGAGGCGCGAACACGGTCGGGGTCCTCACGGAGCAGGCGAAGGTCAATCACCCCACCAGGCTACCGGTGTGCGCTCGCGCGACCCCACCGGATATGCGGGCGCGTGTTGGTATGCCCGAATTGAGGGCCTTCGGAATTTCCCCGGGGCGACCGGGACCCAAGTTATCCACAGGGTGTGAGGGAGTTCTGTGGATTTCCGCTTCACCGCCTCCGAAATGGGTGATCAAACCCTATTCACACACCCATTTCGAGGGGAATCGATCCCTCTGGAGGGTGAAAGTCGCAAGGTCCCTCTGACGTGGAGCCGGGGGGAGCCTGTGGATGGAGGGCATGCGCACGAGGGGTGAAGAGGGTGATTTGTCGACCCCGATGGCGTCCGGAGTCGACTTGTCCCCAGCTTGTGGTTCAAAGCTGTGGATAACTCCTTGGGGAAACTGAAAAGTATGCAGGTAGGACTATTGATGCCTGCCTGTGGACGAGCGAACGCACGGGTCGCGCCGCTCGGCCAGTATCGCGGTCAGGCCCTGCCGTCCTGGGCCCTCGCCAGCCAGTCGGAGGCAGCCGTGAACTCCTCGTCCGAGGTCCCCCGCCGCAGCGGCCGCACGTCCGCGCGGGACGCGCCCGCCCGCGGATACGAGCCGAGGAAGCGCACCTGCGGACAGATCCGCTTCAGACCCATCAGCGCCTCGCCGACGCGCCGGTCCGAGACGTGGCCCTCGGCGTCCACGGCGAAGCAGTAGTTCCCGATCCCCGCCCCCGTCGGCCGGGACTGGATCAGCATCAGGTTCACCCCGCGCACCGCGAACTCCTGGAGGAGTTCCAGAAGGGCACCCGGATGATCGTCACCCAGCCACAGCACCACCGAGGTCTTGTCCGCGCCGGTCGGCGCCGCCGGCCGCGCCGGCCGGCCCACGAGCACGAACCGCGTCTCCGCGTTCTCCGCGTCGTGGATCTCCTTGACCACTGCCTCCAGGCCGTACGTCGCCGCCGCGAACTCACCCGCGAAGGCCGCGTCGAACCGCCCCTCCTGCACCAGCCGGGCCCCGTCCGCGTTCGACGCGGCCGACTCCCACACCGCCTCCGGGAGGTGCTTGCGCAGCCAGTTGCGCACCTGCGGCTGGGCCACCGGATGGCCCGTCACCGTCTTGATGTCCGACAGCGCGGTCCCGGGGCGCACCAGCAGGGCGAAGGCGATCGGCAGCAGCACCTCGCGGTAGATCATCAGCGGCTCGCCGGAGGCCAGCTCGTCGAGGGTCGCCGTCACCCCGCCCTCCACCGAGTTCTCGATGGGCACGAGCGCGGCGGCCGCCTCTCCGTTCCGTACGGCGTCGAGCGCGGCCGGGACGGAGACCATGGGGACGAGCTCCCGCGTGGCCGCCTCGGGCAGGCTCCGCAGAGCGGCCTCCGTGAACGTGCCTTCGGGACCGAGGTAGGTGTACCGGGTGGCGGACATACCGTCACCCTAATGCGCCCCGGCGGCCGGGCCCGCCCCGTCTCAGTCCTCGACCCGCGCCGCGCCCTCCGCACGGGGAGGGCGCCGGCCCCGCCTCCCCCGCGGGCACCGGACCGGCGGCCCCGGGGGGCATCCGCCTCCCGTCCCCGGCGGGCACGGGAGGCGGATGCCCGGTGGCCACGGGACTTCCGCCCGGGGCGGCCCTCAGGACTCCAGCAGCCGCTGCCCGACGTACTCGCCCTCGGCCGCCCCGCCCGGCACGGCGAAGAGACCGCTGGACTCGTGCCGGACGAACGGGGACAGCGCGTCGCCCCGGTCGAGCTTGCGCTGCACCGGCACGAAGCCGCGCAGCGGATCGGCCTGCCAGCAGACGAAGAGGAGCCCCGCGTCCGGGGCGCCGTCCGCGTCGATCCCGTCGTGGAAGGAGAAGGGCCGGCGCAGCATCGCCGCCCCGCCGTTCTGTTCGGGGGCGGAGATCCGGGCGTGGGCGTTGTCGGGGATGACGAGCTTCCCGTCCGGACCCCTCTTGTCCAGGTCCAGCGGAGTCGTCTCCGAGCCGCCGGACAGCGGTGCCCCGTCCGCCTTGCGGCGGCCGATGACCCGCTCCTGCTTCTCCCGCGTCAGCCCCTCCCAGTCGTCCAGGAGCATCCGGATCCGCCGCACGACGGCGTACGAGCCGTCCGCCATCCAGTCCTGGGCGCCGGTCGCCCCGGCGGGGACGAAGATCCGGCGGTCGAAGTCGGGGTCGGTGGTCCTCGGATTGTTGGTGCCGTCGACCTGGCCCATCAGGTTCCGGGCCGTCATCGGGCGGGAGGTCGCCCCGGCGGAGCGGTTGAAGCCGTTCATCTGCCAGCGCACCCGGGCCGCGTCCCCGGCCTCCTTCTGGAGCGCGCGCAGCGCGTGGAAGGCGACCAGGGAGTCGTCCGCCCCGATCTGCACCCACAGATCGCCCTCCGACCGCTTCGGGTCGACCGCGTCGTTGGAGAAGGAGGGCAGCGGGTCGAGCTGCATCGGGCGCCGGGCGGCCAGCCCCGTCCGGTCGAAGAAGGTGCGGCCGAAGCCGAAGGTGACCGTGAGGGACGACGGGCCCGCGTCCAGCGCGATCCCGGTGTCCGCCGACGGCGCCTTCCCCGCCATCAGCGTCCGCGCCGTCGCCGACCAGCGGCGCAGCAGCGCGGCGGCCTCCTTGCGGCCGGCGCCCGGCGCCAGGTCGAAGGCGACCAGATGGCCGCGGGACTGGAGCGGGGTGGTGATGCCGGGCTGGTGCCTGCCGTGGAAGGCCACCTCGGTGGAGCCCACCGAGGTGAGGGCGCGGGGGCCGCCCGCCCCGGTGACGGGGCCGTCCCCGGAGACGGCCGACGCGATCCCCGCACCGCCGGCGGCTCCGATCACGAGGCCGGCCGCGCCCGCCGCGCCGACGGTGCCGAGCAGCCGGCGCCGGGAGATGTCGAGGTGGCCGCCGTCGGGCACGGGGGCGGAGGCGCCGTCGGGCGCGGGGCCGGGCACGGGGTTGCTCACGGGCATTCAGCCGATCTTGACGTTCTTCTCGATGGTGGTCTGGTCGATCTCGGAGGTACGGACCGTCACCTGGATCCGCCATTCGCCGGGCAGCGGGAGCTGCACGCCGCTCGCGCTCCAGTGTCCGGTCTGGATCCGGTCCGGGGCGACGGGCAGCGGGCCGACGCCCTTCTCCTCCAGGGTCAGGTTCACCTTGACCTCGGGGACGTCCAGCGGCTTCCCGTTGGGGCGCTCCACGAAGAGGTGCAGGGCGTTGGCGCCGGTGCGGCCCGGGTCGAGACTGAGCCGGACGACGCCCTTGCCGTCCACGCCGCCGGTGTCGAAGGGCAGCCGGATGTCGACCGGGCGGTCGGGCACCGCGGCCGAGCCGGCCGTCGTCCCGCCGGTCCTAGCGGCCTCCTCCTCGGTGCGGCCGGGCTCGGTGGTGGTGAGGACGGTGGTGACGGCGAGCAGGACGACGGCCACGGCCGCCTCGGTCAGCACCGAACGGCGCAGTCCGGTCCGCTCGGGGTCCGCGTCCCGCGCCTTCTTGCGCCGGGCGGTGGCCATGGCGACGCGCTGCCGGGCGAGCTGCGCGGCCCGCTCGGGATCCGCCGCCTCGGTCCCCTGCTCCGCGGCCCCCTTTTCCTCCGGCTCCCGCTCCTCGGTCCCCTGCTCCCCGGGATCCGGCTGCTCGGGCTCCTCCTCGCCGGCCTCCGGGCCGGTCTCCGCCTCCGGGCCGGTCTCCGCCTCCGTGCCGGCGACCGGCGAGGACCCGGCGACCGGCGAGGACCCGTCGGCCGCGGAGCCGGTCCCGGCGTCCGCCCCCGCGGTCCGTCCGGCCAGGCGCCGGGTCCAGCGGCGGGATATCCAGGCGATGCCGACGAGGACGCCCATCAGGCCGATCTTGACCAGGAGCAGCTGCCCGTACCGGGTGCCGGTGAGGGCCGACCAGGAGCCGACCTGGCGCCAGGACTGGTAGATGCCGGTGGCCACCAGCACGGCGACCGAGGCGAAGGCGACGCGGGAGAAGCGCTCGACCGCCGCGCGCTCCACCGACGGCGCCCGGTAGAGGGCGACCAGCAGGGTGGTGAGGCCGCCGAGCCAGGCGGCCACGGCGAGCAGGTGCAGGATGTCGACCGGCATGGCGATGCCGGGCTGGATGCCGGTGGAGGCGTGCTCGGCCAGGGCCCAGGTGCCGGCGATGCCCGCGGCGACCACGGTGCCGCCGAGGCCCAGTCCGAAGGAGAGGTCCTTGCGCTCCTTCGGGTCGGTGCGCCGGGCGTACGCGCCGAAGAGGACGGCGACGAAGAGCGCGGCCGCGCCGAGCAGGAGCAGCCGGGAGGTGAGCGCGGCCCCGGTCTTGGTCTGGAGCACGCCCTGGAGCCCGGCCAGGTCGAAGACGTCGGCGAGCTTGCCGGAGCCGGTGTACGGACCGCGCAGCAGCAGCATGACCAGGGTGGCGCCGGTGAGGGTGAGCCAGCCCCGTACGACGGTCTGCTGCACGGGCCGGACGCCCGCCCCGCGCGGCCAGCACAGCAGCACGAAGGCGCCGCCGCCGACGAGGACGGCGAAGCCCGCGTACGAGAGGTAGCGGGCGATCCCGTAGAGGAGGCCGACGGTCCCCCCGCCGGCCGCCTGCTCGGGCAGGGCGACCGAGGTGGCGGAGGGGGCGCCGATGGAGAAGGTGAAGGCGCCGGCGATGGGGTGGCTGTCCGCGGAGACGGTCTGCCAGGCGACCGTGTAGGTGCCGTCCGGCAGACCGGCCCGCAGCGCCACGCCGTACTTGACGACGGCGCCGCTGCACAGGTCGATGATCTCGCCGGTGTCGGCGCGCCGGCCCGAGGGGTCGAGGACCCGGATCGAGTCGGCGCTCATCGCGACCTGTTCCGAGAAGGTGAGGCCGACCTCCGCGGGGGCGGTGGCGACCACCGCCCCGTCCTGCGGATCGCTCCCGGTCAGCGCCGCGTGCGCGGAGGCGGGGGCGGCGCCGGCGAGGAGCACGCCCAGGAGGGCGGCCGCGAGAACGAGCAGCCGGGCCAGGGCGGTGCCGAGGCGCGGGGCGGTGGGTGTCGTCACTGTGTCACTCCGTCAACGAGCTCAGTGCTGCTGCGGGTTGTGGTTGGCGGCCTCGACGGGCAGCTCGACCGTGATCGGGTCGGCCTTCTCGAAGTGCAGCTCGATGCTGACCTTGTCGCCCTGCTTCGGCTTCGACTTCAGTTCCATGAACATGAGGTGGTTCCCGCCCCGGGCCAGCTTCAGTTCCCCGTCGGCGGGGATGTCGAAGGCCTTCACCGCCAGCATCTTCTGGTCCTTCGTCTCGTGCATCGTGACGTCGTCCGAGAGCGGGCTGGTGACGGAGGTGAGCTTGTCGGCGGTGTCACCGGTGTTCTGGATGGTGAGGAAACCGCCGGCCATGTCCATCACGGGCTGGGGCATGTACGCGCCGCTGACCTTCAGCTCGGGCTTTCCGCTGTCGGACGAGCACCCGGTGAGCGCGAGCGCGGCGGCGAGCGCCACGGCGGCGGACAGGGCGGTGGTGCGGCGGGTCACGGGTTCTCCCCCTTGATGATCTTCGGCAGGTCCTTGGCGTAGTCGTCGACGGTGGCGTCCTCCCCGTACAGGACGTAGCCCTGGTCGGTGGTGGGGGAGAAGGCGACGACCTGGGCGCCGTGCATGGAGACGACGCTGCCGTCCTTCTCCTTCTTCGCCGGGTCGATGCCGATGCCGATCGAGCGGGCGCCCGCCTGGATCTTCGCGAAGTCGCCGGTGAGGCCGGTGAAGGACGGGTCGCCGGCCGCGGGCAGCCACTTGGCCAGCGAGGCGGCCGTGTCCCGCTCGGGGTCGGTGGTGACGAAGACGACCTGGAGCTTGTCCTGGTCGGCCTGGGGCAGCTGCTTCTTGGCGATGGCGATGTTGCTCATCGTCAGCGGGCACACGTCGGGGCAGTTGGTGTAGCCGAAGTAGAGGAGCGTCGGCTTGCCCTTGGTGCGCTCGCGCAGGTCGTACGTCGCGCCCGTGGTGTCGGTGAGGACGAGGTCGGGCTTGGTGAACGGCCGGTCGAGGACGGTGGCGGCCCGGGCCTGCCCGGCGGTGCCCCCCTCGATCTGGACGACACCGGACGAGGTGGCCTTCTCGTCGTCGCTGCCGAGGCCGACCGCGGCGGTGATGCCGAGGGCGGCGACGATCGCGACGGCGGCGATGATCAGCGGGGTGCGCCGGCCGGGGCGGCCGGTGGTGCCGTCCCCGCCGCTCTGCGACGGGGACGTCTTCTCAGTGGACATGAGGTGACTGTCTTTCGGGGTGCTGGGCGTGCTGGGCGGGTGCCGTCAGGCCGAGCGACGGCGTCCGGCGAGGAGGCCGAAGGCGACACCGGCGATGCCGACGACGATGCCGGCGACGCCGAGGACACGGGCCGTGGTGTCGGTCGAGGAGGCGGAGGCGGTCGTGGTGCCGGCGTGGTCGCCGGCCGCGTCGTGGCCGGCCTTCGCGTCGGTGGTGGCGGTGGGCGCGGCGGAGGTGGCGGCGCCGCCGTGGTGGTCGTCGCCGGCGGCCGAGAGCTTCAGGACGGGGGCCGGGTTCTGCGGCTCCTCGGAGCCCTTCTGCTCCTCGATCCAGCGCACGACCTCGTCGTTGTCGTAGGTCTGGATCGCCTTGAGGACGAGCTGGTCGGCGTCCTCCGGCAGCTGGCCGAGGGAGAGCGGGAACTGCTGGAACTGGCCGGGGCCGATCTTCGAGCCGTCCGCGGTCCAGGTGACCTTGGAGACGGCCTCGTTGATCTGCTTGCCGTGCAGGGTCAGCGGCTTGTCCAGCTTGGCCTTGGTGACCTCGGCCTTCCAGCCCGGGACCGGCTGCGGCATGACGGAGGCGAGCGGGTGGTCGAGCGGGAAGTTGACCTCCAGCTTCACGGTGGAGGCGTTGTCGCGCTCGTTCGGGACCTTGATGTTCACGGTCGCGTAGCCGCCCTTGGCGGCCTCGCCCTGGGGCTGGACGCTGACGTGCGCGAAGGCCGTGCCCGAGAGCAGGACGACGGAGGCGGCGGCGGTACCGGCGGCGAGGGCGGCGCGGGACAGGTTCATGGAGAGGCACTCCGGCTCGGTGAGGGGGCCGCGGTGGGCCCCGGAGAAGGGAAGGCGGTCCGGTCCGGCGCACGCACCGGGGCCACGGGCGGACCCGGGCGGGTGGGCGCGGACGGGCGCGGCCCCGCTCCCTCGTGGAGCGGACCGCGTCAGGCTGCGAGGACGCAGGCGGCGACCGGCGGGCCGCGGCGGATCACCGTGTGCTGGAGTGCCCCGGCCACCGGCGGCGGCGAGGAGTCGAAGGCGGTGCGCGGCCGGCCGTGCGGAGCGGTGCGGGCCAGGGTCGCCAGGCCGGCGAGCAGGGTCCGTACGAGCCGGAGCGCGGCGCGCAGGGAGCGCACCAGCGTGCTTTCGGCCAGCTCGGTCGCGCCCTGCTCGGAGAGCTCGACGAGCCGGACCAGGGCGAGGTCGCCCCGGCGCAGCAGCCAGCCGGCCACCAGGGCGGCGAGCAGGTGGCCGAGCGCCATCGGCAGGCTCGGCAGCAGCGCGTCCGCGGGCGTCGCGCCGGCCGCGTGCATGCCCGCGTGGGCCTGCGCGGCGGACGGGTCGATCCCGGCGCGGTCCAGGACCCCGGCGGCGTCGCCGGGGGTGAGGGAGGCCGCGCCCGAGCCGCAGATCAGCTTGGCCGCCATCCGCACCAGGGTGTCGTCGGCCCGCTCGCCCAGGGCGAGCTGCCGCTGGCCGAGGCCGAAGAGCAGGTGGAGGCCGAGCTGCCCGCCCGCGAGGGCGGCGACGACGAAGCCGAGGGAGCGCTCGCGTCCGGTGAGCAGGACCGTGACCCCGAAGACGCCGAGGAAGCCGGCGAGGAGGGTCCACAGGGCGATGCCCGCACAGGCGGCGAGGGCGTGTCCCAGCGCGGACAGCACGACGCAGACCGCGGTGAACACCGCGGCCCTCAGCAGCCGTGGAGCGAGCGCGGGGGCAGACATGGCGGCCCCATCATCGCACCAGGGCCCCAGCCCGCAGGAGGCAGGTCCGCAAGGTCGTTCTTGGGGGTGTTCGGGCCGACATACACCGGCTCCGGTCCCGTCGCATCCGCCGAACGGGCGCTCTTGGCCGGTTCGGGCGCTTACGGACGCCCGTCCCCGGCAATAGCTAGGGGTATGTCGAGCCGCTGCCGGGAGGCTGGAGCATGA
Source organism: Streptomyces omiyaensis (assembly GCF_014650895.1). Lineage (GTDB taxonomy): Bacteria > Actinomycetota > Actinomycetes > Streptomycetales > Streptomycetaceae > Streptomyces > Streptomyces omiyaensis. Next base: position 116,689 of record NZ_BMVV01000020.1, read on the forward strand.
GCATCTGGTGGTCACTCCATCTGCGGCGCGAGGCCGCGAGCGTGCCGCTCGCCCGGCGCCTGTTCCTCGGCACCATGGAGACGGCCGGGGTCGATCCGGACGTGTCCTACGAGCTGTCCGTGGCCCTGACCGAGGCGTGTGCCAACGCGGTCGAGCACGGCGGCGGTGCCGCCGCGGGCCGCGGCTCGGAGGCGTACCGGGTGACGGCCTTCCTCGACGGCGAGACCTGCCGGATCGAGGTGGCCGACGCCGGTCCGGGCTTCGCCGGGGCACCGCCCTCGGCGGCCCCCGCCGCCGGCGCGGACGCCGAGCACGGGCGAGGGCTGCGGCTGATCGAGGAGCTCTCCGACCACGTCCACTTCGGCCGCTCGGGCCGCGGCGGGGCGGTGGTCAGCTTCGACAAGATCCTCAAGTGGAAGGACAGCCCGTCCCTGCTGATGGCCTGAACGGCGAGAAGGGCCCCCGGCGGGAGCCCTTCTCGACGGTGCGGCGGGGTCAGCCCTTCAGGGCCGCCATCCACGCCTCGACCTCGTCCGAGCGGCGCGGCAGCTGGTCCGACAGGTTCCGGTTGCCGTCCTCGGTGACGAGGATGTCGTCCTCGATCCGGACGCCGATGCCGCGGTACTCCTCCGGCACGGTCAGGTCGTCGGCCTGGAAGTAGAGCCCGGGCTCCACGGTCAGGCACATGCCCGGCTCCAGGGTGGTGTCGACGTACGCCTCGGTGCGCGCGGCGGCGCAGTCGTGGACGTCCATGCCGAGCATGTGGCCGGTGCCGTGCAGGGTCCAGCGGCGCTGGAGGCCCAGCTCCAGGACGCGCTCGACCGGGCCCTCGACGAGGCCCCACTCGACGAGCTTCTCGGCGAGCACGCGCTGGGCGGCGTCGTGGAAGTCGCGGTAGGCGGCGCCGGGCTTCACCGCGGCGATGCCCGCCTCCTGCGCCTCGTACACGGCGTCGTAGATCTTGCGCTGGACGTCGGTGTACCGGCCGTTGATCGGCAGGGTGCGGGTGACGTCGGCGGTGTACAGCTCGGTGGTCTCGACGCCGGCGTCGAGGAGGAGCAGGTCGCCGGGGCGGACCGCGCCGTCGTTGCGGACCCAGTGGAGGGTGCAGGCGTGCGGGCCGGCGGCGCAGATGGAGCCGTAGCCGACGTCGTTGCCCTCGACGCGGGCGCGGAGGAAGAAGGTGCCCTCGATGTAGCGCTCGCTGGTCGCCTCGGCCTTGTCGAGGACCTTCACGACGTCCTCGAAGCCGCGGGCGGTGGAGGCGCAGGCCTTCTCCAGCTCGGCGATCTCGAAGGCGTCCTTGACGAGGCGGGCCTCGGAGAGGAAGACCCGCAGCTCCTCGTCGCGCTCGGCGGTGACCTTGTCGGTGAGGGCGGCCTCGATGCCGGCGTCGTGGCCGCGCACGGCGCGGACCGGGCCGGTGGCCTCCTTGAGCGCGGCGGTGAGTTCGCGCACGTCCTTCGCCGGGATGCCGAGCAGCTGCTCCGCCTCGGCGAGGGAGTGGCGGCGGCCGACCCACAGCTCGCCCATGCCGTCGAGCCAGAACTCGCCGTTCTCGCGGTCGGAGCGGGGCAGCAGGTAGATCGTGGCCTCGTGCCCGTCCGCGACGGGCTCCAGGACCAGGACGCCGTCGTGGGTCTGGTCACCGGTGAGGTACGCGTACTCGGTCGAGGCGCGGAAGGCGTACTCGGTGTCGTTCGACCGCGTCTTCAGGTTGCCGGCCGGGACCACCAGGCGCTCGCCCGGGAAGCGGGCGGAGAGCGCGGCCCGGCGCGCGGCGGTCTCGGCCGCCTGCGGGATCGGCGCGAGCCCGGTCAGCTCCGTGTCGGCCCAGCCGGACTTCATGTTCTCGGCGAGCTCGTCGGAGACGCCCGGGTACAGGCCGTTCTTCCGCTGCTTGATCGGCTCTTCGGCCTCGTCCGGGGTCTCCGGAGTGAGCTCTTCGGCCACGGGTCTGCCTCCTCTTGGTACGACACTGAACCCCCTCCATCGTACGGTCGTGCGGAAGGGGGCCCAGGGCCGGAAGGCCCGTTACCGTCCGGTCGGCGGCGCGCTCAGTCGAAGCGGGCGGCGAGCAGCACCACGTCCTCGCCCTCCACCGCCGGGTCGAGCCCGTCCGGGAGCACGGTCCGCAGGACGTGGTCGGCGATCGCCCCGGGGTCCTCCCGGTCCGCGCGGGGCACGCTCGCGGCGGCCGCGTGGAGCCGGGCGAAGGCCCGGTCCATGGGGTCGCCGGTACGCCGCAGCAGTCCGTCCGTGTACAGCAGCACCGTTTCTCCGGGCGCGGGCGACAGTTCCACGCTCGGCGCCTCCCAGCAGGAGAGCATTCCGAGCGGGGCGGAGAGCGAGGTCTCCACGAATGCGGTGCGGCGCGCGCCGACGAGGAGCGGCGGCGCGTGGCCCGCGCCGGCCAGCACGATCCTGCGCCGGTCCGGTTCGGCGAAGGCGAAGAGGGCGGTGGCCGAGCGGGCCGGCTCGGTGAGCCGGAGCAGCAGCTCCAGGTCGGAGAGGACGGCGACCGGGTCCTCCCCCTCCATGACCGCGTACGCCCGCAGCGAGGCGCGCAGCCGGCCCATCGCGGCCAGCGCGCTCGGCCCGGTGCCGGAGACGGAGCCGACGGCGAGCCCGAGGGCGCCGTCGGGCAGCGGCAGGGCGTCGTACCAGTCGCCGCCGCCCCGGGGGCCGGTGCGGTGGCGGGCGGCGAGCCGGACCCCGGGGACGCGGGGGAGCCGGCTCGGGAGCAGCTCCTCGGCGACGGTGGAGACCTGGACGCGGGCGCGCTCGACCTGGAGGAGGCGGGCGAGGTGCTCGGTGGCGAAGCGTCCGTAGAGTCCGACGAGGTGGCGCTGGCGCTCGGTGGGGGCGGCCGGCTCGTCGTAGAGCCAGACGCCTGCGCCCATCCGGCCGGCCTCCTCGGTGGCGAGGGGGAGGGCGTAGCTGGCGGCGTAGCCGAGCCGGGCGGCGACCTCGCGGTGGCGGGGGTCGAGGCCCTCCTCGGTGCGCACGTCGGGGATGGCGATGGGTTCCGGGACGCGGTGCGGGTCCGACGGGTCGGGGAGCCCGTCGAGGAGGCGGCCGTGGCTGCCGGAGCAGCGGGGGACGGTCTCGATGGTGCCGAGGTCGGCGTGGGCGAGGCCGAGGCCGACGGTGGTGGTGGGGCCGAGGCCGTCGGCGGGTTCGAGGACGGCCATGCCGCGGCGGGCGCCGACGAGGGCGGCTCCCGCGCCGAGGATCTCGTGGAGGGCCTCGTCGAGGGTGGCGGTCCTGATGAGCCGCTCGGTGAATTCGTGGAGGGTGGTGAGGTCGGAGACCCAGCCGGCGAGGCGGTCCGTGATCAGGACGCCGGGCCCGGGGGCCGCGTCGGCCGGTGCCGCCGCGGCGGGGACGCCCGCGAGGGGCGCCTTAGTGTGCGGTGGAGCGGGAACCGTGGAATCGATTCCGGCCACTTTCGGAAGGTGCTTCGGCAGGTGTGGGGAGCTCATCTCGGTCGGCTTTCCGACCGGTGCGTTTGACGCCATGGCATCGCAAACCCCCATGTCATTGTGCGCCGCTCGATGTCTCCACATGTACACGCACCCGAGGAGCGATGTCCAGCATTGTCCCCATGGGACTTGTGGTGTCCGAGTGGCGTTCCGGGAGGTCGTGCGCAGGGGTTGAAGTGGGCTGGAAGTTGGCCGAAAATTACCCCCGCTGTGCACCTTTTGCGGTCGACTGGCGTCGTTTGAAAGCGCGTCATCCTGAGCGTGTGGGGTACGTAATCGATGACAGGCAGGGGCAGTTGCGAGCGCCCCGGGATCGAGTGGCGGAACCCCGGCGTCCCACGTGCCGCAGGCCGCAGCCCGTCCCCGCGTGGCGGGGATCGTGTTCTGAACCGGCTTCGACCTGACTGTGACCCGGCCCCGTTCCGGCCGGCCCCGCCCCCGAGCGGGGCGACGCACCGCCGACGCTGTACGCGCTGATACGCACGGTGAAGAGATCTGCACATGGTGTGATGTGGATTCGGCGTTCAACGGAAAGGAACGAGCGCTCATGCGCGAGATCCTCGGAAGGCGACGCAGGCTCCGGTTCCGGCGCAAGGCGAGGGCCGCTCGACAGGACGCGGCGGTCACCTTCGCGGTCGAGTGGGACTGGCCCGTCCTGCCGGGCGTGGGACTCGAAGAGCCCGCCCCGACGACGAAGAGCTCCGGCCGGACCGGCCTGAAGACGAAGTCCGGCGCCCGGAGGGCGGAGCGGTCCGGCGGCGGGGACGCGACCGAGCGGTCCGGAGGCGCGCCCGAGCTGTCCGGGAACGCCGAGCGGTCCGGCGGCGAGGGCGGGCCGGTGTGCGCCTGCCCCGACCCCGGCTGCGTGGTCCCCGGCGCCCACCCCTTCGACCCCGGCCTGCTCGCCGCCACCACCGACGAGCGGATGATCCGCTGGTGGTGGACCCGGCGCCCGGACGCCCCGATCGTCCTGGCCACCGGCGGCCGCGCCCCCTGCGCGGTCAGCCTCCCGGCCCTCGCCGGCGCGCGCGCCCTGCGGGCCCTCGACGGGATGGGCATGCGCCTGGGTCCGGTGGTGGCGACGCCGACCCGCTGGTCGATCCTGGTCGCCCCGTACGACCTCGAACGGCTCGGCGAGCTGCTGTACGCGAAGGACAGCGTGCCCAGCTCGCTGCGCTTCCACGGGGAGGGCGGCTATCTGCTGGTGCCGCCGTCCACGGCGGGCACCGGGCAGGTCCGCTGGGAGCGGGCGCCGCTGACGGGCTCCGCCCGGCCCTGGCTGCCGGACGTCGAGGCGGTGGTGGACGCCCTGGTCGAGGCGAGCACGGCCGCGCCCGGCGGCGGGAGCCGACTCGCGTACTGACGGGTCGGGGCCGGTTCGCGTACTGACGGGTCGGGGCCGGTTCGCGTGCCGACGGGTCGGGCGGGAGCGGGCACGCGTGCCGGCGTGTCCTGCGGGCGCCACCGTTCACCCGAACGGGTGTGTCCTGGGCCGACGCGCAGCGGAATCGGGCGCGCGGCCCGCCGGGCGTCCGTCCGGCGCCGGTAGGTTCGGCCGCACCGTCCGTGATCGTTCCCGGCCCGGACCGTTCCCCGAACAGAGCAGGTGGGTCGCATGAGTCGGCTGAGCCCGGCGAAACTCCGCATGGCCGGCCTCGGCACCGCCGTCGCGATCGCCGTGCTGGTCCCCCTCGCCGCCAGGGCCGGCCAGCCCGACGCGGCACCGTCGGCCCCTTCCGCGGCCCCGGGAGCGTCCGCCGCCGACGGGAAGGCGGACGCCGGGACGGACGCCACGGGTGACGAGCGGGCGGACGCGGGGCCGGAGGGGCGCACGGGCGGTACGGCGGCGACCGGAGGCGGTGCGGGACCCGGCGGGGACACGGCCGGGGGCACGGCGGCCGGGGAGCCCGGCGGAGGTCTGCTGGACGGCCTGGGGCTCGGCCGGGAGGCCCGTACGCCCGGGAGCGCGGGGGACGCCGGGGAGGCTCGCCCCTCCGCGGCGGCACCGGCGCCCGGGAGGAGCGCCGTCGCCGCGGCCGCGGGGCACGAGCGGGTCAGCCGCTGCGGTCCCGAACTCGCCTCGCCCGAGGGCGTCGAGGCCCAGACCTGCGTCCTCTCCGAGGGGCCGGACGTCTGGGCGCGTACGTACTACCGCAACGCCACCGGCCGGGAGATCGACGCGATTCTTACCCTCATGGCGCCGGGCGGACGGACGGTCCAGGTGCGTTGCGCGGTGCCCGCGCGGGACGAGCCGGACACCTGCGAGACGCCCAGGGAGCCGGGCACGGGGGCGGCCCGATCGCACACGGCGGTGGCGGAGTTCGCGAGGAGCGGCGAGGGCGGAGATGCGCCGCTGTTGCTGCGGTCGGGCAGCAACACGGCCGACGGCGAAGCGAGTTGAGAAGCGCCCGGCGCGACGGCGGGGCGGACATGGAAACGCCCGGTCGCTGGCGACGGGGGATGCACCAGCGACCGGGCTTCCAGAACGGTAACAAGAGATCTGCTGTTCGCAAATTCGATCTCGGTTATTCGGACAGGGATTTACCGCTCCGTAGGTTCCGCTGTGGCGGAAGTCACCGACTGGTCGGTCTGTCAGTCACCGATACCACCTGGGGTATCAGCTGAGAGTCACCTGACGGTTCGTGAGGCCACCGCGCGCCCGGCGCTCCTCGGCGGTCAGCGGGGCGTCGACCGTGAGCGCCTCGGTCAGCCGCTCGGCGAACTCGGCGGCCGGCTTCTCGCACTCCTCGGCGGTCATCGCCGACGGCAGGTCCCACACCGGCACCATCAGGCCGTGGGCGCGGAAGGAGCCGACGAGACGGGTGTCCGGGCCGAGGGAGGTGGTGCCGGCGGCCTGGAGGCGGGCGAGCGCGTCGAGGAGCGCCTCCTCCGGGTACGGCATGACCCAGCGCAGGTGGTTCTTGTCCGGCGTCTCGCACCAGTAGGCGGCATCGACCGAGTCGAGCTTCACCGTGGGGATCGCGGCGGCGTTGGCCCGCTCCAGGGAGGCGGCGACCTCGGGCTCGGCACCGTCGGCCGACTGCGGGATCCAGAACTCGAAGCCGGTGTGGACCTCGGGCGCGAACGGGGCGTCCGTGTCGAGCAGGTCCTGGAGGCGGGGGCCCTCGGGCTCGACGCGGCGCGGCGGCACCGGGTTGCCGGGCTCGGTCGCGAGCGCGCGCTGGAGCGTGTCGGCGAGGTCGCGGGACAGGTCGCCGGAGGTGCCGTCGTTCTGCAGGGCGAGCAGGACGGAACCGTCGTCGCGGCGGAGCGCCGGCCATGCCATCGGCAGGACCGTCGCGAGCGTCACCGACGGCACGCCCTCGGGCAGCCCGCCCTTGAGGGTGAGCGGCACGGTGGCGGCGGGCACCAGCTCGCGCAGCGCGACCAGGTCGCACTCGCCGGGCAGGCCCTCGAAGGGGCGCTGGACGTGCTCGGTCACGGCGTGCGCGGCGGCCCGGCCGTGGCACGCCTTGTAGCGGCGGCCCGAACCGCAGGGGCACGGCTCGCGCGCGCCGACGACCGGGATCTCCCCGTTCGTGACCTGTGCCTGGCCGCTCTTGCCGGCCTTCGTCTGGGGGCGCTTCTTGGCCATGGTGTGGCTTTCTCCCGATCGCGGTGCTGTGTCGGGCGCGAGCCTAGCCGCCCGGACGCCCCCGGAGGCTCAGCCGTGCACCGGGTCGGAGCGGCGCCCGCGACGGGCCGGCGGCCCGGATCGCGGCCACGGTCGCCGCGGGGCCACGGCCGTCGTCGGATCGCGGCCGTCGTGGGATCGCGGCCGCTGTCGGATCACGACCGTTGTCGGATCACGGCCTCCGTCGGGCCGCAGCCGTTGTCGGGCCACGGCCTCCGTCGGGCCACGGCCGTCGTCGGACCGCGGCCTCCGTCGGGCCGCGCACCGGGTCGGGGCCGTGTCCGTCAGTCCAGGTCGTCGTAGGCGTCGAGGAGGTCGAAGCCGGAGCCGCCGGCGCCGACCCGGGCCGCGAAGTCCTCGCGGCGGTGTCCCTCCGTGACGCGCACCCAGACCGTGACCTCGCCCGTCGCGCTGTCGCGCACGCCCCAGTCCTGGGCCAGGGCGCCGATGATCTGGAGTCCGCGCCCGCCGCGCGCCGTGACCGAGGGCGTCGACGGCACCGGCCGCGTGGGCCCGCCCCCGTCCGTGACCTCGACCGTCAGCCCGCCCGACGGTTCCAGCCGCCAGGCCGCCAGCACGTCGCCCTCTCCCCGGTCGCCCCGGCCCAGCGGCCTGCCGTGCCGGCAGGCGTTGCTGAGCAGTTCGGACAGGATCAGGACCGCGTCGTCGACGACCGATTCCGACACCCCGCCGCGGTACAGCTCGTCCCGCATCCGGTGTCGCGCTTCCCCCACGCCCGCAGGGCCATGGGGTACGGCCATGCTCGACGACGTGGGCACCTTCTGTGCCACCACCAACGCCACCCCCGAGACCTCCTTCGCCCCACGCCACCGTGTGGATGCCCCGGCGACCACGACCGGAAACCGCCTGTTCCGGGTGGGGTGGAGCACAAGTGACGATCGCGTACGCGCCGAACGCGCCGGTGCGCACCCCCGGAACCGCCCCGGGCGTGCGCGGGAGGCGTGATCCGGACACGCGGCCCGGGCGCGCGCGAGGCGCGACTCGGGCGTGCCCGCGGTGTGACTCGGGCGCGCCCGCGGTGTGGCTCAGGCGCGCCCGAGGTGCGCGAGGACCTGCTTGGGGCGGTTGGTGATGATCGCGTCGACCCCGAGCCGCAGGCAGAGCTCGACGTCCTCGGGGTCGTCCACCGTCCAGACGTGGACCTGGTGGCCCGCCTTCTGCAGGCGCAGGATGACGGCCGGGTGGTGGCGGACGATCCGGATGGACGGCCCCGCCACGCGCGCGCCCGCGGGGAGGCGCCCGTCGCGCAGCCGGGGCGTGACGAACTGGGTGAGGGAGACGGTCGGGAGCGTCGGCGCCGCGGTGGAGATCCGCTGCAGGGAGCGGGCCGAGAAGCTCATGACCCGTACCGGGGACTCCTCGGGCGCCACGGGCGCGTCCAGGCCGAAACGCTTCAGGAGGGCGAGGAGCCGGTCCTCGACCTGGCCCGCCCAGCGGGTGGGGTGCTTGGTCTCGATGGCGAGCTCGACCCTGCGTCCGGCGTCGGAGACCAGCTCCAGGAGCCGTTCCAGGGTGAGGACCGAGGTGTACTCGGGGTCGCCCCAGTCGGGGCTCTCGCCCGGGCCGCCGGGCTCCTGGTCCTCCTTGAAGGCCTTCCAGGCGCCGAAGTCCAGCGCGGCGAGGTCGGCGAGCTCGAGCGTCGAGACGGCGCCGCGGCCGTTCGAGGTACGGTCGACACGGCGGTCGTGGACGCAGACCAGGTGTCCGTCGGCCGTGAGCCGTACGTCGCACTCCAGGGCGTCGGCGCCGTCCTCGATGGCCTTCACGTAGGCGGCCAGGGTGTGTTCCGGCGCGTCCTCCGAGGCTCCTCGGTGGGCGACGACCTGGACGGGGCCGGGGTGCGGGTGCTGCCGTGCGTGGGTCACCGCGTCATGGTGCCATTGGCGGGGCGGCGGGGACACATGCAACCTGTCCGTTCTGCCCAGATATAAAGAATGGGGTGCGGACGCACAGCTCCGCCTTACCGTCGTCTGACGCCGGGTGGGAAAAGCTGGGCCCAGCACCCTGGAGAGACCGTCACCGTCCCCGCGCCGTGAACGAGGAGAGCGAGCTGTGAGCACCGAGAACGAGGGCACCGAGGTTCCGGCGGACCCGACTGCCCCGTCCGCCCCCGCCACGCCTCCCGTCCCCGCCACGCCGCCCGCCGCACCGCCGGCGGCACCCGCCGCGGAGGCTCCCACCCGGATCCAGCCGCCGGTCCCGCCCGTCCCGCCGACGCCCGCCCAGGCTCCCGCGCCCGCCGCCTCCCCGGCTCCGGCGCCCGCCCAGGATCCGGCGTACGCCCAGGCTCCCGCGCCCGCCGCCTCCCCGGCTCCGGCGTCCGAGCCGGTGGCGGCGGCAGCGGGCGGTACCGGCTGGCCGCCCGCGCCCCCGGCCGTGCCGGCCTGGGGCGAGCCCGTGCCGGCCCCGCCCGCGGAGCCGCGCAGGCGCACCGGCGGTCTCGTCGCGGCGGTCCTGGTGGCGGCGCTCGTCGCCGGCGGCATCGGCGGCGGCATCGGCTACTGGGCGGCCCAGCGCGAGGACCGGGGCCCGGCCTCGACGACGGTCTCCTCGGGCGAGGCCCCCGCCTCCTTCAAGAGGGAGCCGGGCACGGTCGCGGCGGTCGCGGCGAAGGCGCTGCCCAGCGTGGTCACCATCCAGGCGAAGTCCGGCGACACGCAGGGCGACGGCGGCACCGGCACGGGCTTCGTCTACGACCAGGAGGGCCACATCGTCACCAACAACCACGTGGTGGCGTCGGCGGCCGAGGGCGGCACGCTCTCCGTGACCTTCTCGGACGGCAGGTCGTACGACGCCGAGGTCGTGGGCCGGGCCGAGGGCTACGACGTGGCGGTGATCAAGCTGAAGGAGGCCCCGAAGGGGCTCAAGCCGCTGCCGCTGGGCGACTCGGACCGGGTGGCGGTCGGCGACTCGACGATCGCGATCGGCGCGCCCTTCGGCCTCTCCAACACGGTGACGACCGGCATCATCAGCGCCAAGAACCGCCCGGTCGCCTCGGGCGACGGCGGCGGCAGCAACTCGTACATGAGCGCCCTGCAGACGGACGCGTCGATCAACCCGGGCAACTCCGGCGGTCCGCTCCTGGACGCGAGCGGCGCGGTGATCGGCATCAACTCGGCGATCCAGTCCACCGGCGGCGGTCTCGGCCAGACGCAGGCGGGCTCGATCGGCCTCGGCTTCGCGATCCCGGTCAACCAGGCGAAGACGGTCGCCGAGCAGCTGATCAAGACCGGCAAGCCGGTCTACCCGGTGATCGGCGCGACGGTGAACATGAACGACAAGGGCGAGGGCGCGACCATCGCGGAGCAGGGCGCCGGCGGCACCGAGGCGGTGCTGCCGAACGGTCCGGCGGCCAAGGCGGGGCTGCGGGCCGGCGACGTGATCACGGGCTTCGGGGACCACCCGATCGACAGCGGCCCGTCCCTCATCAGCGAGATCTGGACCCACAAGCCGGGTGACTCGGTGAAGATCACCTACGAGCGGGACGGCAAGGCGGCGACGACGACGGTCGTGCTCGGCGAGCGCACCGGCGACAGCTGACCCGCGCGCGTGGGCACGCGAAAGGGCGCCGGGGACCCCCCGGCGCCCTTTCGCGTCCGTACCCGCTCCGGAGGCGGGTCCGGCTACGGAGTGCGCTCGGGGCTCCCGCCGGTGACCCCCCAGTTGTTGTCGGCGTTCAGGCCGGCCTGGAGGTCGCCGATGTCGATGCGCTGGGCGGGGCGGGCGACGGTCTCGTCGTCGCCCATGATGAGCATCGGGTCGAGCATCACGACGGCGGCCGCCACGACGAGGAAGATGAGCGGGCCGACGAGCAGCGGCAGCACGTCGAAGGCGGAGGAGCCGTCCCCGGAGGCGACGTGGGCGTCGTGGGCGACCCGCACGCCGACGCCGGCCATGCCGGTGTAGTGCATGCCGGTCACGGCGATGCCCATGACGACGCTCGCGCCGAGACTGGCGAGGAAGCCGCGGACGGAGACGGCGGCCCAGAGGGCGGCGGTCGCGGCGACGACGGCGATGAGGATCGAGAGCGCGACCATGCCGGGCGTGTACGTGAGGGAGCCGTTCATCCGCATGGCGGCCATGCCCAGGTAGTGCATCCCGGCGACGCCGAGCCCGGTGAAGAGACCGGCGGCGAGCAGCGGGACCGGCCGCGCGCCCCGGTAGCCCACGGTGAAGACGCCGGCGCCGACGACGAGCACCGCGACGAGCAGGCTGAGGAAGGTCAGCGTGCCGTCGTACGAGATCGCCGTCTCGCTCACCTGGAAGCCGAGCATCGCGATGAAGTGCATGGTCCAGATCCCGCATCCGATCGACGCCGCGCCGAGGGCCAGCCACCCCGGCCTGCGGGTCCGCCCGGTCGCGAGCGACCGCACGGTGCAGCGCAACCCCAGTGCGCTGCCCAGGCAGGCCATCACATAGCCCACGAGGGGCGTGACCATGCCGTAGCTGAACCCGTCGATCGTGCCCTGCACCCTGCGACCCTCTGTTCATGTCGGAAAAACGTGGAGATGTGGTGAAGGCGACTCTAGCCCGGTGATCCGGACGATCTTGAGGCGCCCGCCGCATCCCGGACCCCTCCCCCTCTCCTCACCCGGTACGCTGTAGCCGCTCCGCCCCAAGCGGGCGGGAGCGCAGGTGGGTTGCCCGAGCGGCCTAAGGGAACGGTCTTGAAAACCGTCGAGGCAGCGATGTCTCCGTGGGTTCAAATCCCACACCCACCGCGGTGCGCGAGAGCCCCCGTCCGGCGAGACCGGACGGGGGCTCTCGGCTTTCGGCGCGGGCCCGGAGCCTCAGGGGAGGGGGTGGCTGCGGGCCTGCGGGCTGTTCAGGCAGAGGGCGATGTTGCGGACCGCGGCGGTGAGCTCCTCGATCACCCGGGCCGCCTGTTCCGCGTTGTGGAAGACCGGCGGGGAGGTGAGGGAACGGCTCAGCTCCTCCGCGGCCCGGACGACGGGCATGGCGTCCGGGACGGCCATCGGCGCGGCCGGGGGAGTGGCCGCCGGCGCGGCCACGGGGGTGGTCATCGGCGCGGTCGCGGGGGCGGCCATGGGGACGGCGACGGGCGGGGGGACCTGGCCGGCCTGCGCGGAGCGGCCGGTCTGCGTGGGGTGGCCGGTCTGCGTGGGGTGGCTGGCCTGCGTGGGGTGGCCGGTCTGCGTGGGGTGGCCGGTCTGCGTGGGGTGGCCGGCCTGCGCGGAGTGGCCGGTCTGCGCGGTCTGGACGGCCTGGACGGCCTGGACGGTCTGCGGGACCGGCGGCGCCGAGGGGTACGGGTCGGGCTCCGGCCGGTAGTCCTCGAAGGCGGGCGAGAAGGCGCCGGAGCCGGTCACCAGGGAGGAGCGCGCCTCCTCCTGGGGATGCGCGGGACCCTGCCCGTGCTCCGCCAGGAGGCCCTGGCCGTGGACCGGCGCGGGGCCCTGGTCGTGGGAGGGGGCGAGGTCGTGGCCGTGGGCGGCCGCGGCGCCGGGCGGCGCCACGGCGGCGTGGCGGGGCTGGGGCAGGAAGAAGTGGTCGAAGCCGGGGAAGCCCGGGGCGGACGGGTGGACGGCGGGCTGGGGGTACGTGGCCTGCCACTGCGCCCGGTAGAGCGCCACCTGGTCCTCGCAGGCGGACCGGGCGTGGAAGACCGCGGTGTCCTCGCCCAGGTCCGGGTACCAGAGGTTGGGGCCGGGGAAGCGCACGGTCCGCATGCGCGGCTTGACCAGCTCGGCGCAGCCCATGCAGCAGCCCTCCGGCACGATGAGCGGGATGCCTCCGCTCTGTTCCGGGACGCGGGGGCCGGCCTCGGGGCTGTACTCCCCGTGGTGGCAGGGCGGCAGCTCGCCGCAGGCCCGGCAGACCGCGTAGTGCTCCGGAAGGACCTGCCAGCCCTGGCTGGCGGGGGCGCACCAGTGCTTCGGCGCGGAACGGGGCAGGTTCTCGTCGCGCAGGACGAGGACCACCGGGCGCTTGTAGAAGTTGCCGCGGTCCGAAGCCGGTTTCACCGACTGGTTGTTGACCCTTCGCAGTTCGTTGGCGTGCCACCACAGCTCCATGTGGTCGCGCCAGGCTTTCTCGTAGGCCTCGGGCCAGTGGTCGTTGGGGTAGCCGGTGATCTCCAGGACCCGCCACGCGCGCCGGTCGAGCACCACGATGGAACCGGCCCGCAGCCGCAGATGGGTTCCCTCGGCTCCCTCGTCCGGCCAGTCGTGGCGGCCGATGAGGGTGGGCTGGTCCGGGAGCCACCTGCGAATCTGCATGACACGCTCCTAGGCGACGAGACGTCGTGGTTTCAACTGGGGCAGTAGGTGAAATTCTGGATAATTTAGGCGCGGGTGCGAGGTTAGACACGCGCTTTTCTCCTTCCGCTTCAGGGTGAAGCACCCGTTGGACCGGCCATTTCCCTCCTCCCGTCCGCCGGAGGGCCATGGATCTCGGGTCCGGAAGGGGTGGTTCCGGAGGTTGCCGCGAGGGCCGGAACACCCACTCGTACGTGTGACACCGCTTCCGTCGTACCGGCTCGTAGGTATGCATTGCCCCGTGTACCGGCCGTCCCGAGCCCCGGTTCGTGGCCCGCGGGGCTGCGGAGTGGGGTAAAAGCGCTTCCTCCCTCCGCCGGGGGGCAGGAGGATGGAAGGGACGGAAGGGCCGGAGCCTCCGGGGCTCCGGGACTCCGGGGTCCCCACGGGCGGAGGAGGGTGGCGTGGTCCGGATCGTGCTGGTGCGGGGGGACATCACCGCCGAGGCGGTCGACGCGGTGGTCAACGCCGCGAACTCGTCCCTGCTCGGGGGCGGCGGGGTCGACGGGGCCATCCACCGCAAGGGCGGGCCGGAGATCCTCGCCGCCTGCCGGGAGCTGCGCCGCTCGCACTACGGCAAGGGGCTGCGGACGGGGCAGGCGGTCGCCACCACGGCCGGCCGGCTGCCGGCGCGGCACGTGATCCACACGGTGGGCCCGGTCTGGTCGGCGGAGGAGGACCGTTCCGCGCTGCTGGCCTCCTGCTACCGGGAGTCCCTGCGGGTGGCCGACGAGGAGGGGGACCGCACGGTCGCCTTCCCGGCCGTCTCGACCGGCGTCTACGGCTGGCCGATCGACGACGGGGCGCGGATCGCGGTCGAGACGGTCCGGGCGGTCGCGGCGGCGGGGACGGGCGTCGAGGAGGTGCGGTTCGTGCTCTTCGACGCGACCGCGTACGCCGCCTTCGAGGCGGCGGTCGCGGCCGGGGGGTAGGGGGCGCCCTGCCGATCGGGCCGGGCGGGTCGATTCGGGTCGGTCGATTCGGGTCGGTCGATTCGGGTTGGTCGGTTCAGGCCGGTCGGTTCAGGCCGGTTCGGTCGGGTCGGGTCGGTTCGGTCGGTTCGGGTCGGGGCGGTCGACGGGACACCCCCGAGCCGCCTTCCTCGGAACGCCCGGGCTCGAAATTCTTTTCCGCTTTTCCGATTCCGTTCGGGGCGGGGCGGTCCGTTTTCGCCGGGACGCAGTCCGTTTTGCCGGGGGTTCTGGCGGAACGCTTCCTCCCTTGCCGTGCAACGGGTGCAAGGGCCCGACGACGCCTTCGGCGGTCGTGAGCTGCGGGTTTCTCGGCTACGAAGGGTTTATCGGCTTGTCCTCACGCTTGCGGGGGAATCGGACCGTCCGGTGTGGTTCGCCGGGGATTCGGTGGGCAATTCTGGATTCGCGACGTCGAGCAGAACGACCGGGGCGGCAGGCCAACTGCCTTGGTCAGGGCCGTGGTTCACGGCCTTCCTTCAGAGACCACCGATTCCGTGCACAGCAGACTGGCTTCAGTTCCCGGAGGAACACACATGGCAAGCATCCGTACCGCCCGCATCGTCGCCGCCGTCGCCGCCCTGCCGCTCGCCGCCGCCCTCTTCGGCGGCGTGGCGCAGGCCGACAACGGCGGCTTCGCGGACGACGGATCGAACACGAGCGTCGCCACGATCATCGGCAGCGGCGTGGGTGGCGACAACAACGGCAACTCGACCACCACGCAGCAGGTGGCGACCGGCTCCGGTGCCTCCAACCAGAACAACACGGCGAGCGTGAACGGCTCCGCCTTCACCCACATCGCCCAGACGAACAACACCGTCAACTTCACCCCGTGGTGGTGACGACCCCACGGGGCCGGCCCGAGGGGGCGTGACCGCGGTGTGAACGGCGGCCTGTGCGGCGGTGCTTCGGCGCCGGCGCGCAGGCCGCCCTCGCGTTTCCGGCGGACCCGATCCCCTCGTGTCCTTGACACGGCGACCGTATCTGACGGACAGTCAGAAACCTTCGTCGTCGCCCCGGGAGGCCGTCCCGTGCACCTCGCCCCGACCGAGCGGCAGCTCCGGCTGCGCGCCGAACTCCGCGCCTACTTCCGCGAGACGATGCCCGACGGGCCGCCGCCGGCGACCGACGGCGCCGCACAGCGCGCGCTGCTCCGGCGGATCGGCGCGGACGGACTCCTGGGCCTGGGATGGCCGGAGGAGTACGGCGGGCAGGGGCGCGGCCCCGACGAGCAGTTCGTCTTCTTCGACGAGGCCTACCGGGCCGGCGCGCCCGTCTCGATGGTCACCCTCAACACCGTCGGCCCGACCCTCATGCGGTACGGCACCGAGGAGCAGAAGACCGCCTTCCTGCCCCGGATCCTGCGCGGCGAGTGCGTCTTCGCCATCGGCTACAGCGAGCCGGAGGCGGGCACGGACCTGGCCTCGCTCCGGACCAGGGCGGTCCGCGACGGCGACTCCTGGGCCGTCGACGGGCAGAAGGTCTTCACCTCCAACGCGCAGAACGCCGACTGGATCTGGCTGGCCTGCCGCACCGACCCCGGGGCGCCGCCGCACCGGGGCATCTCCATCCTCCTCGTCCCCACCGACGCCCCGGGCTTCTCCTGGACCCCGATCGAGACCGTCGGCGGACTCACCACCACCGCGACCTACTACGACGGGATCCGGGTCCCGGCGGGGAACCTCGTCGGGGAGGAGAACGGCGGCTGGGGGCTCATCACCGACCAGCTCAACCACGAGCGGGTCGCGCTGGCCGCGATCGGCATGCAGGCCGAGGACTTCTTCGCCGCCGCCCTCGCCGCCGCCCGCATCCCCGATCGGGTGACCGGGCGGCGTCGGATTGACGAGCCGTGGGTGCGGATCCGGGCCGCCGAGGCGCATGCCCGGCTGGCCGCGACACGCCTGCTCAACTGGCGTCTCGTGGGGGACGTGGGGGCGGGCCGGCTGACCCCCGGGGACGCCAGCGGCGTGAAGTTCGCGGGAACCGAATCGGCGGTGGAGGTGTACCGAATATGTCAGGAGATCGCGGGTGACGCGGGGACGGTGCGGGCGGGATCGCCGGGGGAGCGGGACGGCGGCGAGCTGGAGCGCATGAACCGGGCCGCTCAGATCAACACCTTCGGGGGAGGGGTGAGCGAGGTGCAGCGGGAGATCGTCGCGCAGGCACGGCTCGGCATGCGGGGAAGGGGCAGGCGGTGAGCGGGGAGGAGCGGGAGGACCGGGAGGACGGGCGGGTCGCGCGGGACCGTCGGGCCGCGCGGGCCGGGCAGAGCGCGCGGACCGGGGAAGGCGAGCGGACCGGGCAAGGCGGGTGCGAGGGGGAGGACCACCTGTACGAGCGGCTGAAGGCGTACGAGGGGCGACCCGCGGCCGTCGCCGGGCGCGGCAAGGACCCGGTCAACCTGCCGATGATCCGGCACTGGTGCGAGGCGATGGGCGACGCCCACCCGGCCTACCGGGGGCCGGACGCGGTGGCCCCGCCGACGATGCTCCAGGCGTGGACGATGGGCGGCCTCTCCGGCCACGAGGACCGGTCGGCGGAGTACGGCGAGCTGCTCGCGCTCCTCGACGGCGCGGGCTACACCTCGGTGGTCGCCACCGACTGCGAGCAGGAGTACCTGCGCCCGCTCCGGCCCGGGGACGAGATCACCTTCGACGCCGTCGTCGAGTCCGTCTCCCCGCGCAAGACCACCAAGCTGGGCACCGGCCACTTCGTGACCACGCGGACGGACGTGCGGGCCGGCGGCGAGCTCGCCGGCACCCACCGCTTCCGGATCCTCAAGTACGCCCCCGCCGGGCGCCCCGCGAAGCCCCCGGAGCGGCCCCGTCGCCCCCGCCCCGTCATCAACCGGGACAACGCGGGGTTCTGGGAGGGCGTCGCCGACCACCGGTTGCTGGTCCAGCGGTGCACGGCCTGCGGGGCCCTCCGCTTCCCCTGGCTGCCGGGGTGCGCCGACTGCGGTGCGCCGGGGTGGGAGACCGTCGAGGCGAGCGGCGAGGGCACGGTCTTCTCGTACGTCGTCATGCACCACCCGCCCTTCCCCGCCTTCGACCCGCCCTACGCGGTCGGCCTGGTCGAACTGGCCGAGGGCGTCCGGATCGTCGGCAACGTGGTGGGGGTGCCCCACGACAAGGTCCGGATCGGGATGCCGGTCCGGCTGGAGTTCCTGCGGGTCGACGAGGAGCTGGAGCTGCCCGTCTTCCGCGCCGTGGAAGGGGAGCGCTGACATGGACTTCACGCCCACCGAGGAGCAGGAGGCCGCGCGGGAGCTGGCCGCCCGGATCCTCGGCGACCTCTCCACGCACGAGCGGCTCGCCGCCGCCGGCAGCGGCACGGACGCCGAGCTGTGGAAGGCGCTGTGCGCGGCCGGACTGCCGGCCGCCGTCGAGGAGCTCGGCCTGCTCGGCCTGGTCCTCCTGCTGGAGGAACAGGGCCGGGTGACGGCGCAGGTCCCGCTCGCCGCGACCGGGGTGTACGGGATCCTCGCCGTCGCCCGGCACGGCACCGACGAGCAGCGCGCCCGCCTCCTGCCGGCGCTGCGCGACGGGACGGCCGTCGCGACCGGTGCCTTCCCGGCGACCGGGGCGGTCCGGGCGGAGCGGGGTCGGCTCACCGGGACCGTCGGCTGGGTGCCCTGGCTGCGGGACGCCGGCCACGTCCTCGTACCGGACGCGGAGCGCGTCCTGTGGCTGGTGCGGGCCGAGGACGCCGACGTCGAGGCCGTCGAGCTGACCGCGCCCTGGTCGGCGGGGCGGCTGGTGCTCGACGGGACGCCCGCCGAGCGGCTCGGGGAGCGGGAGGGGACGGGGCCGTACGAGGAGGTGCTCGCCGCCGCCCGGACCGCCTTCGCCGGGCTCCAGGCGGGCGTCTGCGCCGGCTCGCTGGCCCGGGCCGTCGCCTACACCTCCGTACGGGAGCAGTTCGGGCGGCCGCTCGCCACCCGCCAGGCGGTGCAACTGCGGGCCGCCGACGCGCACATGGACACCGAGTCGATCCGGGTCACCGCCTACGAGGCGGCCTGGCGCTCCGACGCGGGCCTCGACTCCTCCGGGGCGGCGCTGACCGCCGCCTGGTGGGCGTCCGAGGCGGGGAAGCGGGTCGTGCACAGCGGCCAGCACCTGCACGGCGGCATGGGCGCCGACCTCGACCACCCCGTCCACCGGCACTTCCTCTGGGGCCGGCAGCTCGACGCCTACCTGGGCGCGGGCACCGAACTCCTCGCCGAACTGGGCGACCTGCTCGCGAAGGGGGATCCGTCGTGAAGGAAGGAAAGGCGGGAGGGGCAGGAGAGGCAGGGCGGGAGAACGCGGTGGAGACGAGGGCGACGGGGGCGACGGGGGCGCGGCCGGGGGCGGTGCGGGCCGGGGACGTCCTGGCGCCGCTGGAGATCCCGGTGACCCGCACCCTCGTGGTGGCCGGGGCCGTCGCCTCCCGCGACTACCAGGACGTGCACCACGACGCCGAGGCCGCCCGCGCGAAGGGCTCCCCGGACGTCTTCATGAACATCCTCACCACGAACGGCCTCGTCGGCCGGTACGTCACCGACCACTTCGGCCCGCACGCGGTGCTCCGCAAGGTCGCCATCCGGCTCGGCGCCCCCAACCACCCCGGCGACACGATGACGTTGACCGGGACGGTCGCCGAGGTCGCGGACGGTCCGGACGGCACCGCCACCGCGCTCGTCCGCGTCACCGGGGCCAACGGCCTCGGCCACCACGTCACCGGCACGGTCACCGTGGAGGTGCCCCGATGAGCCTGCGCCACCCCGACCGACTCGGCGGCCGGGCCGCCGTCGCCGGCATCGGCGCGACCGAGTTCTCCAAGGACTCCGGCCGCAGCGAACTCTCCCTCGCCGTCGAGGCGGTGCGCGCCGCCCTCGACGACGCCGGGCTCGCCCCCGGGGACGTGGACGGGCTCGTCACCTTCACCATGGACACCAACCCCGAGATCACCGTCGCCCAGGCGGCCGGCATCGGCGAGCTGTCCTTCTTCTCCCGCGTCCACTACGGTGGCGGAGCGGCCTGCGCCACCGTCCAGCAGGCCGCGCTCGCCGTCGCGGCCGGCGTCGCCGAGGTCGTCGTCTGCTACCGGGCCTTCAACGAGCGCTCCGGGCGCCGCTTCGGCTCCGGCGTGCAGCGGCGCGAGCCGTCCGCCGAAGGGGCCGCGCTCGGCTGGCAGCTGCCCTTCGGGCTGCTCACCCCCGCCTCCTGGGTCGCCATGGCCGCCCAGCGCTACCTGCACTCCTACGGGCTGACCCCTGAGGTCTTCGGCCACGTCGCCGTCACCGACCGCCGGTACGCGGCGACCAATCCGGCCGCCTGGTTCCACGGCAAGCCGATCACCCTCGCCGACCACGCGGCCTCCCGCTGGATCGCGGAGCCGCTCCGCCTCCTCGACTGCTGCCAGGAGACCGACGGCGGCCAGGCGATCGTCGTCACCACCCCGGAGCGCGCCCGCGACCTGCGGCACCCGCCCGCCGTCGTCCTCGCGGCCGCCCAGGGCGCGGGCCGCAAGCAGGAGGCCATGACGAGCTTCTACCGGGACGGGCTGACCGGACTGCCCGAGATGGGGGTGGTGGCCCGGCAGCTGTGGCGGACCTCGGGACTGCGCCCCGCCGACATCGACGTGGGCATCCTCTACGACCACTTCACCCCGTTCGTGCTCATGCAGCTGGAGGAGTTCGGCTTCTGCGGTCCCGGGGAGGGCGGGGAGTTCGTCGCGGCGGACGCGCTGCCGATCAACACCCACGGCGGGCAGCTCGGCGAGGCGTACCTGCACGGCATGAACGGGATCGCGGAGGCGGTCCGGCAGCTGCGGGGCAGCTCGGTGAACCAGATACCCGGCGCGGCCCGCGTCCTGGTCACCGCCGGCACCGGCGTCCCGACCTCGGGCCTGGTCCTGGGCTCGGACGGCTGACGGGCGCGCTCGGACAGCGGCAGGCCGGCCAGGGCGGCCAGGACGGCAGGGCGGCAGGGCGGAGGGCCGGCGGGCGCAGGGGTGCAGGGGCGAGGGGGCAAGGAGAGGGGTGCAGGGGCGAGGGGGCAAGGAGAGGGGGCAAGGAGGGAGCAAGGGCGCGGGGCCATGGAGGGGATGTCCGGGGGCGGTGCGGCGGTGGTCGGGAGAGGGCCGGGCGGGGGTTTCCCGGGTGCGGTTCCGGCGTGTCACCCCGGGGCGACCCTGATCCCGGGGTGACGGCGGCTCCACCCAAAGGAGGTGGGGGCACCCCGGGGACTCCGACCTGAGGGGGAGCCCGGTTCGGGACCTGGGGCCGATCCGTCCGGTACCCCGCCGCTCCTAGCGTGGAGTCATGACCCCGCCACCCACTGGCCCCGTCTGCGCCGGCGCCTCCACGGTCGTCACCCGGCCCGTGCAGCGCACGGCTCCGCGCACCGCGCCGCACCAGGGCCCGCGCCCGTTCGCGTACCCCTCCTTCTCCTCCTTCGTGAAGGCGCGCCAGCCGCTGCTGCTGCGCACCGCCCGCTCGCTGACCGCGAACCCGTGCGACGCCGAGGACCTGCTCCAGACCGCGCTCGCCAAGACCTTCGTGGCCTGGGAGCGGATCGAGGACCACCGGGCCCTCGACGGGTACGTGCGCCGGGCGCTGGTGAACACCCGCACCTCGCAGTGGCGCAAGCGCAAGGTCGAGGAGTTCGTCTGCGACGAGCTGCCCGAGTCCACCGGGCTGCCCGAGCCCGACCCGGCCGAGCGCCAGGTGCTGCACGACGCCATGTGGCGCGCCGTGATGAAGCTTCCCGAGCGGCAGCGGCAGATGGTCGTCCTGCGCTACTACGAGGACCTCAGCGAGGCCCAGACGGCCGAGGTGCTCGGGGTCTCCGTGGGCACGGTGAAGAGCGCGGTCTCGCGCGCCCTGGGCCGGCTGCGGGAGGACCCGGAGCTCACCGCGGGCGTCGGCGTCTGACGCGGCCGGGCGGCGGGATCCGTCCCGGTGAGGTCACCCGCGGCACATCGTTGACATCTGCCAGTGATCACTGGCAATTTCAGTACTCCCGGGTAGTGACATACCGCGCGGTACGTGCGCAGAATCTGCACATCCTTACTGCCACGTAGCGGCCACCGGGAGGACGCCCCGTGTACAGCACCATGCAGGACGTACAGCTCACCATCAGCCGGATCCTCGAGCACGGCCGGCGGGTCCACGGCGGGTCCACCGTCACGACCTGGACGGGTGAGCCGGAGCCGCAGCGCCGCACCTACGCCGAGATCGGCGACCGGGCCGCCCAGCTCGCCAACGCCCTCCGCGACGAGCTGGGAGTCCAGCCGGGCGAGCCCGTGGCGACCCTCATGTGGAACAACGCCGAGCACGTCGAGGCGTACTTCGCGCTGCCGTCCATGGGCGCCGTCCTGCACACCCTCAACCTGCGGCTCCCCCCCGAGCAGCTGGTGTGGATCGTCCACCACGCCGCCGACCGGGTCGTCCTCGTCAACGGCTCGCTGCTCCCGCTGCTCGCCCCGCTCCTGCCGCACCTGCCGACGATCGAGCACGTCGTCGTCGCCGGCCCCGGCGACCGCTCCCTCCTGGAGGGGGCCGCGCCGCGCGTCCACGAGTACGAGGAGCTGATCGCCGGCCGCCCGACCGCCTACGCGTGGCCCGAGCTGGACGAGCGCGCCGCCGCCGCCATGTGCTACACCTCCGGCACCACCGGCGACCCCAAGGGCGTCGTCTACTCCCACCGCTCGATCTACCTGCACTCCATGCAGGTGAACATGGCCGAGTCGATGGCCCTGACGGACAAGGACACGACCCTGGTCGTCGTCCCGCAGTTCCACGTCAACGCCTGGGGCCTGCCGCACGCCACCTTCATGACCGGCATCAACATGCTCATGCCGGACCGCTTCCTCCAGCCCGCGCCGCTCGCCGAGATGATCGAGCGCGAGAAGCCGAGCCACGCCGCCGCCGTCCCCACCATCTGGCAGGGCCTGCTCGCCGAGGTCACCGCCCATCCGCGCGACCTCTCCTCCATGAAGCAGGTCACCATCGGCGGCGCCGCCTGCCCGCCCTCCCTCATGGAGGCGTACGACCGGCTCGGCGTCCGCCTCTGCCACGCCTGGGGCATGACGGAGACCTCGCCGCTCGGCACGATGGCGCACCCGCCGGCCGGCCTGACCCCGGAGGAGGAGTGGCCGTACCGCGTCACGCAGGGCCGCTTCCCGGCCGGCGTCGAGGCCCGGCTGGTCGGCCCCTCCGGCGAGCACCTGCCCTGGGACGGCGAGTCGGCCGGCGAGCTGGAGGTGCGCGGCACCTGGATCGCGGGCGCGTACTTCGGCGGCGCCGCCGGCGAACCGATCCGCCCCGAGGACAAGTTCAGCGAGGACGGCTGGCTGAAGACCGGCGACGTCGGCGTGATCAGCCCCGGCGGCTACCTCACCCTCACCGACCGCGCCAAGGACGTCATCAAGTCCGGTGGCGAGTGGATCTCCAGCGTCGAGCTGGAGAACGCGATCATGGCCCACCCGGCCGTGGCGGAGGCCGCCGTCGTCGCCGTCCCCGACGAGAAGTGGGGCGAGCGCCCGCTCGCGACCGTCGTCCTCAAGGAGGGCGCCGAGGCCGACTACACGACCCTGCGGGACTTCCTCGCGGCCGAGGGCGGCATCGCCAAGTGGCAGCTGCCGGAGCGCTGGGCGATCGTGCCGGCGGTCCCGAAGACCAGCGTCGGCAAGTTCGACAAGAAGGTGATCCGCAGGCAGTACGCGGAGGGCGAGCTGGACGTCACGCAGCTCTGACCCGGTGCGCACGGTGAAGGGGGAGGGCCGCCGGCGGCCCTCCCCCTTCTTCCGTCGGTCCCGTCGGTCCCGGCGGGTCCCTCAGTTGGTGCCGATCTTCGCCAGCAGGTCGACGATCCGGGCCTGGACCTCGGCGCTGTTGGAGCGCTCGGCGAGGAAGAGGACGGTCTCGCCGGAGGACAGCTCCGGCAGCTTCTCCCCGTCCAGACCGGCCGAGGTGTAGACGACCAGCGGGGTGCGGTTGAGCTGCCCGTTCGCCCGCAGCCAGTCGATGATCCCGGCCCGCCGGCGGCGCACCTGCATGAGGTCCATGACCACCAGGTTCGGCCGGGTCCCGCCGGCCAGCGCCACCGCCTCGGTGTCCGTGGCCGCCCGCACCACCTGCATCCCGCGCCGCTCCAGGGTGGCGGCCAGGGCGTCGGCGATGTGCTCGTTCTCCTCGATGACCAGCACCCGCGAGGGGTGCTGCTCGCTGTCGCGCGGAGCGAGCGCCTTCAGCAGGACGGCGGGATCGGCGCCGTACGCCTCCTCGCGGCCGGCCTGCCCGAGCCCGGCCGCGAGGAGCACCGGCACCTCGGCGGCGACGGCCGCCTGGCGCAGCGACTGGAGCGCGGTCCGGGTGATGGGCCCGGTCAGCGGGTCGACGAAGAGCGCGGCCGGGAAGGCGGCGATCTGCGCGTCGACCTCCTCGCGGGAGTGCACGATCACCGGCCGGTAGCCGCGGTCGCTCAGGGCCTGCTGGGTGGCCACGTCCGGCGCGGGCCAGACGAGCAGCCGGCGCGGGTTGTCGAGCGGCTCCGGGGGGAGCTCGTCATCGACGGGGAGCGGCGTGGGCCGGTTGACGACCTCGACCGCGCCCCCGGGACCGTCGAGCGGCTCGGGCCCCTCGGCGGAGCCCTCGGCGGGCGCCCCTATCGCGTAGGCACGCCCGCGCCCCTCGGACCCGGCGGCGGGCACGGCCGCGGCCGGGAGCGGCGCGGGGCCGGCGGCCGGAGCGGCGGCCGGCAGCGGCGCGGGGGCCGGGGCCGGCGGGTCGATCTCCGGAGGCGTCGCGAGCTTGCGGCGCCGCCCCGAACCGCCCGAGGGCGCGGCGACGGGCGTCCCGGCCTGCGCCGGCGGCGCGAAGGGCACGCCCTGGCCGAGCGTGCGCACGCTGAACGCCCGCCCCTGCGTGGAGTCCTTCGGCAGCGGAGCCGCGGCGGGCGCCGCGCCCGTGTCCGGAGCCGGGGGTGCGGACTGCGCCGGGATCGGCGTCGGCATCGGCAGCTCGGGGGGCAGCGGTACGGATCCGGTGCCGGTGCCGTTCGCGGGCGTCGCGGTCGGGCCGGGCGCCGGCGGGTCCGCGGGGGCGGCGGGCGTCGCCGCCGGCGGGACGGGCCCGGGGGCGGCGACCGGCGCCAGGCCGGTGGCCGGGACCGGGCCGGTGGCCGGCGCCTCGGGCTCCGCCGGGACGGGAGCCGGACCGGGCAGGGGCGCCGGACCGGCGAGGGGGACCGGGCCGGGCCCCGGAAGGGGGTGCGGCTGCGGCGGGGTGTGCCCGGAAGCGCCGGGAAGGTCCCGAACCGCCCGGTGTTCCTCCCCGCGCTCGTCCCTGATGCCGGTGCCGGTGCCGGGGACCGTGCCGGTGCTGATGCCGGTGCCGGGGACCGTGCCGGTGCTGACGCCGATGCCGGTGCCGGGGGCCGTGCCTGTGCCGTGCCCGTCCGCGTCGCGTACGGCCTCCGGCTCCTCGCGGTCGGCGTCGGCGGGCGGCAGCGCGAACGGCGTGCGGGGACCCGCCTCGGCGGCGGCGGCACGCTCCTGCGCGGCGGCGAGCGCACGCCGCCGGCGCCCGGTCGGCCGCTCGCCCTCGGCGGGCACGGCGACCGTCCCCTGGGGCGCGGCGGGCAGGGCGGGGGCCGGCGCGGGCATGCCCGACGGCTCGACGGCGACGCCCTGCGGCGGCACGGCGGCGCCGAGCGCGGGCCGCTCCTGGGCACCCTCGGCGGCGGTCACCACCGAGCCCTCGGCGGGACGGCCCCGGCGGCGACCGGTCGGCTCGACGCCGGCGGACTGCTGGGCGGGGATCAGTTCGGCGGGCGGCGCGGCCTCCTCCGTACGGCCGCGGCGGCGTCCGCCACCGGAGACCGGTACGGCCGGCATCCCGGCATCGCCCCCGGGGAGGACCGGGCCCTCCAGGAACGCGTCGGTGGAGCCGCGCCGGGCGCGCCGGCGTCCGGAGGCGGCCGCGGTGCCGCCGTCCTCCGGGGCGGAGGCCTGCGCGGGGAGCGCCGCGGGCAGCGCGGGCACGCCGCCCCCGGGCCCGCCCCGGGCCTCCTCCGGTCCCTTCGAGGGCTCCGGCGCCTTCGCGGACTCCAGCGCCTTCGCGCCCCCGCTCGCGGCCTCCGGCTCGTCGCGCGGCACGGGCTTCGCCTCGGACGCGGGCACGGTCCCCCGTCCCGCGCCGATCGGCACCTCCAGGACGTACGCCCCACCGCTGGTGCCCGGCACCTCGTGGGTCTGCACGACTCCGCCGTGCGCCGCCACGATGCCGCGCACGATGGGCCCGTGGACCGGGTCGCCGCCCGCGTAGGGACCGCGGACCTCGATGCGGACGACCTCGCCGCGCTGCGCCGCCGCGACCACGATCGTCGAGTCGGCGGGGGCGGTGCCCTGCGCCGAGGCGCGGGTCTTGCCGGTGGCGTCGACACCGGCCACGTCGGCGACGAGGTGGGCGAGCGCGGTCGTCAGGCGTCCGGAGTCGACCTCGGCCTCGATCGGCGGCGCGTGCACGGCGAACTGCGCGCGGCCCGGGCCGATCAGCTCCACGGCGGCGTCGATGCCGCCGGTCACGATCCCGTCGAGCAGCGCGACCTTCCTGTCCAGCTCCTCCTCGCCGGCGTCCAGGCGCTGGTAGCCGAGGACGTTGTCGACGAGGGTGGTCATCCGGGCGTACCCGGCGACCAGGTGGTGCAGCACCTGGTTGGCCTCGGGCCACAGCTGCACGCCGTCGTCGGCGGCGAGCGAACCCAGCTCGGCCCGCAGCTCCTCCAGCGGCCCGCGCAGCGACCCGGCCAGGACGGCGGTCAGCTGGGCGTGCCGGGAGGCCAGGGCCGCGTACCGCTCCGCCTGCTCCTCGCGCTCGGCGGCGTGCCGCTCGGCCCGGTCGGCGAGTTCGGCGGCGTGCTTCTCGACGAGCTCTTCGTGGGGGCGGCG
>NZ_BMVV01000021.1 GCF_014650895.1 Streptomyces omiyaensis
TGCCGCGGCCGCGCGTCACGTTCTCCAGGAACGGGACGACGTCGTCCGGGCCCTCGGGGCCGCCGAAGGAGAGCAGCAGCAGGGCGTCGTACGGGGCGGGATCGTGCTGATCGGACATGGCACCGATCCTGCCACCCGTCACCGGCGGCCCGGGGCGCGGCCCGTCCGGAATTCGGGGGTGATCCGATGGCTTCGAACCCTTAGGCTTTAGCTGTTAATTACACGTGTTGACCGCGACGCGCGGCCGGCACGCCGCGTCGCAGAGCCGGAGAACCCCCTTGCCCAGTCCCTACCGCGCGATCTTCTCGGCGCCCGGTACCACGTCGTTCTCCGTGGCCGGCTTCTTCGGCCGGATGCCCCTGTCCATGATGGGCATCGGCATCGTCACGATGATCTCCCAGGTCACCGGCAGGTACGGCCTCGCCGGCGCCCTCTCGGCGACCCTCGCGATGTCCGCCGCCGTGCTCGGCCCCCAGGTCTCCCGGCTCGTCGACCGGCACGGGCAGCGCAGGGTGCTCCGCCCGGTCACCCTGATCTCCCTGGCCGCCGCCGCGGGACTGCTGCTCTGCGTGCAGCAGAAGGCGCCGGACTGGACCCTCTTCGCCTTCACTGCGGTGATCGGCGTGGTGCCGAGCGTCGGGGCCATGACCCGGGCCCGCTGGGCGGACATCTACCGGGGCGACGCGCGCTCGCTGCACACCGCGTACTCGTGGGAGTCGATCGTCGACGAGGTGTGTTTCATCTTCGGCCCGATCATCTCGATCGGCCTGTCGACCACCTGGTTCCCCGAGGCAGGTCCGCTGCTGGCCGGCGTCTTCCTGGCGATCGGCGTCTTCTGGCTGACCGCCCAGCGGGAGACCGAGCCGCAGCCGCACCCGCAGCCAGCCGTCAAGCGCGGTTCGGCGCTCCGCTCCCCCGGCCTCCAGGTCCTCGCGCTGGCCTTCGTCGCCACCGGCGCGATCTTCGGCTCGGTCGACGTGGTCACCGTGGCCTTCGCCGAGGAGCGGGGCCAGAAGGCCGCCGCCAGCCTGGTCCTCGCCGTCTACGCGCTGGGCTCCTGTCTGGCCGGCGCGGTCTTCGGACTGCTGCACCTGAAGGGCGAGCCCTCCCGCCGGTGGCTGCTGGGCGTCTGTGCGATGGCCGTGAGTATGATCCCCCTCCTACTGGCCGGGAACCTGCCGTTGCTGGCCGTGGCGCTCTTTGTCGCGGGCCTCTCCATCGCGCCGACGATGGTGACCACGATGGCCCTCGTCGAGAAGCACGTACCGCACACCCAGCTCACCGAGGGCATGACCTGGACCGGCACCGGCCTCGCGATCGGCGTGGCGCTCGGCTCCTCGGCCGCCGGCTGGGTGGTCGACGCCTCGGGGGCGGAGTCCGCGTACGTGGTGCCCGTCGTCTCGGGCGCGCTCGCGGTCGTGGTGGCCGTCCTCGGCCACCGCCGGCTGCGCAGGCCGGTGCCGAACCGGGAGGGGCGAGATGAGCACGAGGACAGCGGGACCGGGGAGCTCCAGGACGGCGGGCGGCCCGTGGCGTAACTGGGCGGGGAACGTCACCTCCCGCCCGGTGCGGGAGGTGAGCCCGGCCTCGGCCGAGGAGCTGGCCGCCGAGATCCGCCGGGCCGCCGAGGACGGGCTGCGGGTGAAGACGGTCGGCACCGGCCACTCCTTCACCTCGATCGCCGCCACCGACGGCGTCCTGGTCCGTCCCGGCCTGCTCACCGGGATCCGCCGGATCGACCGCGAGGCGATGACGGTGACCGTGGAGTCGGGTACCCCGCTGAAGCGGCTCAACGTGGCGCTGGCCCGCGAGGGCCTGTCGCTCACGAACATGGGCGACATCATGGAGCAGACGGTCGCCGGGGCCACCTCCACCGGCACCCACGGCACCGGCCGCGACTCCGCCTCCATCGCGGCCCAGATCCGCGCCCTGGAGCTGGTGACGGCCGACGGCACCCTGATGACCTGTTCGGAGAAGGAGAACCCCGAGGTCTTCGCGGCGGCCCGGATCGGGCTCGGCGCGCTCGGCGTGGTCACCGCGCTCACCTTCGCCGTCGAGCCGGTCTTCCTGCTCACCGCGCGCGAGGAGCCGATGCGCTTCGACCGGGTGATCGCCGACTTCGACGAGCTGCACGCGGAGAACGAGCACTTCGAGTTCTACTGGTTCCCCCACACGGACAACTGCAACACCAAGCGCAACAACCGCAGCGCCGGTCCCGCCGCCCCGCTGCCGCGCCTCGGCGGCTGGTTCGAGGACGAGTTCCTCTCCAACGGGGTCTTCCAGGCGGCCTGCTCGCTCGGCCGCGCGGTGCCGCCGGCCATCCCGGCGATCGCCCGGATCTCCAGCCGCGCCCTGTCGGCGCGCACGTACACCGACATCCCGTACAAGGTCTTCACCTCCCCGCGCCGGGTCCGCTTCCTGGAGATGGAGTACGCGCTGCCGCGGGAGGCCGCGACGGCGGCCCTGCGCGAGCTGAAGGCGATGGTCGAGGGCTCGCCGCTGAAGGTGAGCTTCCCGGTGGAGGTGCGCACCGCGCCGGCCGACGACATCGCGCTCTCCACGGCCTCGGGCCGGGAGACGGCCTACATCGCGGTGCACCTCTACAGGGGGACGCCCCACCGCGGGTACTTCACCGCGGTGGAGCGCATCATGACGGCGCACGGGGGCCGCCCGCACTGGGGCAAGGTCCACACCCGGGACGCGGAGTACCTGGCGGAGGCCTATCCGCGCTTCGCCGAGTTCACGGCCCTGCGCGACCGGCTCGACCCGGACCGGCGCTTCGCCAACGACCACCTGCGCCGGGTCCTGGGCGACTGACGGGCGCCGGTCACCCCGCCGGGGTGCCGGAGGGGGCCGCGGGGGCGTCCGGGAGGGCCGGACCGGTCCCGGGCGCCTCGGCGGGCGCGGACGGCGTCACCGGGGCCGTCGGGGCCGTCGTCGGCTCCGTGGGCTCCCGCGCCGGGGCCGTGCCGCCGTCGGCGGAGCCGGTCGGGTCCGGGGCCGGCGCGGTGGTCGGGCCCCCGCTCGGCGTACCGGTCCCGGGGTCGGGGGTGGCGCCGGTGGGGGGCGCGGACGGGGTGCCCGTGCCGGCGCCGGGCCCGGCGTCCCGCCGGTCCTCGCCGCCGGCGGAGCCGCTCGGCGCGGGGGTCTGCGGCCCGGGCTCCTCCCGCTGCTCCCCGGGGGCGTCCTGCTGCCCGCCGCCGCGGACCACGGAGCCGAAGGTGGTGGTGCCCTCGGTGCCGCTGAAGTCCTCGCCGGAGACCAGCTCGTAGGTGGTGATGCCGCCCATGGTGACGCCGAAGACGAGGGCGGCGGCCAGCACCGGACGCCTCCAGCCGCGCAGCCGGGTGCCGTGGGTGGTGGCCGCGCCGAACTCGTCGTCGTACGGGAAGGGGGCCGGGGCGGCGGGGACGCCGGACAGCGGGGCGCGGTGGTCGCGCGCCGGGGCCGGGAAGGCCGCGGGGAGCCCGTCCTCCCGGGGGAGGACCGGGACCTGACGCGCCTTCGGCTTGGCGGCCGCGGTCGCGTCCCGCACCTGTTCGCCGGTGCGCTTGAAGAGCTGCTGGAAGAGCGGGCCGCCGCAGGTGGCGACGACGCTGATCACGCCGGCACCCAGGATCGTCCCGTAGACGCCGAGGGTGGAGGCGAGTTTGGCGGCGATCACGGCGGCGAGGGCGCTGCCCGCCACCTGGGGCACGCTCAGGTCGATCTTCCGCTTCGCCCCGTCACCGGGCTCCGGGGGCTCGCCCCCGGGCTCCGGAGTCCGTATCTCCGGGTCGTCCGTGTCGGTCGGCTGCCTGTGGCGCATCTCCACCCTCTGCCTGGTCATCTGTTCCACCGTGCACCCAGAAGGGACAAATGAGCGAAGTGAATAGTTCCGTTTCAGGGGGTTCTGTGAAGAGTGCCACGCGGGAGGAATGGGGACGGGGCCCAACTCCCGCGCACCCCGAGAAGTTGGGCGGCGCGCCGGTCCACCCGAGTGGCCCGAATGGAGTACATTGACGAACCCTGGGTCCGGACGCCCTCCGGGGCGCCCGGGAACGGAACCGCTACACAGTGTGACCTCCAGTCACTCCGGGTAGTGAACAGGTAACCGTGCCATAACGGCGGACCGGGGTCCACGCCCGACACGCCGGGCAACTCGGCAAGGTAGTGGCAGGCTGCACCCGGGCAGGCCACACTCGACTAGCGGAAGCAGCGACGCACGTGACGTCGGCAGGCACCACCCGGGAGGTCCCCATGCCCGAACTGCGTGTCGTGGCCGTCTCCAACGACGGCACACGACTGGTGCTCAAGGCTGCCGACAGCACGGAGTACACGCTTCCGATCGACGAGCGACTCCGGGCCGCCGTGCGCAACGACCGCGCCCGCCTCGGTCAGATCGAGATCGAGGTCGAGAGCCACCTCCGCCCCCGGGACATCCAGGCGCGGATACGAGCCGGTGCCTCCGCCGAGGAGGTCGCCCAGCTCGCCGGCATCCCCGTCGACCGCGTCCGCCGCTTCGAGGGCCCCGTGCTCGCCGAGCGCGCCTTCATGGCCGAGCGCGCCCGGAAGACCCCGGTGCGCCGTCCCGGCGAGAACAGCGGGCCGCAGCTCGGCGAGGCGGTGCAGGAGCGGCTGCTGCTCCGCGGCGCCGACAAGGACACCGTGCAGTGGGACTCCTGGCGGCGCGACGACGGCACCTGGGAGGTGCTGCTCGTCTACCGGGTCGCCGGCGAGGTGCACACCGCCAGCTGGACCTACGACCCGCCGCGCCGGCTCGTCCAGGCCGTGGACGACGAGGCGCGGGCGCTCATCGGCGAGACCGACGACACCCTCGCCGCAGCGCCGGAGCCGAGCTTCCCCTTCGTCCCGAGGATCGCCCGGCTGCCCCGGGACCGGCCGCTGGACCGGACCCTGGACCGGCCGCTCGACCGCGCCCTGGACCGCCAGCTCGACCGGGCCCCGCTGACGGCTTCGGCGGCGGAGCCGGAGGACGAGCGGGACTCGCTCACCAGCCTCCTGGAGGCGGTGCCCAGCTTCCGCGGCGACCTGGTCGTCCCGGAGCAGCCCGACGGCGAGCCCTCCGACGAGGTCGAGGCGGAGGAGCCCCCGGCTCCCGCCGCCTCCGCCGGGGCCGGCGCGGCCTACGCCGACGTCCTCATGCCCCGCTCCGTCTCCGGCCACCGCGACCGGCTGCACGGCGCCACCGACCGGCAGGCGGAGGCCGACGGCGTCCGTCCGGGCCGCCGCGCGGCGGTCCCCAGCTGGGACGAGATCGTCTTCGGCACCCGCAGGAAGAAGCAGGACTGACGCCCCCGGGTTCACGCCCACGGGGTTCGCGGGAGGGCCCGTGCCGAGCAGCTCGGCACGGGCCCTCCCGCGTCCTCGCGCGGGGTCCTACCGCGGGTCGGGCCCGGTGGCCACCGGGCGGGACGGGTCCGAGGACCACTCCGACCAGGAGCCGGCGTAGAGGGCCGCCGGGATCCCGGCGAGCTCCAGGGCCAGCACCTCGTGGGCGCCCGACACGCCGGAGCCGCAGTAGACGCCGACCTCCGCCGCCTCCGCGGCGCCCAGCGCGGCGAACCGGTCGCGGAGCGCGCCGGCGGCGAGGAAGAGACCGTCCCCGGCCACGTTCTCCGTCGTCGGGGCCGAGTGGGCGCCCGGGATGTGGCCGCCGACCCGGTCGATCGGCTCCACGTCGCCCCGGTAGCGCTCGGCGGCCCGGGCGTCCAGCAGCAGCCCCGAACGGGCCAGGGCCGCCGCCTCGTCCGCGTCGAGCAGCCGCAGCCCGCCCGGCTTCGGCGTGAAGTCGCCCGGCTCGGGCTCCGGCACCTCCGTCGACAGCTCCCCCGGCCAGGCGGCCAGGCCCCCGTCCAGCACCCGCACCTCCTGGTGGCCCGTCCAGCGCAGCAGCCACCAGGCCCGGGCGGCGCCCCAGCCGAGCCCGCCGTCGTACACCACCACCGGACGGTCGGCGCGGACCCCCGCCCGGCGCATGGCCTTCCCGAATTCCTCCGGGTCGGGCAGCGGGTGCCGGCCTCCGGAACCGGGCGGACCGGCCAGTTCCGAGTCGAGGTCCACGTAGACGGCGCCCGGCAGGTGGCCCGCCTCGTAGGCGGGGCGCCCGGGCGGGCCCCCGAGGGTCCAGCGCACGTCCAGCAGGACCGGCGGCCGGGCTCCCGCCGACTCGCCCGCGAGTTCGCTTGCGGAGATGATGGGGTTCATGGGGCCATCCTCGCGCAGCCATGCCCGCGGCGGGGAAGGACCCGGCGTCCTCCCGCAGGATCGCGCCAGGCAGGGTGCGACCGGGGCGCGCCGTGCGCGGCCCGGCGGAACCTCCGGCGGCGGGGCACGGTCACGACCAGGTCCGAGGAGAGAACGACGATGACCGAGGCGGCGCGGCGCAGCCCGGGAACACCCTGCTGGGTGAGTCTGATGGTGCACGGGATCGAGACGACGCAGGAGTTCTACCGGGCGCTCTTCGGCTGGGACTTCGTCCCGGGACCGCAGCAGCTGGGCCCGTACGTGCGCGCGCTGCTGGGCGGGCGGGAGGTCGCCGGCATCGGCCAGCTCCCCCCGGACCGGCACCTGAGCAGCGCCTGGACCACCTACCTCGCCACCCGGGACGCCGACGAGACCGCGGAGTCCATCCGCTGCTGCGGCGGGACAGTCGCGGTCGGCCCGCTGGACGCCGGCGAGGCGGGCCGCCTGGTGATCTGCGCCGATCCGACGGGGGCCGTCTTCGGCGTCTGGGAGGCGGAGGCCCACCACGGCACCGCGCTCGCCGGGCCGCCCGGGACACCGGTCTGGAACGAGCTGCTGACGTACGAGACCGCCACGGTCGGCAAGTTCTACCGGACGGTCTTCGGGTACGAGATCGCGCCGGTGGTGTCGCCCGACTTCGACTACGCCACCCTGCACGTCGACGGGCGCCCGGTCGCCTCGCTCCACGGGGTCGGCGAGTCGCTGCCCCGGGACCGGGGCCCGCACTGGATGACGTACTTCGAGGTCGACGACGCCGACGCGGCGGCCGGGCTGGTGGCGGAGCTCGGCGGCCAGGTGCTGCGGCCGCCCCGGGACGGCACGGCCGGCCGGCTCGCGCTGGTCGCGGACCCGGAGGGGGCGGTGTTCACCCTCGTGAGGTCCCGCGGTCGTTGACGCGGGGGCCCCTGGCCTCCCGGCCGCGCCCGTCGGCCACCCCCGGCGCCGGCCACCGATCCCGGCCGCGCCCCGGGTCAGCGGCGGGCGCGGGCGAGGCTCCGGCGGAGGAGCGAGGGGCCGGCCGGGGCGGGACCGCCCGGAAGGCCCAGCTGGGTGAGGCGTTCCGGCTGGAAGTGGTGGGCGACCGCCGGGTCGTCGTGGTGCGCCGCGAGGTACAGCTCGGTCTCGGCCCGCAGGCCGGGGTGGGCCTTGTGCCGCATGCAGAAGCCCACCGCGCGGACGAGCGGGGCGAGCGAGTCCGGGGCCGGTCCGGGCACGGCGGGCTCCGCGTCGCCCTCCAGGGCCGGGACGAGGTGGTCGACCACGGTGAGCGGGATGCGGTTGCTGTTCTCGAAGGGGGTCAGCCGCTCCAGGAGCTCCTCGGTGCCGACCCGGGCGACGGGCACCCCGTAGTAGACGGCGGCGGTGAGCATCGCCGTGGAGAAGCAGCCGACGACCAGCCGCAGCGCGCAGCGCTCGTAGAAGGTCTCGGCGAGCAGCGGCACGTCGAGGACGGTGAGCCGGACCCCGGCCGCCTCGGCCGCCTCCCGGAGGGCGGTGGAGTAGCCGGCGGGCGCGGTGGGATGCGGCTTGAAGACGATGCTGCGGTGTCCGAGGGCGGCGGCGCCCCGGACCATCCGCACGTGGAGCTCCTCCTCCTCCTCGCCGGTGAGCAGGCCGAGCGCGGCGAGGTACTGGCCGAGGAGCAGCGCGGTGGGCCGGGCGGCCACGGCGGCGGCGACGGCGGGGTCGTCGCCCGCGTCGGCGGCGATCTCGGCGAGGACGGCGCGGAAGGCGGCGTCGGGGACCAGCTCGGACGGGGTGCCGTACTCGGTGAGGAGCATCGGGGTCAGGCCGGGCACCAGGTCGAGGTGGAGGAGGCGGCGGATCCGGCAGGCGAGGGACTGGGCGACGTCCGTGCGGGTGGGGCCGTAGCTCATCAGCCCGTCGGCGTACACCTCGACGGAGCTCTCCGGGAAGCAGGCGCCGAGCGCCTTGGCCGGGTTGACCTGGATGGACTCCACGACCAGCTCGACCCGGGCGGTGCCGAGGTCCCAGGCGGTGCGCAGCACGCGCTGCCAGAGCGGGGCCTCCTCGGGGCGGGGGGCCCAGGCGGCCGGGTGGTAGGGGTGGATCGTCTCGTTCCAGTCGAGGACGCCGTCGAAGCGGGCGGCGAGGCGCGCGTAGCCGGTCATGGTCTCCAGGCGGAGCGCGGTCTCCGGGATCTCGGCGTTGTGCGAGAGGAGCAGGAGCCGGCGGGCCGTGCCGGGGGCTCCGTAGAGGCCGGCGTCGATCGCGGCGGCGACGGTCGCGGCGCCGTACAGCGTGGAGACCTGGAAGATCTGGACCGGGAGCGGGCCGGGGGCCGTGTCGGTGGGCATGGTCAGAGGGTCCTTCCGGTCGCGCGCAGGCTCCGCAGGAGGGTGGCGCGCGGCGTGTCCATGGTGGCGAGGGTCTCTTCGAGGACGTCCTGCGGCATGCGGCGCAGGGCGTCGGCGACGTCGGCGCGGAGCCGCTCGGCGACCTCGGGCTCGTACTTCCCGGCCTTGTTCACGTGGAAGGCGATCATGGCGCAGTAGGTGCGGACGGCCTTGGGCAGGAAGCGGTCGGCGTCGCGGTCCCGGGAGACCTCCTCCAGGAGCAGGTCGTAGGAGGGGATGAAGTCGAGCTGGCGGTTGTCGCTGATCTGGGTCAGCGAGGTGGTGACGCCGCGCCGGTAGAAGACGCCGTGCAGGGAGAGCGCGGCGTAGCTGGCGGCCCTGAGGTGGAGGCGCCAGACCCAGAGCCGGTCCTCGGCGGTGCGGAGCTTCGTCTCGAAGCGGGAGGCGCCGTTCGCGAAGAGCCGGGCGCTGTAGATCCCGAAGGGGACGAAGGGGTAGTCGACCATCGTGACCATGCTGGCCGGGGCGATGCCGTCGCGGGGGTCCATGACGGCGTCGCGGACCTTGGCGGGGGCGTACTTGACGTGCCGCTTGCGGCCCTCGGCGAGGACGTGGTCGGTGCGGGCGAAGTCGCAGCCGAGGCGTTCGATGCCGTCGACGGCGGCGCGGAGGTGGCCGGGGGCGTACCAGTCGTCGCCGTCGAGGAAGGTGAGGTGGTCGCCGGTGGCGGCGTCGATGCCGGTGTTGCGGGCCTGGGCGACGCCGAGGTTGGTCTCGTGGCGGATGACCCGGGCGTTCGGGAGGCGGTCCTTCCAGCGGTCGAGGACGTCCGGGGTCTCGTCGGTGGAACAGTCGTCGATCAGCAGGAACTCGAATTCCGGGTCCGCGTTGTTCGCGAGGCTGCGCACGGTGTCGGGGGCGTAGGGCCCGACGTTGTGGAAGGGGACGACGACGGAGAGTTTGGGCACGCGGAGAATCCCCACACTGGATCGGGAGGCGGACACGGATGGAATCGGAGGTGTCTTCCGGCTGTCAGGCGCCGGTACGGCGGGGAGCGTAATCGGCGTCCCGGCCGCCCGAACGAGCCTCGTGTGGACGGTCGGTGAACTCTTGCCGTCCCTCGTGCGAACCGTCCGCCGGCCGCCGCGCGCGGCGCCGGGCGAGGAGGGCGGTGGCGAGCAGCGCGAGCAGCGCGGTGGCTCCGGCGGCGGCGCCGAGCCGGGCGCCGGGGGGACGGAAGGAGCAGCTGACGCGGGTGGCGCGGCCGTCGAGGGGGACGGCGATCAGGCCACGGTGGGAGCGGGCGGAGACGGGGGCGGCGTCGCCCGCGGCGCACCGCCAGCCGGTGGCGCGGGGGACGGCGACGACCGCGACGCCGGTGCTGCCGGGCGGCAGTTCGGCGGCGATGCCGTGGCCGGTGGTGGTGACGCGGGTGGCGCCGGTGGCGGTGAGC
The DNA here is from genome assembly GCF_014650895.1 of Streptomyces omiyaensis. Taxonomy (GTDB): domain Bacteria; phylum Actinomycetota; class Actinomycetes; order Streptomycetales; family Streptomycetaceae; genus Streptomyces; species Streptomyces omiyaensis. The sequence continues at coordinate 10,018 of NZ_BMVV01000021.1, forward strand.
CGGGCGACGGCGGCGGCGAGCCGGTCGCGGTCGAGGCAGCCCACGGGCCGGCGCGGCAGGACGGGCTTGCGCGCGGCGGCCAGCTCGACGCGGACCGCCCCGTCGGCCGGGACGGGGCCGAGGGCCCGCATCGCGGCGCGGGTGGCGGGCGGGCGGCCGTCGAAGGCGGCCGGGGCGGCGGCCGCGAGGGCGGCGGTGCCCCGGTACTCCGGTGCCCAGAACCAGACTTCGGTGCCGGCCGGGCAGCGGGCGGTGAGGGTGGTGCCGGTGCGGCGGACGGGGGGCAGCGTGTAGACGGCGGAACCGAGGAGGAGTTCCTGGTTGCGGAAGGCTGACTCCGCCGGGTCGACGGTCGCGTCCCGGGCGGGACGGACGGTGACGAGCGGCGGTACGGGGGTGCGGGCGGTGGTCGCGGTGCCGCGGGGCGCGGCGTCCTGGCGCACCGGTTCGGTGGCCTCGGAGCGGATCCGGGCGCCGATCGAGAAGATCGCGTCGGTGACGGGGTTGTCGAGGGTCTCGGGGTGCCGTCCCTTGGCGTAGTGGCCGAAGCCGAGGGAGTCGAGGGTGCGGGAGGTGTTCTCGGTGGTGAGGCTGGAGTAGGCGTCGGCGCCCTCGCCGCCGAGCAGCAGCGGTTCGTTGCCGCCGGGCAGCGGGCCGGGGTCGGTGCGGTACGCGGGCCAGCCGTCGGCGCGGGCCACCTCGTCGCCCACGGCCCGCTGCCAGGGCCCGATCCGGGGCGCCCAGGCGACGTCGGCCCGCTGCTGCCGTTCGATCCGCATCCCGCTGACGGCCGCCTCGCCCGCCTGGGCGGTGAGGAGGAGGACCGCTCCGGCGACGGCGAGCAGCCGGGGGGCGGCGGGGCGGGCGGCGCGGAGCGCGAGGAGGGCGGCGCCGGCGGCGAGCAGGAGGGCGGCACCGGCGGCGGGGTAGGTCCAGGCGTCGATGTCGGTGCTGTCCCGGGCGGCGAGGGCGAGGGCGCCGAGGAGGGCGGTGGCGCCGAGGAGCGCGGCCGGGCGGGGCGCTGCGGGGGCGGCGGCGAGCCAGGCGGCGACGAGGAGCAGGCCGCACAGCACGAAGGTCTGGCGGTAGGGGTTGCCGTTGGGCGAGGCGCCCGCGTGCCAGAGGAGGTGGGTGGGTCCCCACTGGAGGGAGAGCGTCACCAGGACGAGCAGCGCGGTCCAGCCGGCCCGGACGCGCGGGGCGAGGGCCCGCTGGAAGGGCAGGGTGAGGGCGAGGAGGAGCGCGGGCGTGCCGATGAAGAGCGCCGGGGTCGCCACGTTGGCGGTGGCGGGCAGGAGGCGGCCGAACAGTTCGGCCCAGCCGGCGGGCGCGAAGACGGTCTCGGGGGTGGGGTCGGCGTACTTCGTCGCGCTGAAGACGACGAGGACGAGCGGGGCGGCGAGTCCGATGCCGAGGGCGACGGTCCGGGCGGCGCGGAGCAGGGCGGCGAGCCGCCGCCGGGCGCCGGTCGTGTCGTCGGTGAGGAGCCGGACGGCGAGGAAGAGCGCCGCGCCGAGGGTGGCCATGTAGGCGGTGTAGAAGTTGGCGGTCCAGGAGACGGCGACGACGAGCGGGCCGAGCACCGGCCGCCGGCCGGCCCGGGCCCACTCCGCCACCAGGCAGAGCAGCGGGAAGGCGATCAGCCCGTCCAGCCACATGGGGACGGAGGCGCCGTGGTTGAAGGTCCAGCCGGAGAGCGCGTACGCCGCGCCGAGGAGCGCGGCGATCGGCCAGGGGCCGGTGCGTCCCGCCGGGCGGAGCCGGATGAGGAGCGCGGCCATCGCCGCGCCGGCGGCGGCGGTCTTGAGCGCGGTGATGGCGTACAGCGCGAGTTCCGGCCGGTCGGCCGGGAAGAGGACGACGAGGAGCGAGAAGGGGCTGCTCAGGTAGGTGCCGATGTCGCCGAGGAAGCCCGCGCCGAAGCCGGAGTTCCAGTTGAGGAAGGCGTCGCCGTGGGTGTCGCCGAGCAGGAACGCGCGCCAGTAGGCGTGGTACGGCAGGTACTGCTGCCCCAGGTCGACGACGTTCCGGGTGTACGGCCCGAGGGGGTGGCTGCGGGCGAGCGCGGTGGCCAGGACGAAGACGGCGGCGGTGAGCAGTCCGGCGCCGGCGGGGGCGAGCAGCAGCGGGTCCCGGGCGCGGCGGGGGCCGCCCCGTGCCCCCTCCCGGTCGGGAGTGGGCACGGGTGTGGCGGCGGGGGGCACGGGTCCTCCAGGGAGCGCGGGGCTCGCGTCGGTCACCCGCGGCGAACGCACGGCGGGACGAACCCATTACTCCTGGTTCGGGCGACCCGAAGTGGATCACCCGGCGTTCTTCCGGCGGCTCCCGGGTGAACACCCGGTGTCGGTCCCCGCCGCCGGGGGCCGGTCAGGAGACGTGGTTGAAGGCGATGTCCCCGTTCAGCACGTCGCTGGTGACGCGGGTGGCGAAGGGCTTGCGGTAGTCGCCGGTGCCCGCGTAGAAGTAGGCCGTCTTGTTCGGGCCGTACGCGAACAGGTCCGGACGCCCGTCGTGGTTGCCGTCGCCGATGCCGATGGTGTCGGTGTACGCGCCCCAGCCGCCCCCGATCTGCCTGCGGGCGGTGAAGGTGCCGTCGCCCTTGCCGAGGTACAGCCACAGCACGCCGTCCTTGTCGCGGGCGATCAGGTCGCCCGCCCCGGCGCCGCCGATGTTGCCGGTGGCGGTGATCTGGTTGTAGACGCCCCAGCCGCCGGTGCCGATCTTCTTGCGGGTGGCGAACGGGGCCGCCACCTTCCCGGTGCCCTTGTAGAACCACAGGGCGCCCGCCTTGTCGACGGCCACCAGGTCCGGACGGCCGTCGCCGTCCAGGTCGCCGCCGCCGGTGAGCTGGGTGTAGGTGTTCCAGCCGCCGCCGACCTGCTTCCGGGGCGCGATCGTCGCCCCGTAGCCGTTGCCGGTCACGTCGTACAGCCACAGGACGCCGTTCCTGTCCCGGGCCACGAAGTCGGCTGGACCGCCGCCGACGCCGCCGATGGTCTCGATCCGGTCGTAGGTCTGCCAGCCGGGGCCGACCTTGACGGGCGAGTAGTTCCGGACGAGGGTCTTCTTGGCCTCGTCGTACCGGCTGTCGAGCTGCCACAGCACGCCCGCGGTGTCCCGGGCCAGCAGGTCGGGGGCGCCGTCCCAGTCGAGGTCGTGCGGGGAGGAGACGCTCTTGGCGGCCGTGAAGCTGCCGGAGACCTCCAGGTCCGGGCCGACGCCGTTCTGCGGGCGGGCCGTGAACGACCAGTCGTAGGTCCCGGCGACGGCGTCCCGGCCCATCTGGGACTCGGCCGCGATCTGCGACCACTTGATGCCGAAGAAGCCGCCGCCGTAGTAGTACGGGCTGCCGGCGGACTCGCTGTAGAGGTGCAGCGTCTTGGAGAACGCCTTGCCGGTCGCCCGGTGCGTGATCCTCAGGTCGACGTCCGCGTTCTCCCGCGACAGCCTCCACTTGAGCGGGACCGGGGAGCTCATGTCGAAGGGCTGCGGGATCTGCGCGCCGAGGTGGCGCAGGGCCACCGGCCTCCCGGTGACGGCGACCGCCTGGGCGGCGGGCCTGCCGTCCGCGCCGAAGGAGATCCGGTAGAGCCCTTCACCGTGCTCGACGGTGCCGCCGCTCACGTACGCCGTGTCGCCGGGGCCGGGCATGACGTACCCGTCGGTGTAGTCGAGGAGCCTGACCGTCTGACCCGAGGTCAGGGACTTGGCGGTGAAGGGCACGTACGTCGGCTTGTTGCCCGTGCCGTCGCCCTCCAGGCTCGTCCAGGTCCCGTACAGCTGCCACGAGTCGAGCAGACCGACGATCATGCTCTGCTCATCGCCGAGGCGGAAGTCGGTCACGGTCTCCGCGCCGGTGGCGCGGTCCTTGGAGTGGACCTTGCCCTGGTCCGCCCAGACCAGGTGCGTGGCCGAGAAAGCGCCCTGGTCGGCGCGGGAGGCGGGCCGGTGGACGGAGGTCGCCTTCGCGGTGGCGAGGTCCACCACGGCGAGCTCGCTCTTCCAGGCCGTCCCGTCCTGCAGGGAGTACGTGAGCAGGACCGAGCCGTCGCGGGCCGGAGTGGAGGAGAGGTACGCGGTGGCGCCGGCCGGGAGGCCCTGGACCGGCCGCTGGGTGAGGGTGCCGCCGGCGCTGGTGACCAGGTGCAGCTCCACGGAGCCGTCGGCCTTCGTCACCTTCGCCAGGATCGTGTCCTGGGACACGACCTGCACGTAGGTGGCGTTCAGCGGACGGAGGTCCATCGTGACGGTGCCGCCGCCGGGGGCCATGTCCCGGAGCTGCAGCACCAGGGAACGCTCGGGGGACCTCCCCTTCCCGGTCATGATCACGTCGGTGCCGGTGGAGTCGACCGCCGACGCGTCGAGCGTGGTGACCGCGCCGTCCGCGAACCGGGTCCACTGGTACCGGTACTGGTCGTCCACCCGGGCGTGGGTCAGGAAGCCGGTCTTTCCGGCACCGACGAGGTTGCTGGACTCCGGGTAGGTGACGGGCGCGGCCTGCGTGCCCGTCTCGGCCGACACCGCGGCGGGCAGGGAGGCGGCACCGGCCGGGGCGGTCAGGACGCCCGCGCCGAGCGTGACGGCGAGGACCGTGGTGATCGCGGCGGACACGCCCCGGCGGGGCGCTGATCCGGACATCAAATTTTCCTCCCGATAAGTCAGGTAGAGGCGCATTCGTGCAGGCGCCGCTCACTGGGACTCCCGTCCCGGGCGGAAGGTTGTACGGGTGTGCGAAGTCCGGGGCTCCCGGTGTCCTCCCGCCGCGCCGGCCCTCCGTCGGGAGGGCCGGCGCGGCGGGGCTTCCCCGGTCGTGGGAGGGGAGGTCAGGACACCTGGTTGAACGCGGGCTGTCCGGCCAGGACGGGGCTGGCGACACGGGTGGCGAAGGGCCTGTGGAGGTCGCCGGTGCCGGCGTAGAAGTACGCCGTCTTGTTCGGACCGTAGGCGAACAGGTCCGGACGCCCGTCGCGGTTGCCGTCACCGATGCCGACGGTGTCGGTGTACGCGCCCCAGCCGCCCCCGATCTGCCTGCGGGCGGTGAAGGTGCCGTCGCCCTTGCCGAGGTACAGCCACAGCACGCCGTCCTTGTCGCGGGCGATCAGGTCGCCCGCCCCGGCGCCGCCGATGTCACTGGTGGCGGTGATCTGGTTGTAGACGCCCCAGCCGCCGGTGCCGATCTTCTTCCGCGCGGCGAAGGGGGCCGCCACGTTCCCGGTGTTCTTGTAGAACCACAGGGCGCCCGCCTTGTCGACGGCCACCAGGTCCGGACGGCCGTCGCCGTCGAGGTCGCCGCCGCCGGTGAGCTGGGTGTAGGTGTTCCAGCCGCCGCCGACCTGCTTGCGGGCCGAGATCCTCGTCTTGTAGGTGCGGGTGACGTCGTACAGCCACAGCACGCCGCTCCGGTCCCGGGCCACGAAGTCCGTCGGGCCGCCACCGATGCCGCCGATGGTCTCGATCCGGTCGTAGATCTGCCAGCTGGGGCCGATCTTGGTGGGCGAGTAGTCCCGGACGAGGGTCTTCTTGGCGTCGTCGTACCCGGTGTGTACCCACCACAGCACGCCCGCGGCGTCACGGGCGAGCAGGTCGGGCTCGGCGTCCTGGTCGAGGTCGTGCTGGGTGGAGAGGTGCCGGCCCGCGGTGAAGGTGCCCGACGCCTTGGCGTCCGGTCCGACGCCGTTCTGCGGGCGGGCGGTGAACGACCAGTCGTACACCCCGGTCTCGGCGTCCTTGCCCATCGGGGACTCGGCCGCGATCTGGGACCAGGTGAGGCCGAAGGTGCTGTCGCCGAAGAGGTGGGGGCTGCCGGCGGACTCGGTGTAGAGGTTCAGCGTCTTCGAGAAGGACTTGCCGGTCGCCCGGTGGGTGATCCTCACGTCCACGTCGGCGTTGGACCGGGACAGCTCCCACTTCAGGGGGGCCGGGGACGTCAGGTCGAAGCGGTCCGGGAACCGCTGGCCGAGGTAGCGGATCTGGACCGGCTTCCCGGTGGAGGCGACCGGCTCGACGGCGGGCCTGCCGTCCGCGCCGAGCGAGATCCGGAAGAGCCCGTCGCCGTGCTCGACGGTGCCGCCGCGCACGAGCATCGTGCCGTCGGGCCCGGTCCAGGCCGTGGCCACGTAGTCGAGCAGCTTGACCGTCTCACCGGTCGTCAACGACTTGGCCGTGTACGGGAGCACGGGATTCGTCTCGCCGAAGCCGTCTCCTTCGAGGTGCGCCGGATTGCCGTACGTCAGCCACGAGCCCATCAGCCCCGTGGCGAGGTACATCCCCTCGGCGCCCTGGGGATCGAAGGAGGACCGGACGCCGGTGGCGCGGTCCACGGTGACGATCTCCTTCTCGCTGCTCACCCAGGCGAGGTGCGTGGCGGAGATCGCGGAGTACTCGTGCTGGTCGTCGTAGCGGTTCACGAAGAACGGGCTGCCGTCGTGCGTGGAGACCACCTTGGCGGCGGCGAGGTCCACGACGGCGGCGCGGTACCGCGAGCCGGAGGTGCCCGTCAGGCCGAAGGTGACGAGCGCGGACCCGTCGCGCGCGGGGGCGGCGCTGATGCGATGGGCGTCGGCCGGGACGCCCTCGACCTTCCGCTGGGTGAGGGTGCCGCCGGTGCTCGTGACGAGGTGCAGCTCCACGGAGCCGTCGGCCTTCTTCACCTCCGCCAGGATCGTGTCCCTGGAGACGGCCTTCACGTAGGTGGCGTTCAGCGGGCGGAGGTCCATCGTGACGGTGCCGCCGCCGGGGGCCATGTCGCGCAGCTGCAGGACCAGGGAGGTGCGGGGGTACTGGCCCTTCCCGGTCATGATCACATCGGTGCCGGTGGAGTCGGCCGACACCGCGTCGATCGTGGTGACCGAGCCGTCCGCGTACCGGTTCCACTGGAACTGGTACGTGCCGTTCACCGGGCCGCGGGTCAGGAAGCCGGTCTTCCCCGCGGCGGAGAACCAGAGTCCGTTCGCCGGGTACGCGAGGGGGGCGGCCTGGGCCCCCGCCTCGGCCACCGCCGCCCCGGTCAGCGGGGCGGCACCGGCCGGGGCGGTCAGGACGCCCGCGCCGAGCGTGACGGCGAGGACCGTGGTGATCGCGGCGGACACGCCCCGGCGGGGCGCTGATCCGGACATGAAAGGTTCCTCCCGAGAAGCCGGTGCACGGCGCACGGATACCGGCGCCGCTCCCTGAGACTTCCGTCCGGACCGGAAGGTTGTACGGGTGTGCGAAGGTCAGGCCGGGGTGACCGGCAGCACGTCCGGGGAGAGGGACGCGGCGCGGGAGCTCGCGCTCGTCATCCGCCGCCGGTGGTGGCGGCGGCACAGCACCTCGTACCCGACGACCTCCGCGGCGGTGTTCACGTCGCCGACGACGACCTGCTCACCCTCGACGACCATGTGGCCGCCGACGGTCCGGGCGTTGTGCGTGGCCCGGGCGCCGCACCAGCACAGCGCCTCCACCTGAAGCTGCTCGATCCGGTCGGCGAGCTCGATCAGCCGCTGCGAGCCGGGGAAGAGCTTGGTGCGGAAATCGGTCGTGATGCCGAAGGCGTACACGTCGAGTCCGAGGTCGTCGACGATCCTCGCGAGCTGGTCGATCTGGGCCGGGGCGAGGAACTGGGCCTCGTCGACGATCACGTAGTCGGCCTTGCCGCCCTGGGAGAGCTGGTCGACGAGGTACGCGTAGACGTCCATGCCCTCCGGTGCCTCGACGGCCTCGGTGACCAGGCCGAGCCGCGAGGACAGCTTCCCGGTGCCCGCCCGGTCGTCGCGCGTGAAGATCACGCCCTGGAGGCCGCGCGCGTCGCGGTTGTGCGCGATCTGGAGCGCCAGCGTGCTCTTTCCGCAGTCCATCGTTCCGGAGAAGAACACCAGCTCGGGCATGACGGGTCGGGACCTTTCGGGTCGGGGTGCGGGAGGGGTGGGGACGGGGGAAGGACGGGGAACGGCGTCAGGTGCGGACTTCGAGGAGCGGCACCAGCTGCTCGGCGGCGGTCATCGACCCGTGCATGCCGGTCATCTGGGACTCCAGCGGCTCGCCGACGGAGGCGATGAGGGCGACGTCGTCGTGGGCGGCGGCGACGACGTCGCCGATCCGGCCGTGGACCCGCTCGTCGACGGTGTCGCCGAACCAGCCGAGGCCGATCGCCTCGTCGCGGCCCGCCACCCAGAACTGCTCGCCGAGGACCTCGCGCCAGCAGGTGAGGACGTCGGCCTCGGCGCCGGGGACGGCGTAGACGTGGCGGGCCCGGCCCTCGCCGCCGAGGAGGGCGACGCCGGCGCGCAGCTCCCAGTCCTCGTCGACGTCGATGCGGTGCTCCTCGTCGAAGGGCACGTCGACCATGCCGTGGTCGGCGGTGACGTACAGCGCCGAGCGGGCGGGCAGCTGCTCGGCGAGCCGCCGCACCAGCCGGTCGACCAGCATGAGCTGGCCGCGCCAGGCGTCGGAGTCGATGCCGAAGCGGTGCCCGGCGCCGTCGAGCTCGCTGTAGTACGTGTAGACGAGCGAGCGGTCGCCGGCGGCCAGCTGCTCGGCCGCCAGGTCCATCCGTTCCTCGCCGGAGAGGCGCCCGTGGAAGGAGCCGCCGCTGAGCGCGATCTGGGTCAGCGGGGTCTGCGCGAAGATCGGGGAGGACACCTGCGCGGTGTGGATGCCGGCCTCGTGGGCCAGCTGGAAGACGGTGGGGTACGGCTGCCAGGCCTTCGGCGGGGTCCACGGGCGCCACTTGAGCTGGTTCATCAGCTCGCCGGTCTCCGGGTTGCGGACCATGTAGCCGCCCAGGCCGTGGGTGCCGGGGGCGCGGCCGGTGCCGACGGAGGCCAGCGAGGTCGCGGTGGTCGCGGGGAAGCCGGCGGTGATCGGCCGGCCGGTGCCGCCGCGCGAGGAGGCGAGCAGCGAGGTCAGGTAGGGCGCCTCGTCCGGGTGGGCGGCGATCTGCTCCCAGCCGAGCCCGTCGACGAGGAAGACGCAGACGCGGTCGGCCGGGGTCAGCTCGGCGATCCGCGCCTCGAAGCCGGGCACGCCCTGGCCCGCGACGAGCGTGGGCAGCAGGTCGGCGAGGGATCCGGAGCCGTACGCGGGCACCGGGGCGGACTCCGGGGCGAGCGGGACCGGGTCGTCGGGCCAGCCGTGGGCGACGGAGGTCGGCTGCGCCATCAGCGGCCGGCCGTCGGGGCGGTGGCGGCGGTGGCCTCGGAGAGCGCCTGGGCGAAGGTGAGGGTCTGCCGGACGGTGTCGGGGCCGTCGCCGGCCTCGCTGACCCGCAGGCTGAGGTCGTCCGCGGTGGCGTTGCCGGTGTAGCCGTGGTCGGCGTCGCAGTTCGGGTCGCCGCAGGCGGCGGGCTCCAGGTCGATCCGGGAGACGGCGCCCCAGCCGATGGTGAGGACGACCTCCCGGGGCACGGTGCCCGGGGTGTACGACTCCGGGTTGGCGACGACCCGGCTGACCACGACGGACGAGATCCGGTCGAGCTTCACGGACTCGGTGGACGTGGTGGCGTAGGGGCTCGGGGAGCTGTTGTCGGCCGCCTGCTCGTCGGTGTGGCTGACGATGAAACGGCTGGGGGTCAGCACGAGGACGGTGACGTGGCGCCGGACCTCGTTGGCGTCGAAGGTGGTCTCCTGGTGGACCACGTACGACGCGACGTCCTCGCCGCCGACGGCGGCCTCCACCGCCTCGGCCACGAGTGCCGGGTAGTAGCCGCTGCGCTCGATCGCCGCGCGCAGCCCCTGGGTCGTCGTACCGCTTTTCGCCATGGACTCCATCCTACGGGGCCGTGGAGACCCCCGGACCCGTCAGTAGCTGGGCAGGCGGCGCGGGCCGAGGTCGGTGGTGGGCGCCGCCGGGGCGAGCCGGACCGCGGCGCCGAGGACGGAGACGCCGGCGGGGGCGACCACGGCCGGTTCGAGCGCGACGGAGACGATCTCCGGGTGGTCGTCGACCAGCCGGGAGACCCTGAGCAGCAGCTCCTCCAGGGCGGGGGTGTCGACGGGGGCCGAGCCCCGCCAGCCGAAGAGCAGCGGGGCGGTGCGGATGGAGCGGACCAGTTCGGCGGCGTCCCGGTCGGTGGCCGGGACGAGCCGGTGGGCGGTGTCGCCGAGCAGCTCGGAGGCGGCGCCGGCGAGGCCGAAGGAGAGGACGGCGCCGGCGGCGGGGTCGATCGTGGCGCGCACGACCGTGTCCACGCCCCGGGGCGCCATCGCCTGGACGACCGGCTGCAGCTCCTCGGGCTTGCCGAGGGCCGAGGTCAGCTCGGCGTAGGCGGTGCGCAGCTGCTGCTCGGTGGCGAGGTCGAGCCGGACGCCGCCGAGGTCGGGGCGGTGGCGGAGGTGGGGGGCGGTGGTCTTGAGCGCGACCGGGTAGCCGAGCAGGGCGGCGGCCGCCACGGCCTCGTCCGGTCCGGGCGCGGGCAGGGTGGGGCGCAGCGCGATGCCGTACCGGCCGAGCAGTTCGCCGGCCTCGTCGGGGGTGAGGGTCACCCCCCGGGACTCCTGTCCGGCGCCCCGCTCGCCGAGCACCCGGTCGATGAGCGCGGCGGCGCCGGCCTCGTCGATGGAGTCGTACTCGGGCACACGTCCCGGGTCGGCGGCCTGCCGCCGCCACTGCCCGTACCGCACGGCCTCGGCGAGCGCCCGCACGGCCCGCTCGGCGGCGGGATAGGCGGGGATCTTCCGCACGGGGGCGGGCGCCTCGGCCCCCGGGGAGGCGGAGGCCTCCTGCCCTCGGAGGGCGGACGCTTCCCGGCCCCGGAGGGCGGAGGCTTCCTGACCTCGGGGGCCGGTGGGGGCCGGGCCCCGGCCGGTGGAAGGGGCCGGGTCCGGGGCGGTGGCGGGGGGCAGGTCCGGGACGGTGGGCGCCCGGCCGGGGGCGGCGGCCTGCGGGTCCGGGGATCCGGCGGTTCCCGGCCCCGGGACGGCGGCGGCTTCCCGGTCCTGCGGCGGGGTCGCGGACCCGCCCGTGCCGGGGGCCGCGGTCGGCGCCGGGCGGCGGGTGCGCGGGGAGGCGGGGCGGGTGCTGGTGGCGGCGGAGAGGGCTTCGGCGAGACCGCCCATCTCGACGTGCACGACGACGACCGGCTTGGCCGCCCCGGACGGCCCGCCGCCGGCGACCGCCTCGCGGAGGGCGGTGGCGAGCACCTCCGTGGTGCCCTCGATGCCCACCCAGGGGATCGCGGTGACGACGACCGCGTCGCAGGAGTCGTCGGCGAGCGCCGCGGCGAGCGCGTCCCGGAAGTCGGCCGGGGTGGCGGCGGTCGTCAGGTCCACGGGCCGCTGCGGGCGCAGCCCCTCGGTGAGGCAGGCGTCGTACGTGAGGAGGCCGAGGGACTCGGAGTTGCCGAGGATCGCGACGCGCGGCCCGGCGGGCAGCGGCTGTCCGGCGAGGAGCAGTCCGGCGTCGACGAGCTCGGTGACGGTGTCGACGCGGATGACCCCGGCCTGGCGGAGCAGCGCGGAGACGGTGGCGTGCGGGATGCGGGTCACGGGGACCCGGTGGCCGGGCGGCGCGCTGCCGCTGTGCCGGGCGCCCTTGACGACGACGACCGGCTTCACGGCGGCGGTGCGGCGGGCGAGGCGGGTGAACTTGCGCGGGTTGCCGATCGACTCCAGGTAGAGGAGGACGACGTCGGTCGCCGGGTCGTCGTACCAGTGCTGGAGGAGGTCGTTGCCGGAGACGTCCGCGCGGTTGCCGGCGGAGATGAAGGAGGAGAGGCCCGCGCCCCGCCGGTGCAGTCCGGCGAGGAGGGCGATGCCGATGGCGCCGGACTGGGTGAAGAGGCCGATCCGTCCGGCGTCGGGCATCTCGGGGGCGAGGGAGGCGTTGAGCCGGACCTCGGCGGCGGTGTTGATGATCCCGAAGGCGTTGGGTCCGATGATCCGCATGCCGTGGGAGCGGGCCTGGCGGACCAGCGCCCGCTGCCGCTCGCGCCCCTCGGTGCCGCTCTCGGCGTACCCGGCGGAGAGGACGACCAGGCCGCGCACCCCGTGCGCGCCGCAGTCGGCGACGACCTCGGGGACCCGCTCGGCGGGGACGGCGACGACGGCGAGGTCGACGGGGGCGCCGATGGCGGCGACGGACGGGAAGGCGGGGACGCCGTCGGGGTCGGGCGCGCCCTCGCCGAAGGCGGGGTTGACCGCGTACAGCTGGCCGGTGAAGCCGGCTCCCCGCAGGTTGCGCAGCACGGTCCGGCCGACTCCGCCGGGGGTGCGGCCGGCGCCGACGACGGCGACCGAGCCGGGGGCGAGGAGCCGCTGGACGGAGCGGGCCTCCGCGCGCTGCTCGCGGGCGCGCTGGACGGCGAGGGAGCGGTCGGTCGGCTCCAGGTCGAGGTGGAGCCGGACGGAGCCGTCCTCGAAGCTGCGCTTCTGGGTGTAGCCGGCGTCCGTGAACACCTTGATCATCTTGTTGTTGGCGGGGAGCACCTCGGCGGCGAAGCGGCGGATGCCGCGCTCGCGGGCGACGGCCGCGATGTGTTCGAGGAGGGCGGAGGCGACGCCCCGGCCCTGGTGGGCGTCCTGGACGAGGAAGGCGACCTCGGCCTCGTCCGCGGGGGCCGAGGCGGGCAGGCCCCGGTCGTCGATGCGGTCGTAGCGGACGGTGGCGATGAACTCGCCGCCGACGGTGGCGGCGAGGCCGACCCGGTCGACGAAGTCGTGGTGGGTGAAGCGGTGGACGTCCTTGGCGGAGAGCCGGGGGTAGGGCGCGAAGAAGCGGTAGTACTTCGACTCGTCCGAGACCTGCTCGTAGAAGCTGACGAGCCGGCCGGCGTCGTCGGCGGTGATGGGGCGGACGCGCGCGGTGCCGCCGTCCCGGAGCACGACGTCGGCCTCCCAGTGGTCGGGGTAGGCGTGCTCCTCCGGGGCCGGGCGCTCCCCCGCCCCGCCGGCTTCGCCCCCGCCCGTTCCGTCCGTTCCGTCCGCCTGCTCCGACGTGCTCCGCATGGGGCAAAGCCTACGGCCGGGGTCCGTCCGCGGCACCGTCCGCGCGCCCACTCCTTGGCGGCACACCGCTCGCGCGGCCTCCCCCTCCCGTGCAAGGTGGGAGGGGCCGAAGGTCGCCCGGACACGGGACGAAGGTCGGCCGGAGCACGCCGCAACCCGTGAGAGACTGGTCTAGACAACCGCTGAAGACCTGAAGGGCAACACCATGGCTGAGCGCCGCGTCAACGTCGGCTGGGCCGAGGGCCTGCACGCCCGCCCCGCCTCCATCTTCGTCCGTGCCGCCACGGCCTCCGGTGTCCCCGTGACCATCGCCAAGGCCGACGGCAACCCGGTGAACGCCGCCTCCATGCTCGCGGTGCTCGGTCTGGGCGCGCAGGGCGGCGAGGAGATCGTGCTCGCCTCGGACGCCGACGGCGCCGAGGCCGCGCTGGAGCGCCTCGCCAAGCTCGTCGCCGAGGGTCTCGACGAGCTCCCCGAGACGGTCTGACCCGGCGGGTCGATCCGCAGTCGTCACGGACGGCCGTGTCCCCGGAATTCCCGGTGGCCACGGCCGTCCGGCATTTCCGGGCGGGACGGAGAGGCCGGGCATTTCCGGGAGGGCGGGACGCGCCGCATTCCACGGCCCCATTACCCGGCCCACGCAATTCCCATTTCCGGGCAGCACGAAGAAGGCCCCGGAATTGCTATTCTTTGTATACGGTGTCCTTGTTAATTCCGGACGCTCGCCGTGTTGACGGCATGTTGCGAAACCCTCACACGGCCCCGCTCCGGCCTTTTCAGCCGGTGCAGCGCGAGCGCGTGCTCGGCGTGCAGGGCGGTCAGCGCGCGGGCCCGCTCCGCGTCGCCGCGCGCGATGGCGTCGACGATCGCCCCGTGCTCCGCCCAGACCTCCGCGGGCCGCTCCGGCCGGTCCACGGAGTACATCCACGCGATCTTGTGGCGCAGCTGGGTGAGGAGGGCGGCGAGCGCCGGGCTCCCGGACGCCTGCGCGAGGGTCTCGTGGAACCAGCCGCCGAGCGCCTTCAGGTCCTCGCCCTGCCCCCGGCGGGCCCGCTCCTGCCCCAGCCTGACCAGGCCGCGCAGGACCTTGAGGTGGGCGTCGGTGCGCCGCTGGGCCGCCCGGGCCGCACCGAGCGGTTCGAGCAGGGCCCGTACGTCGAGGAGGTCGGCCGCCTCCTGGTCGGTGGGTTCGGCGACCTGGGCCCCTGCGTGCCGGCGGCTCACGACGAAGCCCTCCGACTCCAGGGTGCGCAGGGCCTCGCGGACCGGCACCCGGGAGACGCCGTAGCGGCGGGCGAGCTGGTCCTCGGTCAGCCGGCTGCCGCGCTCGAAGACCCCCGAGACGATGTCGTCCCGGATCGCCGTGCATACCGATTGCGCGGGAACCTGCATGTCCGACCTCCGTATTTCCGCTCCGCGCGCACCGGATTCGAGCGCTCTTCTCCGCGACTCTATTGCAGCACGCCGGAAATTCCGATGCCCCCTCGGAATTCGTCCGGTTCACGGCAGTGGGCACAGCGGGCGGGAGCGACGGAAAACGGCCCCGGCTCTGGGGAGCCGGGGCCGTTGCGCAGCGGGTGTCGGGTCAGAGGCTGACGCCGCGGGCGCGCAGGTACGCGATCGGGTTGAGGTCGGAGCCGTAGTCGGCGGTGCTCCGGGCCTCGAAGTGGAGGTGCGGGCCGGTCGAGTTGCCGGTCGAGCCGGAGACGCCTATCTGCTGGCCGGGCTCGACGGTCTGGCCGACGTAGACGCCGATGGACGACAGGTGGCCGTACTGGGTGTAGGTGCCGTCGTTCATCCGGATCACGATGTTGTTGCCGTACGCGCCGCCCCAGCCGGCCTCGACGACGGTGCCGGAGCCGACGGAGACGACCGAGCTGCCGTAGGCGGCGTGGAAGTCGACGCCGGAGTGGCTGCCGGAGGACCAGAGCGAGCCACCGGTCTTGTAGCCGGTGGAGACGTACGAGCCGGCGACCGGGAGGTTGAAGGAGGCGAGCCGGCGGCGCTCGGCCTCGCGGGCGGCGCGCTCCTTGGCCTCGCGGATCTCCTGGGCGCGGGCCTCGGCCTTGCGCTTCGCCTCGGCGCGCGCCTTGGCCCGGGCCTCGGCCTCGACGGCCTCCAGCTCCTGGGCGGCGACCTGCGCGCTGACCTGGTCGGCGAGGGACTCCTCGGCGATCACCCGGGTGAGGCCGGTGTCCTCGGCGGAACGGTCGTCCGTGTCGGCGGCGAGCGCCGGGGAGGCCAGGGTGCCGACGACGCCGGTGGTGGCGAGGGCGGCCACGCCGGCGATGCCGGCGCTGCGGCGAGCCATTCGGCTCGCGCCACGGTGCTTCCCGGTGGCACGGGTGAACGCCAAGACGGTTCCTTTCCTTCCTTCTCGCCTACCGGGTTAGCTGACGGGTTCGGAGCAGGAAGGTCTCCTACGGACCCCTCCGCATGGCGAAGGCGCCCGATTCACCCCAGGGACTGCGTGGGTCCCCGGCTCCCCAGGCTCGCGCCTGACGGGGACTCGGCGATGGCTGCCCGATGCCGCGGGTGCGGCGCGTACGTCGGCCGGACAGCCGGGTCGACGCTAGGCCGGACGGATGTCGTTCGCCAAACAGACACGCTTTTTTGTAAGACATGCCACAAGGCATACAAGCATTCTTGACGCCATAACGGACAAAGCGGAGGCCTCCGATGCCCCGTCACACCGGAGACCTCCGCCCGAGCCGACGGCGGGTCAGCTCACCACGGTCACCTCGCCGATGCCGAGGGCCCGCACGGGCTCCTCGATCTCGGCGGCGTCGCCCACCAGGACCGTCACCAGACGGTCCACCGGGAAGGCGCTGACGACGGCGGCCGTGGCCTCCACCGTGCCGGTCTCGGCCAGGCGCGCGTACAACCGGGCCTGGTAGTCGTCCGGGAGGTGCTGCTCGACCTGGTCGGAGAGGGTCGCGGCGACCGAGGCGGCCGTCTCGTACTTGAGCGGGGCCACGCCCACCAGGTTCTGCACCGCGACGTCCCGCTCGGCGTCGGTCAGGCCGCCCTCGGCCAGGGTCCGGAGCACCTTCCACAGGTCGTCGAGGGCCGGGCCGGTGTGGGGGGTGTCGATCGAACCGCTGATGGCGAGCATCGAGGCGCCGTGCCCCTCGCCGTCCGAGCGGAGCACCTGCCCGAAGGCGCGCACGCCGTACGTGTACCCCTTCTCCTCCCGCAGGACGGCGTCCAGACGGGACGTCAGGGTGCCGCCGAGGCAGTAGACGCCGAGGACCTGCGCCGCCCAGACGGCGTCGTGGCGGTCCGGCCCGATCCGGCCGATGAGCAGCTGGGTCTGGACGGCCCCGGGGCGGTCCACGATGACGACCCGGCCGGTGTCGTCGGCCGTGATCGGCGGCATCGGCCGCGGCGCGGCCGGCTTGCCGCTCCAGCCGCCGAGGGTCCCGGCGAGGACCTCGTCCAGGTCGACGCCGGTCAGGTCGCCGACGACGACCGCGGTGGTCGCGGCGGGCCGCACGTGCGCGTCGTAGAAGGCGCGGACGGCGCCGGCGTCGATGGCCCGCACCGTCTCCTCGGTGCCCTGGCGCGGCCGGGACATCCGGGTGCTCGCCGGGAACAGCTCCTTGTAGAGCTGCTTGGCCGCGCGGCGGCCAGGGTTGGCGGCCTCGTGCGGGATCTCGTCGAGCCGGTTGTCCACCAGGCGCTTGACCTCGTCGGCGTCGAAGGCCGGGGAGATCAGGGCCTCGGAGACGAGCCCGAGCGCCTTCGGGAGCCGGGAGACCGGGACCTCCAGGGAGACCCGGACGCCGGGGTGGTCCGCGTGCGCGTCGAGCGTGGCGCCGCAGCGCTCCAGCTCGGCCGCGAACTCCTCGGCGCCGCGCTCGGTGGTCCCCTCGGAGAGGGCGCGCGCCATGATGGTGGCGACGCCGTCGAGGCCCTCGGGCTCGGCGTCCAGGGGCGCGTCGACGAAGATCTCGACGGCGACGACCTGCTGGCCGGGGCGGTGGCAGCGCAGCACGGTCAGACCGTTGTCCAGCGTGCCGCGCTCGGGGGCCGGGAAGGCCCACGGCTTCGCCACGCCGGCCTCGGGCCGCGGGTGGAAGTCCATGCTGGTCAGGGACTCGGTGGTGTCCGTCACTGGTCCGCTCCCTCTGCGTCGTCGCGGTCGGCGGCGTCGCCCGCCTCGTCGGCCCCGTCGGCCTCGTTCTCGACGGGCTCGTAGACCAGCACCGCGCGGTTGTCCGCGCGGAGCCGGGCCGCGGCCACCTCGCGCACCTCGTCGGCGGTGATGTCGAGGACACGGTCGACGGCGGTCAGGGCGAGCTGCGGGTCGCCGAACAGCACGGCGAAGCGGCACAGTTCGTCCGCGCGGCCGGCCACCGTGCCGAGCCGGTCGAGCCATTCGCGCTCCAGCTGGGCCTGGGCGCGCTCCATCTCCTCGGCGGTCGGGCCCTCCGCGGCGAAGCGGACGAGCTCCTCGTCGACGGCCGCCTCGATCGCGGGGACCTCGACGCCGCCGGAGGTCTTGACGTCCAGCCAGCCCAGCGAGGGGGCGCCGGCCAGGCGCAGCAGGCCGAAGCCGGCGGCGACGGCGGTGCGGTCGCGGCGGACCAGCCGGTTGTGCAGGCGGGAGGACTCGCCGCCGCCGAGCACGGTGAGGGCGAGGTCGGCGGCGTCGCACGCGCGCGTGCCGTCCTCCGGCAGCCGGTAGGCGGCCATCAGGGCCCGGGCGGGGACGTCCTCGACGACGACCTCGCGCAGCTGCTCGCCGATCACCTCCGGCAGGGCGCCGTCGCGCGGGGCGGGCTTGCCGTCGTGACCGGGGATCGAGCCGAAGTACTTCTCGACCCAGGCGAGCGTCTGCTCCGGGTCGATGTCGCCGACCACCGACAGGACCGCGTTGTTGGGCGCGTAGTAGGTGCGGAAGAAGTTCCGCGCGTCCTCCAGGGTGGCCGCGTCCAGGTCCGCCATCGAGCCGATGGGGGTGTGGTGGTACGGGTGGCCCTCGGGGTAGGCGAGCGCGGTGAGCTTCTCGAAGGCGGTGCCGTACGGCACGTTGTCGTACCGCTGGCGGCGCTCGTTCTTCACGACGTCGCGCTGGTTCTCCATCGACTCGTCGTCGAGGGCGGCGAGCAGCGAGCCCATCCGGTCGGCCTCCAGCCAGAGCGCGAGCTCCAGCTGGTGGGCCGGCATGGTCTCGAAGTAGTTGGTGCGCTCGAAACTGGTCGTGCCGTTGAGCGAACCGCCGGCGCCCTGCACCAGCTCGAAGTGCCCGTTGCCGTGCACCTGCTTCGACCCCTGGAACATCAGGTGCTCGAAGAGGTGGGCGAGGCCGGTGCGGCCCTCGACCTCGTGGCGCGAACCGACGTCGTACCAGAGGCATACCGCGGCGACCGGGGTCAGGTGGTCCTCGGAGAGCACCACCCGCAGGCCGTTCGCCAGCCGGTGCTCGGTCGCTGTCAGGCCGCCGGAGCCGGCCTCGGCCGTGGCCGTGTGACCCATGGGCATGTACGTCCCTTCGATCGCGATCTGGAAAAGTCCTGCCACTGTATGCAAGCGCGTCGACACCTGGCGAAGTTCCCGGACCCCGGAGATGTCCCTCGTCCGGGTCGCGGTCAGTGTTGTCGGTGGCACGGTCCACAATGGTCCGCGTCAGATCAAGCCTTGTCGGAGAAGGAGCAGCAGCCGCGATGGCCCGCCGCAGCACGAAGACACCGCCGCCGGACGACGCGTACGAGGAGAGGATCCTCGACATCGACGTCGTCGACGAGATGCAGGGCTCCTTCCTCGAGTACGCCTACTCGGTCATCTACTCGCGCGCGCTCCCCGACGCCCGCGACGGCATGAAGCCGGTCCAGCGGCGCATCGTCTACCAGATGAACGAGATGGGCCTCCGCCCGGACCGCGGCTTCGTCAAGTGCGCGCGCGTGGTCGGCGAGGTCATGGGCAAGCTGCACCCGCACGGCGACGCCTCGATCTACGACGCCATGGTGCGCATGGCGCAGCCCTTCTCCATGCGCGTGCCGCTGGTCGACGGCCACGGCAACTTCGGTTCGCTGGGCAACGACGACCCGCCGGCCGCCATGCGGTACACCGAGTCGCGGATGGCCCCGGCCGCCCTGCTGATGACCGAGTCCATCGACGAGGACACGGTCGACTTCGCGCCGAACTACGACGGCCAGGAGCGGGAGCCGGTCGCGCTCCCCGCCGCGTACCCGAACCTGCTGGTGAACGGCGCCTCGGGCATCGCGGTCGGCATGGCGACCAACATGCCCCCGCACAACCTCGGCGAGGTCGTCGCGGCCGCCCGCCACCTGATCCGCCACCCGAACGCGGACCTGGACGCGCTGATGCGCTTCGTCCCCGGCCCCGACCTGCCCACCGGCGGCCGGATCGTCGGCCTGAACGGCATCCGGGACGCGTACGAGACGGGCCGCGGCACCTTCAAGATCCGCGCCACCACCTCGGTGGAGACGGTGACCGCCCGCCGCAAGGGCATCGTCGTCACCGAACTGCCCTTCACGGTCGGCCCCGAGAAGGTCATCTCCAAGATCAAGGACCTGGTCGGCTCGAAGAAGCTCCAGGGCATCGCCGACGTCAAGGACCTCACCGACCGCGCCCACGGGCTCCGCCTCGTCATCGAGATCAAGAACGGCTTCGTGCCCGAGGCCGTCCTGGAGCAGCTCTACAAGCTGACGCCGATGGAGGAGTCCTTCGGCATCAACAACGTGGCCCTGGTGGACGGCCAGCCGCTCACCCTCGGCCTCAAGGAGCTCCTGGAGGTCTACCTCGACCACCGCTTCCAGGTCGTCCGCCGGCGCTCCGAGTACCGCCGCGGCAGGAAGCGCGACCGGCTCCACCTGGTCGAGGGCCTCCTCGTCGCGCTCCTCGACATCGACGAGGTCATCCGGCTGATCCGGGAGAGCGAGAACTCGGCGCAGGCGAAGGAGCGCCTGATGGAGCGCTTCTCGCTCAGCGAGATCCAGACCCAGTACATCCTGGACACCCCGCTGCGCCGGCTCACCAGGTTCGACCGGCTGGAGCTGGAGACCGAGCGGGACCGGCTGACCGGCGAGATCGACGAGCTGACCGGGATCCTGGACTCCGACTCCGAGCTGCGCAAGCTGGTCTCGGCCGAGCTGGCCGCGGTCGCGAAGAAGTTCGCCACCGACCGGCGGACGGTCCTCCTGGAGTCGGCCGGCGCACCGGTCTCGGCCGTCCCCCTGGAGGTCGCCGACGACCCGTGCCGGGTGCTGCTCTCCTCGACCGGCCTGCTGGCCCGGACGGTCTCGGCGGAGCTGCCGCCGGCCGACCCGGACGCCAAGCGGACCAAGCACGACGCGATCGTCTCGTCGGTGGCGGCCACCCAGCGCGGCGACGTGGGGGCGGTGACCTCCGCCGGACGGCTGCTGCGGATCGCCGTCATCGACCTGCCGCAGCTGCCCGACACGGCCGCGGCGCCGAATCTGGCGGGCGGCGCGCCGCTGAGCGAGTTCCTGTCCCTGGAGGGCGACGAGACGGTGGTCTGCCTGACCACGCTCGACGAGGCCTCCCCCGGTCTGGCGCTCGGCACGCTCCAGGGCGTGGTCAAGCGGGTGGTCCCGGACTATCCGGCGAACAAGGACGAGCTGGAGGTCATCACCCTCAAGGACGGCGACCGGATCGTCGGCGCGACCGAGCTGCGGACGGGCGAGGAGGACCTGGTCTTCATCACCTCCGACGCCCAGCTGCTGCGCTACCAGGCCTCCCAGGTGCGGCCGCAGGGCCGTCCGGCGGGCGGCATGGCGGGCATCAAGCTGGCGGCCGGCGCCGAGGTGCTGTCGTTCGCCGCGGTGGACCCGGCGGCGGACGCGGCCGTCTTCACGGTGGCGGGTTCGACCGGCACCCTGGACGGCTCGACGGCGTCCTCCGCGAAGCTGACCCCCTTCGACCAGTACCCGCGCAAGGGCCGGGCGACCGGCGGCGTGCGCTGCCAGCGCTTCCTGAAGGGCGAGGACGTGCTGGTCCTGGCCTGGGCGGGCGCCCTGCCGGCCCGTGCCGCGCAGAAGAACGGCACCCCGGTCGAGCTGCCGGAGCCGGACCCGCGCCGCGACGGCTCGGGCACCCCGCTGCCGCAGCCGGTGGACGTGGTGGCGGGCCCGGCGAGCTAGCCGGCACGCCCGTGACGAAGCCCCCCGCTCCATCCGGAGCGGGGGGCTTCGTCACGCGCGGGAGGAGGCGCCGGGCGGGCCGTCAGCTCCGGGCGCCGGGGGCGTACACCGCCTCGATGCCGGCGAGGACGATCCGGAGCCCCTCCTCGAAGCGCTCGTCGTAGTCGGCGAAGATGGTGGCCGACCGGGACCACTGGCACGTCTGGCGGGCCCCGGACGGCGGCGTGGCCCTCTGCCCGCTGCCGGGCGACGGCGGCCTGTTCCAGCTCGCCGCCGCCTTCGAGGACCGGTCGGCCGCGGTGGACACCACCCCGGCGGGCGTCCGGGCGCTGCTCGCGGCCCGGACGCCGCTGGCCCCGGAGGAGGTCACGGAGGTGCCGTGGGCCTCGGACTACCGCGCCCGGGCGGCGCTGGCCGACCGCTTCCGGGCCGGCCGGGTCTTCCTCGCGGGCGACGCCGCCCACGTCCACTCCCCCGCCGGCGGCCAGGGCCTCGACACCGGCGTCCAGGACGCGTACAACCTGGGCTGGAAGCTCGCCCAGGTCCTGCTGCGCGGGGCACCGGCGTCCCTCCTCGACAGCTACGAGGCGGAGCGCCGCCCGGTCGCGGCGGACGTGCTCGGGCTCAGCACCCGCCTCCACCGGGCGACCGCCGACGGCGAGGCCACCCAGCGGGGCGCGGAGGTGCAGCAGCTCGGCCTCGGCTACCGGGAGTCCGCCCTCGCGGTGGACACCCGCCCCCGGGTGCCCGGGGACGCCCTGCGCGCGGGCGACCGCGCCCCGGACGGCGCGTACGGCCCGGGACGCCTCTTCGACCTCTTCCGGGGGCCGCACTTCACCCTGCTCGCCGTCGGGTCCGCCGAGACCCCGGCCGCGCTGCCGGAGGCGGTCCGCGCGGCCCGGCTCCCGGCCGACGAGGCGTACGGCACGGGCCTCTTCCTGATCCGCCCGGACGGGTACGTGGGCTGGGCCGGCGACCGCGCCGGCGCGAGCCTCGACGCCTACCTGGCGACGGTCGGCCTGGTGGCGGAGGGCGTGCCGGCCTGAGCCGCGGCCTACGCCTCGGCGGGCGGCTCCTCGCCCTGCGGCACGTACCGCAGGACGCCCCACAGGGCGTGCTCGTCCGGGGTGTCCCCGGGTCCGTCCTGCTCGCAGGCGGCGAGCTCCTTGCGCAGGGCCGCCGCGTCGACGCCGGAGCCGATCAGGACGAGCTGCGAGAGCCGCTGCTCGCCGGCCGGCCAGGGCTCCGGGTAGAAGCGCAGGAAGCGGCCGACGGCGTGCACCGCGTAGCGGTGTCCGGGGTCGGCTGCCCCGAGGTCCACGAAGCCCTTGATCCGGTACAGCCCCTCGGGCCGGGAGTCGAGGAAGGCCATCAGCCGTCGCGGGTGCAGCGGAACCGCCGTGGCGAGGGAGACCGTGTCGTAGGCGGCGTGCGGGTGGGCGTGCCCGCCCTCGTCGCCGTAGAGGATGTCCTCGATCGACATCTGGCCGGCGATCTCGCCGTCCGGGACGACCCGGTCGAAGAGCAGCTCGGGATCGATCCGGCCGTGCGCCGCCTCGATCACGGCGGCGCGCTCCGCGAGCCCGGCCACCGTCTCCCGGACCGCCCGCAGCTCCTCTCCGGACACCCGGTCGGCCTTGTTGACGACGACCAGGTCCGCGAGGGCGAGGTGCCGGTCGGTCTCGGGGTGCCGCTCCCGGGTGGCGGCGAACCCGGCGGCGTCGACGACCTCGACGAGCCCGCCGTAGACCGTCCGCCGGTTCTCGCTGGCGAGCACCATCCGGACCAGTTCCTGCGGCTCGGCGAGTCCGCTCGCCTCGATCACGATCACGTCCAGACCCAGCTCGGGCCGGGTCAGGACCTCCAGGTACTCGTCCAGCTCGCTCGCGTCGACCGCGCAGCACAGACACCCGTTGCCGAGCGAGACCGTGGAGCCGACCTGCCCGGCGACGGTCATCGCGTCGATCCCGATGTCGCCGAAGTCGTTGACCATGACCCCGATCCGCGTCCCCCGGGCGCTGCGCAGCAGATGGTTGAGGAGCGTGGTCTTCCCCGCCCCGAGAAACCCGGCGAGGACGACGACGGGGATCTGCTGCGCGCTCAAGAAGCATGCCTTTCGCTGGGAGACGTACGGGTAGGGGTACGGGACGCGGGAGCGGGGCGCGGGTGCCGGGGCCGGCGCCCGCCCGGGGCCGCTCACCGCACCGGACCGGCGTCCAGGATAGGCAGCCCGGCCCGACGCCCCCGGAGCCACACGCGCACCACAGGCCCACGGGCCGGCCCGCGCCCCGGCCCGGCACTCCCGCACCCGGCACCGGTCCGGTGCCGGGTGCGGGCACGGGCGCCCTCGGTGCAGGCACCGGCCGGCATGGGTGACGGACGCCGGCGGCCTGCGACCCCGGCCGCCGGTTGCCGACCGGCGACCGGCACCGGCTCGTTTCCGGTCGCCCACCCCGCCCCCGTACCGTTTCGGGCATGAGCAGCACCGGATCGGTCCCCTCCGCGCCGCCGGCCGCGCGCCGCCGGCGCAGGCTGGGATGGCCGCGCCGGGTCTTCTCGCAGGTGCTGCTGATGCAGCTGGCCGTCGCCACCGGCGTCACCGTGCTGGCCACCGGGTTCTTCCTGGCCCCGCTCAGCGCCCAGCTGGACGACCAGGCCATGCGGCGCGCCCTGGCGATCGCGGAGACCATGGCGTCGACCCGTACGGCAGCGGACCTCGCCGGCGGGCCGCCGTCCGCGACGGGGCCGGTCCAGCGCGAGGCGGAGCGGGTCAGGACCGCGACCGGCGCCGAGTACGTGGTCGTCATGGACACGCGCGGGGTGCGCTGGTCGCACCCCGACCCCGCGCAGCTCGGCCGGACCGTCTCCACCGACCCCAGCGAGGTCCTGGCGGGCCGCGAGGTGATGGAGATCGACAGCGGCACCCTCGGCCGCTCCGCGCGCGGCAAGGCTCCGCTCCTCGACGCCGACGGCGGGATCGTCGGCGCCGTCTCGGTCGGCATCGAGTACGACAGCGTCCGCGACCGCCTCCTCTCCGCGATCCCCGGGCTCCTCGCCTACGCCGGCGGCGCCCTCGCGGCCGGCGCCCTCGCCGCGTACCTGATCTCCCGGCGGATCCAGCGGCAGACCCGCGACCTGGCCTTCTCCGACATCTCGGCGCTGCTCGCCGAGCGCGAGGCGATGCTGCACGGCATCCGCGAGGGCGTGGTGGCCCTCGACCGGAAGGGTTCGGTCCGGCTGCTCAACGACGAGGCGCAGCGGCTGCTCGGCCTCGGTCCCGAGGCCGCCGGACGGCCGCTCGACGCGCTCCTGGGCCCCGGTCGCACCGCGGACGTGCTGACCGGCCGGGCGACCGGAGCCGACCTGGTGACCGTCCAGGGGCACCGGGTGCTGATCGCCAACCGGATGCCGACGGACGACGGGGGCGCCGTGGCGACCCTGCGCGACCGCACCGAGCTGGAGCGGCTGGGCCGTGAGCTGGACTCCACCCGCGGCCTCATCGACGCCCTGCGCGCCCAGGACCACGAGCACGCCAACCGGCTGCACACGCTGCTCGGCCTCCTGGAGCTGGAGCTGTACGACGAGGCGGCGGACTTCGTCACCGAGGTCGTCGGGGTGCACCGGGCGACCGCCGAGCAGGTCACGGAGAAGGTCCACGACCCGCTGCTCGCGGCGCTCCTGGTCGGCAAGGCGACGGTCGCGGCGGAGCGCGGGGTCTCGCTGCGGATCGCCCCCGACTCCCTGCTCCCCGACCGGCTGGTGGACCCGCGCGAGCTGGTCACCGTCGTCGGCAACCTCGTCGACAACGCCCTGGACGCCGCCGCCGGCACCCCGGACGCCCGGGTCGAGGTCGCGCTGCGCGCCGACGGCCGGACGGTGGTCCTGCGGGTCGCCGACAGCGGGCCCGGCGTCCCCGAGGACCGCCGGGAGCTGATCTTCACCGAGGGGTGGACGACGAAGGATCCCCCCGCCCACGGCAGGCGCGGTC
The DNA here is from genome assembly GCF_014650895.1 of Streptomyces omiyaensis. GTDB lineage: Bacteria > Actinomycetota > Actinomycetes > Streptomycetales > Streptomycetaceae > Streptomyces > Streptomyces omiyaensis. The sequence goes on from NZ_BMVV01000021.1 coordinate 35,055, forward strand.
TCGGACTGGCGCTGGTGCGGCGGCTCGCCGAGCGGCGCGGCGGCACCGCGCGCGTGACGGCGGGCCCGGCCGGTGGCGCCGAGTTCGGCGTGGTCCTGCCGGACGCCCTGACGGAGCACGCCCCTCCCGCCCCGTACGACCCGCCCGCCCCGCGCGGGCCGGTGGACCCGACCACGGCAGAGGAGCGGTCCCGATGATCGACGTGCTCGTCGTCGACGACGACGTCCGGGTGGCGCGGGTGAACGCCGCGTACGTGACCAAGCTGCCCGGCTTCCGGGTGGCCGCGACGGCCCACTCGTCCGCGGAGGCCCTGGCCGTCCTCGACGGCCGGTCCGTGGACCTCGTCCTGCTCGACCACTACCTCCCCGACGAGAACGGGCTGGCCGCCATCCGCGAGCTGCGGGCCCGCGGCCACCAGTGCGACGTGATCATGGTGACCGCGGCCAGGGACGTGGCGACCGTCCAGGCGGCGATGCGGCACGGCGCCCTCCAGTACCTGGTCAAACCGTTCGGCTTCGCCGGACTGCGGACCAAGCTGGAGGCGTACGCGGCCCTCCGCCGCACCCTGGAGGGCGGCGGCGAGGCGGAACAGGCCGAGGTCGACCGGATCTTCGGCACCCTGGCCGCCGGCACCGTCGCCCCCGACCTCCCGAAGGGGCACTCCCCGACCACGGCCGAGCTGGTCCGCCAGGCGCTGCTGAACGCCTCCGGCCCGCTCTCCACCCAGGAGCTCGCCGAGCGCACCGGGGTCAGCCGCCAGACCGCCCAGCGCTACCTCAAACTCCTCGAACGCACCGGTCGGGTGCGGCTCTCCCTCCGGTACGGCGAGACCGGCCGCCCCGAACACCGCTACACCTGGGTCGCCTCGCCCTGAGGCCCTGAGCCCCGGAGGCTTCGGCGCTCCGGGGCTCCGGGGCCCCAGGCCGTCGGCTCGGCCGAGGCGGCCGTCCCTCAGGCGGCCCCGGCCCCCGTGAGGGCCCGCACCTCGGTCTCGGCGTGCCGCGCCTCGTCGGGCGGCTCGGGCGAGGTGACCGTCCCCAGCCAGCCGGCGAGGAAGCCGAGCGGGATGGAGACGAGGCCCGGGTTCTGCAGCGGGAAGACCTGGAGGTCGAGGCCCGGGAAGAGCGCCTCGGGACTGCCGGAGACGACCGGCGAGAGCAGCACGAGCAGCACCGCGGGCACGAGGCCGCCGTAGACCGACCAGACCGCGCCCCGAGTGGTGAAGCGGCGCCAGAAGAGCGAGTAGAGCAGCACCGGCAGGTTGGCCGAGGCGGCCACCGCGAAGGCGAGGCCGACCAGGAAGGCCACGTTGAGGTCGCTGGCGAGCAGTCCGAGTCCGATCGCCACGGCGCCGATGACGGCGGCGGCCACCCGCGCCACGGCCACCTCGCCGTACCCCTTCCGCCCGGGCCTGCGCAGCGAGGCGTAGAGGTCGTGGGCGACGGAGGCGGAGGAGGCCAGGGTGATCCCGGCGACGACGGCGAGGATGGTCGCGAAGGCGACGGCCGCGACGACCGCGAAGAGCACCGTGCCGCCGGTGGAGCCCGCTCCCCCGCCGAGGTCGAGGGCGAGCAGCGGGACGGCGGTGTTCCCGGAGGCGTTGGAGGCGCGGACCTCCGCGGAACCGATGAGGGCGGCGGCGCCGAAGCCGAGGACGATGGTCATCAGGTAGAAGCCGCCGATGAGGCCGATGGACCAGACGACCGAGCGGCGGGCGGCCCGCGCGGTGGGCACGGTGTAGAAGCGGGACAGGATGTGGGGCAGTCCCGCGGTGCCGAGGACGAGCGCGAGCCCGAGGCTGATGAAGTCGAGCCGGGCCGTCCAGTCGCCGCCGTAGCGCAGTCCGGGGCCGAGGAAGGCGGTGCCGTGCCCGCTGCGCTCGGCGGCGGTGCTGAGCAGGCTGTTCACGTCGCCGTGGAAGCGGATCAGGACGAGGACGGTGAGCGCGATGGTGCCGGCCATCAGCAGCACCGCCTTGACGATCTGGATCCAGGTGGTGGCCCGCATCCCGCCGAGCGACACGTAGATCACCATCAGCGCGCCGACGCCGATCACCGTCCAGGTGCGCGCCGCCTCGCCGGTGCCGCCGAGGAGGAGGGCCACCAGGCTTCCGGCACCCACCATCTGGGCCACCAGGTAGAGCACGGAGACGGCCACCGAGGAGGTACCGGCCGCGATCCGGACGGGCCGTTCGGCCATCCGCGCGGCGACGACGTCGGCGAGGGTGAACCGGCCGCAGTTGCGGACGAGTTCGGCGACGAGGAGGAGCACCACCAGCCAGGCGACCAGGAAGCCGACCGAGTAGAGCATGCCGTCGTAGCCGTAGAGCGCGATGAGGCCCGAGATGCCGAGGAAGGAAGCCGCCGACATGTAGTCGCCGGCGATGGCGAATCCGTTCTCCATCGGCGAGAAGAGCCGGCCTCCGGCGTAGAACTCCTCGGCCGAGCCGTGCCGGTTGCGGCTCACCCAGGTGGTGATGCCGAGGGTGACGGCGACGAAGGCGCTGAAGAGCACCAGGGCGAGCGTCTGGTGGTCTCCGGTCACCACTGGCCGGCCCCCCTCGTCATCTGCTGGGTGTCCCAGCGCAGTTCGAGCGCGGCCCGGTCCCGGCGCAGCCGCGCGTGCCGCGCGTAGGCCCAGGTGAGGACGAAGGTGGTGAGGAACTGGCCGAGGCCGGCGACCATCGCCACGTTCACCGCGCCGGCGACCGGGCGGGCCATCAGGCCGGGTGCGGCCGTGGCGGCGACGACGTAGGCGAGGTACCAGGCGAGGAAGGCGAGGGTGGCGGGGAAGACGAACCGGCGGTACCGGCGCCGCACCTCCTGGAAGGCGGGGCTGCGCTGGACCTCCAGGTAGATCCCGGCCGCCCCGGGCAGCGGCTGCGCGGCCCCGTCGTGCCGCGGGCGCGGCAGCTCCGTCCCCCTCCCGCCCGGCCCGTCGTCCCGCGCCCCCGCGCGCTCCTGCTCGTCCAGCTGATCCACCGGTCAACTCTCCTTGTCAGCGAACCGTTTCGGCCGCGTGCCCAAGGATGGACAGAGCGGGCAGATCCCGGACTCTTCTCCCTCCGGTCTTCACCCCATCAGGTGACTCTTCGGCCCGACGACTGACCGGAGCGGGCCGATATGCGTACGGACACACCACCGGCCCGGCCCCGGGATGCGGGGACCGGGCCGGTGCGGCGCGGAGCGTCGGTGGCGGTGCAGGGACGGCTCAGGCGTCGATGCGCGAGCGGTCGAGCGTCGCCGCCGAGCTGGTGATGAACTCCTTGCGGGGCGCCACGTCGTTGCCCATCAGGAGGTCGAAGACCTGCTCGGCCGCGTCCAGGTCGCCGATGTTGATCCGGCGCAGGGTGCGGTGGCGCGGGTCCATCGTGGTCTCCGCGAGCTGGTCGGCGTCCATCTCGCCGAGGCCCTTGTAGCGCTGGATGGAGTCCTTGTAGCGGACGCCCTTGCGCTGGAACTCCAGGAGCGTCTGCCGCAGCTCGTTGTCGGAGTACGTGTACACGTACTTGTCCTGGCCCCGCTTGGGCTGGACCAGCTCGATCCGGTGCAGCGGCGGCACGGCGGCGAAGACCCGGCCCGCCTCGACCATGGGGCGCATGTAGCGCTGGAAGAGGGTCAGCAGCAGGGTCCGGATGTGCGAGCCGTCGACGTCGGCGTCGGTCATCATGATGACCTTGCCGTAGCGGGCCGCGTCGATGTCGAAGGTGCGGCCGGAGCCCGCTCCTATGACCTGGATGATCGCGCCGCACTCGGCGTTCTTCAGCATGTCCGAGACGGACGACTTCTGGACGTTGAGGATCTTGCCGCGGATCGGCAGCAGCGCCTGGAACTCGCTGTTCCGGGCGAGCTTGGCGGTGCCGAGCGCGGAGTCCCCCTCGACGATGAAGAGCTCGCTGCGCTCGACGTCGTCGCTGCGGCAGTCGGCCAGCTTGGCCGGCAGCGAGGAGGACTCCAGGGCCGTCTTCCGGCGCTGCGCGTCCTTGTGCTGGCGGGCCGCGATCCGGGTGCGGGCGGCGGCGACGGCCTTGTCCAGGATCGCGCGGGCCTGGGCCTTGGCGTCCCGCTTGGTGGAGGTCAGGAAGGCCTTGAGCTCGCGGGCGACCACGGTGGCGACGATCCGGCGGGCGGCCGAGGTGCCGAGCACCTCCTTGGTCTGGCCCTCGAACTGCGGCTCGGCGAGGCGGACGGTGACGACGGCGGTCAGGCCCTCCAGGGCGTCGTCCTTGACGATGTCGTCCTCGGCGACGCGCAGCAGCTTGGCGGAGCGCAGCGCCTCGTTCACCGTCTTGGTCACGGCCTGCTCGAAGCCGGAGACGTGGGTGCCGCCCTTGGGGGTGGCGATGATGTTCACGAAGGACCGGACGGTGGTGTCGTACCCGGTGCCCCAGCGCAGGGCGACGTCCACGCCGAGCTCGCGGGTGACCTCGGTGGGGGTCATGTGGCCGCGGTCGTCGAGGACCGGGACGGTCTCCTTGAAGGTGCCCTGGCCGGTGAGGCGCAGCACGTCGCAGACGGCCTTGTCCTGCGCGAGGTACTCGCAGAACTCGCTGATGCCTCCGTCGAAGCGGAAGACCTCCTCGCTCTTGCCGATCCCCTCCAGGTCCCGCTCGTCGCGGACCACGATGGTGAGGCCGGGCACGAGGAAGGCGGTCTGGCGGGCGCGCTGGTGCAGGTGCTCCAGGGAGAGCTTGGCGTCCTTGAGGAAGATCTGGCGGTCCGCCCAGTAGCGGGTGCGGGTGCCGGTGCGGGTCTTCGGCACCCTCTTGCCCTTGACCAGGCCGTTCGCCGGGTCGAAGGGGCTGTCGGGGCCCTGCTCGGTGAAGATGCCGGGGACGCCGCGGCGGAAGCTGATCGCGTGCGTGGCGCCGCCCCGGTCGACCTCGATGTCGAGGCGGGCCGAGAGCGCGTTGACCACGGAGGCGCCGACGCCGTGCAGACCGCCGGAGGCCGCGTACGAGCCCCCGCCGAACTTTCCGCCGGCGTGCAGCTTGGTCATGACGACCTCGACGCCGGAGAGCCCGGTCTTGGGCTCGACGTCGACCGGGATGCCGCGGCCGTTGTCCCGCACCTCGACGGAGCCGTCGTCGTGCAGGACGACGTCGATGTGGTCGCAGAAGCCGCCCAGGGCCTCGTCGACCGAGTTGTCGATGATCTCCCAGAGGCAGTGCATCAGACCACGGCTGTCCGTGGAGCCGATGTACATGCCGGGACGCTTGCGGACCGCTTCGAGTCCTTCGAGGACGAGCAGGTGCCGCGCGGTGTAGTTGGAACCGTCACTGTCTGCGGTCAGCAGCGCACTGGACGGCGCGGACGTTTCGGCGGTCACGCGGTTCGCTCCTCGCTGAATTTTGGAATCTTGCCCGACGGGGTGAGTACCGGGGTCGCTCACCGCTCAGAGGGTACCGATGCCTGGTGGGGCCGCTGAAACGCCACCCTCCCGGTTTCCTCATGCTAGTCCAGACTCGTATGGATGTTCGATCCCTCGTTGGGGTGACGTGAACATCACGTTCCCTTCCAGGCATGAACCATCTAGGCTCCGGGCACGTCCTCATCAACAACCGGCAACCCCGCCGGGAGGGCGACCGACACACCACAGCAACGCGAAACCCGTAGAGCGACGCAATACGGCTCATTCGCCGCCAACCGGCAGCAAACAGCCACCTTGGGAAAAAGTTTCAAGGAAAAGCCACGAGCGGGAACGTTTTCGGCCTGGTTGGATGTTGACCCTGGTACGACAGCTCGTCGAGCTAGAGAAGAGGCGACGTGACTACTGTTCTGACCCCCGCGAGCCCCCTGACGGCCGCTGACCGCTGCGACCGCTGCGGCGCCCAGGCTTACCTGCGTGTCGTCCTGGCCAGCGGAGGTGACTTGCTCTTCTGCGCCCACCACGGTCGCAAGTTCGAGCCGGAACTCAAGAAGATCGCCGTTGAGATACAGGATGAGACGGACCGGCTGACCGACGTGCCGGCCCGCACGGTGGGCGACGAGCACTGACGCCGCGCATCCACGACGAGCTCAGGGCCGGTCGCTGACGACCGGACGACGGGCGGTCACCCCCTCGACCAGGGGGTGACCGCCCGTTCTCGTGCCTCCACCACCGTCCGGGAACCCCCCGAGCGGCCCGTGAAAGGGACCCGCGGCCGCTCAGATCCGCTTCGGCAGCACCGTCGACACCCGCGTGTAGACGCCCGGGTTCTCGGCCTCCCCGCAGCCGCTGCCCCAGGACACCAGCCCCACCAGGAGCCCGCCCGCCACCAGCGGGCCGCCGCTGTCGCCCTGGCAGGCGTCCCGGCCGCCCCCGGGGTCACCGGCGCAGAGCATGGTGTCCCCGCGGTACGAGACGCCCCCGAAGCCGCCCGGGTACGCCCGCTCGCAGGCCGCGTCCGGGAGGACCTGGACCTGCGCCGACCGGAGCGAGGAGGCGTAGCGCCCGCTCCCCGTCGTGTCGCCCCAGCCGTACACCCGGGCCGCGGTCCCCGGGTTCTCGGCCGCGTCCCCCGGCGGCGCCACCTCGATCACGTAGGACTGCGGCAGGGACTCGGCGAGGGTGAGCACGGCGAGGTCGCCCGAGTTGGTCGATGGGTCGTAGTCGGGATTCACCCAGGTGTCCGCGATCCGCACCTCCTGTCCGCCCTGCCCGAGCAGCGCGGCCCGGCCCGCGATCACCGAGAAGTCGCGCAGCTGCCAGGGGGCGCCGCCGAGCACCTCCCGGCCCAGGCAGTGCGCCGCGGTGAGCACCTTGGTCGGCGCCACGACGACGCCGCCGCAGAACTGGCCCGCCCGCGTACCTCCGAACCGGTCACGGCTGGACAGCGCCACCACCCAGGGCGCGTCGGCGATCGCGGCCGGGCTGCCGCCCACCACGACGCCGTCCGCGACGGCCGGGGCGGCACCGGCCACCAGTCCCGTCGCCGCCGTGACCAGACCCAGGGCACCCGCCAACGCTCGGGTGAGGGAACCACGCATGGAGCCTCCTGACTCTCCGCAGATATCCGTTCACCCAGCGTCGGTCACGGACTGGCCTGATGCACCCGCGAACGGCCGAAGGGCCCGGCCCCCGAGCGGGGAACCGGGCCCTTCGGCCACTGCCGTGCGCCTCCGGCGGACCGGATCGGTCAGTCGAGGTAGTCGCGCAGGACCTGCGAGCGCGACGGGTGGCGCAGCTTCGACATGGTCTTCGACTCGATCTGGCGGATCCGCTCGCGGGTCACGCCGTAGACCTTGCCGATCTCGTCGAGCGTCTTCGGCTGTCCGTCGGTGAGGCCGAAGCGCATGGAGACCACGCCCGCCTCACGCTCGGAGAGCGTGTCGAGGACGGAGTGCAGCTGCTCCTGGAGGAGCGTGAAGCTGACCGCGTCGGCCGGCACGACCGCCTCGGAGTCCTCGATGAGGTCACCGAACTCGCTGTCGCCGTCCTCACCCAGGGGGGTGTGGAGGGAGATCGGCTCACGGCCGTACTTCTGGACCTCGATGACCTTCTCGGGGGTCATGTCGAGCTCCTTGGCCAGCTCCTCCGGGGTGGGCTCACGGCCCAGGTCCTGGAGCATCTGGCGCTGGACGCGCGCGAGCTTGTTGATGACCTCGACCATGTGCACCGGGATGCGGATGGTGCGGGCCTGGTCGGCCATGGCGCGGGTGATCGCCTGACGGATCCACCAGGTGGCGTACGTGGAGAACTTGTAGCCCTTGGTGTAGTCGAACTTCTCGACCGCTCGGATCAGACCCAGGTTGCCCTCCTGGATCAGGTCCAGGAAGAGCATGCCGCGGCCGGTGTAGCGCTTGGCCAGCGAGACCACCAGGCGGAGGTTGGCCTCCAGGAGGTGGTTCTTGGCGCGGCGGCCGTCCTCGGCGATGATCTCCAGCTCGCGCTTGAGCTTGGGAGCGATCTTGTCCGAGTTGGCGAGCTTGTCCTCGGCGAAGAGACCGGCCTCGATGCGCTTGGCGAGCTCGACCTCCTGCTCGGCGTTGAGCAGCGGGACCTTGCCGATCTGCTTCAGGTAGTCCTTGACCGGGTCGGCGGTGGCACCCGCGACGGCGACCTGCTGGGCGGGAGCGTCGTCCTCGTCCTCGTCGGACAGCACGAAGCCCTTGGTCTCGCCCTCGGTCTCCTCCTCGTCCTTGCCCGGCGCGACGTCCTCGAGCAGCTCCTCGCCCTCGATCAGTTCGTCGTCGGACTTCTTGGACGCGGTCTTCTTGGCCGCCGTCTTCTTGGCGACGGTCTTCTTGGCCGCCGTCTTCTTGACGGCGGTCTTCTTCGCGGCCGCCTTCTTGGCGGGCGACGCGGCCTCGTCGGCCGGGTCCGCGCTCTCGGCCGCGGGGGCCGCCGAACCGGTCGCGACGGTGGACCTCGTCACCGTCGCCGCCCTGGCGGTGACGGTGGTCTTGGCGGCGGTGCGCTTGGCCGGGCTCTTCGCTGCTGCGCTCTTGCGGGCGCGCTTCGGCGACTCCGCTGCACTGACCATCAGCGTCACACCCTCTTCCTCGAGGATCTGATTGAGGCTGCGCAGAACATTCTTCCACTGGGTTGGCGGAATCTGGTCAGCCTCGAAGGCCCGACGCACGTCATCGCCGGCGATCTGCCCATCAGCCTTTCCCCGCTCGATGAGCGCCATCACAGACTCGGACTCGGCGATCTCCGGCGGGAGCGTACGGGATGTGCTGGCCGACACGAACAACCTCTCGGAACGATGGAAACGGCTTCCGGCCCCGCCCGGGATCGGGCCGGAGCCGACGACCGTCGACGGGGAATGTGCCGACGGCGCGGGCTGGACCGGGGAACTGCACAGCGCCTGCACCGGCTGCTGTATTCCTTCCTCGGCTGTCACCTCTTAGGTCATCGCACGGCTCGGAGGAGTGTTACGCCCAATCTTCGTGTCCCGAGTCACACCGCATCCGCGACGAACCATATGGAAGTGGAATCAAGCGTACATTCGATGCCGCCGGAACCCTGGCGCGGTCCGGGGGACCCTTCCGGCCCCCCGGACCGCGCTCGGATCCGGCGGCTTCCCCTGCGTACGCGCCCGTGCGCTTCCTGCCACGGCCCGCGGATCAGTGTTCGCGGGGGGCGGGAACGACGCGGGGCTCCACCTCGGGGTGGACCGTGAGCAGTTGACGCATGGCGGTCTCGGCGCCGTGGGCGTCCCCGGCCGCGAGGGCGTCGACGATCCTGGCGTGGTGCGCCAGGCAGCTCTCGCCCGGGCGGTCGCAGGCCGTGACCGGGCCCCCGGAGACCTGGAGCGCCGCCGAGACGATGCCCGAGAGGTGCTCCAGCATCCGGTTGCCGGCGAGCTGGATGAGCAGGGAGTGGAACTCGGTGTCGGCGCGGGAGAAGGTGATGCCGTCCCCCTGCGCGTACGCGTGCCCCATGATCTCGACCATGTCGGAGAGGCGCTGCTGCACGTCCTCGCGGCCGTGGCCGGCGGCGAGGCGGGCGGCCAGCGGCTCGATGGTCCAGCGGAGCTCGTTGAGCTCGCGCCGCTGGTCGTCGCGCTGGGGGCCGAAGGCGCGCCACTCGATGATGTCGGGGTCGAGGAGGTTCCAGTCGCTGACCGGGCGGACCCGGGTGCCGACGTTGGGCCGGGCACTGACGAGGCCCTTGGCCTCCAGGACGCGCAGGGACTCGCGCACGACGGTGCGCGAGACCTCGAAGCGCTGGCCGATCTCCTCGGGGACGAGGGGACGGTCCGCGCCGAGGTCGCCGGAGACGATCATCTGGCCGAGCTGCTGGACGAGCTGTCCGTGCAGGCCGCGGCCCCTGCTTCCGGCGGTGCGGCGGCCGACGCGGCCGAGGTCCGTGTCCACCCCCTCCCAGGAGGGCGGGCCCACGCGATCGGCGACGGGCGCCTCCGCGTAGGGGTAGCGGTCGAGATCGCCCGGGGCGCCGAGGCCGGAGTCGACGGAACGGGCGGCGGTCATCATCGTGTGCGCAAGGGTACTCACGCATCCTTTGTCGGCGTGGCCTCCGTGGCCCTTGAGGTCTTTGGTGAAAAGCACACGAAAGGGTGATCGGCACCCCCTACACAATTGACGATTATTCGGACATAAGCGGCATTCCTCAAGAGAGTTGCGGCTCAACCGGAATATTTCGATCCGGAAGTGATCACCAAGAGGTCTGCCGGCGAAGGCCGGTGAGCACATAGGCGCAGAGCAGGACCGTCAACGTGAGCACGAGCGCCACACCGGCGGGATGCCCGGCCACCTCCAACGCCCCGGCGATCCACCGGTCGAGGGACGGCGCCCACCGCGGACCGGCGAACTCGCCCAGCCGGGAGGCGAGTCCGGCGACGGAGCGGATCTCCGGGCCGCTCGCCACCTGCCGCAGCAGCGGGACGAAGGCGACCGGGACGAAGAGGACCGCGGCCACCCCGGCCGCGGCCGCCCGGAACACTCCGGCCCCCAACACCCCCGCCCAGGCGCATCCGACCGTCAGTCCCAGCCAACTGGCCGTCATCATGCGCCAGTTGTCCGGCACAGTGATCAATTCGGCTCCGTAGAAGAGGCGGAGCGCCGCCAGGTCGACCCCCGCCACCAGCACGCCGAGGAGCAGCGCGGCGACCGCGGCGACCGCCAGCTTGGCCAGCAGCAGCGCGAGCCGGCGCGGCACGGCCCCGCGCCCCGCGGCGAGCGCGGGATAGCGGTACTCCTCGCCGAAGGAGAGGGCGCCGAGCAGGCCGGCGCCGAGCGCGGCGGGAGGCAGCGGCAGCAGGTCGGGCCAGGCGGCCAGGACCGCCGGGAGCGGGGTGCCCCCGCCGCGCCCGAGGAGCACCGCGAGCACGGCCGACACCGCCAGGACACCCGTCATGACCAGAGCCGTGGACGGTACGCCGGTGATCCGGCGCAGTTCGTACCGGAGCGGGCGCAGCGGCGAGCGCGCCGGCCGGCCCGCCGGAACCGGGTCGGGCGAGCCCGGCCCCGGCGGCGAGGCTCCCGGAGGGGGAGCGCCCCCCTCTCCCGGCCGGGTCCCGGCGGGGTCGACGACGGCGGTCTCCTCCGCGAGCCGGTGGACCGGGACGCCGTGCCGGAAGGCGGTGTCCCCGACCTGGGCGCAGTCGCCGCCGTAGACGAGGAGGAGGTTGCCGTCCTCGGTGACGACCTCGACCGGGCGGCGTGCGGCCCGGGCCTCCTGGGCCACGGCGGCGGCGAGGCGGGCGGCGTGCGGGGTGCGCACGGCGACCCTGGGCCGCAGCCGGGTGCGGGCGAAGTCGGCGGCGTCCTGGGCGGCGACCAGACGGCCGGCGTGGAGGGTGACGACGTGATCGGCGTGGCGGGCCGCCTCCTTGGGGTCCGCGGTCGTGTAGAGGACGGTGCCGCCGGCGCTCGCGTGCGCGCGCAGCAACGCGTGCAGGGCGTCCCGCTCCGCGGGGGCCAGTCCGGCGCCGGGATCGTCCAGGAGCAGGGTGTGGGGTTCGCCCAACAGGGCGGCGGCCAGCGCGAGTCGACGGTCGGCGCCCCGTGGCAGGGTGCCGAGCCTCCGCCCCTCCAGTCCGCCCAGGCCCACGGCCTGGATCGCCTCGTCGGCCCGGCCGACCGGAACTCCCGCGCCTGCGGCGAGCATCCGCAGCTGACCGCGCACGGTGCGGGAGGGGTGTCCGGGCACGTCGCCGAGGACCGTCCCGACCTCGCGCGCGGGCTGGGCGACGCGGTGCAGCGGCCGCCCCCGGAAGTAGGTGAGCCCACGCCCCGGGTCGAGCGCGAGGAGGAGGCGCAGGACGGTGGTCTTGCCGGAGCCCGGAGGGCCGACGAGGGCGGTCACGGCCCCCGGCGGGGCCTCGAAGGTGAGATCGTCCACGGCGGGCGGGCGATCGCGTCGGGGGGTGCTGGTCAGTCCGAAGGCCTGGAGCATCGCTTCTCTCGCGGTAGGGGCACCGCTCCGCGGCAGGGCGGCTCTACCGCAGCAAGATAACGCCAGATTTCGGACTTTCGGCGCAGGTTTGCCGCCTCGGGGGCGGCGGAGGCGTACGCCCCTCAGACCTCGGGGCGCAGCATCGGCGGGTTGAGCAGGGTGGCACCGCCGGCCCTGAACAGCTGGGCGGGACGGCCTCCCTGACGGGTGGTGGTCCCTCCGGTCGGGACGAGGAAGCCGGGCGTGCCGGTGACCTTGCGGTGGAAGTTGCGCGGGTCGAGCGAGACGCCCCAGACCGCCTCGTAGACCCGGCGCAGCTCTCCGACGGTGAACTCCGCCGGGCAGAACGCCGTGGCGAGCGAGGAGTACTCGATCTTGGAGCGAGCCCGCTCCACCCCGTCGGAGAGGATCTGGGCGTGGTCGAAGGCGAGCGCGTCCGGGGAGTCGCTCCCCGCCGCCCGCGCCTGGTCGAGCAGTTCCTCCACGGGCGCCCAGCGCGCGCTGTTGGCGTCGCCGCCGGGCCGGGGCGCGGGCAGGTCGGGGGCGAGCGCGAGGTGTGCGACGCTCACCACCCGCATCCGCGGGTCGCGCTCGGGCGCTCCGTAGGTGGCGAGCTGTTCGAGGTGCGCACCGTTGTCCGGCACCGGCGCGGGGGCCGACGGGTCGTGGGCGCGCAGCCCGGTCTCCTCGGCCAGCTCGCGCGCGGCGGCCGCGCCGAGGTCCTCGTCGTCGCGGACGAAGCCTCCGGGCAGCGCCCACCGGCCCTGGAAGGGAGCTTCCCCCCTGCGCACGACCAGCGTGCACAGCGCGTGGCTCCGCACGGTGAGGACGACCAGGTCGACGGTGACAGCGAAGGGCGGGAAGGCCGACGGGTCGTAGGGAGGCATGCCGCGATCATAGTCGTCTTCCTGACGATAAACACGTCCCGCGTGCGCTCCGGCCACGACTTCCTCACCCGGCCGCGAGGGCTCCCTCGTCTCCGTCCCCGGCATCCGTCACACCCCCAGCTGCAGGCCCTCGGCGGCCTCCTCGACCATACCGAGTCCGAGACGGCTCACCCGCACGGCGAAGGGCTCGCCGGCGACGACGAGTCCCGAGAGCCGGACCGCGCCCAGCGGCGCGGAGGGCATCGGCTGCACGGCGACGCTCCGGCCGGGGGCGTCGGGACGGATCCCGGCGAGGGCGGCGAGCGCGTGGACCGCTCCGGCGGCCGCGACGGCGGCGGGCCGGCAGGCCGCGGGGTGCGGCACGGGGCGCGCGCCCGTGGTGCGCTGCTCGCCCGCGTACATCTCGGGCAGGCGGTGACCGAAGTGCTCGGCGGCGTCGAGGAGTCCCCGCAGCAGGGCCGCGGCCTCCTTCTCGTAGCCGGCGGCGGCCAGCCCGGAGACGGCGACGGCCGTCTCGTGGACGCGGACGGCGCCGGCCCGGTGCCCGAAGGGGTTGTGACCGGGCTCCTTGGCACCGAGGCCGCGCAGTCCCCAGCCGGAGTCGAGCGCCGGGGTGCCGAGCAGCCGCGCGACCTGCTCGGTCTCGGTCCGGTCGAGCAGTCCCTGGGCGTACCGGCCTCCGCCGAGGAGTCCGGTGTCGAGGAGGTGGGCCGCCCAGCCGCCGAGCTGGGGCCAGGAACGTCCCTCCGGCGCCCGGGCGGCGGCGGGACGTCCGCCGGAGGGGTCGTCGAGCCAGAACGCGCTCCGGAACCGCTCGCGCAGGGCACCGGCCGCCTCCCGGAGCTCCGCGGCGCCGGGGCGTCCACAGGTGTCGAGGAGGTCGGCCCCGAGCAGGGCGGCCCGGTGGGCGTGGGCCTGGGTCTCGGCCCGCCAGGGACCGCCGGGAGCCGGGTCGGGCAGGAGCCGGTCCGTGTCGAGGCCCCGCCGCAGCCAGCCGAGGCAGCGCTCCGCCACCGGAAGGAGCTCGTCCAGGTCGCCCGAGGGCAGGCCCCATCGGCGTGCCTCGGCGAGGACGACAGGGAAGGCGAGGGTGGCCTCGACTCCGGTGCACCGGGGCGGGAGGTGGGGACCGGCGTCCCGCAGCGGGCCGGGGAGGCGCCCGGCGTCGGCTCCCCCGGTGACCTGGGCGCGGCCGAGCACGCGGAGCGTGGCGGCGGCGAGCCTGGTGCCGAGCGGCAGGGCCATGCGGGCCGCCCAGAGCGCCTCCGCGGTGACGGGTCCGCAGCGCCACGGGACGCCGGCCGCGAGATGGACGTCGGCGGGGTGCGCGGGATCGCGCTGGAGGAGCGCGCGCAGGTCCGCGACGGAGGCGTGGAGCAGCGCGCCGACGCGGCGGTCGTCGCCCTCCGCCTGGGCGTCCGGGAGCAGTTGCCCGCCGGGACGGCCGCCCCCTCCGGGCGGGGCGGCACCGGGGGCCCGGTCGGCGTGGACGCGGAGGTGGAGGGTGACGGTGGCGCCGGGGGTGAGGTCGGTTTCCCACCGGAGGACACCGGCCGCCGCCAGGGAGTCCGTGGGCGCCGGGTCTGCCGTGACGGCGACGGACCGTCCGTCGGGGGCGGTCCACCGGAGGCCGGTGCCGTGGACGCTGGCCCTGAGCTCGGCGCGGGGCCGACCGGACGCGATCGCGCCCAGCTCCGCGAGATCCGTGCCCAGAGCGAGCTCCACCGGGAGGCGGACGGGCCGGGGGACGGCGCTGCGGAGGGTGATCCGCTCGGTTCCGTCGGCGCTCCGGGAGCGCTCGACGGTGACGCCGGGGTCGGGGCCGATGTCGCCGGGGATCCGCAGGGCGCCGACGAACACGGCCCGGTCGGCGCCGGCGAGCCGTCCCTGGAGGGGGACGGGCTCGCGTCCGGCGACTCGCAGGACGCTGCGGGACAGGAGGCGTCGCCCCGACGCGTACACGCCTTCGGGACCGTCCCCGGTGAGCTGGCCGTGCTCGGGCGAGACGGCGAAGGCAGGCAGGGCAACGCAGAGGAGGGCGTCGTGGATCGGAGGGAGCTCGCCCGGCCGGGTCCCGCGGGCGACGGGGACGCCGCCGGCCGCGGCGGGCTGCCCGGGGGGCTGTTCCGTCGGGTGTCCGGGGGCCGGGACAGGACTGAGGACCATGGGGGGTGCGGCGTGCTCTCTGTGCGATCCGGAGGGCCGGCAGGGCGTCGGCGGCACGGCTCGCCCGGCTCCGCCACAGACGTGAACGGTCGGGTGGGGCGCGGGGTCACGGTCATCGACCGCTCCTCGTGCCGCGTCGGCCCCCGGGCCGCGGGGCGGGGCCGCCCGGGCGGGTCGCGGCGCGTCCGGTGGGCCTCACTCCCGGCGCCCCCCTGTCACGGCGGGCGGTGACCGTCCCCGCCCCGGGAAGCACCGGTCGCGCCCCGCCGGGACGGACGCTCCGTGTCCGGGTGCGCGTCCGGGTCCTGGTCCTGGTCCGCCGGGAGGGGGCACAGGCCTGCTTCTCGGTCGCCACGCGGTTCTCCCGTTCCTGCCGGAGGCAGGAGCGCAGCGTCTCGGGGTCGATCCCCTGGTTGCACGCCTGGTGCAGCAGCCTCGCGAAGACGTAGCGCGGATCGGCCCGGAGGGCGAGGCCGAGGGCGACCCGGGCGGTCGGTTCGTCGCCGGTCGACCACGCGGCCCAGCCGGCGAGGGTCAGCGGAGCGGCGGCGTACTCCTCGAAGGGGGTGACGCAGCGCCGGGAGAGGACGCGCCAGAGCCGCACGGCGGCGGCGCCCTCGGGCCCCTCCATCCATTCGGCCAGACGGTCGCGGGCCAGGCGGTCCTGGAGTCCCAGGATGACCGCGGCCGCCTCGGCGGGGGCGACCCGGGCGTCGTCGTCCGCGTCGACCGCGGCCTGGCCGCGGCGGGCGCCGTCGGCCCCGATTCGCCGTGGCGGTTCGGCGAAGCGGGCCAGGAGCCGGGTCGCGACGGCCAGGGTCGCCTCGCGCACCCGTGCCCGGTCCTCTTCCGCCGCGCCGTCCACGACGTGGGGGACGATCGCGGCGGCCGCCGCGTCGAGGGCGGCGCGCTGCTCCGCCTCACCGGGTCCGCCGGTGGGGCCGAAGCCGGCCTCCAGTTCCCGGAGCGAGCCCCGCACCCGGATTCCCGCGTAGGCAGCGGCCGCCGCCATGACCGAGGTGCCGCCCACGGCGAGGGGCGTTCCGTCGGGGGGACAGCAGCCTTCGTCGGGGCAGCAGTAGGAGAAGTGCCGGCCGCCGGAGATGCACAGGACCTCGTAGACCGGGATGTCGAGGGCTCCGCAGGCGGTCCGGAGACGCTGGGCGAAGGGCCTCAGCCGCTCGTAGACCTCCTGGGCGGTCTCGCCCGGACGCGGGTCCTGGCAGAGGAAGCCGACGATGCCGTCGGGGGGTGTGGTGCGCCGGGCGGACGCCTCGACGAGGCACTCCGCGAGGTGGTCGGCGGTGGAGTCCCATTCGCCGGGCGCGCGGGGAATGCCGAGCCGGATCCGGCCGCCGAAGCGGCCGTTCTCCCCGTGCAGGGCGACGAGCACCACCGAGTCGGTGGGGTGGAAGCCGAGGACGAACGGCAGGGCGTCGGCGAGCTCCGCCGCGCTGCGCAGGGTGATCTGCCGACCTCGGGCGGAGGCGCTGGTTTCGGGGTGATTCGCGTTCATGGCGAGGACCGTCTCGTGATCTCCGTTTTCCTACAACCCCTGTGGATAACTCAGCACATACGGTGTGATGATCCGATATGCACTGTCCACAGATCGGCAGCCCGTTCGCCGAATGTCCGAGGCATCGGGTTGCATGGACGCATGACCCACGCAGACCGACCGGAAGACCGTGCCGCGCTCCGCGCCCAGGCCGACGCCGTACTGGCCCGACTCGTCGGGGACCCGACCGGCACGGCGAGACTGCGCGAGGACCAGTGGCGCGCCATCGAGGCGCTGGTCGCCGACCACCGCAGGGCCCTCGTGGTCCAGCGGACCGGCTGGGGCAAGTCGGCCGTCTACTTCGTGGCGACCTCCCTGCTGCGCGAGCGCGGCAGCGGGCCCACGGTCATCGTCTCGCCGCTGCTCGCCCTGATGCGCAACCAGGTGGACGCGGCGGCGCGAGCGGGCATCCGGGCACGGACGATCAACTCGTCGAACACCGAGGAGTGGGAGGGGGTCAACGAGGAGGTCGCCGCGGGTGAGGTCGACGTCCTGCTCGTCTCCCCCGAGCGACTGAACAACCCGGACTTCCGGGACCGGGTCCTGCCCCGGCTCGCGGCCGCCACGGGACTGCTGGTGGTGGACGAGGCGCACTGCATCTCCGACTGGGGTCATGACTTCCGGCCGGACTACCGGCGGCTCCGCACGATGCTCGCCGACCTCCCGGCCGGCGTGCCGGTGCTCGCCACCACCGCCACGGCGAACGCCCGGGTGACCGCGGACGTCGCCGAGCAGCTCGGCACCGGCGCGGGCACCGACGCCCTCGTCCTGCGCGGCCCGCTGGACCGCGAGTCCCTCAGCCTCGGCGTGGTCGCGCTGCCCGACGCGGCCCACCGTCTGGCCTGGCTCGCCGACCACCTGGACGAGCTGCCCGGCTCCGGGATCGTCTACACCCTCACCGTCGCCGCGGCCGAGGAGGTCACCGCGTACCTCCGTCAGTGCGGGCACCCGGTCGCCTCCTACACCGGACGCACGGAGAACGCCGATCGCCAGCAGGCCGAGGACGACCTCCTGGCGAACCGGGTGAAGGCGCTGGTGGCGACCTCGGCGCTCGGCATGGGCTTCGACAAGCCGGATCTCGGCTTCGTGGTGCACCTCGGATCGCCCTCCTCGCCGATCGCCTACTACCAGCAGGTCGGCCGCGCCGGACGCGGGGTGGAGCACGCGGAGGTGCTGCTGCTGCCGGGCAAGGAGGACGAGGCGATCTGGCGGTACTTCGCCTCCGTCGCCTTCCCCCCGGAGGAGCAGGTGCGCCGGACCCTCGACGTGCTCGCCGCCGCGGGCCGGCCGCTGTCGCTGCCCGCGCTGGAACCGATGGTCGAGCTGCGCCGGACCCGGCTGGAGACGATGCTCAAGGTCCTGGACGTGGACGGGGCCGTGCGGCGGGTCAAGGGCGGCTGGGAGAGCACGGGCCGGCCGTGGGCGTACGACACCGAGCGGTACGCGTGGGTGGCCGAGCAGCGCTCCTCGGAGCAGCAGGCGATGCGCGAGTACGCCACTACGACCGGGTGCCGGATGGAGTTCCTGCGGCGCCGGCTGGACGACGAGGAGGCCGCGCCCTGCGGCCGCTGCGACAACTGCGCGGGCCCGCGGTTCGACCCGAAGGTCACCGACGCGGCGCTGGACGCGGCCCGGGGCGAGCTCGGCCGGCCGGGCGTGGAGGTGGAGCCGCGCCGGATGTGGCCGACGGGGCTGGCCGCCGCGGGGGTCGACCTCAAGGGACGGATCCCGGCCGGTGAGCTGGCGTTCGGCGGCCGGGCCCTCGGCCGCCTGTCGGACATCGGCTGGGGCAACCGGCTCCGTCCGCTGCTCGCCGACTCGGCGCCGGACGGGCCGGTGCCGGACGACGTGGTGCAGGCGGTGGTCCAGGTGCTGGCCGACTGGGCGAAGGGACCGGGCGGCTGGGCTTCGGGCTCCGCCGACGCCCCGCCCCGGCCGGCCGGAGTGGTCACGGTCGCCTCGCGGAGGCGACCCGTCCTGGTCGGCTCGCTCGGCGCGCGGATCGCCGAGATCGGGCGGATGCCCCTGCTCGGCACGGTGGAGTACGCGCCCGGGGCGGAGGACGTGCGCCTGTCCCGGACCAACAGCGCCCAGCGGGTGATCGGACTGCACAAGGCCCTGGAGGTCCCGCCCGGACTGGCGGACCGGGTGGCCTCGGCGGGCGGTCCGGTGCTCCTGGTGGACGACCTGTCCGACACCGGCTGGACCCTGGCCGTGGCGGCGCGTCTGCTGCGGCGGTCCGGGGCGGAGGGAGTCTTTCCTCTGGTGCTCGCCGCCCAGGGCTGAGAAGGGTCGGGAAACGGCGAGTGAATACTGGGTAACTGGGCAGGGATATCAGTGGCATAACGGTTCATTACCGTCAGCTGCCTCAATTGCTCGTTGCCGCCCCCGCTCGGGCCACGCCAGAATTGGGGAACCGCCCCACACGGCTCGAAGCGGTCCGGAAGGACTGTGCCGTGCTGCGCCCTCACCCGACCTTGCCCGCCTCGCGGGCGCGTATCCGAAGGGAGGACCGTGACCCTCGGATTCGCTCCGTCCACCGCCTCGCTCGGCTCGAGCTCAGCCTCCGCCAGCCGACTCGCCCGGATGGTGGAGCCCGCCGACTGGGCCGCGGCCGGAATTCCCTTGCTGCGCAGTCCACGTGAGGTCGTGAGCGGACTGCACTCCCGCCACCACCCCCTGCCGACGACCGCCGTGGTGGCGGTGCTCGACCACGAGGAGCGCCTCACCGCCAGTGCCTCGTTCGTGCGCCGCCCGGGCCCGGCCGACGGCTGGGAGTTCCGGAACGCCCTCCTCGCCCATCTGCGGCGCGTCGTCCCGCACGACCTGCGGCGTCGCACCCCCGTCCGCACGGCGGTGCTCGTCTACTGCCGTGACGGCGACGAGCGCTGGACGGAGGAGGACGGGGCCTGGATGTGGGGGCTCCGTGACGCGTGCACGCTCCACGGACTGCGCTGCGGCGCGTACATCACCTTGACCAAGGCGGGCTGGCAGGTCTTCGGCGAGGGCCGGGGCGGCCGCAGGCCGAGCTCGGACTCCACGCCGCTCGCGCTCGGCGAGCCGACCGGCGACCTCGGTCACCTCGTGCCGAGGACGGCCGGCGGGGCGGCCGAGCCCCTGCGCAGGGCCGCGGCGCGCTGAATCGCCCGGTCGCTCCGCCGGGCCGCTGCCGGCCCGGCGGAGACGCGACCGGTCAGACGCCGGCGCCGAGGACCGCGGTGACCCGCTGGGAGTCGCCGCAGACCACGAGCAGGGCGCCCGCGCGGGACAGGGCGACCGGGAGGGCCCGGTCGGCCACCTCGTCGTCGCCGCCGTTGACGGCGACGATCACCACGGGGCGGGGGGCGACCCGGTCCACCGAGGCTGCGTCGGCGAAGAACACGTCCTCGCCGCTGTCCTGCTGGGCCCAGTAGGAGGCTTCGCCGAAGGACAGTTCGTGGGCGGCCCACGGGTGGCGGTCGCCGGTGGTGAGCACCAGGACCTCACCGGGCGACCGGCCGGTGTCCAGCAGGAGGTCGAGGGCCTCCTCGGCGGCGTCGAGGGCGCCGTCGGCCGGGGCCGGGATGACCTGGAGCTGGGGAGTGCCGTCGCCGGAACGATTCTCCGGACGGCTCTTGGGCGTGGGCGGACCGGGAACGGGCCGCTGGGCCGGCGGGCCGGGACGGGCCGAGCCGGGACCCGGGCGACCGGGACGCGGGGAGGCCGCCGAACGCGGACCGGGTACGGGACGGGGGGTCGGCGCGGGGCGGCCGGCGGCCGCGGTGGCGCTAGGACCCTGGGCGCTCTCGTGAATCTGAGGCTCCTCGGGAGGGAGAGGCATGGGTGGATGTCTATCAAATGCCGTTTCGGACGGCATCGTCGGGTGGGCGCACGGGGGCGCCCCCGGTCCGGCGGGACCTCGTCGGTGAGGCCCCGCGGCCGGAAGATCAGAAGTCGAAGCCGAGTTGGCCCCCGCTCTCCAGAGCGGCCGCCTCAGCGGAGAGGCGGACCTTCTTGAGGTGGCGCCATCGGGGCATGGCGTCCAGGTAGGACCAGGAGAGCCGGTGGTAGGGGGTGGGCCCCAGCTCCTCGAGGGCGGCCTTGTGGACGGGCGAAGGGTAGCCCGCGTTGGCCGCGAAGCCGTAGCCGGCACCCCCGGGGCCGCTCTCCAGCTCGGCCATCATGGCGTCCCGGCGCACCTTGGCGATCACGGAGGCCGCGGCGACGGCGATGCAGGACTGGTCGCCCTTGATCACCGTGCGCACCCGCCAGGGGCTGCCGAGGTAGTCGTGCTTGCCGTCGAGGATCACCGCGTCCGGGCGGACCGGGAGGGCGTCGAGGGCCCGGACCGCCGCGAGGCGCAGGGCGGCGGTCATCCCTAGTTCGTCGATCTCCTGCGGGGACGCCTCGCCGAGCGCGTAGGCGGTGACCCAGCGCTCCAGCTCGGCGGCGAGGGCGGTGCGCCGCTTCGGGGTGATCAGTTTGGAGTCGGTCAGTCCCTCGGGGGGACGGCGCAGGCCGGTGACGGCCGCGCACACGGTGACGGGCCCGGCCCATGCCCCGCGTCCGACCTCGTCGACCCCGGCGACGGTCCTGGCGCCGGTGGTGGCGCGGAGCGACCGCTCGACGGTGTGGGTAGGGGGTTCATACGGCATGGCGCCTGACAGGTTACGCCGCCGGGTACCGCGCGCGGTACCCGGATTCCCGTCAGGCGCTCCCCCGCCGTGCCGCGGGGACGGTCAGGCCGGTCCCGAGCGCACCAGCGGCACCATGATCCGGTCGATGATGTCGGCGATCTCATCGTCCGCCCATTCGCTGCCGCACACCTTCGAGCGGTACATCATGAGGGCAGGGATGACGTCGAGGACGAGGTCGTCGAGCGCGGCGGCTCGCACCTCTCCCCGCCTGATCCCGCGCTCCAGCACCTGTCCGAAGAGCCGCTTCGAGGGGCCGACGACACCCGTCTCGATCAGGGCGCGGAAGCGCACGGCGGCCTCTTCGTCGCACTCGTGAAGCACCGCACGCAGGGCGAGGCCGGGGCGCGAGTTCATCACGTCGCGGACCCGGCGGCAGAGCTCGTACAGCTCGTCGCGGACGCCGCCGAGGTCGGGGGCCTCGTCGAAGCGGGGCAGTCCGGCGCGCAGGGCGTCGGCGACGAGGTCTTCCTTGGACGGCCAGCGCCGGTACACCGCGGCTTTACCCGTCTGCGCGCGGAGGGCGACACCCTCCATGGTCAGGCCGTTCCATCCGACGCTGCCCAGCTGGTCGAGCGCGGCCTCCAGGATGGCGCGTTCGAGCACCGGCCCGCGCCTGCGCGGCGTCGCTCCGTCCGGCCGGGCGGCGGCCGTGGAGCGCGAAGTCATCATCAGGGTCTCTCCGTTGGGGCCGAAACGAACCACCGGCAGTGCTCAGTGAACGGTTGCGTTCACTGATGGGGACTCACTACCGTGAAGAACAGTGAACGGTCACGTTCACTCATTCTTTCGTGGGGGATCCATAGTGACAACGACTCCGGTCGACACACAGGCCGAGAAAGGCCTGGCCGGCTCCGGGGGCCGGCCAGGAATCGCCCTGACGGTCATCGCCGCCTGCCAGCTGATGGTCGTCCTCGACGCCACGATCGTGAACATCGCGCTGCCGCACATCCAGGACGCGCTCTCCTTCTCCACCACCGACCTGTCGTGGGTGCTCAGTGCCTACACGCTGACCTTCGGAGGGCTGCTGCTCCTCGGCGGGCGGGCCGGCGACATCCTCGGACGCCGCCGGGTCTTCATGGCGGGCATCCTGATCTTCACCTTCGCCTCGCTCCTCGGCGGCTTCGCGCAGGAGCCCTGGCACCTGCTCGCCGCGCGGGCGCTGCAGGGCGTGGGCGGTGCGATCGCCTCGCCCACCTCGCTCGCCCTGATCACCACCACGTTTCCCGAAGGCCCCGAGCGCAACCGGGCGTTCGGCGTCTTCGCCGCCGTCTCGGCCGGCGGCGGCGCGATCGGACTGCTCGCGGGCGGCATGCTCACCGAGTGGCTGGACTGGCGCTGGGTGCTCTTCGTCAACGTGCCCATCGGCCTGCTGATCGCGTTCCTCGCACCCCGGTACATCAACGAGTCGGAACGCCACCCCGGCCGGTTCGACATCGCGGGGGCGGCGACCTCGACGCTCGGCATGGCCGCGCTGGTCTACGGCTTCATCCGCGCCTCGGAGAACGGCTGGAAGGACTCGCTGACGATCGGCTCGTTCGTCGCCGCAGTGCTGCTGCTCGCCTCCTTCGCCCTGGTCGAGTCGCGCGCGAAGGAACCGATCACGCCGCTGAGGATGTTCGCCGACCGGAACCGCTCCGGCACGTACGTGATCATGCTGAGCCTCGCGGCCGCCATGTTCGGCATGTTCTTCTTCATCGTCCTGTGGGTGCAGGGCGTACTGGGGTACTCCCCGATCGCGTCCGGTCTCGCCTTCCTCCCGGTGACGGTGGCCATCGTCACCGGCGCGGGGCTGTCGCAGCGCTTCCTGCCGACCGTCGGTCCGAAGCCGTTCATGGTGGCGGGATCCACCATCACGGGCCTCGGCCTGTTCTGGCTGACCTTCATCGAGGCGGACAGCAGCTACGTCGGCGGGGTCCTCGGCCCGATGGTCCTCTTCGGCTTCGGGATGGGCCTCAACTTCGTCACCCTGACGCTGACGGCCGTATCGGGCGTGGCCCAGCACGAGGCCGGTGCCGCGTCCGGACTGCTCAACGCGACGCAGCAGGTGGGCGGCTCGCTGGGCCTCTCCATCCTGGTGACGGTCTTCGGCACCGCGAGCCGTTCCGAGGGCGAGAAGCAGGCGGCGGACTTCCTCGCCACCGCGACGCCGGAGCAGCAGGCCGCCTTCCTGCGGACGAAGGAGCTCCCGGCGCCGTGGAGCCACGAGGTGCTGACCTCGGGGATCTCGACCGCGTTCGTCGCGGGTGTGGCGATGGTCGCGGTCGCGCTGCTCACCGCCGTCCTGGTGATCCGGGTCCGCAGGAGCGACCTGGAGGCGCTCAGCGGCAAGGCCGGGGCCGCGGGGCCCGCGGCCTGACGGCCGGCGCGGATGCCCGGGCCCCGAGGGGCCCGGGCATCCGCCGCGTTCAGCCCCGGGCGGCTTCCTCCGGCACCCATGCGGGCAGCGCCTCGGTCCGGTCCAACCAGTCCGGGGGCGGCGCGCCCGCCCCCGAGGAGGCCACCACGCCGCCGGCGATCGCGCAGGTCGTGTCGACGTCGCCGCCGACCTGGGCCGTCGTCCAGAAGGTCGCCTCGAAGTCGCCGAGGCTCCGGGCCGCCGACCAGAGGGCGAACGGCACCGTGTCGTGGGCGCTGGTCCGGCGGCCGCTGCCGAGCACGGCGGCGACGGTACCGGCGTCGCCGTAGTCCAGCATGTCGCGGGCCCGGCGGAGCCCCGCGCCGACCGCGCTGCGCGGAACCAGGGCGATGACCCCGTCGAGCAGCGCCTCGGGGGTGGGCGGCCCCGCCGGGTCGGCCGCGAGGGCGGCCGCGGCGGCGACGGCCATGGCCCCGACGACGGCCTCGCGGTGCTGGTGGGTGGGGTAGGCGGAGATCTCGGCCTGGTGGGTGGCCTGCTCGGGGTCGTCGGCGTACCAGGCTCCGAGCGGAGCGATGCGCATCGCGGCGCCGTTGCCCCAGGAGCCCTGCCCCTTGAAGAGCGCGGCGGACAGCTCGCGCCAGTCGCCGCCCTCCCGGATCAGGCGGAGCATCCGGTTGACGGCGGGACCGTAGCCCCGGTCGAAGTCGTGGTGTTCGGCGAAGGAGGCGGCCAGGGCGTCCTGGTCGATGCGGTCGTGCCGGGCGAGGACGGCGAGGACGGAGCAGGCCATCTCCGTGTCGTCGGTCCACTGCCAGGAACCGGGCGGCAGTTCGCGCCGCTTCAGGAGGGGGTAGTGCGCGGGGACGAAGAACTGGGAGCCCAGTGCGTCCCCCACGGCCAGTCCGCGCAGACTGGCGAGGGCGCGGTCGAAGCGCCGGTCGAATGAGGAGTCAGCGGTCATCGGTGCGCCACTCTATCCGGTGGGACCGTACGGTTCCGGGGTACACCAGCGTTCGAACGGGCGGTCCAGTCGGTAGCGCCCCTCCTTTCCGAGCAGCAGGACGCGGGTCTCCGCGTTGCCCGGGTTCGACAGGGATTCGAATTCGGCCACGCTCCAGTGGAACCAGCGCATGCAGAAGAGCCTCATGGTCAGGCCGTGGGTGACGATGAGGACGTTGGGCGGATGGTCAGGGGCCTCGAAACTGCGGTAGAGGCTTTCCAGGAAGGCTCCGACCCGGTCGTAGACGTCGGCTCCCGACTCCCCTTGCGCGAAGCGGTAGAAGAAGTGTCCATAGGCGTCCCGGTAGACCTTCTGGAGGCGCACGTCCTCCCGGTCCTGCCAGTTGCCCCAGTCCTGCTCCCGCAGTCTGGGCTCCTCGCGGATCCGGGTCCGAGCCGGCGGGAGCCGGAAGGCCTGCAGGGTCTCGTGGGTACGGCGGTAGGGCGAGACGTAGACGCTGACCGCCTCGTCGCCGAAGAGCTCCCGGAGCCGCTCCCCCGTCTCCTCCGCCTGGCGCCGGCCCGTCGCGGTGAGCCGGAGGGCGTGGTCGGGCTCCCGTTCGTAGACGGTGTCGTCGACATTGCCTTCGGACTCTCCGTGCCGTACGAGAACGATGCGCCGCGGTCGTGCCATGGTCCGACCCTAGAGGGAGTCGCCCCGTTCGGCTCAGTCGGGCAGGCGGCCGGCATCCATCCGGCACGTCCGGCCGGTGAAGCGGCGCCGCAGCTCGCGGTCGTGCGAGACCACCACGACGGCGCCGGGCCACTCCTCCAGCGCCCGTTCGAGCTCTTCGACGAGGCCGAGGGCCAGGTGGTTGGCGGGCTCGTCGAGGAGCAGCAGGGTGGACTTCCCCGCGCCGTTGCCACCGTGGATCAGCAGCCGCTCGCCGGCCCGGACGGTGAGGGTGTCGACGGCGAGGCGCTCCCCGACCCGGACCCGGTCCAGGAAGATCAGCTCACCGTGGGCCGTGCCGGCTTCGGGTCGGGCGGCGAAGGCGAGGGGCGGGGCCGGCTCGGGCACCGGATCCGCCCGGAGCCGCCGCAGTCTCTCCCGGGCGCTGCGGACGCGTCCGGAGACCGAGGCCTGGACCCGGCCTCCTGCCCGGTCGTAGGCCATCTTGTTGTTGTCCTTCATGCCGCGGCCCACGGCCACGGCGCGGGCCGCGCCCTCCGCGTAGGCCTTCAGGCGCTCGGTCTCGGCCTGCCATTCCCCGAACTCCTGCCTTCGCCTCAGGCGGGCGGCCTCACGGGCGGCGCGGAAGCCGGCGTACCCCTCGCCGTGGCGGACGAGGGCGCGGCGGTCGGCGTCGACCTCGACGAGGGCGGTGGTGACGCGCTCCAGGAAGACGCGGTCGTGGGAGACGGCCACGACGGTGCCCCGGTGGTTCCGGAGGGACTCCTCCAGCCAGTCGAGCGCGGCTTCGTCGAGGTGGTTGGTGGGCTCGTCGAGCAGGAGCGCCTCGGGTGCGGCGGCGACGGCGCAGGCGATGCCGAGCCGGGCCTGCTCACCGCCCGAGAGGCTGCCGAGCCGGCGGTCGCGGGCGATGTGGGCGATCCCGAGGGCGTGGAGGGCCTTGTCGACGCGGGCGTCGGCCTCGTATCCCCCGCGGAGCTCGTAGGCGGTGAGCAGCTCCCCGTACGCGGCGAGGTCGTCGGCGGGCGCGCCGTCGAGGCGGGTCTCCAGGGCGCGCAGGCGCGCCTCCATGCCGCGGAACTCCGCGAGGGCCGAGTCGACGGCGTCGGCCACCGTGTCCCCGGGCGGCAGCTCGGGGGTCTGGCGAAGGAGCCGCAGGCTCTCGTCGGCCGGCGTCACGGCCCGGCCGTCGTCGGGCGCGGCGGTGCCGGCGAGCAGGTGGAGGAGGGTGGACTTGCCCGCGCCGTTCTCCCCCACGATCCCGATCCGCTCACCGGGGCGGACGGAGAGCGAGACGCGGTCGAGGAGTATCCGCTCCCCTCGGGAGACGGTGACGTCGTGGAGCGAGATCTGTGCGGGCACGGCACCTCCCGGAGATACAGCAAACACTACCCGTGTTGCATTAATCGCGAGTGTGGCACACTCTCCACCACTAACGCAACGGGAGTGGCAATTGAACGACTCGATCGAGGACCCCGACGCCCCGGCCCCCGGCAGCCGCCGCCCCGGCGGCCGGACCGCCCGCACCCGCGCCGCGGTCCGGGACGCCGTCCTGACCGGACTGGCCGAGCACGGCTACCCGTCCCTCACCGTGGAGTACGTGGCGGAGCGCTCGGGCGTGCACAAGACCACCCTCTACCGCCGCTGGGGCGGTGTGGAGGGCATGGTGGCCGACGCCCTCGACCTCGCCGGGGAGGACTCCTGGACCCCGCCCGACACCGGCTCCCTCGCCGGCGATCTGCGTGCTCTCGCCAGGGAGGTCGTCGAGGGATTCGGGGACCCGGCCCGCGCCGCGGCGCCCACCGCCTTCGTCGGGGCCGCGTTCCAGTCGCCGCGCGCCGCCGACGCCCTGCACTCCTTCTACGCCGAGCGGTTCCGGCGCTGCGAGGAGGTCGTGAGCCGGGCCGTCGACCGGGGCGAGGCGCCCGCCGCCACCGACGCTGGAGCGGTGGTCCGGGCCGTCTCCGCGCCACTCTTCCTCCGCCTCTTCGTCACCCGCGAACCCGTCGACGGATCCCTGGCCGACCAGGCGGCGGACGCGGCGCTGGCGGCGGTGGCGGCGGGCGTCTACACCCGGCGGACGGGCGCCCCCGTCACCGGCGCCCGGAACAAGGACTGAACACCCGGGCGGTACGGATCAGCCGATCCGGCTCACACGGTCCAGGTGGGTTCGAGCCGCACCACGTCACCCGAGAGGGCGGCCACGTCGGCCTCGGTCTGCGCGCGCAGACCGAGGCGCTCCACCCTTTCCTCGCGGTACTTGCCGTGCTCCGCGGCGGAGTTCCAGAGCGAGAGCACCAGGAACTCGTGGCCGGGCGCCTCGCCGAACAGGCCGCGCAGCATGCCCGGGGACCCGGCCATCGCCGGGTTCCACACCTTCTCCTGCATCAGCGCGAAGTGCTCCACGCGCTCCTCGTGGATCCGGCAGTGCGCCACCCGCGCCACGTCCGCATCGGAGAACTTCGGCTCGAAACCGGTCTTCACGTCGAAGCGGTGGTCGAAGAGCTTGACCTGCGCGTCCCGGTACGTGCCGACCTGCGCGGCGGCCAGCCGGTCGTGCGAGCGGGCCATGAAGGAGTCGTAGAAGGCCCGGCTCTCCCAGAACGCGAAGATGTGCGCGATCTCGGGACGGGCCCGGCTCCAGCCGCCGCCCTGCCCGCGGAATCCCGGCTCCCCGAGCAGCCCCGCCCACTTCCGCTGCCCTCGCTCGAAGCCTCGACGGTCCACGACGGCGCAGCGAATCCACTTGACCAGCACCGCGCCATCGTACGGGGCGGAGGAGCGCCCCGGCAGACCGTCACCACAGATGGGCGACCCGGCGTGAGCCCCCGTCAGGGCCCAGTCCTTTCCGGCCAGTCGGACGTCGAGATCCGGCACGTAGCCGCCCCGGAACCGGGCTCGGCGGCCTCCTCCGGCCCAACTGTCGTACACGCGTGACACCATGAAGTGAGGCCCGGGGCGTCGGGTCTTCACGGGGACACGGGGAAAGGGGAGGCACCGTGAGCGGACTCAACAAGGGCGTCGGCAAGGTCGAGGTGGCGCTCAAGTGGGACCCGGCGCCGGCGGGGGCGCCGGCGCACGACCTGGATCTCGTCGCCGCGGTCTTCACCGCGGACGACTCCCACGGCACGCCCGCCCAGCTCGTCCACTTCGGCCGGCGCTCCCCCGACGGGACGATCACCCTCCTCCGCGACAGCCGTACGGGGCAGGGGTTCGGCTACGACGAGGCGATGACGCTCGAACTGGACCGGCTGGCCGACCGGTACACGCGCGTGGTGGTCGGCGTGGCGGTGCAGCAGGGCGGCGGCCGGGTGGTCTTCGGCCGGATAGCCCACGCCGAGGTCCGCGTCAGCGAGGGCTACACGGAACTGCTCACGTACGACTTCGCCGGCGTCGCCGACGCCACCGCCTCGACCGTCGTCGAATTCGTCCGCGACGGCTCGGCGGGCTGGACGTTCCGTCCCCTGCCGCGGGGCTTCGACACGGACCCGGAGTCCTTCGGCTCCCTCATGGGCACGCCCCGCCCCTGACACCGCCCGCACCGGCTCCGTCTCCGCAGGCTCCGGGCACGCCGAAGGGGACCGACCCGTGGTCGGTCCCCTTCGTCAGTCACTGATCAGCCGTTGCCGGGATCAGCTGCAACCGCTGGTGGAGCCGCAGCCCTCGCAAATGTAGCAGGAGCCGGCCCGCTGCATCTTCGTGCCGCAGGAGAAGCAGAGCGGGGCGTCGGCGCTGATGCCGAGCTGCATCTCGACGAGCTCCGCCGAGGTGTGTGCCTGCTTGGGGGCCGGGACCTCGGCCTTGACCACCGGGGCGGGGGCGGCGACGGCCTTCAGCTCCGTGGCGACCGGGGCGGACTGGGCCAGCCCCTCCACGTCGACGTCGACGTCGTCGGCCTGCTCGTAGGAGCCGGTCTCCAGGTGGCGCTGCCGCTCCTCGGCGGAGTGGATGCCGAGGGCCGAGCGGGTCTCGAAGGGCAGGAAGTCCAGCGCCAGGCGGCGGAAGATGTAGTCGACGATCGACTGCGCCATCCGCACGTCCGGGTCGTCCGTCATGCCGGCCGGCTCGAAGCGCATGTTGGTGAACTTCGAGACGTACGTCTCCAGCGGGACGCCGTACTGCAGACCGACGGAGACGGCGATGGAGAAGGCGTCCATCATGCCCGCGAGGGTCGAACCCTGCTTCGACATCTTCAGGAAGACCTCGCCGAGACCGTCGTCCGGGTAGGAGTTGGCGGTCATGTAGCCCTCGGCGCCACCGACGGTGAAGGAGGTGGTGATCCCCGGGCGGCCCTTCGGGAGGCGCTTGCGGACCGGGCGGTACTCGACGACCTTCTCGACGGCCTCGCGGATCGTCGCCTCGGTCTTCGCGGTCACCTCGGCCTTCTCGTCCTCCTTCTTCTTGGCGGAGAGCGGCTGGCCGACCTTGCAGTTGTCGCGGTAGATCGCGAGCGCCTTGACGCCCATCTTCCACGCCTCGAAGTAGACCTCCTCGACGTCCTCGACCGTGGCCGTCTCCGGCAGGTTCACGGTCTTGGAGAGGGCGCCGGAGATCCAGGGCTGGATGGCGGCCATCATGCGGACGTGGCCCATCGCGGAGATGGAGCGCTCGCCCATGGCGCAGTCGAAGACCTCGTAGTGCTCGGTCTTGAGGCCCGGGGCGTCGATCACATTGCCGTGCTCGGCGATGTGGGCGACGATCGCCTCGATCTGCTCCTCCTGGTAGCCCAGGCGGCGCAGGGCCTGCGGGACGGTGCCGTTGACGATCTGCATCGAGCCGCCGCCGACGAGCTTCTTGAACTTGACCAGGGCGAGGTCGGGCTCGAGACCGGTGGTGTCGCAGGACATCGCGAGACCGATGGTGCCGGTCGGGGCGATGACCGACGCCTGGGCGTTGCGGAAGCCGTGCTTGGCGCCGAGGCGGATCACGTCCTGCCAGGCCTCCGTGGCGGCGGCCCAGATCGGCGAGTCCAGGTCGTCCACGCGGACGGCCTTGGTGTTCTCGTCGGCGTGCTGCTTCATGACGCGCTGGTGCGGCTCGGCGTTGAGGGCGTAGCCGTCGTAGGCGCCGACGACCGCGGCGAGCTCGGCGGAGCGCTTGTACGACGTACCGGTCATCAGGGAGGAGATGGCACCGGCGAGCGCGCGGCCGCCGTCGGAGTCGTACGCGTGGCCGGTCGCCATCAGCAGGGCGCCGAGGTTGGCGTAGCCGATGCCGAGCTGGCGGAAGGCGCGGGTGTTCTCGCCGATCTTCTCGGTGGGGAAGTCCGCGAAGCAGATGGAGATGTCCATCGCGGTGATGACGAGCTCGACGACCTTGGCGAAGCGCTCGACGTCGAAGGACTGGTTGCCCTTGCCGTCGTCCTTGAGGAACTTCATGAGGTTCAGCGACGCGAGGTTGCAGGACGTGTTGTCCAGGTGCATGTACTCGCTGCACGGGTTCGAGCCGTTGATGCGGCCGGACTCGGGGCAGGTGTGCCAGTGGTTGATCGTGTCGTCGTACTGGATGCCCGGGTCGGCGCAGGCCCACGCGGCCTCGGCCATCTTGCGGAAGAGCGCCTTGGCGTCGACCTCCTCGATGACCTCGCCGGTCATGCGGGCACGCAGGCCGAACTTGCCGCCGGACTCCACGGCCCTCATGAACTCGTCGTTCACGCGGACCGAGTTGTTGGCGTTCTGGTACTGGACGGACGTGATGTCGTCGCCGCCCAGGTCCATGTCGAAGCCCGCGTCACGGAGGGCGCGGATCTTCTCCTCCTCCTTGACCTTGGTCTCGATGAAGTTCTCGATGTCGGGGTGGTCGACGTCGAGGATGACCATCTTGGCGGCGCGACGGGTGGCACCACCGGACTTGATCGTTCCGGCGGAGGCGTCGGCACCGCGCATGAAGGAGACCGGGCCGGAGGCGTTGCCGCCGGAGGAGAGCAGCTCCTTGGAGGAGCGGATGCGGGAGAGGTTCAGGCCGGCGCCGGAGCCGCCCTTGAAGATCATGCCCTCTTCCTTGTACCAGTCGAGGATCGACTCCATGGAGTCGTCGACGGACAGGATGAAGCAGGCGGAGACCTGCTGGGGCTGCGGCGTGCCGACGTTGAACCAGACCGGCGAGTTGAAGCTGAAGATCTGGTGGAGGAGCGCGTAGGTGAGCTCGTGCTCGAAGATCTCCGCGTCGGCGGGCGAGGCGAAGTAGCCGTACTCCTCGCCGGCCTTCGTGTAGGTCTTCACGATGCGGTCGATGAGCTGCTTCAGACCGGTCTCGCGCTGCGGGGTGCCGACGGCCCCGCGGAAGTACTTGCTGGTGACGATGTTGACCGCGTTCACCGACCAGAAGTCGGGGAACTCCACGCCGCGCTGCTCGAAGTTGATCGAGCCGTCGCGCCAGTTGGTCATGACGACGTCACGGCGCTCCCAGGCCACCTCGTCGTACGGATGCACGCCGGGGGTGGTGTGGATGCGCTCGATCCGCAGGCCCTTGCTCGCCGCCTTGGCTCCCTTGGTGCGGGAACCACGTGCCGGGCCGCTCGCCGTCTCTGTCATGCCGCCTCCCATATACGGGCAAAACACCCTTTGGCGCCCAGATAATCCCAGAGCACCGTCGTCTGTACTACGTTCTGTACTGCTTGACCCACGGGCACCGCACAGGTCGCCCGGGGCAGGTCTTCACGGCCGCACGGCGACCGGTGCCGGGCCCGCGAGGGCCCGGGCCGCCATCAGTCGGCGGTACCGGCGGGGGCGGGAACCTCGGGGGCACCCGCACCGCCGTTCTCAGCGGGAGGCCGCACGCGGAGTTCCGCGATGGCGGCCTCGAAGTCTTCGAGGCCTTCGAAGGCCTTGTACACGGACGCGAAGCGCAGGTACGCGACGAGGTCGAGCTCCTGCAGCGGCCCGAGGATCGCGAGGCCCACGTCATGGGTGGTCAGCTCGGCACTGCCGGTGGCGCGCACCGCCTCCTCGACCCGCTGACCGAGCTTGGCCAGGGCGTCCTCGGTGACCGGTCGTCCCTGACACGCCTTGCGGACGCCGGAGATGACCTTGGTGCGACTGAAGGGCTCGGTGACGCCGGAGCGCTTGACCACCATGAGCGAACAGGTCTCCACCGTGGTGAAACGGCGGGCACAGTCGGTGCACTGGCGGCGGCGTCGGATGGACGTGCCGTCATCGGTGGTGCGACTGTCCACGACCCGGCTGTCAGGGTGCCTGCAGAAGGGGCAGTGCATCGCGGTTCCGACCCTCTTCCTGATGGCATCACTGAACAGCCCCGCGGGGCCCGTCAAGGCCCTCGAAGCGACCACCAGCATAGGCGATGGACGGCACCCCGGTAGACCGGGGACCACTATCCCTGGGCGGCCGGTGACATCCAACCACTAGATCTTGGGTTCAGGTCGCTTCGACACCACCCGCGTGTCGCGGGGTCCCCGAAGCCGCGCCCATGCTCCGCGAATGGGAGACTGGGAGGGCGCGCCGGGGCCCGGGAGCCCAGCGGGGAAGGCTACCGTAAGGGCGGGATCGGCCCTGGAGGACCCACCCCCCATACACCCCCACTCGCACACGTGTAAGGCAATCTGCGGATTTTCACTCGAACGTGTGTTTGGCGCAACCTTTCGAAAGCTACTACCGTTGTGCCAGCCAGGGAGACCATTCGAGAGGGGCCGACGACGTGACCACCACCGCAGACAGCGCCACCATCACCGCCCAGGACCGCTCCCAGGGCCGACTCGAGCCGGTGCACGCCATGAACGAAACCGCCATGAACGGCGAGGAGCCCGGGCGCCCCACCCGAGCCCTCCCCGGAAGGCCTCCAGGCATCAGGGCCGACAGCTCCGGCCTCACCGACCGCCAGCGCCGGGTCATCGAAGTCATCCGCGACTCGGTCCAGCGGCGCGGTTACCCGCCGTCGATGCGCGAGATCGGACAGGCCGTCGGCCTGTCCAGCACGTCGTCGGTGGCCCACCAGCTGATGGCCCTGGAGCGCAAGGGCTTCCTCCGCCGCGACCCGCACCGCCCCCGGGCGTACGAGGTCCGCGGATCGGACCAGCCCAGCACCCAGCCGACCGACACCACCGGCAAGCCCGCCGCGTCCTACGTGCCCCTGGTGGGCCGGATCGCGGCCGGCGGTCCCATCCTGGCCGAGGAGTCCGTCGAGGACGTCTTCCCGCTTCCCCGGCAGCTCGTCGGCGACGGCGAGCTGTTCGTCCTCAAGGTCGTCGGCGACTCCATGATCGAGGCCGCCATCTGCGACGGCGACTGGGTCACGGTCCGCCGCCAGCCCGTCGCGGAGAACGGCGACATCGTCGCCGCCATGCTCGACGGCGAGGCCACCGTGAAGCGCTTCAAGCGCGAGGACGGCCACGTCTGGCTGCTCCCGCACAACGCCGCGTACCAGCCCATCCCCGGTGACGAGGCCACGATCCTCGGCAAGGTGGTCGCCGTACTGCGGAGGGTGTGACCCCACCTGCCGGCTTCGACCGGGCCCCGGGACCCACTGCGCCGGTCCCGGGGCCCGCTGTTCGTCCCGCTCTCTCCTGGCTCTCGTCCGGCCCCGGCATCCGCCGGGGCCGGACGTGCGTCCGCCGCCGGACTCAGGCGCCGTCCGCCTTCGCCTTGGCGTCGATCGCCGCGAGCGACTTCCGCACCTGATTGCGGTCGGTCGTGTACCAGAAGTCGGGCATCGAGGCCTTCAGATAGCTGCCGTACCGCGCGGTGGCGAGGCGCTGGTCCAGGACGGCCACGACTCCCCGGTCGCCGGTGGCCCGGACCAGGCGGCCGGCCCCCTGGGCCATCAGCAGCGCCGCGTGCGTCGCGGCGACCGCCATGAAGCCGTTCCCCCCGGCCTCCTCGACCGCCTTCTGGCGCGCGCTCATCAGCGGGTCGTCCGGGCGCGGGAAGGGGATCTTGTCCATGACGACCAGCTGGCAGCTGGCCCCCGGCACGTCCACGCCCTGCCAGAGCGACAGCGTGCCGAAGAGGCAGGTCCGCGGATCGGCCGAGAAGTTCTTGATCAGCTCGCCCAGGGTGTCCTCGCCCTGGAGCAGGATCGGGAACTCGGGGATCCGGGTCCGCAGCTCCTCCGCCGCCAGCTGGGCGGCCCGCATGGAGGAGAAGAGCCCCAGGGTCCGGCCGCCGGCCGCCTGGATCAGCTCCGTCAGCTCGTCCAGCATGTCGCCGCGGTCGCCGTCCCTGGCCGGCTTGGCCAGGTGCTTGGCGACGTACATGATGCCCTGCTTGGGATAGTCGAACGGGGAGCCGACGTCGATGCCCTTCCAGACGGGCAGGTCGTCGCCGGTGGTGCCCTCGGGCGCGAGGCCCAGGGAGGCACCCACCCCGTTGAAGTCGCCGCCGAGCTTCAGGGTGGCGGAGGCCAGCACGACGGAGCGCTCGGTGAAGAGCTTCTCCCGGAGCAGCCCGGAGACCGAGAGCGGCGCGACCCGCAGCGAGGCGCCGAAGCGGTCGTGGCGCTCGTACCAGACGACGTCCCACTCGGAGCCCTGGGTGATCCGCTCCGCGACGCCGTACACGGTCTCGACCGAGGCCATCGCCTGCTTGCGGACGGCGTCCTCGTCCTGCACCGAGCGGTCCCGGGTGTTCCCCAGCGCGGTGATCACCGCGCGGGCCGCGTCACGGAGTGCCATCAGGGCGTACGCCAGGTCCTCCGGAACCTTCTCCAAGCGGCCCGGCAGCGCCAGCTCCATGACCCGCTCGAAGCCCTCCGCCGCGGTCTGGAGCTGGTCGGCGACCTTCTCGTCCACGAGCTTGGCGGACCGGCGCACCGCCCGGTTCACCTGCCCCGGGGTGAGCTCGCCGGTGGCGACGCCGGTGACCCGGGAGACCAGCTCGTGGGCCTCGTCGACGATCAGCACCTCGTGCTGGGGCAGCACGGGGGCGCCCTCGATCGCGTCGATGGCGAGGAGGGCGTGGTTGGTGACGACGACGTCGGCGAGCTTGGCGCGCTCCCGCGCCGCCTCGGCGAAGCACTCCGCCCCGTAGGCGCACTTGCTCGCGCCGAGGCACTCCCGGGAGGAGACCGAGACCTGGGCCCAGGCCCGGTCGGAGACTCCGGGCGTCAGGTCGTCCCGGTCGCCGGTCTCCGTCTCGTCCGCCCAGTCGCGCAGCCGGAGCAGGTCCTGGCCGAGCTTGCTGGTGGGCGCGGCCGCCTCGAAGGGGTCGAAGAGGCCGTCCTCCTCGTCCTGCGGGACGCCTTCGTGGAGGCGGTGCAGGCACAGGTAGTTCGAGCGGCCCTTGAGCATGGCGAACTGCGGACGGCGGCGCAGCTGCGGATGGAGCGCGTCGACCGTCCGCGGCAGGTCGCGCTCGACGAGCTGGCGCTGGAGCGCCAGGGTGGCGGTGGCGACCACCACCCTCTCCCCGTGGGCGAGCGCCGGCACCAGGTAGCCGAGCGACTTTCCGGTGCCGGTGCCCGCCTGGACGAGCAGGTGGGAATTGTCGTCGATGGCCTCGGCCACGGCCTCGGCCATGGTGACCTGGCCGGGCCGCTCCGTGCCGCCGACGGCGGCGACGGCGGCGTGGAGGAGGTCGGGGAGGGATGGCTTCGTCATAGCCGTCCCAGACTACGGGGCCGCACCGACAGCGGAGGCACTCCCCGGAATCACGCGAGGGGGTTGGGGACGGTGCCGTGGACGGCCGCGTGCGGGCGGTCGGAGCGGTCCCGGTAGCCGTCCATGTGCAGCCGGTTCCGGTTGAGGCAGAGCCGCTCGATCCGTGGGGTGAGCAGGTCGAAGAGCTCGAACCGCTCCTTCAGCTCGGGGAACCGCTCCTGGTGGCGGAGGATCTCTGCGCGGACCAGGGACCAGAAGTCCGCTTCGGCGACGTCGAGTTGTTCCTCGCACAGCGGGGCGAGGTAGCGGAAGACGCCGACGAAGAGCCCCGAATGGATGAACT
Source organism: Streptomyces omiyaensis (assembly GCF_014650895.1). Classification (GTDB taxonomy): domain Bacteria; phylum Actinomycetota; class Actinomycetes; order Streptomycetales; family Streptomycetaceae; genus Streptomyces; species Streptomyces omiyaensis. The sequence goes on from NZ_BMVV01000021.1 coordinate 71,067, forward strand.
GGGTGAGGAAGCCGGGCTCCTCGGTGAGGAGGACGGCGCGGACGTCGTCGGGCATCGCCTCGTGCTCGGGGAGGGGGTGGGCGCTGATGTTGACGTCGTCGACGAAGTCCTTGATCGCCAGCCGGACGGGGACGTCCCGGTCGTCGTAGACGACGATCGCGTTCTCGCCGTGCGGGGAGAAGACCGTGCCGTAGCGGTAGAGGAAGTGGAGCAGGGGCGGCAGCAGCGCGGCGAACAGGCGCCGGAGCCACACGGCCGGTGCCAGGCCGGAGCGCTCGACCAGCTCGGCGACGAAGGCGCGGCCCGCCGGGTCGGTGTGGAGCAGGGAGGCGAGGGTGCGGGCGCGCTCGCCGGGCGGCAGGCGGAGCGGTTCGCGCCAGATCGCGCCGAGGAGTTCCTTGTACTGGTAGGGGACCTCCGGCAGCCGGTCGTAGAGGGGGTGCTCGACGGTGACGGAGGCGACCTCGCCGAGGAGGATCACGCCGCACTCCTCGCGGAGGAAGGCGTCGGCGTCGCGCAGGCCGTGGACCCAGGCGGTGACGGCGGGGGCGGCGAGGGTGCGTTCGGTGGGGAGGCCGCGCCAGACGAGGGTGTTGAGGACGGAGAGTGGGAGTTTGACGGTGTGCCGGTCGGGGCGGCTGGTGTTGAGGAAGGTACGGATGGACTGCTGCGGCAGGCGGAGGTCGCCGTCGGCGGGGAGCGGGACGATGGCGCCGGAGGCGACGGCGGGGGCGTAGAGCGGCAGCAGGATCTCGTCCCACTGCCAGGGGTGGACGGGCAGCAGCAGGTAGGCCTCGGGGTCGAGGCCGCGGGCGGTGAGTTCGGCGCGGAAGGCGTCCCGGACGCCGGGGTCGAGTTCGCGGGCGTAGAGGCGGTCGGGGGTGTCGAGGCCGTCGACGCCCCGGTAGTCGGCGATGCGGTCGCTGACCGCGATCCACGGGAGGCGGGTGGCGCGGCGCGCCTCCGGGGCCCAGCGGGCGGCGTCGCCGGCGGAGAAGCCGATCCGGCCCTTGTTCAGGACGAGCCAGGGGTGCCCGGTCTGGTGGCCTTCGAGTTCGGCGTAGGAGAGGTCGGCGAGGCGGCCCGCGGGGAGGGCGGTGTGGTCGAGGCGGGCCTCGGCGGCGAGGGTGGTGGAGAGCTCGCGGATGAGGTGCCCGAGGGTGGCGCCGTCGAGGCCGAGGAGTCCGCGTGCCCCGACGAGGAGGGCGAGCGGGTCGGTCAGCGGCCGGCCGTCGTGGGTGATCGTGTCGGGGTCGACGCGCCAGCTGCCGTAGGCGCCGCGGCGGGCGGTGAAGGCGAGGGAGGTGCCGTCGTCCAGGGCGAGGGCGTACCGGCCGGGGGCGCCGTCGTCGGCCGGGGCGGGTTCGAGGATCTCCTCGTAGGCGAACTCGCCGAGGGCCTTGGCGAGGGTACGGGCGGAGGCGCGGGCCCAGGCCGCGGGGTTGAGCTCGGGCGGCGCGAGCAGTTCGGGGGCGGGGGCGGTCGCCGCGGGTCGTGCGGAGTCGTGGGGTGCTGGGGACGGCGTCACAAAGACTCCTCGAAGTGGGAACCGGTGTGGGTCGAGCGGTGTATCAAAGGCAGAGGGTGTTCACAGAACGTGACGGAGGGCCCTGTCGCGGATCATGAGCGCGGCTCGTTTGTCGGGCAGGTCGATCTCCGCGGCATAGCGGAAGCCTGCGCTGAGGAAGGCGGAGACGGAGGGGGTGTTGCGGATGTCGGGTTCGGCGACGACGCGGGTGCACCGGGGGCGGTGGTCGAGGACGAGATCGGCGACGGCCCGCAGGAGGGCCGTGCCGACCCCGCGGCCTCGGTCGGCGGTGCCTCCGAGCAGCAGGTGGATACCGGTGTCGTGGGGACGGGCCGGGTAGGCGCGGGCGAGCGGGTCGAGGTCGGCGCGGTAGATCTCGAAGTAGCTCATCGGGGCGGAGTCGAGCACGCCGAGGCAGGGGACGCTGCGGCCGTCGCCTTCGAGCTGGGCGCGGACGTGGTCGGCGGTGACGGTCTCGGGTCCGGCGAGTTCCCAGAAGGCGGCGACGGCGGGGTCGTTCATCCACCGGGTGAGGAGGGCCAGGTCGCGGGCCGGGCGGACGGGAGTGAGACGGAAGCTGCCGAAGCGGGTGTCCGCCGGGGACCAGGAGGCGACGGAGTCGAGCAGGTCACCGTCGAGGCGGGCGTCGCCGGCATCGGCATCGGCATCGGCGGTGCCCGTCGGATGGGCCGCGATCGTGGGTGCCGGCTGTCGCCCGGTGAGGAGGGCGACGAGGTCGTCGACGCGGAGGTCGAGGGTGTCGTCGCCCGCCGGGTCGGCCGCGGGGGTGTCCGTCGGGTCGGCCGGTGAGGGGGTGGTGCCGGCGGACTGTCTGTGGTCCGGATGTATGGACATGAGGCGCTTTCGTGGTTCGTGGACGCCCCGGCGAGGGGTGGCCGGGGGCGGGTCGGTGGGTGCGGGCCGGGGGCGGCGGGGGTGGGCCGCCGGGGCTCAGGCGCGGAGGGGGTTGGTGACCGTGACGTAGACGGACTGGGTGTCGACGGGGCCGACGAGCTCGTCGAGACCGTGGAGACGGGTGAGGAGGTTGGCCTTGCTGCGAAGGGTGGACGCTTCGAGGAGGCGGTGCGGGAGGGGTGAGCCGAGACCGGTGGCGGAGGTGAGGAAGGAGCGGAAGGCGGCGAGCAGGATCCGCTCGTCGGCGAGGCGCTGGGCGCCGAAGGCGCCGATCAGGCCGAGGACGTTGTTGATGCCGAGGTAGTAGGCGAAGCGCTCGTCGGTGACCTGGTCGGAGACGAAGGTGTCGCTGTGTGCGCCGATGCCGGGGAGGCGGCCCTCCAGTTCGGCCTGGTGGGATTCGCGGAAGTAGTAGCCCTGGTTGTCGCGGTAGCGGCCGCCGGTGGGCCAGCCGTCGGCGTCGAGGAGCACGAGGGTGTTCTGCTGGTGGGCTTCGAGGGCGATGCCGGCGTGACCGTCGAGCCAGAGGATGGGCCGGACGACCTGGTCGAGGTAGCGGAGGAACCACTCGGCCGAGACGGCCGGGACGGGGCGGCCGGTGCGGGCGGCGAGCCGGCCGACGAGCTCGGCGAGGCGGGAGCTCATGCCGGTGGCGCCGGGACGGGGACGGGGGGAGGTGAGGGCCGCGAGGCAGACGGCGTCGTCGCCGGGGCCGAAGGGGTTGTGCCGGATCATCAGGTCGAGCCCGGGGACGGGGGCCCCGTCGGGGGCGTCGACGGCGAGCCAGGCGGGGTCGCGGACGATGTCGAAGCCGGGGTGGACGGCCTGCCACTCGTCGACGAGGCCGGTGCGCAGGAGACGGTGGACCTCGACACCGCGGTGGAGTTCCTTGCGGAGGTTCTCGCGGCGGGAGTTGGTGATGCGCACGCCGAGGGAGAGCTTGAGCATGGCGCGGGCGCCGGGGCGGTGGACCGTGCGGACGGAGGAGGTGGGGTGCCAGTGGCTGCCGTGCGGGCCCAGGTCGTGGAGGAGGCCCCGGTCGAGGAGGACGCGGATGTCGGGGCGGTGGAGGAGCTCGCGGGCCTGCCAGGGGTGCAGGGGCAGGGGGGCGGTGCCGGTGGGGTGCGCGAGGCCTTCGGCGAGACCGGCGGCGAGCTGCTCGGCGGTGACGTGGCGGCCCTGCTCGGTCCAGGCGGAGTCGGAGACGAGGAGGGAGTGGTCGACGGCGAACCAGTGGAGGGAGAAGGAGCCGTGGAGCTCGGGTGAGTAGAGACGGGACTCGGCCTCGGAGAGCCCTTCGCGGCTCTTGGGGGTGGGGTGGAGGGGGTGGCCGAGGAGGAGGGACTGTTCGGCGGCGAGGAAGAGGTCGGCGTCGGGGTGGGGCCGGGGGTCGCGGCGGCGGGCGGTGAGGAAGTCGGCGGTGCGGCGGGCGGAGTCGGCGACGCGGCCCACGAGTTCGGTGGCCTCGGGGCGTCCGGTCTCGCGGCTGAGCAGGGCGGCGAGGGTGACGGCGTCGACGGTCGGCGCGGTGGAGGGGAGGCCTTCCAGGGAGGGGGCGCCGAAGCGGTGCCAGCCGGTGGGCGACCAGTAGGCGACCGGGACGAGGAGGGCGGTGCCGGTGGCGTCGAGGGGGACGCGGAGGGTGGAGGTGTCGGGGGCGGGGAGGTTCTTCTCCCGGACCCAGCAGCGGAGGAGGTTCTCCAGGGCGGCGGCGTCCGCGGCGCGCTGGGGGTCGGGGTCGTCGAGCGGGTCGGGGCCGGGGGTGCCGGGCCGGTGCGGGTCGGCTGCCGGGGCGGCTTCGGGGCGGGACGTCCGGAGGGCGCCGGGGCCGGTGTGCTGGCGCGGGACCGTGTGCTCCTCGGTGTCGGGGCGGGTCTCGGTCTCGGGCACCTGGGAGGTGGGGGTGACGTTCACGCGGGTTTCCTTGGAGAGGGGGCCGGGGGCGGTCCGGGTCAGTGGGACGGTCCGGGGACGGGCCGGTGGGGGGCGGGCGGCCGGGGGACGTGGGCCCGTTCGGCGGCGGCGAGGGCGTCGGCGAAGCGGTCCAGGACGGCGGTGGCCTGCTCGTCGGTGAGGGTGAGCGGGGGAAGGAGACGCACGACGGCGGAGTGCCGGCCGCCGAGCTCGACGATGAGTCCGCGGTCGAGACAGGCGCGCCGGACGGCCCGGGCGAGTGCCGGGGCGGCGGGCGGGACGGGATGGCCGGGACCGGCGGCCTCGGGGTCGACGAGCTCGACGCCGATCATGAGGCCGCGGCCCCGGACGTCTCCGACGCAGGGGTGGGCGGCGCGGAGGCCCTGGAGGTGGGCGAGCATCCGGGCGCCGAGGGTGGCGGCCCGCTCGGCGAGGCGGTGTTCCCGAACGTACGCGAGGGTGGCGGTGCCGGCGGCCATGGCGAGCTGGTTGCCGCGGAAGGTGCCGGCGTGGGCGCCGGGTTCCCAGGAGTCGAGGGAGGAGCGGTACACGATGACGGCGAGGGGGAGGGAGCCGCCGATGGCCTTGGAGAGGACCATCACGTCGGGGACGACGCCGCTGTGCTCGACGGCCCAGAAGGCGCCGGTGCGGCCGACGCCGGTCTGGACCTCGTCGACGACGAGGGGGACGGAGTGCCGGGCGGTGATGCTCCGCATGCGGCGCATCCAGGTGTCGGGGGCGGGCAGGACCCCGCCCTCGCCCTGGACGGCCTCCACGATCATCCCGGCGGGGGTGGTGACACCGCTCTTGGGGTCGTCGAGGAGGGTCTCGGTCCAGCGGGCGGAGAGCTCGGCGCCGCGCTCGCCGCCGACGCCGTAGGGGCAGCGGTACGTCTGGGGGTACGGGAGGCGGGTGACGCGGACGTCCTCGGCGCCGCCGGAGACGGCGAGGGCCCCGGCGGTCATGCCGTGGTAGGCGCCGGTGAAGGCGAACAGGCCGCGCCGGCCGGTGGCGGTGCGGACCAGTTTCAGGGCGGCCTCGACGGCGTCCGTGCCGGCGGGGCCGCAGAACTGGATGCGGGCGTCGGCGGCGAGTTCCGGAGGGAGGGTGGCGAAGAGTTCGGAGGTGAAGGCGTCCTTGACGGGGGTCGCGAGGTCGAGGACGTGGAGGGGGGCGCCGGAGTCGAGGACCTTGTGGATGGCTTCGAGGACGACCGGGTGGTTGTGGCCGAGCGCGAGGGTGCCGGCGCCGGAGAGGCAGTCGAGGTAGCGGCGGCCGTCGGCGCTTTCGATGGTCAGGCCGCGGGCGCGGACCGGGACGATCGGCAGCGAGCGGGCGTAGGTGCGGGCGGCGGACTCGCGCTGGGACTGCCGCCGCAGGATGGCCTCGTAGCCGCCCCCGGCCACCGTGCCGTAACCCCGCCGCGTCGACGCCGAGGGCTCCCCCGCGGTGCCCCTCCCCCGGCCGTGGCCCTCCGCGCCACCACCGCCACCACCGCTGCCGCTGCCGCCGCCGCTGTCGGCAACCTCCGCAGCCGGGGCGCCGGCAGAGGTGCGGACCGGAGGACCACCTGCGGCCTGGGCCGGGACACCGGCTCGGAGCTGGGCCTGGGTCCCGACCGGATCCCGGGCCGGGACACCGGCCGGAGTCTGGGCCTGGGCAGGAGCACCGCCTCCGGCCTGAGCAGGGGCACCGCCTCCGGCCTGGGCGGGGGCATCGCCCGCGGCCTGGGGCGGGGTATCCGTCGCGGCCTGGGTGGGAGCATCGCTCGCGGTCTGGACCGGGGCATCGGCTGGGAGGGCGGCCGGGGGGCGGGGCGGGGGTGGTGCCGGGGGGGCCTTCGGGGCCGGGTGCGCCGGCGTGGAGACGGGTGCGGTGGCTGGAGCTGATTCGGTCACGGCCACGGCTCGGTGTCCTCCCGCGATAACGGTTGCGTTGCACATCGACGGGGCGCCGGACCGTGCCCAAAGGCCGCTCCGGACGCCGTCGTTGTGTCCCCCGTACGTACCAACGACGGGAACAGCCGGGGAACACGGGCTCGACGCAAGATCCTTGGCGTGTCCCGGATCACGCCTTGGCAACGGCCGTACCGGCTCCGGAACCGCCGGTGGAGCGCGTACCGTCCCCTCCGGCACCGGCATAGTGGGGGCCGTCGCCCCCGGGTCCGTCCGGTCGCGGGTGCGGCAGAAGCCCAGACGTGCACAGTTGACGTAGTCCCAGGGGGATCAAGAGATGCGATCGATTCGTCCGCTGCTGATGGCGGCGTCCGCCGTCGCGGCGCTGACGCTCACCGTGACGGCCTGCGGCCCGACCGAGGAGAACGCGGGAGACAAGCCCAGTGCGCCGGTGAGCGAGAACCCGGTCGACAAGATCAAGATTCCGGAGGACCTCAAGCAGCGGCTGAAGGACCACGGCATCGACCTCGACAAGTGGCGCAACGGCGAGTGGAAGAACTGGGACAAGGACAAGTGGCTTCGCGAGGCGAAGGACTTCGTCAACCCGATCATCGAGGACCTCTGGGACCCGGACCGGATGCGGGACGCCGAGCGCCCCGAGCGACCGGTCGAGGAGGAGGACATCTCCGGTGACGAGGGCGTCACCGACCCGACGCCCGACCCCGTGAAGGCGAAGGCGGTACCGGCCAAGTACCACGCCAGCTCGCCCGCCTCCGGGAAGGTGTTCTTCGACGGGCCCGACGGCTCGATGGTCTGCTCGGCCACCGTGGTGAAGGACCCGGCGCACCCGGGCAAGTCCAACCTGGTGTGGACCGCCGGCCACTGCGTCCACAAGGGCAAGGAGGGCGGCTGGTACCGGAACATCGCCTTCGTCCCCTCCTACAACGACTCCGTGATGGAGACGTCCGCGCTGGAGAAGGCGTCGCGCGAGCAGATCGCCCCGTACGGCGTGTGGTGGGCGGACTGGGTGAAGACCTCCGACCAGTGGATCGCGCAGGGCGCGTCCACCGGCGGCGCGGGCGCCCCGTACGACTTCGCGGTCATCCAGGTGACGCCGGAGAAGGGTTCGTCCGGCAAGTCGCTGGAGGAGACCGTCGGCACGGCCCTGCCGGTCGACTTCAACGCCCCGGCGGTGCCGAAGATCAAGGACATGACGGCGACCGGCTACCCGGCGGCGCCGCCGTTCGACGGCCAGAAGATGTACCGGTGCGCCGACAAGCCGGGCCGGCTGTCGCTGAAGGCGGAGCAGCCGACGATGTACCGGATCGGCTGCACCATGACGGCCGGTTCGTCCGGTGGCGGCTGGGTCGCCACGGGCAGGGACGGGCAGCCGGCGCTGGTGTCGAACACCTCGATCGGCCCGGCCACGGCCGGCTGGCTGGCGGGTCCGCGCCTGGGCCCCGAGGCCGAGGCGATCTTCGACGAGGTCAGCAAGAAGTACGCCGGCCAATAGGCCGGTGAATCACGGCACGTGACCGGAGGGAGGCGGGACCGGAAGGTTCCGCCTCCCTCCGGTCGCTCAGGCACACCTTCCAGGGGGACCCACCACATGCGTTCCGTACGACTCATACCCGCGGCCCTCGCCGCGGCGACGGCGCTCGCGCTGACCGTCACGGCCTGCGGGCCCACCGAGACGCCCGCCGCGGACAAGCCGGCCGGCGGCGCGAGCACCTCCGCGTCCGCCCCGTCGGAGAACTCCGACGGCGGGACCGGGGGCGGGACCGGCGCCGCGGACGGCCTCGCCGGCGGTCTCGCCGACAAGCTCAAGGAGCACGGCGTCGACCTCGACGCGTGGAAGCGCGGCGGGTGGAAGGACTGGGACACCGGCACCTGGCTGCGCGAGGCCGAGGACTTCGTCAACCCGGTCATCGAGGGCCTGTGGGACCCGGCCCGCATGCAGTCCGCGAAGAGCCCGGATCCGACGATCACCGCGCAGGCCGGCGCCTCCGGCTCCGACCCCGTGCCGCGGCCGGTGACGGCGCAGCGCGAGAAGACCCCGTACCACCGCAACGCCGCGCCGGTCGGCAAGATCTTCTTCGACTCGCCGCAGGGGTCGATGGTCTGCTCGGGCACGATCGTGAAGGACCCGCGCCGGCCCGGGAAGTCGAACCTGGTCTGGACGGCCGGGCACTGCGTCCACGCCGGGAAGCGCGGCGGCTGGTACCGCAACATCACCTTCGTCCCGGCCTTCAACGACCTGGGCAAGTCCCCCTCCGCGCTGCGCAACGCGCGGCCGCACGAGGTCTACCCCTACGGCCAGTACTGGGCGGACTGGGCGGTGACCTCGGGCGAGTGGATCCGGAGCGGCGGATCGAACCAGGCGTGGCCGTACGACTACGCCGTCCTGCACGTCCAGCCCCAGCGGGGCGGCAAGTCGCTGGAGGAGACGGTCGGCGCGGCGCTGCCGGTCGACTTCTCCGCCCCGGCGCCGGCCCGGGCCGGGACGGTGGGGGCCTGGGGCTACCCGCAGGCCGCTCCGTACAACGGTGTGATCATGCACAAGTGCCTGACCGGGGCCTCGCGGCTCACGACGGCGCCGGCGACGCCGGTGATGTACCGGATCGGCTGCACGATGACGGCGGGTTCGTCGGGCGGTGGCTGGTTCCGGGTGCTGCCGGGCGGGAAGACGGCGCTGGTGTCGAACACCTCGATCGGCCCGGCGCGCGGGAACGGCTGGCTGGCCGGTCCGCAGCTCGGCCCGGGGGCCAAGGCCGCGTACGACCTGGTCAGCAAGAAGTTCGCGCGCTGACGCGCCGACGGGCCGGCGGACCGCCGGCTCCCCGAACGGGCTCCGGCCCCCTCCCGGGTCGGGAGGGGGCCGGAGCCTTCGTGCGGTCCGTGCTCAGTGCGCGGCGGGGACGTACGGCGCGAGCGCCGCCGCCAGTTCCTCGTGCACCCGGGCCTTGACCAGGGTGCCCTCGGGGGTGTGCTCCTCGGAGAGCATCTCGCCCTCGGCGTGGACGCGGGAGACGAGGCCGCCCTGCGTGTACGGCAGCAGGACCTCGATCTCCACCTCCGGGCGCGGCAGCTCGCGGTCGATCAGGGCGAGCAGCTCCTCGATGCCCTCGCCCGAGCGGGCGGAGACGGCCATGGAGTGCTTCTCGACGCGGAGCAGACGCTGGAGGACCAGCGGGTCGGCCGCGTCGGCCTTGTTGACGATCACGATCTCCGGCACGTCCACCGCGCCGACGTCCCGGAAGACCTCGCGCACGGCGGCCAGCTGCTCCTCCGGGGCGGGGTGCGAGCCGTCCACCACGTGCAGGATGAGGTCGGCGTCGGCGACCTCCTCCATGGTGGAGCGGAAGGCCTCGACCAGGTGGTGCGGCAGGTGCCGGACGAAGCCGACGGTGTCGGCCAGGGTGTAGACCCGGCCGGACGGCGTCTCGGCCCGGCGGACGGTCGGGTCGAGGGTGGCGAACAGGGCGTTCTCCACCAGGACTCCGGCGCCCGTGAGACGGTTGAGCAGGGAGGACTTGCCGGCGTTGGTGTATCCGGCGATGGCGACCGACGGCACCTTGTGACGGCGCCGCTCCTGCCGCTTGATGTCACGGCCGGTCTTCATCTCGGCGATCTCCCGGCGCATCTTCGCCATCTTCTCGCGGATGCGGCGCCGGTCGGTCTCGATCTTGGTCTCACCGGGACCACGGGTGGCCATGCCGCCACCGCCGCCGCCGCCCATCTGGCGGGAGAGCGACTGACCCCAGCCGCGCAGGCGCGGCAGCATGTACTGCATCTGCGCGAGGGCGACCTGTGCCTTGCCCTCGCGGGACTTGGCGTGCTGGGCGAAGATGTCGAGGATCAGGGCGGTCCGGTCGACCACCTTGACCTTGACGACGTCTTCGAGGGCGATGAGCTGGCCGGGGCTGAGCTCACCGTCGCAGACGACGGTGTCGGCGCCGGTCTCGACGACGATGTCCCGCAGCTCCTGGGCCTTGCCGGAACCGATGAAGGTGGCCGGGTCGGGCTTGTCGCGGCGCTGGATCACGCCGTCGAGGACGAGGGCGCCCGCGGTCTCGGCGAGGGCGGCGAGCTCCGCGAGGGAGTTCTCGGCGTCCTGCACGGTCCCCGAGGTCCACACGCCGACGAGCACGACGCGCTCCAGACGGAGCTGTCGGTACTCGACCTCGGTGACGTCCTCGAGTTCGGTGGAGAGGCCGACGACGCGGCGCAGCGCGGCGCGCTCGGAGCGGTCGAACTGGTCGCCGTCCCGCTTTCCGTCGATCTCGTGGCTCCAGGCGACGTCCTCTTCCATCAGGGCATCGGCCCGAAGGCTCTCGGTGCGGCGCGACTGCGCGAAGCTCTGCTCGTCCTGGGAAGGGGAAGAAGAGGAGGTCATTGGATCCTTACGTCGGTCGGAACGATGGTGTCGGTACAACGTGCGGCGGCTCCGGAAGATTCCCTCGCGGGGTCCTCCGGCCGGCCGCGTCGCCGACGTGAAAATGGTGACACGGCCGCCGGGCGCCCGTCACCCGGGTTTCGTCAGTGCTTCGCGCCGGCGGGCGGGAGGCTGCGCCAGTCGGGTCGGCCGGGCATCGGCGGGGTCTTCTCCCCGTACAGCCAGCCCTTGAAGAAGGCGCCGAGGTCGCGGCCGGAGACCTCTTCCGCGAGGGCCGTGAAGTCGGCGGTGGAGGCGACGCCGTCCCGGTGGGCGGCGACCCACCGGCGCTGGAGGCGGTCGAAGGCGCCGGTGCCGATCTCCTGCCGGAGGGCGTAGAGGACGAGCGCGCTGCCGTCGTAGACGACGGGCCGGAAGAGGCTGATCTTGGCGCCGGGCGTGGGCGGGCGGGGCTGCGCCGGGGGGCCTCCGTCGGCGCGCCAGCCGTCGGAGGCGGCGTAGGCGGCCTTCATGCGCTGCTCCAGGGACTTGCCGGCCGTCTCGTCGGCGTACAGCGCCTCGTACCAGCTGGCGTGTCCCTCGTTGAGCCACAGGTCGGACCAGGTGCGCGGGGAGACGCTGTCGCCGAACCACTGGTGGGCCAGTTCGTGGACCATGACGGCGTCGACGTACCACTCGGGGAAGCGGGGGTCGGTGAAGAGCCTGCGTTCGAAGAGGGAGAGGGTCTGGGTCTCCAGCTCGAAACCGGTGGTGGCGTCGGCGACCAGGACGCCGTAGGTCTCGAAGGGGTAGGGGCCGACCTTGCCCTCCATCCACTCCAGGTGGCCGGGGGTCCTGCGCAGCCAGGGTTCCAGGGTCTCGCGGTCGCCGGCGGGGACGACGTCCCGGACGGGGAGGCCGCGGGGGCCGGTGCGGTGCGGGACGGCGGAGCGGCCGATGGAGACCTGGGCCAGTTCGGTGGCCATGGGGTGGCGGGTGCGGTAGGTCCAGGTGGTGGTGGCGCCGTGGTCGGCGCGGCCGGCGGGCAGGCCGTTGGCGACGGCGGTCAGCTCGCTGGGGGCGGTGATCCGGAAGGTGAAGGCGGCCTTGTCGGAGGGGTGGTCGTTGGAGGGGAAGACCCGGTGGGCGGCGTCGGCCTGGTTGGCCATGGCGAGGCCGTCGGAGGTGCGGACCCAGCCGCCGTTCGCGGCGGGGCCGCGCGGGTCGCTGGTGTGGCGGACGGTGACGGTGACCGGCTCGCCGGCGTCGATCGGGACCGCCGGGGTGACGACGAGGTCCTCGCCGCTGGTCTCGTGGGCGGCGGGGCGGCCGTCGACGGTGACGGCGGAGACGGTGCCGTGGGTGAAGTCGAGGTGGAGCCGTTCGAGGTCGGCGGTGGCGAGGGCGGTGACCCGGGTGACGGCGGCGAGCGGCCGGGTGTTCACGCCGGAGTAGGTGAGGTCGATGTCGTAGGAGAGGACGTCGTAGCCGGGGTTGCCGAGGTGCGGGAAGAGGGGGTCGCCGATGCCGAGCGGCGCCGGGGCGGGCAGCGTGGCGGCGACCAGGCCCGCGCCGGCGGCGAGGAGGCCGGCGGTCCGGAGCCACGGCCTGCGGACCGGCCGCCGGGCGGGGCCGCCGGCGGCCGGGGCGGGGGCCGGCGGGAGGGGCGGGGGAGTGTGCGCCATGCGCCAGGGCTACCAGGGCGGCGGCCCGCTCCCCGGGCCGACGCGCGCACCCGCCACCCGAAGGGGTCACGCGCGGGCGGGCGCCCGCGCACGGCGCCGGGTGGCGGGAACCGCCGGGCCGGCACCCGGCGGTTCGTCGGGGGTCCGGGGGCGGGGCCCCGGCCGGTCAGAGGCGGTGGGTGCGGCCGACGTCGTAGACGCCGGGGACGTCGCGCATGGCGCGCATGAGGTTCGGGAGCCGGGCGGCGTCGACGAGCTGGAGGGTGTACGTGTGGCGGACCCGCTGTTCGTTCGGCGGCTCGACGGTGGCGGAGACGACCTCGGCGCCGGCGGTGGCGATGGCCTCGGTGAGGTCGGCCAGCAGTCCCGGGCGGCCGAACGATTCGGCGACCAGGGTGACCCGGCAGTGGGCGGCGTCGCCCCAGCGGACGGGGACGACGGCCCGGCCGAGCCGGTGCATGACGTCCACGGCGGGGCAGCCGGTGCGGTGGGCGGTGACGGCGCCGCCCCGGACCCGGAAGCCGGTGATGGTGTCGGGAGGCACCGGGGTGCAGCAGCCGGCCGGGCGGACCGGGGCGGGCGGGCCGCCGTCGAGGTCGGCGTGGAGCTCGGCGCCGGAGCTGCGGTCGGCGGCGACGCTGAGCGGCGGGCGGGGGGCGGCGGCGGGCTGGGCGGCAGCCTCCGGGTGGGCCCGGAGCCAGGCGGTGATGGCGATCCGGGCGGCGGGGGTGCGGGCGTGGTCCAGCCATTCCGGGGAGGGTCCGGAGCCGGTGTCCTGGGCGAGGAGCAGCTGCACGGTGTCGCCGTCGGAGAGGACGGTGCCGAGCGGGGTGAGCCGGCCGTTGACCCGGGCGCCGAGGCAGGCGTGGGCGGCCTCGCCGTGCCGGGCGTAGGCGGCGTCGACGCAGGTGGCGCCGGCGGGCAGGCCGAGCGTCCCGCCGTCGGCGTGGAAGACGGTGATCTCGTGGTCCTCGGCGAGGTCGGCGCGGAGCGAGCTCCAGAAGGTGTCGGGGTCCGGAGCGGACTCCTGCCAGTCGAGGAGGCGGGCGAGCCAGCCGGGCCGGGTGGGGTCGGTGCGCTCGCCGTCCTCGGCGGGCTCGGGGGGCTCGGTCTGGTCCGGTGCGGTGCGGTGCGGGCTGCCGAGGGCGACGACGCCGGCCTCGGCGACCTTGTGCATGCGGTGGGTGCGGATGAGGACTTCGGCGACGGCTCCGTCGGGAGCGGCGATCGCGGTGTGCAGCGACTGGTACAGGTTGAACTTGGGGGCCGCGATGAAGTCCTTGAACTCGGAGATCAGCGGGGTGAAACAGGTGTGGAGCTCGCCGAGGACCGCGTAGCAGTCGGCGTCCTCGGCGACGAGGACGAGCAGCCGTCCGAAGTCGCAGCCGCGCAGGTCGCCGCGCTTGAGGCGGACGCGGTGGACGGAGACGAAGTGGCGGGGGCGGACGACGACGTCGGCGGCGATGTCCGCCTCGCGCAGCACGGCGCCGACCTGTTCGGCGACGGCGGCGAGCGCGTCCGGGGAGCCGGAGCCGGTGGCGTCGGCGATGAGGGCGCGGGTGGCCTCGTACTCCTCGGGGTGGAGGATCGCGAAGACCAGGTCCTCCAGCTCGGTCTTGAGCGCCTGGACGCCGAGCCGCTCGGCGAGGGGGATGAGGACGTCCCGGGTGACCTTGGCGATGCGGGCCTGTTTCTCGGGGCGCATCACGCCGAGGGTGCGCATGTTGTGGAGCCGGTCGGCGAGTTTGATCGACATGACGCGGACGTCGTCGCCGGTCGCGACGAGCATCTTGCGGAAGGTCTCGGGTTCGGCGGCGGCGCCGTAGTCGATCTTCTCCACCTTGGTGACGCCGTCGACGAGGTACGCGACCTCGTCGCCGAACTCCCGGCGCACCTGATCCAGCGTCACCTCGGTGTCCTCGACGGTGTCGTGGAGGAGGGAGGCGGTCAGGGTGACGGTCTCGGCGCCGAGTTCGGCGAGGATGAGGGTGACCGCGAGCGGGTGGGTGATGTAGGGCTCGCCGCTCTTGCGGAACTGTCCCCGGTGCGAGGACTCGGCGAGCACGTACGCCCGGCGGAGCACCGACAGGTCGGCCTCGGGGTGGTGGGCCCGGTGCGCCTCCGCCACGTGGCTGATGGCGTCGGGCAGCCGGTCGCGCGGGGCGGGGCCCGCGGTGGCGCCGAGCAGGGCGGCCCGGCCGATCCTCCGCAGGTCCAGCCGGGCGCGTCCGCGCCTGCGGACGCCCGTGTCGGTGGCTGCGGCCTCGGCCGCGCTCACGGGGTTCGTGGCCTCTGCGCTCATGGGGCACCTCCGGCGACGTCGACCGGCGGTGGACGGGCGGGGAGAGCCCGGAGGGCCGGTGCTTGATGCTACCGACCCCACCACGTGGCGCAGTCACGCTCTCGCCCAGCGTGAATCGGATCACCCATTCGAGCGACACGGCAGTCGTTGACTGTTTCGATTTCACCGCCCGGCGCAGCGCGGCGGGAAGCCCGCGGGCGGGCGCCCCGGCGGACGCCTTCGGCGGCGGGGCGGCCCGGGGGCCCTTGGGGGGCACGGGGCGGCCGGGGAGTGCTCGGGGGCGCCCCGGCCCGTCCGCGGACGGCTGCGGGGCCCGTGCCGCCGACCGGACGACGTGGGGCCGTCCGGCCGAGGCGACGTGCGGCCGTCCGGCGGACGGCAGCGTCCGGGGGGTCAGCCCTGGGCGAGCCAGGAGGGCTCCAGGGTGCCCTCCGCGACGATGACGGCGGGACCGGTCATCTCGATCGCCCCGTCGGGGTGCTCGGTGATGACGAGGGTGCCGCCGAGGACGTCGACGGTGTACGTGACGGGGGCGCCGGTCTCGGCCGGGTCCGCACCGTCGCGGCGGGCGGTGGCGACCGCCACGGCGCAGGCGCCGGTGCCGCAGGAGCGGGTCTCGGCGGCGCCGCGCTCGTGCACGCGCATGGCGACGTGCCGGGGGCCCCGGTCCGCGACGAACTCGATGTTGACCCCGTCCGGGTAGACGGCCGCCGGCTCGTACGGCGGCTCGTCGTAGAGCGTGCCCGCGTGGGCGAGGTCCTCGACGAAGGCGACCGCGTGCGGATTGCCCATGTTCACGTTCCGCGCGGGCCAGCTGCGCCCGTCGACGGTGACGGTGACGCTCCCCTCGGGGAGGACGGCCCGGCCCATGGAGACGGTGACGGAGCCGTCCTTGTCGAGGTGGACGTGCTTGACGCCGCCGCGGGTGGCGACGGCGACCTCGCCGGCGGCGACGTGCCCGGCGTGCTCCAGGTAGCGGGCGAAGACCCGGACCCCGTTGCCGCACATCTCGGCGACCGTGCCGTCGGCGTTCCGGTAGTCCATGAACCACTCGGCCTCGCCGGCCATGGCGCGGGCCTCGGGGTGGGCGGCGCTGCGCACGACGTGCAGCACGCCGTCGCCGCCGAGGCCGGCGCGGCGGTCGCAGAGCCGGGCGACGAGGGCGGGGGGCAGGTCGATCTCGTTCTCCGCGTCGGGGACGATCACGAAGTCGTTCTCGGTGCCGTGGCCCTTGAGGTAACGGAGCGGGGTGGTCTGCGTGCTGGTCACGCGATCAACTGTACGGTGCCGCCCGGACACCCGTTCCGGTTGTCCACGGGGCGGGCCCGGGCGGGCCGCGCGGGGCTCAGCGGAGCCGGGCGACGCGCCAGACCGCGAGCGCGACGAGGGCCGCGATGGTCGTCACGTACAGGGCGAGCACGCGCCAGTCGGGCCGTTCGCCGGAGCCGCGCTGCGGCAGTCCCGGCCAGGTGTAGCCGACCTTGCGGGCGGCCATCATGCCCCAGCCGGCGGCGCAGAAGCTGATGAGCAGTCCGAGCATCGCGACGACCGCGCCGCCGTCCCCGGAGCCGAAGGCCAGCGGGAAGGCGAACATCAGGGAGCCGACGGCGGCGAGACCGACGATCGGGGCGAGCTGCCAGATCCTCAGCAGGCGCCGGGGGCGCAGCTCGACCTCCACCTCGCCCGCGTCGACCTCGACCGCCGAACCCTCGGCGTCATCGGGCCCGTCGGGCGTCAGCCCCGGGGCACCCCCGGGGACCGACTCGTGCTGTTCTCTGTCGCGAGGGCCGGCCTCCATCGCCACGCGCCCTCCCCACTCGGACTCCACTTGGTCGATCGATGCTCGATGATGGCACGCTCACGACCGCCGAAATGACGGGCAGGGCGTCCCGATGCCATCACGTGATCAGGCTGTAACCGCTCGTTCGACCAACGAGAGCGCCTCCCGCGGGAGTTCCCCCCGGTGATCGGCGGCCCCGCTGAGCCAGTGGACGCGCGGGTCGCGGCGGAACCACGAGTCCTGGCGGCGGGCGAAGCGCTTGGTGGCGCGCACGGTCTCGGCGCGTGCCTCGTCCTCGGTGCACTCCCCCGCGAGCGCCGCGAGCACCTGCTGGTAGCCGAGGGCGCGGGAGGCCGTGCGCCCCTCGCGCAGGCCGAGCGCCTCCAGGGCCCGGACCTCGTCGACGAGCCCGGCCTCCCACATGCGGTCCACGCGCGCGGCGATCCGCTCGTCGAGCTCGGGGCGGGCCACGTCGACGCCGATCTGGACCGTGTCGTAGACGGACTCGTGCCCGGGGAGGTTGGCGGTGAAGGGCTTCCCGGTGATCTCGATGACCTCCAGGGCGCGGACGATCCGGCGTCCGTTGCTGGGGAGGATCGCGCGGGCCGCCTCCGGGTCGGCGTCGGCCAGCCGGGCGTGCAGGACGCCGGAGCCGCGCTCGTCGAGCTCCGCCTCCAGGCGGGCCCGGATCGCGGGGTCGGTGCCGGGGAACTCCAGGGCGTCCACGGCGCCGCGCACGTACAGGCCGGAGCCGCCGACGAGGACGGGGGTACGGCCTTCGGCGAGCAGCCGGTCGATCTCGGCGCGGGCGAGGCGCTGGTACTCGGCGACGCTGGCGGCCTCGGTGACGTCCCAGATGTCGAGGAGGCGGTGCGGGACCCCGCCGCGTTCCTCCGGCGTCAGTTTGGCGGTGCCGATGTCCATCCCGCGGTAGAGCTGCATCGAGTCGGCGTTGACGACCTCGCCGTCGAGCTGCTGGGCCAGGAACACACCCAGATCGGACTTTCCGGCCGCCGTGGGGCCGACGACGGCGATGACCCGCGGTGCGGGAGCTGCACTTCTCACCGCCCCAGTCTCGCAAACCTCCGGGGGCGCCCCCGAACGAGCGACGTGACAGGGGGGTGGGGGGTTCGTTGCCCGTTGCGTGGTTCCGGCCGCGTTCCGCATGGTTCCGGCCTCGTTCCGCGGGGTTCCGGCCGTGTTCCGCGGGGTTCCGGCCGTGTTCCGCGGGGTTCCGGCCGTGTTGCGCGGGGTTCCGGCCGTGTTGCGGACGGCGCTCCCCTGCGCGGCACCCCCTCACGCGTACGCTATGGAGTGGATATGGGCGTTTTCTCAAGGTTTCGCCGGAAGAAGAAGGGCACGGCGGAGGATGTGGCCGAGGTCTCCGCGGTGGCGGAGGCCGCGGAGACCGGTGCGACGGATCCCGCGGAGGGGACCGAGGAGGCCACGGAGGTGGACGGAGCCGTGACGCGGGTGGCGGTCGCGGGACTGACCGCGCCCCTGAGGTCCACCGGTCCCGCGGGGTCCGCGGACTGCGCGCGGAACGCTCCGGAGGCCGGTGCGGTCGCCGGGGCGGTCGGGGCCGTGGAGATCCCTCGGCAGCAGTCGGCCGGCACCGCCGCGGACTCGGACGCGCGCCCGGACGCCGAGCCGGAGACGGACGGCGAGACCGGCGAGACCGCCCGCAGGTAGGCAGGACACGGACACGGAGAGGTGCCCCATGGGTCTCCTGGATTCACTGAAGGCCAAGCTGGGCCCGGCCAAGGACAAGGTCGCGGACCTCGCGCAGCAGCACGGGGACAAGATCGACCAGGGCCTGGACAAGGCCGCGAAGGCGGTCGACGAGAAGACCAAGGGCAAGTACAGCGGCAAGATCCAGTCCGGCACCGGCAAGGCCAAGGAGGCCATCGACCGGATCGGGAACAAGGGGGACGGCGGGACCCGCGGCGACGGCACGCCCCCGCCGCCGCCACCGGCCGCCTGAAGCCACACGCGGAACGCGTGGAACACGCAGAACGCCGGGTGGGCGGTGGTCCCGGAGGACGTCCTCCGGGACCACCGCCCACCCGGCGTTCCCGCGCGGTCGGGGCGCCCGCTCCGGCCGCGCGTTCCTAGGACCAGACGGCGACCAGGTACGCGACCCCGTACGGGGCGTCCTCGTGGAGGAGGCGGCCGGAGAGGTCCGAGCCCTCGGCGGCGCCCGCGAGGACCTGCCAGGGGGCGCGCCCGGCCGCCTGGAGCTCGCGGGCGAGGCCCGCGTCGAGCGCGAGGACGCCGGCCGGGTCGGCGGAGCCCAGGACGCGGGCGGCCTCGGCGTCGAAGCCGGCCGCGCGCTCGTCGAAGTAGCCGGGGGCCTTCACGGTCCGGCAGGCGCTGCCGTCGCCCAGGACGAGCAGGGCGACCCGCCCTGCCGAGGCGGCCAGCGCCCGGCCGGTCTCCGCGCACTCCTCGGGCGTGGCCCGCTCGTCGACCCCGTACCCCTCCACGGGCACGTCCGCCCGCTCGGTACGGGAGAGCAGCCAGGCGCCCACGGCGAGCGGGGCCGGCAGCGTACGGCCGCCGGGGCCGTCCCCGAGGCGCACGGTCAGGTCGACCCCGAACCCGGCGAAGGAGCCGGTGGAGCCGGCCGGGAAGGGGCCCAGGGCGCCCCCGGGCGCCGGTCCGACGACGAGGAGCCGGTCGGGCCGGGCGGCGGCGAGCACCCCGAGGGCGTCCGCGCAGTGCGCGCGGACGGCCTCCAGCTCGGGGGCGGCACCACTCGCGACCTCGGGCACGAGGAGCGGCGGGCAGGGGCACACGGCTGCGGCGACAAGCATGATCCGCAGCCTACTGCCCCGCCCTCCGGGACAGGCCGGGCGACGGGCACAGCCGACCGGCCGGCGGGTGACCGACCGGCCGACCCCTCGGCCCGGCAGTCCGGCAGTCCGGCAACCCGACGGTCCGACAGCCCGTCAGCCGGACGAGCCCGCGCCCGAGCCCGCAGCCTCGTCGCCGCCCGTCTCCTCCGGCCTCTCCGACCCGTCCGCCTCCGCCGCGGCCCGGGCGATCGACGGGTCCGCCGAGTCGTAGACGAGCTCGGCGATGCTCACGGTCGTCTCCGTGCGGGACAGGGCGCCCTGGACGACGACGAGGTAGCTGTCGCCGCCGGGGAAGCGGTACACCGACCGGTGCTTCTCGCGCATCGGCTTGCGGACGACCCGGGTGGCCTCCGTGAGCGCCGCGCGGGCGTCCTCGCGGCTGCCGGTCACCCGGGTGACGATCTCCGTGTTGTACGTCTCGCCCGCGCCCCACTGCGCGACGACGGCCCATCTGCCCATGGGGTCCCCCCTCTGTGTGATGTCAGTGACTGGCGCCGCAGGCCGGGACCTCGGCCGCCGGGAGCGGCTCCGGGGCGCCGATCCTCGGCAGGCCGAGCAGGACGCCGGCCGGCTTGGCGGCGGCCGCGGCGGTGCGCTTCTCCCAGGCGTCGCCCGCGCGGGTGCGGCGGACGGCGGTGGTCGGACCCTCGGCGAGGAGGTGGTGCGGGGCGGCGTAGGTGATCTCGACGGTCACCACGTCGCCGGGACGGACGTCCTCGTCGGGCTTGGTGAAGTGGACGAGCCGGTTGTCGGGCGCGCGGCCGGAGAGGCGGTGGGTGGCACCGTCCTTGCGGCCCTCGCCCTCGGCGACCATGACGTCCAGGGTGCGGCCGACCTGCTTCTTGTTCTCGTCCCAGGAGATCTCCTCCTGGAGGGCGACCAGGCGCTCGTAGCGCGCCTGCACGACCTCCTTGGGGATCTGGCCGTCCATCTCGGCGGCGGGGGTCCCGGGGCGCTTGGAGTACTGGAAGGTGAAGGCGTTCGCGAAGCGGGCCTCGCGGACCACGTGCATGGTCTGCTCGAAGTCCTCCTCGGTCTCGCCGGGGAAGCCGACGATGATGTCGGTGGAGATGGCGGCGTGCGGGATCGCCGCGCGCACCTTCTCGATGATGCCGAGGAAGCGCTCCTGGCGGTAGGAGCGGCGCATGGCCTTGAGGATCGGGTCGGACCCGGACTGGAGCGGCATGTGCAGCTGGGGCATCACGTTCGGCGTCTCGGCCATGGCGGCGATGACGTCGTCGGTGAAGTCGCGCGGGTGCGGGGAGGTGAAGCGGACCCGCTCCAGGCCCTCGACGGTGCCGCAGGCGCGCAGGAGCTTGCCGAAGGCCTCGCGGTCGCCGAGGTCGGAGCCGTACGCGTTCACGTTCTGGCCGAGCAGGGTGATCTCGGAGACTCCCTCGGCGACCAGCGCCTCGATCTCGGCGAGGATGTCGCCGGGCCGGCGGTCCTCCTCCTTGCCGCGCAGGGCGGGGACGATGCAGAAGGTGCAGGTGTTGTTGCAGCCGACCGAGATGGAGACCCAGGCCGCGTACGCCGACTCGCGGCGGGTGGGCAGGGTGGAGGGGAAGGCCTCCAGGGACTCGGCGATCTCGACCTGGGCCTCCTGCTGGACGCGGGCGCGCTCCAGGAGGACCGGCAGCTTGCCGATGTTGTGCGTGCCGAAGACGACGTCGACCCAGGGGGCCCGCTTGACGATGGTGTCGCGGTCCTTCTGGGCGAGGCAGCCGCCGACGGCGATCTGCATGCCGGGGCGGGCGGTCTTCATCGGGGCGAGGTGGCCCAGGTTGCCGTACAGCTTGTTGTCGGCGTTCTCGCGGACCGCGCAGGTGTTGAAGACGACGACGTCGGCGCCGTCGGCCTCCTTGGGGGCGCGGACGTAGCCCGCCTCTTCCAGCAGACCGGAGAGCCGCTCGGAGTCGTGGACGTTCATCTGGCACCCGTAGGTGCGAATGTCGTAGGTCTTCGGTCCTTCGATGCCCACTGTGAGACTCCGGTCGCTGCTGCTGGTCATGCATCCAAGAGTAGGCGGTCCCCGGTGGGCTCCCGGCCGGGCTCCGGAGCTCGCGCCCGGGAGCGCCCCGGTGTCCGGATGTGACAGGGAATCGTCATTGCCGTCACGGGCCGGGGCGGGCGAAGGTGGGCGCATGTCCGAGACACGTACCGAAGCGGCGGCCGGCGGCCCGGGCGGGGAGCACCCCGTCCACCGGGTCGTCGTCGCGGTCTTCCCCGACGTGGACCTCCTCGACGTCACCGGGCCGGCCGAGGTCTTCGCGCTGGCCAACCGGGAGGCGGGCGGCCGCGCCCGCTACCGGGTGCGGCTGGCCGCGCCCGGCGGCGCCGGGGAGGTGCGGACCTCGGCGGGGGTGCGGCTGGTCGCGGACCTGGGCTTCGACGAGGTCGGCGCGGACGTGGACACCCTCCTGGTGCCGGGGGCGGTGGACCCGGCGGAGCACGACGGGGTCACCGCCCGGCTCGACCCGGAGGTCGTGCGGTGGGTGCGGGAGACCGCCCCGCACGCCCGCCGGGTGGCGTCGGTCTGCGTCGGCGCGCACGTCCTGGCGGCGGCCGGACTCCTCGACGGGAAGACCGCCACGACCCACTGGTCGACGGCCGCGCAGCTGGCGGCCGACCACCCGGAGGTCACCGTGGACCCCGATCCAATCTTCGTGCGGACGGACCGGGGGCGGCTGTGGACCGGGGCCGGGATCAGCGCCTGCCTCGACCTGTCCCTGGCGCTGGTCGCCGAGGACCTGGGCGAGGAGGCCGCGCTCGCGGTCGCCCGGCAGCTGGTCATGTACCTGAAGCGGCAGGGCGGGCAGAGCCAGTTCTCGGTGCCGCTGAGCCGTCCGGCGGCCGGCCGGAGGGACATCGACGAGCTGCGGCTCTGGATCGCCGACCACCTCGACGGGGACCTGTCCGCGGAGCGGCTGGCCGGCCGGATGTGCCTCAGCGAGCGGCACTTCGCCCGGGTCTTCGCGCAGGAGACGGGGTCCAGCCCGGCCGCCTACGTGGAGGCGGCCCGGATCGAGGTGGCCCGGCGCCACCTGGAGACCTCGGACGCGCCGCTGGCGGAGGTGGCGGCGCGGGCCGGGCTCGGCTCGGTGGAGACCCTGCACCGGGCCTTCCGCCGGCAGCTCGCGACCACACCGGCGGCCTACCGCCGCCGCTTCCGCACCGGGTCCGGGTCCACCTCCGACTCCGGCACCGGCTGACCCGCGGCTCCCCCTCCCCCATCCCCTTCTTCCCCTGCCGCTTCCTCGCGGCGGGGTGGGCGGCTCCACCGCCACGCCCTCACGCAGACCCTTTTCCACCGAATTCACACCAAGAGATCCGAAAGGTTCCGACATGAGCGTCACTCCGTCCACCTCCCTGCGTTCCCTCTCCGGCCTGAGCGACGAGCCGGCCCGGCTCTCCGAGGCGGCCCTGGTCCTCATCGACGTCCAGAACACCTACCGCTCCGGCGTCATGGCCCTGGAGGGCGCCGAGGAGGCCGTGGCCGAGGCGGCACGGCTCCTCGCCCGGGCCCGGGCGGCCGGAACCCCGGTCGTGCACGTCCAGCACGACAGCGGCGAGGGGTCCCCGTACGACCTGACGGCCCCGGTCGGCGCGATCAGCGACGAGGTGGCGCCCGCCGAGGGCGAGCCGGTCGTGGTGAAGAACTTCCCCGACTCCTTCCACGCGACCGACCTGGAGAAGGTCCTGACGGACCTCGGTTTCGCCGCGGGCGCCGGGAAGGAGCTGGTCCTGGCCGGGTTCATGACCCACATGTGCGTGAACCACACCGCCCAGGCCGCGTTCAACCTGGGCTACCGCCCGACGGTCGTCGCCGAGGCCACCGCCACCCGGGCGCTGACCGCGCCGGACGGCACCGTGGTGCCCGCCGCCGAGCTCAAGCGGGCGGCGCTGACCGCACTGACCGACGTGTTCGCCGTGGTGGTGCCGACGGCGGCGGACCTCCCGGCCTGAGCCCCGGACCGTCGCCGGCGGCGCCTCCGCCGGCGACGGTCTGGGGGACGGAAGCCCGGCCTCCGCACCCTGCGGTTTTCCGCAGGGGGGTCGGGCGGGAACGCGCATACCGGCTCCGAGCAGCGCTTCCTATGGTTGAGGAAGGTCTTCCGGCGCATCCGCCGGGGACCTTTCCCGACCCGTGGAGGGCCCGTGACGCCGTACCCGACCGTTCTCGCGCAGGAGCCCGCCGGCGGCATCGCCGGCTGGGCGGCCGGGCTCGTCGAGACCCTGGGCGGACCGGGCGCCGGTCTCGCCATCGCGCTGGAGAACCTCTTCCCGCCGCTGCCGAGCGAGGTGATCCTGCCGCTGACCGGCTTCGCCGCCGGACAGGGCGTGCTCAGCCTCGCCTCCGCGCTGTTCTGGACGACGCTCGGTTCGGTGGTGGGCGCGCTGGCCCTGTACGGGATCGGCGCGCTCTTCGGCCGGGAGCGGATGCACGCGCTGTGGGCGCGGCTGCCGCTGGTGAAGGTCTCGGACCTGGAGCGGACCGAGGAGTGGTTCCGCCGGCACGGCACCAAGGCGGTCCTGCTGGGCCGGATGGTTCCGATCTTCCGCAGCCTGATCTCCGTCCCGGCCGGGGTGGAGCGGATGCCGGTGCCGCTCTTCCTGCTGCTCACGACGGTCGGCAGCCTGATCTGGAACAGCGTCCTGGTCCTCGCCGGCTACGCCCTCGGCGACCGCTGGGAACTGGTCGAGTCGTACGTCGGCGTCGCGTCCAAGGCCGTCGCCGTCCTGGTCGTCGCGGCCGCCGCGACCTGGCTGACGGTACGGCTCCGGGCGCGCGGCGCGGCGGCGCGGCACCGGCGCGGCTAGGCGTGGCCGCACCGGCCGGGCCGGGCCCCCTCGGCGGAGCCGACCTTAGGGTGGGAGGCGTGGACGGGGGCGGACGGAGCGACGCGGGGGCGCGGTCGGCGGCGCGGCGGGCGACGGGGGTGCTTGCCGGCTGTCTGACCGCGCCGGTCGGGCTGCTGTACCTGCTGCTCGCGGGGGCGCCACTCGGGGCCTTTCTGCTGTGGCCGCGGACGCGGGCGCGCGCCTTCGGGGTGCTCGGCTCCGGTGCCCGCCGGCTCGCGGGGCTGGAGCGGAGGCGGCGGTCCCGGTTCTTCGGGGACCGGTTCCCCGAGGCGTACGGGGCCGGAACCGGGGACGGCCACGGGGCAGGGGCGTACGGGACCGGGACCGGGGACGGCAACGAGGCCGGGGCGTACGGGACCGGGGACGGGGACCTCGTGCGGTATCTGGCGGTCAGGTCGTGGGCCGGGCTCGTCTGCGGGGTCGTGCTGGCACTGCTCGGCTTCGGCCTGGTGCTCGCGGGACTGCTGGTCACGGGAGTGGTGCGCGGGACCACCGGGGCGATGGAGCTGCTGCCGCAGCTGGTGCTCGAGGGCGTCCTGCTCTTCCTGGGGCTCCAGGGGCTGGCCGCGCTCACCGCGCTCGACACCCGTCTGGCCCGGGAGTGCTTCGGGCCCTCGGAGCGGGAGCTGCTGCGGCGCCGGATCGACGAGCTCTCGGTGAGCCGGGCGGCCGTCGTGCGGGCCGTGGACGGGGAGCGGCGGCGGATCGAGCGGGACCTCCACGACGGGGTGCAGCAGCGGCTGGTGGCGCTCGCCATGCTGATCGGGCGGGCGCGCCGGGGCGGCGGACGGGATCCGGAGCGGGCGGCGGACCTGCTGGGCCAGGCGCACCGGGAGGCCCAGGAGGTGCTGGCCGAACTCCGCAAGGTCGCCTGGCGGGTGTATCCGTCGGCACTGGACAGCCTCGGTCTCGAGGAGGCGCTGGGCGGGGTCGCGCAGCGGTGCGCGCTGCCGCTGCGGATCGCCTACGAGGTGACGGGGCCGCTCCCCCGCCCGGTGGAGACGGCCGCCTACTTCGTCGTCTCGGAGGCCGTCACCAACGCGGCCAAGCACGCGGCGGCCTCGGCCGTGTCGGTACGGGTCGCGGGGGCGCCCGGCGGCCCGCTGACCGTGCGGATCGAGGACGACGGCCGGGGCGGCGCGGATCCCGCGGGCAGCGGCCTGACCGGGCTGCGCGGACGGGTCGCCGCGCTCGACGGCGTCCTGAGCGTCGACAGCCCCCTCGGGGGACCCACCACCATCGTCGCGGAGCTGCCGTGCGTGTGATCCTGGCCGAGGACTCGACCCTGCTGCGGGAGGGGCTCGCCCGCCTGCTCGCGGAGGAGGGGCACGAGGTCGTCGGGGCGTTCGGGGACGCGGTGGGGCTGGTCGCCGCGGCGGAGGCGCTCCGCCCCGACGTGGCCGTCGTGGACATCCGGATGCCGCCGACCCACACCGACGAGGGCCTGCGGGCGGCCGTCGAGATCCGCGAACGGCTGCCGGGGACCGGCGTCCTGGTCCTCTCGCAGCACGTCGAGCGCAGCTACGCGGCCCGGCTGCTCGCGGCCGGCGCGGAGCGGGTCGGCTATCTGCTGAAGGACCGGGTGGCGCAGGTCGAGGAGTTCCTGGACGCGCTGGAGCGGATCCACTCGGGCGGCGCGGCGATCGACCCGGAGGTCGTCCGGCAGCTGGTGGTCCGCAGCGCGCACGCCGATCCGCTGGCCCGGCTGACCCCGCGCGAGCGGGAGGTGCTCCAGGTCCTCGCGGAGGGCTGCACCAACACGGCCATCGCGCGGCGGCTGCACCTGTCGCTGAGCGCGGTGGAGAAGCACCTCAACGCGGTCTTCGACAAGCTGGAGCTGCGGGGCGCCGAGGGCCACAGCCCCCGGATCCTCGCGGTGCTGCGCTATCTGGAGGCGTGACCCCCGCCCCGTCCGCCGCGGGCCCGGGCCGGGTGGCCCGTGAGGAGGGCGTGCAGGCGCAGCAGGGCGCGCTCGTCGCCGAAGCCGCCCGCCTTGACGACGACCGGGACGCGGGGGACGCCCGCGGGCCCGGTGAGGGTGCCGCGGGCGACGCCGGGCTCGGGCTCGTCGTGGAGGTCGATGCCGTGGGCGCCGAGGGCCCGCAGCACGGCCTCGGCGGTCTCCCCGCCGGTGAGGACGAGCCCGTCGAAGGGGGCGCGGCCGGCCAGTTCCGCCACGGAGGCGGCGAGGAGCCGGGTCGACCCGGCCGGTCCGGGGCGGCGCTCGTGGGGCGTGTGGAGGATGCGCACGGGGGCGTCGGCGGCGAGCAGGCGGGCCGCGGTGTCGGCAGGGTCGGCGGTGCCGTCGGTGTCGGCACAGACCGCGCCCGGCTCGGCGGCGAGCAGGGCGAGCTGGCGCCGGGTGGCGGGGTTGGCGCTGCCGACGACGGTCAAGGGCCTCCGGGCGAGCGGGAGTTCACCGGCCGGACCGGCGGATCCCGGGAGCGCGTGGTGGCGGGCGAGGGCGGCGGCCAGTCCCGGCGAGCCGACCCAGAGGACGGCCCGGTGGTCGGGGACGGCGGCGACGATCCGGTCCAGGTCGGCGTCGGTGGCGGCGGAGCAGGCGAAGAGGCCGCCGCGCGCGAGGAGTTCGGGCAGGAGCCCGGTCCGGCCGGGTGCGACGGGGACGGCGTCCGGCAGGAGCCGGGCGAGGTCGGCGGTGCGGACGGGGTGGGCGGGGTCGCGGGCGAACTCGCTCTCGTCGACCCGCACTCCGCGGACGTACTGCACGCCTTCGAGGGTGGTGCGGCCCTCGGCCGGGAAGGCGGGGGCGATCACCACCGCCCGCCGCCCCGAGCCCTCCCGGGCGGCGTGGAGCTCGGCGGCCACGTGGCCGCGCAGGGTCGAGTCGACGGTCTTCAGGAGCAGCCCCGCGCCGGACAGGGCGCGGGCCGCCTCCCGGGTGCGGCGCGCGGCCCCGGCCTCGTCCAGGAGCCGGCTGCCGAGGTCGACGGCGAGGACGCCGTCCTCCCGCCCGTGGCCGGCGAGCGGACCGCCGGAGAGGAGCACCCGGGCCGGAAGGCCGGCCCGGCGGAAGGGTGCCGCGCCGTCCCCCGCGCTGGTCAGGTCGTCGGCGAGGACGGCGACGCGGGGCGGGACGACGGGCGGGGCGACGGGCATCGGGGGCTTCCTCGGGTCGTACGGGCGCGGCCGGCGCGCGGTGGTGCACCACCCTCGCCCGCACGGCCCGCCCCGTCCAGTGCGGCCCGCCGCGCCGGGGCGCGGGGAGCGGCCCCGGTTCTGCGGGCGGCGGGGCCGGGGGCACCGGTACCGCGGGACGGGAACGACGGGGCGACCAGCATGCGGAGACTCCCTCGGGACAGGGGTGAGTCGGCTGCTCGGCAGGGGCCAGGGGCGGGCAGGGGGAACTACCCTCAAGATCACCGAGCGCCTTCCGACGCTAACCGGACGGACCCCCGCCGCCCCGGCAGGACACACGGCACGGCGCCCCTCCGGAGAACCGCTCACCATTTCGGCCGAGCGCGCCCCGCCGCCACCGGGCGGCCCGAGGCTCCCCCGGTACGGCCCCGGTACGCCTGCGGTACGCCCCCGGGCGCAGGGCCGGCGGCACGGCCCCGTACCGTCCCCGGACGCGGAGTCCGCCGCACGGGACTCCCCGTCCCCGTCACCCCCGTGGCTCCCCGTGGCCCCGGCACCACCCGGAGCCACCCCGCGGCTCCGGGGCAGTCGACATCACAGCCGTCGCCCTCCGGCCGCCCTGGCCAGGGTCGCGGGGCACCTGGCAGGATCGCAGACATGTTCGCCTCGCTCAGCCGTGCCGCCCGCCGCCGCGTCCTCGCGCTCGCGGCCGCGCTGCTCGCGGTGTGCGGGGTGCTGCTGTGGTGGCTCGCGCCCTTCGGGAGCTCGACGCCCAGCGGCTCCGTCACCTTCAGCACCGGGGTCCCCACCGGCGTCTACCAGCGCTACGGCGTGCTGCTGAAGCAGGCCATGGCCAAGGAGCTCCCGGACGTCACCATCACCCTGAAGGACAGCGAGGGCTCCCAGCAGAACCTGGCGCGGGTCGCCTCCGGCGAGGCCGATTTCACCGTGGCGACCGCCGACGCCGTGGCGCAGTACATCCGCGACCGCCGGCCCGGCTTCGAGCGGCTGCGCGGCTGCGCCCGGCTCTACGACGACTACGTCCAGCTGGTCGTCCGCAAGGGCTCGGCCATCCAGACCGTCTCCGACCTGCGCGGACTGCGCGTCGGCGTCGGTCAGGACGGTTCGGGCGTCCGGCTGATAGCGGACCGGGTCCTCGCGGCGGCGGGGCTCACGCCGTCCCGGGACGTGACCGCGGTGCCGGTCGGCATCGACTCGATGCCCCAGATGCTGGAGAGCGGCTCCCTGGACGCCTTCTTCTGGTCCGGCGGGCTGCCGACCCAGGCCGTGCAGACGCTGTCGGAGCGGACCCCGGTCCGGCTGGTCCCGATGGACGCCCCGCTCGTGGAGGCGCTGCGGGACGTCGGCGAGTCGACCCGGCACTACCGCTCCGCGGTGATACCGGCCGACGCCTACGCGGCCGCCCAGGACGGGCAGCGGGTGGAGACGCTGGCGGTGGCGAACCTGATGGTGACGACCGTCGAGGCCGATCAGGACCTGGTGGAGGGGTTCACCCGCTCGGTGATCGACAGCCGGGACGGCATCGGCAGCAAGGTGCACCCGGCCCAGCTGGTGGACCTGCGGACGGCCGTCTACACCGAACCCCTCACCCTCCACGACGGCGCCCGGCGCTACTACCGCTCGGTCAAGCCCTGAGCCGTACGGGCTCCGCCCCGCCCCACCCGCACGGTCCCTGACGATCGGCGATCGGCGATCAGCGATCAGCGATCAGCGATCAGCGATCAGCCGGTGCGTACCGCGGGACCGTGACCGTCACGCGCAGTCCGTGCGGCTCGTTCGGGGCGAAGGCGATCCCCCCGCCGGTGGCGGTGAGCAGGACGCGGGCGATGGAGAGGCCGAGGCCCGAGCCCTTGACGTTCTGGTGGCGGCCGGAGCGCCAGAAGCGGTCCCCGACGCGGCTCAGCTCCTCCTCGGTGAGGCCGGGCCCGAGGTCGGCGACCACCACCTCGACGCCGTCGCGTCCCGGGAGGACCCGCACGGTCACCCGCTCGCCCTCCGGCGTGAACTTCAGCGCGTTGTCGACGACCGCGTCCAGGGCGCTGGAGAGCGCCACCGGGTCCGCCCAGCCGGTGGCCGCCCCGCACTCCCCGACCAGCCGGACGCCCTTGGCGTCGGCGACCGGCCGCCAGGAGGCGATCCGCTCGGCGGCGAGGGCGCCGACGTCGGTGAGCCGCAGGTCGGCGGCGGCGTGCTCGGCGAGGGCGAGGTCGAGCAGGTCGTCGAGGACCTGGGCGAGCCGCTTGCCCTCGGTGCGCACGGAGGCGATCTCCTCGTTCCCCTCGGGGAGTTCGAGGGCGAGCAGCTCGATGCGGAGCAGCAGCGCGGCGAGCGGGTTGCGGAGCTGGTGGGAGGCGTCGGCGACGAAGGCCCGCTGCTGTTCGAGGGATTCCTCGACGTGGTCGGCCATCTCGTTGAACGAGCGGGCGAGACGGCGCAGTTCGGGCGGTCCGCCGGCCTCGGCGACCCGGGAGTTCATCCGGCCGGTGGCGATGTCGTGGGTGACGCCGTCCAGGACCCGGACCGGGCGCAGGACCCAGCCGGTGAGGCGGACGGCGGCGCCGACGGCGAGCAGCATGGCGGCGGCCTCGCCCGCGAAGATCACCAGCCAGCCGCGCAGGATGCGGGCGCGGAGCTCGCCGGTGGGCGAGTCGGTGACGACGACGGCGACGACGTCCCCGTCGCGGACGACCGGGGAGGCGATGGTGAGGCGGGCGTGCGGCTGCCAGGGCCAGACCTGCGGCGGGTCGTGGCTGCGGCGGCCGAGCAGCGACTCGTTGAAGGCCCGGCGGCCCTCCCCTTCGTACGGGACGACCCAGTCCTCGGGGGCGGCGGCCATGGCGCGGTTGTCGCGGTAGAAGATGCCGGCCCGGATGCCGTAGACGTCGTGGTAGCTGGCGAGCTCGCCGCTGAGGGTGGTGCGGCGTTCGTCGCTGCCGCTGGCGGGGTCGCCGACGAACTGGGCGAGGGCGGCGAAGCGGGCGGCGTCGTCGAGGCGGTCGACCACGACCCGCTGCTGCTGGGCGGCGGCGAGGCTGGCGGCGAGCGGGAAGCCGAGGGCGAGCAGGACCCCGGCCATCAGGACGATGAGCAGGGGGAGGAGGCGGGTGCGCACGGGCGGGGCGGCCGGGGGTTACGCGGCCGGGACGACCAGGCGGTAGCCGACGCCCCGCACGGTCTCGATCAGGGCGGGCATGCGCAGCTTGGCGCGGAGCGAGGCGACGTGCACCTCCAGGGTGCGGCCGGTCCCCTCCCAACTGGTCTGCCAGACGTCGGAGATGATCTGCTCGCGGCGGAAGACGACGCCGGGCCGCTGGGCCAGGAGGGCGAGCAGGTCGAACTCCTTGCGGGTGAGGGCGACGGGCTCGCCGTCGACGCTGACGCGCCGGGTGGGCAGCTCCACGGCGACGGCGCCGAGGCGGAGCACGGTCCCCTCGGCGGCGGAGCCCGTGCCCCCGGCGGTGTCGTCGCCGGCGGGGCCGCTGGTGCGCCGGGAGACGGCGTGGATGCGGGCGAGCAGTTCGCCGGTGTCGTAGGGCTTGACGACGTAGTCGTCGGCGCCCAGATTGAGGCCGTGGATCCGGGAGCGCACGTCGCTGCGGGCGGTCACCATGATCACCGGGGTGGTGGTGAGCTTCCGGATGCGGGCGCAGACCTGGTAGCCGTCGAGGTCGGGGAGACCGAGGTCCAGCAGGATCACGCCGTACGAGGGCCGCTCGCCCTGTGCGGTGGGGAGGACGGCCTGGAGGGCCTCCTCGCCGTTGCGGGCGTGGGTGACGGCGAAGCCGTGCCGGGCGAGGATCGCCGAGAGGGCCGCGGCGACGTGGTCGTCGTCCTCGACGAGCAGCAGTCGCATGGTCGTCTCCTCTCGTTCGCCGGGGCGCCCCGGGCCGGGGCATGAACGCCCATGAATGCCGATCACGGACGTCTCAGTCAAGTGCCACCCTGCGGACCGTCCGCTTCCGTTATCCAGCCGGTACGGCGTCCCTGGTCACCTTCACCCAGGGTGGCCGTCCGTGGCCTTATCGTTATCCTCAATTTCCGCTCAGATGTGATGACGGTCATCCGAACGTGTCTCTAGTGTCCTCCCAACCGAGGAGGACGGAGCAAGAGGCCGATGAGCGGAGTGGCAGTGTCCAAGGACAACGAGGACGCCCCCCGGGCCCAGGAGGACCTGGTCGTCCTGTCCGGAGTGAACAAGCACTTCGGCGCGCTGCACGTGCTGCAGGACATCGACCTCACGATCGGCCGCGGTGAAGTCGTCGTCGTCATCGGGCCGTCGGGGTCCGGCAAGTCGACGCTGTGCCGCACGATCAACCGCCTGGAGACGATCGACGCGGGAACGATCACGATCGACGGAAAGCCGCTGCCCGCGGAGGGCAGGGAACTGGCCCGGCTGCGGTCGGACGTCGGCATGGTCTTCCAGTCCTTCAATCTCTTCGCGCACAAGACCGTGCTCGAGAACGTGATGCTGGGTCAGGTCAAGGTCCGCCGGACGGCGAAGGGCGAGGCCGAGGCCAAGGCCCGGGCCCTGCTGGAGCGGGTGGGCGTGGCCGCGCAGGCCGACAAGTACCCGGCGCAGCTCTCCGGCGGCCAGCAGCAGCGCGTGGCGATCGCCCGCGCGCTGGCCATGGGACCGAAGGTGATGCTCTTCGACGAGCCGACCTCGGCCCTGGACCCGGAGATGATCAACGAGGTCCTGGAGGTCATGCAGCAGCTGGCCCGGGAAGGCATGACGATGGTGGTCGTGACGCACGAGATGGGCTTCGCCCGCTCCGCCGCGGACCGCGTCGTCTTCATGGCCGACGGCAGGATCGTCGAACAGGCCACCCCCGAGGAGTTCTTCAGCAACCCGCGCAGCGACCGGGCGAAGGACTTCCTCTCCAAAATCCTGCACCACTGAGCGAGTCGACGACCTAGTCTTCGCAACTCACCGCTATCCAAGGGACGTTCACCCATGAAGCTTCGCAACGCCTCCGCGGCCGCCGCGGCCGCCGTCGTCCTCGCCCTGACCGCCACCGCCTGTGGCACCGGCTCGGACTCCGGCAGCAACGGCGACAAGATCACCATCGGCATCAAGTTCGACCAGCCGGGCCTCGGCCTGAAGACCCCGGACGGCTCGTACGCCGGCTTCGACGTCGACGTCGCCAAGTACGTCGCCAAGGAGCTGGGTTACGACGAGGGCAAGATCACCTGGAAGCAGGCCCCGTCCGCCGAGCGCGAGAACCTCATCAAGAACGGCGACGTGAAGTTCGTCGTCGCGAGCTACTCGATCAACGAGAAGCGCCTGAAGGAGGTCGACTTCGCGGGTCCGTACTTCCTGACCCACCAGGACCTGCTGGTCCGTGCCGACGACACCTCGATCACCAAGGTCGAGGACCTCAACTCCAAGAAGCTCTGCTCGGTCACCGGCTCGACCTCCGCGCAGAACGTCAAGGAGAAGCTGGCCCCGCAGGCCGACCTCCAGCAGCTCGGCGGCTACTCCGAGTGCCTGACCGGCCTGGAGAACAAGGCCGTCGACGCCCTCACCACGGACGCCTCCATCCTCGCGGGCTACGCCTCGCAGAAGGAGCACCAGGGCAAGTTCAAGCTCGCGGGCCTCTCGATGAGCGACGAGAACTACGGCATCGGCCTCAAGAAGGGCGACTCCGACCTCAAGGGCAAGATCAACAAGGCCCTGGAGAAGATGGTGTCCGACGGCACCTGGGACAAGCTCGTGAAGCAGCACTTCGGCCCGTCCGGCTACAAGAACGAGCCGGCCCCGAAGATCGCGGGCTGACCTCGCCCCTCACCGTGACGGCCGCCCCCGCGGGGTGCGGCCGCCACGGCACCCCCGGCCGCTGCCGACGCACCGGCCGTCCGACCGACCGACCACCAGGGGAGAGCGCGGGGCATCGTGTTCGACTTTCTTGATTCCGGGCAGTACGACCTGCTCGGCGCCTTCTGGGTGACGGCTCAGCTCGCCCTCTACTCGGCGATCGGCTCGCTGGTCTGGGGCACCGCCCTGGTCGCCATGCGGGTCAGCCCGGTCCCGCTGATGCGCGGCTTCGGCACCGCGTACGTGAACCTCGTCCGCAACACCCCGCTGACCGTGGTCGTCGTGGCCTGCTCCTTCGGCCTCAACCAGACCCTCCAGGTCACGCTCGGCGGCGACGACTTCAAGGAGATCGGCTTCCGGCTCGCGGTGCTCGGACTCACCGCGTACACCGGCACCTTCGTCTGCGAGGCGCTGCGCTCCGGCATCAACACGGTCCCGGCCGGCCAGGCGGAGGCGGCCCGCGCCCTGGGCATGAGCTTCACCCAGGTCCTGACCCTGGTGGTCCTGCCGCAGGCGTTCCGCGCGGCGATCACCCCGCTCGCCAACGTGCTCATCGCCCTCACCAAGAACACCACGGTGGCGGCGGCGATCGGCGCGACCGAGGCGGCGCTCCTGATGAAGGAGATGATCGAGAACGAGGCCCAGGCGCTCTTCACCGTCTTCGGGATCTTCGCCTTCGGCTTCATCGTCCTGACCCTCCCCACCGGCCTGGTCCTGGGCTGGGCGGCCAAGCGACTGGCGGTGAAGCGGTGAACTCCGTCCTCTACGACGTCCCCGGCCCCCGGGCCAGGCAGCGCAACGTCGTCTACACGATCCTCTTCCTCGTCGCGCTGGGTCTGGTGGCCTACTGGGTCCTCTCCGCCATGGCGGACAAGAACCAGCTGGCGGCGGAGAAGTGGAGCCCGTTCGTCACCGACTCCCAGGTCTGGACGACGTACCTGCTGCCCGGTCTGGCCGAGACGCTGAAGGCCGCCGCGCTCTCCATCCTCATCGCGCTCCCGCTCGGCGCCGCCCTGGGCATCGGCCGGCTCTCCGACCACCGCTGGGTGCGGGTCCCGGTCGGCGCGGTCGTCGAGTTCTTCCGGGCCATCCCGGTGCTGCTCCTGATGATGTTCGCCAGCGCCGTCTACGCCCAGTTCACGCCCGTCAGCTCCGACTTCCGCCCCCTGTACGCGGTCGTCACCGGCCTGGTGCTCTACAACGCCTCCGTCATCGCCGAGGTCGTCCGCGCCGGCGTCCTGTCGCTCCCCCGGGGCCAGGGCGACGCGGCCGTCGCGCTCGGCATGCGCAAGGGCCAGACCATGCTGTACGTGCTGCTGCCGCAGGCCGTCACGGTCATGCTGCCCGCCCTGGTCAGCCAGCTCGTCGTCATCGTGAAGGACACCGCGCTCGGCGGCGCGCTGCTCGGCTTCGGCGAGCTGCTCAGCCAGAACCGGCAGATCACCGCGAACTACGGCGCCAACACGATCGCCGCCTTCACGGTCATCGCCCTCGTCTACATCGTGCTCAACGCCCTCCTCACCCACCTCGCCGCCCGCCTGGAGAGGCGACTCCGCCAGGGCCGCAGGGCCGCCGCGGTGAAGGACGTCGCCCCGGTCACGAACGTCGAGATGGGCGGGGCGAACGCCGGCGGCGTCTGAGCCCCGCCCCTACGACCACCACCCCGACCGGCCCGGTTTCCCCCAAGTTCCGCGCCCGTCCACTTCCGGCCCCGTCGCCCTCCCCCGGACCGCATGCCTCCGGTGAAAGCGGCGGGGCCGGAGGTCCTGGTGGGACGCGGAGCGGTACGAGAGGCACCCGCCCCGCCCGGGAACGGCCCTGACCGGACATCAGGCGCACCACGCCCACCGCGTCACTTGACGCAAAACACCCTGAGTGGGTTGCATACGGTCTGTGATCAAGCACCGGGCCCATGCCACACTCTGCTGTGCTGCCCCTCTGTCCGTCCGGCCTCCAGGAGCCGCGCCGTGGACCCGGTGATCATCGTGGGCGCGGGGCCGGTCGGCCTCGCGCTCTCCCTCGCGCTCGCCGCGCAGAACGTGCCCAGCGTCGTCCTCGACGAGACCTCCGGCAAGGAGGAGCCGCGCCCCGCGCGGACCGTCGTGCTCCGCGCCGACACGGCCGCCCTCGTCGAGCGGCTGGGCTGTGCCACCGTCCGTGACGAGGGCCTGCGCTGGGTGGGCTGGCGCGGGATGCGCAAGCGCCACCAGACCCGGCAGGTCGCCTTCGACCTGGGGCTCGGCGGCACCGAGGAGTGGTCGGAGGACCCGGCGTCGCCGGCCGCGCCGGCCGCCCCCCTGCACATCCCCCAGCACGCCCTGGCCCGCGGCCTGCGCGACGCCATCGCCCGCGAACCGCTCGTCCGGCTCGTCACCGAGGCCCGCCTGGACGCGGTCGAGCAGGACCGCGCCGGAGTCACCGCCCACACCCGCGGCCCGGACGGCACCTGGTGGCGCGGCAGCCACCTCGTGGGCTGCGACGGCGCCCGCTCGACCGTCCGCAAGCTGCTCGGCGTCCGCTTCCCCGGCCGCACCGCGGTCGAGCGGCACGCGGTCGCCGCCCTGCGCACCGAACTCCCCTGGCCCGGCGAGGCCCTGCTGCACCGTCAGCCCCCGTGGCGCGGGGCAGGCGAGGAGATCAGCGCCCGTCCGCTGCCGGACGGGGTGTGGCGGATCGACTGGCTGCTGCCGCCGCGCGGCGAACTCGTCACCCCGGACGCCCTGGTGGCCCGGATCCGCGAGACCCTCGCCGGCTGGTGCGACGGCACCACGCCGCCGTACGAGCTCCTCGACACCGGCGTCCACACCCTGCACCACCGGCTCGCCCGCCGCTGGCGCGTCGACCGGGTGCTGCTCGCCGGGGACGCGGCCCACCTGCTGGGCGCGATCGGCACCCAGGGCCTCGACGAGGGCCTCCGGGACGTCGACAACCTCGCCTGGAAGCTCGCCCTCACCTGGCACCGCGCCGCCCCGGACGCCCTGCTCGACAGCTACCAGAGCGAGCGCCGGGCGGCGATCGCCGCCCGTCTGCGCGCGGCCGACCAGGCCCTTCCGGTGCTCCGCGGCGGCGGCGGGCTGCGCGGCTACCTGCCGGGCGTGACCCGCGGCCACGACGCCCTGCTGACCGACGGCCACCTGGGGCGCGGCCCGCTGGGGGCCTCTCCGGCCTACCCGCACTCGCCGCTCGCCGCGCCGTACGCCGAGGGCATGGTCCCGGTGGGCACCCCGCTCGGCGCCCCCGTCGAGGACGTCCGGGTGACGGCCCCCGACGACACCACGGTACGGCTCCGGGACCGGCTGGGCCGGGCCCGGCTGCTGGTCCTGCTCGTCGCTCCCGGCTCCGGCGTGTGGGAGCGGCGGCACTGGCGGACCGCCGGGCTGATGCCCCGCCTGGAGGAGGCCGCCGAGGCGCTTCCGGTGGCGTCGGAGGTCCTGGTGACCGACGCCTACCCGGGCGCCCCGGCCCACGCGGTCCTGCTGATCCGTCCCGACGGGCACCTGGTCGCCGCCTTCGCCGGCGTGCTGCCGGAGGAACTGCACGCGGCGGCGGAGGCCGCCCGCGGCAGCGTCCCCGAGGAGTCCGCGCCGCCCGCCGGCCCGGAGCGGGGCCGCCGTGCCCTCCCTCCGGGGGAGGCCCGGTCGGCCCTGCCCCCGGGGCGGACCCGGTCGGCCGCCACCCGGGAGGAGGACGCTCCGGAGGGGGCCCGCACGGCCCCGCACGGGGGAGGGGGGCGCCCCGGGGGCTCCGGCGCGGGCCCGACGCCCGACGCGGCGCCCCGCGCCGCGAGCGGTGCCCCGAGCGGTGCGGCGACCGGCGCCGCGACCGGTGCCGCCGCCGGCTCCACGACCGCTGCCGCCTCGGGGAGCGCCGCCGGTGCGGCCGGCTCCGGTGCGCCCGGCCCCGGGGACGGCAGGAGGGCCTCGCAGGCCCTTTCCCCGCAGGGTTCCGGCGACGGCGAGCGGCCCCCGGCCGCCGTCTCCGCCGAGGTCCCGGCGCCGGCCGAGGCGTCCCGGGGACACGACCGGACTGCGGACGTCCATTGATTCGCGCGGGCGCGCGTGGTGTACTCCGGAACGTGACCGACACCGATGTGCGCCTGTGGCGGAGGGTCCATATGGACCTGATCCGCTATGCGGGCTGCGTGTGTCGCCCGTCCTTCTGAACTCGCTTCCCTTCCCCCCGCGCGCCCCGCCCCGCGCCGGACGTCCGTCCGGCGCGGTGACCTCGGTGTCCCCCGGACCTCCCGCCGGTTCCTCCCGGCGGCGCGGCGCGCACCCCAGCGATTCCAGGACGGTCACCCGTGCCCGCGTCTTCTGTCACCCCCTCCCCCGTCGCCGCCCGGGCGGCCGCCGGCCCGCCGACGGCCGCCGAACTGCTCGACTTCGCCCGCCGCACCGCGGCCGACCAGGCCCTGGTCGACTCCCTCCCGCTCGATCCGGAGGGCCGTACCTGGGTCCGGCTGGACGGTCCCGGCGGCAGCGAGGCCTGGCTGATCGGCTGGCCTCCCGGCACCGGCACCGGCTGGCACGACCACGCCGAGTCCTTCGGCGCCTTCGCCACCGCCCGCGGCAGCCTCACCGAGCACGCCCTCGCCGTACGCCTCCCGGCGGGCGGCTGGAAGACCCTGGAGCTGGCCGAGGACCTCGACCGCTCCCGCCGTCTCGGCGCGGGCGACGGGCGCGCCTTCGGCCGCGACCACCTCCACGAGGTGCTGAACCCCTCGCCCGACACCCATGCGGTCTCGGTCCACGCCTACTACCCGCCGCTCCCGCTGATCCGGCGCTTCAGCCGGACGGGCGCGGTGCTCCGCCTGGAGCACGTCGAGCGTCCGGAGGACTGGCAGTGAGCACGGACCACGTCGGCATCGACGAGCTGCTGGAGCGGGTGCGGTCCGGCCTGGACCGGGTCGACGCCCACGCGGCGTACGAGCAGTACGAGGCGGGGGCGGCCCTCCTGGTCGACACCCGCTACGCGGCCCTGCGGGAACGGGACGGTCTGGTGCCGGGCGCGCTGGTCGTGGAGCGGAACGAGCTGGAGTGGCGGCTCGATCCGCTGGGCAGCCACCGGTCCCCCCGGGCGACCGGCCACGACCTGCGGGTGATCGTGTTCTGCAACGAGGGCTACGCCTCCTCGCTGGCGGCGGAGTCCCTCCGTCGGCTGGGCCTGCACCGCGCGACGGACCTGATCGGAGGCTTCCAGGCCTGGAAGGCGGCGGGGCTCCCCGTCCTCCTCCCGGCCGGCCGGTCGGCCCTCTGACCCGTCCCCTCTCCCCCGGCGCGGCGCCCGCCCTCCCCCAGGCGGGGCGCCCGGGCCTCGCCCCCTCCTCCGGCACGCCCCCCGCGTGCCGTCGGACCGTCCCCCCGGGCCGGTCCGGGACGGAGGGTGCTAGTAGCCCTCCTCCAGGCCGTCGGTGGACTCGCCCTCCTCCTCCAGGGCCTGGCGGACGACCCGCAGGGCCATGCCCTCCGGGTACCCCTTGCGGGCGAGCATGCCGGCCAGGCGTCTGAGCCGGCGGTCGCGCTCGAGACCGCGGGTGGCGTGGAGCTTGCGCGCCACCAGTTCGCGGGCGGTGGCCTCCTCCCGTTCGGAGTCCAGCTGCCCGATGGCCTCCTGCACGAGGCCCGGGTCGACGCCCTTGGTCCGCAGCTCACGGG
The DNA here is from genome assembly GCF_014650895.1 of Streptomyces omiyaensis. Taxonomy (GTDB): domain Bacteria; phylum Actinomycetota; class Actinomycetes; order Streptomycetales; family Streptomycetaceae; genus Streptomyces; species Streptomyces omiyaensis. The sequence goes on from NZ_BMVV01000021.1 coordinate 109,771, forward strand.
CGAGGGCCCGGCGGGCGAGGCCCCGCCCGTGATGCCGGGACTCCACCCAGGCGTCCGCGAAGGCCGCGTCGTCGATGAGGCCGACGTCCTCGAAGCGGGCGAGGACCTCCTCGGCGACGTCGTCGGGGATCTCCCGCTTGCGCAGCGCGTCGGCCAGCTGCTTGCGCGTGCGGGGGGTTCCGGTGAGCAGGCGCAGACAGATCGCCCGCGCCCGCTCCGCCGGATCCTGGGGTGACGGCTCCTTCTCGGCCCTCGACGAGTCGGGGCCGTCACCCGGCCATTCGGTGCGACCGGTCACCGGTTCAGCTCTTGGCCGCGGTGGCCTTGGTCGCCTTGACGGTCTTCACCGCCGTGGCCTTGGCGTCGTCCGCGCCGGCCGCGTCCGCCGCCTCGGCGGTGTCGGTGGCCGCGTCGGCCTTCGCCGCGTCGGGCCGGACGCCGACGCCCAGCTTCTCCTTGATCTTCCGCTCGATCTCGTTGGCGAGGTCGGGGTTGTCCTTCAGGAAGTTGCGGGCGTTCTCCTTGCCCTGGCCGAGCTGGTCGCCCTCGTAGGTGTACCAGGCACCGGCCTTGCGGACGAAGCCGTGCTCCACGCCCATGTCGATCAGACCGCCCTCGCGGCTGATGCCCTGGCCGTAGAGGATGTCGAACTCGGCCTGCTTGAACGGCGGGGCGACCTTGTTCTTGACGACCTTGACGCGGGTGCGGTTGCCGACCGCCTCCGTGCCGTCCTTGAGGGTCTCGATGCGGCGGATGTCGAGGCGCACCGAGGCGTAGAACTTGAGGGCGCGGCCACCGGTCGTGGTCTCCGGCGAGCCGAACATCACGCCGATCTTCTCGCGGAGCTGGTTGATGAAGATCGCGGTGGTCTTGGACTGGTTGAGCGCGCTGGTGATCTTCCGGAGCGCCTGGCTCATCAGACGGGCCTGGAGACCCACGTGGGAGTCGCCCATCTCGCCCTCGATCTCCGCGCGCGGGACGAGCGCGGCGACGGAGTCGATGACGATGAGGTCGAGGGCGCCGGAGCGGACCAGCATGTCGACGATCTCGAGGGCCTGCTCGCCGTTGTCCGGCTGGGACAGGATGAGGTTGTCGATGTCGACGCCGAGCTTCTTGGCGTACTCGGGGTCGAGGGCGTGCTCGGCGTCGACGAAGGCGACCTGTCCGCCGGCCTTCTGCGCGTTGGCCACGGCGTGCAGGGTCAGGGTCGTCTTGCCGGAGGACTCCGGGCCGTAGATCTCCACGACACGGCCGCGCGGCAGACCGCCGACGCCGAGCGCGACGTCGAGGGCGGTCGAGCCGGTGGAGATCACCTCGATCGGCTCCTGGGTGCGGTCGCCCATGCGCATCACGGCGCCCTTGCCGAATTGGCGTTCAATCTGTGCGAGCGCGGCGTCGAGCGCCTTCTCGCGGTCGGTTCCTGCCATGGGTTCCACCCGGTTTGCTTGAGTCGATCGCTTCATGTGAAAGACGCTAACCCCTGCCACTGACAACGGGCTCCCGCGTCCCTCCGACCTGTGGACAACTCGCCGAGATGCCCGCGATTCCCAGGGCCGGAACCTTCATAAGAATAGATGTTCGATTTTCGTGTCAAGCGCGCCACGCGCACCCTGTGGACAACCTCCGGCCCCATGCGGCACCCCCCGCCCACCTCCCACCGCTCCCCCACCCCCTCCCCCTCCCCCTACTCGTCCCCGCCCCCGCCCCAGCTCGGATCGGACCCCGGGCCCCCGCCGGCCCCCGCCGCCGCTTCCCCCTCGGCTCGGGAGAGGGCCTCAGCGATCATGCGGGTGGCGAAGTCGCGGTCCCCGGCGATCCGGTTGACGTGCTCGGCCAGCAGGAGGGCGGTGGCCTCCAGGGCCGTCATCTCCTCCTTGGTCCACTCCCCGTACGGGCGGCGCCAGAGACTGGGGCTCAGCCCCGTGCCCGCCGCGATCACCAGTCCGGCCATCGTGGGGATCGCCTCGGGGCTGACGCTGCGGGGCATCATGCGCAGGGTGGTCACGAGGCTGGGCACCACGTGCCCGATGACGTCCCGGTCGCGCCCCTCGTGGACCCCGCGCAGCCACTTCATGAACATGAAGACGAGCGTGCAGGCGCCGTCCAGCAGGTCGTGGACGCCTTCCAGATCCAGGGACGCCGTGTACTGGTCGAGCAGCTTCTGCCGTTCGGGGTCGGTCCCGGTCCTGCCGTCGTGGACGGCCTTGAGACGGGAGTCGATCACCATGAGCGCCCCGTCCACGTCACCGGCGGGGGCGTGGCGGGGTCGCAGGGCGATGACACGGGCTTCCTCCTCGTGGGACCGCCTCGGCGCGGTCAGTCCGTACGGCAGGAGGCTGGTCGGACGGATTCCCGAAGATCACCGGAAACGACCTTCAGACGACTGAACGGGACCCGGCGCGTTGACCGGCGGGACACGCGCCGGGCACCCCTCCCCCTCCGACCGCTCCACGGCCTCCCGCCCCGACCGCTCCCGCCCGCCCCGGGTCAGCCCACCGGCAGCAGGTCCGGACGCTTGGCCGCCCGGCCGTCCCCGGAGGAGCGACCGCGCAGACGGCGCCCGATCCAGGGACCGAGGAACGAACCGGCCCAGACGAGTTCCCCGGCGGCGGCGCGCACCCCGCTCGGGAGCGGAAGCGGCGGCAGCGGCCGGGTCCAGGAGTCGTCGCTGCCGGGCAGGGCGAGCACCTCGGCGACCGCGGCCGCGATGCGCGCGTGCCCGAGCGGCGAGGCGTGCAGCCGGTCGGCGCTCCACATCCGCGGGTCGGTGACGACCTCGGGGCGGGCGGTCTCGGCGACGGTCACGCCGTGGCGGCCGGCGGCTTCCCGGATCCGCTCGTTCAGGGCGTGGACGCGGGGCGCGAGGGGGCGGGCCAGCGGGGTGATCCGGCCGACGTCGGGGAAGGTCAGGGTCACCACCCGGGCGCCCTGCGCGGTGAGGGCCTCGAAGACGGCCTCCAGGTGGCCCGCCGTCCCGTCGGCGTCGAAGCCCGGCCGGAGCAGGTCGTTCACGCCCGCGACGACGGTGGCCAGGTCGGGGCGGAGCGCGAGGGCGGCCGGGAGCTGCTCCGCGCGCACCGCGGCCGCCAGGCGGCCCCGCACGGCGAGGTTGGCGTACCGCAGGCCGGGCCCGGTCCGGTCGAGGTGCTCGGCGAGCCGGTCGGCCCAGCCGCGCAGCCCGGTGCGGTCGTCGCCGTCGCCGACCCCCTCGGTCTGACTGTCACCGAGGGCCACGTACCGCCGGTACCCGTGCGCGCTCATCCTTGGACCGCCTCCCCTACCCCACCCAACACCTATTCAATTTATTTACCATAGAGGAAGCGGTGGCGTGCCGCCCGCCGGTCGGCCGGTCACTCCTCCCCGGAGCTCCCCGACGCCTCCTTCTTGTGCTGGAGGGCCTTCTGGAGCCGGGCCACGACCGCCTCGCCGTAGCGCCGGTGGCCGTGGACCCGGGGGTCGTCCGTGACGTCGTACCGCTTCACGTACGCCCCGAGGAAGGCCTGGAGGGTGGCCACGGCCGGGATGGCGATCAGCGCGCCGACCGCGCCGAGCAGGGCGGTGCCCGCGATGACCGAGCCGAAGGCCACCGCGGGATGGATGTCGACGGTCTTGGAGGTGAGCTTCGGCTGGAGGACGTAGTTCTCGAACTGCTGGTAGACCACGACGAAGCCGAGCACCCACAGCGCGTACCAGGGGTTCACCGTGAAGGCGATCAGCATCGGCAGCGCGCCCGCCAGGTAAGTGCCGATGGTGGGGATGAACTGCGAGACGAGACCGACCCAGACGGCGAGGGCGGGGGCGTAGGGCACGTCGAGGATCTCGAAGAGCACGAAGTGCGCGACGCCGGAGATGAGCGCCATCAGCCCGCGCGAGTAGAGGTAGCCGCCGGTCTTGTCGACCGCGATCTCCCAGGCGCGCAGCACCTCGGCCTGGCGCGCGGGCGGCAGGACGGAGCAGAGCGAGCGGCGGAGCCTCGGCCCGTCGGCGGCGAAGTAGAAGGCGAAGAGGAAGATGGTCAGCAGTCTGAAGAGCCCGCCGAGGACGGTCGCGGAGACGTCGAGGACGCCGGTGGCGCTGTTCTGCACGTACTTCTGCAGCCAGTCCGAGTTGAGCACGCTGTCCTGGACCTCGACCCGGGAGAGCTCGGTGTGGAAGGTCTCGTTGATCCAGTTGATCAGCGAGTCGAGGTACTGGGGGAAGTTCTCCACCATGTCGACGATCTGGCCGGCGAGCATCGAGCCCAGCAGCACGACGAAGCCGACGCCCGTGACCAGCACGCCGAAGAAGACGAGGAAGGTGGCGAGCCCCCTGCGCATGCCGCGCGCCGCCATGCGGCCGACGGCCGGTTCGATGGCGAGCGCGAGGAAGAAGGCGAGCAGGATGTTGACGAGCAGGCCGACGAGTTGGTGGAAGGCCCAGTTGCCGAGCAGGAAACAGGCGTAGAGGGCGAGGGCGAGGACCATCGCGCGGGGCAGCCAGCGGGGCATCCGCGCGCCCGGCGCGTGAGCGGTGGGGAGGTGTCCCGAGGGGGGCGGTCCGCCGGGGGCGCCGGGGTCCGCCGCGAGGACGCCGGGGTCGGCGGCGGGGACGCCGGGCGGCGTGCTCGCCCCGGCCGGCGCGGTCCGGGCGGCGGGCGTCGCGGGGGTCTTCCGGGAGGACTTCTCGGTCTCGTCAGTCGGGGCCACCCCGCAAGTCTCGCGCACCCGGCGGACAATCCGTCCGGCTCCCGGCGGATCGGCCCCGCCCGCGGCTCAGCGCTTCTCGGCCGGCACGTCCATGGCGCCGCAGACCGCCCGCCACACGTCCTTGGCCTCCCAGCCGGCGTCCAGCGCCTCGTGGACGGTCCGGCCGCCCAGTTCGGACAGCACGTGGTCACGCGCGAAGGAGTCCGCGTACCCGGAGCCGAAGTGGTCGGCCATCCGCTCCCAGAAAATCGTCAACCGCATGACCCCAGTATCCCGCTCCCAAGAGTGCAGCCCGCCCGCCGGGGCTTGTCACCACGCGGTTCCGCCCTACGGTCGGAACATGGCCGAAAACACCCTCTCCTCCCCGTCCTCTCCCCCGGCGGCCCCCGGGTCGCCGCTCGCCCGCGCCGAGCGGTTCGTCTGGCTGACGGCGCGGGTGCTCGAACAGCGCCGGTTCGCCTACCACTTCCTGCGCGGCGGCGCGGACCCGGTGGAGGCGGCCCTGACCGCGTACCTCGACGAGGACGGCGGTTACGGCCACGGGCTCGAACCGGATCTGCGCGGTCCGGTCAGCCAGCCGCTGCACACCGCCCACGCGCTGCGGGTCCTCGACTCGATCGGGCGCTGCGGCGGACCGCGGGTGGAACGGATCTGCCGCTATCTGACGGCCGTCTCCACCCACGAGGGGGCGCTCCCCGCGATCCACCCCTCGCAGCGCGACTACCCCTCGGCGCCGTTCGTCCCGGTCGTCGACGACCCGCCCGGAGAACTGCTCTCGACGGGGCCGGTGGTCGGCGCGCTCCACCGCAACCAGGTCTGGCACGCCTGGCTGTTCCGGGCCACCGAGTTCTGCTGGGCGGCGGTGGACGGGCTGGAGAAGTCCCATCCGTACGAGGTGCAGGCGGCGGTCGCCTTCCTCGACTCGGTGCCCGACCGGCGGCGGGCCGAGGCGGCGGCGGACCGGCTCGGGCGTCTGGTGCGCGAGCAGCGGCTCGCCGTGCTCGACCCGGACCGGCCCGGGGAGTTCCCGGTGGCCGACGGGTACGCGCCCGGCGAGCACCACTATCCGCACGACTACGCGCGCGTGCCGGGCTCCCTGGCCCGCGGCTGGTTCACCGACGAGGAGGTGTCCCGCTCACTGGACTTCCTCGCCGCGGAGCAGGCCGAGGACGGGGGCTGGCCGATCCGGTGGCGGGCCTGGGCGCCCGGCAGCGCCCTGGAATGGCGGCCGATCGTCACGATCGAGGCCCTGCGCACCCTGCGTGCCTACGGGCGCCCGCTGGACGGCTGAGGCCTCAGCCGCCCAGGGCCCGGACGCCCGCGGTCACGACGACCGCGGCGCCCACCACCACCAGGAAGGGCGCCCTCAGGACGAGCGCGAGCGCCGCGGCGGCGACGCCCGCGGCCCGGGCGTCCAGGGTGAGGTGCGCCCCCGTGGCGAAGGTCTGCTGGGCGGTGAGCGCGGCGAGCAGGGCGACCGGGAGGAGGGCGGCGAGCCGCTGGACGAGCGGGCGCTCCAGGGTCTGGGCCGGGACGAGCAGTCCGGCCAGCTTGACCAGGTAGCAGCCGGCGACGGTGAGGCCGATCGCGATCCAGACCTGCGTGCTGTTCAGGGTGTTCATGCCGATCATCCCGTTCATCGGGGAGCCTTCTCGTGGGCCGCCGACCGCTTCTGCGCGCGGCGGCCCTGGAACCAGAGGACGGCCGGGGCGGCGAGCGCCGCGACGAGCACGGGGACGCCGGCCGGGAGCACGGGGAGCAGGCCCAGGCCGAGGAGGACGGCGATCCCGGCGGTGGCCCGCTCGGTCGCGGTCCGCAGCATCGGGGCGAGCAGGGCGAGGAAGACGGCCGGCCCGGCCGCGTCGAGCCCCCAGGCGGCGGTGTCGCCGATGGCCTCGGCGCCGAGCGCCCCGAGCAGCGTGGTGAGGTTCCACAGGAGGTACAGCGCGAGCCCGGTGACGGTGAAGCCGAGCCGGGCGGACCTGCGGTCCGGCTGGGCGAGGGCGACGGCCGTGGTCTCGTCGATGACCCACTGCGCGGCGAACGGCTTCACGGACCTCGGCAACGCGAGGAGTTGGGAGAGCCGCAGCCCGTAGAAGGCGTTGCGGGTGCCGAGGAAGAAGGCGCCGGCGGCCGCCGTGAAGGGGTTCCCGCCGCCGGCGAGGGCGCCGACGAGGGCGAACTGCGAGGCGCCCGTGAAGACGAGCAGGCTGAGCACGCAGGTCTGGAGGAGGGTGAGCCCGGCTCCGGCCGAGGTCACGCCGAAGGCGAAGCCGGAGAGTCCGACGGCGACGCCGACGCCGAGCGCGTCCCGGACCACGGCCGCGTCGGGCTTCCCGGCGCCTCCGGCCGCGGCCCCGCCGCTCCCGTCCCGGCCGTCGGACGGGTGGTCGTCACGTATGTCCCGCGTGGCGGGGTGTGCTGTCTGTTCTGCCACGTCGGAGACGTTACGGAGCGGCCGACGGCCCGTCTTGTACGTTCTTGCGGACCTGGTCCCGGGCCCGCTGGTAGGCCCCGGGCGGGACGCCGACGCTCCGGGTGAAGTGCCGGTTGAGGTGGGGCTGGTCCGTGAAGCCGACGGCGAGCGCGGCCTCGGCCGGCGGCGTCCCCGCGTCCAGGAGCCGCCGGGCGCGCCGCACGCGCGCGTCGGTGAGCCAGGTGTGCGGGGGCATGCCGTACTCGGCGCGGAAGGCCCGCAGCAGGGCGAACGGGCTGGTGCCCAGGTCGGCCGCGAGCCGCTCCAGGGTGGGCGGCTCCGCCATCCGCTCCTCCAGGACGGCACGCGCGCGTGCCGCGGCCCCGGCCCCCGCGCCGCGCGGCGCGCGCGTGCGGAGCCGTCCGCCGTGGCTGCGCAGCATCCGGGCGGTGACCAGGCGCAGCAGGCTGTCGGCCGCGAGCGCGTTGCCCTCCTCGGCGGCCCGGTGGACGCCGATGACGAGCTGGGCGGCGTACGGGTCGTCGACGACGGGCTGGGTGAAGCCGACGGGGCCGCGGACGTCGAGGACGTCGGCGGCGATGGACCGGACGAGCTCCGCGTCCGGGTAGATCGTGCGGTAGGTCCAGCCCTCGGGGACGCCCGCGTACCCGGTGTGCGGGGTGTCGGGGTTCACCAGGGCTATCTGCCCGGGACCGGCGTGGACCAGGTCGTTCCGGTAGTGGAAGGCCTCGACGCCCTCGGTGATCGCGGCGTAGACGAAGCTCTCGTGGGTGTGCCGGGAGAACGCCTTCTCGATGTAGCGGGCGTGCAGCAGGTCGACCCCGGGCAGCTCGGCGTACTGCCAGTACCGTGCCCGCTCGCCCCTCGCCATGCCTCCATTCTGCGCCCGCGCCGCGCCCGGCGACGACCGGTGTCCACAGGTCCGAGCGGGGGCGCGGCCCGGTTGTCCACAGGTCACGGCGGTTGTCGGTGGCGGGGTGCACGATGGGAGGCATGGTCACGTCCGCGCTCGAAGACTTCTCCCCGGCCACCCGAGGGTGGTTCACCGGCGCGTTCACCGCGCCCACCGCCGCCCAGGAGGGCGCCTGGCGGGCCATCGGCGCGGGCTCGGACGCGCTCGTCGTGGCGCCGACCGGCTCGGGCAAGACCCTGGCCGCCTTCCTCGCCTCCCTGGACCGGCTGGCGTCCGCGCCCGCCCCGGCCGACCCGAAGAAGCGCTGCCGGGTGCTGTACGTCTCCCCGCTGAAGGCCCTCGCGGTGGACGTGGAGCGGAATCTCCGCTCGCCCCTGACCGGCATCCGCCAGGAGTCGGTCCGGCTCGGGCTGCCCGAGCCGGACGTGCGGGTCGGCATCCGCTCCGGCGACACCCCCGCCGCCGAGCGCCGCTCGCTCGCCGCCAAGCCGCCGGACATCCTGATCACCACCCCCGAGTCGCTCTTCCTGATGCTGACCTCGGCCGCCCGGGAGGCGCTGTCCGGGATCGAGACGGTCATCCTGGACGAGGTCCACGCGGTCGCCGGCACCAAGCGGGGCGCGCACCTGGCCCTCACCCTGGAGCGGCTCGACGAGCTGCTGCCCCGCCCCGCGCGCCGGATCGGCCTGTCGGCCACGGTCCGCCCGGTCGACGAGGTCGCCCGCTTCCTCTCCCCCGGCCGCCAGGTGGAGATCGTGCAGCCGCCGTCGGGCAAGGAGTTCGACCTCTCCGTCGTGGTGCCCGTGGAGGACATGGGCGAGCTGGGCGGCTCCCCCGCCTCCGAGGGCAGGGACGGCGGGGACCGGCCGTCGATCTGGCCGCACGTCGAGGAGCGGATCGCCGACCTCGTCCAGTCCCACCGCTCCACCATCGTCTTCGCCAACTCCCGGCGCCTCGCCGAGCGGCTGTGCAACCGGCTGAACGAGATCGCCTACGAGCGGGCGACCGGCGAGCCCCTTCCCGAGGGGGCCCCGCCGGCCGAGGTCATGGCCCAGTCGGGGGCCGCGAAGGGCGCGCCGCCGCTGCTCGCCCGGGCCCACCACGGCTCGGTCTCCAAGGAGCAGCGCGCCCGGGTCGAGGAGGACCTGAAGGCGGGCCGGCTGCCCGCCGTGGTCGCCACGTCCAGCCTGGAGCTGGGCATCGACATGGGCGCGGTCGACCTGGTCGTCCAGGTCGAGTCGCCGCCCTCGGTGGCCTCCGGGCTCCAGCGCGTGGGCCGCGCCGGGCACCAGGTCGGCGCGGTCTCCACGGGCGTGGTGTTCCCGAAGTACCGGGGCGACCTGGTGCAGGCGGCGGTGGTCACCGAGCGGATGCGGTCGGGGTCCATCGAGTCGCTGCGGATCCCGGCCAATCCGCTGGACGTGCTGGCCCAGCAGCTGGTCGCGATGGTCGCCCTCGACACCTGGCAGGCCGACGACCTGCTGGCGGTGGTGCGCCGGGCCGCCCCCTTCGCCTCCCTCCCGGAGTCGGCCTTCACCGGCGTCCTCGACATGCTCGCGGGCCGGTATCCCTCGGACGCCTTCGCCGAGTTGCGCCCGCGCGTGGTGTGGGATCGGATCGCGGGCACGGTGACCGGACGCCCGGGCGCGCAGCGGCTCGCGGTCACCTCCGGCGGCACCATCCCGGACCGGGGCCTGTTCGGGGTCTTCCTGGCCGGGGCGGACCCGAAGAAGGGCGGCGGCCGGGTCGGCGAGCTCGACGAGGAGATGGTGTACGAGTCGCGGGTCGGCGACGTCTTCACGCTGGGCACCACGTCCTGGCGGATCGAGGACATCACCCGCGACCGGGTCCTGGTGTCCCCGGCGCCCGGGGTCCCGGGCCGGCTGCCGTTCTGGAAGGGCGACCAGCTGGGCCGCCCGCTCGAACTGGGCCGCGCGGTGGGCGCGTTCCTGCGCGAGCTGGGCGCGCTCGGCGAGGAGGACGCCCGGCTGCGGCTGCTCGCGGCGGGCCTGGACGGCTGGGCGGCGGACAACGTCCTGGCGTACCTGAAGGAGCAGCGCGAGGCCTGCGGACACGTGCCGGACGACCGGACGATCCTGGTGGAGCGCTTCCGCGACGAGCTGGGCGACTGGCGGGTCGTCGTCCACTCACCGTTCGGCGCACAGGTGCACGCGCCGTGGGCGCTGGCGCTGGGCGCCCGGCTCGCCGAGCGGTACGGCATGGACGCGCAGGTGATGCACGCGGACGACGGCATCGTGCTGCGCCTGCCGGACGCCGACCTGATGGGCCTCGACATGGGGCTCGACCTGCTGGACCACGCGCCGGTCGACCCGGGCCGCCACCAGGACACGGTGTACGACGCCGACCAGGCGCCGGTCGGCGCGGCGGACGCGGTCTTCGACAAGGGCGAGGTCGCGCAGGTCGTGACCGAGCAGGTGGGCGGCTCCGCGCTGTTCGCCTCGCGCTTCCGCGAGTGCGCCGCCCGGGCCCTGCTCCTGCCGAAGCGGAACCCGGGGAAGCGGACCCCGCTCTGGCAGCAGCGGCAGCGGGCCGCGCAACTGCTCCAGGTGGCGAGCGAGTTCGGCTCCTTCCCGATCGTCCTGGAGGCCGTCCGCGAGTGCCTCCAGGACGTCTTCGACGTCCCCGGGCTGACCGAGCTGATGGGCGACATCGAGGCCCGCCGGGTGCGCCTCGTCGAGGTCACCACCCCCGAGCCGTCGCCCTTCGCCCGCTCCCTGCTCTTCGGCTACGTGGCGCAGTTCCTGTACGAGGGCGACTCTCCGCTGGCCGAGCGCCGGGCCGCCGCGCTCTCGCTGGACTCCCGGCTCCTCGCCGAGCTGCTGGGCCAGGCGGAGCTGCGCGAGCTGCTCGACCCGGAGGTGCTGGCCGAGCTGGAGCGGGAGCTCCGGTGGCTCACCGAGGACCGGCGGGTCAAGGACCCCGAGGGCGTCGCGGACCTGCTGCGGATCCTGGGGCCACTGACCGACGAGGAGCTGGCGGCGCGCGGCGCCGGGCCGGAGTGGGTCCGGGAGCTGGCCCGGTCCCGCCGCGCGATCGAGGTGCGGATCGCGGGCACCGCGCACTGGGCGGCGATCGAGGACGCGGGCCGGCTGCGGGACGCTCTCGGCACGGCGCTCCCGGTCGGCGTCCCCGAGGCCTTCACCGAGCCCGTCAAGGACCCGCTGGGCGACCTCCTCGCCCGGTACGCCCGCACCCACGGCCCCTTCACCTCCTCGCGGGCCGCCGCCCGCTTCGGTCTCGGCACCGCCGTCACCGACGGCGCCCTCCAGCGCCTCGCCGCGTCCGGCCGGGTCGTGCAGGGCGAGTTCCACCCCTCGGGCATCGGCCAGGAGTGGTGCGACGCGACCGTCCTGCGCCGGCTGCGGCGCCGCTCCCTGGCCGCCCTGCGGCAGGAGCTGGAGCCGGTGCCCCCGGCGGCCCTGGCCACCTTCCTGCCCCAGTGGCAGCACCTGGGCGGCAGCAGCCTGCGGGGGATCGACGGACTGGCCCGTGCCGTGGAGCAGCTCCAGGGCGCGCCGGTGCCGGCGTCGGCCCTGGAGAAGCTGGTCCTGCCGTCGCGGGTCCGGGACTACTCCCCGGCGATGCTGGACGAGCTGACCACCACGGGCGAGGTGGTCTGGGCGGGGGCGGGCTCGCTGCCCGGCAAGGACGGCTGGATCTCGCTGCACCTCGCGGACGCGGCCCCGCTGCTGCTGCCGCCGGCGCACCCGCTGGAGCTCACCGCGCTCCACGAGTCGGTCCTGACGGCCCTGTCCGGCGGGTACGGCCTGTTCTTCCGGCAGATCGCCGACCAGGTCCGGATCACCACCCATCCGGACGTCACCGACCCGCAGCTCGCCGACGCCCTGTGGGAGCTGGCGTGGTCGGGCCGGCTCACCAATGACACCCTGGCGCCGCTGCGCGCCCTGCTGGGTTCGGGCCGTACGGCCGGTTCGACCGCCCACCGGGCGCGTCGCACGATGCCGCGCGGCCGGTTCGGCTCCCTGGGCACGACCCGTCCGGTCTCGCGGTCGGGCCCGCCGACGGTCTCGGGCCGCTGGGCGCTGCTGCCGCCGGTGGAGCCCGATCCGACGCACCGGGCGCACGCGCTGGCCCGCACCCTCCTGGACCGGCACGGCGTGGTGACCCGCGGCGCCGTGGCCGCCGAGGGCGTCGAGGGCGGTTTCTCCGCGGTCTACCGGATCCTGTCCGCCTTCGAGGACAGCGGGCAGGCCCGGCGCGGCTATGTGGTGGAGGGTCTCGGCGCGGCCCAGTTCGCCATGGACGGGGCGGTGGACCGGCTGCGGGCGGCGGCGACCGCCCGGGACAGGGGCGTCGAGGCGGGCACGGGTCCCCGTGCGGTGGTGCTGGCCGCCGCCGACCCTGCGAACGCGTACGGGGCGGCCCTGCCGTGGCCGGAGCCGCCGGACGGAGCCGGTCACAAGCCGGGCCGCAAGGCGGGTGCCCTGGTGGTCCTGGTCGACGGCGAGCTGACGCTGTACGTGGAGCGCGGCGGCAAGTCGGTGCTGTCCTGGCCGGCGGAGCCGGACGACCCGGCCCTGGCGGCGGCGGCCGGGTCCCTGGCCGAGGCGGCGCGGGCGGGCGTGCTGGGCACGGTCACGGTGGAGCGGATCAACGGCGCGACGGCCCTCACCTCGCCCCTGGCCCGCTCCCTGGAGTCGGCCGGTTTCGTCGCCACCCCGCGCGGGCTCCGCCTCCGCGCCTGACACCCGCCCGGTCGCCGGCCACCCACCCGGCCGCCGACCACCCGCCCGGCCCGGCAACCACCCACCCGGCCCGACGACCACCCACCCGGTCACCGACCACCCGCCCAACCCGGCAACCACCCCCGGCCCGGCAACCACCCACCCGGCCCGACGACCACTCACCAGATCGCCGACCACCCCACCCGGCCCGGCGACCCGGCATCATGGCCCCATGCCCGAAGGAGACACCGTCTGGCAGGCGGCCCACCGGCTGGACGAGGCGCTGGCCGGGCGGGTGCTGACCCGCGCGGACCTGCGGGTGCCCCGGTTCGCGACGGCCGACCTCACCGGCCGCACGGTGCTGGACGTCACCCCGCGCGGCAAGCACCTCCTGACCCGCATCGAGGGCGGGCTGACCCTCCACTCCCACCTGCGGATGGACGGGGCGTGGAGGGTGTACCCGACCGGGGAGCGTCCGCGGGGCGGCCCGGAGCACCAGATCCGCGCCGTCCTCGGGAACGAGCGGTCCACCGCGTACGGCTATCGCCTGCCGGTCCTGGAGCTGATCCGCACGGCCGAGGAGTCCCGGGTGGTGGGCCATCTCGGCCCGGACCTGCTGGGCCCGGACTGGGATCCGGAGGAGGCGGTCCGGCGTCTCCTCGCCGACCCGTCCCGCCCGCTCGGCGAGGTCCTGCTCGACCAGCGCGTCCTGGCCGGGATCGGGAACGTCTACAAGTCGGAGCTGGCCTTCCTCGCGGCCGTCACCCCCTGGCTCCCGGTCGGCGAGCTGGCGCCGGAGGTCCCGCCCCGTCTGGTGGCGACCGCCCACCGCCTGCTGGAGGCGAACAAGGACCGTCCGGACCGGCGGACCACGACCGTCCGCCGACCCGGCACCCCGCTGCACGTCTACGGCCGCGAGGGCCGCCCGTGTCTGCGCTGCGGCGCCGCCGTCCGCAGGGCGGAGCTGGGCGACCGGGTCACCTACTGGTGTCCGGCCTGCCAGCGGGGCCCCCGCGGAGACTCCCCGGATCCCCGCCGCCCCCGGCACGAAGGCTCCGGGGATCCCCGCCGCCCCCAGGATTGACGGTCCGTCAGATCCGGTCGTACGGTCCCCCCATGAGCCTCTCGGCGTACGACCTCACCGGCCGCACCGCGTTCGTGACGGGCGCCGCGAGCGGCATCGGCCGCGCCGGCGCCGTCCTCCTCGCCCGGGCGGGCGCGACCCTCCATCTGGCGGACCGGGACGAACCGGGCCTGGAGGAGACGGCCGCCCTGATCGCCGGCGAGGGCGGCACGGCCCGCGTCCACCCCCTCGACGTGACCGACCGGTCCGCGTTCGGCGCCGCCGTGGACGCGGCCGGCCCCCTCCACGTGATGGCGGCGGTCGCCGGGATCATGCACACCAGCTCGGTCCTGGAGACCCGCGAGGAGGACCTCGACCGCGTCCTCGCCGTGAACTTCAAGGGCGTGCTCCACGCCTGCCAGGAGGCGGCCCGTTCGATGATCGCCTCCGGCACCCGGGGGTCGATCGTCACCATGGCCTCGGGCGCGATGGACACCGCGAGCCCCGGACTGCTCTGCTACAGCGTCGCCAAGGCGGCCGTCGTCCAGCTCACCAAGACGCTCGCGGTCGAGGTGGGCCCGCACGGCATCCGGGTGAACGCGGTCGCGCCGGGCTGGGTCCGCACCCCGATGACGGACCGCCACGAACCCGCGGCGCAGGAGCGGGCCGAGGCGGCGATGGCCCGTCACTCGCCGCTGCGGCGGGTCGGCGAGCCCGAGGACATCGCGCACGCGGTCCTCCATCTCGCCTGCGACGCCTCCTCGTTCACGACGGGGCAGATCCTGCGTCCGAACGGCGGCGTCGCCATGCCCTGGTGACGCGGTCCCGGGTGAGGAGGACCGGCCGCGAGGAGGCGGCCACGTGCACCGGCAGCAGGCTCAGCCCCCAGCCGCCCGCGGCCACCGCCCCCTCGACCGGTCCGGATTCCCCCGGAAACAGCAGCAGGCGCAGCACCGCCCACCACCAGAGCCCCCCGGCCACCAGCCCGACCGCGATCAGCGTGAGCGTCACCAGCGGAACCCGTCGCCGTACCATGGCCGCCTCCTGCGCTCGACGCTAGACCGGCAGGATCACCCTGCGGGAGGGCGTACCGGTGTCAGCTCCGGCGCGCACCCCGCGCGCGATCCGGCGGACGCTCCCGCGTGCGGGACACCGGGCGCCCTCGGGGCCGCCCCGGCGCGCTCCCGCGCGCACCCCGCAGCCCTGCTCGCCCCGGTGCCCGACCCCGCGCTCGCCCCGTTTCTCCCGTATCGCCACCCGACCCGCCTAGGCGCTCTCGGCCTGGAACATCCAGCTGTGCTTCTCGAGGTCGGCGGTGAGGGAGATGAGGATGTCCTGGCTGACGGGGTCGGGGTCCCCGGTGGCCTCGACCCGTTCCCGCATCCGGGTGATGACGGCGCCGAGCGAGGTCACGAGGATCCGCACGGCGTCCGCGTCCTTGATCCAGCCCTCCGGCACCGTGCCGATCGCACTGCCGGAGGCCACCGTCGACGCCCGCCCGTCCGGGTTGACCCCGAGCGCCGAGGCCCGCTCGGCCACGGTGTCGGAGTGCAGCCTGGCGGTGTCGACCACCTCGTCCAGCTGCAGGTGGACGGAGCGGAAGCGCGGCCCGACGACGTTCCAGTGCACCTGCTTGGCGACCAGTGCCAGGTCGACGAGGTCGACCAGGGCGCCCTGGAGGGCGTTGCCGACCGTCTTGAGGTCGGTCTCGGACAGCGAGCTCTTCACGACAGACATGCGGAATCTCCAACCAGTCGTACGTATCCCCCACCATGGCACGCCTGTCCGGAATCCGGCATCTCAAACAAAGCGGCAGGAAGCGGTGCCCCGACGAGAATCCGCCGACCGCCCCCAGGACGAAGCCCGGCCGGCACCGCGCGACGGAGGCACGACCGGCACCTCGCGGGCCGCCCCCACGACGAAGCCCCGACCGGCACCCCACGAGGGGCACCGACCGGGGCTTCGACCCGTTCGGGTTCAGGCGGCGACGACGTCCACGGCCTCAGCGGGCGCCTTGATGGTCACCCGCTCGGTGGACACACCGGCCACCGACGTCACCGACACCGAATTGAGCATCGGACGGACCGGCGCCGGCACCGGTTCGCTCGAAGCTGCCGACTCGGCCAGTTCGGCCAGCGACAGCTCGTCGCTCACTTCGCGCATGAGCTCGGACATCCGTACGTCCAGCGCGTCGCAGATCGCGGAGAGCAGCTCGGAGGAAGCCTCCTTCTGCCCCCGCTCCACCTCGGAGAGATAGCCGAGCGAGACTCGGGCGGACGAGGAGACTTCGCGCAGAGTACGGCCCTGGCGCTGGCGCTGCCGACGCAGCACGTCACCCAGCAGGCGACGGAGCAGAATCATCGGTGGCTCCCTCCTCGGACCGCGTAGCCGCATCCTTCACGCCCCACCGTACCGCCTCGCGCCGCGGCCGTGCGGGGAGCGATGTCGTGTTCACTCAGGGCTGCAAACATCCATTCCCCCCGTTCTGTTCCGTATCCTGTGCCCGCGCATTCTCCGAGAGTTCCTCGAGGAGCAGTTCCAGGACGCTCCGCACACTCTCTCTACGGATTTCCGCGCGGTCGCCGTTCAATCTCAACGAGACCACTTTCCCGGCCGCGGCGCCTGTCGTGGCCGGTCCCGCGACCGCCACGTAGACGGTCCCGACCGGCTGCCCGTCCTGGGGATCGGGCCCCGCGACGCCGGTCGTCGCCACTCCCCAGTCGGCGCCCAGCCGGTCCCGCACACCCCGTGCCATCTGCACCGCGACCTCGGGATCCACCGCCCCGCGCTCCCGCAGCAGACCGGCGTCCACCCCCAGCAGCTCGTGCTTGAGGGGGGTCGCGTAGGCCGTCACCGAACCGAGGAAGGCCCGGGACGCGCCCGGCACCCAGGTCAGCTCGGCGGCCACCAACCCCCCGGTCAGCGACTCGGCGGCGGCCACCGTCTGGCCGCGCTCCACCAGGAGCGCGAGGACCCGGGCCGCCGCGCTCATCGCGCCGCCGCCTCCTCGCGGGCCGCGGCCCGCTCGGCCGCCAGCCCCCTGCGCCGCAGGACGACCGCCTGTCGCACATAATCCAGACCGGTGACGACGGTCAGCACGACGGCCACCGCCATCACCCAGAAGCGCAGCGTCGCCAGCGGGCCGGTGAGCATCAGCACGTACATGCCGACCGCCGTGCCCTGGGCCAGCGTCTTCAGCTTGCCGCCCCGGCTGGCCGGGATCACCGCGTGCCGGATCACCCAGAAGCGCATCAGCGTGATCCCCAGCTCGCGCGCCAGGATCACCGCCGTCACCCACCAGGGCAGGTCGCCGAGGGCGGAGAGACAGATCAGGCCGGCAGCCATGATCGCCTTGTCCGCGATCGGGTCGGCGATCTTCCCGAAGTCGGTGACCAGGTTGTACGTGCGGGCCAGATGTCCGTCGAAGACGTCCGTGATCATGGCGACGGCGAACGCCGCCCACGCCCAGGCCCGCCAGACCGGATCGTGTCCGCCGTCCTGGAGGAGCAGCACCACGAAGGCCGGCACGAGGACGAGCCGGATCATGGTGAGGATGTTGGCGATGTTCCACACGCTGACGCGGTTCACGGCCGCAGAGCCCAGCTTGCCGCGGGGCGCCGGCCTTCCGGACCCGCCCGTCGCGGATGCCGGGACTCCGGTCATCTGCCCACCTCCTCGACACACTCCGCCACGAGGTCCACGCCCTCGGTGCTCACGACCTTCGCCCTGACCATACGGCCCGGAGCCAGGTCGGATCCCACGCCACCACCGTCGACGAGGTACACCTGTCCGTCCGTCT
Organism: Streptomyces omiyaensis; assembly: GCF_014650895.1. GTDB lineage: Bacteria > Actinomycetota > Actinomycetes > Streptomycetales > Streptomycetaceae > Streptomyces > Streptomyces omiyaensis. The sequence goes on from NZ_BMVV01000021.1 coordinate 127,374, forward strand.
CCGGGGCCTGGTGGGCGGCGCGGCCGATCCAGCCGTCCTCCTCGTCCTCGGTCTCCACCAGGACTTCCAGCATCTCTCCGATCCGCTCCTCCGCGCGCTGCGCGGTGAGCTCCTCGGCGAGCCGGGAGAGGTGGGCCAGGCGGGCGTCCACGACCTCCTGGTCGAGCTTGTGCTCGTACGTGGCGGCCTCGGTGCCGTCCTCGTCGGAGTAGCCGAAGACGCCGATGGCATCGAGCCGGGCGTGGGTGATGAAGCGTTCCAGCTCGGCGAAGTCGGCCTCGGTCTCCCCCGGGAAGCCGACGATGAAGTTGGAGCGGGCGCCGGCCGTCGGGGCCTTCTCGCGGATGGTCGCGAGCAGGTCGAGGAAGCGGTCGGTGTCGCCGAAGCGGCGCATGGCGCGCAGCACGTCGGGGGCGCTGTGCTGGAACGACAGGTCGAAGTAGGGCACGACCTTGTCGGTGGAGGTCAGCACGTCGATCAGGCCGGGGCGCATCTCGGCCGGCTGGAGGTAGCTGACCCGGACGCGCTCGATGCCGTCGACGGCGGCGAGCTCCGGCAGCAGGCCCTCCAGGAGGCGGATGTCGCCGAGGTCCTTGCCGTACGAGGTGTTGTTCTCGGAGACCAGCATGATCTCCTTGACGCCCTGCTCGGCGAGCCAGCGGGTCTCGTTGAGCACGTCCGAGGGCCGGCGGGAGACGAAGCTGCCGCGGAAGGACGGGATGGCGCAGAAGGAGCAGCGGCGGTCGCAGCCGGAGGCCAGCTTCACGGAGGCGACGGGGCTGCGGTCGAGGCGGCGGCGAAGCGGGGCGCGCGGCCCGGAGGCGGGCGCGAGGCCCTCGGGCAGGTCGCTCGGGACGTCCTGCGGCTCCTCGGCGGCCCCGTGCCCCGGAAGGGCGACCTCGGCGGCGGCCTGCTGGCGGTCCACCGGGGAGAGCGGGAGGAGCTTGCGCCGGTCGCGCGGGGTGTGCGCCTCGACGCTGCCACCGTTGAGGATGGTCTGGAGGCGGTTGGAGATGTCGGCGTAGTCGTCGAAGCCGAGGACGCCGTCCGCTTCGGGGAGGGCCTCGGCCAGCTCCTTGCCGTAGCGCTCGGCCATGCAGCCGACGGCGACGACGGCCTGGGTGCGGCCGTGGTCCTTCAGGTCATTGGCTTCGAGCAGGGCGTCGACGGAGTCCTTCTTGGCGGCTTCGACGAAGCCGCAGGTGTTGACGACGGCGACGTCCGCTTCCTCGGCGTTCTCGACGAGCTCCCAGCCGTCCGCTGCCAAGCGGCCTGCGAGCTCCTCCGAGTCCACCTCGTTACGGGCGCATCCGAGAGTGACAAGGGCGACGGTACGGCGTTCGGGCATGGGCTCAAGACTACTTCGTCCCGGACGTGACCCCGTCGCTCAGGGTTCACCTGCGCGACGGAGGTCACACCGGACCCGTCGGTCACTCTCCGCGGTCAGCCGGCCTCGGGGTCGCCCTTGGTGTAGCTCAGACGCTCCACCTGGCCGTCCTCGAACTTCTCGGAGACCTTCTTGCCGTTCACGTACAGCTCGATCGCGCCCGCGTTGCCGAGGACGAGGTCGACCTGGGCGTCGTCCTGGAAGGTCTTGGTGTCGCCTTCCTGGAGGAAGCCGTCGAAGAGCATCTTGCCGTCGGAGGCCTTGGCCGAGATCCAGCTCTTGCCGTCGGCGGTGAGCTTGACCGTGACCTTGTCCGCCGGGACGGCCGCGATGGCGCTCTCCGTCGGCTTCGGCGCGGGCTTGACCGGCTTGGGCTTGGCGGCGGCGGTCGCCTTCTCCGGGGCGGGCGCCGGACCGCCCTCGGCGGCCGTGCTGCCCTTGGGCTGCTCGGCGCCGTTGAACATCGTGAAGCCGACGAAGCCGACGACGGCGACGATCGCCGCGACCATGGCCGCGGTCCAGTTGGGCCGCCGGGGCTCGGGGCGGATACGTTCCGCCTCGAAGAGCGGGGCCGCCGGGGTGGGCGCGGGACGCCCGCCGTGGTCGGCGTCGTACCGCTCGATCAGCGGTGCCGGATCGAGGCCGACCGCACGCGCGAGCGTGCGGATGTGACCGCGCGCGTAGACGTCGCCGCCACAGCGCGAGAAGTCGTCCTCCTCGATGCCGTGCACGATCGGGATCCGGACACGGGTGGAGGCGCTGACCTCTTCGACGCTGAGACCTGCGGCGATGCGGGCCTGCTGAAGGGTGCGACCGATCGGTTCCCGGTCGTCTGACGGGAACGTCCGGTCGTCTTCGGGGGAGTTGCCGATGGACACGAGAGCGCCTTTCGAGCGTGTAGCCACCTGCTGGACGTTCAGTCTATGGGTGGTACGAAAGGGTGGGGCAACCGGGCGGGTGCGGTTTGTACGCCATGAGGCTGTACATCACGAGGAGAGGACATCCTTCTGTCCCTCCGTCCAACTTGACGTTCGGCCAGGGGAAACGGTTGCCCCCGATTCCCTTACGAGTGAGTCTCGGCCCGGTCTCGAACGGGTACCCCGCGCCGGCCGCCCCACGCGCCCGCCCCGGTTACTCCTCCGACTCGCCGCGGATCACCGCGAGCACCCCGTCCAGCTCGTCCGGCTTGACAAGCACGTCCCTCGCCTTGGAGCCCTCGCTCGGGCCCACGATGTTCCTCGACTCCATCAGGTCCATCAGCCGGCCGGCCTTGGCGAAGCCCACCCGCAGCTTCCGCTGGAGCATCGACGTGGAGCCGAACTGGGTCGACACGACCAGCTCGGCCGCCTGGCACAGCAGATCGAGGTCGTCGCCGATCTCCTCGTCGATCTCCTTCTTCTGCTTGCTGCCGACGGTGACGTCGTCGCGGAAGACCGGCGTCATCTGGTCCTTGCAGTGCTGCACCACGCCCGCGACCTCGGCCTCGGTGACGAAGGCGCCCTGCATGCGGACCGGCTTGTTCGCGCCCATCGGCAGGAAGAGGCCGTCGCCCTTGCCGATGAGCTTCTCGGCGCCGGGCTGGTCGAGGATGACCCGGCTGTCGGCGAGCGAGGAGGTGGCGAAGGCGAGCCGGGACGGCACGTTCGCCTTGATCAGGCCCGTGACGACGTCCACCGAGGGCCGCTGGGTGGCGAGCACCAGGTGGATGCCGGCCGCGCGGGCCAGCTGGGTGATGCGGACGATGGCGTCCTCGACGTCCCGGGGGGCGACCATCATCAGGTCGGCGAGCTCGTCGACGATCACCAGGAGGTACGGGTAGGTCTTCAGCTCCCGCTCGCTGCCGGGCGGCAGCTGCACCTTGCCGTCCCGGATCGCCTGGTTGAAGTCGTCGATGTGCCGGAAGCCGAAGGCGGCCAGGTCGTCGTAGCGCAGGTCCATCTCGCGCACCACCCACTGGAGGGCCTCGGCGGCCCGCTTGGGGTTGGTGATGATCGGCGTGATCAGGTGCGGGATGCCCTCGTAGGCGGTCAGCTCGACCCGCTTGGGGTCGACGAGGACCATCCGGACGTCCTCGGGGGTCGCCCGGATCATCACCGAGGTGATGAGGCAGTTGATGCAGGAGGACTTGCCGGAGCCGGTGGCGCCCGCGACGAGGATGTGCGGCATCTTCGCCAGGTTGGCCATCACGTAGCCGCCCTCGACGTCCTTGCCGAGCGCGACCAGCATCGGATGGTCGTCGTCGCCGTCCGCGAGCCGCAGCACGTCGCCGAGGTTGACCATCTCGCGGTCGGAGTTCGGGATCTCGATGCCGACGGCCGACTTGCCCGGGATCGGCGAGATGATCCGCACGTCCGGCGAGGCCACCGCGTAGGCGATGTTCTTCGTCAGCGCGGTGATCTTCTCGACCTTCACGGCGGGCCCGAGCTCGACCTCGTACCGGGTGACCGTCGGGCCGCGGGTGAAACCGGTGACCGCCGCGTCCACCTTGAACTCGCCGAACACGTTCGACAGCGCGTCCACCACGACGTCGTTCGCCGCCGACCGCGTCTTGCCCGGCCCGCCCCGCTCCAGCAGGTCCAGGGACGGCAGCGCGTAGGTGATGTCGCCGGACAGCTGGAGCTGCTCGGCCCGGGCCGGCAGGTCCGTCGGCTCCGGCGCCGGCTTGGTCAGATCCGGTACGGAACCGCCGGCCGCCCGCTTGTCCGCGCCCCGCGCCGTCGGCACGTTCGGCGGCGTCTTCGGCCGGGGCGGTACCGGCCCGCCGGCCTCGTCCGTCTCCCCGCCGGCCCCCTCGGCGCGGGCCGCGGCCCGCTCGGCGGTCACGTCCCTGGTCAGGTCGGCGACCAGCGGCGACGGCGGCATGCCGTTCAGCACCGCACCGTCGAGCGCGGCCGCCGCCGCGGCGGCCACGTCCACCGGGTCCAGGCCGTGCTCGTGGCCCGGCGCCTCCGTCCGCGGCCGGGCGGTGCGCCCGCGCCGCCGCAGCGCCTCCGCCTCGACCCGGTCCACGTCGTACGGATCGGCCGGGCCGCCGGTGCGCCGCCGCACCGGCCGGGCGGCGCGCGGCGGCTCGTGCCGGTCGTCCTCGTACGGCCCGTGGTCCGCGTACGGCTCCTCGGCAGGCTCCTCGTAGGCGGGTTCGAGGAGGCCGAGCCGGACGCCGAGCGCGCGCAGCCGCTGCGGGATGGCGTTGACCGGGGTGGCGGTCACCACGAGGAGGCCGAAGAGGGTGAGCAGCACCAGCAGCGGGACGGCCAGCGCCTCCCCCGTCATGAAGACCAGCGGCTGGGAGGAGGCCCAGCCGATCAGCCCGCCCGCGTCCTGCATCGCCTCGGAGCCGGCGTCCCGCCCGGGCGAGCCGCAGGCGATGTGGACCTGTCCGAGGACCCCGATGACCAGGGCGGAGAGCCCGATGACGATCCGGCCGTTGGCCTCCGGCCGCTCCGGATAGCAGAAGAGCCGGAAGGAGATGGCGCCGAGCAGCAGCGGCACGAGCAGGTCGAGCCGGCCGAAGGCACCGGTGACCAGCATCTCGACGAGGTCGCCGACCGGGTTGTCCAGATGGGACCAGGTGCCCGCGGCGACGATCAGCGCGGCGGCGAGCAGCAGCAGGGCCAGCCCGTCCTTGCGGTGGGCGGGGTCGAGCCCCTTGGCACCCCGTCCTATGCCCCGGAACATCGCGCCGACGCCGTGCGCGGCACCGCGCGCCACCTTGTACACGCCTCCGGTCGGCGACGGCGCGGGCCGGGCGGCGGGCCGCTTCGCCGCGGCCCTCTTCGCGGGCGCCCGCTTGGCGGGCGCGGCCTTCTTGGCCGCCGCCTTCTTCGCGGGCGGCTTGCCCGGGGACTTCGCCGTGGACTTGGCGGCCGCTTTCTTCGCGGCCCCCGACGTCCGGCCGGCGCGCGATGGTGCGGTGCCCTGGGAACCCTTGCCGGACGTACGTGAAGCCATGGTGCTGAGGTTACCGGTGAGCGGCCGGGCTGTCCGCCTCACCCGAACGTGTCGCCCTTGCCCCGGCGGGAAGCTGACGAACGGTCATGCGATCCGGGCGTCGCGCGGCGGCGGACCGGGCCCGCGTCGCGGCCTCAGCCCTGCGCGGGCAGCGAGGCCGCTCCGCCGGTGCCCGGCTCCAGCGCGTCCAGCGCCCGCCGCAGCCCGGTGAGCTTCCGCTCCAGGTGGGCGGCGGTGGCGACGGCGGCCGCGTCGGCCGACTCGTCGTCGAGCTGCTTGGACAGCGCCTCGGCCTGCTCCTCGACGGCGGCGAGCCGGGCGGACAGCTCGGCGAGCAGCCCCGCGGCCTCCTTGCCCTGACCGCCCTCGCCGCCGCCCTCCAGCTGGAGCCGCAGCAGGGCGGCCTGCTCGCGCAGCTTGCAGTTCTTCATGTAGAGCTCGACGAAGACCGAGACCTTCGCGCGCAGCACCCACGGGTCGAACGGCTTGGAGATGTAGTCGACCGCGCCGGCCGCGTACCCGCGGAAGGTGTGGTGCGGGCCGTGGTTGATCGCGGTGAGGAAGATGATCGGGATGTCCCGGGTCCGCTCGCGCCGCTTGATGTGCGCGGCGGTCTCGAAGCCGTCCATGCCGGGCATCTGGACGTCGAGCAGGATGACCGCGAAGTCGTCCGTCAGCAGCGCCTTGAGCGCTTCCTCCCCGGACGATGCCCGCACCAGCGTCTGATCGAGCGCGGAGAGAATGGCCTCCAGCGCCAGCAGATTCTCCGGCCGGTCATCGACCAGGAGGATCTTGGCCTTCTGCACCATGCCCCGTCCTCCTCGTCCCGGCAACGGCTCGACCCGGTTTCCGGAACCGCTGCCGGAACCGGGGGAAGCACCGGGCGCCGCCCCGGAGGACGGCTTCCTGGTGCCGTCCGTCCTTGTGCCGGTCATCGTAGCCGCACCCCGCACGTCGCCACACCCTGTCACCGTGATGTCACTGTGCACAGTTCGGAAACGGGGCGCGGGTCGAGAAGGTTCCCCGTTCCGGCAGGTCTCACACGCCGACGGCACGGGTACGCCGTCCGGTGCCGGGCCCGCACGGACTCCGGCGCCGGACGGCGGGCCGTCACGCGCCCCGCATCCACTGCTCCATGACGGACAGCAGGTAGTCCGGGTCGACGGGCTTGGTGACGTAGTCGGAGGCGCCCGACTCGATCGCCTTCTCCCGGTCCCCCTTCATCGCCTTCGCGGTGAGCGCGATGATCGGCAGCCCGGCGAACTGCGGCATCCGCCGGATCGCCGTCGTCGTCGCGTACCCGTCCATCTCCGGCATCATGATGTCCATCAGAACGACCGTCACGTCGTCGTTCTGCTCCAGGACCTCGATCCCCTCCCGCCCGTTCTCCGCGTACAGCACCGCGAGCCCGTGCTGCTCCAGCACGCTGGTGAGCGCGAAGACGTTCCGGATGTCGTCGTCGACGATGAGGACCTTCTCCCCGGAGAAGGAGAAGGTGCGCCGCGGCTGCGGTGCCTCCTCCGCGCCCCCGGTCTCCCCGAGGTCGTCCGGCTGCCCCTGCGGGCCGGGCTGCCCGGGCACCGCGCCCCGGGACCCGGCCGCGCCGGCCGGATCCGGCGTCTCGGCCGCGGGCCCCGCCTTGCGCCGGTGCCGGAAGAGCGCACCGGACCGCGTCTCGCTCCGTACGGGAGCGGGCGGGAAGTGCGGGAAGGCCTGCCCGGCCGGCCCCTCCTCGGCCCCCTGGCCCGGCTCGTCCGCCTCGCCCGGCCCGTATCCGGGCTGCGGCACCTCGGTCGGGTTCAGCGGCAGGTACAGCGTGAAGGTGGAACCGCGCCCGGGCTCGCTCACCGCGAAGATCTCGCCGCCGAGCAGACGGGCGATCTCCCGGCTGATCGACAGGCCGAGGCCCGTGCCGCCGTACTTGCGGCTGGTGGTGCCGTCGGCCTGCTTGAACGCCTCGAAGATGACCCGCATCTTGCTGGCCGCGATGCCGATGCCGGTGTCGGTGACCGAGAAGGCGATCAGGTCGGCGTCGGCGTCCCGCAGCGAACCCGCCTCCAGGAGCTGCTCCCGGATGGACTGCGGCACGTCCGCGCCGGCCGGCCGGATCACCAGCTCGACCGCGCCGGAGTCGGTGAACTTCACCGCGTTGGAGAGCAGGTTGCGCAGCACCTGCAGGAGCCGCTGCTCGTCGGTGTGGAGGGTGGCGGGCAGTTCGGGCGAGACCCGGACCGAGAAGTCCAGGCCCTTCTCCGCGGTGAGGGGCCGGAAGGTCGCCTCCACGTAGTCGACCAGCTGGACGAGGGCGATCCGGGTCGGCGAGACGTCCATCTTGCCCGCCTCGACCTTCGACAGGTCGAGGATGTCGTTGATCAGCTGGAGCAGGTCGGAGCCGGCGCCGTGGATGGTCTCGGCGAACTCCACCTGCTTCGGGGTGAGGTTGGTCTCCGCGTTGTCCGCGAGCAGCTTGGCCAGGATGAGCAGCGAGTTGAGCGGCGTGCGCAGCTCGTGCGACATGTTGGCGAGGAACTCCGACTTGTAGCGCATGGAGACGGCGAGCTGTTCGGCGCGCTCCTCCAGGACCTGCCGGGCCTCCTCGATCTCGGTGTTCTTGACCTCGATGTCGCGGTTCTGGCGGGCCAGCAGTTCGGCCTTGTCCTCCAGCTCGGCGTTGGAGTCCTGCAGCTCCTTCTGCCGGTGCTCCAGCTCGGCCGAGCGCTCCTTGAGCTGCTCGGTCAGCTCCTGCGACTGCTGGAGCAGCACCTCGGTCTTGGTGTTGACGCTGATGGTGTTGACCGTGGTCGCGATCAGCTCGGCGATCTGGTTGAGGAAGTCCCGCTGGATCTGCGTGAACGGCTGGAAGGAGGCCAGCTCGATGACGCCGAGGACCTTGCCCTCGAAGAGCACCGGCAGCACGATCACGTGCGCGGGCGAGGCCTCGCCGAGCCCGGACGAGATCTTCAGGTAGCCCGGCGGCACGTTGACCTGGATGGTCCGCTTCTCCTCCGCCGCCGTCCCGATGAGGGTCTCGCCGGGACGGAAGGAGGTCGGCATGGAGCCGGCCGAGTAGCCGTAGCTCCCGCGCATGCGCAGCTCGTACGAGCCGTCGCCCTCGCCGACGAGTTCGGTGTCGTGGTTGGCGGAGCCGACCGGCGTCGCCACGAAGAAGGCGCCGTGCTGGGCGGAGACCACCGGGGTGAGCTCGCTCATGATGAGCGAGGCGACGTCGTCGAGGTCCCGGCGGCCCTGCATGAGGCCGGAGATGCGGGCCAGGTTCGACTTGAGCCAGTCCTGCTCGTCGTTGGCGAGGGTGGTGTCGCGCAGGTTGGCGATCATCGTGTTGATGTTCTCCTGGAGCGCCTGGATCTCACCGGCCGCGTCCACACCGTCGATCTTGACGTTGAGGTCGCCGCGGGTCACCGCGGTGGCGACGGCCGCGATGGCCCGCACCTGCCGGGTGAGGTTCCCCGCCATCTCGTTCACGGAGAGCGTGAGGTCGCTCCAGGTGCCCTCGACGTCCCGGACGCGCGCCTGACCGCCCAGCTGCCCGTCGGTGCCCACCTCGCGGGCGACGCGGGTGACCTCCTCGGCGAAGTTCGACAGCTGGTCGACCATCGTGTTGATGGTGTTCTTCAGCTCCTGGATCTCGCCCCGGGCCTCGATGTCGATCTTCTTGGTGAGGTCGCCCTTGGCGATGGCGGTGGTGACCGCGGCGATCTGCCGCACCTGGCCGGTGAGGTTGTCGGCCATGCTGTTCACCGAGTCGGTGAGGTCCTTCCAGGTGCCCGAACCGCCCGGCACCCGCGCCTGGCCGCCGAGGATCCCCTCGGTGCCCACCTCGCGGGCCACCCGGGTCACCTCGTCGGCGAACGAGGACAGCGTCGTCACCATCGTGTTGACGGTCTCGGCGAGCTCGGCGACCTCGCCGCGGGCCTCGACGGTGACCTTCTTCGTCAGGTCTCCGTTGGCGACCGCGGAGGAGACCCGGGCGATGTTCCGCACCTGGCTGGTCAGGTTGTTGGCCATCAGGTTGACGTTGTCGCTCAGGTCCTTCCAGATGCCGGTGACCCCGCGCACCCGCGCCTGCCCGCCGAGGATGCCCTCGGTGCCCACCTCGCGGGCCACCCGGGTCACCTCGTCGGCGAAGTTCGACAGCTGGTCCACCATCGTGTTGACGGTGGTGACGAGCTCCAGGATCTCGCCCTTGGCGTCGACGGTGATCTTCTTCGACAGGTCGCCGCGGGCGACGGCGGTCGTGACCTCGGCGATGTTCCGGACCTGGAAGGTCAGGTTGTTCGCCATGAAGTTCACCGACTGGGTCAGGTCCTTCCAGGTGCCGGAGACCCCCTGCACCTCGGCCTGGCCGCCCAGGATGCCCTCCGTGCCCACCTCGCGGGCGACCCGGGTCACCTGGTCGGCGAAGGAGGACAGCTGGTCCACCATCGTGTTGAGGGTGTTCTTCAGCTCCAGGATCTCGCCCCGGGCGTCCACGTCGATGGTCTGCGACAGGTCGCCGCGGGCGACCGCGGTGGCGACCTGGGCGATGTTGCGCACCTGGGCCGTCAGGTTCCCGGCCATGCTGTTCACCGAGTCGGTGAGGTCGCGCCACACGCCGGCGACGCCCGGCACCTGCGCCTGCCCGCCGAGGCGCCCCTCGGTGCCCACCTCGCGGGCGACCCGGGTCACCTGGTCGGCGAAGGCGGAGAGCTGGTCGACCATCGTGTTGATGGTGTTCTTCAGCTCCAGGATCTCGCCCCGGGCGTCCACGTCGATCTTCTGCGACAGGTCGCCGCGGGCCACGGCCGTCGTCACCTGGGCGATCTGCCGCACCTGCGACGTGAGGTTCCCCGCCATGAAGTTCACCGAGTCGGTCAGCTCGCGCCAGCGGCCGGAGACCCCGTCCACCCGCGCCTGACCGCCCAGCCGTCCCTCGGTGCCCACGTCCCGGGCCATCCGCGTCACCTGGTCGGCGAAGGACGACAGCTGCGACACCATGGTGTTGACGGTGTTCTTCAGCTCCAGCATCTCGCCGGCCACGTCCACGGTGACCTTCTGCGACAGGTCGCCGTTGGCCACCGCCGTCGTCACCTGCGCGATGTCCCGCACCTGACCGGTGAGGTTGTGGAAGGCCGTGTTCACCGAGTCGGTGAGGTCCTTCCAGGTGCCGGCGGCGCCCTGGACCTGCGCCTGGCCGCCGAGCCGGCCCTCGACGCCGACCTCCCGCGCCACCCGGGTCACCTCGGAACCGAAGGCGGACAGCTGGTCCACCATGGTGTTGACGGTGTTCTTCAGCTCCAGCATCTCGCCGGCCACGTCCACGGTGACCTTCTGCGACAGGTCGCCGTTGGCCACCGCCGTCGTCACCTGCGCGATGTCCCGCACCTGCGTGGTGATGTTCCGGAAGACGGTGTTGACCGAGTCCGTCAGGTCCTTCCAGGTGCCCGCCGCGCCCGGTACCTGCGCCTGCCCGCCGAGCAGGCCCTCGGCGCCGACCTCGCCGGACACCCGGGTCACCTCGTCGGCGAAGGTCCGCAGGGTCTCCGTCATCTGGTTGATGGTGTCGGCGAGTTGGGCGATCTCGCCGCGCGCGCTCACGGTGACCTTCTGCGACAGGTCGCCGTTGGCGACCGCCGTCGTCACCTCCGCGATCCCTCTCACCTGATTGGTGAGGTTGCCCGCCATCGTGTTGACGGAGTCGGTCAGGTCCTTCCACACGCCGGCGACCCCGGCCACCTCCGCCTGACCGCCGAGCTCGCCCTCGGTGCCCACCTCGCGGGCGACCCGGGTCACCTCGGAGGAGAAGGACGACAGCTGGTCCACCATCGTGTTCACGGTGTTCTTCAGCGAGAGCATCTCGCCGGCCACGTTCGCCGTGACCTTCTGCGACAGGTCGCCGTTGGCCACCGCCGTCGTCACCAGCGCGATGTCCCGCACCTGGGCGGTCAGCTGGTTCGCCATCGTGTTGACGGAGTCCGTGAGGTCCTTCCAGGACCCCGACACGCCCCGCACGTGCGCCTGCCCGCCGAGGATGCCCTCGGTGCCCACCTCGACGGCGACCCGCGTCACCTCGGACGCGAAGACCGACAGCTGGTCGACGAGGTGGTTGACGGTCCGGGCGACCTTGAGGAACTCCCCGCGGAGCGGCCGCACGGTCCCGTCCGAACCCTCCGAACGCAAGTCCATGCGCTGTTCGAGGTCACCCTCGGCGACCGCCGTCAGCACCCGGCTCACCTCGGACACCGGCCGCGCCAGGTCGTCGACGAGCGCGTTGGCCGCCTCGATCGCCGCGGCCCAGGCGCCTTCGGTGGTCCCCGCCTCCAGCCGCTCGGACAGCTTGCCCTCGCGCCCGACGACCCGCCGCACCCGCGACAGCTCGCCGGTGACGTGCATCTGCCGGTCGGCGACCTCGTTGAAGACGGCTGCGATCTCCGCCATCACCCCGTCGCCGGAGACGGTCAGCCGCCTCCGCAGATTGCCGTCGCGCATGGACACGAGCGCGGACAGCAGCCGCTCCAGCGCGGCCACGTCCACCTGCACCGTCCCCCCACGGGAACGCCCGCCCCTCGCGCGCGTGCCGCTGCCGCCACCGCGTCGCGCCGCCGTGCCAGACTCCACCGTGTCCCTCCCGAAAGGGGTCGACCGTTCCGCTCCGGCTCCCGCCGAAGCATGCCCAGTGTTTCACCGCGACCGAACCAGGCGATAACAGTTCGGCAGCTTCGCACAGCGTCCCCGCCCCCGGAGGGCGGAAACAGCGGAGACCGGCATCCGCGGGGACCGCGAAGGTAAGTAACCTGGCATCCGGCTGTCCAGCCGCCCCGGTCCGCCCGGCGGGGGCGGTGCGGAGCGCGTACGACCAACCACCGGGCAGCGGGAGGGGCAGACCGAGCATGGCGGAGCCGGGCGTCGAGACGCGTACGAGGAGTGCTGTGATCACCGCGCGGGCGACCGCCACCTTCGACCCCGTCGGACGGTCCGTCGCCGCCGCCCGGGCCTTCGTCCGGGACACGCTCCAGGGCTGGGGCCACCCGGAGCTCGTGGACGACGCCGTCGTCCTCACCAGCGAGCTGGTCACCAACGCCGTGGTGCACGCGGGCACCGCCGCCGACGTCCTGTGCCTGCGCTCCGAGGACAGCGTCCGGGTCGAGGTCGCCGACCGCTATCCGGAGCGCGAGATCCCCGTCCAGAGCGGCCGCACCCTCGCGAGCCCCGACCGGGAGAACGGCCGTGGCCTGCTCCTGTGCGCCGCCCTCGCGGACCGCTGGGGCGTCGACTACTCCCCCACCCGCAAGCACGTCTGGTTCCACCTCGACCTCCCCCAGCGCCCGGTCGGCACCCGTTCCGCGGGCCCGGTGCTGCCCGACGCGCTCCTCCCGGTCGCCGACAGCCGCGTCCGCGTCGCCGTCGTCCAGATCGACCGGGGCGGCGCCATCACCTCGTGGAACGAGGACGCCGAGGAGCTCTTCGGGTACGCCCCCGAGCAGGTCACCGGCAAGCCGCTCGGCGACCTCGCCGCCTGGCCGCACACCCCCGGCATCGGCACCGGTCTCGCCGAGGCCCTCCGTCTCTCCCGCTGGGAGGGCAGTTACGGGCTCCGCTGCGCCGACGGCCGCGTCGTCCCCGTGTACGCCTCCCACCTGCGGGTCCGGGACGCGGAGGGCGAGCCGTCCACGGTCTGCCTCCTGGTGCGGGAGGACGAGCGCGCGGTGCTGCAGACCCCGCAGCGCCCGGCGGCCGACCCGGGCGCGGAGAGCCGCGCCACGGACCCCTTCGAGGTCTTCATCGGCTCCCCCGCCCCCGACGACCTGGACGGCCTCCTGCAGCGCACGGTGGAGCGGGCCCGCGACATGCTGGACGGCGACGCCGCCTTCCTCCTCCTGGCGACGGACGACGAGACGGAGCTGGAGGTGCGGGCGACGACCGGCCTCCCGGCGGCCCGCCAGCGCTTCGCCCGCGTCCCGGTGGAGACCGGCGCCAGCCGTTACGGCTCGGCCCGCATGCCCGCGGTCCACGAGGACCTGGCCGCCGTCCCCGGCGCCGTGCCCCTCCTCGAGGGCACCGGCATGCGCTCGGTGGTCACGGTGCCGCTGAAGGTCGAGGGCCGTCTCACCGGCTCCCTCGGCGTCGCCGCCGAGGCCTCGAACCGCTACTCGAACGACGAGGCCCTCCGTCTCCAGTTCGCCGCCGACCGCATCGCCCTGGCCGTCGAGTCCGCCCGTCTGGGCGAGCTCGAACGCCTCCGCCGCGGCTCCCTCAGCTTCCTCGTCGAGGCCTCCGACCTGCTGGCCGGCACCCTCGACCGGGACCAGACCCTGGCCCTGATGGCCCAGATGACGGTCCCCACCCTGGCCACCTGGTGCGCCGTCTACACGATCGCCGACCCGACCTCGGACCCGTACCTCTCGTACGTGCTCCACGAGGACGAGGACCGCATCGACGGCCTGAAGGCCCTGCTCGGCTCGATCGCCCCGCCCGACCCGGTGCCGTCGCCCGGCGCCCGGCTCTGGACCGCCCCGGGCGACGCCGCCCACCGGGCCGCGCTGGCCGCCTCGGCCCGCGAGCTGGAGCACCTGGGCAGCCCGCTCTCCTCCGGCATCGACGGCACCCTGGCCACGGCCGGCGCGGTCGCCGGCGAGACGGTCGTGCTGCCGCTGGTCGCCCGGAACCGGGTGATCGGCATGCTGACCCTGGGCCGGCCGGCCGAGGACCACTTCCGCCAGGAGATCCTGGAGCTCGCCGAGGACCTCTCGCGCCGGGCCGCCCTGGCCCTGGACAACGCGCGCCTGTACTCGGAGCGCAACGCCATCAGCCAGTCCCTCCAGCGCAGCCTCCTCCCGCCCGGTCTCCCCAAGATCCCGGGCGTCGAGGTGGACGTGATCTACCGGGCGGCCGGCGAGGGCAACGAGGTGGGCGGCGACTTCTACGACGTCTTCCCCATCAGCGAGGACGTGTACGGCTTCGCGATCGGCGACGTCTGCGGCACGGGCCCGGAGGCCGCGGCCGTCACGGGCCTGGCCCGGCACGCCCTGCGCCTGCTGGCCCGGGAGGGGTTCGGCGGCCCGGCCGTCCTGGAGCGCCTGAACGCGGCGATCCTCGACGAGGGCGCCCGCAGCCGCTTCCTGACCCTTCTGTACGGGGAGCTGCGCCCGCAGCCGGGCGGCTCGGCCGTCCTGAAGGTGGTCTGCGCCGGCCATCCGCTGCCGCTGCGCCTCCGCCCGGACGGGACGGTCACCCCGGCCGCCGAGCCCCAGCCGCTGCTGGGCGTCATGGAGGACCTGGAGCTGTACGAGGAGACCTTCACGCTCGACCCCGGCGACGTCCTCCTCTGTGTCACGGACGGCGTCACGGAGCGCCGTGAGGGGACCCGCATGCTGGGCGACGACGGCCTCGCCGACGCCCTGAAGACGTGTACGGGCCTGACCGCCGGCGCGGTCGGCGGCCGCATCCTCCGGGCCGTGGAGCGTTTCGCCCAGGCTCCGGCCTCGGACGACATGGCCATCCTCACGATGCGCCTCCAGGAACCGGACCCCAGCTGACACGCCGCCACCACGACGGCCGGCCTCCCTCCCACGGGACCGCCGGCCGCCGTCCCGGCTCCGTTCCTCTTTTCTCCCCGAAAACGCAAGAAGGCCCCCGCCAATGGCGGGGGCCTTCTCTCTGAGCCCTTTAACGGAATCGAACCGTTGACCTTCTCCTTACCATGGAGACGCTCTACCGACTGAGCTAAAAGGGCGGGTTGTTCGGCGGTGTCCTACTCTCCCACAGGGTCCCCCCTGCAGTACCATCGGCGCTGAAAGGCTTAGCTTCCGGGTTCGGAATGTAACCGGGCGTTTCCCTAAC
>NZ_BMVV01000022.1 GCF_014650895.1 Streptomyces omiyaensis
GATGGTACTGCAGGGGGGACCCTGTGGGAGAGTAGGACACCGCCGAACAATTTTTAGCCTCAACCCCCGGACCATGTCCGGGGGTTGAGGCATTTCTGCGTTCAGGGCCGGGCCTAGGCTGGACGCATGCGCTACGACCTGGTCATCTTCGACAACGACGGCGTGCTCGTCGACAGCGAGCCGCTCTCCAACCGGCTGCTCGCCGGCTATCTCACCGAGCTCGGGCATCCCACCACGTACGAGGACTCGCTCCGCGACTACATGGGGGCCGCCATGCACCGGGTGCACGACCTCGTCTGGGAACGGACCGGGGAGCGGTTGCCGGAGGACTTCGACGACGTCTTCCACGCGCGGGTCTTCGCCGCGTTCCGGGCCGAACTCGAGCCGGTGCGGGGAGCGGTGGGGGTGCTCGAGCGGCTGGCGGCCGAGGGCGTTCCGTACTGCGTGGCCTCCTCCGGAAGCCACGAGCGGATCCGGGTCGGACACCACAAGACCGGGCTCGACGCCTGGTTCCCCGAGGACGTCGTCTTCAGCGCCGAGGACGTGGGCCGGGGGAAGCCGGCGCCCGACCTCTTCCTCCACGCGGCCGCCCGGCGGGGCGTCCGGCCCGAGCGGTGCGCCGTCGTCGAGGACAGCCGGCTCGGCGTGCAGGCCGCCGTGGCGGCCGGGATGGACGTGTACGGGTTCACGGCGATGACCCCCGAGGAGCGGCTCGCGGGAGCCCGGGGCTTCTTCTCGCGGATGGACGAGCTGCCCGGCATGTTGGGTCTGTGATCCATCTACCCATCGGTAGGCGACGGCCCTACGCTGTGCCGCCATGACCGATGCGCGGCTGCGGCGGGGGCGGTCCTCCCTGGCCCTCAGTTTCCTCGTCCAGGGCGTGGCCTTCGCCCTGCTCGTGACCCGGATACCCGGGATCCAGGACCGGTACGGGATATCCGACGGGCTCCTGCCCCTCTTCCTGGCCGCCGTGCCGATCCTCGCGGGCGTGGCGAGCGTGGCGACCGAGAAGGTCGTCGCCCGGGTGGCGCCCTCGCGGGTGCTGCGGTGGTCCCAGCCCGTCGTCCTGCTGGCGCTGCTGGGCGTGGGCGCGGGGGACGAGCTGTGGATGGCGGCCGTGGCGCTGGGCGTGTTCGGTCTCGCCGTCGGCGCGCTCGACGCCTCCATGAACATGCTGGGGGTCAGCCTCCAGCGGGCGTACGGGCGGAGCATCATGCTCGGCTTCCACGCCGCGTACAGCCTCGGCGGGATCGCCGGGGCCTCG
This sequence comes from Streptomyces omiyaensis, assembly GCF_014650895.1. Lineage (GTDB taxonomy): Bacteria > Actinomycetota > Actinomycetes > Streptomycetales > Streptomycetaceae > Streptomyces > Streptomyces omiyaensis. Next base: position 1,265 of record NZ_BMVV01000022.1, read on the forward strand.
CTGGCCTGGGCGGGGGCGCACTGGCACCTGTCGCTGTTCTGGTCCTACCTGCCGGTGGTCGTGGTGCTGGCGCCGGCGGCGTTCCTGGGCAGCCGGCGGTACGTGGACGCCGGGACGGCCCCGGACGGGAGCCCGGGGGCGAAGGGCGGCACGCCGGTGTTCCGGCTGCTGCTGCCGCTGTGCCTGGTGATGACCTTCGCGTACATCGGGGACTCGACCGTCTCCAACTGGTCGGCGAAGTACCTCCAGGACGTGCTCGGCAGCTCGGAGGCGGCGGCGACCGTCCCCTACAACGCGTACATGGTGACCACGCTGATCGGGCGGTCCGTGGGCGACCTCGGGGTGCGCCACCTCGGGGCGTCGGCGGTCGTGCGGGCCGGAGCGGTGCTCGCGGCGTGCGGCTTCGCGCTGGTGGCGGTGGCGCAGTCGGCGTGGGTGGGGATCGCGGCCTTCACGGTGCTGGGGCTCGGGCTGAGCGTGATCGTGCCGCAGACCTTCGCGGCGGCGGGACGGCTCTTCCCCGGAAACAGCGACGCCGCCGTCGCCCGGCTCAACGTCTTCAACTACGTCGGCTTCCTCGTCGGCTCCCCCCTGGTGGGGGCGCTCGGGGACGCGTGGAGCTACCGCGGGGCGATGCTGGTGCCGATGGTGCTCGTCCTGGTGACGGTGGTGTATGCCACGTCGTTCGGGGCGAGGGAGGCCCGATACGGTGGCGGGCATGAGCGGCCGCGCACTGTTGATGTGGGATGAAGCTGTCACGGGGTACGACTTCGGGCCCCAGCACCCGATGGACCCGGTGCGGCTCGCGCTGACCATGGGGCTGGTCCGGGCCTTCGGGCTCGACCGGGCGGTGGACGTGGTGGCGGCCAAGCCGGCCGGCGATTCGACGCTGCGGCTGGTGCACCGCGAGGACTACGTGGCCGCGGTGAAGGCGGCCTCGGCCGACCCGCGCCACGCCGACCAGGCGTACGGGCTCGGGACCGTCGACGATCCGGCGTTCGCGGGGATGCACGAGGCCTCCGCGCTGATCGCCGGGCAGTCGGTGGCGGCGGCGGAGGCCGTGTGGCGGGGCGAGGCGGAGCACGCGGTGAACTTCGCCGGCGGGCTGCACCACGCGATGCCGGGCGGGGCGGCCGGGTTCTGCATCTACAACGACGCCTCGCTGGCCATCGCCCGGCTCCTCGAACTGGGCGTGGAGCGGGTCGCGTACGTCGACGTCGACGTGCACCACGGGGACGGGGTCCAGGCGGCGTTCTGGGAGGACCCGCGGGTCCTGACGGTCTCGCTGCACGAGCATCCGCGGACGCTGTTCCCGCAGACCGGCTGGCCGGAGGAGACCGGAGCGGCCGGGCCCGGCGAGGGCGGCGCGGTGAACGTGGCGCTGCCGGCCGGCACCGGGGACGCGGGATGGCTGCGGGCCTTCCACGCGGTGGTGCCCGAGCTCCTGGCCGACTTCCGGCCGCAGGTGCTGGTGACCCAGCACGGGGCGGACACCCACTTCGACGACCCGCTGGCGCACCTGGCGGTCTCGCTGGACGCCCAGCGGGCCGTGCAGGAGGCGTGCCACGAGCTGGCGCACGCCTGCGCCGACGGGCGGTGGCTCGCGCTGGGCGGCGGCGGGTACGCGGTCGTCGACGTCGTCCCGCGGTCGTGGACGCACCTGGTGGGGATCGCGGCGCACGCCCCCGTGGCACCGGAGACGGTCGTCCCGTCCTCGTGGCGGGACGAGGTGTACGCGCGGACGCGGCAGCTGGGGCCCGGGCGGATGACCGACGGGCGGTGGCCGGTGGACTTCCGCGCGTGGACGGCGGGGTACGACCCCGCGGACCGGCTGGACCAGGCGGTGCTCGCGACCCGCAGGGCCGCCTTCCCGCTGCGCGGACTGCTCGCCTGATCACCGGCCCTGTTACGCCAACTGTGCGGTGAACAACTGGTTCTGACGCTCCGACAGGATGAATCGGGCAGCATCGGGAGGGTGTTGAGTACCGGGGCGCTGCGGGCGCATCTGTTGGCGGCGGGGTTGGCGGGGATCGTGGCGACCTCGCGGGAGGAGAGTCTGCGGAGCTATCGGCTCTTCGCGGCGCGGGATCCCCGGGTGACGCTCGGGCTGGTGCCGGCCGGCGGCTGGGACGAGTCCGAGCTGCTGCGGCTGATGGCGGACAAGTGCGGGGTGTCGGCGGATCCGGCGCACCGCTCGGGGCCGGACGTGATCGATCCCGAGCGGACGCTGCGGGGCCTCGACGCCTTCGCGGGGCGGCTCGCGGCGGCGGCGGCGCGGCGGGCCCCGGTGCTGCTCGGGACGGGGCATCCGCACCGGCTGCTCGGTTTCTACGCCGCTCTCGCAGACGCCCTCTCGGCGGCGGGATGTGACGTACTCACCCCGGCGCAGGGGCGATGTGTCGACATAACGACCCGGTTCGGTCTACGCACGTACCTCCTCGACTACGTACGCGGAGTCGCGTTCGTACGGGAGGCGGGGCCGTCGGAGAGTGGGCGTGAACCGGGGGCGCACTCCCATTCGGCGCTGCCGGTGCGGGCCGCTCTGGAGAGCGCCGCGGAGGCCGGCGGGCCGCTCCCGGAGCTGGTGGTCGGGGACCACGGCTGGGTCTGCGGCGCTGGTCAGCTGGGTATCGAGGCGATCGGGGTGGCCGACACGGACGATCCCGCGCTCTTCGTGGGGGAGGCCGAGGGCCAGGTGTCGGTGGCCGTACCGCTGGATGACGGAGTGCCCTCGGCGTACTACCGTCCCCTCACGCGCTATGTACTCAATCGAGCGTGTCTGTCACGGTAAACGGGCGATAGGGGCTCCTCTTCCCCACTCGTACCACCCGCCCCTAGTCTGATTCGTGAGCGTTCGACGACGAAGAGTCACCGGAGGGGAAGCCGGTGGGCGTCTCGGCGGAAGGTACAGGTGGGTCATGGCTGCTGGCGATCGGCCTCTCAACGAGGTCAAGTTCCTGACCGTGGCGGAAGTCGCCGCGGTGATGCGCGTGTCGAAGATGACCGTGTACCGCTTGGTGCACAGCGGTCATCTGCCGGCGATCCGGGTGGGCAGGTCCTTCCGGGTCCCGGAACAGGCGGTTCACGCGTACCTCAGGGAGTCGTACGTGGGGGTGGGGACCGCGTAACGGGCGCGCGGTCGTCCTGCGGCCGAACGGCCGGTGAGCTGCGTCCGGCCCTCGGATTACTCGTGCGGTGCCAGGGGCGGTAGGCTGACCCCTCGTAGGTCGTGTGGGCCCAGACGCCCCGCACCAGTGAGAAGAAGTGAGCGAGGGTAGTCGTGGGCTCTGTTATCAAGAAGCGGCGCAAGCGGATGGCCAAGAAGAAGCACCGCAAGCTGCTCAAGCGCACGCGCGTTCAGCGTCGCAACAAGAAGTAGTAGGCGGCGGTCGCGCGAGCGGCTCTCCGTGTGTGACACGACGTGGCCCTTCACCGTCATCGGTGGAGGGCCACGTTTTCATTGCGCCGAAATCCGCACGCGCTACGGTGGCGGCTACGGGAAGACGCCAGGAAGTTCGGACGGAAGGCGCTGATCTTGGGCAAGGTCGTGCTCGTCACGGGTGCAGCCCGGCATCTGGGGGGCCGTTTCGTGCGGCGGATCCAGCGGGACCCGGAGGTGGAGCGGGTGGTGGCCGTGGACGCGGTCGAGCCCGGGCATCCACTGGGGGCCGCCGAGTTCGTCCGGGCGGACATCCGCCGGCCGGCCATCGCCAAGGTGCTCGCGGAGCACGAGGTGGACACGGTGGTGCACCTCGACGTCACCGGGACGGCGCTGGGCGCCGGGGGCCGGACGTCGGTCAAGGAGACCAACGTCATCGGCACCATGCAGCTGCTCGGGGCCTGCCAGAAGTCGCCGAGGGTCGCCCGGCTGGTGGTGAAGTCCAGCACGACCGTCTACGGCTCCGCGCCCCGCGATCCGGCGGTCTTCACCGAGACGACCCCGGCGAAGTCGCTGCCGAGCGGTGGTTTCGCGAAGGACGCCGTGGAGGTCGAGGGGTACGTCCGGGGCTTCGCCCGGCGACGGCCGGACGTGGCGGTGTGCGTGCTGCGGTTCGCGAACATCCTGGGGCCCCGGGTGGACTCCCCGCTGACCGAGTACCTCTCGCTGCCGGTGATGCCGACGGTCCTGGGCTACGACCCGCGGCTCCAGTTCGTCCACGAGGACGACGTGATCGACGTCCTGGACCTGTCGGCGCGCGAGCCCCGCCGGGGGTCGCTGAACTGCGGGACCTTCAACGTGGCGGGCGACGGGGTGCTGCTGCTGTCGCAGTGCGCACGGCGGCTGGGGCGGCCCACGGTGCCGGTGCTGCTGCCCGCGGTGACCTGGGTGGGCACCGCGCTGCGGACGGTGGGGCTGACCGACTTCGCGCCCGAGCAGATCCGGCTCCTCACGCACGGCAGGGTCGTCTCGACCACGCAGATGCGGGAGGTCCTGGGCTTCCTGCCGCGGTACTCGACGGCGGGGGCGTTCGCGGACTTCGCGGCGAGCCGGGGCCCGGGGCTGCTGCCGCCGGAGACGCTCGCGGGAGCGGTGGACCGGCTGGCCGGCAGGGTCGCCCCGGGCGCCCGTCCGGTCGCCTCCGGCACGGTTCCCTCCCCTCCGACCCCTTCCGACGACGGTTCCTGAGGAGCGGCGACAGCGATGGCGGACGCCAAGGTGATTCCCTTCGACGACGACCGGTCGCGTGCCCGGCGGCGGCCCGGCCGGGCCGAGGAGCCGTCCGGCTCCGGGACCGGCGGCCCGGCGGCGGTACGGGCGCTGCCGGGCGCGCGGGAGGTGCCGGAGGAGGCGCGGACGGAGGCCTCCGGAGCCGAGGCCCCGGAGGCTCCTGAGGCCCCGGAGGACGGCGGTGCGGGGGCCGGGCCGGGCCGGGCGGCCTGGGAGCGGCGGCTCGCGGGCGGGCTGGCGTTCCTGCGGCGGCGGGTCACGGGCGAGTACGAGGTCGACGAGTTCGGTTACGACGCCGAGCTGACCGACCAGGTGCTGATGTCGATGCTGCGCCCGTTGTACGAGAAGTACTTCCGGGTGGAGGTGAAGGGCGTCGAGAACATCCCGGAGAAGGGCGGCGCGCTGATCGTCGCGAACCACTCCGGGACGCTGCCGCTGGACGGGCTGATGATGCAGGTGGCGGTGCACGACCACCACCCGGCGGGCCGGCACCTGCGGCTGCTCGCGGCGGATCTGGTCTTCGTGCTGCCGGTCGTCAACGAGCTGGCCCGGAAGGCGGGGCACACCCTGGCGTGCGCGGAGGACGCGGAGCGGCTGCTGCGGGCCGGGGAGGTCGTCGGCGTGATGCCGGAGGGCTTCAAGGGGATCGGGAAGCCGTTCTCGGAGCGGTACAAGCTCCAGCGGTTCGGGCGGGGCGGTTTCGTCTCCACGGCGCTGCGGGCGGGGGTGCCGATCGTGCCCTGCTCGATCGTGGGCGCCGAGGAGATATACCCGATGATCGGGAACGCGAAGACGCTGGCGCGTCTGCTGGGGCTGCCGTACGTGCCGGTGACGCCGACGTTTCCGTGGCTGGGGCCGCTGGGGATGCTGCCGCTGCCGACGAAGTGGACGATCCAGTTCGGCGAGCCGATCCCGACGGACTCCTATCCGCCGGAGGCGGCGGAGGACCCGATGCTGATGTTCAACCTGACGGACCAGGTGCGGGAGCAGATCCAGCACACGCTGTACAAGCTGCTGGTGCAGCGGAGGTCGGTGTTCTTCTAGTCCCCGCGACCGGTCCGGACGGCCGGGCATGGAAGAAGGGGCGCCCCCCGTCCGTGGGGGCGCCCCTTCTCCTTGTCAGCGAGCGTCCTCGCTGTCGATGCCGAGGCCTGGAAGGAGGCCCGGCAGGAGTGGCGGGATGGTGACGTCCGGGGGCGTGGGGGTCACCTGGCCGTCCTCCGGGGCGGTCGGCGCGCCCGTGGGGGACGGCAGGAGGCCGCCGGTGTTGCCCCCGAGGAGGCCGTCGTCCTCCGGCGAGATGGGGGTGGTCTCGGCGCCCGGGCTCGGGGTGGTGCCGGTGCCGGTGCCACCGCCGGTGCCACCCTGGGTGGTGCCGGAGGGGCGGGGTGTGGCGGTCGGGCGGCCGTCCTGGGCGGGGGTGCCCCGGGTGGCCGGGGGCTGCCGGGTGTCGGCGCCCGGCTGGTCCTGCCGGGCGGTGGGGCTGCTGGAGCCGCCGGGGTCGACCGCGCCCGTCTGGGGGGTGCGGGGCAGCATCGACTGGAGCGGCTCGACCTCCTGGTCTATGGCGTCGAAGACGCCGCTGACCTCTTCGCCGACGTCGGCGAGCTGGACGGGGAGGCGGTCGCGCAGGCCGTTCCAGGTGTCGCGGTGGGCCTGGGCGAAGGAGTTCAGCCGGGCCATGGGGGCGATCTCGCCGTCCCGGTCGTAGGCCTGGCGGAGCAGGCGGTGGCCTTCCTCGGCGTCGTGCTTCATGCCGCCGAGGGCGCGCCGGATCTCGCCGAGGGACTCGTGGTCGAGCTCGCCGGAGCGGGTGCGCTCCATGAGCCGGCGGGCCTCGCCGAGCCGGGTGGACGCCTGGTCGAGGTAGATGCCCCCGCGGTCGGCGTCGTCGTCGGCCATGCCGAGCTTGAGGTCCTCCATGCCCCGCTTGAGTCCGTAGAGCGAGTCACCGGGGAGGGCGTCGGAGCTGGCGGCGGCCACGCCGCCGAAGGCTCCGGCCGCCACGCCGACGGTGAGGCCACCGGCGGCGAGCCCCTTGGTCCAGCGGGACCGGGGGCGGAGCTTCCGTAGGGGGGATGCCCGGTGGGCGCCCCTGCCGGTCCGCTGCTCCGGGACGGCAGGCCCCGCGGCGGCCGTCCCCTGGGCGAACATCGCCTCCATGGCGGCGACGAGCTGGGCTCGCTGCACCACCTTGACCTCGGGGTCGAGCCCCGGCCTCGGCAGTTCGCCGAGACCGCTCGCCAAGGCCAACAGCCGTCCCTGGTCGCCCGTGTCGGCCGGGGCGTCGGGCCGGTCGGCCGTCTCGCCCTCGGGCGTCCGGTCCTCCAGGGCCTGGGCGAAGGCGTTCGCCCGCCGGTGCACGTTCGCGATCACTGGCGGCACCTCCTCTCGTCATGACGGTCGACTCCCCAAGGGGTCCGGAAGGTTGCCCTCCTTGAGCAGATCCACACGATCGAGTGAGTATCTGCGGGCAGGGCGTGACCACAGGGAGCCTGCATTTCGCACAACGAGCGGCGCGGCACTTGGGTTACGCGCGAAAGATGATCGGACCAGTGCGTCATCGAAGCGTCACCGACTGTGATGTGGGACGGGCAGTGGTGGCGTGGGGGGGAGGTGCGGGGATGAGGGGACAAGTGGTTTCACGGGGAAATCGGAGAGGGCCGGGGCCGGGGACGGGCCGGGGGACGGGAGGAGCGGGGACGGGGGAGCGGCGGCGGTCGGCTTCGGTTCCGGGTTCGGGCTCGGTTCCTGGTCCGGTTCCGGGTTCGGGTTCGGCTGCGGGGCCCGGGGCTAGCGGGCGTCCTCGGGAAGGAGCCGGGCCAGGGTGCGGACGGCCCGGTACTGGAGGGTCTTGATGGCGCCCTCGTTCTTCCCCATGACCCGTGCGGTCTCGGCGACCGAGAGGCCCTGGAGGAAGCGGAGGGTGACGCACTCCTGCTGCTGGGGATTGAGACGCCGGACGGCGTCGAGCAGCGCGGCGTTGGAGAGGGACTCGAGGACGGAGTCCTCCGGGCTGCGCTCCACCTCGTTGGCGTCGAGCATCTCGCCGGTGGTGACCTCCAGCCGGAAGCGGCTGGACTTGAAGTGGTCGGCCACCAGATTGCGGGCGATGGTGACGAGCCAGGCGCCGAAGTCCCGGCCCTGCCAGGTGAAGGTGGAGATCCGGCGCAGGGCGCGCAGGAAGGTCTCGCTGGTGAGATCCTCCGCCGTCGCCTTCCCGCCGACGCGGTAGTAGATGTAGCGGTAGACGGTGTCGCTGTACTGGTCGTACAGGCGGCCGAAAGCCTCCGCCTCGCCGGCCTGGGCGCGCTCGACCAGGTCCATCATGCGGGCGCTGTCGCTGTCGGCGGTGGGGCGTCGGGCGGTGGTCGGGCTTCCGGCACCGCCGCGCGCGCCTCGTCTGCCGACGGCGGCGCCGCCGTCGGCCAGGGCATAGCAAGGCCCGACAGGTGCCGGCGCGGCGAAGGCGAAGGCGGGGGCAGGACCGACGTACGCGGTGGGGACGAAGCCACGCAAGTGGTCGAGGACCGTTGCGCGCAGCGTAGCCAGGCCCGAGGCGTCAACCCCGACGTGTGGGTACACGGGACTCCCAGAGGCAGAGCTTCCATCACGTGCAGTGCGGATCCGTTCACTCGTCGTGGCGACGGGAGGGTTCCGCTGTGCGTCTGAGGAGAATAACGCTTCGTACAGGCAGCGCTACACCCAGTTGCCTAAATCATCGATTACGTCGCTTCGGTTATAGATTGCCGACGGATCAAGTCGCAGTTGGTGACCGGTTATTGATCGAGTGACTTCCGAGTGTGACTGCGTCGGCGTTGCGTTGTGCTCATGTGCGGTAGAGGGGAGTGATCGGTGCCGCTCCTGGGTAAGGGCGTGGGAATGCCCGGGAGTCGAGGCGTGCGGGGGTGTTCGACCACGGACGGGTGAGCCCCCCTGGTCCGCGGTTGTCGCAGATGATCGCAGCCGAAACGTATCGGCACGGGCGTGGCGTGCCGGGAACGTCCGGGAGTTCGGGTACCGGCGCGGCGTCCCGCCGCCGGGCGGGCCGGGGTTCGGCCGGCGGCGGTGCCGAGGGGGCGGGGCGGGCCCGGGTCAGCGGCGGCGGCGGTGCAGGGCGACCGCGGCGGCGGTGCCGCCCGCGACGGCGCCGAGGCCGGCGGCGGCCGGGATGCCGATCTTGGCGGCCTTGCGGCCGGTCCGGTAGTCGCGCAGGCGCCACTCCCGGTCCCGGGCGTGCTTCCGCAGCTTGGTGTCCGGGTTGATCGCGTACGGGTGGCCGACGAGCGAGAGCATCGGGATGTCGTTGTGCGAGTCGCTGTACGCGGCGCAGCGGGCGAGGTCCAGGCCCTCCGCGGCGGCCAGCGCGCGGACCGCCTCGGCCTTGGCGGGGCCGTGCAGCAGCTCGCCGACCAGCCGGCCGGTGTAGACGCCGTCCACCGACTCGGCGACCGTGCCGAGCGCGCCGGTGAGTCCGAGGCGGCGGGCGATGATCGTGGCCGTCTCGACCGGGGCGGCCGTCACCAGCCAGACCTTCTGGCCGGCGTCGAGGTGGGCCTGGGCCAGGGCACGGGTGCCCGGCCAGATCCGGTCGGCCATGTACTCGTCGTAGATCTCCTCGCCGATCGACATCAGTTCGGAGACGCGGTGGCCCTTGACGATGGAGAGCGCGCTGTCGCGGGCCTCCTGCATGTGCGCCGGGTCCTCGACGCCGGCCAGCCGGAACCAGATCTGCGCCCAGGCGAAGCGGGCGAGTTCACGGCGCTGGAAGAACTTCCGCTTGTACAGGCCGCGGCCGAAGTGGAAGATCGCGGCGCCCTGCATGACGGTGTTGTCGAGGTCGAAGAAGGCGGCCGCCCGCACGTCGCCGGCGACCGGGAACTCGGGCTCCTCGGGCTCTGCTCCGGAGGCGCGCGCGGCCTCCAGGGCCGCGGCCTCCTCTCTCTCCCGTTCCAGCTGGAGCGAGGTCTTGCGGGCCGCCTCGGCGGCGGCCTCGCCTGCGAGGACGCTGCGCGCGGTGGCGGAGCGCCTACGGGGGGTGAGCCATCCCAGAGCGGCCATGTCTGGAGCATAGCCAGTCTGTTCGGTCCTTCCCGACTTGTGGGGATGCCGTCGTGTGAACAGTGCGGGTCACCGCCGTGGCCGGGCGGGACAATGGGCGGCATGTTCGGACGTGCGAAGAAGAAGGACGCGGCCAAGGACCCGGCCGCGCGGACCGTGACGCTGATCGGGAAGCCGGGGTGCCACCTCTGCGACGACGCCCGGGCGGTGATCGAGGCGGTGTGCGCCGAGACCGGGGCGCGCTGGGAGGAGCGGGACATCCTCCAGGACGAGGCGCTGTACAAGGAGTACTGGGAGCAGATTCCGGTCGTCCTGGTCGACGGCGAACAGCACACCTTCTGGCGGGTGGACGCGGAGCGGCTGCGGCGCGAACTGGGTGTGTGACCGAAAGCCGGTTACCATCGTGGACGTTTTGTTGGCATTCGGGGGCCACGTCGTGAGGAGTGTGTGCGGCTTTGCCCCCTTCGGGATCCCAACGCGTCGCACCGCGCGACGGTTCCACCGTGGCGGGAACCGGCCGCGTGACCCCGGTCACTTTGGCCGGACAAAACGGACACCATCTTTGTGCACGCGTTCACAAAGACATAGCCTGCATTCGACGGGGCGGTCTTGGGACGTATGGCCGCCTGCAGCCCCGCTCATCCCGCAGGAGCACCGTGGCAACTGGCCGAACTCACCGACCGGCGACCCGTAGCCGAGGAATTCCCGAGGCCACCGTCGCCCGCCTTCCGCTGTATCTGCGCGCCCTGACCGCGCTGTCGGAGCGCTCCGTACCCACGGTCTCCTCGGAGGAGCTCGCGGCCGCGGCCGGCGTCAACTCCGCGAAGCTGCGCAAGGACTTCAGCTACCTCGGCTCGTACGGCACCCGCGGTGTCGGGTACGACGTCGAGTACCTCGTCTACCAGATCTCCCGCGAGCTCGGCCTGACCCAGGACTGGCCCGTCGTGATCGTCGGCATCGGCAACCTCGGTGCCGCGCTCGCCGGATACGGAGGCTTCGCCTCCCGAGGCTTCCGCGTCGCCGCGCTCATCGACGCCGACCCCGCCATGACCGGCAAGCCGGTCGCCGGTATCCCGGTCCAGCACAGCGACGACCTGGAGAAGATCATCGCCGAGGACGGCGTCTCCATCGGCGTCATCGCGACCCCGGCCGGCGTCGCCCAGGCGGTCTGCGACCGCCTCGTCGCCGCCGGCGTCACCTCCATCCTCAACTTCGCCCCGACCGTGCTCTCCGTGCCCGACGGCGTCGACGTGCGCAAGGTGGACCTCTCCATCGAGCTGCAGATCCTCGCCTTCCACGAGCAGCGCAAGGCGGGCGAGGAGCCCGGCGAGGACGCCGCCCCGCAGGCCGCCGCGCCCGCGGCGCCGCCCGCCGCCCGCACCACCGCCCAGGGCGGCCGCAAGGGACCCGACGGGGACGTCCCCGCGGTGATGCCGGCATGAGCCTCCTCGTCGTCGGGCTGAGCCACCGCAGCGCACCCGTCTCCATCCTGGAGCGGGCCTCGCTGCCCTCGGACACCCAGGCCAAGCTCCTCCAGGACAGCCTCGCCGCCGAACCGGCCGCCGAGGCCACCGTCCTCGCCACCTGCAACCGCATCGAGCTCTACGCCGACGTGGACAAGTTCCACGCCGGCGTCGCCGAGCTCTCCACGCTCCTCGCCCAGCACAGCGGCGTCGGGCTGGAGGAGCTCACCCCCTACCTCTACGTGCACTACGAGGACCGGGCCGTCCACCACCTCTTCTCGGTGGCCTGCGGCCTGGACTCCATGGTCGTCGGCGAGGGCCAGATCCTCGGCCAGATCAAGGACGCCCTCGCCCTCGGCCAGGACCTGCACACCGCCGGCCGCCTCCTCAACGACCTCTTCCAGCAGGCCCTGCGGGTCGGCAAGCGCGCCCACAGCGAGACCGGCATCGACCGGGCCGGACAGTCGCTCGTCACCTTCGGCCTGGAGCAGCTGGCCCAGGACACCGAGGTCGAGGCCTGGGCGCGGGGCAAGCGCGCCCTCGTCATCGGCGCCGGCTCCATGTCCTCGCTGGCCGCCGCGACCCTCGCCCGCGCCGGGGTCGCCGAGATCGTCATCGCCAACCGCACCCTCGCCCGCGCCGAGCGGCTCGCCGAGATCCTCGCCGAGCCCGGTGGCACCGGGGTGGCCGCGCGCGCGGCCGAGATGGTTGCCGTCGGCGACGAACTGGGCCGGGCGGACATCGTCGTCTCCTGCACCGGAGCCACCGGCCTCGTCCTCTCCGGCGACACCGTCGAGGCCGCCGCCGAAGGCCGCGACGAGCCCCTGTACCTGCTCGACCTCGCCATGCCCCGCGACATCGACGCCGCCACCCACCGGATCCCCGGCACCCGGCTCGTCGACATCGAGTCGCTCGCCGACGCCTCCGCCGACGCCCCCATGGCCTCCGACGTCGACCACGTCCGCGGCATCGTCGCCGACGAGGTCGCCGCCTTCGGCGCCGCCCAGCGCGCCGCCCACATCACCCCCACCGTGGTCGCCCTGCGCACCATGGCCGCCGACGTGGTGGCCAGCGAGGTCGCCCGCCTCGAAGGCCGCCTCCCCGGCCTCGACGACAAGCAGCGCGCCGAGATCACCCAGACCGTGCGCCGCGTCGTCGACAAGCTCCTGCACGCGCCGACCGTGCGGGTCAAGCAGCTGGCCAGCGAGCCCGGCGGCGCCGGGTACGCGGACGCGCTGCGGACACTCTTCGACCTCGACCCGGAGACGGTTGCCTCCGTCTCCCGGGCCGACCTGAATGACGCCGACGTCAAGAACCGAGGGCGAGTATGACCGAGAGGGCACTGAGGCTCGGGACCAGGCGCAGCAAGCTCGCCATGGCCCAGTCCGGCCACGTGGCCGACGCGGTCCGGCAGCTGACCGGCCGGCCCGTCGAGCTCGTGGAGATCACCACGTACGGGGACACCTCCCGTGAGCACCTCGCGCAGATCGGCGGCACCGGCGTCTTCGTCGCCGCCCTGCGCGACGCGCTGCTCGCCGGCGAGGTCGACTTCGCCGTCCACTCCCTGAAGGACCTGCCGACCGCCCAGCACCCCGAGCTGGTGCTGGCCGCGATCCCGCGGCGCGAGGACCCGCGCGACGTCCTCATCGCGGGCGGGGGGCTCTCGCTCGACCGGCTGCCCGCGGGCGCCCGCGTCGGCACCGGCTCGCCGCGCCGCATGGCCCAGCTGCACGCGTACGCCCGCAGCCACGGCCTCGACCTCACCTGCGTCCCGATCCGGGGCAACGTCGACACCCGCGTCGGCTACGTCCGCAAGGGCGAGCTCGACGCCGTCGTCCTCGCCGCGGCCGGACTCAACCGCATCGGCGGCACCAAGGAACTCCTCGGCGGCCTGTCGGCCGAGCACCTGCCGGTCGACTCCGTCCTGCCCGCCCCCGGCCAGGGTGCCCTGGCCGTCGAATGCCCGGCGTCGAACACCGACCTCGTCGCCGCGCTCTCCGCTCTCGACGACCCGCGCACGCGGGCCGCCGTGACCGCTGAGCGATCCCTGCTCGCCGCCCTCGAGGCCGGCTGCAGCGCACCCGTGGGCGCGCTCGCCGACATCCTCGCCGACGGTCCCGGTCACGGGCAGGTTGTCACCGAAATGCGCCTGCGCGGCGTCGTCGGCACCACCGACGGCTCGACGCTGGTGCAGCTGTCCACCACCGGTCCCGTCCCCACCTCGCACGACGAGGCGGCGGCGCTCGGACGCGAGCTCGCGTCCGAGATGCTCGCCAAGGGTGCGGCCGGTCTTATGGGGGAGCGAGCACTTTGAGCCCCACCAGCCCGACCACCAGCCCCGTGTCCCCCGTCTTCGCGGGTCACGGCCACGTCACCTTCCTCGGCGCAGGCCCAGGCGACCCGGGACTCCTGACCCTCCGGGCCGTCGAGGCCCTGGGCGGAGCGGACGTCCTGATCGCCGAGCCGGAGGTTCTCGACGTCGTTCGCTGCCATGCGCGCGCGGGCGTGAGCACGCCTGAGCTGACGGTTGTTGACGAGGCGTCAACAGCCGCCGGTGTCCCCGTGTTGAGGGATGCGGCCAATCTTGTCATGGAGGCCGCGCGCGGCGGCAGGCGGGTCGTCCGTGCGGTGACCGGCGACCCCGGCCTCGACGGCAACGCCGGCGCCGAGATGCTGGCCTGCGCCGCCGCGGGCATCCCCTTCGAGGTGGTCCCCGGCGTCGCGACCGTGGTCGGCGTCCCCGCCTACGCCGGTGTGCCGCTCCGCGACGAGCAGGGCACCGACGTCCGCTTCGTCGACGCGCGGACCGCCGACGACCGGTGCTGGGCCGAGGTCGGCGCCTCCGACGGGACCGTCGTCGTGTCCACGTCGCTGGACGCGGTCGCCGCGGCCGCCGGTGAACTGGTGGCGGCGGGCCGTAAGCCGGACACCCCGCTCACCGTCACCATCGCCGGCACCACCACCCGCCAGCGGACCTGGAACGCCACCCTCGGGACGATCGCCCAGGTCTTCAAGCAGGGCAAGGTGCTCCCCTCGCCCGAGGGCCACCGGCCGGTCATAGCCGTGGTCGGCGAGCGCAGCGCCCCGGCGCAGCGCGACCAGCTCTCGTGGTTCGAGTCCAAGCCGCTCTTCGGCTGGCGGGTGCTCGTGCCGCGCACCAAGGAGCAGGCCGCGTCGCTCTCCGACCAGCTGCGCTCCTACGGCGCCGTGCCGCACGAGGTGCCGACCATCGCGGTCGAGCCGCCGCGGACCCCGCAGCAGATGGAGCGGGCCGTGAAGGGGCTCGTCACCGGACGGTACGAGTGGATCGCCTTCACCTCGGTCAACGCGGTCAAGGCCGTGCGGGAGAAGTTCGAGGAGTACGGGCTCGACGCCCGCGCCTTCGCCGGGATCAAGGTCGCGGCCGTGGGCGAGCAGACGGCCGCCGCGCTGGTCGACTTCGGCGTGAAGCCGGACCTCGTGCCGTCGGGCGAGCAGTCCGCCGCGGGCCTGCTGGAGGACTGGCCGCCGTACGACCCGGTCTTCGACCCGATCGACCGCGTCTTCCTGCCGCGCGCCGACATCGCGACCGAGACCCTCGTCGCCGGGCTGATCGAGCTGGGCTGGGAGGTCGACGACGTCACCGCCTACCGGACGGTGCGCGCGTCGCCGCCGCCGGCGGACACCCGCGAGGCGATCAAGGGCGGCGGTTTCGACGCGGTGCTCTTCACCTCGTCGTCGACCGTGCGGAACCTGGTCGGCATCGCCGGCAAGCCGCACAACGTGACCGTCATCGCCTGTATCGGGCCGGCGACGGCCAAGACGGCGGAGGAGCACGGGCTGCGGGTCGACGTGCTGTCCCCCGAGCCGTCCGTCCACAAGCTGGCCGAGGCGCTGGCGGAGTTCGGGCTGCGGCGCCGGGCGGCGGCGCTGGAGGCGGGCGACCCCGTGACGCGTCCGAGCGAGCGGCGCCCCGGAGCGCGGCGGCGGCGCACGACGTAACCCGCCCGAGCGGGCCGTCCCCTTTCCGGCGCGGGTCCCCTCCGGGGGGCCCGCGCCGTCCCGTCCGTGCCGGAGCGGCGTGCCCCGCGCCGGCAACACGCTGTCGGTAAGTGGGGGCCGGGGGCGGGCGTAGCCTCGGGGGATGAACTCGTATGGAAGCTTTCCGGGGGCGCGGCCACGACGGCTGCGGACGACGCCCGCCATGCGGCGGATGGTGGCCGAGACCCGCCTCGACCCGGCCGACCTGATCCTGCCCGCGTTCGTGCGCGAGGGCGTCGCCGAGCCCGTGCCGATCGGCGCGATGCCCGGCGTCGTCCAGCACACGCGGGACACCCTGCGGAAGGCCGCGGTGGAGGCCCTGGAGGCGGGCGTCTCCGGGATCATGCTCTTCGGCGTGCCCGAGGACGCCAGGAAGGACGGGCTCGGTACGGCCGGGACCGACCCGGACGGGATCCTCCAGGTCGCCATCCGGGACGTGCGGGCCGAGGTCGGCGACGAGCTCGTGATCATGTCCGACCTCTGCCTCGACGAGTACACCGACCACGGCCACTGCGGCGTCCTCGACGAGGACGGCCGGGTCGACAACGACGCCACCCTGGAGCGGTACGCCGAGATGGCGCAGGTCCAGGCCGACGCCGGCGTCCACGTCGTCGGACCCTCCGGGATGATGGACGGCCAGGTCGGGGTGGTCCGCGACGCGCTGGACACCATCGGCAAGGAGGACGTGTCGATCCTCGCGTACACCGCGAAGTACTCCTCCGCCTTCTACGGCCCCTTCCGCGAGGCCGTCGGCTCGTCGCTCCAGGGCGACCGCAAGACCTACCAGCAGGACCCCGCCAACCTGCGCGAGTCGATGCGCGAGCTGGCGCTGGACCTGGAGGAGGGCGCGGACATGGTGATGGTGAAGCCGGCCGGACCCTACCTGGACGTGCTCGCGGAGGTCGCCCGGACCGTCGACGTCCCCGTCGCCGCGTACCAGATCAGCGGCGAGTACGCGATGGTCGAGGCCGCCGCCGAGAAGGGCTGGATCGACCGCGACAAGGCGATCATGGAGACCCTCACCGGCATCCGCCGGGCCGGCGCGCAGATGATCCTCACCTACTGGGCCACCGAGGTCGCGCAGAAGCTGTCCGCCGGACGCCGGTAGGCCGGTGGCCGGTGGCGGCGGGCCGTTGGGCGGGCCCGGGGCGAGTGGTGGGGGCGCACGGTACGGCGCACCCTGGAGAGGTACCCGACAGGTACCTCCCCGGAGGTGGTCCTCATGATGAACACGCTCGTCGGATGGCACGTCGACATGGAGTTCAAGGAGGAGGGCGACCGGACGCGGGCGGCGGCCATGGTCAGGCTCTCGGACGGCTCCGAGTTCCGGGCCCACGGCTCCGCCCACCGGCACCCCTCCGATCCGGAACAGCTGCGGGTCGGCGAGGAGATCGCCGGGGCCCGCGCCCTCATGGACCTGGCCTCGCAGCTGCTGCAGAAGGCGCACGCGGAGATCGACGAGGCCTCGGGCCGGATGTCGTACCCCATCAACCGCTAGACGCCCGCCGGCCCGGCGTCCGGGCCGGTACCGGGCGCAGGGCGGGTGCCGGTGGTGCGGCTAGTACCGGAGGGCGTCCTCCAGGTCCCGCTGCCAGTACGAGACGGCGGCGCCGTCGTCCACGTACGTCCCCTCCGGCGCCGGCACCGTCACCATGCTGTCCGCGGTCAGGTTCACCTTGACCGTGCGGACCGTCATGCCGTGCGTGTCGCCGCCCGGCTCCCCCGTCAGGATCAGCGACGCGTACGCCGAGTCGCCGGGCGCCAGCGTCACCACGGCCTGCGGCTTGCTGTCCTCCACGATCCTGATCGGCGCCTGGCTGCCGTCGAAGCCGACGAGGGGCGCGCCCACCGCGTCGCAGGGGCGGCCGCCGATGTTCGTGACGGTCAGGGCCAGGTGGTTGATCGGGCGGCTGACCTTGCTCGCCACGACCTTCACGTCCCCGGCGGCGCAGGGGCGGCGCACCGGGCCGTCGTCGGCGGGCCGGGGCGCGGCCGACGTGCGGGAGGGGGCGGGAGCGGTGGCCGTGGGCTTCCTCTTCGGAGCGCTCGGCGCGGGGTCGGCGGTCGGCGCCGCCTCGGCGGTGGGCGTGGGCGTGGGCGTGGCCGTCGGCGTCGGCTCGGCCGTCGTGGGGGCCGGGGCGGCGGTGTCCTGCCCGGGGCTCCCCGGGGCCGGAGCCGCCCGCCCGCCGGACGACTGGCAGGCGGTGAGGGCGAGCGCCGCGGCCAGTGCGGCGGCGGGCAGGGCGAGGCGGCGGGCGGACAGACGCATGGTGGTTCCCCCGTGGTGGGTCCGGTGTCGGGCGGTCAGTGGCCGTCGAGCAGGGTGATCACGATCGCGGTGCAGAGGATCAGCACCATCAGTGCCAGGGCGTCGGTGACGCGGCTGTTCGGCATGGCTCCATGCTGCGAGCCGGTGTGACGCGGTGTCGACCCACGCGGGACAATGAGGAACGCTGGAACGCTTCCACCCCCTGTGAGCTGGGGAGACGCACCGCGCCCGGAACGCGTTCCCGGAACGCCGACGCCGACGGGGGACGACGATGGACAGCGGGGACCGGCTCGCCGGGCTGCTGAAGGAACTCAAGGAGCGGTCGGGGCTGAGCTACGGGACGCTCGCCAAGCGGCTCCACGTCAGCACCTCCACCCTCCACCGGTACTGCAACGGCGACGCCGTCCCGACCGACTTCGCGCCCCTGGAACGCCTCGGGCGCCTGTGCGGGGCCTCGCGGGAGGAACTCGTCGGGCTCCACCGCGCCTGGATCGTCGCGGACGACGCCCGCGGGCGGAGCGGGGAGCCGGGAGAACGGGGCGGGGGCGAGACCGGTGAGGCCGGTGCCGGCGGTGCCGGCGGTGAGGACGTCTCCGCCGGGTCCGCCGCGCCCGCCGGGGTCGAGCTGCCCGCCGGGTCCGCCGCGCCCGCCGGGGTCGAGCTGCCCGCCGGGTCCGCCGGGTCCGCCGCGCCTGCCGGGGCGGACGTCCTCGGCGGGCCCGTCGTGGCGTCGAAGCCCGCGGCCGGCGCCCCGCCGCCCTCCCGGGCGCGGTACAGGAGCGCCCTCGCGGCCGCGGCCGTCGTCGCCCTCGCCGTCCCCGGCGCCCACCTCGTCGCGCGGAACGGGGACGGGGAACCGGCCGGAGGCCGGAACGGGGACTCCGCGGGGGTCGCGGCGCCCGCACCGCTGAACGCCGGCATCAGCTCGTACAACTGGGCCGAGCCCTGCGGCCAGTACTACGTCCTCGACCAGAAGCCGCAGCACGTGCCGCCCCCGCCCCCGCCGCAGGACACCCGGCCGTGGGCCCGTGCGCTCGGCGGGATCGACGGCGGACACATGCAGCTCCAGGTCACCGTCACCGGACGCACCCGGGAACCGGTCGTGCTCTCGCGGCTCCACGTCCGGGTCGTCGAGCGCGACCGGCCGCCGGCGCCGGCCGCGTACTCGATGGGCGACGGCTGCGGCAGCGGGATCACCCCGCAGACCTTCGACGTCGACCTCGACCCGCCCCGGCCGTACGTGAAGGCGGTCGCCGGACAGGACGGGGACCGGGTCGTGCCGGCGAAGGACTTCCCGTACCGGGTCGCCACCGGGGACGCGGAGGTCCTCAACCTCGACGTCCACACCGAGGAGCACGCCGTCGCCTGGTACCTGGAGCTGGAGTGGAGCACCGGGGACCGGAAGGGGACCCTTCGGATCGACGACGGCGGGCAGCCGTTCCGCGTCCGCGCCGTCGAGGGGGGCACGGTCTACGGCTACCGGCCCGACAAGGGCGAGTGGGTCGCTCAGGAGTGACCCGCCCGCCCCGGCGGCGTCAGAGGCGCTCGGGCGTCCGGATGCCCAGCAGGGCCATGCCCCGGTGGAGCGTGCGGGCCGTCACGTCGCAGAGGAAGAGGCGGTTCTCCACCTGCTCCGGGGTGTCCGCCTTGAGGACGGGGCACTCCGAGTAGAACGTCGTGTACAGCGACGCCACCTGGTACAGGTACGCGGCCAGCTTGTGCGGGGCGTACTCCGCGGCGGTCTCGGCGATCACCTCGCCGAAACCGTCCAGGTGCAGGCCGAGGGCCCGCTCCGACGGCGCCAGCTCCAGCTCCGGGTGCGCGACCGGCTTCGCGTCCCCCGCCTTCCGCAGGATCGACTGGATACGGGCGTACGCGTACTGGAGGTACACGGACGTGTCGCCGTTCAGCGACACCATCTGGTCCAGGTCGAACTTGTAGTCGCGGGCCGCCGAGGTCGACAGGTCCGCGTACTTCACCGCGCCGATGCCCACCTGGGCGCCCCGCTCGGTGATCTCCTCCTCGGTGAGGTCCTGGGCCTTCTCGCGGACCACGGCGGAGGCACGGTCGATCGCCTCGTCCAGCAGGTCCACCAGCCGGACCGTCTCGCCCTCACGCGTCTTGAACGGCTTGCCGTCCTTGCCGAGGACCGTGCCGAAGGCCAGCTGGACGGCCTTCACCTCGTCGTTCAGCCAGCCCGCCCGGCGGGCCGTCTCGAAGACCATCTTGAAGTGCAGGGACTGACGGGCGTCCACCACGTACAGCAGCGACGTCGCCTTCAGGTTCCGCACCCGGTCGCGGATCGCGGACAGGTCCGTCGCCGCGTAGCCGAAGCCGCCGTCGGACTTCTGGACGATCAGCGGGACCGGGTTGCCGTCCGGTCCCTTGACGTCGTCGAAGAAGACGCAGAGCGCACCCTCGGAGCGGACGGCCACGCCCGACTCCTCCAGGAGACGGCAGGTCTCCTGGAGCATGTCGTTGTAGCCCGACTCGCCGACGACGTCGGGGTCGCGGATGTCCATGTCGAGCTTGTCGAAGACCGAGTAGAAGTAGATCTTCGACTCGTCCACGAACCGCTGCCACAGGGCGAGCGTCTCCTCGTCGCCGGCCTGGAGGTCCACCACCCGGGCGCGCGCCCGGGTCTTGAACTCCTCGTCCGAGTCGAAGAGCGCGCGGGACGCCTTGTACAGCCGGTTCAGGTTCGACATGGCCTCCTCGCCGGAGACCTCCGCGCCGTCCCCGGACGTGTGGTCCAGCTCGTGCGGGTGCTCGATCAGGTACTGGATGAGCATGCCGAACTGGGTGCCCCAGTCGCCGATGTGGTGGCGGCGGACCACGGTCTCGCCCGTGAACTCCAGGATCTCCACCATCGCCGCGCCGATCACCGCCGACCGCAGGTGGCCGACGTGCATCTCCTTCGCCACGTTCGGCTGCGCGTAGTCGATGACCGTGGTGCCCGCCGACCCGTTCAGCGGCACGCCGAGGCGCGCGTCGGCGGCACGCGCCGCCAGCGTCTCCACGATCGCCGCGTCCGACACCGTGATGTTGAGGAAGCCGGGGCCCGAGACCTCGATCTCCTTCAGCACGTCGTTCGCCGGGATCGCCTCGACGACCTTCGTCGCCAGCTCCCGCGGATTGCCCTTGAGCTGCTTCGCCAGCGCCAGGATGCCGTTGGCCTGGAAGTCGGCCCGGTCGCTTCGTCGCAGCAGCGGGTCGGCGGAACCGGCCTCCGGCAGGGCTGCCGAGAGGCCTTCCGCGAGGCGCTGCTGCACGGTCGAAGCGAGGGAAGGGACCGAGGCCATGAGCTTCCGTTCCTGTTGTGTGGTGTCCGGGTGTTCCGGTGGTCTATATCGCTTGTCAAGTGTCCCATGGGTGGGCAACGTGTTTTCCCCGGCCGTCCCCGGCCGTGGACGGGCCCGACGGACGGAACCACGCCTGTGGACAACCTCCGAGCGCCCCGTTCCGTCTGGGACAATGACTGACGTAGGGCCTCGAAGGCTCCGAGGGACTTCCCGCAAGGATCTGGAAAGAAGGACGTACCGACCGTGGCTCAGAGCAGCACCGAGACCGACTGGGTCTCCCGTTTCGCGGACGAGGTCATCACCGAGTCGGAGCGACGTGCGCCTGGCAAACCGGTCGTCGTCGCCTCCGGCCTCTCCCCCTCCGGCCCGATCCACCTCGGCAACCTCCGCGAGGTCATGACCCCGCACCTGGTCGCCGACGAGATCCGCCGCCGCGGGTACACCGTCCGCCACCTCATCTCGTGGGACGACTACGACCGCTACCGCAAGGTGCCGGGCGGCATCGAGGGCATCGACGAGAGCTGGGCCGAGCACATCGGCAAGCCCCTGACCTCCGTCCCCGCCCCCGCCGGCTCGCCCCACGCCAACTGGGCCGAGCACTTCAAGGCCGCCATGGTCGAGGCGCTGGCCGAGCTCGGCGTCGAGTACGACCCGATCAGCCAGACCGAGCAGTACACCTCCGGCGTCTACCGCGAGCAGATCCTGCACGCCATGCGCCGCCGGGGCGACATCGACGCCATCCTCGACCAGTACCGGACGAAGAAGGCCCCCAAGAAGCAGTCCCAGAAGCCGGTCGACGAAGCCGAGCTGGAGGCCGCCGAGGGCTCCGGCGCGGCCGGCGAGGACGACGGCTCCGGCGGCGGCGCCGGCTACTTCCCGTACAAGCCCTACTGCGGGCAGTGCGGCAAGGACTTCACCACCGTCACCGCCTACGACGACGACACCACCGAGCTGAGCTACACCTGCACCACCTGCGGCTTCGCCGAGACCGTCAAGCTCAGCGAGTTCAACCGCGGCAAGCTCGTCTGGAAGGTCGACTGGCCCATGCGCTGGGCCTTCGAAGGCGTCATCTTCGAGCCCTCCGGCGTCGACCACTCCTCGCCCGGCTCCTCCTTCCAGGTCGGCGGCCAGATCGTCACGCTCTTCGACGGCGTCCAGCCCATCGGCCCCATGTACGCCTTCGTCGGCATCAGCGGCATGGCCAAGATGTCCTCCTCCAAGGGGGGCGTCCCCACCGCCGCCGACGCGCTGGAGATCATGGAGCCCCAGCTGCTCCGCTGGCTCTACGCCCGCCGCAAGCCCAACCAGTCCTTCAAGATCGCCTTCGACCAGGAGATCCAGCGGCTCTACGACGAGTGGGACAAGCTGGAGGCCAAGGTCGCCGACGGCACCGTGCTGCCCGCCGACGCCGCCGCCCACACGCGCGCCGCCCGCACCGCGGCCGGCGAGCTGCCGCGCACCCCGCGCCCGCTCCCGTACCGCACCCTCGCCTCGGTCGCCGACATCACCGCCGGCCACGACGAGCAGACCCTCCGGATCCTCACCGAGCTCGACCCGGAGTCCCCGGTCACCTCGCTCGACGAGGTCCGCCCCCGCCTCGACCGCGCCGAGAACTGGATCAGCACCCAGGTCCCGGCCGACCAGCGCACCATCGTCCGCGAGGAGCCCGACACCGAGCTCCTCGGCTCCCTGGACGACGAGGGCCGGGAGTCCCTGCGCCTCCTCCTGGAGGGCCTGGACAGCCACTGGTCCCTCGACGGCCTGACCACCCTGGTCTACGGCGTCCCGAAGGTCATGGCCGGCCTCACCCCCGAGGCCAAGCCCACCCCCGAGCTGAAGGTCGCCCAGCGCGCCTTCTTCGCCCTCCTCTACAAGCTCCTCGTGAGCCGCGAGACGGGCCCCCGCCTGCCCACCCTGCTCCTCGCCGTCGGCGCGGACCGGGTGCGCAAGCTGCTCGGCGCCTGAGCCCACCCACGCCGAAGGGCCGCTCCCCGTCGCGGGGGAGCGGCCCTTCGGCGTGTGCGCGCGGTGCGGGCGGGCTCAGGAGGGGGCGGAGCTCAGGAGGGGTCGAACTCCTGCATCTCCTCGTGGACCCGCTGCTGCACCTCCGGGGTGACCAGCTGGAGCAGGTCGGACTGGGGCGCCGGGAGCTGCGGGAAGCCGTACGCCTCCGCCACCATCTGGTCCAGCTCGAACGGGGTCGGGAAACGCTCGTGCTCCTGCACGAAGCCGTACGTCATCTTGTAGGCGATCTCCCGGAACTCCTCCATCTGAGGGTCGGGCGGCTGGAGCGGGTCGGGCTGCTGGAGCACCCCGTACAGCTCCGGACGCGCCGCCTCGGGCTCCGGGAGTCCCTGGTCCGCGGACTCGGGCTCCGCCGGCGCGGCGTCCCCGGGGGCACCCTCGGAAGCGCCCTCCGCCGCCTGCTCACCGGCCTGCTCGGCCGCCTGCGCGGTGTACGTGCCGCCGTACCCCTCGGGGGTCACCTGCGGCGCGTCGAACCAGGGGCTCTCGTGGTTCGGCTGCGGCGGTTCCTGCTGCTGCGCCTGCTGCGGCTGCGGGCCCTGAGGTCCCTGCGGGCCCTGAGGTCCCTGCGGGGCCGGGGCGGGCTGGCCCGCCGGGAGCTCCTGGAGGACCGGGGCGGCGGCCTGCACCACCGCCACCGGCTGGGGCTCGAAGCCCGGCTGCGCGAGCGGGGCCGGGTTCGGCGGCAGGAGCACCGGCTCCACGCCCGCCGCGGCCAGCCCCGCCGGGGCCGTCTCCGAGAGCGGGACGCCGTACCGGGCGAGGCGGAGCGGCATCAGGGCCTCCACCGGGGCCTTGCGGCGCCAGCCGCGCCCGAAGCGGGCCTGCAGCCGCGCCTGGTAGATCAGCCGCTCCTGCTCCAGCTTGATCACCTGGTCGTACGAGCGCAGCTCCCACAGCTTCATCCGCCGCCACAGCCGGAACGTCGGCACCGGCGACAGCAGCCAGCGGGTCAGCCGCACGCCCTCCATGTGCTTGTCCGCGGTGATGTCCGCGATCCGGCCCACCGCGTGCCGCGCCGCCTCGACGGCCACGACGAACAGCACCGGGATGACCGCGTGCATGCCCACGCCCAGCGGGTCGGGCCACGCCGCCGCGCCGTTGAACGCGATCGTCGCCGCCGTCAGGATCCACGCCGTCTGCCGCAGCAGCGGGAACGGGATCCGCAGCCACGTCAGCAGCAGGTCCAGTGCGAGCAGCACACAGATGCCCGCGTCGATGCCGATCGGGAAGAAGTACGAGAACGTACCGAAGCCCTTGTGCACGGCAAGCTCGCGCACGGCCGCGTACGAACCCGCGAAACCGATCCCCGCGATGATCACCGCGCCGCCGATGACGAGCCCGATGAGTATGCGGTGTGTGCGTGTCAGCTCCATCGCGGCCACCCGCGATCCCCTCCCGTGATTCGACGTCTCGCGGGCCCCAGAGTGGCACACGTGAACGAAGCCCGGCCCCCTGGGGAGGAACGGGCTCCGCTCGGACCTGCCTGTCTGTGCTGATTTGTGTCAGTAACCGCGCGACCGGCCAGGGTTGGACGACCCGTCGGACGGGTACAACAGGCCGACTACTTGTTCGCCGCGACCACCGAGGCGACCGCTTCCTTCGCCGCCTGCGTCGCGCCCTCGACGATCGTCTTCGCCCGCGGCACCGGAGCGCCCGCGTACCCGGCGCCGTTGTACGACAGCACGACCACCACGTTGCCCGTGCGGGCCACGACCGACGCGTACGGGAAGTCCTCGTCGGTCTTGTTCACGGTGTACGTCACCAGCTTGGCCTCGTCGCCGATGCCCGGCGCCGCCGCCGTGCTCAGCGTCTTGGCGCCCGTGGTGGCCTGGATCTTGCCGACCTCCTTGGCGAAGTTCTCCTGCGCCCGCGCCTGGCCGCTGCCCAGCGACACCTCGGAGTCGTACCGGTAGAACGACACGTCCAGCCAGCGGTACTGCGAGCCCTTGACGCCCTTGTCCTCCAGGCCGTTCCAGGAGCAGCCGGCCCGGTGCGACAGGTCGGAGGAGGCCGCCGCCGTCCCGTTCGGGCTCTTCGCCTTGGGCACCAGCGCGGCCGAGGTCTTCGCGGCGATCGCCTTGCACGCCGTCGGCAGCTTCGCGTACTTCGCCGGCTCGACCGTCGGCGTCGGCTTCGGCGAGGGGGTCGCCGACGCGCTCGCGGTCGCCTCCCCCCGAGCCGCGCCGGAGTCACCGGCCGCGTCCCCGCCGCCGCTGCCCGAGTCCGAGGAGCAGCCGGCGACGACGAGCATCACCGGGACGGCTGCGGCGGCGAGAATGCGGGTGAGGCGCGGAGCTGATCGCTGCATGGTTCCTTCAGTCGCTTGTCGTACGGGCGGCGCCGGACGGCGGCCCTGACGGCCCTGGGTACGCCGACACGTTACGTGGTCCCCCCGCCGCACGGGGGGTCGCGCGGGACGCCCGGCGGGCGGCTACTCCTCCAGCCGGTCGGCCAGCAGCCGGGCCAGCTTCTGCGCCCTGTCCTGCAGTTCCTTGCTGTCCGGGGCCGCCGCCGCCCCCGTCGTCCGCTGCCGGTACTCGACCGTCACGATCACGTTCGATGTGCGGAAGACCACGCTCACGACCCGCTGCCGGGCGTCGCCGCCGGCCTTCCCGAGGGTGTCGCCGAGGAACGAGATGTCACCGAGCCCGCCCAGCAGCCGCGGCTCCAGTCCGGTCGTCGCGGGGGCGGAGGGCGTGGTGGCGCCGGAGGAGGGGGCGCCGGTGCCGGCGGTCCCGGCGTCGGCGGGAGCGGTGCCGGCCGGCGAGGCCGTGTCCGCGGGCGTCGCGGGCGCCGTGGCCGCGGTCGCGTCCGTGGCGCCGGTCGGCGTGGCGGCGGTCGTCGCGCCCGCGGTGGGGGTCGGGGTGGGCGCGGGCGTCACCGGGACGGCGATCCCGGCCGCGAGCTGCTTGCGGGTGTAGACCTCCTGCGCCCGCGCCGCGTCGCTCACCGTGGGGTCGTACGAGACCACCCGCTCCACGTCGAGCACCAGCCGGTGCGTGCTGTCCTCGCCGTCGGCGCTCCAGGTGCAGCCGACGCGCCGGTCCGTGTCGTACGTGACGGAGGCCGTCCCGCGGAGCACCTTGGCCCGCTCGGCGTCGGTCAGGGCGGCGGTCCCGGGCAGCAGTTCGCGCAGGGTCGCCTGGGGGACGGCGCCGCAGGGCTCGAAGAGCGTGCGGTAGCGCCCGGGCGCCGCGACGGGAACGGAGGCGGCGCCCGCCTTGGCGTCGAGGGCGACGTCCTCGGCGGGGTCGGCGGCCGAGCAGCCGGCCAGCGTGCCGAGGGTGACGGCGAGGCCGGCGCCGAGGCCGAGGAGGTTGCCGGAGGAACGGCCGGGTGAGTACCTCTTTCGCTGCACCGTCCCAGGCTCCCTTCTCCCGAGGTCTTTCCCGAAAACTGTTTGCCGCCCCCGGAAGGGGGATGGACACAATGTCTATCGCACGCACAGCCGTTGATGCCGGTCCGCCGTCACCTGTGAGGGCTTTGGCTCCGGTTTTTGCGTTATCAGACTTTTCGGGGGAATCGAGGAAGTATGTCGTACGTCGAGGTGCCGGGTGCGCAGGTGCCCATCCGGATGTGGGCCGATCCTTCCACGGTGGAGGGCGGCGCGATGCAGCAGCTGCGGAACGTGGCGACGCTGCCGTGGATCAAGGGCCTCGCGGTCATGCCGGACGTGCATTACGGCAAGGGCGCGACGGTCGGTTCGGTCATCGCGATGAAGGACGCGGTCTGTCCGGCGGCGGTCGGCGTGGACATCGGCTGCGGCATGTCCGCGGTGAAGACCTCCCTCACCGCCGACGACCTCCCGGGCGACCTGTCCCGCCTCCGCTCCAAGATCGAGCAGGCGATCCCGGTCGGCCGCGGCATGCACCGCGAGGAGGTCGACCCGAAGCGGCTCTACCGGTTCCCGACCGCGGGCTGGGACGACTTCTGGGAGCGCTTCGACGGCGTGGCGGACGCGGTGAAGTTCCGGCGCGACCGGGCGGCGCTGCAGATGGGCACGCTCGGGGCCGGCAACCACTTCGTGGAGCTCTGTGTCGATACGTCGGGTTCGGTGTGGCTGATGCTGCACTCGGGCTCCCGGAACATCGGCAAGGAGCTCGCCGAACACCACATCGGCGTGGCGCAGAAGCTGCCGCACAACCAGGGGCTCGTCGACCGCGACCTGGCGGTCTTCGTGGCGGAGACGCCGCAGATGGCGGCCTACCGGAACGACCTGTTCTGGGCCCAGGAGTACGCCCAGCACAACCGCGCGATCATGATGGCGCTCTTCCAGGAGGTCATCCGCAGGGAGTTCCGCAAGGCGAAGGTGAGCTTCGACCCCGTGATCTCCTGCCACCACAACTACGTGGCGGAGGAGCGGTACGACGGCATGGACCTGCTCGTGACCCGCAAGGGCGCGATCCGGGCCGGCTCCGGGGAGTTCGGCATCATCCCGGGGTCGATGGGCACGGGCTCGTACATCGTGAAGGGCCTCGGGAACGCCGCCTCGTTCAACTCCGCCTCGCACGGCGCGGGCCGGAAGATGAGCCGGACCGCGGCGAAGAAGCACTTCTCGACGCGGGACCTGGAGGAGCAGACGCGGGGTGTGGAGTGCCGCAAGGACTCCGGCGTCGTGGACGAGATCCCGGGTGCCTACAAGCAGATCGAGAAGGTCATCGAGCAGCAGACCGACCTCGTCGAGGTCGTCGCCAAGCTCAAGCAGCTCATCTGCGTGAAGGGCTGAGCGGAGAGCGGGATGCCGTCGTGACGGTGCGCCGCCCCGCGTCGTGTCGGCCCGCCGGCCGTGCGGCCCCCGCCGTCGCGGGCCGGGCCCGGGACCGGATCGGTGCGGCGTCGGCCGGGGGAAGCGCGTCCTCCTGAGGGCGGGGCCCCCGATCGGGATCGCCGTCCTGGTCGAGGGCCGTTCTGTGGGGAGCCGTCTCCGACCGCGGGTCGGGTGCGCGAGGGGCGTGCGGGTGGCCGGGGGACCACCCGGCCGTGTCAGGGCTCGCGGTGGAGCTTGGTGTTGGAGGCCTGGGCGCGGGGGCGGACGACCAGGAGGTCGATGTTGACGTGCGGGGGGCGGGTGCAGGCCCAGGTGATGGTGTCGGCGACGTCGTCGGCGGTGAGGGGCTCGGCGACGCCGGCGTAGACCTTGGCGGCGCGGTCGGTGTCGCCGCGGAAGCGGGTGGTGGCGAACTCCTCGGTCTTGACCAGGCCCGGGGCGATCTCGATGACGCGGACCGGGGTGCCGACGATCTCCAGGCGGAGGGTCTCGGCGAGGACGCGGGCGCCGTTCTTGGCGGCGACGTAGCCGGCGCCGCCCTCGTAGGTGGCGTGTCCGGCGGTGGAGGAGAGCACGACGACGGTGCCGTCGCCGCTCGCGGTGAGCGCGGGCAGGAGGGCCTGCGTCATGTGGAGGGTGCCGAGGACGTTGACGTCGAACATGCGGCGCCAGTCCTCGGGGTCGCCGGTGGCGACGGGGTCGAGGCCGAGGGCGCCGCCGGCGTTGTTGACGAGGACGGCGAGCGTGCGGAAGGCGGTCGCGAACTCGTCGACGGCGGCGCGGTCGGTGACGTCGAGGGCGTACGCGGTGGCCTGGTGGCCGGCCTCGGTGATCTCGGCGGCGAGGGCCTCGACGCGGTCCTTGCGGCGGGCGGTGAGGACCACGCGGTAGCCGGCTGCGGCCAGCTGCCGTGCCGTGGCGGCGCCGATGCCGCTGCTCGCTCCGGTGATGACGGCGATGGGGGCGGACATGGCGGAGGCTCCTCGCACAGGTGGTCGGTCGGTGTGGTGGCCAGGATAGGCGGCGGTCAGCGGCCGCGCGGGGCGTACATGATCACGGCCATCCCGACGAGGCAGACGAGGGCGCCGACGACGTCCCAGCGGTCGGGGCGGTAGCCGTCGGCGACCATGCCCCAGGCGAGGGAGCCGGCGACGAAGACGCCTCCGTAGGCGGCGAGGATGCGGCCGAACTCGGCATCGGGCTGGAGGGTGGCGACGCATCCGTAGAGGCCGAGGGCGAGGACTCCGCCGCCGATCCAGATCCAGCCCCGGTGCTCGCGCACGCCCTGCCAGACGAGCCAGGCCCCGCCGATCTCGAAGAGGGCGGCGACGACGAAGAGGACGACGGAGCGGGCGATCTGCATGAGTGCAGGGTGTCACGGGGGACACGCGGGCTGACTGATTGTCAGAATGTGGGATGGTCTGTGGGTATTTTTGGCCTATGCGTGCGATCTCTCAGGGTGTGCTCGGGGCCGCGCTCGCGGCGCTCGTGGCGATGGGTGTGGGTGTGGCTGCGGCTGCCGGGACGGCCGCCGGGGCGGTCGGCGAGGTGCCGGGCGAGGCCGTCGGCGAGACCGTCGGCGAGGAGACGGGTGAGGCGGCCGGCGAGGTGGCCGGGGGCGAGGTGGATCTGGCTCATCACGGGCACGTGTCGCTGTGGGACGGGCGGATCGGGCTGTGGCTGGTGACGGAGAACCACGGCCCGTCCGACGTGGCGGACGCCACCGTCCGGCTGGCCTTCTCCGTGCCCATGGCGGGCGGTCAGGAGCTGCCGCCGGGCTGCCTGTGGAGCAGTGCCCGGGTGGTGTCCTGCCGGACGGGCGCGCTGCCGGACGGGGGCGAGGCGGGCGAGCTGGCGCTGCGCCTGAGGACGGCGGGCCGGCCGCAGGAGCTGACGGTGGAGGTGAGCACGGCCTGGCGGGCCGGCGGGGTCGACCGGAACTCCGTCAACGACCGGCACCGGGTGCTCGTGCTCGCGACCGGGGACCCGTACGTCTTCTGAGGCGAGCCGGGCGGGTGGTGGGCGTCCGGTGCCGAACGGGTGGCGGACGGCGGTCATCCGGCGGTCCACAGCACGTAGCCGTCGGGGCGGACGAGGGCCGTGGTGCGGCGGGCGGGGTCGGTCCAGGTGGCCCGGACCGCGCGGGCGGCGGTGGTCGGAGCGAAGGACGGCAGGGCCGGTGAGGCGCCCTCGGGGGCGATGAGGACGAACTCGCCCGCGCGCAGCAGCGCGTGGAGCCGGCCCTCGCGGAGCGGTACGTCGGGGGCGCGGCGGCCGGAGGTGCGGCCGCCGCCGGGGGTGGGCGCGTAGGCGATGCCGAGGCCGCTGACCGTGCCGAGGGCCTTGGCGGAGAGCGGGCGGAGGGCGGAGACGCAGGTGGCGGCGAGGGCGCGCAGGGCGCGGGCGGCGGGGGTGTGGGCCATCGCGAGGCGGACGAGGGCGCCGCTGGTGCGCAGCACCATGGCGCCGACGGGGTGGCGCTCGGTCTGGTAGCTGTCGAGGAGGGCCTCGGGGTCGGGGGCTTCGCCGCGGTGGACGGCGACGAGCTTCCAGGAGAGGTTGGCGGCGTCCTGGAGGCCGGTGTTCATGCCCTGGCCGCCGGCGGGGGAGTGGACGTGGGCGGCGTCGCCGGCGAGGAAGACGCGGCCGACGCGGTAGGCGGGGACCTGGCGCTCGTCGCTGTGGAAGCGGGAGATCCAGCGGGCGTCGTGCATGCCGTGGTCGGTGCCGAGGGCGCGGCGGGCGAGGTCGCGGACCTCGTCGAGCTCGACGGGTTCGCTGTCGGGGACCTGGCGGGTGCGGTCCCAGCCCATGACGCGGTACCAGCCGTCGCCGAAGGGGGCGATGAAGGCGAAGGTGTCGCCGGTGCCGTTGACGCTGAGGGTCTCGGCGGGGGCGTCGGTGAGTCGGACGTCGGCGAGGACGATCGAGCGGATGACGCTGGTGCCGGGGAAGGGCAGTCCGACGGCGGTGCGGACGGTGCTGCGGTGTCCGTCGGTGCCGACGAGGTGGTGGGCGCGGAGGGTGAGGGGGGCGCCGTCGGGGCCGGTGAACTCGGCGGTGACGCCGTCGGCGTCCTGGTGGAGGGTGCGCAGGGCGGTGTCGTGGCGGAAGGTGACGCCGGCGTCGGCCGCGCGCTGTTCGAGCAGGCGCTCCACCTCGTACTGGGGGGTGATGAGGAGGTGGTCGTAGCGGGAGGGGAGGCGGCCGAGGTCGAGGGAGAGGCGGCCGAAGAGCCGCATCCGGGTGAGGGGGGTGCCGGTGGCCTCCAGGGCGTCGGCGAGGCCGCGGGTGTCGAGCAGTTCGAGGGTGCGGGCGTGCACGCCGAAGGCGCGGGTGAGGTTGGAGCGGCCGGCGGGGCGGCGCTCGACGAGGGTGACGTCGAGGCCGGCGGCGGCGAGGTCGCCGGCGAGGAGGAGTCCGGTGGGGCCGGCGCCGACGACGATGACGTCGGTGCGGGCGGCGGGGGTGCGGCCGTCGTGGGTGCGGGAGTCGGTGGTGCTCATGGCGTGCCTCCGATCGGTCAACGCTTGTTGGCCTACGCTTGTTGGCAAAGGTAGGGCCCGTCGCCGTGACGTGTCAACACCTGTTGGCCTACAGTTGTGGGCATGACCACCGCACGCCGCTCCTCCGACGCCACCCGGGCCGCGATCCTGGAGGCCGCCCGCGAGCGCTTCGCCGCCGACGGGTACGAGCGCGCCACGATCCGGGCCATCGCCCGCGACGCCGGGATCGACCCCTCGATGGTCATGCGCTACTACGGCAACAAGGAGGGGCTCTTCGCCGCCGCCTCCGAGATCGACCTGGCCCTGCCCGGCCTGGGCGCGCTGCCCGCACGGCACATCGGGGCCGTGCTCGTGCACCACTTCCTCGACCGCTGGGAGCGGGACGACGTGCTCACTGGCCTGCTCAGGGTCGGCGTCACCAACGAGGCGGGCGCCGCCCGCATGCAGGCCGTCTTCGGGGCGCAGCTCGGCCCGGTCGCCCTCGGCGTCTGCCCCCGGCCCGAGGAGGCCCCGGCGCGGGCCGCGCTCGTCGCCTCCCAGATCCTCGGCATGGCGCTCGCCCGCTACGTGCTCCGCCTGCAGCCCGCCGTCGACATGAGCCGGGACGAGGTGGTGGCCTGGCTGGCGCCGACCGTCCAGCGGTACCTCACCGCCGAGCACCCCTGAGCCGGACGGCTGCCCCTCGGGGAACGGCGGCCCCTCGGGAAACGGCGGCCCCTCAGGGGGTGGTGGCGCCGAACTCCCGCACCGCCTCGTCGACGATCGCCTCCAGGCGCGCGTGGTGCGCGCCCCGCCAGTAGACCCGCTCGCACTCCGGGCAGCGGGCGAAGACGTCGTACGTCTTCTCGGTGCCCCGCTCCAGGCGCTCGCGGACCTCCTCCTTGCCGGTGTCGGTCAGCAGGCCGTTGCAGGCGGTGCAGCGGGTCCAGGGCGCCAGCGGCGGCGCGAAGCGCTCCAGCACGTCGCGGAGCTGGTCGTCGGGCCGGTCGCTGTACACGTACGCGCCCGCCCACAGTTCGCGGCGGCGCAGCAGGCCCCGGTCGCGCGAGAGCATGACCCGCCGCTCCCGGGCGGAGAGCGCGGCGAGCGCGGGGTCGCCGATGTCCTCGTTCTCGTACGCGGCGTCCACGCCCAGCAGCCGCAGCCGCCGGGCCAGGGTGCCCAGGTGGACGTCGAGGAGGAACCGGAGGGGTGCGCCGGGCACCGGCTGGGGGCGGGTGACGCCCTCGACGGAGACGTGCTCGCCGGCCGACGGCACGTGCGCCACGGCCACCGGGCGCCCGTCGACCAGGAGCCGGCCGGCCTCGGTGAGCGGCACGCCCAGAGACTCGACGACGTGACCCAGCGAGGAGACGCCGTCGGTGGTCACGGCCGTGCTCCCCGACCGCCGCTCGGAGGCGACGAAGACGGCCAGGCCTGGGGCGAAACTGATCTGGATCTCCGGTCCGTTCACGAGGACAGGATCGCATCGGCACCTGACGGCGGGCCAGGCATTTCCCGTGCGCGGCGCGCGCCGGGCCGGTCGCCGCCGGGGACGGCGGGCGCCTGGGCTACCGTCCCCGCATGAAGATCATCGACCTCGAGCCCGGCGACCCCCGTCTGGAGAGCGACCTCCTGCCGGTCCTCGTCGAGCTGCGCCCGCACCTGACCCCCGACCTCTTCGCGGACGTGTACGCGCGCGGCCACGCGCAGGGCCTGCGCTTCTCGGCCGCCTACGGCGACGACGGCCGGTGCGCCGGTGTCGCCGGGTGGCGGTTCGTCCACAACACCAGCTCCCTGAGCAAGCTGTACGTCGACGACCTGGTGACCGCCTCCGCGGTCCGTTCCACCGGCGTCGGGCACGCCCTCGTCGCCTACCTGGAGGAGCGCGCGCGGGCGGCCGGCTGCCACGAGCTCAACCTCGACTCCGGCACCCACCGCACCGGCGCCCACCGCTTCTACCTGCGCGAACGCTTCGACATCGCGGCCTTCCACTTCGTCCGGCCGCTCACCGGCCCCCGGTAGCCGTCAGGTCGAGCCGCCAGTCGTTGCAGCGCATCGGGCGGCCCGGCGGGTACTCGAAGTCCTGCTCCCCGAGCAGGTCGAAGCCGGCCTTGCGGCACACCGCGTTCGACGCGGCGTTCTCCACCGAGGGGAAGGCGTGCAGGTGGCGGTGGAGTCCCGCGGCCCGGGCCCGCTCCGCCACCGCGCGCGTGGCCAGGGTCGCGACGCCCCGGCCCTGGAATCCGGGCAGGACCGCCCAGCCCGTCTCGTACACCGCCTCGCCGTGCCAGGTGCTCGTCCAGAAGCCGATGCTGCCCGCGATCCGCTCCTCGGGCAGCAGCACGATCCGGAACATGCGGCCGGAGCCCGTGGCGTCGGCGCTCAGGTCGACGTACCGGCGGTGGCGGCGGACGAGCTGCTCCTCGGTCTCCGGGCCGCCCAGGTGCTCCATCAGCCCGGGTGCGTTGAGGGCGCGCAGCAGGCCGGCGTCCTCCTCCGACCAGGCTTCGAGGCGCACGGACGTCGCCGGGGCCGTGGTGTCCGCGTCGGTCTGCTCGTTCATGGGCGCACCGTACGTCACGGCACCGACAGGCCCCGGGCGTACGCGGTGGGGGAGAGGCCCAGGACGGCGGTGAAGTCCCGGACGAGGTGGGCCTGGTCGCTGTAGCCGAGCTCGGCCGCGAGCCCCGCCCAGTCGGGGGCCGTGCCCCTCCCGGCCCGCTCCAGGGCCTCGTGGAGGCGGTAGCGCAGGATCACCCACTTCGGGCCGACGCCGACGTGGGAGGCGAAGAGCCGCTGGAGGGAGCGGGGCGAGAGCCCGGACAGCCGGGCGAGGCGTCCCACCCGCCGGACCGCGCGGTCCGTGCGGACCAGCTCCACCAGCTCCATCGCCTGGACGGCGGCGGGGTCCGGGGCGGGCCCGTGGGCGAGGAGGAAGGCGTCGAGGGCCGCCACGCGCGCGTGGTCGTCGTCGGGGGAGAGGACGGCGGACAGGACGGCGGGGAGAGCACCGGGGACGGCGGCGGGAAGCACGGCCTCGGCCGGGGGACCGCCGGGGGAGGGCCTCCCGGCGCCGGGGAGGGCCTCGTGCAGCGGGACCCGCCGG
Source organism: Streptomyces omiyaensis (assembly GCF_014650895.1). Lineage (GTDB taxonomy): Bacteria > Actinomycetota > Actinomycetes > Streptomycetales > Streptomycetaceae > Streptomyces > Streptomyces omiyaensis. The sequence continues at coordinate 35,439 of NZ_BMVV01000022.1, forward strand.
TCCGTCCAGTCGGAGACCGGCCGCGCCGGGGCGAAGGGGCGGAAGCCGCCGGGACGGAACTGCACCCCGCAGACCCGGCCCTCCCCTTCGAGCCGTTGCGAGAAGAGCCCCTGCGCGACCCCGGCGACCTCGGCGGACGAGCGGCCGGCCCGCGGGCCGGCGCCGAGCGGGCCGTACCGCTGGAAGACGACGTTGACCGACGGGTGGGGGACGACGCGGGTGGTGTACGGCTCGGGCAGCGCCCAGTCGATCAGCCAGTAGTGCTCCAGGTACGGGCGCAGCTCCGGCGCCGGGACGTGGCGGCGGAAGCGGACCCGGGAGAGCAGCTCGGAGGGGGCGAGGATGCCCCGGGTGTCCCGGCGCGGGGCGGGGTCGGGCATGGGCCGATCCTAGGCGCGGGGAGACCGCCGGGGCGCCCGGACGGCCTCTGGCCCGTGCTGCTCCCGGGGGTGGGGAGCCGGGGCGCGTCGGGGCGTGGCGCGTTTCTTCAAGACCGGGCCGGGGAGTTCTCCTAGCGTCGGGGCATGACGTACGACGAGACGGCCCAGGGCCCCGGCGAGACGCGCGCCGACGACACGCGCCTCGCCTTCGAGAAGAGCGATCTCCGGATGGGCGACCTGCTCCGCGCCGCCGCGGACCGGGCCGTCCCCCTGATCGCGGGCACGGGCGAGGAGTCCCTGGACGCGCCCACGCCCTGCGCGGAGTACGACGTCCGCGCCCTGCTGAACCACCTGTTCGCGGTCGTCGTGAACTTCCAGGCGCTGGCGGCGAAGGAGGCCGCCGACTTCTCCACGACCCCCGACCGGCTCGCGGAGCCCGGCTGGCGGGAGGGGTTCGCGGTGGAGACCGGGCGGCTGGTCGAGGCCTGGGCGGCGCCGGGGGCCGAGGAGGGGACCTCGGGGGCGATGGGGCTGCCGGCCAGGACGGTGGGGGCGATGGTGCTGCTGGACCTCACGGTGCACGCCTGGGACCTGGCGCGGGCGACCGGGCGCGCCTTCGAGCCCGCTCCGGAGGTGGTGGCGGGGCTGGTGGACGAGGTGGAGCGGATGGCGCCGATGGCCCGGAGGATGAACGTGTTCGGGGAGGCCGTCGAGCCGCCGGCCGGCGCGGGCGCCTTCGAGCGGCTGCTCGCGACGACGGGCCGCGACCCGGGGGAGCGGCCGAGGGGCTGACCCGCCGACGGGCGGAGGAGGAGCGGGGGCGCGGGCCGGGGTTCCGGCGCTTCAGCGGAGGCGGCCGCTGGAGTTCAGGGAGAGCCGGGAGACGACCTGGCCGAAGGCGAGCTCCTCCGCCGGGGTCAGCGGCACCGACTCCTGCGGGTGCCAGACGCGGTCCATGGGGGTCCGCGCGCGGGAGCGGCGGCGGGCGCGCAGGCCCGTCGTCAGCCAGACGCCGGTCGCGGCGGCGAGCACGGCGAAGAGGGTGAGCACACGGGGGTCGGAGAACTGGCCGGACACGGTCATGACGTTCACTCCAGGGCGAAAGGGCCGGCTCGCGCGGCGCACGCACCGGCAGGCGGCGTGCGGGCGCGGCGGCGCAGACGATTCCTACTGCTTCCTCCCGACCCGTTCAGTTAACACCACCCTGGGGGACTTTCGGCAGGGGGGCCGGGACCAAGGTCCCGGGCGGCGGGCGGCGGGCGGCGGGCGGCGGGCGGTGAGGGCGGGGAGGCCCTCTTGTGCCGGGCGGGGAACCGTTCGAAGGTGGCGGGCGGAGGCAGATTCCGGCCGGGAGGGAGCAGCCGCATGTCCGGAACGGGTGCGCGCGGATGGGGTTTCGCGGACGACAGGGGAGTGGAGCTGGAGGCGCCGGGGAGGCCGGCGCGGGTGGTGGCCTACGTGCGGGCCGGGGCCGCGTTGCTGGACCTGGGGGTGACGCCGGTCGCGGTGTACGGCTCCGGGCACGACGGGGCGGAGCCGGACCCGGCGAAGGACGGCGGTCTCGCGGCCGCCGGGGTGCCGTACCTGGGGCCGGGGCGGGGGCTGGACGAGGAGCGCCTGCGGGCGCTCCGTCCGGACCTGGTGGTGGACGTCACGTACGACGGGAAGAGCCCGTACGCCCTGGACGAGGAGCCGGCCGGGCGGGTGGGGGTGCCGCTGGCGGCGCTCTCCGTCGGCAACGACCTGACGCTGGCGGCGATCATCGGCCGCTTCGGGGAGCTTGCGGCGGCGCTCGGCGCCCCGGATCCGGTGCCGGGCGGCGGGGCGCTGGAGGCGGCGGAGGCGGCGGTCCGGGCGGCGGCCGCGGCGGCGGGTGCCGGGTGCCGGGTGCTGGCGCTGTCCGGGGGCGGTGCCGGGCAGGTGCACCTGGCGCGCCCGGAGGCCTGGCCGGAGCTGGCGAGGCTCGCCGGGCTGGGCGTCCGGCTGCTCGACCCGGGCCCGGGGCCCGGCGCGAACTGGCTGACCACGGGGTGGGAGCGGGCCCTCGACCTGGCCCCGGCGCTGGTCCTGTACGACTCCCGGGCCCACGCGAGCCCGCCGGAGGGGCCGGGGCGGCTGCCGGAGGGGGCGGCGCTGGTGCCGTGGAACCCCGAGATCCCGCCGAGCCCGGCCGCGTACGCCCGCTTCTTCCGCTCGCTGGCCGCGGTCCTCGCCCGCTGACCCCGGCCGGCCCGGCTCCGGGAGGGCGGTTTCCTTCCCGGGGCCGGGCCCAGCAGTGGCGGCAGGACCGTGGCGGCGGTGCCGTGCGGGCGGGACCGGATCCTGGGGCGGGGCGGGGGCGGCCGGCCCCAGGCCGGGGCGGGGTCAGGGGGCGAGGCGGGAGCGGAGGGAGGCGGCGAACTCCTCGGCGCGGGCCAGCTCGACGCGGAGGTCGGCGACGCGGGCGGCGGCGGCCTCCTCGTAGCGGCGGACCCGGGCGACGAGGTCCTCGCGCTCGGCCGGGTCGAGTTCGTCGTCCGTGCCGGGGCGGTCGGCGGTGAGGCGGTCGACCGAGGTGAGGAGTTCGCGGGTCTCGTCGAGGCCGAAGCCGAGCGGCTGCATGCGGCGGACGACCATGAGCCGGGCCACGTCCGCCTCCGTGTAGAGCGGGAAGCCGCCCGGCGAGGCGGCGGAGGGGACGACGAGTCCGCAGTCCTCGTACTGGCGGATGGTCCGCAGGGGGAGTTCGGTGCGGGCGGCGACCTCGGAGATCTGCATGGGTTCTCCGGTGGTGGCGGTGCGGGCCGCGGGCATGCGGGCCGCGGACGTTCGTACTGCGGTCACGACGGGGTCCTCCTCGTACGGCGCCTCTGTGATCCGATCTCCACGCATTACATCTGATTCGTCCTAATTTAATGCGCTATGACGACCGGAAACGCGGAGAGGGCCAGCCGTCAGGGCCAGACCAGGCAGTACGGCTGGTGGCCGGCCTCGTGGAGGCGGACGGAGAAGTCCTGCCACTCGTGGAGCAGCTGGTAGACGTCGAAGGCGTCCCGCGGACCGCCCCGGTCGGGGACGGTCGACCAGATGAAGGCGGCGGCGCCCACCGACTCCTCGCCGATCGCGCGCAGCGGGTCCACCACGGTGGTGGGGAGCTTCACCACGGCGTAGTCGGGGTGCAGGACGACCAGCTCCAGGGGCGGGACCTTGTGCAGCGGCAGGCCCTGGATGCCGGTGAGGACCATCGCCGCTATCGTCTCGGGCTTGATCTTGGAGAACATGCCGCCCATGCCGAGCTCGTCGCCGCCCAGCTCCTCCGGGCGCATCGAGATCGGGACGCGGGCCGCCGTGGCACCGTCGGGCGCGCCGAAGTACTTGTACGTCACCGCCAAGCTGCGGCTCCCGAGGGGTGGATCCTTCGGGGGCTGTTCAGGGGATGCGCGATTCTCCGGCGCGGACGGATCCTCGGCCCGTCGCCGCCGGTGCCTCCCCCGCCGGACAGGCTCCGGACCCAGGTCGTCCGTCCCCTCGCCCGGTCCGCCACCGCGATGCATATCTCCACCCGACTGCTTTTTCTCGGCAACACGACCCCGCCGCGCAACCCGATCATCGTGTCAGTGACCTCCCCCGCGTTCCTGCGGTGAAACACCTGTCCGCAAGAATCGCCGCGGCCTCTGACACCATGGATCGCGTGAGCCAACCCCATGAGGTCCCTGCCGCCACAGTTTCGCAGACGCGGAGGCAGGCCGCCCCGGCGTGATGCACAGGGTGCCCACACCGTCCCTCCGTACCAGACGTCGTACTCGCAGGTCAGGATCACTGTGTCGTATTCATACGAAGCCCCAGTCTCACAGACGCTTTTCGACCGCGCGTCCCTTGTGACGCCCGGCGGCGTGAACTCACCGGTGCGGGCCTTCCGGGCTGTGGGCGGTACGCCCCGGTTCATGGTGTCCGGCACCGGTCCGTACCTCACGGATGCGGACGGTCGCGAGTACGTCGACCTCGTCTGCTCCTGGGGGCCGATGATTCTCGGCCACGCCCACCCCGAGGTCACCGCCGCCGTACAGGCCGCCGTGGCGCGCGGCACCTCCTTCGGCACGCCCGGCGAGGGCGAGGTGGCGCTCGCCGAGGAGATCGTGTCCCGCGTCGAGCCGGTCGAGCAGGTCCGCCTGGTCTCCTCCGGCACCGAGGCGACGATGTCCGCGATCCGGCTCGCCCGCGGGTTCACCGGACGCGCGAAGGTCGTCAAGTTCGCCGGCTGCTACCACGGGCACGTGGACGCGCTGCTCGCCGCCGCCGGCTCCGGCGTCGCCACCTTCGGCCTGCCCGACACGCCCGGCGTGACCGGTGCGCAGGCCGGCGACACGATCGTGCTGCCGTACAACGACCTGGAGGCCGTGCGGGCCGCGTTCGCCGCGCACCCCGGCGAGATCGCCTGCGTGATCACCGAGGCCTCGCCCGGCAACATGGGCGTGGTCCCGCCGCTGCCCGGCTTCAACCAGGGCCTCGCGGACCTGTGCCGGGAGAACGGCGCGCTCTACATCTCCGACGAGGTCATGACCGGCTTCCGCACCAGCCGCGCCGGCTGGTACGGCGTGGACGGCGTGAAGCCGGACCTGCTGACCTTCGGCAAGGTCATGGGCGGCGGCTTCCCGGCCGCGGCCTTCGGCGGCCGCGCCGACGTCATGGGCCACCTCGCCCCGGCCGGCCCGGTCTACCAGGCGGGCACCCTCTCCGGGAACCCGGTCGCCACCGCCGCCGGGCTCGCGCAGCTGCGCCTGCTCGACGAGGCCGCGTACGCGAAGGTCGACGCGGTCTCGCGGGAGATCCGGGACCTGGTCGCGGACGCGCTGCGCAAGGAGGGCGTGGCGCACCGGCTGCAGACCGCGTCCAACATGTTCTCGGTCTTCTTCACCGCCGACGAGGTGCGGAACTACGAGGACGCGAAGAAGCAGGAGGCCTTCCGCTTCAACGCCTTCTTCCACTCGATGCTGGCCGACGGGGTGTACCTGCCCCCGTCCGCCTTCGAGTCGTGGTTCGTCTCGGCCGCGCACGACGAGCGCGCGATCGAGCGGGTCGCCGCCGCGCTGCCCGCCGCCGCCCGTGCCGCCGCGGAGGCCACCGCATGAGCGAGAACGCGCGGGGCGACCAGGACATCACCGTCGTCCACCTGATGCGCCACGGCGAGGTGCACAACCCGGACGGCGTGCTCTACGGGCGCCGGGCCGGCTACCACCTCTCCGAGCTGGGCCGGAAGATGGCGGACCGGGTGGCCGAGTCGCTGGCCGGGCGGGACGTCACGCACGTCGTGGCCTCCCCGCTGGAGCGGGCCCAGGAGACGGCCGCGCCGATCGCCAGGACGCACGGCCTGGACCTGGCGACCGACGGGCGGCTGATCGAGGCGGCGAACGTCTTCGAGGGCAAGACCTTCGGCGTCGGCGACGGGGCGCTGCGCCGGCCGGCGAACTGGAAGCACCTCACCAACCCGTTCCAGCCGTCCTGGGGCGAGCCGTACATCGAGCAGGTCGTGCGGATGATGGGCGCGCTGGACGCGGCGAAGGACGCGGCGCGCGGCCACGAGGCGGTGCTGGTCAGCCACCAGCTGCCGATCTGGATCGTGCGGTCCTTCGTGGAGCGGCGCCGGCTGTGGCACGACCCGCGGCGCCGGCAGTGCACGCTGGCCTCGCTCACCTCGTTCACGTACAAGGGCGACAGGATCGTCTCGGTCGGGTACAGCGAGCCGGCCATCGATCTGGTGCCGGTGCACCTGCGGGCCGGCGCCAAGCCGGTGAAGGGCGGCCAGAAGGCCTTCGGCGCGTAGTCCACGCCGGCCGGGACCGCGGTCCCGGCTTGACGGGACATCGTCAGAGCGACATCGTCAGGGCGGTCGGGGGAAGGGTTACTCTCCGGCCGCCCTGAAATTTATGTGCGATTTGCCGGAACCTCCGTGTTCCTCCCTGCATCTCACTCATTGTCGGTTTGGATGATGTATTGCGTCGCAGCGTGAATGGGGATGCCATGCGAGGGTTGAGTCGAAGGAGCCTTCTGGGGGCCGGAGTCGGAGCCGCCGCGGGACTGGGGATCGCCGGGTGCGGCGGCAAGGAGCCGAGCGGGGCGGGCGGTTCCGGTCCGGACAAGGGCGGATCCCCCTCGACCGGCACCGGTCCCGCCACCCCCGCGCCGACCGAGGACGCCGTCCGCCTCATCGGCGACGGGTCCACCGCGGACACCGGCAGGCAGCCGCACCAGCCCGACGCCCCCGTCCCGCTCGAACCGGGGCAGACCCCGCCGCAGTTCGTGGTCTTCTCCTGGGACGGCGCCGGCGAGGTCGGCAACGGCCTCTTCCCCCGCTTCCTCGAACTGGCCCGCAACCACGACGCGGCCATGACCTTCTTCCTCTCCGGCATCTACCTGCTGCCCGAGTCGAAGAAGGACCTCTACCGCCCGCCGAACAACCGCGTCGGCGCCTCCGACATCGGCTACCTCACCGACGAGCACATCAAGGACACCCTCGAGAACGTCCGCCGGGCCTGGCTCGACGGGCACGAGATCGGCACCCACTTCAACGGGCACTTCTGCGGGGGCTCCGGCTCCGTCGGGAACTGGACCCCGGCGCAGTGGCAGAGCGAGATCGACCAGGCCGTGAGGTTCGTCACCGAGTGGAAGACGAACAGCGGCTGGACCGACCTCGACCCGCTGCCCTTCGACTACTCCAAGGAGCTCGTCGGCGGCCGCACCCCCTGCCTCCTCGGCCAGGACAACCTGCTCCCCACCGCCAAGCGCCTCGGCTGGCGCTACGACGCCAGCTCCCCCGGCGGCCGCCAGACCTGGCCCGTCAAGCGCAAGGGGATCTGGGACTTCCCGCTCCAGGCCGTGCCCTTCCCCGGGCACTCCTTCGAGGTCCTCTCCATGGACTACAACATGCTCGCCAACCAGTCGAAGAACTCGACCAAGGGCATGCCCTCCCGCTATCCCGGCTGGCGCAGGCAGGCCACCGACGCGCTGATCGCCGGCTTCACCCGCGCCTACGAGTCCAACCGCGCCCCCTTCTTCGTCGGCAACCACTTCGAGCAGTGGAACGGCGGCATCTACATGGACGCCGTCGAGGACGCGCTCAAGGCGATGGCCGGCAAGAAGGACGTCCGGCTCGTGTCGTTCCGCCAGTTCACCGACTGGATGGACGCGCAGGACCCCCGTATCCTCGACCGTCTGCGGGGCCTCGACGTCGGCCAGAAGCCGGCCGGCGGATGGACCGCCTATCTCAAGACCGCTTAGGCGATCTTGACAAGGGGCGTTCCGGGCACGTAGGGGGGTGCCCAAGATCCCCCAAACGCCCATGCGAAACTTTTCACATGAGCCTTAGCCGTGGCCTCCACCGTGCCCCCCGACGCGCCCTCGTCGCCGTCGGCGTACTGTCCGCCGCCCTCGCGCTCTCCGCCTGCGGCGGCGACAGCAACGGCACCTCCGGCGGCGGCAACACCAACTTCGTCACCAGCAAGGGCGGCATCTCCACCGTCGCCAAGGGCGAGCGCGCCGACATCAACGAGATCGCCGGCGAGACCCTGGAGGGCGAACGGCTCGACGTCGCCGACCTGAAGGGCAAGGTCGTCGTCCTCAACGTCTGGGGCTCCTGGTGCGGCCCCTGCCGGGCCGAGGCCCCCCACTTCGCCAAGGCCGCCGGCGACCTGAAGGGCCAGGACGTCGCCTTCGTCGGCCTCAACACCCGCGACGCCAACAAGCAGCAGGCGCTCGCCTTCGAGGCCGATTACGAGGTCCCCTACCCGAGCCTCTACGACCCCCAGGGCAAGCTCATCCTCTTCGGCTTCCCCAAGGGCACCCTCAGCCCCAAGGGCATCCCCTCCACCGTCGTCCTCGACAAGGAGGGCAAGATCGCCGCCCGCGCGGTCATGGCCATCGACGAGACCCAGCTGCGGTCCATGATCGACCCGCTGCTCAAGGAGAAGTGAGCCGGTGAACGAGACCGTCACCAGCGGAGCCCTCCTGCTCGCCGTCCCCGTCGCCCTCCTGGCCGGCCTGGTCTCCTTCTTCTCCCCCTGCGTGCTCCCGCTCGTCCCCGGCTACCTCAGCTACGTCACCGGCGTCTCCGGCACCGACCTCGCCGACACCCGCCGCGGCCGGATGACCGCGGGAGCCCTCCTCTTCGTCCTCGGCTTCACCGCCGTCTTCGTCTCCGGCGGCGCCCTCTTCGGCTACTTCGGCGCCACGCTCCAGGAGTACAGCTCGACGCTCGGCACCGTCCTCGGCGTCTTCATGATCCTCATGGGGCTCTTCTTCGCCGGGCTGATGCCCTGGTTCACCCAGCGCGAGTTCCGCTTCCACCGGAAGCCCGTCGCCGGACTCCTCGGAGCGCCCGTCCTCGGCGCGCTCTTCGGCATCGGCTGGACCCCGTGCATCGGCCCCACCCTCGCCTCGGTCAACGCGCTCGCCCTGGAGCAGGCCAGCGCCGGGCGCGGGGCCATACTGGCCCTCGCGTACTGCCTCGGCCTCGGCGTCCCCTTCGTCCTCGCCGCCATCGCCTTCCGCAAGGCCCTCGGCGCGTTCGGCTGGGTCAAGAAGCACTACGTGTGGGTCATGCGCGTCGGGGGCGGCATGATGATCGTCACCGGCGTCCTGCTCCTCACGGGCGTCTGGGACGGCATGGTCTCCACGATGCAGGGCTGGTCCAGCGGTTTCACGGTGGGAATCTGATCCATGAGCAAGACCGACACGACGGAAACGAACCGCGCGGCCGGCGCCGACGAGGCCGCGGCCGCGGACCTCTCCACCGCGCCCCGGGAGGAGACCGCCGGCGGCCCCGCCCTCGGGGTCGTCGGCTGGATCCGCTGGTTCTGGCGCCAGCTCACCTCCATGCGGGTGGCGCTGATCCTGCTCTTCCTGCTCTCCCTCGGCGCCGTCCCCGGCTCCCTCATCCCGCAGACCAGCGCGGACGAGATGAAGGTCGCCGACTTCAAGGCGGCGCACGAGAGCCTCACCCCGCTCTACGAGAAGCTCCAGCTCTTCGACGTGTACAGCTCGGTGTGGTTCTCCGCGATCTACATCCTGCTCTTCGTCTCCCTCATCGGCTGCATCGTCCCGCGCACCTGGCAGTTCGTCGGCCAGCTCCGCGGCCTGCCGCCGGGCGCCCCCAGGAAGCTCACCCGCCTCCCCGCCTACACCACCTGGCGCACCGGGGCCGATCCCGAGCAGGTCCGCGAGGCCGCCCTCGGCGTCCTCAAGGGCCGCCGCTTCCGCGCCAGGAGCGCCGGCGACGCCGTCGCCGCCGAGAAGGGCTACCTCCGCGAGGCCGGCAACCTGCTCTTCCACATCGCGCTCATCGTGATGCTCGTCGCCTTCGCCTGGGGCCAGCTCTTCAAGTCCGAGGGCGGCAAGCTGGTCGTCGAGGGCGACGGCTTCTCCAACACGCTCACCCAGTACGACGACTTCAAGTCCGGCTCCCAGTTCGGCGTCGACGAGCTGGAACCGTTCAGCTTCTCCCTCGACAGCTTCACCGGCACGTACGAGAAGAGCGGCCCGCAGCGCGGCACCCCCCGCACCTTCGAGGCGGCCGTCACCTACACCCGGGGCGGCGGCAAGGACGAGAAGGCGGTCATCCGGGTCAACGAGCCGCTGAAGATCGGCGACTCCAAGGTCTACCTGATCGCCCACGGCTACGCACCGGTCGTCACCGTCAGGGACGGCCGGGGCAAGAGCGTCTTCCACGGCGCCGTCCCGCTGCTGCCCATCGACAACAACATCACCTCCACCGGCGCCATCAAGGTGATGGACGGCTACCGCGACAAGAACGGCGAGAAGCAGCAGCTCGGCTTCAAGGCCTTCTTCGTGCCCACCTTCGCCGGCGCCGGCAAGGGGGACATGTTCTCCCAGTTCCCCGCGCTCGACTTCCCCGTCATGGCCCTCACCGGCTACCACGGCAACCTGCGCGTCGACTCCGGCCTGCCGCAGAACGTGTACCAGCTCGACACCTCCAAGATGACCCAGTTCGAGGTCGACGGGGGCACCGGGGTCGCCCAGCGGATGCGGCCCGGCGAGACCATGACCCTCCCCGACGGCGCCGGCTCGATCACCTTCGAGAAGGACATCAAGGAGTGGGCGAGCTTCCAGGTCTCCCAGCAGCCGGGCAACGGCCTCGCCCTCGGCGGTGCCGTCGCCGCGATCGCCGGACTCACCGGCTCGCTCTTCATCCAGCGGCGCCGGGTCTGGGTCCGCGCCGTCCGCGGTGAGGACGGCGTGACCGTCGTCGAGATGGCGGGCCTCGGCCGCAGCGAGTCCGCCAAGCTGCCCGAGGAGCTCGCCGACCTCGCGGTCGCGCTCACCGCCACGGCGCCCCCGGCGCCCGAACCTGCCGAAGCAGAAGCCTCAGAAGGGGTCGAGAAGTGATCCTCGCCGCCGAGACCAACGAGGGCCTGGCGCAGCTCAGCAACGAGCTCGTCTACGCCTCCATGGCCGTCTACACCCTGGCCTTCCTCGCCCACATCACCGAGTGGGTGTTCGGCAGCCGCAGCAAGGTCGGCCGCACGGCCGCCGCGCTGACCGGGGCCAAGGACGCGGCCGCGCCCGCCACCGTCTCCGTACGGGTCGAGGGGGCCGGCGGCACCACCGTCCTGGACCGGCCGAAGGTCGTCACCCGCTCCGCCGCCGGCACCCGCGACGTGCCCGACGGCCCCGGCGCCGCCGGCGGCACGGTCAAGGGCGACCTGTACGGCCGGATCGCCGTCTCGCTCACCGTCCTCGCCTTCGCCCTGGAGGCGGCCGGCGTCGTCACCCGCGCGATCTCCGTGCAGCGCGCCCCCTGGGGCAACATGTACGAGTTCTCCACCACCTTCTCCACGGTGGCGGTCGGCACGTACCTCGGCTTCCTGCTCGCCAAGAAGAACGTCCGCTGGATCGGCCTCCCGCTGGTGACCACGGTCCTGCTCGACCTGGGCGTCGCCACCACCTGGCTGTACACCGACAGCGACCAGCTGGTCCCGGCACTCGACTCGTACTGGCTGTGGATCCACGTCTCCACCGCGATCTTCTGCGGCGCCGTCTTCTACCTCGGCGCGGTCGCCACCCTGCTGTACCTCTTCCGCGACTCGTACGAGAACAAGCTCGCGAACGGCGGCGAGCCCGGGTCCTTCGCCCGCTCCGTCCTGGAGCGGCTGCCCTCCGCGGCCTCGCTCGACAAGTTCTCCTACCGCGTCAACGCCGCCGTCTTCCCGCTGTGGACCTTCACGATCATCGCGGGCGCCATCTGGGCCGGCGACGCGTGGGGCCGCTACTGGGGCTGGGACGCCAAGGAGGTCTGGTCCTTCATCACGTGGGTCGGGTACGCCGCCTACCTGCACGCCCGGGCCACGGCCGGCTGGAAGGGCCGCAAGGCCGCGTACATCGCGCTCATCGCCTTCGGCTGCTTCCTCTTCAACTACTACGGCGTGAACATCTTCGTCAGCAGCAAGCACTCCTACGCGGGCGTCTGAGCTGGCACGGCCCCCCGCGGGGGGCCACGCTGGAGGTATGACCGAGATACCCCTGGGCAGGAGCGAGACCCACGACGGCGACGCGCACCTGCTGAGGTACGCGAGCGAGCTGCCGCACCCGCAGGAACGGGTGTGGGCGGCGGTCGCCTCGCCCGAGGGCCTGCCGGCCTGGCTGTGCGCGGCGGACCCGCTGGAGCCGCGGCTCGGCGGACGGGTCACCCTCCGCTGGCTGAACGGCGGCGCGGAGGTCGTCGGTCGGGTCACCGCCTGGGACCCCGACCACGTCGCCGAGTACACGGTCGGCGCCCCGCACGGGCGGATCCGGTTCCATCTGGAACCGGCCGCCGGCGGGGCGTCGACCGTCCTGCGCCTCACCAACGAGTTCCGGGGCGACCGGGAGCTCCTCCTCGACTGCCTGGCCGGCTGGCACGAGCACCTCGAACGCCTCCGGGACGCCCTGGACGGGCACCCGACGGACTGGCGCGACTGGACCCCCGAGCGATGGCGGGTGCTGCGGGACCGGTACGAGCGGGACGCCGCGCCCTGGCCGAAGTGGGTGCCCTAGGTCTCAGCCCCGGCTCCCCGGGGCGTCGGCCCCCTCGTCCGCCCGGACCGCCGAGAGGGGCTCGGCGATGTCCTCCAGCGAGCGGCGCTCCGCGTCGACCGCGAGGAAGGCCGCCACGATCCCCGCCGCGCACATCAGCCCGGCACCGATCTGGAAGGCGAGGACGGTGTCGCCGACCACGCCCGACTCCGTCAGCTTCGCGAAGATCAGCGGGCCGCTGATGCCGCCGGCCGCCGTGCCGAGGGCGTAGAAGAAGGCGATGGCCATCGCGCGGGTCTCCATGGGGAAGATCTCCGAGACGGTCAGATAGGCGCTGGAGGCGCCCGCCGAGGCGAAGAACAGCACCACGCACCAGCAGGCCGTCAGGGTCGTCGCCGACAGCGAGCCCCGGTCGAAGAGCCACGCCGTCCCGAAGAGCAGCAGGCCCGACAGCAGGTACGTGCCGGAGATCATGATCCGGCGGCCGACGGTGTCGAAGAGGTGGCCGAGCAGCAGCGGTCCCAGGAAGTTGCCCGCCGCGATCACCGCGAAGTAGTAGCCGGTGCTGCCGGTCGGCACGTCGAAGAAGGTGATGAGGATGGTGCCGAAGCCGAAGGTGATCGCGTTGTACAGGAACGCCTGTCCGACGAAGAGGGAGAGCCCGAGGGTGGCGCGGCGCGGGTAGCGGCCGAAGACGGTCTTCGCGATCGTGCCGAAGCCGATGCTCCTGCGCTGGTGGATGGTGAGCTCGCCGGCCGGCGGCGGCAGCCGGGTGCCCTTCTCCGCCTCGATCTCCCGCTCGACGGAGGTGACCAGCTCCTCGGCCTCTTCACCCCGGCCGTGGATGAACTGCCAGCGTGGGCTCTCCGGGACGTGCCGGCGCACCAGCAGGATGACCAGGCCGAGGACGACGCCGAGTGCGAAGCTGAGGCGCCAGCCGAGGTCCTTCGGGAAGATGTCGGTGTCCAGCAGGACCACGGAGAGCAGCGCGCCGCCGATGGCGCCCAGCCAGTAGCTGCCGTTGATGATCAGGTCGACCCGTCCCCGGTAGAGGGAGGGGATCAGCTCGTCGATCGCGGAATTGATGGCCGCGTACTCGCCGCCGATGCCGAAGCCGGTGAGGAAGCGGAAGAGGAAGAACCACCAGGACTCGAAGGACAGGGCGGTCATCGCCGTCGCACCGAGATAGACGGCCAGAGTGATCATGAACAGCTTCTTGCGGCCGTAGCGGTCCGTCAGCCAGCCGAAGAACAGCGCGCCGGAGCAGGCGCCCGCCACGTACAGGGCGGCGGCCACGCCGGTGACCTGGGCGGCGGTGATGTCGAGACCGCTGCCCTCCTCGGCCAGCCGGCCGGCGACGTTGCCGACGATGGTGACTTCCAGGCCGTCCAGGATCCAGACGGTGCCCAGGCCGATGACGATCATCCAGTGCCACCGGGACCAGGGAAGCCGGTCGAGGCGGGCGGGCACGGCGGTGGTGACCGTCCCCGTCCCGGGCGTCGATGCGGGCGCGCTCATGGTTCTCCTTCCGTCGGGGGCGCGGTTACCCCGTCGGCGGCGGCTCATCCGCCCGTCCGCGCCCGGCGGCGGGGACTCCACCGGTCGCGGAGGGTGAGCCGGCGGTGGCGTTCGCGGCGCTCGCGGACCCGCAGGTCGAGCTCCTCCATCAGCCGGCGGCCCCGGTGCTCGGGGTCGAGCTCGTCGAGGATCCGGTCGACCTCGGCGAGCAGCGCCCCGTACAGCTGCCAGCGGCCGGGGTCGGCGAGGGCGAGGGCGAGGAGGCGTTCGGCGGCGTCGTCGCGGCAGGCGCGGGCCGCCCGCAGCTCGCCCGCCAGGCGGGTCTCGGCCGCCTCGGCCGCCTCGCTGCCCCGCGCGGTGACGAGCACGGCGAAGCTCACCAGGGCGTCGGCGGTGTACTGGGCGGTCTCCCGGACGGAGAGGGCGGCCCGCTCCGGCAGCAGCTCGTCCCCCTCGCGGTGTTTGGCCAGGTCGGTGAGGGTGCGGGCGAGGACCCGGAGGACGACGGCGCAGATCTCCAGGGTGTCGAGGCCGGTGCGCAGCACGACCCGGTGGAGGAGGCCCTCCTTGACCCGGGGGTTGAAGCGCAGGCTGTCCTCGGCGGTGCGCAGGGCCCCGTCGACGTCGGCGACGTCGTTGTCCAGGCGGCGGGCCTCGTGGAGCCGGACGGCGGCCCGCTCGACGGGGGGCGCCCCGGTGAACTCGTCCGCCACGTCGAGGAGGAGCAGGCGCATCCGCCGGGCGAGGTCCTCGATGGAGTCGCCGGCCGTGTCGACCCAGACGGGCGGGGCGAGGACGAGGTTGAAGAGCATGCCGACGACGGCGCCGATGAGGGTCTCCAGGACGCGGTCCCAGGCGGTGTCGGAGACCTGGGTGACGCCGAGGACGAGCATGGCGCTGATGGCGACCTCGGGGACGAACTCCTCGACCCGGACGAGCCGCCCCACCAGCAGCGAGGCCAGGATGACGAGGGCGAGGCTCCACCACGACAGGCCGACGACGGCGCTGAAGGCGATGGCGATGAGGACGCCGACGACCACCGAGTTCACCCGGCGGAGGCTGGTGGTGAGGGTCGAGTAGAGCGTGACCTGGACGACGAGGAGCGCGGTGAGGGGCGCGGTGAGGGGGACCGGCTCGCTGCTGAGCCGCAGCGCGACGACGTAGCTGAGGGTGGCGGCCGCCGTGGACCGGACGGTCTGCACGGCGAACGGGTCGCGGCGCAGGCGGGCGAGCGGGCCGTCCCGCCGGTCCTTGCGTCCTCCGTCGCGTGCCACGTCCCGCCTTCGTCCCGTCGGCCGCCCCGGGGGGCCTCTGGAGCATCGCCTGCCCGGACGGCCGCGCGCTCATGCGCGGATGCGTCCGGGCGGGCGCGGGATCACCCCCGCTTGGGCGGCAGGCAGCTCGCCGCCGGGGGGCGGCCCTCGGGCCAGGCGGTCTGGACGAAGCGCTGGGTGCCGTCCGGGGCGAGCTCCACGACGGGGACCGCCTTGTTGTGGGGGTTGCCGTGGTTGTCCAGGCAGATCCAGCCGCTCGCGCCCTGGACCCGCAGCGAGCCCTTGACCTGCGGCCACTGGGTGCCGACGTCGGCGAGCTCGGGGTAGGGGGCGTCGGCGGGGGTGGCCTGGCGGATGGCGTGGACGGCCGTCGCCATCGCGTCGTACGCCACGATGGCCTGCCCGTCGCGGAGCGGCACCGGCTTCGGGTCGGTGCGCGCGATGTCGGTCAGGAAGGTGCGGAAGGCGACGACCGAGCCGCCGGTCGTCGGCACCGGCCGGCCGGGGGCGGGCTGCCAGGCGTCCGGGTGGGCGAGGGCCGCGTAGCGGACGGTCAGCTTCTTGCCGAGGGCCGAGCGGTTCAGCTTCTCGTCGGCGCCCAGGTAGGAGCCCTCGTCGCCGGTGAGGACGGTGAAGGCGCGGTCGGCGCAGCCGCGGGAGCCGAGCGCGTTGATGAACTGGCGCAGCTGGGTGTGGCGGCCGGCGAAGAAGACGGTCTCGGCGCGGGTGTCGCAGATCAGGTGGGTGATCTGGCGGAAGGTGTTGGCGGTGGTGCCCTCCTCGGTGTTGTCCGGGGGCGAGGTGTAGAGCTGCGGCTCGTAGGGGGCGCCCTCCAGGGAGGCGGCGAAGGCGGACCGCAGGGTGTCGATGTAGTGGTCGCCGGTGCGGGAGTCCTGGACGAGGATCGCGCGGGCCGCGTCGACCTTCCCGAAGTTCGCGAGGGCCCTGGCCTCGTCGCTGTTGGTGGGGGAGACCCGGGCGAGCCCGGGGAAGCGGTCGCGGCCGGGGCCGTTGGCGAGGTCGTCGGCGGTGATGGTGGTGCCGACGACGGCGATCCCGGCGCCGGTGAGGGCGGTCACCGCCTCGCGCACCTCGGCGGAGGAGGTGGCGACGCCGGAGACGGCGCGGAGCCGGTCGGGGGCGCCGGTCATCCCGGTGAGCCGGTCGACGACGGTGCGCCAGTGGGCGTTCTTGTTGCCGGTGTTGGCGAGGACCAGGCGGATCTTGGGGGTCTCGCTGTTGGACTCGTGGTTGGCGCGGTACTGGTAGGCGTGGGCGCCCTGGAGCTCGCGGAGGATCTTCTCGCCGGTGCCGGGGTCGGCGGCGGTGATCGGGAGGAGGAGGGCGACGGTGGCGTACTCGCCGGCCTTGAGGCTCGCGTTCTCGCGCCCGATGGCGGCGGTGATCGCGGTCAGGGCGGGGACCCGGAAGTCGTGCCCGTCGCCGTTCACGCCGACGCACTCCTCGCTGCCGGCGGGCCGGGTGACCCCGGTGGCGCAGGAACGGTCCTCCGGTTCGAGGAACAGGTAGAGGCCCCAGCCGCCGAGGCCGAGCACGAGCGAGGCGGCGAGGAGGGTGCCGAGGAGCTTCTGCCGGGGTGTCCAGAAGAAGCGGCGGCGCAGCCGGTCGAGCATGGCGTCAGACTCCGTCCTCGCGCCCGGGCGGCAGCGACAGCTCCCGCCAGGCGCGGATGTCCCGCGGCCAGTGGCCGGCCGCGTCCCACAGTGGACCGCTGCCGGTGAGGTGGCGGCCGGAGAGCCGGCGCAGTTCGTGCGCCAGCCGGTCGGCGACCTCCTCGTCGGGCAGCGCGAGCGGATCGGTGAGCAGCCATACGGCGTGCAGCAGCCGCCGCAGGGCGAGGTGCAGTTCGGCGGAGTCGGGGTCGAGTCCGTCGGGGAGCGCGGGGTCGGCTTCCCGGCCGAGCGCGACCGCCCGGCGCGGGTCGGGTCCGGTGCGGCCCCGCTCGCGCGGGTAGGGGGCGGCGGCGACGAACCGCAGCAGGCCGAGCCAGCCGAGGACGTCGGGGCCGGGGAAGGTGAGCCGGAGGTGGGCGACGGCCTCGGCGGTGTCGCCGAGGGCGAGGTCGTGGTGGAGCCGGTACGGGCCGGGCTGCGGCCCGTAGTGGCGGCGGAGGGTCTCGTGGACGGCCCGCCAGGCGGAGTAGCCGGGGTGGTCGCCGTCCTCGAAGCGGAGCCGGTGCAGCAGCAGGGCGCGCAGCAGCGGGTCGCCGACGAAGTGGCGGGGGTGGTCGGCCCAGTGCTCGGCGCGGAGCCGGTCGCGGACGCGCAGGGCGACGTCGCCGTCGAGGGACTCGGCGGCGAGGCGGGCCTGGGCGAGGCGGCGGGCGGACTCCTCGTCGTGGGCGGCGGCGAGGACCGCGTACGGGCCGGGCCGGGGGACCGGCAGGAGGGCGGCGAGGAGGGCGGGGGCGACCGGCACGGGGGCGGAGTCCTCGCGGAGCTCCACGGTCAGGTCGAGGAGGCCGGCGGGGGTGAGGCCGCGGCGGACGGCGGGCGGGGCCTCGCCGGCGGCGCGGGCGAGCAGGTCGACGCCGAGGGGGCGGCCGCCGGTGAGGCGGTGGACGGCCCGGGCGAGGGCGGCGGGGGCGAGGTCGGAGGCGTCGTGGCGGTCGAGGGCGGCGCGGGTCTGGGTGGGGGTGAGGGGGGTCAGCTCGACGGCGAGGAGGCCGGAGCCGACCCGGCCGGTGCGCGGGCAGGGCGCCCGGTGGGCGGTCTCGGGCAGCCGCAGGCGGGTGGCGTGGCGCAGTGCCTCGTGGTCGTGGAGCCGGGAGCCGGCGAGGACGACGGTGCGGTCGCGGCGGCCGTCGGCGCGGGCGCGCAGAATCGGTTCGACGAGGGCGCGGCCGACGGGTTCGTGGGCGTTGTCGAGGAGGACCAGGGGGCGCCCGACGCGGCTGCCGCGGCGCAGCCCGGTGTAGGCGCGCAGGAGGTCCTCGGTGAGGGTGAGGACGAGGAAGGCCTCGGCCTCCTCGCGGCGCGGCCCGCCCTGCGCGAAGTCCACGGCGAGCTGCTGGAGCCCGGCGCGGCCGCGGCCGCCGGCGTTGCGGTAGCCGCCGAACCACTCCTCGGGGGCCTGCCGGAAGCGGTGGAAGAACTCGTCGGCGACGGTCTCGACGGTGGCCTCGGCGACCACGCCGGCGAAGGGGGCGCCCGCCTCGGCGACGGTGCCGGCGAGCTTGGCGAGGACGTTGCCCACCCAGGACGCGGCCGCGGCCCGCCCGGCGTCGACGGTGGCGAGCAGCGGGCCGAGCCGCAGCAGGTCGCGGCGGGCCCGCTCGTCGTCCTCCCGGGTCCAGCCGACCGAGGTGACCGCGACGAGGCCGAGCGAGAGGCGCGGGAAGGGCACGGCCCGCACGGCGTCGGCGCGCCGGCCGAGCTGGACGGCGAGTTCGCCGAGGGCGCCGGTGACGGGGGACCAGCCGGCCCCGTGGTCGGCGGGCTCCTCGACGGCGGAGCAGTCGAGGAGGGCGAGCGGGGTGAGGCCGCGGTAGTGGTTGCGGACCTCCTTGAGCAGCACGGTCTTGCCCATGCCGCGGCCGCCGGTGAAGACGGTGACGGGCGGGTCCTCGCCGTGCTCGAAGGGCACCCGTCCCCGGCCGTACGGTTCGAGCCCGACGAGCCGCGCGGCGAGCCCGTGCGGATCGAGGACCGCCTCGCGGCCGTACAGCTCTCTGTGCACCCGCCACCCCCGTCGCAGTCAACTCAAGGATATCGACGGGGTGTTGGGAACTGGAGAGTCTTTTCGGGTCTGTTGCCGAGGTGTTGTCAGCCCGTGGCGATGCTGTCGAGGCGGTCCCGCAGGTACCGGTGGGACTCGATGCCGTGGACCGTGGTGCCGGGCGTGCACTCGTAGAAGTACACCAGCGACATCAGCTCCTCCCCGGGCGCGTCGGCCGGCGGCGGCAGCACCCGGTGGCGCCCCGAGCGCCACCGCCCGCCGGTCCAGCCCGCCATCAGGTCGCCGATGTTGACCGTGAACGCGGCGGGGTCGTGCGGCGCGTCCTGCCAGCCGCCGGCGTCCGTGAAGACCTGGAGGCCGCCCCTGCCCGCCTCCCGGTCCAGGACGGTGACCGTGCCGAAGTCGGTGTGCGGACCGATCCGGAACTGGCCCGGCTCCGGGTCGCCCGTCCGCTCCCGCCCCGGATACCAGTTGATGTTGAAGCCGAAGGTGGGGTGGCCGGTGTGCCGGGTGAAGAAGTCCCGCTCCTCGCCGAGCGCCGTCCCGAGCAGGTCGAGCACCCGGTCCGACAGCGCCCTCATCTCCCCCAGGTACGCCTCCACCAGCGGCCTCAGCCCGGGCGCCGCCGCGGGCCAGGCGTTCGGCAGGAACCACTCGGCGTCCACCGCCGGGTCCCCGGTCGGCTCCTCCGCCGCGAAGGAGAGCGACTCCTTCAGGTCGGGCGGCGTCGCCGTGCCCTCCGCGTGGCCGTTCGCCTCCGCGCCCGGCCCGAGCCACCCCCGCCCGCCGACCCGCACCGCGTACGGCTCCTTGGCGGCGGCCGGCAGGTGGAAGAAGGCGCGGGCCGTCTCGCGGAGGGCGGCCCGCGGCCCGGGGTCCACCCCGTGCCCCCTGACCAGCAGGAACCCGGCCTCGCGCAGGGCGCGGTCCACGGCGGGCAGCTGCGGGGCCGGATCGCGGGCCAGGTCGATCGTGGGGAGCCGTGCCTCAGCCATGGCCGATGTCCTCGTTCCACAGGTCGGGCCGGGCGGCGATGAACTCCCGCATCAGCGCGGCGCACGCGGGATCGTCCAGCACGACGACCTCGACGCCGTGCTCCGCCAGCCAGTCGTGCCCGCCGCGGAAGGTCCGCGCCTCCCCGACGACCACCCGCGAGATCCCGAACTGCCGCACGAGCCCCGAGCAGTACCAGCACGGCGACAGCGTCGTCACCATCGTCGTGCCCCGGTACGAGCGCTGTCGCCCCGCCGCCCGGAAGGCGTCGGTCTCCGCGTGCGCCGAGGGGTCCCCGTCCTGCACCCGCCGGTTCCGCCCGCGCCCGAGCAGCGCCCCGTCCGCCCCGTAGAGCGCGGCCCCGACGGGGACACCGCCCTCGCGGAGCCCGGCGCGGGCCTCGTCGAGGGCGATGCCGAGCCGGCGGCGCGCCTGTTCCCGGTCCATGCGGAAAGCCTTCCCCGCGGGACCGGGGACGTCACACCCGGGTGCCGGCTCACACGCCGGCGGCGGCCCTCTCCTCGTACGGGAAGCGCGCGAAGGGGGCCTCGCGGGTGAAGAAGGTCCGGGCGCCGGCCATCGCGCCCGTGTCGGCGCGGACCCGGCCCGGGCGGGAGCCCGTGCCGGTGAGGACGCCGCCGAACCGCATCCGCAGGTAGGCCGCCGAGAGGCTCAGGCCGGTCACGAGGCCGTCCGCGACGGCGTGGTCGTCGTCGGCCATGGCCGTCACGCCCCACAGGGTGCCGCCCGCCATGCGCTCCTTGAAGTCCGAGTCCGGCACGTTCAGCCAGCCCGACCAGTAGTCGAGGTAGCGCTTGGTCTGCGCGGAGAGGCTGTACCAGTAGAGGGGCGAGACGATGACGACGTCGGTGGCCTCCACCGTGGCCCGCAGCAGCTCCTCCTCGACCTCGTGGGCCCGGTGGCCGTCGGTCTCGTGCCGGCCGTCCTGGAAGTCGGGCAGGGCCAGGCCGTTCAGGTCCACCCAGCGCTGCCGGACCCCGGCCGGCAGGTGCGCGGCGGCCTCGCGGGCCAGGATCTCCGAGTTGCCGTCGGAGCGGGAGCTGCCGAGGACGAAGAGGAACGAGCGGTCCGGTCCGGGGGTCGCGTCGAGTGACATGGATGCTCCTGGTTCGTGGACGTGCGCGGGCGGGCCTGCCCCCGTGCCAACTACCCCTCGTGCGCGGGTATTCCGCTCACGCCCATCGAATCTTCCGATGGGCCGCATCGGCAGGACGCCCCGGTGGCCCGTGGACCGGGCCCGCCCGCGCTCCGTAGCGTCGCCGGCATGAGAAACGAGACCAGGGGAACCGTCGAACTGACCCTCGCCATGGTGCTCTCCGGCACCCTCGGCGTCTTCGTCGTCGAGTCCGGGGCGTCGCCCTTCGAGGTGGTGTTCTTCCGGTGCCTCTTCGGGGCGGTCGCGCTCGGCCTCTACAGCCTGGCGCGGGGCTTCCTCACCGGCCACGGCTTCACCGCGCGGACGCTCGGACTCGCCGTCCTCGGCGGGGTGTTCATCGTCTTCAACTGGGTCTTCCTCTTCGAGGCGTACGCCGCCACCTCGATCTCGCTGGCCACGGTCGTCTACCACACGCAGCCGTTCTTCCTCGTGCTGCTGGGGGCGCTCCTGCTGCGGGAGCGGATCCCGGCCGGGAAGCTGGGCTGGCTCGCGGTCGCCTTCGCCGGGCTCGTCCTCGTCTCCGGGGTGCGGCCGGGCGACACCGCCTCCCTCGCCGGGCTCGGGTACGCGCTGGCCGCCGCCGTCCTGTACGCGCTGGCCACCTTCGTGACCAAGCGGATCACCGGCGTGCGCCCGCACCTGATCGCCCTCGTGCAGGTGGCCGCCGGGGTGCCGCTGCTGCTGCCCTTCACCGACCTCGGCGCGGTCTCCGGGCTCGGCGCCGGGTGGGGGTGGCTGGCCGGCCTCGGCCTGATCCACACCGGGCTGATGTACGTCCTCATGTACGCGGCCTACGCCAAGCTGCCGACCCCGAAGATCGCCGTGCTCGCCTTCACCTACCCGGCGGTCGCGATGCTCGTCGACTGGGCGGTGTACGGGCACCACATCGGGCTCGTGCAGGCGCTGGGCGTCCCGCTGATCGTCCTCGCGAGCCTGAAGGTCACTCTCGCGCGAACCGCCGCGCCTGCTCCACGAACAGCCGCACGTGCGCCGGAAGCCGCTTCCCCCGCCGCCACGCGAGCTGCGTGAAGAGCGTGAACGGCGCCTCCCAGTCCAGCGCCACCAGCTCCCCGGAGGCCAGCTCCTCGCGGACGGCGACCCGGGGCAGCAGGGCGATCCCGAGGCCGGAGGCGACCGCCCGCTTGCTCGCCTCGATGGTGCCGAACTCCAGGAACTCCGCCCCGGAGCCGGCCAGCTCCGCCTCGAAGAGGTCGCGGTAGGCGCAGCCCGGCTCGGTGCCGATCAGCCCGGCGCCGGCGAGGTCCGCGGCGGTCGGCCCGGCGCGGCCCGCGAGCGGGTGGCCGGGGGCGGCGACCAGGGCCAGCGGCTCGGGCCCGAGGACCTCCGACTCCAGGCCCTCGTGCGCGGTCCCGGCCTCCATCAGGAAGCCGACGTCATAGGTGCCCTGCCGCAGCGCCTGCCGGGTCGCGTCGCCGAGGGTGGGGCGCAGGGCGAGCCGGACGGCCGGGTGGCGGTGGTGGAGGTACTCCAGGAGCGGTGGGAGCCGGTAGGTGGTGAGGGACTCCATCGTGCCGACGGTGACCGTCCCGGCGGGCTCCCCGGCGGCGACGGCGGCCCGGGCCTCCTCGGCCAGCTCGGCCATGCGGCGCGCGTACGGCAGCAGCCGCCCACCGGCCTCGGTGAGCCGGATGCGGCCGCCGAGCCGCTCGAACAGCTCGGTGCCGAGGGAGGTCTCCAGGGCCCGGACCTGCGAGGTCACGCTGGACTGGGCGTAGCCGAGCTCGGCGGCGGCGCGGGTGAAGGAGAGCACCTCGGCGACCTTCTCGAAGGTGGCGAGGAGCCGCAGCTCCATCAGGCGGCCGGGGAGGGGACGGCGGCGGGGGCGGTCCGGACGCAGGCGGCGGGCGCGGCGGTCCGGACGGCGGCGGGCCCGGCGGCCCTCGCGGAGGCGGCCGGTGCGGCGGGCGCGGGGGTGGTCGGGACGGTCGGGCGGGGGGTGCCCGCGGGGCGGTGCGGTGGCCTCACGCGTCCTTCTCCTCGCCGCCCTCGTCCCGGCCCTCGCGCTTCTTCAGGTCGTCCTCGCGGGGGCGCGGGTCGGCCTCCCCGTCGTCGAAGGGGGCCTCGTCCCGCTGCTTGCGCTCCTGCGCCCGCTCCCCGCCGAGCGACTTGAGGAACTCGGGGTTGTCGTCGGGCGCCACCCAGCCGCCCCGGTCGCCGCGGGCGGTGGTCCGCCGGGTCTTGCCGGCGAAGAGCCACACCACCGGCCCGACCACCCAGAACAGCAGGATGACGATGACCCAGACCACCTTGGGCAGGTGCTTGGTCTCGTCCTCCGGGGTGTTCAGACAGTCGATGAAGGCATAGATCGTCAGTGCCAGCGGCAGGATGATCATCAGCGCCCTGAGCATGTGGAACAGCCCCCTGGAAACGGTGGCGGGGGCGCGTCGAGTCGGCCCCGGTGACACGTCCAGCGTAGCCGGTGACCGATACTTGCCCGTATGGCTTACGACGATCTCCGCTCGCTGCTCAGGGCTCTGGAGCGTGAAGGCGACCTCAAGCGCATCAAGGCCGAAGTCGACCCGTACCTGGAGGTCGGGGAGATCGTCGACCGGGTGAACAAGGCAGGAGGGCCCGCGCTTCTCTTCGAGAACGTGAAGGGCTCCTCCATGCCGCTCGCGATGAACGTGTTCGGCACGGACCGGCGGCTCCTCAAGGCGCTCGGCCTGAAGTCGTACGGGGAGATCAGCGAGAAGATCGGCGGGCTGCTCAAGCCCGAGCTGCCGCACGGCTTCGTCGGGGTCCGGGAGGCCTTCGGCAAGCTGGGCTCGATGGTCCACGTGCCGCCGAGGAAGGTGAAGGACGCCCCCGTGCAGGAGGTGGTCCTGACCGGCGACGACGTCGACCTCGACCTGCTGCCCGCGCTCTTCACCTGGCCCAAGGACGGCGGCTCCTTCTTCAACCTGGGCCTCACCCACACCAAGCACCCGGAGACCGGCGTGCGGAACCTGGGGCTCTACCGGCTCCAGCGCCACGACAAGCGCACCATCGGCATGCACTGGCAGATCCACAAGGACAGCCGGAACCACTACGCGGTCGCGGCCGAGCGCGGCGAGCGGCTGCCGGTCGCCATCGCCTTCGGCTGCCCGCCGGCCGTCACGTACGCCTCCACCGCCCCGCTCCCCGGCGACATCGACGAGTACCTCTTCGCCGGCTTCGTGCAGGGCAAGCGGATCGAGATGGTCGACTGCAAGACCGTCCCGCTCCAGGTCCCGGCCCACGCCGAGGTCGTCGTCGAGGGCTGGCTGGAGCCGGGCGAGATGCTGCCGGAGGGCCCCTTCGGCGACCACACCGGCTTCTACACCCCGCAGGAACCGTTCCCCGCGCTGAAGGTCGACTGCATCACCCTGCGCAAGCGCCCGCTGCTCCAGTCGATCGTGGTCGGCCGGCCGCCGACCGAGGACGGGCCGCTGGGCCGGGCGACGGAGCGCTTCTTCCTGCCGCTCCTCAAGATCATCGTGCCGGACATCGTCGACTACCACCTGCCGGAGTCGGGCGGCTTCCACAACTGCGCGATCGTCTCGATCGACAAGAAGTACCCGAAGCACGCGCAGAAGGTCATGCACGCCATCTGGGGCGCGCACATGATGTCGCTGACCAAGCTGATCATCGTGGTCGACAAGGACTGCGACGTGCACGACCTGCACGAGGTCTCCTGGCGGGCCCTCGGCAACACCGACTACGCCCGCGACCTGACGGTCGTCGAGGGCCCGGTCGACCACCTGGACCACGCCTCGTACCAGCAGTTCTGGGGCGGCAAGGCGGGCATCGACGCCACGAAGAAGCTGCCGGAGGAGGGCTACACCCGGGACGGCGGCTGGCCGGACATGGTGGAGTCGGATCCGGCGACGGCGGCCCTGGTGGACCGCCGCTGGAAGGAGTACGGGCTGTGACCACGGCCGCGGTCCCGGGCGCCCGGCCGGGGCGCACCAAGGCTTTCCTGCGGCTCGTGATGATCGAGCACTCGGTCTTCGCGCTGCCCTTCGCCTACATCGCCTCGCTCACCGCGATGTTCCGGCTGGACGGGGAGATCCACTGGTGGACGCTCTTCCTCGTCACCGTCTGCATGGTGGGCCTGCGGACCTTCGCGATGGCCTGCAACCGGATCATCGACCGGGAGATCGACGCGCGTAATCCGCGCACGGCCAACCGGGAGCTGGTCACGGGCGCGGTGTCGGTGCGCTC
Source organism: Streptomyces omiyaensis (assembly GCF_014650895.1). Lineage (GTDB taxonomy): Bacteria > Actinomycetota > Actinomycetes > Streptomycetales > Streptomycetaceae > Streptomyces > Streptomyces omiyaensis. The sequence continues at coordinate 60,686 of NZ_BMVV01000022.1, forward strand.
GGCGTGGACCGGGGCCGGGATCGCGGTCGTCGTCTTCCTCGGCGCGGCCGCGCTGCTGAACCCGCTCTGCCTGGCGCTCGCGCCGCTGGCCGTCATCCCGATGGTCGTCTACCCCTACGGCAAGCGGTTCACGAACTTCCCGCACGCGATCCTGGGACTCGCCCAGGCGATCGGCCCGATCGGGGCCTGGCTCGCGGTGAGCGGGGAGTGGTCCTGGGACGCGGTGATCCTGGGCCTCGCGGTCGGCATCTGGATCGGCGGCTTCGACCTGATCTTCGCCTGCCAGGACGTGCAGGCGGACCGGGCGCACGGCGTGATGTCGGTGCCGGCCCGCTTCGGCATCCCGGCGGCGCTGTGGGGCGCCCGCGCCTCGGCGGTCGTCACCACCGGCCTGCTGGTCTGGTACGCGCTCGCGACGGACGCGGGGGTCTTCTTCTGGGCCGGTCTGGTGATCGTGGCGGCGGCCTTCTGCTACGAGCACTCGATCGTGAAGCCGCACGACCTCTCCCGGCTCAACAGGGCGTTCTTCACGACCAACGGCTTCATCGGGATCTCCCTCTTCCTCTGCGCCCTGCTCGACCTGCTGGTCCGCGGGCTCACCCCCTGAGAGCGGCGGGCACCGGGCCGGCGACCGCCTCCGGCGGGCGCCGGTCCGCGGAGCCCCGGGTCACCGGCGGGCCGAAGAGACCGGAGCCCGGGCCGGAGGCGCCGGCCGTGATGCCCCCCCGGCGGGGGGAAGAGCCGGATCCCGAGCCCGCCGGCGGGCCCGGTCCAGGTCGTCGCGGCCCCCTGCGTGTCGCGCGCGCCCCGTCCGGCGGACGCCGGGGGCACCTTACCGACCGCCCGGCAGGTCCCGCCGGATAGGCTCGGCGGCGTGGAGCCGAACAACAGCAAGCAGCGTCGCCCCTGGGTGGTCGGGGTGTCCGGGGCGTCGGGGACGCCCTATGCCGCCGCCGTGCTCAGGGGGTTGCTCGCCGCGGGGGAGAGCGTCGACCTGGTGGTGTCGCGGGCCTCGCGGCTGACCCTGCTGGACGAGACGGGGAACGCCTTCCGGGACGCGCACTGGCGCGAGGACCTGGCGGCGTGGCTGGCGCGGGGCGCGGACGGGAAACCGGACGCGTACGGCGACGTGGACGTGAGCGACGTGCGGTACTGGGCGGCGGGCGACCTGGCGGCGGGGCCGTCCTCGGGGTCGTACCCGGCGAAGGGGATGCTGATCGTGCCGGCCTCGACCGCCGCGGTGGCGGGAGTGGCGCTCGGCCTGTCGAAGGACCTGTTGCAGCGGGTGGCGAGCGTGACGCTCAAGGAGCGGCGTCCGCTGGTGGTCGCGGTGCGGGAGACCCCGCTGAGCGGGCAGACGCTGAAGCAGATGGTGGCGCTGGACGAGGCGGGCGCCGTGGTGCTGCCCGCCTCTCCGGCGTTCTACGCGGGGGCGACGCACATCCAGGATCTGGTGGACTTCGTCGCGGGGCGGGTGCTCGACGCGGCAGGGGTGCCGCACGAGCTGTACCGCCGGTGGCGGGGAGAGCTCGGAGGAGGATCTCCGGGGGCTCCCCGTGCCGGTTAGCGCTTCTTGGCGGCCTTCTTGCGGGCGCGCTTCGAGGCGGCGGTGGGCTGGTGGGCACGCGAGCGGTTGGCCAGGTCCTGCAGCTCGCGCATACGGGCGTAGGCCATCTCGATCGTGTACACGGTGTCTTCACTCCTGAAAGATCGTCTTTGATCTGCTGAAAGATTCGCAGGGTGACGGCCCTGCATGCCTTAGATTCTACACCTAAACTTGCGGTATCGCTGGACAATGGAAGGTCGTATACCTATGGACGCCGTGGACAGGCAGCTCATCCAGGCCCTGCGCGAGAACGGCCGCGCCTCCTATGCCGAGCTGGGCCGGCTCGTCGGGCTCTCCGGCCCCTCCGTCACCGACCGCATCAACCGCCTGGAGGCGGCCGGGGTCATCACCGGCTACCGCGCCACCGTGGACGCCGCCTCCCTCGGGCTCGGCGTCACCGCCCTCATCGGCATCTCCCTCTCCGACGCCGCCGACCACGAGGACGTGGCCCGCCGGCTGAAGGACCTCGCCGAGATCGAGGACTGCTGGTTCATCGCCGGCGACGACTCCTTCATGCTCAAGGTCCGCGCCAGCGACGTCGACGGCCTGGAGAAGACCATCCGCCGGCTCAGCGGGACGAAGGGCGTCTCCCGCACGCGCACCACGATCGTGCTCTCCACCAAGTGGGAGAACCGGGTCGGGGACCTGCCCGAGGAGGGCTGACGCGTGGCGGCGGTGGGGGTACCCGCCGCCGGAAGGGCGGGGAGTACGGTGGGTGGAGCCTGATTTCGGAGATATGGGAGGCGGCCGGAGATGGACGCGGGGCTCAAGCGGGAGCTGGAGCAGAAGGTGCTCGCCGGGGAGCGGCTGAGCCGTGAGGACGGCATCGCCCTCTACGACTCCGACGACCTGGCCTGGCTCGGCGGGCTGGCCCACGAGGTCAGGACCCGCAAGAACGGTGACGTGGTCCACTTCAATGTCAACCGGCATCTGAACATGACCAACGTCTGCACCGCCTCCTGCGCCTACTGCTCCTTCCAGCGCAAGCCGGGCGAGAAGGACGCGTACACGATGCGCATCGAGGAGGCCGTCCGCCTCGCCAAGGCGATGGAGAGCGAGAACCTCACCGAGCTGCACATCGTCAACGGCCTCCACCCCAACCTGCCGTGGCGGTACTACCCGCGCTCGCTCTCCGAGCTGAAGAAGGCGCTGCCGAACGTCTCCCTCAAGGCCTTCACCGCCACCGAGATCCACCACTTCGAGACCATCTCGGGCCTGTCCGCCTCCGAGATCCTCGACGAGCTGATCGAGGCCGGCCTGGAGTCGCTGACCGGCGGCGGCGCCGAGATCTTCGACTGGGAGGTCCGGCAGCACATCGTGGACCACCGCACCCACTGGGAGGACTGGTCCCGGATCCACCGGCTCGCCCACGAGAAGGGCCTGAAGACCCCCTCGACGATGCTGTACGGGCACATCGAGGAGCCGCGCCACCGCGTCGACCACGTGCTGCGGCTGCGGGAGCTCCAGGACGAGACCGGCGGCTTCCAGGTCTTCATCCCGCTGCGCTACCAGCACGACTTCGTGGACATGAAGGACGGCAAGGTCCGCAACAGGCTCCAGGCCCGCACCACCATGGCGACCGGCGCCGAGGCCCTGAAGACCTTCGCGGTCTCCCGGCTCCTCTTCGACAACGTGCCGCACGTCAAGGTCTTCTGGGTCATGCACGGCGTCCAGACCGCCCAGCTCGCCCTCCAGCACGGCGCCGACGACATGGACGGCTCGGTGGTCGAGTACAAGATCACGCACGACGCCGACAACTACGGCACGCCGAACAAGCTCACCCGCGAGGACCTGCTGGAGCTGATCCGCGACGCGGGCTTCCGGCCGGTCGAGCGGAACACCCGGTACGAGATCATCCGCGAGTACCCGGGCCCGGACGCGGACCGGCGCGAGACGCCGCAGGCGATGCGCGTCTGACGCCCCGGGCGACGAGAGGCCCGGCGGGGGATCCCCCGCCGGGCCTTCCTCACGCGCGCGCCCGGGTGTGCTCCACCGGGATCCACAGCTCCGCCGCGGCGGTGCTCCAGTCCTCCGCCGGCCGGACCGAGAGGATCTCCGGGCCGGGGCGGCTCTCGTACGGGTTGGACGGGAACCACTCGGTGAAGACGTCCCGCCACAGGTGCTGGAGCGCCTGCGGATAGGGGCCCTCGCTCTCGAAGACGGCCCAGGTGCCGGCCGGCAGGTCGAGCGCGTCGAAACCCCCGGGGTCGGCGTCGGGCGCGGCGGTCACGCCGTACCAGTGGTCGAGCTCGGCGCCCTCCTCGCGGTCGTCCGAGAGGTGGACGACGGCCGAGACCAGCCCGGCGGGCGCCCCGGCCGACAGGCCGGCGAGCCGGTCGAGGGTCTCCCGGCCGAGCCCGCGGATCTGGGCGGCGATCGCCGGGTTCTCCCCCTCGTGGACGAGCGGGACCCTGGCCCGGTCGCCCACGATCCGGAAGGCGTCCCTGGCCACGGTGCGGTACCTCATGCTGCTGTTCCCTTCGACGACGAGCCGGAAGGACATGCGCGGCTGGGCGGTGAGCGCGGCGCCGGTGCGGCGGGCCTCGCCGGGGCCGATGCCGTGGACCGCGCGGAACGCGCGGGCGAACGCCTCGCCGGAGCCGTAGCCGTGGCGGACCGCGATCTCCAGGAGCGTCCGCTCCCCCGCGAGCACCTCGCCGCCGGCGACGGTGAGCCGCCGGCGGCGCACGTACTCCGACAGCGGCATCCCCGCGAGGGCGGAGAAGAGCCGCCGGAAGTGGTACTCGGACGTCGTGGCGATCCGGGCCAGCTCGGCCGGGTCGAGGTCGCCGTCGAGGCGCTCCTCGATGTGGTCCAGCGCCCGGTTCAGGCCCTCCAGCACGGTGGTGTCCTTCCTGTTTCCTGATGTCCCCACCGTAGGAAAGCGGCGCGGCGCGGGACCCGACCATCGGTGCCCGGTCCGGTCGGGTGCGAGCGGTGCGATCGGTGCGGTCAGGTCAGGGGCAGCAGCATGGTGATGTCGTCGCGGTCGTCGCCGGGGGCCACGCGGATGGCGTCGGGGACGCGCCCGACCTCCTTGTAGCCGGCCTTGGCGTAGAAGGAGTCGACGCCGGTGCCGCCGCGCACGCCGAGGCGGATGGCCTCGACCGCCTCGAAGCCGGGGGCGGTGCGGGCGGTGTGCTCGACGGCCGCCATGAGGTCGAGGCCGTACCCCTTGCCCTGGTGCCTCGGGTGGACCATCACCGTGTACAGCCACACCCAGTGGGTCATCAGGCGGTGGCTGTTGAAGCTGAAGAAGGCGGTGGCGGCGACCTCGCCGTCCTCGTCCCGGCCGACCAGGAGGCGGTGGGTGCCCTGGGCCATGCCGGTGAGGTGTTTGAGGAGGGAGGGGCGGATCTCCTCCGGGGTGACGGGCGGGACGAAGCCGACGGCGCCGCCCGCGTTGGAGACGTCCGCCCAGAGGCTGAGGATGCCCTCGGTCAGGGCCGGGTCCACGGCCGGGTCGGCCTCGAAAGTAAGGGTCATAGGTCCACTGTATCTATTACCCCTCCCTGGGCTCAAGGGTGTTCCGCCCCTCGGACGCGCGCCCCGCGCCCGGCGGACCCGGCCCCGCCCGCCACCGGCGCGGACGCCCCGGTCCCCGACCCCGCGTCCGGCGGGCCCCCCTCCCCGTGCTTCACTGGGGGGCGCTCGTCCCGTATGGGGAAAATTCGGAACCTCGGAACGAAAGAGTGGGTCATGCTCCGCTACTCGCTGATGCGGCTCGGCATCTTCGCCGGGTGCTTCCTCGCCCTGTGGGGCCTCGTCGCCCTCGGCGCGCTCCCGCGCGGCCTCGGTGACTCCAACCTCCTGTGGGTCCTGCTCCTCTCCATCGTGGTCTCGGCCCCCCTGAGCTTCGTCCTCCTGCGCAAGCAGCGCGACGACCTCAGCGCCGACATCGTCGAGAAGGTCGACCGCGCCAAGGGCCGCCTCCACGAGAACCGCACCCGCGAGGACGCCCTCTAGGAGCCCCCGGCGCCCCCGGCGCCTGCGCCTCGCCGGCGGGTGCGTCACGGCGCGGGGTGGGGCCGATGTTGTCGGCCGCCGTGGTCCAGGCGGCACCGACGGCGGGCCGGAGGTGCGCGATGCGGAGAAGTCGCCCCCCGTGCCGCTCGTGCGTGACCGCCGTCAGCACCCCTTCGCCGCCGTTCGCGATGTCGCGGACCGTCCGCTGGAGGAGCGGGTGGCGCTCCGGGCCTTCGCGGGACGTCTCGCTCACTGCCGGGACTCCTCCCAGTCTTCGAACCAGCGGTCCAGGAACTCCCGCCACCCGGCCTCGGGTCGGGCGCGGAGGGCGGGGCCCAGGCCCGACGGTGGGACGGACGCGCCATGCTGTGGTCCGTCGGGATCCGTCGTCTCCATGACCAGATCCTTAAGCGTAAACCGCTTTGAGCGGCAAGGGCTTAAGGATGCTTCCGGTCCGTCCGGGAGGGCGGGGAAGCAGGGTCGCTGGCAACAGTGAGCCGGCTGGAGGGAAGAGCATGTCGGGCGATGCGTGGATCAGTGAGACCGCGCCGTACCTGGCCCCGCGTGAGCCCGGCCGGAGCGACGCGTGGACCGAGGAGGCCGCCCGTCGCGGGCGCCGAGGCGGTCAGCGGCTGCTCCACGCGGGGGAGGCGGAGGCTCCCGAGGCCGTTCGCGTGGCCCTGGGGCTGTCCGTCGGCGAGCGGGCGGTGGTCAGGCGCCGGCTGATCCTGCTGGACGACCGGCCCGTGGAGCTGGCCGACTCCTACTTCCCCCTCTCGGTGGCCGGAGGCACGCCCCTGGCGGAGCCCCGCAAGGTGCCCGGCGGGGCCGTCACCCTGCTCAAGGAGCTGGGGTACGCCGGTGCCGAGGTCGTCGAGGACGTGAGTGCCGGCCTGGCCGGCGAGGAGGAGCGCGGGCACCTGGGGCTCGCCGAGGGGAGCGCCGTCCTCCGTCTGCTCAGGCTGACGAAGACCGCCGACGCGACCCCGGTGGAGGCGGCCCTGATGACCATGCCGGCCGGCAGGCACCTCACGTACCGGCTCGGAGGGCGGGGCGCGTGATGGCGAAGGAGTTCGAGGACCCCAGGTCGCCGCACCAGAAGATCGCGGCGGAGCTCCGGCGGAGGATCACCCGTGGCGACCTCCCGCCGGGGAGCAAGCTCGGCTCGACGGCCGAGCTGATGGAGCAGTACGGCGGTGTGGCCAACACGACCGTCCAGAAGGCGCTCCAGATGCTGAAGGCCGAGGGGCTCCTCGAAGGACTGCCCGGCAAGGGCGTGTACGTGAGGCACCACGCGCAGGAATCCGTCGAGCCGATCGCCTACATGAGACCGGCCGGGCCGGGCGAGGCGTATCCGTGGCTGTCCGAGGCCGCGAAGCGGCGGCAGGCCGGGCGCGTCCGGCTCCTCGGCGTCGAGGTCGTCGTTCCGCCGGTGGAAGTGGCGGAGGCGCTGCGGCTGGAGGACGGCGAGCGGGCCGTGCTCCGCAGGCAGCTCCTGCTCCTGGACGAGGAGCCGACCGAACTCGTGCGGTCGTACTACCCGCTGAGCCTGGTCGAGGGCACGGCGGTGCTGGAGGCGCGGCGGATCCGGGGCGGCACGCCGGCGCTCCTCGGCTCGATGGGCTTTCCTCCGCGCGAGTTCGTGGACGAGCTGTCGTCCGAGATTCCGACGGAGGAGGAGGTCGTGGCGCTGGAGCTCCCGAAGGACATGCCGGTCCTCGTCGCCTTCCGGGTGGTCCGCTCGGACGGAGGACGGCCGATCGAGGCCACGCTGATGACGAAGGCGGCGCACCGGTACCGGATGCGCTACCGGCTGCCCGTCACGTAGCCCCCTCCGGCTCTCGGGCGTGGGGGAGTTGTGTAAGGAGCGCGTAAGGTTCCTCACAGATCGCGCACCCCTGGTGGGAGCTTCACGGCTCCCACCAGGGGTGTTCTGCGTTTCGGGCACGGGTGGCCAGTTATCGATCTCAAAGAACAGCTTTGAGGTTCTCAAAGTTCAAGTGTTAACGTATCGGCCATGACGACCGCAGTGCGCCTCCTTCACGTCCCGGGCATCCCGCTCGTGGCGCGCCTGCACGTCGATCTCTGCCGCTGTATGTCCGCGGCCTGTCGTCGCCGCGAGTCCTGAGGCCCCGGTCTCCCCGGCAGCATGCAGCGGCCCCCCGCGCGAGAGCGCGCGAGAGTGCCGCACCCCCGTCCCCGTATCCCTCGGGTCTCCCCCCGATACGACCCCCTGTGGAGTGTGTCCGTGTCCGCGTCCGCGTCCGCCACCGAGGCCAAGCCCTCGTCCCGGATACCGAAGGTCCCCTTCTGGGCCCAGATCGTCGCCGGCCTCGTGCTCGGCGTCCTGCTCGGCTGGATCGCCCGCAGCCAGGACGTGGCCTGGCTGAAGGAGACGCTGATCCAGGTCGGCGGCATCTTCGTCCAGCTGCTCAAGCTGGCCGTCGCCCCGCTCGTCTTCTTCGCGATCCTCGTCTCGATCACCAACCTGCGGAAGGTCAACAACGCGGCCCGCCTCGCCGCCCAGACCCTCCTCTGGTTCATGATCACCTCGCTCGTCGCGGTCGCCATCGGCATCACGATCGGCCTGCTCACCAACCCCGGCTCCGGCACCGGCCTCACCCCGGCCGACGGCAAGGCGCCCGAGGGCCAGGGCAGCTGGATCGACTTCCTCACCGGCATCATCCCGACGGACGTCATCACGCCCTTCACCGAGCTGAACGTCCTCCAGATCGTCTTCATGGCGGCCGTCGCCGGCATCGCCGCCCTCCAGCTCGGCGAGAAGGCCCAGCCGATCCTCTCCCTCTCCGAGTCGATCCTGGAGCTGCTCCAGAAGGCCCTGTGGTGGGTCATCCGCCTCGCCCCGATCGGCACCGCCGGCCTCATCGGCAAGGCGATCGTCAACTACGGCTGGGACCTCCTCGGCAAGTACGCGACCTTCACCGCCGACGTCTACATCGGCTGCGCCCTGGTCCTCTTCGGCGTCTACCCGCTGCTGCTCGCGACCGTCGCCAAGGTCAACCCGCTCCAGTTCTTCAAGGGCGCCTGGCCCGCCATCCAGCTGGCCTTCGTCTCCCGCTCCTCGGTCGGCACCATGCCGGTCACCCAGAAGGTCACCGAGCGCCTCGGCGTCCCGAAGGAGTACGCCTCCTTCGCCGTCCCGTTCGGCGCCACCACCAAGATGGACGGCTGCGCCGCGATCTACCCGGCGCTCGCCGCGATCTTCATCGCGCAGATCTTCGACGTCCAGCTCGGCGTCAAGGAGTACCTGCTCATCGCCTTCGTCTCGGTGATCGGCTCGGCGGCCACCGCCGGTCTGACCGGCGCGACGGTCATGCTGACGCTGACCCTGTCCACCCTCGGCCTCCCGCTGGAGGGCGTCGGCCTGCTCATGGCGATCGACCCGATCCTCGACATGATCCGGACCGCCACCAACGTCGCCGGCCAGGCGCTCGTCCCGGTGATCGTCTCCGCCCGCGAGAAGATCCTCGACCACACGGCCTACGAGAACGCCTCGGCGTCCCCGATCGACGACCCCGCGGAGGGCCGCGAGACCGAGCCGGAGAAGGCGGTCGTGGCCGCGGCCTGACCCCTTCCCGTACACCTCCGTACGCCTTCGTGCCCCTCGCCCCCGTCCGGGCGGGGGGCACGTAGGCTTCTGCGGACACCTCTGACGATCATGGTCGGGACGGCGAGGGCGGAGAGAGACGTGGCGGGGACCAAGAGGCTGCCGCGGGCCGTGCGCGAGCGGCAGATGATGGACGCCGCCGTGGCCTGCTTCGCCCGGCACGGGTACCAGGCGGCGTCGATGGACGAGATCGCCGAGCTGGCCGGGGTGTCGAAGCCGCTGGTCTACCTGTACCTGAACTCCAAGGAGGAGCTCTTCACCGCCTGCATCCGGCGGGAGGCGCAGGCGCTGCTCGACGCGGTCGCCGAGGTCGTGGCCGACGTGTCCGCGCCGCCGGACGAACGGCTGTGGGCGGGTCTGCTGGCCTTCTTCGGGCACGCCGCCGACCACCCGGACGCCTGGGCGGTGCTCAGCCGGCACGCCCGGACGCAGGGCGAGCCGTTCGCGACCGAGGCCGCCCGGATGCGGGAGGAGATCGCCGGCTTCGTGACCGGGCTGATCGGCGAGGCGGCGCGGTCGGCCCACGGCGGGGCCGCGATCGGCGAGCGGGACGTGGCCGCGCTGGCGCAGGCCCTGGTGGGGTCGGCGGAGTCGCTGGCGACCTGGGCCAACGAGACGCCCGGGGTGTCGGCGCGGGAGGCGGCGGCCACGCTGATGAACTTCGCCTGGTCCGGGCTCGGAAACCTCATGAAAAACGAGCGCTGGTCTCCCCGATGAGCCTTACCCCGCAGTAAGGTTACCGGCTAGTCAACGGCGCTCCGCCTCCGTACGGCCGCGCTTCCGCTCCGTCTCCGTGCCGCCGTGCTTCCGCTTCGTTTCCGCACGTCCGCACGTCCGCACGTCCGCACGTCCGCGCCGTCTCCGTACGGCCGTACCGCCGCTCCACCACGCACCTCCGCACTTCTGCTCCACGACGCACGACCTCTCGTCCATCGCGCAGAACCGAGGAGCCGCCCGTGTCGACCGACCTCGCCCTCATCCGAGTCGACGGACGGGTCCGGGAGGTCTCCGCCCCCGCCCTCGTGCCCCGGGTGGACCGCGGCTCGCTCGCCGACCTGCCGTACGACAACGCCCGCCAGGCACCGGACGCCGTCGTCTTCTCCCGGAAGGACGGGGAGGGGACCTGGCGGGACGTCACCGCCGCCCGCTTCGCCGCCGAGGTGCACGCCGTCGCCAAGGGCCTCGTCGCCCACGGGCTCCGTCCCGGCGACCGGCTCGCCCTGATGGCCCGGACGACCTACGAGTGGACCCTGCTCGACTTCGCCGCCTGGGCCGCCGGACTCGTCACCGTCCCCGTCTACCCCACCTCCTCCGCCTTCCAGACCCGCTGGATCCTCCAGGACTCCGGCGCCGTCGCCTGCGTCGTCGAGGACGCCGGACAGGGCCGGCTCGTCTCCGCCGAGCGCGGCCGGCTGCCCGGGCTCGGCCACCTGTGGGTCCTCGACTCCGGAGCGGTCGACCAGCTCCGCAGGGCGGGGGCCCGGGTCCCCGACGAGACGGTGACCGCCCGGCGGGGGCTGCTCACCCCGGACGCCCTCGCCACCCTCGTCTACACCTCGGGCACCACCGGCCGCCCCAAGGGCTGCGCCCTCACCCACGCCAACTTCTTCGCCGAGGTCGACAACGCGGTCAGGCTCCTCCACCCCGTCTTCGCCCCCGAGGGCGGCGAACCGCCGTCCACCCTGCTCTTCCTGCCGCTCTCGCACGTCTTCGGCCGGATGGTGGCCGTCGGCTGCGTCCGCGCGCGGGTACGGGTCGGGCACGCGCCGACGGTGGAGGGCGACGCGCTCCTCGACGACCTGGCCGGCTTCCGTCCGACCTTCCTCCTCGCCATCCCGTACGTGATGGAGAAGGTCCACGACCGGGCCCGGGCCACCGCCGAACGCGCCGGGAAGGGCGCCGCCTTCGACCGGGCCGCGCGCGCCGCCCGCCGCTTCGGGCGGACCGACGCGCCCACCCTCTCGGTGCGGGCCGCGCGCGCCCTCTACGACCCGCTGGTCTACCGGCGGATCCGGGCGGCCCTGGGCGGCCGGGTGCGGTACGTGATCTGCGGCGGTTCGCCGCTGGGCGTGGGGCTCGCGGAGTTCTTCCGGGGCGCGGGCGTCGAGGTCTTCGAGGGGTACGGCCTGACGGAGACCACGGCCGCGTCCACGGTCACCCCGCCGCTCGCCCCGCGCACCGGCACGGTGGGCCTGCCGCTGCCCGGCACGGGGGTGCGGATCGCCGCCGACGGCGAGGTGTGGCTGCGCGGCCCGCACGTCTTCGCCGGCTACTGGGACGCGCAGCGCGGCACCGCCGTCCCGTACACCGACGGGGGCTGGTTCCCCACCGGCGACCTCGGCTCCCTCGACGACGACGGCTACCTCACCATCACCGGCCGCAAGAAGGACCTCCTCGTCACCTCCGCGGGGAAGAACGTCGCCCCCGCCCCGCTGGAGGACTGGCTGCGCGCCCATCCGCTGGTCGCCCAGTGCGTCGTGGTCGGCGACGACCGGCCGTACGTCACCGCGCTGATCACCCTGGACCACGAGGGCCTCGCCCACTGGCGGCGGATGCGGCGGAAGGACCACCTGGCGCTGTGGGAGCTGACCCGGGACGAGGAGCTCCTCGCGGTGGTGCAGAAGGCGGTGGACGACGCCAACCGACTGGTCTCGCGGGCCGAGTCGATCCGCGCCTTCCGGGTGCTCACCACCGAGTTCTCCGAGGCCTCGGGCCACCTCACGCCGTCGCTGAAGCTCAAACGGCGGGCCGTGGTCAGGGACTTCGCGCGGGAGATCGAGTCGATGTACGGGGAGCACGCCGACTGCGCCGACTAGGACGTCCCCTCCGGAGCCCGCCGGGCTGCGGGGGCCGGGCGGGATCCGGAAGGGACGGCCGCGTACCCGGCGCTACGGCCAGAGGAGTTCGCGGGTCCAGCCCCCGGCCGTGCGGCGGTAGCGCAGCCGGAGGTGGCGGCGGCGGGCGTCGCCCTGGAAGAACTCGACCTCGACCGGTTCCACCAGGTACAGCGTCCAGGTCGGGGCGTCCGCGTCCGGCTCGGTCTCGGCGCGGTGCCAGGCCGCGTCGCTCGCCGCCGCGAGGGTCTCCGGGGAGTCCAGGAGCTCGCTCTGGCGGCCGGTGAGGGCGGCGGCGAGGGCGCCCGTGGTGCGGGCGTGGAGGTCCGCGTACGCCTCCTCGGGGGGCGCGGTCGTGACGTGGCCCCTGACCCGGACCTGGCGGCCCTGGACCGGCCAGTAGAAGCCGAGCGCGGCCTCGGGGCGGGCGGCGAGCTGGCGGCCCTTCGCGCTGGTGGCGTGCGAGGCGAAGTGCCAGCCCCGGGCGTCGGCGTCGTGCAGCATCACCGTGCGGACGTCGGGCCGGCCGTCCGCGCCGGCCGTGGCGAGGGAGAGCGTGTGCGGCTCCGGCTGCCCGGCGGCCGCGGCGGCCGTGAACCACTCGTGGAAGAGCGGGAGGGGCTCGGGCGGCGCGGACGCCGGGTCGAAGGAGGGCAGTGCGGTGTCCCAGACGCGCAGCGAGCGCAGGACGTGGTGGAAGTCGCTCATGCGGCGAGCGTAGGCGGGCCGGGCCCGGCGCGGGGCGCCGCGTCCGGCCGCGCCCCCACGGCTCAGTCGCGGCCGAGGACCACCGTGCCCGAGGAGCAGAACCAGCCGCCCGTGCCGGAGGCGAGGGCCAGGCGGGGGAGGGTGCCGTCGGGGCGGCGGACCTGGAGGCCGGGGGCCTCGCCGCGGAGCTGGCGGACGGCCTCGACGAGGAGGAAGAGGCCGCGCATGCCGGGGTGGCAGGCGGAGAGCCCGCCGCCGTCGGTGTTGACCGGCACCGCGTCCTTCCCGGCGAAGTAGGCCCCGCCCTCGCCCTTGGCGCAGAAGCCGAGGTCCTCCAGGGTCACCAGCGTCATGTAGGTGAAGGCGTCGTAGATCTCGGCGACGTCGATGTCGTCGGGGGTGACCCCGGCCCGCTCGAAGGCGAGCCGGCCGCTGACGGCCGCGGGGGAGACGGTGAAGTCCTCCCACTCGGACATCGTGGTGTGCGAGACGTGCTCGCCGGTGCCGAGCACCCAGACGGGCGCCTTCGCGGTGTCGGGGACGTACTCCTCGGCGACCAGCAGCACCGCGCAGCCGCCGTCGCTGCGGATGCAGCAGTGCAGCTTGGTGAAGGGGTCGGCGATCATCGGGCCGGAGAGGACCTCGTCGACGGTGACCGGCTCCCGGAACATGGCCTCGGGGTTCAGGGCCGCGTGCGCCCGCGCCCGGACGGCGACCTCGGCGAGCTGCTCCGGGGTGGTGCCGTACCGGTGCATGTGGCGGCGGGCGGCCATCGCGTACTTGGCGACCAGGGTGTGCCCGTACGGCACCTCGAACTGGAGCGGGCCGCGGGCGCCGAAGGAGAGGTTGGAGGTGCGGCGGCGGGCCTTGACGTCGGCGCGCGCGGTGGAGCCGTAGACGAGCAGGACCGCCTTGGCGTGCCCGGCGGCGATGGCGTCGGCCGCGTGGGCGGCCATGACCTCCCAGGTGGCGCCGCCGACGGCGGTGGAGTCCACCCAGGTGGGGCGCAGGCCCAGGTATTCGGCGACCTCGACCGGGGCGAGGGTGCCGAGCCCGGCGGAGGCGAGTCCGTCGACGAGGGAGCGGTCGAGGCCGCTGTCGGCGAGGGCGCGGCGGGCGGCCTGGGCGTGCAGCGCGTGGGGGGTGGCCTCGTCGACCCGGCCGCAGTCGGAGAGGGCGACGCCGGCGACGGCGACCCGGCGGCGGCCCCGGCTGCTGCGTGAGGTGGTGCCGATGGCGGTCATGGATCTGACGGTACATCAGATCCGTTCGATCGGGACCCGCGTCGCTCTGGGCAACCGCCCCTCCGGAGACCTAGCATGACGGACCGTCAGATACGGAGGGAGCCCCATGGACACCGCCGAAGGCGCGGACCCCGCCGCGCTCACCGAGGAACAGCGGGAGATCCGCCGCACCCTGCGGGACCTGCTCGACCGGCACGCCGGCCGCCCGGCCGCCCGCACCGCCCCCACCGAGGGCTACGACCCCGCCCTGTGGGCCCGCATGTCCGGCGAGCTGGGCCTCCCCGGCCTCGCCCTCCCCGAGGAGTACGGAGGCGCCGGCCGCGGCACCCCCGCCCTCGCCCTCGTCTGCGAGGAGACCGGCCGCGCCCTCGCCGCCTCCCCGCTCCTCGCCACCAGCGTCCTCGCCGCCCCGCTCGTCGCCGCCCTCGGCACCCCCGCCCAGCGCGCCGAACTCCTGCCCCGCATCGCCGACGGCAGCCTCACCTGCGCGCTCGCCGCCCCCGGCGGCTCCCTCGCCCACGCCCTCGGCCTCACCGGCGACAACACCACCGGAGCCTGGTCCGGCGACGGCCGGGCCGGCGGGGTCCAGGCCCGGCCCGCCCCCGACGGCGACGGCCGGCTCCTCTACGGCGAGGCCGAACAGGTCCTCGACGGGCACAGCGCCGGACTCCTCCTCGTCGCCGCCCACACCGGCGGCTTCGCCCGCAGCCGCACCCTGCTCTACCTCGTCCGCCCGGAGGACGCCGGCCCCGCACTCGTCCGCACCCGCCGCACCGGCCTCGACCCCACCCGCTCCCCGGCCGGCGTCCAGCTCCGCGACGTGCCGGCGACGCTCCTCGGCGAGGACCCCGACGACCCCGCCGACATCACCCGCGCCCTCGCCGCCGCCGGCCGCACCGCCGCCGTCCTGCTCGCCGCCGAGGCCACCGGGGCCGCCCGCGGCGCCCTCGAACGCACCCTCGGCGACGTCGCCGCCCGCGAACGCTCCGGCCGCCCCGCCGGAGCCCTCCGGGCCGCCCGGCACCGCCTCGCCGACCTGCACGTCCAGGTCGAGGCCGCCCGCGCGCTGACCTACTGCGCCGCGCGCGAGCCGGGACCCGGCCCCGAGAGCGGCCCGTTCGCCCTCGCCCAGGCCCTCGAAGCCCTCCGCGCCGCCGCGGGCGAGGCCGTCCGGCTGCACGGCGGCACCGGCGCCGCCCCCGAGCACGAAGCCCACCTGTACTTCCGGCGCGCCGCCGCCGACGAGCTCCTCTTCGGGCCCGCCGCACGCCTCCGGGCCCGCGCCGCGGAGCGCACCGGACTCCTCGGAGAGGCGGCCGCCTGATGCCCATCGGAGTGAGGTTCGTCCAGAAGGTCTCCTCGACCCGGACCTTCGCCAGGGTGGCGCCCCACGTCATCCCCGCCCTCGACAAGGCCGTGCACCGGCTCAGCGGGGGAAGGGTGCTGCTCAGCGCCCGGATGCTGCCCGGCGTCGTGCTCACCGCCAAGGGGGCCAGGAGCGGGCGGGAGCGGACCACCCCGCTCGCCTGCATGCCGGAGCCCGACCGGGGGACCTGGCTGCTCGTCGGCTCCAACTTCGGCCGCCCCGGGCACCCCGCCTGGACCGCCAACCTGCTCGCCCATCCGGACGCCGAGATCAGCTGGAAGGGTGAGACCGTCCCCGTCCGGGCCGAACGGCTGACGGGCGAGGAGCGGGCGGCCGCCTGGGCGGCCGCCCTCGTCTTCTGGCCGCCGTACGCCTCCTACCAGGCCCGGGTGGACCGCGAGATCCGGCTCTTCCGCCTCACCCGGCGGTGAGGACCCGGCCGCGCCGGGAGCCCGAACGCGGCGGGAGTCCCGGCCGCGGCGGGGCCTGCGCACGCCACGGGACCCCCGGACACGACGACGCCGACGGCGGTCCCGCCCCGCGAGGGGGCGGCGACCGGCGTCGGCGTCGACGACAGGACGGGGGAGGAGCGGGCTCCGGGCGGCCCGCCCGGGAGGGGCCCCGGACTATCTGACCGGCTTCTTGCCGGTGATGCCCAGATGCACCAGCAGGGCGAGGTTCGGCTTGAGTTCGGCCTGCTTCACGCCCCAGGTGGTGAAGCCCTTCTGGTGGCCGGCGACCGAGGCCAGCATCGCCACGAGCGAACCCGCCATCGCGGCCGCGCTGACCTCCTTGTCGACCTTGCCCTTGGCCTGGAGCTCCTTCACCGCGTCCGTCAGGGAGTTGGTGACCGAGTTCAGGATCTTCATGCGGATCTTGTAGAACCGCTTGTCGCCCTCGGCGGCCCCGAGGTCCACGACCCGCAGGATCGCGTCGTGCCTCCGCCAGAAGTCGAGGAAGCCGTCGACGAGTTCCTCGGAGGTCTGCCAGGCCGCCTTGCCGACCCAGGAGCGGCCGGAGACCAGCTCGGTCAACCCGGCGCCCTCCTTCGCCATTTCCTCCGCGAGCTCCAGGACGGCGCCCTCGACGTCCGGGAAGTACTGATAGAACGTCGCGGGTGAAGTACCCGCCTTCCGGGCCACGTCGATCACCTTGACGTCCCGGTACGGCGAGGAGCTGAGCATCTCACCGAGGCAGTCGAGCAGCTTCTGCCGCGTCGCCTGGCCGCGTCGTCCGGCCACGCGGCCGTCGACGGTGCGTACTTGTCCTGTCATGCCGTCAGCTTACCGAGGGGGGATCAGCGCGCGATTCGGCCGACTGCAAATGGGGTGCACCCCGTTCCCCGAGGTCGGCGGGGGTCTCCTCGGCGGGTCGCGGTGACCGGATCCCGCCACCGGGCCCGACCCCCCTTCCCGTACCGCCCCACCTTATGAACAGGCTGTGGACAACTTCGGTGGACAACCGCGCCCACCGGGAACCCGCCCTGCCCCGACCTGCCCCCGGCCCCGGCCCGACCGGGTTCCCGCCCCGGCCCGACCTGCCCCCGGCCCCGGCCCGACCGGGTTCCCGCCCCGGCCCGACCGGCGCTCCCGACCGGCTCCCCGGACGGCGCACACCGGAGCGCGCCCCCGCCCCCGCCGCCCTAGCGTGGAGCCATGGCCGTATACACAGAGGGCACCCCCTGCTGGGTGGACGCGCAGCTCCCCGACCTGGAGGCGGGCAAGCGCTTCTACGGCGAGCTCTTCGGCTGGACCTTCGACGAGGACCGCGACGAGGCCCTCCTCGACGGCCGCCGGGTCGCCGGGCTCCTGCCCAAGCGGGACGGCCGCATGCCCACCACCTGGACCGTCTACCTCGCCACCAAGGACGCCGGCACCGTCGCCGCCCGCGTCAAGGCCGCCGGCGGGCAGATGGTCATGGAGCCGTACCCCGTCGGCCCCTTCGGCGTCCTCGCCCTCGCCGCCGACCCGGGCGGCGCCGTCCTGGGCCTGCGCCAGTCCGGCGAGGACGACGGCTTCGAGGTGATCAACGAACCCGGCTCCTTCTGCTGGATGGAGGTCTACACCCGCCGCCCCGGCCCGGTGGACACCTTCTACGCCTCCGTCTTCGGCTGGCTCGGCCGCCAGGCCGACCCCGCGGAGGAGGGCAAGGAGCCCGGCTTCGACTACCGCGTCTGGTCCCCGCCCGGCTCCCGCACCGGCGACGACACCGCCTTCGGCGGCCGCGCCGTCATCACCGACGCCTTCCCCGCCGAGATGCCCGGCCACGTCCTCGTCTACTTCGCCGTCCGCGACTGCGACGAGGCCTGCGCCACCACCGTCCGCCTCGGCGGCCGGATCGCCGAACCCCCCGCCGACACCCCCTACGGCCGGATCGCCGTCCTCCACGACAACCAGGGCGCCCGCTTCGCCGTCCTCGCCGAGCCCGTCCCCGCCGGACCCCTCGCGGCCGCCGCCGAACCCGCCGCCCTCTCCACCGACACCGTCCCCCTCGCCGTCCCCGCGCCCCCCGTCTCCACCCTCTCGGAGCCCCCCGCCGACGCGTGAGCGTTCCGCTCGGTATGACCTGTGACACCCCGATCCGCCCCCGGGTTCGCAACCAGGGCTCCGGACAGGAAGAATCAGCCCCAGGGCCGTACCGTCATGGCCCGTACGGGGAGGTGGCAGGCAAGTGGAACAGCTGACGCAGCACGACCCGAGACGCATCGGGCCCTTCGAGGTGCTGGGCCGGCTCGGCGCGGGCGGCATGGGTCTGGTCTATCTCGCGCGCTCGGCGTCCGGCCGGCGCGTGGCGATCAAGACCGTGCGCACGGAGCTCGCGGAGGACCAGCTGTTCCGGGTCCGCTTCACCCGGGAGGTCGAGGCCGCCCGGGCGGTGTCCGGGTTCTACACGGCCGCCGTCGTCGACGCCGACCCGCGCGCCGCCGTGCCGTGGCTGGCGACCGCCTACGTCCCGGCGCCCTCGCTGGAAGAGATAGTGAACGAGTGCGGGCCGCTCCCGGCCCAGGCCGTCCGCTGGCTCGCCGCCGGCGTCGCCGAGGCGCTCCAGTCCATCCACGGCGCCGGACTCGTCCACCGCGACCTCAAGCCGTCGAACGTCCTGGTGGTCGAGGACGGCCCCCGCGTGATCGACTTCGGCATCGCGTCCGGCGTCTCCAACACCCGCCTGACGATGACCAACGTCGCGGTGGGCACCCCGGCCTACATGTCGCCCGAGCAGGCCCGCGACTCGCGCAGCGTCACCGGCGCCAGCGACGTCTTCTCGCTCGGCTCCATGCTGGTCTTCGCCGCCACCGGCCACGCGCCCTTCCACGGCGCCAACCCGGTCGAGACCGTCTTCATGCTGCTCCGGGACGGGCCGGACCTGGAGGGCCTGCCCGACGAGCTGCGGCCGCTCATCGACGCCTGCATGCAGATGGACGTGGCCCAGCGGCCCACCCCGGCCGACCTCCAGGCCATGCTCGCCCCGCACCTCTTCGGGCCGGGCAGCGACGACAGCGGCACCGCCTCCGCGTGGCTGCCGGAGAGCGCCGTCACCATGATCGAGACCCGGCGGGGCGGCCGTCCGGCCCCGCCGCCGCCGGTGACCCCGCCGCCGATGCCGCCGCGCCCGGCGCGGGCCCCCGACGGCTGGTCCGGCGACCCGCGGGCGCCCGAGCCGGCCCACGCGGGCGGCCGGCACGCGGGCCCGGCGGCGCCGTCCGGCGGTCCGGTGCGCCTCGGCGGCGCCACCGTGCCGATCGGCCCCGGGCCCCGGGTCGCCGACACCCGGGCGGCCCTCGCCCTCGGCCAGGCCACCGACCCGCACGCCACCGGCTGGGTGCGGCCGCCCGGCGGCGAGCCCGCGCCGGCGGCCGCGCCCGTGCCGCAGCAGGCGCAGCCGCAGACGGCACCGGAGGCCGGTCCGTGGCGGCCGTGGCGCTTCCGCATGTCCAACGACGTGTGGGGGACGCCGGTCGTCGACGGCGACCTGCTCTACGTGACCTCCTTCGAGGTGCACGCGCTGGACACCGGCTCCGGCCGGCGCCAGTTCAAGACCCGCGACGTCGCCTGGTCGATGGCGGTGTCCGGCGGCCGGATCCACGCCTCGGACGGGCCGACGCTGTACGCGCTGGACGCCGCCGACGGCGGCGAGCGCTGGCGACTGCGCACCGATGCCTGGGTGTACTCCCTCCGGGTGGACCGGGGCACCGTGGTCACCGGTACCCGGGGCGGCGGGGTCCAGGGCTGGGAGGCCTCCAACGGCGCCAAGCTGTGGGAGGTCACCGGCTGCCAGACGGACTTCGAGACCCCGGAGGCGGGCCCGGCGATCCACGGCGACACGGTGTACGTGTGGCGGGAGGCCCGGCTCCAGGCCCTCGACGCCCGGACGGGCACCGAGCGCTGGTCGTACCCGATCGGCGACGCGGCCTCCTGCGGGCACGTGCCGGTCCGGGTCGCCCCGGCCGAGGACGGCTGCGTGTACGTCTCGGCCGGCACCCGGGTGCTGTCGATCGACATCGCAGCCGGGCACGTCCGCTGGCACTTCGAGGCGCCCGCCGTCTTCGTCTCGCCGCCGGCCTTCGCGCCCGGTCCCGCGGTGACCGGCGGAGGCGTGTACCTCGCCGACCACCTCGGCACGGTGTACGCCCTCGACGCCACCACCGGCCAGGACCGCTGGCGGATCGCGACCGAGCAGCGCCAGTCGTCCGAGCCGGTGCTCGTCGCGGACGGCAACGTGCACGTCGGCAGCGGCAGCGCGCTGTACACCCTGGACGCGGTGACCGGCACCCCCCGGTGGCGGTTCGCGGCCGGCGCCGAGCTGGTGGGCGCCCCGGTCGTCGCCGACGGGCGGGTCCACTTCGGTTCCGCGGACCACGTCCTCTACACCCTGGACGCGACCGGCGGGCAGCTCCGCTGGAAGCTCGCCACGGGCGGCGAGATCACCGGCTCGCCGGTGGCGAAGGGCGGGGTCGTGTACGCGTGCAGCAAGGACCGCTGCGTGTACGCGCTCGACGCGGCGAAGGGCACGGCCACCGGCCGGGGCTCGGCCTAGGCCGAGCCTGCGGATCCCGCCGGTCGGTGCGAGTCCGGCGGGATCCGACAGGCCCTAGGGCCGTTCGTCGCGGCCGTCGTGCGGCCGCGGCGGCTCGACCGGAACGTCGAAGCGGCCCGGGGCGGCGTAGGGCATGGACCGGGTCTCGGTGTCGTACGGGTCCCCGGCGGCCCGGTACGGCTCCCCGGTCCCGTACGGCTCCCCGGCGGGCGGGGCGTCGTCGTGCGTCGGGTGCGCGGGCGGCGGCGCGGACCGCTCCAGGCGGTGGTGCCTCGGCCGGCCCGACATGACGAGCGCGCCGAGCAGGAGCAGGACTCCGCCGCCGAAGGCGTTGGCGACGCCGTCGCCGAGGCCGCGGCCGTCCCCGGAGACCACCAGGCTGCCCTCGGCCTGTCCGACGCGGACCATCCACAGGACCGTGAAGCCGAGGACGATCACCCCGGCGGCGGCGACGAGCAGCCGCGAGCGCAGGACCACCCCGACGAGGGTGACGACGGCGGCGAGGGCGAAGGGGAGCAGGATCGACCCGAGGACGCCGGTGCCGTCGCCGGTGATGCCGGTGAAGAGCTCCCCGATCGGATAGTCGCTGCCGTGACGGCCGTCGTACCAGGCACGGAAGGGGCTCCAGACGGCGGCCGTCGCTCCGGCGAGGGCCAGGACCGAGCCGACCACATTGCGGATCATCGATCGGCCTCCTCCGGGGGCTTCGCGGTCCGGCTCCCTCGCTGTCGACGCTACGCCCGGTGGCCGGGCCCCGCCATGCGGGACGCGGACCCCGCTAGGGTGTGGCGCGCACATGACCAGACGGACGGGGAGACGGTGACCGTGGTACGGACCCGGCTGAAGATGGCGGCGACGCTGACGGTGGTGGTGCTGGCGCTGACAGGCTTCCAGACGAGCACCAGCGGCGGCAGCGGCGGCGGCGGCAAGAGCAGGAGCAAGAGCAGCGGCGACGGAGGCGGCTGCTCCAGCTCGAAGAAGGACAACGACGACTACGAGGGGTCCGGTTCGAGCGGCGGCAGCGGCGGTGAGTACACCGCCGAGCCGACGCCCACGGCCTCCGCCACGGCGACCGGCACCGTGACCGTCGTCGACTGCGTGGAGCCCGGGCAGAAGAAGCGCAAGGGCCGGCCGGCCCGCCCGGCGGACACCACCGCGACGGTGCGGATCA
Organism: Streptomyces omiyaensis; assembly: GCF_014650895.1. Classification (GTDB taxonomy): domain Bacteria; phylum Actinomycetota; class Actinomycetes; order Streptomycetales; family Streptomycetaceae; genus Streptomyces; species Streptomyces omiyaensis. The sequence continues at coordinate 82,243 of NZ_BMVV01000022.1, forward strand.
CCAGTGACGCCCGGTACGACACCACCGAGCTCTACCGGGTGACCCTGGAGTTCAGGAACGGCGGCGGCTCCGTGGTCGACACGACCACGACGACCCTGCGGGTGGAGGACGGGGTGGAGAAGGACTTCGAGGTGAGGATGGCGAACCCCCGGCTGGTGGACCAGGTGAAGAAGTGCGAGGTCCGGGTCGACGAGGTGACCGCGTACTAGCCCCCGTCCGGGAAGCGGGGCTTCGGGCTAGCGCGTCCGGTGCCCCGCCCGGCGGCGCGCGAACAGCTCGGCCTGCCGGTCCGCCGGCAGGTTGCCGAGCGTCACCAGGTGCGGGGCCTGGGCGAGCGCCTGGGACCTGACGGCCTCCTTGGCCGTCCACAGGGCGCGTACGGTGCCCTGCACGGCCCCGGTGGGGCAGGCGGCGATGACGGCCGCCGCCTCCCGCGCGGCGGCCACCGCCCCGCCGGCCTCGGTCACCTCGCTGACCAGGCCGATCTCGTGGGCCCTGCGGGCGGAGATCCGCTCGGCCGAGCCCATGAGGGCCATCCGGGCGATCTCGCCGAAGGGCATCCGCTGGGCCATGTGGATGGTCTCGAAGGCGCTGACCATGCCGTAGGTGGTGTGCGGGTCGAAGAAGACGGCGGTCTCGCCGGCGACCAGGAACTCGGCCTCGCCGAGCAGGTAGAAGGCCCCGCCGCAGGCCATGCCCTCCACGGCCGCGATCACCGGTTTCCACAGGTCGTTGGCCTTGGGGCCGATCGCGACCAGCGGGTCGTCGACGGTGTACGGGGAGGAGGGCTGCGGCACCCGGCCGGCGTCGTCGCGGTCGATGCCGGTGCAGAAGGCCCGCCCGCCGGCGCCGGTGACGACGATCGCGCGGATGTCGTCCTCGTAGCGGAACCCCCGCCAGAGCGCGCCGAGTCCGGCGGCCATGGCGAGGGTGATCGCGTTGAGCCGTTCGGGCCGGTCGAGGGTGACGACGGCGACGCCGGTCTCCCTGTCGCGCTCCACGGAGATCCCGGAGGCGTTCACCCGCGCTCCAGGATCCAGCGCGGGACGGCGAGGCCGTCGATCTCGGTGAAGGCGACGCGGACGGGGGCGCCGATGCGGAGCCGGGAGGGGTCGACCGAGTCCAGGCGGGCGTCGGGGGCGGTGACGACGTTCCCGGCGAGGCGGATGCGGGGCGCGTCGGCGAGCTCGACGAGGACCGCGTTGTAGGGGGCCTGCTCGGCGTAGTCGGGGAGGAGCGGCGGGTGCGGCAGCACGTAGGACCAGATCCGGCCGCGGCCGGACATGAGCCGCCACTCGGAGGCGAAGGACCCGCAGTGCGGGCAGCAGGGGCGGGGCGGGAAGCGGAGCTCGCCGCAGTCGCGCTCGGCGCAGGCCTGGACGCGGAGTTCGCCGCGGGCGGTGTACTCCCAGAAGGGGGCGCCGTCTTCGTCGATGACGGGGTTCAGCACGGTGATCAGCTCCTCAGGCGCGCAGCAGGACGGCGGAGGTGGGGACGCCCTCGCCGGCGGTGACCAGGCAGGTGGCGGCGTCGGGGACCTGGGCGGTGGAGGTGCCGCGGAGCTGCTTCACGCCCTCGTTGATGAGGTTGAAGCCGTGCACGTAGGCCTCGGAGAGGCCGCCGCCGCCGGTGTTGAGGGGGAGCCGGCCGCCGAGTTCGAGGGCGCCTCCCTCGGTGAAGGCGGCACCCTCGCCGCGCCCGCAGAAGCCGTATCCCTCCAGGGAGAGCGGGACGAGCGGGGTGAAGGCGTCGTAGATCTGGGCGACGTCGACGTCCTGGGGGCCGAAGTCGGCGGTCTTCCACAGGTGGCGTGCGGCGGTCCAGGCGGGGCCGGAGAGCGGGTCGTCGTTCCAGTAGTTGACCATGCCGTGGTGCTGGGCGGGCAGGCCCTGGGCGGCGGAGTGGACGTAGACGGGCTTCTGGCGGCAGTCGCGGGCCCGCTCGGCGGAGACGACGACGCAGGCGAGGGCGCCGTCGGTCTCCAGGCAGTTGTCGAAGAGGCAGAGGGGTTCGCTGATCCAGCGGGAGGTCATGTACATCTCCCGGGTCAGCGGGCGCTCGTACATGATCGCGTCCGGGTTCTGGTTGGCGCGGTTGCGGCAGGCCAGGGCGACGTTGAAGAGGTGGTCGCGGGTGGCGCCGTACTCGTGCATGTAGCGGCGGGCGAGCATGCCGATCTCGTCGGCGGGGCGGAGCAGCCCGTAGGGGCGGGTCCACTGGCCGGGGGTGGGGAGCTGGACGGCGGTGTTCTTCCAGGGGCGGGGGCCGGAGCCGCGCTTGCGGGAGCGCCAGGCGACGCCGACGCTCGCCTGGCCGGTGGCGATGGCGGCGGCGAGGTGGCCGACGGTGGCGCAGGAGCCGCCGCCGCCGTACCCGACCTTGGAGAAGAAGGTGACGTCGCCGGCGCCGATGGCCTTGGCGACCTCGACCTCGTCGGTCTCCTCCATGGTGTACGAGGCGAAGGCGTCGACCTCGGACGGGGCGATGCCCGCGTCGTCGAGGGCGGCGAGGACGGCCCGGCAGGCGAGGGCCTTCTCGGTCTCCGGGAGTCGTTTCGCGAAGGCGGTCTGTCCTATGCCGACGATGGCGGTGGCGTCCTTGAGCACCGAACCTCCTCATGGGGCAGCACTGCTGACAGCGCGTCAGGCTACAACTAATCTGACGGATAGTCAGCTACGGTGCGACACGGGAACGGTGGAGGCATCAGATGCGCGGTGACCTGGAGTGGGGCACGATCCCCGGACTCGTGCGGGCGGCGGGGGAGCGGTACGGCGCGCGCGAGGCCGTCGCCGAGGGCCGCCACCGGATCTCGTACGCCGAGCTCGCCGCCCGCGTCGAGCGGTCCGCCGCCGCCTGCCTCGCCACCGGCGTACGGGCCGGGGACCGGGTCGCGATCTGGGCGCCCAACAGCCTCGACTGGATCGTCGCCGCCCTCGGCGCCGTCACCGCCGGCGCCGTCCTCGTCCCGCTCAACACCCGCTTCAAGGGCACCGAGGCCGCCGACGTCCTGGCCCGCTCCCGCGCCCGCCTCCTCTTCGTCACCGGCACCTTCCTCGGCACCTCCTACGTCGCCTCGCTGCGCCGCGCCGGCGTGCCCCTGCCCCACCTGGAGCGGGTCGTCGTCCTCGGCGACACCGCGCCCGACGAGGCCGAGTGGACCACCTGGAAGGCCTTCCTCGCCGAGGGCGACCGGGTCCCCGCCGCCCGCGTCCGGGCCCGCGCCGACGCCATCGACCCCGACGACCCCTCCGACATCGTCTACACCTCCGGCACCACCGGCCGCCCCAAGGGCGCCGTCATCGGCCACGCCCAGACCCTGCGCTGCTACGAGGAGTGGGCCGCCCTCGCCGGCCTCGCCGAGGGCGACCGCTACCTGGTGGTGAACCCCTTCTTCCACACCTTCGGCTACAAGGCGGGCGTCCTCGCCTGCCTGATGCGCGGCGCGGTGATCGTCCCGCAGCCCGTCTTCACCGTCGACACCGTCCTCGCCAACATCGCCGCCGAGCGGATCAGCGTGCTGCCCGGCCCGCCCACCCTCCACCAGTCGCTCCTCGACCACCCGGCCCGCGCCGCCCACGACCTCACCAGCCTCCGCCTGGTCGTCACCGGCGCCGCCGTCGTCCCGCTGCTCCTCGTCGAGCGCCTCCGCTCCGAACTGGGCGTCGGCACCGTCCTCACCGCCTACGGCCTCTCCGAGGCGAGCGGCCTGGTCACCATGTGCCGCCGCGACGACCCGGACGAGACGATCGCCACCACCTCCGGCCGGGCCGTCCAGGGCACCGAGGTCCGCCTCTCCGGCTCGGGCGAGGTGCTGGTCAGGGGGCACAACGTGATGCGCGGCTACTTCGAGGACGAGGCGGCGACGGCCGCCGCGATCGACCCCGACGGCTGGCTGCGCACCGGCGACGTCGGCGTCCTCGACGAGGCGGGCAACCTGCGGATCACCGACCGCCTCAAGGACATGTTCATCGTCGGCGGCTTCAACGCCTACCCGGCCGAGATCGAGCAGCTCCTGGGCCTCCACCCGGACATCGCCGACGTCGCCGTCGTCGGCGTCCCCGACGCCCGGCTCGGCGAGGTCGGCAAGGCCTTCGCCGTCCGGCGGCCCGGTGCCCGGGTCACCGCGGACGACCTGATCGCCTGGTCGCGGCGGGAGATGGCGAACTACAAGGTGCCCCGGCAGGTCGAGTTCGTCACGGAGCTGCCGAGGAACGCGAGCGGGAAGGTGGTCAAGGGGGAGCTGAGGAAGCGGGGTTGAGGGGCCGGTGGCCCGTCCGGACGCGGAGCCGACCGCTCACGGGGTGAAACCGGAGGGCAGCGTGTACACGTCATAAGGGCACGCCCCCCGCACCCCGTCCCCACCCTCCGAACCGAGGAGCACCAGGTGTCCACGCAGGAGTTCCCCCTCACGCTCACCCCGCAGCAGGCCGCCACCGGCGTCGTCATCCCGGTCACCCTGCCCGGCGGCCCCACTCGGCTCCACGTCCCGCCCTGCCGTCACGGCGACGTCATCCCGGTCTCGCTCGCCGGCGCGACCGTCCTCCTGCGCATCACCGTCGCGGGCGGCCAGGCCCCGCCGCGGCGCAGATCCGGCGTCGCGGGCTGCCTCGTCCCGCTCCTCGTCATCGGCGGGATCATCGGCGGCGCGTACCTCCTCGACGCCAACGACAAGGACGACGCCGGCTCCCGGGGCCCCGGCCCCGTGCCCACCTTCTCGGTCTCGCCCTTCCCGAGCCTCGACCTCGACCTGCCCACCGACCCCGCCGCCACCCCCACCGAGGAGGAGCCCGACCCGTACGAGAAGGGCACCTGCCTCAACGGCACCCTGCCGGACTCCGAGACCGCGCAGTCCGTCAGCGGCGTCGAGGAGGTCCCCTGCTCGGCCTCGGACGCCCACTACAAGGTCATCCAGACCTTCCCCTTCACCTCCGACATGAACAGGTGCAACGCCAACCCCAAGACGCAGTACGCCTTCTCGCACCGCTACACCATGAACGGCACCACGATCAGCGAGTACGTCTACTGCCTCGTCGGCCTCGGCTCCTACGCCCGGGGCTAGGCACCGGGTGCCGGGTGCCGGGGCCGGCGGGCGTCCCGCCGGTCAGTCCGCGCGCAGGTCGCCGGAGGCGGCCGTACCGGTGATGTGCATGTCCGCGGAAGCGGGCGCGGCCGTGCCGAGGGCGAGGGCGACGGCGACGGCCGCGAGGGCGATGAGGCGCTGGGTGCCGCGCATGGATGACTCCTCCGGAACGGGTGGTGATCGGGCGGACCGATCCTCGCGGGCGGGATTTCCCGCCCGCGAAGTGGAACGTCCTACTTCGTCAGGTGGCCGGAACGTGCGGAAGGGGCCGGGCGGCTGCCCGGCCCCTTCCGTCGGCGGTCCGATCGCGTCGCGCGGCCCCTGCCGGACGAATCCCCCCTGGTTCCGTCCGGAGTCCCCCGGGACCGTGCTGTTCCCCCGTCGAGCGGACCCCCTGTGGGTGGCACCGGCGGCTCCCCCGAAGTCGCCGCCGGCGCCGTCATCCCCGTGGGGAGTGGTTACGGGGCCGGAGCCTCGTGGCCGTCGCCGACGACCTTCTCGGTGATGGCGTCGACGGCCGGCTCCGAGGTGGCGTGCATGTCCTTGGTGGTGATGTCCGCGTCGCCCGGGCCCGTGATCTTGTCGGTGATGGCGTCGACGGCGGGCGTCGAGGTGGCGTGCATGTCCAGGGGCTTGATGATCGGGTCCTGCTTCAGCGGATCGGTCATGCTCGTCAACTCCTGCGTGTGAGATAAGAGGTGTGAGGGGATTCGGCCAATCGTTCCCCCGTGGACCGACTGGCCGAATCCCTCGCGGCCGATCACCCTAACCCCCAGGATTCCCGGCACCTTCACAGTCCGCCTGCCCCCCGACGCGGCGGCCTGCGGTGAGTAAGAGCATGCCGGGTGGCGATAAACGAACGATGAACGCGCTGGCGGCGACGGTTCCGAGCGGCCCCTAGGCCGCCTTGGCCGGCGCGAGCAGCGCCCGTACCTGCTCCGCCTCCGCGGCCCCGAGGGAGTCGAAGACGCCCAGCGCCTCCTGCCAGCACGCCTCCGCGCGCCCGGTCTGTCCGAGGCGGTAGAGGGCGCGGCCGAGGACGGTCAGCACGTTGGCCCGCCGCCATTCGCCCCCGATGCCCCGGAGGACGGTGAGCGCCATCTCGGCGTTGGACGCCCCCTGGGCGTACCGGTGGGCGGCGAGGTCGACCTCGGAGAGCCGGAAGAGCGTCATCCCCTCCCACAGGCGCTGGCGGCTGTCGGCGAAGACGGCGAGGGCCTCCCGCAGGCGTTCGCCCGCCGCGGCGAGCTGGTTGTCCTGGGTGAGCGCCAGGCCCAGCGCGTACCTTCCGTTGGCGCCGCGCAGGGCGTGTCCCATGCAGTCGTATATCTCGGTGCCGCGCAGGGACAGTTCGATGGCGCTCGACGTGCGGCCCATGGCGAGGTGCATGCGGGAGAGGTTGCACAGGGCGCTGGCCTCGCCGGGCTCGTCGCCGATCTGCCGGAACCGCTCGATGGCCTGGGTGAGGTACTGCTCCCCCTCGGCGAAGCGGTTCTGGTAGAGCGCGATGATGCCCCGGGCGTTGGCGGACCAGCAGGCCGGCACGGGGTCGCCGGCCCGCTCCGCGCAGGGGAGCGCCAGCTCGGCGTCGCGGTCGGCCTCCTGGAAGCGGCCGGCGGTGTGGTGCACTCCGGCGAGGACCATCAGGGCGCGGCCCTCGGCCCGGTCGTCCCGGAGGGCGCGGGCGGCGTCCCGGACGACGGCGCCCGTCGCCTCGAACTCCCGCGAGTTGGCGCCGGACTCGCCGAGGTCCAGCGACGCCCACAGCAGGTCGACCGCGCGGCGCAGGGTGGCCGGCGCGGCGGCGGACTGGCGGACGCAGGCGAGGAGGCAGTGGGACTCGGCGTAGAGCCAGTCCTGGGCGTCGTGGCGGTCGGTGAAGGAGAGGCCGTCGTACTCGGTGGGTTCCAGGTGGTCGACGAGCCGGTCGCCGGGGCGCTCGATGGCGTACACCCGGGCGGCGGTCGACAGGTAGAAGTCGAGGAGGCGCGAGAGGGCCGCGCCCTTCTCGGCCGGGGGGTGCTCGTCGCGGTCGGCGCAGGCGCGGGCGTAGAGGCGGACCAGGTCGTGGTAGCGGTAGCGGCCGGGGGCCGCCGACTCCAGGAGGGAGGTGTCGACGAGGGCCTCCAGGAGGTCCTCGGCGTCCCACAGGGGGAGGTCGAGGACGGCCGCCGCGGCGGCCAGGGAGATGTCGGGGCCGTCGGCGAGGCCCAGCAGGCGGAAGGCGCGGGCCTGGGCCGGCTCCAGCTGGCCGTAGCCGAGCTCGAAGGTGGCCTTGACCGCGAGGTCGCCCGCCTGGAGCTCGTCGAGGCGGCGGCGCTCGTCGGCCAGCTTCGCGGCCAGGACGGAGACCGTCCAGGTGCGGCGGGCGGCGAGCCGCGAGGCGGCGATGCGGAGGGCGAGGGGGAGGAAGCCGCAGGCGGCGACGACGTCGAGGGCCGCCTCCCGCTCGGCCCGCACCCGCTCCTCGCCGACGATCCGGGTGAAGAGCTGGAGGGCCTCCTCGGGGGACATCACGTCGAGGTCGACCAGGTGCGCGCCGGCGAGGTCGACCATGCGGATGCGGCTGGTGACGAGCGCCGCGCAGCCCGCGGTGCCGGGCAGCAGGGGGCGGATCTGGGCGGCGTCGCGCGCGTTGTCGAGCAGGATCAGGACGCGGCGGCCGTCGAGGGTGGAGCGGTAGAGGGCGGCCCGGTCCTCCAGGGAGTCGGGGATGGCCGAGTCGGGGGTGCCGAGGGCGCGGAGGAAGGAGCCGAGGACGGTCTCGGGCGACGCGGCGCGGGCGCCGGCCCCCTGGAGGTCGACGTACAGCTGGCCGTCGGGGAAGTGCGGGCGGGCCTCGTGGGCCACGTGGACGGCGAGCGTGGTCTTGCCGACGCCGCCGATCCCGGCGAGCGCGGAGACCGCCATGACGGAGCCCTCGGCGGTCGCCAGGCGGGCGCCCAGCTCCCGGACGAAGGCGGCCCGGCCGGTGAAGTCGGCGACGGTCGCCGGGAGCTGGGCGGGCCGGGAGACCGTGGCCGCGGCCGGGGCGGACTCCTCGACGGGGCGGGCCAGCTCGGCGTCGCCCTGGAGGATGCGCTGCTGGAGGCGGGAGAGTTCGGGGGTGGGGTCGACGCCGAGCTCGTCGGCGAGGAGCCGGCGGGTGTCGGCGTAGACGGCGAGCGCCTCCGCCTGCCGGCCGCTCCGGTAGAGCGCGAGCATCAGCAGCTCGCGCAGCCGTTCGCGCAGCGGGTGCGCGGCGGTGAGCGCGGTCAGTTCGGAGACGGCCTCGGCGTGCGCGCCGATCTCCAGGTCGACGTCGACGCGGGTCTCCAGGAGGGTGAGCCGCCACTCCTCCAGGCGGGTCCGCTGGGCGTCGGCGTACGGCCCGGGGACGGAGGCGAGGACCTCGCCGTCCCACAGGTCGAGGGCCTCGGCGAGCCGGGCCCGGGCGGCGGTGCGGTCGCCGCCGGCCCGCAGCTTCTCGGCCTCGGCGCCGAGCTCCTGGGCGCGGGTGAGGTCGAGCGCGGTGGTGCGCAGGGCGTAGCCGCCGGACTCGCTGACCAGCACCTCGGCGCCGAGGACCTTGCGGAGCCGGGAGGCGTAGGTGCGGAGCGCGGCGAGCGCCTGCGAGGGGGGTTCCTCGCCCCACAGCGCGTCGATGAGCTCGGCCGCGGTGGCGGTGCGGCCGCCGCGCAGGAGCAGCGCGGCGAGCAGGGCCCGCTGCTGCGGCGAGCCGGTGGCCAGGGCCTCCCCGTCCCGCCAGGCCCGCACGGGCCCGAGCACCCCGAACCGGAGCCCGGTGGGGGCTGCGGCCGTGCCGGGGGCGGTGCCGCTCGCACGGGGGGTGCCGGAGGCGGAGGCGGCGTCGGCGGCGGTCCCGCTCTCGTCGGCAGCGGTTCCGGTGGCCCCGGCAGCGGCGGTCGGCGGCTCGGGCCGGGCTTCCGCGGTCGCCCGGTCGTCGGCCCGGCCGGCCGCCGGGCCCGCCGTCGTCCGCGTGCCCGCCTGTCCCGGCCGCTGCCGGGGCACGCCGAACTGCTTCCCGGCCCCGTCCCCGCCGGGGCCCTGCGTCGGGACGCGCGGTCCGTTGTCCTGCCCCATGGCTCCCCCTGCCCCTACCGGTGGTATCGCCCCGGACAGTCTGCCTTGTCCGGACGGAGCCCGTCAGCATAGGGGCGCCGTTGTGGGAGAGCTGTGACCGGACCCGGCCGTCCCGATAGCTGACGGTTCGTCAGATCGACGCTACCGTGAAGGGCATGGAGACCCAGGAGAGCTTCCCCAGGATCATCTCGGTGGACGACCACACCGTGGAGCCCCCGCACGTCTGGCGGGACCGGCTCCCGTCCCGGTACCGCGACACGGGCCCCCGGATCGTCCGCGCCCCGCTGAAGGAGATGACCTTCCTCGGCGGCAGGTTCGCGCCCGTCATGGGGGTCCCCGGCGACGACGGCCCGATCGGCGACTGGTGGGTCTACGAGGACCTGCACCGGCCGCTGACCAGGCTCGACACGGCCGTCGGCTACGACCGCGACGAGATACGCCTCGAAGTCATCACCTACGAGCAGATGCGGCCGGGCTCCTTCTCCGTCCCCGACCGGCTCGCCGACATGGACGTCAACCACGTCCAGTCGGCGCTCTGCTTCCCGACCTTCCCGCGCTTCTGCGGCCAGACCTTCACCGAGGCCTCCGACCGCGAGCTGGGCCTGCTCTGCGTGCGCGCCTACAACGACTGGATGGTCGAGGAGTGGTGCGGGCCCGAGGCGCGCGGCCGCCTGATCCCGCTCACCCTCGTCCCGCTCTGGGACCCCGAACTGGCCGCCGCCGAGGTGCGGCGGAACGCCGCCCGGGGGGTCCGCGCCGTCGCCTTCTCCGAGATCCCGCCGCACCTGGGGCTGCCCTCGGTCCACACCGACCACTGGGACCCCTTCCTCCGGGCCTGCGACGAGACCGGCACGGTCGTCGCGATGCACATCGGCTCGTCCAGCCGGATGCCGTCCACCTCGGCGGACGCCCCGCCGGCGGTCGGCTCCACGATCACCTTCGCCAACTGCTGCTTCTCGATGGTCGACTGGCTGATGAGCGGCAAGTTCGAGCGCTTCCCGAACCTGCGGATCATGTACGCGGAGGGCCAGATCGGCTGGATCCCGTACATCCTGGAGCGGGCGGACGTGGTCTGGGAGGAGAACCGCGCCTGGGGCGGGGTCGCCGACAAGGTCACCCGCCCGCCGTCGGAGCTCTTCGCCGGGCACGTCTTCGGCTGCTTCTTCGACGACGCCTTCGGGCTGCGCAACCTCGACGCGATCGGCGCCGGGAACGTCCTGTACGAGACGGACTACCCGCACTCCGACTCGACCTGGCCGAAGTCGAAGGAGGTCGGCGAGGCGCAGATGGGCCACCTGGCCCCGGACGTCGTCGACCGGATCGTGCGCGGCAACGCCATCGACCTGCTGGGCCTGAGTCCGGAGGGCCTCTGGCGGCCCTGAGGCGCGGGGCGGGCGGCGGTCCGCTCGGACCTCGACCACCCGGACACCGGGCCCGCAGAGCACTGTCAGGTCTTCCGGATCCGAGGTCAGGACCGTCACCGGGGCCGGAGACGCCGGCGCGGTCGCGGCCACGAGGGCGTCCAGGGCGTACTTGTGGCCGTGCAGTCCGGCGTCCGCCGGCAGTGCGCAGGCCGAGCGGGCGATCGCCTCGCTCGGCGGGATGACGTTCAGCCGCGACACGGCGTAGTCGAAGCGGGCCTGGGGCACCCGGGGATCCCGGGCCTCCACCGGAGTGACGGAGCCGGTGACGACCCGGATGTCCCCGGCCTCGGCCGCCCCCGGCCGTTCGAGGAGGTCGGCGGAGCGCCGCACGAGCAGCGAAAGGCCCTCGCGGTCCAGGACGAGGGTCCCGCTCACGCGGCGTCCGCCGCCTTCGCGGCCCCACGGCGGAGGAGGGCGCGCTTCGCCTCGACGGCGGCGGCATCGGCAGGGCCGATCTCCGCCTCGGCGTCCTCGATCAGTTCACGCAGCCGCGCCCGCACCCCCTTGCCTGACGGCCCGTCAGGGTCCAGCATGGCCCCGGCGCCATAACTGACGCAGCGTCAGATGGAGGGGGTCCCCATGGTGGTCTACGGCATGCAGCTGCCGGTCCAGTCCCAGTCCGTGATCTACGCCGAGCCCTGGGAGGCCGACGCCGGGCCCGCCGACCTGCTCGCCGTCGCGCGGACCGCCGACGCGCACGGCTTCGACTACCTCGCGAGCTGCGACCACGTGGCCATCCCGCGCCGGCTCGCCGCCGCCATGAGCACCGTCTGGTACGACCCGGTCGCCACGCTCGCCTTCCTGGCCGCCGCCACCGAGCGGGTCCGGCTGCTCTCGCACGTCGCCGTCGTCGGGCTGCGGCACCCGCTGGTCACCGCCAAGGCGTACGCGACCGTCGACCACCTCTCCGGCGGCCGGCTGGTCCTCGGGGTGGGCGCCGGGCACGTGCAGGAGGAGTTCGAGGCGGTCGGGGCGGACTTCCCGGGCCGCGGCGGGGTCCTGGACGAGACGATCGACGCGCTGCGGGCCGCGCTCGGCCCTGAGGAGTACCCGGAGCACCTGGGGCGGCGGTTCGCCTTCAAGGACCTGGGGCAGCGGCCCCGGCCCGCGCAGGAGCGGATCCCGGTCTGGGTGGGCGGCTCCTCCCCGGCGGCGGTGCGGCGGGCCGCGCTCAAGGGCGACGGCTGGCTGCCGCAGGGCGACCCCCGGCCCGTGCTGGCCGAGCGGATCGGGCGGATCCGGCGGCTGCGCGAGGAGGCCGGGCTCGCGGAGCCCTTCGTCTTCGGCGCGATCGCCGAGCCGCTGTACGTCGGCGCCCCCGGCTGGGAGGTCGGGCGGCGCACGCTGAGCGGCGCTCCGCAGGAGCTGGCGGCCTCGCTGCGGGAGTACGGGGAGCTGGGCGTCGGCCAGATCCAGGTGCGCTTCCGCAGCCGGAGCCGTACCGAACTCATCGACCAGATGGCGGCCTTCGGGTCGGAGGTCGCCCCGCATCTGTAGGGAGTGTGGGCATGGGCAAGCTGGACGGGCGGGTCGCGATCGTCACGGGGGCGGCCCGCGGGCAGGGCGAGCAGGAGGCGCGGCTCTTCGCCGCCGAGGGGGCGCGGGTGGTCCTCGCGGACGTGCTGGACGGCCCCGGGGAGGCGCTCGCTAAGGAGCTGGGGGAGGAGCGGGCCGCCTACGTCCACCTGGACGTGACCCGCGAGGAGGAGTGGGCGGCCGCGGTGGCGTTCGCCAAGGAGCGGTTCGGGAAGGTCGACGGGCTGGTGAACAACGCCGGCATCCTCCGCTTCAACGAGCTGCTCGCCACCCCGCTGGAGGAGTTCCGGGCGATCGTCTCGGTCAACCAGACCGGCTGCTTCCTGGGCATCAGGGCGGTCGCGCCCGAGATCGCGGCGGCCGGCGGCGGCACGATCGTCAACACCGCCTCGTACACCGGGCTGACCGGGATGGCGGGGGTCGGCGCCTACGCGGCCTCCAAGCACGCGGTGGTCGGGCTGACCCGGGTGGCGGCCCTGGAGCTGGCGCCGAAGGGGATCCGGGTGAACGCGGTCTGCCCGGGGGCGATCGACACCGCGATGAGCAATCCGGAGGGGGTGGACCCGGCCGCCACCGGCGAGCTGTACCGCAGGCTCGTGCCGCTCGGGCGGATCGGCCGCCCGGAGGAGGTGGCGGCCCTCGCCCTCTTCCTGACCTCGGACGACTCCTCGTACGTGACGGGGCAGCCCTTCGTCGTCGACGGCGGCTGGCTGGCCGGCGCCTCCCTCTTCCGAGCCGCCCCCGACGAGAGCTGACGGCTCGTCAGGTATTGACACGGCGCAGTGCATCCAAGAATCTGACGGCACGTCAGAAACTCACGAGGACGGTGACTTCCGTGGAATTCGGGATCTTCGTACAGGGATACGTCGGCAAGCGCGCCGAGACCGATCCCGAAGCCGAGCACAAGGCCCTCATGGAGGAGACCGAGTACGTCGTCCAGGCGGACAAGTCGAACTTCAAGTACGCCTGGGCCTCCGAGCACCACTTCCTGGAGGAGTACTCGCACCTCTCGGCCAACGACGTCTACCTGGGTTACCTCGCCCACGCCACCGAGCGCATCCACCTCGGCTCCGGCATCTTCAACCCGCTCGCCCCGGTCAACCACCCGGTGAAGGTCGCGGAGAAGGTCGCCATGCTCGACCACCTCTCCGAGGGCCGCTTCGAGTTCGGCTCCGGCCGCGGCGCCGGCTCCCACGAGATCCTCGGCTTCTTCCCGGGCATCACCGACATGAACCACACCAAGGAACTCTGGGAGGAGACCATCGCCGAGTTCCCCAAGATGTGGCTCCAGGAGGAGTACGCCGGCTTCCAGGGCAAGCACTGGTCCCTGCCGCCCCGCAAGATCCTCCCCAAGCCGTACGGCAGCTCCCACCCCGCCATGTGGTACGCGGCCGGCTCCCCCTCCTCGTACGCCATGGCCGGGAAGATGGGCCTCGGCGTCCTCGGCTTCAGCGTCCAGAAGGTCTCCGACATGGAGTGGGTCGTCGAGTCCTACAAGAACGCGATCAAGGAGGCCAAGGCCGTCGGCGACTTCGTCAACGACAACGTCATGGTCACCTCCACCGCGATCTGCGCCGAGACCCACGAGAAGGCCGTCGAGATCGCCGTCGGCGGCGGCCTCAACTACCTCCAGTCGCTCCTCTTCCGCTACCACGACACCTTCCCCCGGCCCGAGGGCGTCCCCGAGTGGCCCGAGCTGCTCCCCGAGTACTCCGCCGAGATCATCGAACTCCTCATCGCCGAGGAGCTGATGATCTGCGGCGACCCGTCCGAGGTGCTCGCCCAGTGCCGCCGCTGGGAGCGGGCCGGCGCCGACCAGCTCTCCTTCGGCCTCCCGATCGGGATCTCCTACGAGGACACGATGAACACGATCAAGCTGATCGGCGAGCACGTGATCCCCCGGATCGACACCGACCCGGTCCACCGCACCACCCGCTTCCGCCAGGCGGCCGGCTCCTAGGCCCGTCCGGGCCCCGCCAGGAGGCCCGCACAGCGGGTCCGGGGCGGCGTCTTCCCGGACCGCCGCCCCGTACCGGCCCCGGCCGGAGGCCCTTCCGCGGCGGCCTCCGGACCGGGGCACACCCGCGTCCCCCGCCATACACCCCCGTGCAGCCGTGCAGCCGTGCAGAAAGGGATCGCCATGCTCGACCACCTCATCACGGGCGCCACCGTCGTGGACGGCACCGGCGCCCCCGCCCGCACCGCCGACGTCGGGATCCGCGACGGCCGCATCGCCGTCGTCGCCGAACCCGGCACCGTCGCCGAGGAGGCCCGCACCACCGAGGACGCCACCGGACTCGTCCTCGCCCCCGGCTTCGTCGACCCGCACACCCACTACGACGCCCAGCTCTTCTGGGACCCCTACGCCACCCCCTCCATGAACCACGGCGTCACCACCGTCGCCGGCGGCAACTGCGGCTTCACCCTCGCCCCGCTCCACCCGGACCGGCCCGAGGACGCCGACTACACCCGCCGCATGATGTCCAAGGTCGAGGGCATGGCCCTGGCCGCCCTGGAGGAGGGCGTCGACTGGAGCTGGTCCTCCTTCGGCGAGTACCTCGACGCCCTGGAGGGGCGGATCGCCGTCAACGCCGGCTTCATGGTCGGCCACTGCGCCCTGCGCCGGTACGTGATGGGCGAGGACGCCGTCGGCGGACAGCCCACCCCCGGACAGCTCGCGGCGATGACCGCCCTCCTCAAGGAGGCCATGGAGGCCGGCGCCTGGGGCCTGTCCACCACCCAGTCCGCCACCCACTCCGACGGCGACGGCGCCCCCGTCGCCTCCCGGCACGCGGGCCCCGCCGAGCTGATCGCCCTCTCGAAGGCGGTCGGCGAGCACGAGGGCACCCAGATCGAGGCGATCCTCGCCGGCTGCCTCGACCAGTTCTCCGACGCCGAGATCGACCTCTTCGTCGAGATGTCGGCCGCGGCCGGACGCCCGCTCAACTGGAACGTCCTCACCATCGACGCCGCCGTCCCCGAACGCGTCCCCCGCCAGCTCACCGCCTCCGAGCGGGCCCGCAAGTCCGGCGGCCGGATCGTCGCCCTCACCATGCCGATCCTCACCCCGATGAACATGTCCCTCGGCACCTTCTGCGCCCTCAACCTCATCCCCGGCTGGGGCGAGGTCCTGGGCCTCCCCCTCCCCGAACGGATCGCCAGGCTCCGCGACCCGGAGGTCCGGGCCGAGATGCTCCGCCGCGCCGACTCCCGGGAGGCCGGGGTCTTCCGCCGCCTCGCCCGCTTCGACCGGTACGTCATCGGCGACACCTACAGCCGCGAGAACGAGGGCCTGACCGGCCGGGTCGTGCGGGACATCGCCGCCGAGCGCGGCCAGGACCCCTTCCAGTGCCTCGTCGAGATCTGCGCCAACGACGACCTCAGGACCGTCCTGTGGCCGATGCCCACCGACAACGACCCGGCCTCCTGGGCGCTGCGCGCCGAGACCTGGCAGCACGAGGACGTCCTGCTCGGCGGCTCCGACGCCGGCGCCCACCTGGACCGCATGTGCGGAGCCCCCTACACCACCCGCTTCCTCGGCGACTGCCTGCGGGGCCGGAGGCTGGTGCCGCTGGAGCGGGCCGTGCGGATGCTCAGCGACGACCCGGCCCGGCTCTTCGGGCTCCGCGAGCGCGGCCGGATCGCCGAGGGCTTCCACGCCGACCTGGTCCTCTTCGACCCGGAGCGGATCGACGCCGGCCCGGCGACCCTCGTCCACGACCTGCCCGGCGACAGCCCGCGCCTGGACTCCCGGGCGGTCGGCATCGTCTCCGTCCGGGTCAACGGGGTGGAGACGGTCAGGGACGACGAGGTGACCGGGGCGACACCCGGGCGCGTCCTGCGCTCGGGCCGTGACACGAGGACGGTGAGCACCCGATGACCCCCACGGAGCGGCTGTACGTCGGCGGCGTCTGGACCGAACCCGACGGAGGCCACTACGAGGTGGTGAACCCGGCCACCGAGGAGGTCGTCGGACTCGCCCCCGAGGCCTCCCGCGCCCAGGTGCACGAGGCGGCGGCCGCCGCCCGCGAGGCCTTCGCGGGCTGGTCCCGGACGAAGCCCGAGGAGCGGGCCGCGATCCTCGACCGGGCCGCGACGATCATGGCCCGCGACGCCGACGCGCACACCGCCCTCGCCCGCGCCGAGACCGGCGCCACCACCGCCACCGCGCGCGGCATGCAGGTCGCCGTGGGCTCCTCGCGCTTCCGGCGGTACGCGAAGGGGGCCCTGGAGCCGGTCGAGCAGCCGCTGCCGCCGCAGATCAACGAGGCCGGGCCGATGGGCGCGGCGGGCGTCTTCGGGGCGGTCGCGGTGCGCCGCCCGGTCGGCGTCGTCACCTGCATCACCTCGTACAACAACCCCTGGGCCAACCCGGCCGGCAAGATCGCGCCCGCGCTCGCCATGGGCAACACGGTCGTGGTGAAACCGGCCCCGCAGGACCCGCTCTCGGTCTTCGCCATGGTCCGCGCCCTGGAGGAGGCCGGCGTCCCGGCCGGGGTGGTCAACCTGGTCACCGGCTCCGCGCCCGCCGTGGGCGAGGCGGCCGTCGACTCCCCGGACGTCGACATGGTCTCCTTCACCGGCTCCACCGCCGTCGGCCAGGCCATCGGCGAGGTCTGCGGCCGGGCGGTGAAGCGGCAGCTGATGGAGCTGGGCGGGAAGGGGGCCGCGCTCGTCTTCGACGACGCCGACCTGGACTCCGCCGTGAGGGGCATCGGGACGACCTTCTCCTTCTACAGCGGGCAGATCTGCACCGCCCCGACCCGGGTCCTCGTCCAGCGGGGCGTCCACGACGAACTGGTCGGCAGGCTGGCCGCGTACACCGCCCACCTGACGGTGGGGGACCCGGCCGCCCGGGGCACGGTGGTGGGCCCGGTGATCTCGGCCGCCCACCGCGACCGGGTGGAGGCCCACGTCGAGCTCGGCCGGAAGGAGGGCGCGCGGGTCGTCGCCGGAGGGGCCCGCCCCGGCCTGGAGCGGGGCTTCT
Source organism: Streptomyces omiyaensis (assembly GCF_014650895.1). Taxonomy (GTDB): domain Bacteria; phylum Actinomycetota; class Actinomycetes; order Streptomycetales; family Streptomycetaceae; genus Streptomyces; species Streptomyces omiyaensis. The sequence continues at coordinate 99,353 of NZ_BMVV01000022.1, forward strand.
ACGTGGCGCCCACGCTGCTCGCCGACTGCACCAACGACATGCGGGTCGTCCGGGAGGAGATCTTCGGCCCGGTCGTCGTGGTGGTGCCCTTCGACGACGAGGAGGAGGGGGTCGCGCTCGCCAACGACAGCGACTACGGCCTGATCGACTACGTCTGGTCCGGGGACGTGGCCCGTGCCTTCCGGGTCGCGGCGCGGCTGCGGGCCGGCGGGGTCGGGATCAACACGATCGGCCGGAACATGGAGGCCCCGTTCGGCGGCTTCAAGAAGAGCGGGGTGGGCCGGGACGTGGGCTCCTACGCCCTCCACGCCTACAGCGAGACGCAGGCGGTCGTCTGGCCGGGCTGACCGGTCGGTACAAAGGCCGGAACCCGGTCGCCCCAAGGGTTCCGGCCGTCCGGCCGACGCCCGGGAAAATTCCTCGGGAAAATTTAGAAACGGACATTTCGGCCTCGGCTGCGGTTCCCGCATATCGGACATGCGGCGGCCGACCTACCAGTTGGTCGGTATCTCCGGGTGGTCGATCTTTCAATCATTGGCGAGTGGCCCGATCTGACCTCGCAATGCAAGGCGATGATCGATCACCTGAGCGGAGGTCGATCTTCCGGATAAGGAAACCGCAGCACTTAACGTCCTGTTCATGACTCAGGTGGACGTGCGGCCCCAGGCCGGAGACGCGGTAAGGGGTGTCGACGCCCCGGGTGACACGCAGGACATGCGCAGGAAGGGCCTCGGCGGCAACTCCGTCGGCCTCCTCGGCAACGCGGTCATCGGCATATCCACCGTCGCCCCCGTCTACTGCCTGACCTCCACCCTCGGCTCCACCGCCGGCGAGGTCGGGCTCCAGATGCCCGCCGTCTTCCTCGCGGGCTTCCTCCCGATGCTCCTCGTCGCCTTCGCGTACCGGGAGCTCAACAAGGCCATGCCGGACTGCGGCACCTCCTTCACCTGGACCGTGAAGGCCTTCGGCCCCAAGATCGGCTGGATGTGCGGCTGGGGCCTGGTGATCGCCACGATCATCGTGCTCTCCAACCTGGCCGGCGTCGCCACCTCGTACTTCTGGCTCCTCGCGGGCGAGATCACCGGCAGCGACTCGATCGCCGCCCTGGACGACAACAAGGCCGTCCACATCCTCACCTGCCTCGCCCTCATCGCCACCGCCACCGCGATCAGCTACCGCGGCATGACGGCCACCAAGGGCGTCCAGTACGCCCTCGTCGGCCTCCAGCTCGTCGTCCTCGCCGTCTTCGTCGCCCTGGCCCTCTCCAAGGCCGGCTCCTTCGAGACCTCGGTCGACTTCTCCTGGTCCTGGATGAACCCCTTCGCGGTCCAGTCCTTCGCGGCCTTCACCGCCGGACTCTCCCTCTCGATCTTCATGTACTGGGGCTGGGACGCCTGCATGGCGACCAACGAGGAGACCGTCGGCAGCGACAAGACCCCCGGCCGCGCCGCGCTCATCGCGATGGTCGTCCTGGTCGGCTCCTACCTCGCCACCGGCATCGCCGCCCAGATGGCCGTCGGCTCCGGCGACCAGGGCCTCGGCCTCGCCAACCCGGAGACCTCCGACAACGTCTTCGCCGCCCTCGCCGGCCCGGTCATGGGCCCCGTCCTCGGCGTCCTCCTCTTCGTCGCCGTCCTGGCCTCGGCCGCCGCGAGCCTCCAGACCACCTTCATCCCGGTCGCCCGCACGGTCCTCGCCATGTCCACCTACGAAGCGCTGCCGAAGTCCTTCACCAAGGTCCACCCGGTCTTCAAGACCCCGGGCAAGGCCACGGTCGTCGCGGGTGTCGCCACCGGCGCCTTCTACACCGTGATGACCCTGGTCAGCGAGCACGTCCTGGTCGACACCATCTACGCCCTCGGCCTCATGATCTGCTTCTACTACGGCATCACGGCCTTCGCCTGCGTCTGGTACTTCCGCGCCGAGCTCTTCCGCTCCTTCCGCGACTTCGCCTTCAAGGGCCTCATGCCGGCCCTCGGCGGCCTCATGCTCACGGCGGTCTTCGGCAAGACCCTCTACGACATGTGGGACCCGGCCTACGGCTCCGGCTCCGCCGTCTTCGGCGTCGGCTCCGTCTTCGTCATCGCCGTCGGCCTCCTCGTCCTCGGCGCGCTCATCATGCTGGTCATGCAGCGCCGCAGCCCCGCCTTCTTCCGGGGCGAGGTCCTGACGAAGGAGACGCCGTCCTTGGTGGTCGCCGACTGAACCGGCCACCGGCCCGCACGCACACCTGAGTCACCCAGAACGCGAAGGCGGCGGTCCCGTGGGGGGTACCGCCGCCTTCGTCATGCCCGGAGCCGGTGACCGGCGGGCGCCGTGCCCGGGGTCAGTGACGGCCGGGCAGGAGCCCCTCCACCGCCTTGCCGGCGGCCGGTGCCTCCGGCGCCGCGGCGGGCTTCGGCTTCGGGGCCAGGACGCCGCTCAGGGGGACGACCGAGGGGAGGTTCAGGCCGCCCGTGTCGGCCGTCGCGGTGGCCGCGGAGGCGAGCGCGCCCGTGGCGGCGAAGGCGGTCAGGGCGGCTGCGGTGAGGAGCTTCTTCATGCCCGCTCCAACGGGGGGCGGGCGCGGCCGGTTACGAACCGCTCCCTACGCTCACGCCCATGGACACGGAGAGCGGCTGGTCGCTGCGGGCCGGACGGCCGGAGGACGTCGAGGTCGTCGCCGAGCTGCGGGCGGTCGTCATGCGCGAGGACCTGGAGCGGCTCGGACGGTACGACGAGGAGCGGGTCCGGCAGCGGTTCCGGGACGGCTTCTCGGCCGCGTACACCTCGATCGTCGAGACCGGCGGCGCCCTGGCGGGATGCGTCACCCTCCGCCCCGACCCCGCCGGCGGCCTCCACCTGGAGCACTTCTACCTGGACCCCGCCCTCCAGGGCCGGGGGCTCGGCACCGCCGTCCTGCGGCACCTGCTGGACCGCGCCGACGCGGCCGGCGCCCCCGTCCGCCTCGCCGTCCTGCGGGGGAGCGCGGCCCGCCGGCTCTACGAGCGGGCCGGCTTCGCCGTCGAGTCCGAGGATCCGGTGGACGTCCGCATGGTCAGGGAGCCGGCGCCTCCGCGATGAGCGCGGTGGCGACCGTGCGGAAGCCGAGACGGGCGTAGAGACGCTCCACCGCCGCGTCCGAGGCCGTCAGGAAGACGGTGCCGACCCCGCGCGCCCGGGCCTCCGCGACCAGCGCGGCGGTCACCGCGAGGCCCAGGCCGCGGCGGCGGGCCTCCGGCCGGGTGCCGACGCCCACGACCTCCGCCACGTCCCCGACGGGCTGCACCTGCCCGCCCGCCAGCGCCGCCCCGCCGCTCCCGCCCGGTCCGCCGGTCTCCTCGAAGCCCGCCACGAGGACCGTCAGACCGGCTCCGATCCGGGCGGCGACCCGCTCCACGTCGGCCGGGCCCGGCGTCGCGCCGAAGGCCGCGTACGGGGCGGCCACGGCCGCCGCGAGCCGCGGATCGTCCGCGGCCAGGGCGAGCACCCGCGCGCCCTCCGGCTCCGGTACGGCGAGCGGCTCGCCCTCCAGGACCATCAGCGGGTGTTCGTGCACCACGAGCCCGCTCGCCTCCACGGCCGCCCGCAGCCCCGGCGTCGTCTCCGCCACCCACTCGAAGGCCTCCGGCAGCCCCAGTTCCCGCTGCCGCGCCCGCACCCGCTCCACGTCCGCCGCCGTCGCCCCGTCCGGGCGCCCGAGGGCCGGTCGCGCGTAGAAGGGCCAGCCGTCGGCCCCCTCCCGCACGAAGAAGGTCAGCGGTCCGAAGTCCTCCGCGCGGGCGGAGGAGCGGGGCACGGCGTCGTAGTACGACTCGATTCGGTTCAGCACGCGCGTCACGGTAGGGGCGGCGGGGCGGGAGGGCACCCGCATTTCGCCACGGCCCGGGCCCGCCCCGCCCCCGCGGGCCCGCCCCACGGCCCCGGACCCGCCCCGTGCCCCGGCTCCCGTCGTGCCCCCGGACCGCCCCGTGCTCCCGGCCCCCGTCGTGTCCCCGGCCCCCGTCGTGTCCCCGGACCGCCCCGTGCCCCCGGATCTCGCCGTGCGCCGGCGCCTCGCCCCGCGCCCGGACCCCGCCCCGCCGCGCCGCGCCGCCGAACGGTGTCGTACCCCTCGGAATCCGCGGCCCGAGTCCCTACCGTGCCGTCATGCGGATCTCGACCACGATCTTCCTGACCGACGAGACCATCCCGCCCGTGCGGCTCGCCCGTGAGCTGGAGGCGCGCGGCTTCGCCGGGCTGTACCTGCCCGAGCACACCCACATCCCCGTCTCCCGGGAGACCGAGCACCCGGCCGGCGGGCCGGCCGCGCGCGAGTACGGCCGGACCCTGGACCCCTACGTGGCCCTCGCGCAGGCCGCCGCCGTCACCGAACGGCTCGCGCTCGGCACCGGCATCACGCTGCCCGCCCAGCACGACCCGATCGCGCTGGCCAAGCAGGTCGCGACCCTGGACCACCTCTCCGGCGGCCGCCTCACCCTCGGGGTCGGCTACGGCTGGAACCGCGAGGAGGCCGCCGACCACGGCGTCGCCTGGGCCACCCGCCGGGAGCTCGTGCGCGACCGCCTCGCGCTCATGCGGGCCCTGTGGGCGCCCGAGCCCACGGCGTACACCGGCGGCTTCGGGTACTCGGTGCGGGCCTCGGAGGCCTGGCCGAAGCCCGTCGGCGGCGCGCCCCGGATCCTCCTCGGCGGGGCCGCGGGGCCGAAGCTGTTCGCGGCGATCGCCGAGCAGGCGGACGGCTGGATGCCGATCGGCGGCCGCGGCCTCACGGACTCCCTGCCGGTGCTCCGCGCCGCCTGGGAGGAGGCCGGCCGCGACCCGAAGGAGCTCCAGATCGTGCCGTACGCCGTCCTCCCCACCCCCGGCAAGCTCGCCCACTACGCGGAGCTCGGCTGCCGGGAGACCGTCCTCCAGCTGCCCCCGGCCGGCGAGGCCGAGGTCCTGCGGGTCCTCGACGCGTACGCCGCGTACGTGGCATGACGAGCCCGTGACAAGCTCCGGGGACCCGCGCCGGGGTGCCGGTCCCGCTCGTATGCTCGGTGCATGACGGACCACCAGACCGACCACCAGACCGACCCCCGGAGCGATCGCCGGAGCGATCGCGGAGCCGGCCGGCAGAGCGATCACGGGGCCGGCCGGCAGGCGGACGGGCACCCCGTCCCCCCGACCGGGAACGCGATGCGCCGGGCGCTGCGGAGGGCCAGGGACGGGGTGGCGCTCGACGTCGCCGAGGCGGCGGTGCTGCTGCGGGCGCGGGGCGAGGACCTGGCGGAGCTGGTGGCGGTCGCGGGGCGGGTGCGGGACGCCGGGCTCGACGCCGCCGGGCGGCCGGGGGTGATCACGTACTCGAAGAGCGTCTTCATACCCCTCACCCGGCTCTGCCGGGACAAGTGCCACTACTGCACCTTCGTCACCGTGCCGGGGAAGCTGCGGCGCGAGGGGCACGGCATGTTCATGTCCCCGGACGAGGTCCTGGACATCGCCCGGCGCGGTGCCGAACTCGGCTGCAAGGAAGCGCTGATCACCCTCGGCGACAAGCCGGAGGACCGGTGGCCGGAGGCGCGCGAGTGGCTGGACGCGCACGGCTACGACGACACCCTCGCCTACGTGCGGGCGATGTCGGTGCGGATCCTGGAGGAGACCGGGCTGCTGCCCCACCTCAACCCGGGCGTCCTGTCCTGGACCGACTTCCAGCGGCTGAAGCCGGTCGCCCCGTCGATGGGCATGATGCTGGAGACGACCGCCACCCGGCTGTGGTCCGAGCCCGGCGGCCCGCACCACGGCTCGCCGGACAAGGAGCCGGCCCTCCGGCTGCGGGTCCTGGAGGACGCGGGCCGCTCGTCGGTCCCCTTCACCTCGGGCCTGCTGCTCGGCATCGGCGAGACGTACGAGGAGCGGGCCGAGTCGCTGTTCGCGCTCCGCCGCGTCGCCCGGGCCTACCACGGGATCCAGGAACTGATCATCCAGAACTTCCGGGCCAAGCCGGACACGGCGATGCGCTCGATGCCCGACGCCGAACTCGACGACCTGGTCGCGGCGGTGGCCGTCGCCCGCCTCGTCATGGGTCCCTCCGCCTGCCTCCAGGCGCCGCCGAACCTGGTGGACGCCGAGTACGAACGGCTGATCGAGGCCGGCATCGACGACTGGGGCGGCGTCTCCCCGCTCACCATCGACCACGTCAACCCGGAGCGCCCCTGGCCCCGGATCGACGAGCTCGCCGAGCGCTCCGCCGCCGCCGGCTTCGAGCTGCGTGAACGGCTGTGCGTCTACCCGGAGTTCGTCAAGCGAGGCGAACCGTGGCTGGACCCCCGGATCATGCCGCACGTGCGCGCGCTCGCCGACCCGCGGACGGGCCTCGCCGACCCGGACGCGGTGGTCCGCGGCCTGCCCTGGCAGGAGCCGGACGAGGCCTTCGTCCCCACCGGCCGCACCGACCTGCACACGGCCATCGACACCGAGGGCCGGACGAGCGACCGGCGCGACGACTTCGACGAGGTGTACGGCGACTGGGAGGCGCTGCGGGAGGCCGCCGCGCCCGGCATGGTCCCCGAGCGGATCGACGCCGACGTCCGCGAGGCCCTCCGGGTCGCCGCCGACGACCCGACGAAGCTCACCGACCCGCAGGCCCTGGCCCTCCTGCACGCGGACGGCCCCGCGCTCGACGCGCTCTGCGCGGTCGCGGACGACGTGCGCCGGTCCGTCTCCGGCGACGAGGTGACGTACATCGTCACCCGGAACATCAATTTCACCAACGTCTGCTACACCGGCTGCCGCTTCTGCGCCTTCGCCCAGCGGCGCACCGACGCCGACGCCTACACCCTCTCCCTCGACCAGGTCGCCGACCGCGCCCGGCAGGCGTGGGACGTCGGCGCGGTGGAGGTCTGCATGCAGGGCGGCATCCACCCCGACCTGCCCGGCACCGCCTACTTCGACATCGCCCGGGCGGTGAAGGAGCGCGTCCCCGGCATGCACGTGCACGCCTTCTCGCCGATGGAGGTCGTCAACGGCGCCACCCGCACCGGCCTGTCGATCCGCGAGTGGCTGACCGCCGCGAAGGAGGCCGGGCTCGACTCGATCCCCGGCACGGCCGCCGAGATCCTCGACGACGAGGTGCGCTGGGTGCTGACCAAGGGCAAGCTGCCCGCCGCCACCTGGATCGAGGTGATCACCACCGCGCACGAGCTGGGCATCCGGTCGAGCTCGACCATGATGTACGGGCACGTGGACCAGCCCCGGCACTGGCTGGGCCACCTCCGCACGCTCGCCTCGATCCAGCAGCGGACCGGCGGCTTCACGGAGTTCGTCACGCTCCCCTTCATCCACACCAACGCGCCCGTCTACCTCGCCGGCATCGCCCGGCCCGGCCCGACGGTCCGCGACAACCGCGCGGTGACGGCGATGGCCCGGCTCCTCCTCCACCCGCACATCCCCAACATCCAGACCAGCTGGGTGAAGCTGGGCGCGGAGGGCGCGGCGCAGATGCTGCGCTCCGGGGCGAACGACCTCGGCGGCACGCTGATGGAGGAGACCATCTCCCGCATGGCGGGGTCCAGTTACGGCTCGTACCGCTCCATCCGCGACCTGGAGGCGATCGCCGAGGCGGCCGGCCGGCCCTCCCGCCCCCGCACCACCCTCTACGGCGAGGTCCCGGCCGAGCGCCAGGCCGCCGCCCGCGCCTCGGACGGCCACCTGCCGGAACTGCTGCCGGTGATCGAGGGCTGACGGGCGCCTGCCGGCGCGGGCCTCAGCCCACGAGCAGGCGGCGCTGGAGCGTCCTCAGCTCGTGGGCGTCGAGGTCGACGCCCTTGCGCAGGTAGGCGCGGAAGGAGCCGAACTCCTCCCCGACCCGGTCGAAGGAGGCGTTGAGGTACTGCGGGCGGACGTCCAGGAGCGGCTTGTAGACGGCGGCCCGGTCGGGCGGGAGGTGGGACAGGACGGCCTCGTCGGCGGCGGCGCGGTAGGTGCCGCTGGCGAGGTAGTCGGCCATGACCGTCTCCTCGGGGACGCCGAGGGCGGTGAGGAGCGCTGCCTCGGCCCAGCCGGTGCGGTCCTTGCCGGCGGTGCAGTGGAAGAGGACGCCGTCGCCGTCCGCGATCTCGTCGAGGACGGTGGCGTACGCGGCCTTCGCCGTGGCACCGCCCACCATGAAGCGGTTGCCCTCCACCATCATCGCCTCGGCCTCCGCCGGGGATTCCGGCATCGCGGTGAAGGTGCCGCTGCCGGCCAGGACGTCGGCGACGACGTGGGTCGCGCCGGCCGGGACGCGGTCGGGGGCGGCCGCGCGCTCGGACTCCATGCGCAGGTCGAGGACGGTCCGGACGCCGAGGCGCCTCAGCTTGGCGAGGTCCGCGTCGGTCAGCCGGTCGAGCGCGTCGGAGCGGTAGACCTCGCCCATCCGCACCCACTGCCCGTCGCGGGTGCGGTAGCCGCCCGCGTCGCGGAAGTTGACCGTGCCCTGGAGCCGGATCAGCCGGTCGGCCAGGCGGAGCGGGGTGCCGCGGTCGGGGACCAGGTCGAACCAGTGGCGGTCGGCGGCCGCCCCGGTCGGGACGGTGACCGATCCCGACGCGCCGCCGCGCGCGACCGTGCGTCCCTCGGAGCGGACGGTGACGGTACGGGCGCCGGGCGCGGTCCAGGCGACGGTGGAGGTGCCGTCGGCGTGGTCGGTGACGGTCGCGGCGGTGAAGGGGATCCGGTGCCCGTCGCGCGCGGGGGAGCGGCCGGGGGCGTGCGCGGAGGCGGCCGGCGCGGCGAGGCCCAGGAGGAGGGCGGCGGCGAGCGCGGCGGAGGAGCACTTGACTCGTGTCACGGGGGTCATGCGGCGGATGGTTCAGGCCAACGGCGAACCTCGGGTGAACTACGGTCAAAAGCGGCCTGAAGGGCGTCCGATCACATAAGACTCCGCCCCCCGAACGACCGCACCCGGTCGATTACAGTGCTGCGGAGACCGGTGAGAGAGCGGGACCTCGGACGGGGGAGGGCACGTCGTGACCACCACTGCCGCGGCCGTGTGGGGCCGCACCGAACAACAGGACTTCCGCTCGCGCGTCCGCGGCTGCCTGCTCGGCGCGGCCGTCGGCGACGCTTTCGGCGCGGGCGTGCACGAGCGGACGCTGGAGGAGATCCGCGCGGAGCACGGCGCGGCGGGCCTCGCGGAACCCCCCGACGGAACCCTTCCCGTCACCGCCGCCACCCAGATGGGCCTCTTCACCGTCGACGGCCTCATCCGCGCCCACGTGCGCCGCGACGGCGGCGTCTGGCACCCGCCCACCGAGATCCACCGCGCCCATCTGCGGTGGGCCGCCACCCAGCGCGACTGGGGCCCCGACGAACGGCGCCGCGACAACGGCTGGCTCGGCCGCCAGGAGTGGCTCTACGCCCGCCGCCGGCCGCCCCGCGCCTGCCTCACCGGCCTCGGCGACGAGCGGCTCGGCACCCCGGACCGGCCCAAGAACCCCGACGCCGCCGACTCCGGCGCGCTCGCCCGCTCCGCGCCGCTCGGCCTCCTCGTCGGCTGGGAGCCGGCGCTCGTCTGCCAGCTGGCCGTCGAGTGCGCCGCGCAGACGCACGGCGCCCCGTCCGCCACGCTCGCCGCCGGCGCCCTCGCCGTCACCGTCCACGGCGCGGCCCGCGGCGCCTCCGTCGAGGCCGCCGTCGGCACGGCCCTGGGGCTGCTGGCCGCCCGCCCCGGCCACGAGCCGGTCACCGAGGCGCTCACCCGCGCCCTCGGAGCCGTACGCGAGGGCGTCCCGGACGCGGACCGCGTCACCGCCCTCGGGGCGGACGAGGACCGCGCGGAGGGACAGCTGGCCGCCGCCGTCTACTGCGCCCTCGTCGGCGAGGACGTCCGCCACGGGCTGCGCCTCGCCGCCAACCACGACGGCCCGTCCGCCGTCACCGCCGCCGTCGCCGGCGCGCTCCTCGGCGCCCAGCACGGCGAGACGGCCCTGCCGCCGGCCTGGCTGGCGGCGCTGGAGGGCCGCGGCGCGATCCTCGAACTCTCCGACGACTTCGCGATGGAACTCACCCAGGCCACCGCCCTCCACACCCCCACCTGGCACGCCCGCTACCCCACGCCCTGACCCCGCCGGGTCCCCGACCCCGCCGCGCCCCCGGCCCCACCCGGGCCCGGGCCGCGCCGGGCGCCCCGTTCCGCCCGGTGCCCCGTCCCGGCGGGCGCGGTGTCACCGCATCAGCTCGCCCGCGTTCACCAGCAGCGACTGCCCCGTGATCGCCCGCGCGCGGGGCGACGCGAGGAAGGCGACCGCGTCGGCGACGTCGCCGTCCGTGGCCAGCTCCGGCAGCGCCATGCGCGAGGTGAGGCGGGCGAGGACCTCCGCCTCCTCCACGCCCTCCGTCTGGGCCGTGAAGTGCACGAACGCCTCGACCGGCGGCCCCCACATCCACCCCGGCAGCACCGTGTTGACCCGGATCCGGTCGGGTCCGAGCTCCCGCGCCAGCGAGTACATCGCCGAGGTCAGCGCCCCCTTGGACGCGGCGTACGCGGCCTGCTGGACCTGCGTCGGCGCGGCGACGGCCGACTGCGTGCCGATGAGGACGACGGACCCGCCCCCGCCCGCCCGCAGCGCCGGCAGGCACGCCCGCGTCATCCGCAGCGTGCCGAAGAGGTTGACGTCGAAGACGGCCTGCCAGGTCGCGAAGTCGGCGTCGGCGAGCCCGCCGAAGTACGCGTCCCAGGCGGCGACGTGCACGACCGCGTCGATGCCGCCGAAGCGCGCGACGGCGAGCGCGGCGAGCGCCTCGCACTGCGTCTCGTCGGTGATGTCGGTGGCGAGGAGGGCGGTGCGCCCGCCCGCCGGGTCGATCGCGGCGGCGGTCCTGGCGAGGCTGGCCCCGGTGCGGGCGCCGAGGACCGCGTTGCCCCCGTCGCGCACCACCGCCTCCGCGACCCGGTGACCGAGTCCGGTCCCGACGCCCGACACGACGACCGTCTTCCCCTGGAGCAGCATCCGGGTGTCTCCCGCCTCTGGTCACTGATCTGACGGTCCGTCAGAGTAGGTGCCCCGAGCCGCACAGGGAAGGGAGACGGCGATGAGCGACGCCGACGCGTACGGGGAACTGGCCGCCACCGGGCCGTACGGGGTCCGCCCCGGCCACGCCCTGATCACCATGGTGGAGCCGCATCCGGGCCACGAGTACGCGTACAACCGCTGGTACGAGGACGACCACTACTACGCCGGCGCGATGGCGATGCCCTGGATGTTCGCGGGCCGCCGCTGGGTCGCCACCCGCGACCTCCAGGAGCTGCGCGTCCCGGAGAAGTCCGCCGTGGCCCAGCCCGTCACCGCGGGCTGTTACCTCTCCACGTACTGGATCACCGAGGGGCGCTACGACGCGCACATGAAGTGGACCGTCGGCATCAACAAGCGGCTCAACCGCGACGCCCGGGTCTACCACGACCGCACCCACGTCTTCACGTCCTTCCAGGACCACGAGACGACCGTGTACCGGGACGGGGCGGCCGGCCCGCGCGACTTCCACGCCCTCGACCACCCCTACGCGGGACTGATCCTCCAGGTCGTGGACTGCGCGGGTCCGAAGGAGCGCGCGGCGCTCCTCGAACGGCTCGCCGCCCGTGAGCTCCCGCGCCGGCTGGCCGGCTCGCCGGCCGCGATGGTGACCGTCTTCCGCCCCACGCCGCTGCCCGGCGACCGCATGACCTACGTGAAGCAGGTGGAGGGCGTCGACACCCGCCTCACCCTGCTCTGGTTCCTGGAGGCGGACCCGCGCGACTGCTGGGCGGCCCGCTTCGCGGACCTGGGCGCCCTCGCGGGCGACGCGGGCCGGGTGGAGCTGGTGGCGCCGTTCGTCCCGACCGTGCCGGGGACGGACCGGTACGTGGACCTGCTGAGGTGAGGTGACGGACCCCCGGACACGAGCGAGCCCTCTCGGCCAGGACGGCGGACCGGACGAGAGGGCGGCTCCACGGGTGGTGCGGTGAAGCGCGGTGGTGCGGCGGTACGAGTGGTGCGAGTGGTTCGAGTGGCGCAAGTGGTTCTGCGGACCTCAGAGGGCCCCGTTGCTCACCTGGCCGACGAAGGCGTTCCACGAGCCCGGTCCGAAAGCGAGCGACGGACCCTCGGGAGCCTTGGAGTCGCGGACGGCGATGGAGGCGACGACCGGGGACTTCACCTCGACGCACGCGCCGTTGCCGCCCGAGTAGGAGGACTTGGTCCAGTTGTCGGTGGCACCCTGGATGATGGCCATGATGTGCTCAACTCCGGTTCTGCCCGAAGGCGTCGGGATCGTCGCCGGGGTTGTCTCCACCGGCCTGATCGACGCTACTCGCCGGTCCCGAGCGACGGGACCGGCGTTCACACGACCGGGTGGCATATTCCAACCGGGCTTCCTTCGCGCGGAGTCGGGGGTGTACCGTACCTGCCCCACGTGGTTCAGACCTCTGCGCGGCCCTCAGATCCGGGCGTAGGTCTTCGCGATGTCGGCCACGAAGTCCCGGGTCTGCTCCACTCCCAGCGCCTGCGCCCGCAGGTGCTCGTACATGTAGCTGTACTTCGACACGTCCGGCCCCTTCTCCAGGTACAGGTCGCTCGTCACGCCCTCGATGTAGACGACGCTGGAGTCGGAGGCGTCCGGGAACTCCAGGATCGAGTACTGCCCGCTGATCCCCGGGTGGGCGCCCGTGTCGAAGGGCAGCACCTGCACGGTCACGTGCGGCAGGTGCGACTGCTCGACGAGGTGCTCCAACTGCTCGATCATCACCTGCCGGTTGCCGACCACGCGGCGCAGCGCGGCCTCGTCGATCACCGCCCACAGGCGCAGCGGACGCTCCTCGTCGCGGATCCGGTCCTGGCGGCGGGTGCGGACGGTGGCCCGCTTCTCGATGTCCGCGGGCGTCGACTCGGGCAGCGCGCCGGAGATGACGGCGGTGGCGTACGCGCGGGTCTGGAGCAGGCCCGGGATGATCTGCGGCTCGTAGACGCGCAGGCTCTGCGCGTCCGTCTCCAGGCCGATGTACACGCTGTACGGGATGTCGCCGAAGGCGTGCCACCAGCCCTGCTGCCGCGAGTCCTTGGCCATCTGCATGAGGGAGTTGACCATGGCCTCGTCCTCGACCTCGTACACCCCGCACAGGTCGCGCACGTCCCGCTGGCTGATGGAGCGGCGGCCGTTCTCGAGCCGGCTGATCTTGGACTGGGAGACGAGGAGGCGCTCGGCGACCTGCTCGGCCGTCATGCCCTTGCCCTCGCGGAGCTTGCGGAGCTCCTGGCCCAATCGGCGTCGCCTGACGGTGGGGTTGACACTGGACGCCACGGAAACTGCACCTCCGGCTGCTGTCTGCGATGCGTAGCTGTGAGTATCTACTGCTTGGCAGACTGCCACCAAAGGTGCGACGTGCGCCGGGAAAACGCGACAACGCCCGTACGCGGCCGCGGAGCCGGCGCGGATGTGCGGGGCGCCCGGAGGCGCCCCGCACACCTCTGTGCGGCTCCCGGATCGGTACGTGGTGCGCGGTGCGGCCGTACGGACGCGCCCGCCGCGCGTACGGCCGGACCTGCCGGCGTACGGGACGTGCCGCGTGTGCGTACGGGACGTGCTGTGCGCTGCCGGACGGGTCGCCGGCCGGGCGCATCCGCCCGGCCGGCGACCCGTCCGTGCCGGGGCCGTGCGTCCGCCTAGTGGGCGGCGGCGCGGGCCATGCTTCCGCGCGGCTGGGCGGGTACGCCCTGACCGCTGCGGCGCGGCTGTGCGGCCGCGCCGTTCTGGACGTCCATCACGGCGTGTGCCACGAGGCCGCCCATGGGGTCGTGCCGGATCAGGTCGCGCAGCCGGGACCGCGACGACCGTCCTTCGTTGCCGGGGTACAGGTGCTTGCCGAGACCGACCGCGTGGGCCAGTGCGGCGAGCGCCGCGGTCCGCGGGTCCGGCGGTACGCCGGTGCGGATCGCACTGTCCAGCCGGGCCCTGATCTCCCGGCTGATCGCCGTGTCCGTCGCCTGGTAGCGAGTCGTCGGCAGCACCCCGCACATCTGGCCCTCCACGGCATGCACCATGCCGCATCGCTCCAGATGCGAGAGATACGTCTGGCGGAGCCCCAGTCGGGGTCCGCCGATCCAATGGACGGCCCGGACCGGACTGCCGCGCCTGCGCAGCAGTTCCAGTGCGGAGTCCAGAGTCGGATCTCCGGTCGGCCGTGGCATCACCACGGCGATACGATCCCCGTCAGGGGCTATCCGTCCTGCCAGAGCCAGCTCTACTAGCTGTGCTCCGGCAAGGCCCAGATCGAGCGACTGCGGCTGCGCTGTGGTACCCGTGGTCGGGTCCAGAGCGAGCAGCAGAAGCTCCTCCGGAATGGTTCTGCGGCTCCTGCCCATCCATGCCTCCCCGCGTGGATGAATGACAGGGTGACCCCTCTCACATTCATCTGTCGAGAGTGCCTGGGTGGTTCGTCCGGGAACCAGTAGGTATGTCGTTCTCGTCTAGCACGGGAGCCAAGGGGTTCACACAGGACACTGGTAGACGGTTCGGACGTACGCATGACGCATGGAGGAGGCACGGTGGCGGGCGAGTCCCCCGACAAGGCGGAGCAGCAGGGGTCTTCGGAGGGGAAGACGACGGCGGCGGCGTCGACGGTTGCGCCCTCGGATTCCCCGGCGTCCGCGGTGTCCGCGCCGGACCGGGTGGACCAGCCGACGGCGGTCTTCAAGACCGTGGCGCCGCGCACCCCGGAGGACGACGCGGAGAAGTCCCCCGCGCGGACGGCGGAGCCGACGGGCCCGTCGGGCCCGACGGAGCCCGAGGCGTCGGCGGAGCCGCCCGGCGAGCCGGCCGGCGAGCCGGCCGGGGTGACGGTCGACCGCCTGAAGGACGCCGTGGCGGCCTGGGTCGCGACGGCGGCCGAGGACGGTCCCGCGGGCACGGCGGCGGACGCGGACCCGGCCGAGGACGAGCCCGAGGGCGCCGGGGACTCCAAGGACGCCGGCTCCGGGGCCTCTGAGGCCCCCGGGACCCCGGACGTGCCCGAGGCGCCTGTGACGGCCGGGAAGGCCGCGGAGGCTCCGGAGGCCGACGGGACCTCCGAGGAGCCCGCGAAGGCCGCCGCGGCGCCCGTGGAGGCGCCGAAGGCACCGGAGCCGTCCTGGTTCGCCACGAAGAAGACGGCGGACAAGGCGGCGACGGACAAGACGGCGGACAAGGCGGCGGACAAGGCGGCGGAGAAGCCCGCCGCGCCGTCGGCGCCGTCCGCGCCCGAGACGGCCGGCCGGCCGGAGGCCGGCTCCGGCGGCACCCCCGGGACCAAGCCCGAGTCCGGGACCGAGGCCGAGTCCGAGTCCGAGTCCGAAACCGAGTCCAAGCCCGAGGCCGAGCCCAAGACCGCGGGCCCGGTCGATCAGCCGACCACCATGTTCCGGGCCGTCCGGCCGCCGGCCAAGCCCGCCGTGGACCAGCCGACGACCGCGCTCAAGCTGCCCCGCGACCCGGCGGGCTCCGGCTCCGGCGCGGGTCCGCGTCCCGGTACGGGCTCCGGCGCCGACTCCGACAGCGAGCGGACGAGCACGTTCGTACCGCTGCGTCCGGACATCCCGGCCGACCGGAAGAAGGCGGCGGCCGACAAGCCGGCCGCGCCGAAGGCCCCCGTCGCGCCGAAGGCCCCGGTCGCCCCGACCGCGCCCGTCGCGCCGTCCCGTCCCACCGCGCCCGGTGCCTCCGAGCCCGGCACCCCGGCCTCCCCGTCGGCCGCGGCCTCCGCCGCCGCGCCCGCCCCGGCGAAGGCCGCCGTGTCCGCGCCCGCCCCGGCGCTCGGCGAGCCCGAGCGCACCCGCCAGCAGCCGCTTCCGCCGCTGCCCCCGCTCGACCTGCTGGCCGAGCTGACGAACACCCCGCCGCCGCCGCCGAACGCCTGGCGCACGACGGTGCGACGGGTCCGCATCTGGACCCCGCTGGTCCTGCTCCTCCTGATCGTCTTTGCGATCGCGCAGATGGTCCGGCCGCTGCCGGCTCCCGTGCTGAAGCTCTCCGGGTCGCCGACGTACACCTTCGCGGGCGGCGCGCTCAAGATGCCGTGGCCCGGCGAGGGCCAGGGCGCGGTGGAGGTCGAGGGCGCCGGCTCCATGGGGACGTACGGGGCGCAGAAGCCGGCCCCGATCGCCTCCGTGACGAAGACGATGACCGCCTACGTGATCCTCCGCGACCACCCGATCAAGGGGAAGCAGAAGGGCCCCGAGATCACGATCGACAAGAAGGCCGCCGAGCAGGCGAAGGCGGCGCACGAGTCGACGGCGCCGGTGAAGGAGGGCCAGACCTACACGGAGAAGGAGCTCCTGCAGCTCCTGATGATCCCGTCGGCCAACAACGTGGCCCGGCTGCTCGCGCGCTGGGACGCCGGCTCGGAGCAGGCCTTCGTCGACAAGATGAACGCCGCCGCCAAGGACCTGGGCATGACCCAGACCCGCTACACCGACCCGTCCGGCCTGCTCGACTCGACCGTCTCGACCCCGAAGGACCAGCTGAAGCTGGCGAAGGCGGTCATGCAGTACGACGTGTTCCGGGAGATCGTGGACATGCCGAACGCCACCATCGAGGGCGTCGGCTACATCGAGAACAACAACAGCCGGCTCCTGCTCAAGCCGGGTGTGAGCGGCATCAAGACCGGCTCCTCCACCCCCGCCGGCGGCAACCTGCTCTGGTCGGCCAACACGATCGTGGAGGGCCGGACCCACCGCATCCTGGGCATCGTGATGGGCGCGCAGAACGCCGACCAGCTCGGCAAGAAGCTGGAGCTGTCGCTGGACTACAGCTACGAGCTGATCAAGAAGGCGCAGGACGACGTCACGTCCGCGGCCGTCGTGAAGAAGGGGCAGGTCCTCGGCTACGTCGACGACGGCCTCGGCGGCCGGACCCCGGTCGTGGCGACGAAGGAGATCAAGGCCATCGGCTGGCCCGGCCTGGAGGTCGAGCTCTCCCTGACCGACGGCGGCAAGGCCGTCCCGCACTCCGGCAAGGCCGGGGACGTCGTCGGCACCGTCTCGATCGGCGAGGGCGCGGCCAGGGCCAGCGCCCCGGTGGCGCTCGCGTCGGACCTGGTCGAGCCCGGCTTCGACAAGAAGCTCACGCGCGTGAACTGAGCGGACGCACCCGCAGCAGGGCGCCCCGGGACGACCGGGGCGCCCTGCTGTTAGCGTCTTCGGGGGACGAGACGCGACACGCGGAGCCGCGCGGGGCGCGGGACGGGCAGAGGGAAGCAGTACGGGGCAGTACGGGAAAGGGCCGCAGCCGCAGTGACCACCGTTGAGCCGACACGGGCGAGCCGCACCGCGGCCACCGCGCCCCTCTCCCCGGAAACCTCCGACGAGGACGCCGCGCAGGACGCCGTACGACACCCCGCGCCGGACTCCGCACCGGGCTCGGCACCTGACTCCGTACCGGGCTCCGGGCAGGCGCCCGGGCGGGATGTCGAGCATCATCGGGAGGACGGACGCCCCGGCGGACGTCCCGGCGGGCGCCGGGACGGGTCGGAGCCCGCACCGGACTCCGGGGTGGCCACCGCGCCCTCCTCGGCGGCCCTTCCGGCGCCCACCCCCGCAGTATCCACCGATTCACCTTCGCGAATAGTGCTCCCGAACCAGCGCACCGCCCCCGGGCGGACCACGACCCCGGACGCGGCCACGGCCCCGTCCCCGGCGGCCCCCGCACCGCGCCGCCGCAAGCGCCGCTACCCCGTGATGGTGGCGACGGGCGTCGCCGCGCTCCTCCACGTGCTGTGGGTCTTCTACTTCGCGAACAGCGGTGGAGACCTCGCGGCGCAGGACGCCTGGGCCGAGTTCGTCGGACGGCACCCGGACTCCGCGTACAACCTGGCCTGGTACGGGGGCATGCACCCGGTCTCGTACAGCGTGGTCTCGCCGTACGTGATGTCGGTGCTCGGCGTCCGCTCGACGATGATGATCGCCGGGACGCTCTCCGCCGCGCTGACCGCGCTGATCCTGGTGCGGGTCCCGGCGGTGCGGAACCCGATGGCGTGCGCCCTCGCCGGCGTCTTCGCCTTCCTCTGCAACGCGCTGTCGGGCCGGGTGACCTTCGGGCTCGGCATGATGTTCGCGCTCGGCGCGGTCGCCGCCGTCTTCTGCTGGCCGCACCGCTGGCGCCGCAGGCGCTGGGCGAAGGCCGCGGTGGCGGCGCCGCTCGCCGGGCTCGCCACGGCGTGCAGCCCGGTCGCCGGGCTCTTCCTCGGGGTCGTGGCGGCGGCGCTCTTCCTCAACAAGCGGCGCCCGGGCGCGTACGCGATCGGCCTGGCGCCGGTGGTCGTCGTCGCGCTCTCCTCCTGGCTCTTCCCCTTCTCCGGCACGCAGCCGATGGCCTTCGCCTCGACGGTGCTGCCGCTGGTCTTCGGGATCCTCGTCCTCGTCCTCGTGCCGAAGGACTGGCGGACGGTCCGCACGGCCGCCGCCTGCTACACCGTCGGCACCTTCCTGACCTGGCTGATCGACTCCCAGATCGGGTCGAACATCTCGCGGCTCCCGATGCTCTTCGCGGGCGTGGCGCTGCTGGCGGCGCTGCCGTACACGCGCCCGCGCTCGCGCCGCTGGTACGCGCTCGTGATCGCCTTCCTCGGCCTGAACTTCTGGATCGGCTTCAAGGGCGTCGACGACGTGATCCGCACCCGCCCCGACGCCTCCTGGGCCTTCGAGGTGGCGCCGCTGATCAACCAGCTCCAGGTGCGGGAGGCGCAGAAGGCGCGCGTCGAGGTCGTCCCGGCCTCCAGCCACCGCGAGTCCTCGGCGCTCAGCCCGTACATCAACCTCGCGCGCGGCTGGAACCGCCAGGCGGACATGGAGCGCAACCCGCTCTTCTACGACGACACCCTCAACGCCGTGAACTACCACGAGTGGCTCCACCGCTGGTCCGTCCGGTACGTCGTCCTCCCCACCGGCGCCCCCGACTCGGGCGCGGCCCGGGAGGCGGAGCTCGTCGCCGAGGGCCTGCCGTACCTGAACCAGGTGTGGTCGGACGCGAACTGGCGGCTGTACGAGGTCGCCGACGCCACCCCGCTCGCCGACGCCCCGGCCCAGGTCCAGCGCGCCGCCGAGAACGAGGTGGTGCTCCGCCTCGACCGCCCGGCCCGGGTGAAGATCCGCGTGCCCTACTCGCCGTGGCTGGCGCTGATGGACGAGAACGGCGGCAAGATCGAGCCGCCGCAGGAGACGGAGGAGTCGAAGCTGGCCCGGGAGGAGTCCGAGACGGAGCTCCCGAAGGTCTTCGCCAACGAGAACGGCTGTCTGGTGAAGGCGGAGCCGGACGAGGAGGGCGACGAGTGGACCGAGCTGGTCGCCCCCAAGGCGGGCACCTACCGGCTCGCGGCCCCGTACAAGCTCTTCCCGCGCGGCACGGCCTGCCCGGAGGAACTCCGCTGAACCGTCACCGAGCGTGACCGGCGCGGTCACCCATAAGGAGGGTGAACGCGCCGCGGGACTGCGGAGGGACGGGCGGGGGCCCTAGGGTCGACCCATGCGGCAGGAACCAACTGAATCGGGGTCGGCGGACGTGGCGGACACGGGAGACGTGGCGACGGAGACCAGGCCGGACCCCGGGCGCGAGGTGCCGGAGACCCCCGGCCCGCCCAGGCGCCGCCGCCTCTCCCCGTGGGCGGAGTACCCCCTCCTGGCCGCGGTGGCGCTGGTCCTGGCCTTCCTGATCAAGACCTTCCTGGTGCAGGCCTTCCTGATCCCCTCGGGTTCGATGCAGAACACCCTCCAGGAGGACGACCGGGTCTTGGTGGACAAGCTCACCCCCTGGTTCGGCTCGGAGCCCGACCGCGGCGAGGTCGTCGTCTTCCGCGACCCCGCGGACTGGCTCGCCGGCCACGAACTGAGGCCCCCCACCACGACCCAGAAGGTCCTCGGCTTCGTCGGCCTGATGCCCGCGGCCGGCGAGCAGCACCTGATCAAGCGCGTCATCGGCGTCGGCGGCGACACGGTCGAGTGCCAGGGCACCGGCCCGCTCAAGCTCAACGGCCGGCCGCTGGACGAGCCGTACGTGTACGAGGGCAACACCCCCTGCAGCGACGACGCGGGCGGCCAGTTCAGGATCACCGTCCCCGCCGGACACCTCTGGGTCATGGGCGACCACCGCCAGCACTCCCAGGACTCCCGCTACCACCGGAACGACGGCCGCGGCGGCATGGTCCCCCTCACCGACGTGGTCGGCCGGGCCGTCGTCGTCGCCTGGCCCGTCCCCCACTGGTCCACCCTCCCGGTCCCGGACGCCTTCACCCCCGCACCCTGACCCACCCCCACCCACGCCGAAGGCCCCCCGCCGCGAACGACGGGGGGCCTTCACCGGTGCCCCCGGCAGGATTCGAACCTGCGACACCCGCTTTAGGAGTTCGATCGGGCTGCCCCAAGAGAGGGCAGTCCCCTGCTCGCGGTCGCCATCGACAGCCGCGCTGGACCGCCGTCATCCGCCGTTGTTGATGTCAGCCGCGGATGTCGAAGACCGCTCTACTCAGCCCTGGTGGACGACCTCATACTCACTGCCGGCAGCAGGTGCCAGGCTAGTTCGTTCCTCCTCCGAGAGGGCGCGCCCGGTCCTGGCGACTATCTGTCCAAGTGATTCACCCGCGCTCGCCTGGACCATCTCCGGCGTCTCCGGGTCGATGGCCACCGTGAGGAGCGCCTGGCGGGCCTGCTCGTCATCCGTGGCGTACAGATCCATGGCGGCATCGTCGCGGGCACCGATGTCGGCACCGCGATCGAGCAGCACCGTGATCAAAGCTCTCACCTGCAGGGCATCCATGGAGACCATCCTCGACGATCGGTCGGAACCTTGTGGAGGACTTCGCACCGTGCAGCAGGTACGGCGGTCTCCGCCGTCTCCACCACCGACCCTCGCTGGACTCGGGAAGCCCACCACCTCTTTAGGAGAGCGGGAGGGTGGGGCCGCATCTGACCTGCGCGGATGCTGTGGGGTTGATCGACAGCCCAGAGCCCGTCAACGCCCCTCGTTCCCCGTGGCTCCCCGCACGATCTGGCACGGATGTGGCACGGTCCTCGCCGGCGCCTGTCAGTGCCTCGGGATAGCGTCCACCTGCGCGCGGTCGGCTTCCGAGGTGTCCAGCTCTGTAGTGCAGCTGCATCCCTAGTTCTGTCCGGGGGCGGCCCGGTGCAAGCCCGGGACCCAACCGACGGCCAGGCTCCGCCGATGGCCAAGAGTGCCCTGCCAGCACCGGCCGCGCGCGAACGTTCCTAGTCTGTCTGCACGTGGCAACGGCTTCGGGGCGTGCGAGTCTTCGCCGTCTAACCAGGTCAGCGCACTGCGCGTGGCATGCCGGGCCTCATCAGTCCACGAGTGGGCCACTTTCGTGGAAGCGCGACCAGCGATCACCGCTGCGCTCGCGAAGGTCGGAAGTCGCTGGAACGCGCCTGCCCTAAGGCCAGTTGTGCCAAACTCAAAGGGCTTGGAGAGGGGCGAGGTTGATAGGGCGAGCGCCGGAACTGCAACACCAGGCCAGACCTGGCCGGATTCTTCCGGTGTTCGGACATACCGACTGTGCGGTACCAGTGTCGGACGTCAACCACCTGCACTAGATGGACCTTTGCTGATCTTCACGGACTTCCAGGGGGAGACATGTACGAGATCATCGCTGCCTTCATCGGCGGAGCATTCGCGCTTGGCGCTGCCGTCATCACCGTGCGGTGGACACGCTCACGCTCCAACAGTGATGGTCTTCCCGACCAGCTACCCCCTGCCGATGCCACCCACTCAGGTGGTACGGCAGGCAACGATTCTCATCCCATCAGCCACGCAGGGGCAGATGGCGTCACCATCAACGCTCAAAACCCTGGGCAAGTCATCGGGACGAACCACGGCACCGTATCGCAGACCAACTACCGTAACGGTAAGCGGTGAAACTCCCAACAATTGGCGCCGCAGCGTTACTTGGCCTTGCTCAAGCTATTCTCGGCGTCACTCTCGCTGTACTCGTGGCCCTGTTCAGCGTCGATCTGATTAGTAAACAGTTTCCGGAGGCGATACCGACTGTCGGCCAATTTCTCGGCGACTTGCTGGAGCTGTCATCAGATAGATATGTCGCTTCATTTGTTCGGGATCGAGTTCTGGTCTTCGTCGTCATTGGTATCGCCTTCGTCCTCTGGGTCACGCACAAGTGGCCCACGCTGGTCAAGACCATCGGGCAGGCGCTCAACCCGTTCGCCCGCGTCGGCGTGGCCGCTGTCTCAGCCGCCGCCGCCGTCTTGGTCGCGCTCATTTTGGCCGGCCCGCTCGGTCAGTCCAGAACGAAAGGTGAGTGTGTCTCGTCCTTTGAGCTGCGCGTGGACCGTACGCCCTCGCTAGTGAGCAACACCGCATGCGGGGAGGGGGAAGATGGCGGAACTCCCCGCAATTGACCAATACATTCAAACTAACAACGGTCGCGTCTATCAGACGATCATCAACAATGAGGGAATTGACGAGGGGACCAAGCGGCAGCTGAGGCGTCTGGCCGTCTCCGCGCCCGAGATGTTGTCGAAGCTGGATGCGATGCTGGAGAAAACGGGCGACTCAAAGGCGGCGGCAGCGCTGATCCGGGATGCGGGCAACATCCTGTCCAGTAAGGAGGAGTCATCGACCCTCTTCACGGATGCAGGTGATGATCCCATGTTTCCAGGCAAGGGCGAGCGTGAGCTTCGTAAGGCCATCGCTGCTCCGTTTCTAGTGATCATCGTGGCCGTCGCCCTGATCCTCTGGCTCTGACCTCTCGCGCTTGATGGCGAATGGCGGTTCTGCGGGGTGCGGCGGTAGCTATCCCCTCATGAGGGTTCGCCTCTTCCGCTGCGGCGTGGTCAGCCAGCCAGGCTCCGGACACCTGGTCTCGTGCACCTCGCCTGCGGATCGGACCGGCAAGAGACAACGGGCCCCAGCCACAGTCTGCCCCGCTCCCATCCCGTCTGCCGTCGACCCACACACCGTGGAGCAGGCGCGGTGCCGGGCGTCCAGGTGGAGCGCGCCACTGTACGAACGACCTGGACGCCCGGTGCCGTGTCTGCTCGGCTCTGCCTGGGTCGACGGCAGATGGGATGGGAGCCCCCACCGACACAACCCACCGGCCGGCACCCGCCCACGGACCCCCTCCATCCCGGAGCCTGAGCGCCCCCGCCGGAGGCATCGTCCTGAGCCGCGCCCGTGTACAGGATCGGCCGCATCGTGGTTCGTCACCCATCAACCCGAGCTGTCAGGCGTGCGGCCGGCGGTCGGGCTGGAGCGGGGCGGAGACAGGAGCGCAGGCCCGGGCGACGGGCCGCGCGCGCCGCGCCGTGCGCGGCGGGTGCCTTGATGAGGTAGAGAAATCTATGAGGTAGAGAAATCTGTAACAGCTGCCCCGGGGCGGGTCCTTCAGGTGGTGGGCTCCTGGGGCTTGCCTTCGTCGTCTCGGAGGAGGCGGCTTGTGTAGCCGTTCTGGGACAGGCGGGCGTACGCGTCGCGCACGGCGGTGGGGGTCTGCTGGCTGATCATGAATCCCTGCTCCGGGTAGATCAGTAGTCGTTGCTGGGCTCCGACGAGCATGTCGATGACCAGGCGGGCGTCCCCGATGGAGTCCATGTAGTCCCGGAGTGTCATAGGGCTTGATGCGCTGATGATCTCGACCTCCGGCCACAGCTTGCGCGCCGTGGCGTAGGCCCGTCGCTCCTCGTAGGGCTTGCTGACCAGGAGGATGGAGGAGACGTCGATGCCGGCCTCGGTGAGGAGCTCTCGGGAGAAGAGGATGTTCTCGCCTGTGTTCCGGGCTCGCGGCTCGACCATCACCGCCGAGACGGGGACGCCCAGTTCGATTGCTCGCTCCTGGTAGTGCAGGGCTTCGCCGCGGGGCATCCGTTCGCGCGTCGTTGGACTGGTCGCTCCGGTGAAGACGAGAAGGGGGGCCATGCCGC
Source organism: Streptomyces omiyaensis (assembly GCF_014650895.1). Classification (GTDB taxonomy): domain Bacteria; phylum Actinomycetota; class Actinomycetes; order Streptomycetales; family Streptomycetaceae; genus Streptomyces; species Streptomyces omiyaensis. Next base: position 123,238 of record NZ_BMVV01000022.1, read on the forward strand.
GCCGGTACAGATCGGCGGTGGCGTCGGCCACGCCCAGGTCGTGACTGCCGAGTCCGATAGCGACCGAGCAGGGCCGGGGTGTGTGGTGCATCTGCTGGTAGTCCCAGAGGAGTTCCGTGTCGGCCCAGTCCTGCGCGGAGATCACTGCGTCTCGTCCCTGTCCGCTGCCGAGTCCGGCACCTTGAAGTCGTACTCCCAGGCGAAGCGGGAGGCGGCGTGGATGCCGATGGCGAACTCCACCACCGTGCCGGCGGCCGTGTACGTCGTCCTGTGGAGCTCCACGACGGGCTCGCCGGGCGGAAGCTGGAGGAGTTTCACCTCGTCCGCAGTGGGTGTGCGGGCGAAGAGTGATTCCTTCATGTGGTCGATCTCGTAACCGGCGTCGTACAGGACGCGGTATCCGCCGCCTCGGCCGGCCGGACCGGGGGTGGGGTCGACCAAGCGCGTGCCTTCGACGTGCTCGGGGCGGTAGTAGCTGGTCAGGGTGTGCGTCGGCTGTTCGCCTTCCTTGACCAGGCGGGCCCGCGCGTAGACCGGAGCTCCCGTTTCCAGGCCGTGGGCTGCGGCCACTGTGGCAGGAGCTTCGACAAGGCTGACGGTCTGGGTCTGCTCGTTGCGGCGGTACGTCCGGCCCGACGCGACCCGGTCCGCGATGAACGCCACCTCGTCGCCGTCTCGCCACTTCGCCTTGTCGTAGCGCGCGATGCCGAGACGCTTGAGCGGCACCTGCTGACGTACGACGGTTCCATGGCCGCGAGTCGAGGTGACCAGGCCTTCCGCTTCGAGGGCCTTATACGCCGCGTGGACGGTGACCTTCGAACCCTTGCCCTGCTCGACCAGCTTCCTGATCTGCGGCAACTGTTGCCCGGGCTGGTATTCACCACTCCTGATCTGCTCGGCCAGCTCGTCTGCCAGCTCCCGCCACTTGGGCGCCATCTCGAACCCCTCTCAACGAGAACCAGTCAAACACAGTCCTAGGACTGTTGACAGTCCTAGGACTGCGGGCCACTATCTACTCAGTCGCCTCGCAGTCCTAGGACAGCGGGGCTGGCAGTTCCCATTTGGGCTGCCCCACAACGTAGGGAGTTCTGATGCCGTCCTTCAAGATCGACCTTTCTACCGCCGTCGTGTTCGTCGCGACCGCTCCCACGCCGAAGCTCGTGAGCAAGCAGACCGGTGAGCGCGCTACGGACCGGGAGACCGGTGCCGGTCTCTCGACGGTGGGCCTGCTGATCTCGGATGAGGGGGAGGGCAACCTCTACCAGGTGACGGTCCCGGAGACCGGTCTCCCGGACGGGCTCGCGCCGGGTATGCCGGTGTCGGTGATCGGGCTCAAGGCCCGGGACTGGGAGAACACGTTCAACGGCCAGACCCGTCACGGCATCTCGTTCCGCGCCGTCGCGGTCACCCCGATGGGCGCCTGATCATGACCGACGTCGCGACCTTATGGGAGATCGGCCTCCCGCTCGCCGGAGCCGCCGGCGGCCTCGGATACGCCAGGACCCGAGCGCCCCGGGTGTTCTGGTCGTTGATCGGCCTGCCGATCACGCGGGTGCGGTTCACGATGACGTACCACGCGACGATGGACGTGTGCGGGCTGACGGTCCAGCCGTCTCGCCTGCGGGCGTTCATGGTCCGCAACATCGCCCGCCGCCCCGACGTCCAGCCCGTTCCGCCGAGGATCCGCCGGGTGCGGGGCACCTCGACCGGCCTGCGGGTCACCCTGCGGCTCCCGGCCGGCCTGGAGCCCGCTGACGTGATGGCGGCCTCCGAGCGGCTGCGGCACGCTTGGGGCGTCCACTCGGTCAACGTCACCGTCACCAAGCCCGGCTTCGTGGAACTGCGGATGACCGGCTACGACGTCCTGAACCGGGTGCGGATGCCGCGCCGGCGCCCCGCTGGGCTGCTGGTGGTGCCGGTCGCGCTGCGGGAGGACGGGACGGCATTCGTCCGGGACTACCTCAAGGTCCCGCACGCGCTGACCCTCGGCGCGAACCAGACCGGTAAGTCCATGTACCAGCGCAACCTCATCGCCGGACTCGCCCGGCTGCCGGTCGCCCTGGTCGGCATCGACTGCAAGCGCGGAGTCGAGCACCGCGGCTACGCGCCCCGGCTGTCCGCCCTCGCGACCACCCCGGAGGAAGCCGACGGTCTCCTGGACGCCCTGGTGGGCGAGATGGAGGACCGCTTCGACCTCCTCAGCGATCGCGGGGTCGCCGACATCTGGGCCCTGCCCGAGGAGGTCCGTCCGGCGCCGGTGGTGGTCCTGGTGGACGAGGTCGCGGAACTCTTCCTGACCGCGACGAAGAAGGACGAGGAACGCCGGGACCGGATGGTCACGCAGTTGATTCGCCTCGGCCAGCTCGCCCGCGCCGCCGGCATCTTCCTCGAAGTCTGCGGCCAGCGCTTCGGCTCCGACCTCGGCAAGGGCGCCACCGCCCTGCGCGCCCAGCTCACCGGCCGGACCGTGCACCGCGTCAACGACAAGCAGACCGCCGAGATGGGCGTCGGCGACATCGCCCCCGACGCCGTCGTCACGGTCCTGACGATCCCGCCCGACCGGCCCGGCATCGCCGTCGCCGGGGACACCTCCGGGGGCTGGTCCCGCATTCGCACCCCGATCCTCACCGCCGCCGAAGCGGCCGAGATCTGCGCCGCCCACGCCCACCTCACCCCGTACCTTCCCGCCCTCGCCGCCCACCGCCCCGTCATGCCGGTGCACGTGGAGGAGTCGGATACGGCACCCCTGGTGAAGCCGAACCCGGCCACCGCCTAGCAGCACCCCACCCCTCGGTCGGCGTGACCGTCTCACGCCAGGTCCCTACCCGACCCATGCCCGAAAGGAGGTGAACCGTGCTGCGAACCCTTCGCCTCGACGCCGTCCTGATCCAGGCCGTCATCGCCGGCGCCCTGTCCTTCGCCCACCTGCACGACCTGGCCGAAGCGGCCGGACAGGACGGATGGAAGGCGTGGGCCTACCCGGTCTCCGTCGACCTCCTCCTCGTCGCCGCCTGGCGCCGGATGCGCACCGACACCGACAACCGGGACGCCTGGCTCTGGTTCGCCATCGCCCTGATCGCGTCCCTCGGCGCCAACGTCGCCACCGCCGGACTCCTCGACATGAACAACGTCCCCGCCTGGCTGCGGATCCTCGTCGCCGGATGGCCCGCCATCGCCTTCCTCGGCGGCACCCTCCTCGCCCACGCCCACCCCGCCCCCGAACCCGCCCACACCTCTGAGCCCGTACCGGCGCCGGAACCTACCGCTGAGATGACCGTCGAACGCGCCCCGGAACCGGCCCCCGAACTCCCGCCGGCCGACCCCGCCCCGGCCGAACTCACGCCGGAACCCGCACCGCAGGAAGAACACCCCGAACCCGCCCCCGAGCCCGCTCCTGCCGTGGTGCCTGCCGTGGCGGTGCCGCCCGCGCTGATGGCTCACGCCCAGAAGATCGCGGACGCGCACCGGGCCCAGACCGGCCGGCCGATCGATGCGGAAACCCTCCGCGCCCGCCACGGCATGCCCCCGGCCCTCGCCGACTCCATCGCCCTCCAGCTCGCCTGACCCAGGAAGGAGGTAAGACCCGTGCGACCCAACCGTTTCCACCACGTCATCAAGCTCGGCCCGGTGCAGGTCGGCACCCACCATGACGGCCGGGGCCGGACCAAGCACACCGCCGTGTGTACGGCCCCCGGCTGTGACTTCTCCGCCGACTACAACACCCGCGCCGCCGCCGAGCTCGCCGCCCGTACCCACCGCTGCAACCCCCGCTGAACCCGAAGGAGCCCGTCTCGTGGACGTCCCGCTCTGGCTCGCCCTGATCGTCGTCGGCGGCCTCGGAATCAAGCTCATCCGCCCGCCCTGGTGGCTCGTCGCCGTCCTCCTCCTCGGCGGTTACCTCCTCGCCGACAGCCTCCTCACCCCGCTCATCGACCCCATCGCCAAGTAGGGAGAACCCGCCATGCTCCAGCCCCGCATCCCGGTCAACCCGCTCCCCACCGGCCACCCCATCCCCCTCACCGACATCGAGCCCGCGGCCACCCCGGCCCCGGCCATCACCCCGGCTCCCGTCCCCGTCCCGGCCACCACGCCCCGCAGCTCGGTCCAGCTCACCCCGGGCAGCGCGGTCGCCCTCGCCGCCGGCGGCGGTGCCGTCGTCCTGGTCGTCGGCGCCGTCCTGGTCTCCATGCTCCTGGCGGTCGCCATCACCGGTGTCTCCGTCGCCGTGTGCGCCGTCGTCCTCAAGTCCCTGCTCAACCAGGAAAGGAAGCGCTGACATGGGCCTGTTCAGCCGCAAGACGAATGACCCCCCGGCCAACCCGCAGATGGCCGAGCTGGGTCGCGAGTACGCCATCGCCAAGCGCCACGGCGACCGCAAGGCCATGAACCGGATCAACCGCCAGCTCGGAACTTCCGAGCCCAGCTCCGCAGACCGGGCCTCGTTCCAGCAGGGCCGCGACGCCTATGACGCCATCCCGCCTATCAAGACCCGCAACCGTCGCAAGGGCCGGTGAACCTCATGGACACGCAGACGATCGCCGCCGCTGGGTTACCCGCCCTCGGGTGGGCCCTGCACGGCGGACTCCTCTGGCGCCGCCTGGCCACCGCCCGACGCGACCCCCTGACCGGCCTGCACACCCGCACCGGCTGGACCACCCGCGCCGAACACCTGCTGAACAAGCACCCTGCCGCGCTCGTCCTGCTGGTCGACCTGGACGACTTCAAGGCCATCAACGACACCCACGGGCACGCCGCCGGAGACGCGGTCCTCACCGCCACCGCCCACCGGCTGAGCGCCTGGTGCGGCCGGCACGGCATCGCCGCCCGCCTCGGCGGAGACGAGTTCGCCGCCATCGTCACCAACCTCGGCGCCGTCAGCCTCTTCGACCTGTGGACCGCCCTCGACCAGCCCGTCGAGCACCACGGTCACGTCCTGCCGGTCTCCGCCTCGGTCGGCCACTGCTACCGGGCCGAACTGCCGGTCCCCACCCTCACCGACGCCCTCTCGGCGGCCGACGCCTCGATGTACGCGGCCAAGGGCCACGGCAGGCGCAACGCACGCTAAGCGGCCCCCGGGGCGGCCTCGGTCGCCAAACTTCCGCCGCCCCGGGCGCCATCAACCCCATTCCAGATCCACCGGACCCGAAAGGGAAAACCCATGATGCCCCAGACCCCGGCCGCCCGCGTCTGCTCCCACTGCGACGGCTTCCCCGTCGTCCACATCACCACCGGCACCACCCCGGACGGACAGCGCCGCACCCTCGCCGCCACCTGCCCCGTCTGCAAGGGCACCGGCACCCGCCGCACCCTCCCGGCCGCCCTCATCCGCGCCGGGAAGTGACCGCGATGGCCAAGCTCACGCCCTCGCAGGACCGACCCGGCCTGCACGTCAGCAAGCCGTCCCCCTCCGAACCGGCCACCGCGTCCGCCGTCTGCCACTGCGGCGCCTCCGCCACCGCCAAGGGTGACGCCCAGGTCGGTGCCCTGGTCGCCGGTTGGAATGCCCACCACGGCCCCGCCCACAAGGAGTAAGCACGTGATCGACTCCGCCCTCGCGGCGGGCCTGGACCCGGCCACCCTGAGCGACCTGCTCCGGGTGGCCGGGTCCCCCGGCTTCGACCGCCTCACCGAACAGATCCGCCGCACCGGCGGCTGCACCGCCCCCATCCGTCTCACCGGTGGCACCAAGCTCCTCGACCCCGCCACCAAGACCGTGCTCCACGCCTACACCACCGACGCCGAACCCGGCGGCGTCCTCCGCGTCGCCTGCGGCAACCGCCGCGCCTCCCGCTGCCCGGCCTGCGCCTGGACCTACGCCGGCGACACGTACCACCTCATCCGCGCCGGCCTCACCGGCGACCCCGACAAAGGCACCCCGGACACGATCCGCGATCACCCCCGGGTCTTCGCCACCCTCACCGCTCCGTCCTTCGGCCCGGTCCACAACCGCCCCGGCACCCGCCCCTGCCGCTGCGGCACCAGCCACCCCGAGGACGCGCCCGAACTCGGCACCCCGCTCGACCCGTCCATGTACGACTACGCGGGGGCGGTGCTGTGGAACAACCACGCCTCCGACCTGTGGCGCTACTTCACGATCTACCTCCGCCGCGAGATCGCCGCCCGCGCCGGCCTCACCCAGAAAGCCGCCCGCGAACAGTCCCGCGTCTCCTTCGGCAAGGTCGCCGAATACCAGAAACGCGGCGCCGTCCACTTCCACGCCGTCATCCGCTTCGACGGCCCCGACGGGCCCCACACCCCGCCCCCGCCCTGGGCCACCCTCGACTTGCTCACCGACGCCATCCACGCGGCCGCCGCCCGCGTCCGCGTCATCGTCGACGCCGCCCCCGCTCACGGCATCGCCCAGGACCTCGTCCTCACCTGGGGCACCCAGCTCGACGTCCAGCCCATCGGCGCCTTCGGCCAGGGCGAGGAACTGACCGAACAGGCCGTCGCCGCCTACGTCGCCAAGTACGCCACCAAGGCCGCCGAGACCACCGGCACCGTCGACCACCCCGTCGGCAACAAGGAAGCCCTCGTCCTCCTCGGCGTCCCGGACCACCCCCGGCGCCTGATGGAAGCCTGTATGGACCTCGATGCCGCCTACCCGGACCGGCGCCTGCGCGCCTGGGCCCACATGCTCGGCTTCCGCGGCCACTTCTCCACCAAGTCCCGCGCCTACTCCACCACCCTCGGCGCCTTACGCCAGGTCCGCGCCGACTACCGCGCGCAGCAGCAACGCACCGCCCTCGGCCTCCCCGACCCCGACGAACACCCGGAGTCCACCCTCCTCGTCGTCGCCCACTGGGCCTACGCCGGCCATGGCCACACCCCCGGCGAATCCTGGCTCGCCGCCAACATCCGCCGCGACATCCAGCACAACCGCGAACACGCCAGAGAGAACCGAAGTGAACTGGAGCCTCTGGAAGGGGAGTTGACGTGACCACTGCTGCTGAACTGCTGACCGTGCCCGAGGTCATGGCACGGCTCAAGCTCGGACGTTCCACCGTCTACGACCTCATCCGTTCCCGCCGCCTGGTCTCCATCACCATCGGCCGATCGCGCCGCGTTCCCGCCGACGCCGTCCGGGACTTCATCGTCGGCCGCATCGAGGAGTCCGCCTGATGGCCACCCAGCGCAAGCGCAACCCCAATGGCGCCGGCACCATCACGCAGCGGAAGGACGGGCGCTACCAGGCCGCCGTCTACGTCCTCCAGCCGGACGGCACCCGTGCCCGGAAGTTCGCCTACGGCAAGACCTGGGCCGAGTGCGACGTGAAGCGCCGGGCACTCCTCGACGCGGTCGACAACGGCGTCCCCGTGCCGACCCGCTCGGCGAAGCTCTCCGAGTGGCTGCCGTACTGGCTCGACAACGTCGTGAAGCCGCGCCGCAAGCTCAGCACGTACGACAAGTACGAGGCACACGTCCGCCTCTACCTCGTCCCCGGGATCGGCTCCAAGAGGCTGGAGTCCCTGAGCGTGGCCGACGTCCGGCGCTTCCTCGTCCAGCTGGAGAAGAAGACCACCGCCGCCACCGCCAAGGAGTCCCACCGCGTCCTGCGGACCGCCCTCACCGCCGCCTGCCGCGAGGAGCTGATCTCGCGCAACGTGGCCTCCCTCGTCGAGCCGCCCCGGCCGAAGGCGCGAGAGCTGAGCCCGTGGTCCCTGGACGAGACGCTCGACTTCCTCGCCGCCTCCCGCCGGGACCCGCTGTACGCGGCCTTCGTCCTCGCCATCGCCATGGGGCTGCGGCGGGGCGAGCTGGTCGGGCTGCGCTGGGCGGACGTCGACCTCGACAAGCGCGTCCTCTACGTCCGCCAGCAGACCCAGCGGCGTCGAGGAGTCCTGTACGACGACGATCCCAAGGGGCGTCGCCGGCGGACCGTGCCTCTGCCCGCCATGTGCATCGCGCCCCTGCGGTGGCACCGGATGCGGCAGAACGATCAGCGGGCCAAGGCGGGGGAGAAGTGGGAGGAGGGCGGCTACGTCTTCACCACCGCCAGTGGTCGGCCCGTCGAGCCCCGGAACGTGTACCGGTCCTTCACCCGCGTCGCCGCCTCCACCGGCCTGCGAGTGATCCGGCTGCACGACGCCCGGCACGGCACGGCGACCCTGCTCACCGCCGCCGGCGTCGCGCCCCGCGTCGTGATGGAGATCCTCGGCCACAGCCAGATCAGCATCACGATGGACGTGTACACGCACGTCGTCCAGGACACCCAGCGAGAGGCGATCAGCCACATGGATCGGCTCCTCAAGCGGAAGCGGCCTGATCGCCACCGTTGACGTGGCGCTTCATGGCAAGACCCTCAACCACCCTCGGTTGGGGGTCCTCGCGTCACCCCCGGCGTCTCTCCACTGGTCAGGACGTTGCGCGTCTGGCGGGGGAGACCCGACGGGGCGGCGCTCTCCTCCCGGATCGCGGAGTCAACCGACGGTGGGGTGACCGCTGGGTAGCCCCTCAAGTAGAAGCGGGTCTGGGACCGCCCCGACTGTGGCTGCGTGCGCTGATGCCTGTCTGACCCGACCCCGTGTTCAGCGCGGGGTCGGGTCAGTAGAACCAGACGACGAGACGGACGTTCTCCGCGCCGTGGACCTCGCTGAGGATGCGCATGACGCTCCAGACGCGGCCCCAGTCGGTGTCGTTCCCTGCGGCCGATGCACGGCTTCGTGTGCCGGAGGCGTTCGTCTCCTGCCAGTCTGCGGCGGCCAGCTCGGCCCAGGTCACCCATGTCGTCCCGTACGCGAAGTCGGGGCCGGCGAACTCGCGGCGCAGCCCTTCGGACGCGTCGTCCGGGAAGCCTCTGTCCTCGGCAAGCGGACGGAAGCCGAAGGAGTTGCGGATTCCGAAGAGGCACGCGAGGCCGTCGTAGGCGTTGCCCCTGTTCAGCAGGAAGAGGTCGATGCCCGCTTCCCAGACTGTGTCCTCATCGTCCAGGCCCCACAGACGGGCCCCTGGACGGCACTCGATCATTCCGCTGACATCCGTCGACATGGCGCGATCCTGCCCGCCGGGCCCGGGGGCCGGCACCCGCATTTCGCTCCGCGCGCTCGCGGCTGTCCTCGGCCGCCTCCCGCCGTTGATGTCAGCCGTGGATGTCAAAGACCCCCTACCAAGATCGGTAGGGGGTCTTCGCGCTGGTGCCCCCGGCAGGATTCGAACCTGCGACACCCGCTTTAGGAGAGCGGTGCTCTATCCCCTGAGCTACGGAGGCGGGACCGGGGACAGCCTAGCGGATGGGGTCGAGGGAGGTCGCCCCCTGCCCGTACCGGAGGCCCGGTGGTGCCGGGAGGGGGCGGAGAGCGGATCGTGGTCCGGTGCCCGCCCCCTCCCGGTCACCTCTCCAGCCAGGCCAGGGTGTCCGCGTTCTCGGCGGCCGAGCGGTAGGGCTTTCCTACGTTCAGCCTGGCGGTCTCACGGAGCGACTCCACCCGGTGAGGGGCGGGGAGGACGGCGGTGCCGATGCCGTCCTGCCACACCGTGCCCTGGACGAAGACCGAGCCGTCGAGCGCCGACATCACGAACGCGGGGAACCCGTGGCGGGAACCCGTGATCCCGGCCTCGCAGCCGGCGCCCATGATGTCCCAGTCCTCCAGGAGCTCGACCAGGCTCCAGACGGCCTCGACGTCCGTGTCGTCGACCGCGCCGGGGCGCGGCACGTTGACGGCGAGCAGGAAGCGCCGGTCGTCGGAGAACAGGCCGGTCTCCGTCGCCAGCTCGAACCAGCCGGCGTTCGCCCGGGCGACCCGGTCCGGGGCGTCGAGCGGCGCGGTCCGGTCACGCCGGCCCTCGTCGGTGCGACGCGACGTGACCGTGCCCGCGAGGTAGGGAGGGATCCCCGTCCCGCGCCTGAACCCCAGGAATCTCAGTCCGCAGCTCTTCATCCCCTGAGCCAGGATCTCGGCTTCCACGACCTGCTGCCCCTCTTTCGTCACGTGCACGGTGTGATGTCCATCAGTTTCCCGTAGAAGTGGCCGGCTCCCTTGACGCCTCCCTTCGGGCCGACCCACTTGAACTGTCCGTTCTTCTCGAGGATCCGGTAGTCGTTGTTCAAGGGGTCCGGTGCGTAGATCTTGGCCCCCACCCACCAGTTGTTCCTCTTGTTCTTCTCCTTGTTCGTGAAGAAGTCCAGATCGCCCGGAGAGCCGTCCGGCTTGGTGGGGTTCCTGCGCTGTGCCAGCGTTCCGTCCTGGATCTGCTGGATTCCCCGCAGGATGATGTTCGGGGTCTGGTCGTTGCCCGCGTTGTGCACCAGGACGGGCGTCTCGCCCGCCAGCACGTAGTACGTGTGCAGGCCCTCGACGGTCATGTTGTAGGTGCGGGCGTGCCTGCTGAAGGGCGTGTTCCCCGAGACCAGGACCGTCTCACCGGCGTCCGTGAGCAGGGTCATGCCGATTTCGAGGTCGCGTGCCGCGAGCCACGTGTGCTCGGACGGTGACCAGAACGGGTGCTCGTAGGTGGCGGTGAGCTGCTCGATGCCGTCCGAGGTGGTGATCGAGAGGGCGTTGAACAGCTTGTCGGCCTCCGTGCGGATCAGGGCGATCACCTTGCGGGAGCCGGTCTCACCCGTTTCCGGGTCCGTGGCGAGGACGGTGTCGCCCATTTCGATCTCTTCGATCGGTTTGGTGGATCCGTCCGCCAGCTTGACCTCGGTGCCCGCGAGGAAGCACTGGCAGGCCGCGCCGAGAAGTCGGGCGACGGCTCCCTTGCCGGCTCCCTTGGCACCGGCGCCTCCGGCCCGGACCGCCGCGGCCGCGGGGCCCGAGAGGAGTTTGCCGACGCCCCACGTGACGATGGTGAGGATGTCCTGGACCAGCGCCTCGCCGCATCGGCCCTTGCCGGTGATGCAGTCGATGTTCGCCTTCACGCCCCAGGGGTCGTCACCGGTCTCCAGGAGTCCGGCCGCGAGGACGGTGTCGCAGAAGCCCTTGGTGTTCTGGGCGGAGAAGCCGCCGGAGCCGAAGCCGCACTTGCCCCGGGCCCACTTGGCCGTCAGTTCGTCGTAGGTGTCTCCCGGCCAGGCGAGCGGGAGGGCGCGGAGTTCCTTCTCCGTGGGGAGCCGGATGCCCTGGATCACCGGCTGCTCGCCGGATCCCGCGTTGTTCGTGCCCGTGGTGGTCGTGGTCGTGGTGGTGCCGTTGTCGCCGCTGTCGTCGTCGTCCTGGTTGGCCCCGGGGTCGTTCTCTTCCTTGTAGGTGCCGTAGGTGCCGTTGCTGCCGGCGCAGTAGTTGGGGTAGCAGCTTTCGAGGCCGGTGGGGTCGCTGGCGGTGGTGGGGTT
>NZ_BMVV01000023.1 GCF_014650895.1 Streptomyces omiyaensis
GGGGGGAGCGCGGCCCTGGAGATCACCGACCGCACGCTGACGGCGGACGTGGCGGCGGCGCTGAGGTACTGGCCCGGTGTCCTCCGGGCGGGGCGGAAGGACCCTCTGGAGCCGGTGGACCTCACCGTGCTGCCGCCCTTCCTCGACGGGGTGCTGCGGGAACTGCCCTGGTGGAACCGCGACTGGAGGGTCGGTCACGTCGAGCCGGCGCTTCCCCTGGAGATCGAGGGCGATCACCACGGTCTGCCGCCGGGGTTCACCGAGGTGTCCGTGCCCGGCACGGTCGGTTCCGGCGGTGGCGAGAGCCTGCCCTTCGTGGCGAAGGTCGGGTTCGCGGGCGAGCGGCTGATCCGCTTCCGGGCCAAGATCGGCGACGTGCTCCCCGGTCCCGCCGTCACGCCCGCCGGGCAGCTGGAGCCGCATCCGTTCGGGAGGGCTTTCGGCGGGTTGACGGACCTGCGGGGGATCCCGGTCGGGACGATGGCGAGGGGAACCGGGCTGTCGACGTCCACCGTCCGCATGCCGCGCAGCGGCAGGCACCACCCGGATGCGCTTCTCGTCCGGGAGGTCGCCCGCGTCCTGGGCCTGTCCGAGGCGGACGTCAGGGTCGTCGCCGGACTCGACGACGCCGGTGCGCGGTACCCGGCCGCCGCCGCCCCCCCACGCGGCGCTCCAGGGACCGCCCCGCTCCCGTACCGCTCCGCCCCGCTCCCGGGACCGCCGCGCGGGCGCCCACCCGCACGCGGTTCCGCCGCACGCTCCGTCCGGCTTTCGTGCGGTCGCGTCCGGTGGCCGGTCCTGGTGGGTGGCGGCCGGATCGTGACGGTGGTGGGGGAGGGGTGGTTCGTGGGGTTTCGGCCGGGGATCGGAGGGGTCTCCGTGTCCGCAGCGTGTCGGATGCATGACAAGAGGTCAACTTCCTTGATCCGCCCGGGCGATGGGGCACAGGCTTCTGCCCACGCCGAGCGGAGGACCCCCTCCCCGGCGGCGTGTGCGACCGCACGCGACCCCCACGAACCGCGCCGCCCGACCCCAGGGCGCGCCGCCAAGAGGAGGAACCCCTCACCATGGCACTCCCCACGAACCGCACCGCCCGCCGGGCGCTGATCGCCTCCGCCGCCACCGTCGCCGCCCTCGCGACCGGCCTCACCGTGGCGCCCGCGCAGGCCGCCCCGGCCCCCGTCGAGGGCGTCGTCCTCGCGGCCGGCTCGCCCGACGCCGTCGCCGGCAGCTACCTCGTCACGCTCAAGCCGGGCGCCGGCTTCGCCGCCGGGTCGGCCGAGGGCCGGGGCCTGATAGCCGGGTACGGCGGCAAGGTGGGCAAGACCTTCGGCGCGGCCCTCAACGGCTACACCGTCACCCTCGGCGCCGCGGCCGCCCGCCGCCTCGCCGCCGACCCCGCGGTGGCGACCGTCGAGCAGAACCAGGTCGTCCGCGCCGACGCCACCCAGACCAACGCGCCCTGGGGCCTCGACCGCATCGACCAGGCCTCCCTCCCGCTCTCGGGCACCTACACGTACCCGGACGGCGCGGGCGCCGGCGTCACCGCCTACGTCATCGACACCGGCGTGCGCATCAGCCACAGGGAGCTCGCCGGCCGGGCCGTCAACGGCTACGACGCCGTCGAGGGCGACACGGTCGCGCAGGACGGCAACGGGCACGGCACCCACGTCGCCACCACCATCGCCGGCTCCACCTACGGCGTGGCCAAGGCCGCCAAGGTCGTCGCCGTCCGCGTCCTCGACGCCAACGGCTCCGGCACCACCGCCGGTGTCGTCGCCGGCATCGACTGGGTCACCTCCCACCACGCCGCCGGAGCCCCGGCCGTCGCCAACCTCTCCCTCGGCGGCGGGGCCTCCACCACGCTCGACAACGCGGTCAAGCGCTCCATCGCGGACGGGGTCACCTACGCGGTCGCCGCCGGCAACTCCGGCGTGAACGCCCAGAACTCCTCGCCCGCCCGCGTCACCGAGGCCATCACCGTCGGCGCCACGAGCAACACCGACGCGAAGGCCGGCTGGTCCAACTACGGCGCCGTCCTGGACCTGTTCGCCCCCGGCGTCTCCATCACCGCCGGCTGGCACACCGGGGACACCGCGACCAACACCATCTCCGGCACCTCGATGGCCGCCCCGCACGTCGCCGGCGCCGCCGCCGTCTACCTCGCCGGCCACACCTCGGCCACCCCCGCCCAGGTCGCCACCGCCCTCGTGAACGGCGCCACCCCCAACAAGGTCACCAGCCCGGGCAGCGGCTCCCCGAACCGCCTCCTGCGCCTCGTCCCGTAACCCCGCGCGGACGGAGAAGGACCGTGCCCCGGCGTCCCCCCGCGGACGCCGGGGCACGGCCGCCTCACTTCCAGGGGTCGGGCCGCAGCCAGTGCTCCGACACCGTCCATCCGGTCAGCCGCCGGGCCCTCCCCGCCCGGGCCGTCCCCGCCGCGTCGAACAGCCCGCCCTCGGCCACGTGCCGCAGGCCCAGCAGCGCGGGCGCCAGCCGGGACGCCACCGGCGCACGGCGTGCCGCCCGCGCCGGCAGCCACTCCAGGACCCGGTCCCGCTCGGCCTCCCCGCACAGCGACAGGTGGAAGACCATCTGCCGCCAGGCGTACGCGGCGTCCTTCAGGCCCCTCAGCGGGTAGGGGGCCCGGCGCGCCCGCTCCGTCAGCCGGCAGACCGTGCCGAAGCAGCGGCGCGCGGCCTCCGCCCAGCCCGGCTCCGGCGCGATCCCGACCCGCCGCACCAGCGTCGCCAGGTTGTGCGTGGTGAGGATCTGCGCCTGCTCGATCACCATGCCGTTCCCCGCGACGGAGTCGTGGCCCCCCGGCCGGCCCGCCCGGGTGCGGCACAGCCGGGCGAACTCCGCGAGCGCGTCGGCCTCCTGGCGCCGGGCCTCCCGGCGCCCGGTTCCCCGCCCGCGCCCGTCGCCGCCCGGGAACGGTCCGGCCCGCCGCGCGGCCAGGGCGCCGAGCTCCGCGTAGTCGATGCCGTAGTACCGCTCGTACAGCGAGCCCCCGCCCAGGAGTTCGGCCGCGATCCCCGCCGAGGCGAGGAACTTCCCGCTGAACCGGCCCATGAAGATGTCCGCGGCCAGCTCCTCCGTCAGCGGCGCGTCCAGCCCCGACGCGTCGAGCAGCGCGCCGAGTTCGCGCACCAGCGGGTTCGGCAGCAGGGTGCCGGGGAAGTGCTCCACCGCCGTCTCCGCCAGGGTCCGCGCGGCCGCGGCCGCCGAGCCCCGGGTGGTGGCGTCGCCCCGCGCGTGCCCGCTCACCGCCCGCACCCACGGCAGCTCCTCCGGAGCCACCTGGCGCGCGAGGTGGAGCAGCAGCAGGGAGCGGCGGTTGCGGAAGGCGCGGTAGTTCGCCGCCATCAGCACGCGCAGCTCCGGGTCCCGGTAGACCGCGGTCCGCTCGGCGGCGACCAGCCGGGGCACCAGCTCGGCCATCGCCTCAGCCGAGGGGACGATCCCGGACGCGACCAGCACGCCGAGCGGCGCACTGCGCGCCCCGTCGACCACCCGCCGCACCGACGGCGGCACTTCGGCGCCCTCGGGCACGCCGGTGCGCCGCTCCTCGGCCGCCGTCACGGGCGCCACGAACGGGGCCGCGTCGACGACCCCCGCCTCCTGGGGCAGCCCCGCCAGCCGTTCCGCGACCAGGTGCGCCAGCGTGTGATGCGCGGGGAGCGCCGCCCGGGCGGCCTGCCCTCCCCGCAGCGCCGCGTGCCGCTCCGAGCCGGGAAGGCCCCGCTTCCGCACCATCCCCGTGACCGCCACCCGCACCAGCCCGGCCCGTCGCGCGTCCAGCTCCCGCCCGGAGACCAGCTCCGCCAGCGCGCCGCGCAGGATCCCCTCGTTGCTCCCCGGCCTCCGGTGCCGGCCGGTGAGCGGATGGGCGGCGAGCAGCCGCTCGTACCGGTCGAGCAGCGCCCGTCCCCGGGCCGTCCAGGCCCCCTCCGGCGCGACGCCCGGCCGCACCACCCCCTCGGGGCCCGTCAGCTCCAGCCAGTGCCGGAGGAGTTCGTCGGCGAACGGGCGCCATACGCCGAGCGCCTCGCGCTGCGCCTCCACGGCCCGCTTCGGACCCCTGGCGGTCAGGGTCTCCCGCGCCTGCCCGACCGTGGAGCGGTGCACCGCGCCCGGCTCCGGCACCGGAAGGTCCGCGGGACGCTCCGCCCCGCCCGTCGCCGAGGGGCGCCCCGTCGGCCGCGGCAGGAAGCACAGCCGGTCCGCGAACGGCCTCAGGGAACCGACCAGTCCGACCGCGGCGTCGGTCTCGCCCGCCCGGACCAGCCACGCCACCGTCAGGAGGGCGGCCTCCTCCGGCAGCCCCACTTCGTAGCGGCCCGAGTCGAGCAGCTCCCACAGGGCGGCGAGACCCGGCTCGGTCAGGTGGTGGGCGAAGACCGCCGCCCGTTCGGCGGGCACCCCGGCGCGGTGGGCGGCCTCCCTCTCGAACTCCCGGAGCGGCCCTCCGGCCCGCGCCGAACCGGTCGCGAAACCACCGTGCAGGACCTCGGGCGTCACCCAGGCGGGCAGCTCCGTCACCGGTGTGCGCGAACCGATCCGCAGGGTGCCGGACGCCATCCCCGCCGGCACGTCCTGCCAGCCGCGGGCCCGCTCCCCGGCGCGTTCCCGGGTGGCGGGGTCGGGATGGGTGAGGGCCGTGGTGAAGGCCCTGGCCAGCTGTCGCCGGACGTGGCAGGGGGAGGCGCCGGAGGGAGCCGGCTGCGCGGACGGCGCGGGCATCGGAGGCTGCTGATCAGCGTGCGTGTTCATGAGCCGACGTGGCGGGTGCCGCCCCCGCGCCCTCCGGGTCCCGAGCCCGGCGCTCTCCTGCTGAGCTACACGTCGATGCCGTCAGACGGTAGCCACCGCCCCGGGCCCGGGCAACGGAGATTCCGGTGGGCCCGGGCCGGGGCGGCGGGAGAGGGGGCGGACGGAGGGGTCAGGGGACGATCAGGTCCGGGACGAGCGCGCGGAGTTCCGCCACGGGCAGCACGCCGTCGCGGACGAGCACCGGGGTGCCGCCGCTGAGGTCGACGATCGACGACGAGACCGCTCCGGGGGTCCCGCCCCCGTCGAGGTACACCGCCACCGCGTCGCCGAGCATTCGCCGGGCGGCGTCGCAGTCCTGCGGGGACGGGTGGTCCGTGAGGTTGGCGCTGGAGACCGCCAGGGGGCCCGTCGCCGCGAGCAGCTCCAGGGTGAGCGGGTGGTCGGGCATCCGGACGGCCACCGTGCCGCCGGTCTCGCCGAGGTCCCAGTCGAGCGACGCCCGGTGACGGACGACCAGGGTCAGGCCGCCCGGCCAGAAGGCGTCGATCAGCGCCCGGGCCGCGTCCGGGAGGTCGTCCGTCAGTTCGCCGAGGGCGGCGGCCGAGGGGACGAGGACGGGGGAGGGCTTGTGACGGCCGCGGCCCTTCGCCGCCAGGAGCGAGGCGACCGCCTTCGGGTCGAAGGCGTCCGCCCCGACCCCGTACACGGTGTCCGTCGGCAGGACCACGAGCTCGCCGCGGCGCACCGCTGCCGTGGCCTCCGCGAGGCCCGCCGCGCGGGCCGCCGGGTCGGAGCAGTCGAAGCGGGCCGTCACGCCGGGGTTCCCTCCTCGGCCAGGACGCCGTGCGTGGAGACCAGGCGGGCGTTGCCCTCGGCCAGCGCGTAACCGAGGCCGACGATGCCGATCTCGCCCGCCGCCACCTGGTCGGAGAGCAGCCGGGAGCGGTCCAGGAGCAGGTTCGCGGTGTGCCGGATGTGCTCGTCGATGATGTCGCTGTCCGCCGTCAGGCCGGCGGTACGGGCCGCCAGTATGCTCGGCGTCACACGCTCCACGACGTCCCGCACGAAGCCGCTCGCCGCGAAGCCGTCCTCCACGGCCGCGCGGGCCGCGGCGACCGCGCCGCAGGAGTCGTGGCCGAGGACGACCACCAGGCGGGCGCCGAGGACGCTCGTCGCGTACTCCACGCTGCCCAGGACCTCCGGGCCGACGACGTGACCGGCGGTGCGGACGACGAACAGGTCGCCGAGGCCCCGGTCGAAGATGATCTCGGCGGCGAGCCGCGAGTCGGAACAGCCGAGGATCACGGCGAACGGGTCCTGGCCGGGCGCGAGCTCCGTGCGGCGGGCGGCGTCCTGGTTCGGGTGCTCGGGCGTGCCCGAGACGAAGCGACGGTTGCCTTCGAGAAGGGCGTCCAGGGCAAGGGCCGGAGAGGTTCTGGGCATGCCGCCACCCTATGCGCGCCCCCCGCCTCCCGCGCTACCGGGTAGGCCCTCGCCGGGCCTCCTTGTGACGGATCGCACCCGCCCCTCACGCGCCCCCCGGCGTGCGCGTGAGCGGCGCCCACGGCCGACGCGCCCCCGGCGCGGGTGCGCCCCCGCGCCGGACCCCCGGCGGTTCCCGTCACGTACCGCTCGCTTCCGGCCGGAAACCGCCGGCGGCCACCGCCCCGCCCGTGCCCCGACTATCCTGCGGCCCCACCCTCCGCCCCCTCTCCGCGCCGCCCTACCGGGCCCGTTCCGCCCCGGCCCGGACCCCGCCGCGGCCGGCCGCGTCCGGCCGCGTCCGGCGCCCCGCCGCCGTTCGGCGCGCCCCCGCCCCCGCCCCCGGCCGCGGGCCGTCCGACGGCGGCCGTCCGGTCGCCCCGGGCCGATGGATCCGTGGTCTCCCGCCTCCGGGCAGACCGCTTCGCCTCCCTTCCGCGAGGGGTTCCTCCGCATGCCGTCCTCCGCGCCGCCCCGCCGGCTCCCTCCACACCCGTCCCGGTTCCCCCACCTCCGGCAGGACCACCTGGAGCAGGCGGGTCGGACGGAGCACGGGGGAGAGGGGAGCGGACGGGGGAGAGGGGAGCGGACGGGGGAGACCGCGCGGGCCGGGGACGCGGGGGCCGGGGGTGCGGGGGCCGGAGGCGCGGGCCGTCCCGCCCCGGACGATGCGCGCCCCGTCGCGGGCGTGCTGCGCGTGCGGCTCAGCGGCGGTGCGACCTTCCTCCGGCTGCCGAAAGTGCTCGACGCCCTCGAAGCGCTCCCGCGCGACCGGCCGGTGGAGGTGGACCCGTCGGGTCTGCACCACCTCGACCGCGCCTGCCGCGCGGCGAGGACCGCGTGGGCCGAACGGCACGCGGCGGCCGGATCCCACCCCGTACGCCTCCTGCCCCTCCCGGACCGTCCGCCGGGGACGGGCACCGCGCCGGCCCCCTCGGCCGCCGGTCCGTGAGGCGGTGTCAGTCCGTCGCGTCCCAGGCGCGCGTGAGCCCGTCCAGCCAGGCGGGGGGAAGCTCCGCCGCGTCCCACTCCTCGCGCAGCTCGGCCGGGCGGACGGCGAGCCGTTCCAGGACGGCGAGGCTCGTGGGGGAGTGGACCAGGGTGTAGCGCCCGTGGATGGCGATCGCGCTGCCCGGCCCGTACGTGGCGTAGAGCCGCTCCAGATGGGACCGGTGGTCCGTCGCGAAGGCCGTCAGGCGGCCCGGATAGGCCGCCCGCTGGCGTACCCCCATCGTGGCGAGCGCCGAGGCGAGGACCTGCTCCGTCACCTCGGGGTCGAGGTCGGACTCCTCGGAGAAGGAGAGGAACAGGGGGACGACGGCGACCTTGGCGCGCTCGACCTCCATCCGGCCGACCGGCGGCCGGTCGTCGGGGTCCGTGCCGGGCTCCACCGCGACGGCCGCGTCCAGGGCCCGGTCGGCGAGGCCCGCGAGCCCGTCCGTGACGGCTCGTGAGCCGTCGCGCCAGCCCTCCGCGTACGGCTCGCCGCTCCCGGGCGGGGCCTGCCGCCCGTCGCCGGACAGCGACGCGTGGGCGACGGCGAGCGCGCCCGCCTCGACGAGGCCGATCAGCTCCTCGGCGTCCCCGGAGTACACCCCCGCCCGTGCGAGGAGCTGGAGGAGCGTCGTCCTCGCGTTGTCGACGCTGGCGGCGTCGAGCCGGAGCCGTTCTTCCCGGGCGGCGGTCATCGGTGGTCCTCCTCCTCGCTGTACCGGCGCGCACGGGTGCGGCGGACGCGCCTGCGAGGACGCGGCGATCACGGGCCCGCGCCACGCTCCCCTCGCGGCGGCGCACGTACGGGACCGGTGATCGGGTCCTCGATCGCCGAGGTTTCCAGCTCCCCCGGCCCTCCGTCCAGCCGACGTTCCGGTCCCCTCCCACCCGGCACGCGGTGCCATGAGGATCTTCCGGCCGGTCCGGGCGGCGAGAACCCCCTCCTGTCGGGAGAGTTGATACCCCCTCCAGGTATTGCGGACCGAGCTCGGTCGCGGGGCCGTCGGACGGAACGGAGACACCACGTGCCAGTGGGGTGCCGGAACGCCGGCCGGACGGAGGACCGGTGGCGCGTTCGAGGCGGGCGTCGGGATCCGGGGAGAGGAGGAGCCGGAGGGCGGGGCCGAGTCCGCCCGCGCGGTACCGGCCGGCCGCCAGGAGGCCGATGCGGTACCGGAGTTCGTCGGGCCCGGCCTGCTTGCGCGCCACGCCGTTCCGGAGGGTGCCGGCCCGCCGCCGGAGCGCTTCGGCGCGCTCCTCGGCGCCGTTGTACCGCTCCGTCGCCCGGGTCGCCTCCTCGTGGAGCCCGTCGATCCGCGCCCGGCCGCCCTTCCCGGTGGGGCCGGGCAGCGGACCGGCCGTCGCCTGCTGGGCGGAGAGGGCGACGGCGGCGGCCGCCGCCGCGGTCACGACACCGGCGTAGCGGGGGTGCGGCTGCTTCGGGCGACGGTGCGACGGCACGGTGGAGCTCCCTCTTCTCGGACGCCGGCCCGTCCCGGACGGCCCGGCTCGGCCGGCGGTGCGCACGTCCGTGAATGCTGAGCGGCTTGGGTGAATGGAAGCATTGAGTGATCGGGACGGGAGGGGTGGGGCGGGCGAGGCGGGTGACAGGGGCGGACGGCCGGAGCGGGTCGGGTGCGTCGGCAGGCTCGGGGCGTCCGGGCGTGCCGATCGCGTCAAGAGTCGGCCCCGTCGGCGTCAGGACCGCGTCAGGGACGCGGACGAACCCCGCTCCGGCGGGCAAGGCTGCGGGGAAGCGCCCCGCCGGACCGCCGCCGGAGCCGCGACCCGTCCCAGGAGGAGCCCATGCCCCGCACCCCGCACTCCGCCGACCGAACCCCGGCCGACCGAGAACCCGCCGACCGAACCCCGGCCGAGCGGGAGTCCGCCGAACCCGCCGAACCCGCCGAACCCTCCGAACCCGCCCCGGCCGGACGCCTCTGCGTGCCCGTCCGGCCGGGAGCCCACGGCGTCACCGCGCGCCTCTTCCGCACGCCCGTCGGCTCCCGTACGGCCGTCGCCTTCACCACCCCCGAACGGCTCCGCGCCACCCTCGGCGCGGCCCACCCCTGGATCCCGCTCTCCGAGCCCGCGCTGCGCGCCCTCGCCCGGCCCCTCGGCGTTCGCGCCCTCACCGTCGACCCCGTCCTCACGGCCCCGTTCGCCCGAGCCGACGGCACCCTCCCGGCCCTCGCGCCCACCCCGGCCCTCGCGCCCGCCCCCACACCGCCCTCGCCCCCGGCCTCAGCCCCGTCCCCGGCGGCCCCCGTACCACCGTCCCCCGGCGCGCGGTGCGCCCGCCGGTTCGACGCCACCGCGAGGGGGAAGGCCGCATGACCGTCACCGAGCTGCCCAGTCCCAGTCCCGGCCCCAGTCCCAGCCCCGGGGCCGAAGCCGCCGCACGGCTGCGCGAGTTCTCCGTCTGGCCCGCCACCGCCACCGAGGAACCGGGCGGACGCGTCCTCCTCGCCGGGGTGCCGCTGGCCGACATCGCCGACGCCCACGGCACGCCCGTCTACGTCCTCGACGAGGCCGAGATCCGCGACCGCTGCCGCACCTACCGCGCCGCCTTCCCCGAGGCCGGGGCCGACGTGCACTACGCGGCCAAGGCGTTCCTCTGCCGCGGGCTGGTCCGGCTGGTCGAAGAAGAGGGCCTCGGACTCGACGTCTGCTCCGCCGGTGAGCTCGAGCTCGCCGTCACCGCGGGCTTCCCGCCCGAGCGGATCCTGCTGCACGGCAACGCCAAGTCCCCGGCCGACCTCGACACCGCGCTGCGCCTCGGCGTCGGCCGGATCGTCATCGACAGCCCGGCCGAGATCGCCCGGATCGCCGCCGCCGTCGGACCCCACGGCCACCAGAGGGTCATGCTCCGCGTCACCCCCGGCATCGCCGCCGGAGGCCACGCCAAGATCCGCACCGGCACGGACGGGCAGAAGTTCGGCCTCTCCCTGCGCGACGGGCACGCCCAGCACGCCGTCGCCCGCGTCCTCGGCCGGCCGCAGCTCGAACTCACCGGCCTGCACTGCCACATCGGCTCCCAGATCACCGACGCCAAGCCCTACCTCACCGCCCTGCGCCGGCTCGTCGGACTGATGGCGCGGATCCGCGACGTCCACGGCGTCGTGCTGCCGGAGCTCGACCTCGGCGGCGGCCACGGCATCGCCTACCGGCCCGGCGACCCGGTCCTCGACCCGACCGCCCTCGCCCGCCGCCTCCGCACCGCCCTCGGGGAGGGCTGCGCCGCCGCCGGACTCCCGGTGCCCCGGCTGCTGGTCGAACCCGGGCGCGCCGTCGTCGGACCGGCCGGGGTCGCCGTCTACCGGGTCCTCGCCGTGAAGACGACCGCAGGGCGCAGCTTCGCCGCCGTCGACGGCGGCATGGGCGACAACCCGCGCCCCGCGCTCTACGGGGCGCGGTACGCACCCCGCCTGATCGGCCGCCGTTCCACCGCGCCGGTCGTCCGTACGACGGTCGCCGGCCGCCACTGCGAGGCGGGCGACCTCCTCGCGGAGGACGTCGGCCTCCCCGCCGACCTCCGCCCCGGCGACCTGCTCGCGGTCCCCGTGGCCGGCGCCTACCACCTGTCGATGGCCTCCCCGTACAACCTCGTCGGGCGGCCGCCGGTCGTCGCGGTCCGCGACGGCGCCGCCCGGCTGCTCGTCAGGAGGGAGACCCTGGAGGACCTGCGGGCCCGGGACGTCGGCCTGTAGGGGCCGACGGTCCCGGCGGGGTCACCACGCGTCGGCGGCGGCGAAGAGCTCGCGCACCCAGTAGGCGCTCGCCTCCTCGCTGTCGCCGGTCGGCGTGCCGGGGAAGAGCCGGAACCAGGAGCCCGCCCGTCCCAGCGCCGCCAGCCGGACCGCGAGCGCCGCCGCCCGCCGCAGCTCCGCCGCCGACGGGCCGAGGCCGGTCCAGTGCTCCAGGTACGCGTCCACCATCGGGGCGACGTGCCCGGGGCCGTACCGCTCCCGCACCTCGCGGACCGGCACCAGGAGGCTGCCGAAGGGGTGCGCGACGCAGGCGTCGCCCCAGTCGAAGAAGGTGAAGCGGCCGGGGGCCGGGGCGAGGACCTGCCCGTCGTGCAGGTCGCAGTGGTCGAGCGAGTCGGGCAGGCCGTACGCGTCGAGCTCGTCGCACAGCCCGACGAGCCGGGGGCGGCGGCGCAGCAGCGCGGCCCGCTCGGCGGCGTCGAAGAGGGGGTTGGCGGCGACCAGCGCGTCGAAGGCGGCCGGCAGGTCCCGGGTCCGGGCCCCGGGCACCCCGAGGCCGTCGAGCCGGTCCGCGTACGGGACGATCCGCCGCTGGAACTCCCCGTACCGCCCCAGCGCCGTCGCCCACGCCTCCGGGCCGGCCGCGCCCGCGTCCAGCACCCCGCGGAACAGCGGCCCGCCGTCGGGCAGCAGCGACCAGCCGCGCTCCGCGTCCACCGCGAGCGGGGTCATCACGTGCTCCGGCGCCCACGCGGCGAGCGCCCCGGCGAGCCCGGCCTCGAAGGCGTTCGACGGGGCGCCCGCCTTCAGCCACACCGCGTCCCGCTCGCCCCGGCCGGTGCGGAAGCGGACGAGGACCGACCACGGCCGCACCCGGACCTCGCGCGCCCCGCACTCGGCCGCCCCGTGCCGGGCCAGGACCCGCTCGGCCCAGCCGAGCACCTCCCGCCGCCACTCCTCGTCGTCCCAGGGGGTCACCGCGTCCGGGAACCGTCCCCGGTCCACCACCGTCGTCCACTCGCACGTGCGCATCCGCCGATTCCACCACCGGCCCGGCCCCGGACGCACCGGAATATGCGGGCACCGCCCACCCGGCGCGCTCCGGGAACCGAGGCCTAGACTCCCCCGGCGACCCGGCGACCCGGCGACCCGGCGACCCGGCGACCCGGCGACCCGGCGACCCGGCGACCCGGCGACCCGGCGACCCGGCGACCCGGCGACCCCGTCAGCCCCCAGTCACCCGAGGAGGAGGCCCCCTCATGGAAGCCCCGGAGCCCCGTGAGCTCCGCAATGTCCGGACGGTGCCCGAGGCGCCGGTGCCCTCCCCGCTGACCGACGAGGAGGAACGCCGCTTCCGGGCCGTCCTCCTCGCAGAACTGGGCCACGAGGTCTCCGCGCGCGGCCGGGCGAGCTTCCCCGCCCACACCCCCGAGGACCGCCGGCGGCTCCTCGACGTCGCCCGCCGCCTCGGCGAGCTCTGGGGGCAGCCGGTCGCGGCGGTGCCCGTCGACGAACTCCGCATGTGCCTCCACCTGCCCGGCCACGGTCCCGGCGGGCCCGCGGACGGGCCCGCGGAGCGGCGCCCTCCCTCCGTCGGCACCGCCTGACGCCGGGCCATGGCGCTCCGGCCCGCGGACTGGCACCGTGGGCGCCACCGGCGGCCGGGGCGGGCCCGGCCCGGGACGGCGACGGAAGGACGGTGCCCCGATGAGCGGCGCGTTCGGCGGGCGGTACGGCGACTACCAGAACGAGATCTACCTCGCCGGACTCGGCGGGGTCCTCCCCGCCCTGCCCATGACCTACGCCGAACTGGAGGCCCGCGCGGGCGCGGCGCTGCCGCCCTCGGTGCTGTCGTACGTGGCGGGCGGGGCCGGTGGCGAGTTCACCCAGCGGGCGAACGTGGCCGCCTTCGAACGGTGGGGCCTGGTGCCCCGGATGATGGTCGGCGCCACCACGCGCGACCTCGGCGTCGACCTCTTCGGGCTCCGGCTCCCGTCCCCGCTGTTCATGGCGCCGGTCGGCGTCATCGGGCTCTGCGCGCAGGACGGGCACGGGGACCTGGCCACCGCGCGCGCGGCCCGCCGCACCGGGGTGCCCATGGTCGCCTCCACGCTGAGCGTGGACCCGATGGAGGAGGTCGCCGCCGAGTTCGGCGACACCCCCGGCTTCTTCCAGCTCTACACGCCCACCGACCGGGACCTCGCCGAGAGCCTCGTCCGGCGGGCCGGGGCGGCGGGCTTCAAGGGGATCGTCGTCACCCTCGACACCTGGGTCACCGGCTGGCGCCCCCGCGACCTCGCGGCGAGCAACTTCCCGCAGCTGCGCGGCCACTGCCTGGCCAACTACACCTCCGACCCGGTCTTCCGCGCCCGCCTCGCCAAGGCGCCCGAGGAGGACCCCGGCGCCGCGATCCTCGAATGGGTCGGCCTCTTCGGCAACCCCCTCACCTGGGCCGACCTGCCCTGGCTGCGCTCGCTCACCGACCTGCCCCTGATCCTCAAGGGGCTCTGCCACCCCGAGGACGTGCGCCGCGCCCGCGACGGCGGGGTGGACGCCGTCTACTGCTCCAACCACGGCGGACGGCAGGCCGACGGCGGACTGCCCGCCCTCGACGCCCTCCCCGGCGTCGTCGAGGCCGCCGACGGACTGCCGGTGCTCTTCGACTCCGGCGTCCGCACCGGCGCGGACGCCGTCAAGGCGCTCGCCCTCGGCGCCACCGCCGTCGGCGTCGGACGCCCCTACGCGTACGGCCTGGCGGCCGGCGGCGAGGACGGCGTCGTGCACGTCCTGCGCGCCCTCCTCGCCGAGGCGGACCTCCTCATGGCCGTCGACGGCTATCCGGCCCTCGCGGACCTGCGCGCGGAGGGGGCCCTCCGCCGCCTCTGACCCCCCGGGGCCGGGCCCGCGGGAGCCGGGCGGGCGGCAGGCGGCCGGCCGGGAGACGCCGGAGACCGGATCGCCGACGGTGCTGTCCGGCAGCCTGCGGGCCACGTCCGCCTGGGAGGTGATCCCGACGAGGACGTGCCCGTCGATCACCGGGACGCGGCGGATCCGCCGGTCGGCCATCAGCCCCAGGACCCGCTCCTGCGAGTCGTCGGCGCCGACCGTCACGCGTTCGCCCCGGGCCGGCTCACCGGCGGTGCACGCGGCCGGATCCCGCCCCCCGGCCGACCACCCGGACCACGATGTCGCGGTCGGTGAGCATGCCCTTCAGGCGCTCGTCGGGCCCGCGGACCGGCAGCGCGCCGACGTCGAGCTCGACCGTCTTCCGGGCGGCGTCCACCGCGCTCTCCTCACTCCGGACGCAGGTCACGTCCGGGGTCATGATGTCGCGTGCCGTGGCCATGGCGATCCCCCTTCCCCGTTCGCGGGCCCATGAGTTCACGGGCTCGTGAGCTCAGGGGCCCGTACGCGCGGCGGCTGCCCCGTCCGCCGGGCGGCATGCGCGACCCGCCGACCCTCCGGAGGGAACAAAAGCGACATAGGGGCTGATGGCGGATTAGAGTCTGATCGGCCCGACACCCTTCATCCCGCGCCCCCGGCGCGCGCACCGGCGAGGTACGCCCATGACCACAGCGGAACCCGGCGCCGAGGCGGCCTCCGGCGGTGCCGCACCGGCGGTCAAGCTCAGCCTCCTCACCCTCACCGCGATGGTCGTCGGCTCCATGGTCGGCGCCGGCGTCTTCTCGCTGCCCCGGCGCTTCGCCCAGGAGACCGGCGTCGCGGGCGCCCTCATCGCCTGGGCGGTGGCCGGCACCGGCATGCTGATGCTGGCCTTCGTCTTCCAGACGCTCGCCGTGCGCCGCCCCGACCTGGACGCGGGCGTCTACGCGTATGCCAAGGCCGGCTTCGGCGAGTACCTGGGATTCTTCTCCGCCTTCGGCTACTGGGCCAGCGCCTGCGTCGGCAACGTCACCTACTGGGTCCTCATCATGTCGACGATCGGCGCCGTGGCGCCCTCCCTCGGCGACGGGGACACCGCCCTCGCGATCGTCCTCTCCTCGGTCGGCCTCTGGGGCTTCTTCCTGCTCATCCGGCGCGGGGTCAAGGAGGCGGCGGCGATCAACCGGATCGTCACGGTCGCCAAGATCGTGCCCATCCTCGTCTTCGTCCTCCTGGCCGTCTTCTGCTTCGAGCCCGCCGTCTTCGCCGACAACTTCGGCGGAGCCGACTACGCCGGCTCCCTCTTCGACCAGGTCCGCGGCACCATGCTCGCCACCGTCTTCGTCTTCCTCGGCGTCGAGGGCGCCAGCGTCTACTCCCGGCACGCCCGGCGGCGCGAGGACGTCGGCCGCGCCACGGTCCTGGGCTTCCTCAGCGTCTTCGCCGTCTTCGCCTCGGTCACCATCGTGTCGTACGGCATCCTGCCCATGAGCGAGATCGCCGAGCTGCGCCAGCCCTCCATGGCGGGCGTCCTGGAGGCCGCCGTCGGCACCTGGGGCAAGGTCTTCGTCAGCGTCGGCCTCATCGTCTCCGTCCTCGGCGCCTACCTGGCGTGGACCCTGATGGCCGCCGAGGTCCTCTTCGTCGCCGCCAAGGACGACGACATGCCCCGCTTCCTCGGCCGCGCCACGAAGGACGACGTGCCCGCGCCCGCGCTCCTCATGACCACCGCGCTGAGCCAGGTCGTGCTCGTCGTCACGGCCTTCTCCGACGACGCCTTCAACTTCGCCCTCGACCTGACCAGCGCCCTCAGCCTCATCCCCTTCCTCCTGGCCGCGGCCTTCGCCCTCAAGATCGCCCTGCGCCCCCGGGAGAACGCGGTGACCGGGACGAGCACCCGGCGCGAGCTCGTCGTCGCCGCCGTCGCCACCCTGTACACCGCCTTCCTGCTCTTCGCGGCCGGGCTCAAGTTCGTCCTCGTCTCCCTGATCCTCTACGCCCCCGCCACCCTGCTCTTCGCCAAGGCCCGCCGCGAGCAGGGCCGGCGCCTCTTCTCCCCGCGCGAGGCGGTCGTCTGCGCCGTCTCCGTGGCCGGTGCCGTCGTCGGCGTCGTCGCCCTCGCCGCCGGCTGGATCGAGCTCTGACCCCGTCCGCACCCCGTCCACCCCCGCACCGCCCTCCCGGAAAGGCCGGCGATGAACCCCGAAACCCCCGCTGCCGCCCGCCCCCTCGGCGTCCACTCCGAGGTCGGCCGGCTCCACAAGGTCCTCGTCTGCTCGCCGGGCCTGGCACACCGCCGGCTGACCCCGACCAACTCCGACGACCTCCTCTTCGACGACGTCATGTGGGTGGAGAACGCCCAGCGCGACCACGCCGACTTCGTCAACAAGCTGGTCCAGCGCGGGGTCGAGGTCGTCGAACTGCACAACCTGCTCACCGAGACCATGGCCCTCCCCGAGGCGAGGGCCTGGCTGCTCGACCGCAAGATCGTCGCCAACGAGGTGGGCCTCGGCCTCATCGAGGACACCCGGGCCTTCCTCGACTCCCTCGCCCCGCGCGAACTGACCGGCTACCTGATCGGCGGCCTGTCCACCGCCGACCTGCCCCGGGACGTCCGCTCCGGATACGCCGCCCTGGCCCGCGAGGGCGTCGGCGCCCGCGAGTACCTGATGCCGCCGCTG
The DNA here is from genome assembly GCF_014650895.1 of Streptomyces omiyaensis. Classification (GTDB taxonomy): domain Bacteria; phylum Actinomycetota; class Actinomycetes; order Streptomycetales; family Streptomycetaceae; genus Streptomyces; species Streptomyces omiyaensis. The sequence continues at coordinate 16,526 of NZ_BMVV01000023.1, forward strand.
CCCAACACCCTCTACACCCGGGACACCACCTGCTGGCTGTACGGCGGGGTGACCCTCAACCCGCTCTACTGGCCCGCCCGGCACGGCGAGACCCTGCTCATGAAGGCGGTCTACACCCACCACCCCGACTACAAGGACGCCACCGTCTGGTGGGGGGACCCCGAGCGGGACTGGGGCCAGGCCACCTTCGAGGGCGGCGACATCATGCCGGTCGGCAACGGCGTCGTCCTCATGGGCATGAGCGAACGCACCTCGCGCCAGGCCATCACCCAGGTCGCCCGCGCCCTCTTCGAGAACGGCGCCGCCGAGCACGTCGTCGTGGCGGGCATGCCCAAGCTCCGCTCGGCCATGCACCTCGACACCGTCTTCACCTTCGCCGACCGCGACGTCGTCACGCTCTACCCGAGGATCGTGGACGCCGTGCACAGCTTCTCGCTGCGGCCCTCCGACCGCGCCCCCGGCGTCGAGATCACCGACGAGGGCGACGCCCCCTTCACGGACGTCGTCGCCAAGGCCCTCGGCCTGCCCGGCCTGCGGGTCATCGAGACCGGCGGCGACGTCTACGCCTCCGAGCGCCAGCAGTGGGACAGCGGCAACAACGCCGTCGCCCTGGAGCCGGGCGTGGTCTTCACCTACGACCGCAACACCCAGACCAACACGCTGCTGCGGAAGGCGGGCGTCGAGGTCATCACCATCGTCGGCGCGGAGCTGGGCCGCGGACGCGGCGGCGGCCACTGCATGACCTGCCCCCTCGTCCGCGACCCCGTCGACTTCTGAGGCCGGACCGCTACGCGTACGTCTCGAACTCGGCGACGCGCGGAGTGCCGGTGGCCCCCGTGATCTCGAAGGTGACCTTGCTCAGCGAGGTCGCCGGGAAGGAGACCGCGCCGGCCGCGCCGCCGGTGGCGAGCACGGCCCCGGTGTCGGCGTTCAGCAGGCGCCAGCCGGTGACGGTGCCGGCCCCGGCGGCCTCGCGGACGCGGACCGACGAGATCGTCTTCGGGGAGCCCCACTTGACCGAGACGGAACCGGTGGTGCCGACGGGCGACCAGTAGGTGGCGGCATCGCCGTCCCGGACGTTGCCGTAGCTGGTGCCGTCGGCCTTGCTGGAGCCGTCCGCACCGGCACCGATGCTGAGGTTGGTGCCGGACGGCGGGGCGGTCGTCGCGGTGGCCGTCGGCGTCGGCGTCGGGGTGGGCGTGGGCGTCGCGGTGGCGGTCGGGGTGGGCGTCGGGCTCGGCGTCTGCGGGGTGCAGGAGCCGTCGGAGACGAGCAGGCCCTTGCCCGCGCCGGCCGTCCGCGCCACCACGTCCGGGACGCAGGAGGCGCTGTCGGGGGAGTAGCCGTAGGGGATCGACACGGTCGTGTTGGAGACCGGGTTCGGGCCGGCCGGACGGTAGTCGGTGCCGGCGGGGGACCAGGTGACGTCGTCGAAGACGTTCCCGGCGACCTGCCAGTAGCCGGCCGCGTCGGTGTAGAAGGTGCCGAGGACGTCCTTCGAGTCCTCGAAGTAGTTGTTCTCCACCTTGGCGCGGGCCCCGGCGCGGGAGTTGATGCCCGACTCGTTCAGCTGCCGGTAGTGGTTGTTGTACATGTGGGCGGTGCCGCCGCGCAGCAGCGGGGCGCGCGAGTCGATGTTCTCGTACAGGTTGTGGTGGTAGGTGATGAAGCCGTTGCTGAGCTCGGTCTCGCTGGAGCCGACCAGGCCGCCGCGGCCGGAGTTGCGCAGCACGCTGTAGGAGAGCGTCACGTACTGCGTGTTGTCCTTCATGTCGAACAGCCCGTCGAAGCCCTCGGACTCGCCGCCGGACGCCTCCAGGGTGACGTGGTCCACCCAGACGTTGCGGACGTCGCTCTCCATGCCGATGGCGTCGCCGCCGTTGGAGGTGGGGGAGCCGGACTTCTTCACGTTCCGGACGGTGACGTTCTGGAGGATGATGTTGCTCGACTCGCGGATGTGGATGCCGACCTGGTCGAAGACGGCGCCCGCGCCGACGCCGACGATCGTCACGTTGCTGATCTGCTTCAGCTCGATGACCCCGGCGGCGGTGTTGCAGCTGTCGCCGGACACCTTGGCCGTGTTGGCGTGGTTGATCGTGCCCTCCACCTGGATGGTGATCGGGGTGCTGCTGCTCGCGCGCCCGCAGAGGGCCGCGTGGATCTCGGTGCCGGTGGTGGCCCGGACGGTCTGTCCGCCCGCGCCGCCGGTGGTCCCGCCGTTCTGGCTCGCGTAGCCGGTGGCGCCGGCGGTCACGGCGGCCGAGGCTTCCGGGATGGTCAGGACCGCACCGGTGGCGGCCGCGACCGCCATGGTGGCCAGAGCCGCCCGGAGTCGCGTGGAGGGGGAACGTCGTCCCATGCTCGCCTGCCCTTTCGTAGACGCCCGCGCGGTCGCGGACGTGTATGTCGTCGTCAGCCCCGTCCCTGGAGAAACGCAACATGGAAAGCGCTCTCTAGAAAGCGCTTTCGGCGCGTGACGATAGGGGCGGCGGCGTGTGCCTGACAAGACTTCGGACAGGACTGGCCCCGCTTCGCGCGGGACGGACGGGGCGGAGCGGCCGTGGAGCGGCCTCGGGGCCGGGGGGCCGGCGGACCGGCGCGGCATCCGCCCGCACCCAGGAGCGGACCGCCCGGCGCGACGCCCCGGGCTCCCGGCGGACCGTGCGCGGCCCCTGCCGGCGGGTCGTGCCGACCGGCCCCCGGGCGCACCCGGCTCGCGGCGCCGCCTCCCGGCAGGGGCATGACCGGCGCCTCGGCGCGGTGACCGGGTTACGGCCTGCGGAACCTGACGACAGGTGGGAAACGAGGTGGGGCGCGGTCCGACCGCCGTGATAGGCACTACCTGCACGGGGGAGGTGCGGGCCGGTCGCGAAGCGCTCGCGCGCGGGGTGCCCGGCCGGTGGGCGTGGCCGCGCGCCGCGGCGTCGTCGCCCCCGTCCGGCCAGTACCACCGAACGGAAGCACGGAGACACCGCATGCGCGTGAAAGCCTTCGACCACCTCGTCCTCAACGTCACCGACGTCGAGCGGGCCCTCGCCTTCTACACCGGACCGCTGGGCCTGGCGCCGGAGCGGGTCGAGGAATGGCGGGACGGCAAGGTGCCCTTCCCGTCCGTCCGGATCGACGAGGGCACCGTCATCGACCTCTTCTCCCGCCCCCGGGGCGAGTCCAACGTCGACCACATCTGCCTCGTCGTCGACCCGCTCGACTGGCAGGACGTCATAGACTCCGGCGCCTTCGACGTCCTGGAGGGCCCCGTCCCGCGCTGGGGCGCCCGCGGCTCCGCCCAGTCCGTCTACGTCAAGGACCCCGACGGCAACACGGTCGAGCTCCGCTGGTACCCCCAGGACGCGCCCGCCGGGGGGAAGTAGCCCCCGACGACCGGGTGCCGCACCGGCCGGCCTGGCAGGCTGCGGCCGTGACCGACGACACCTGGACCACCATCGCCCGCCTCCACGCCTGGCTCACGGCCCATCAGGACCTGCCGCCGGAGGAGGAGATCCTCTTCCGCGTCCTCAAACTCTCCGAGGAGGTGGGGGAGGCGGCGCAGGCGGTGATCGGGGCCACCGGGCAGAACCCCCGCAAGGGCACCAGTCACGGCTGGGACGACGTCCGGGCCGAGCTCTGCGACGTCGTCATCACCGCCATGGTCGCCCTGCGCACCCTCACCCCGGACGCGGCCGCGGTCTTCGACGCCCACCTGCGGCGGGTGGCGGACCGCTCGCTCCCCCCGGAAGCGGTCGGGCCGACGACGACGCCGTGACCGGTACCGACGAGGGGATCCGCGCCGCCGTCCGGATCCGGGCCCGCCGTCCCGGGGCCGGCGTCCTGGTCCTCTCCCCGCACGCCGGGACCGTCCGGGCCGCCCGGCTGCCGGCGGACGCCGGGTACCTGCTGGAGGAACGGGTCGCCCGCCCCGACGAGTGCGTACGGGCCCCGCACCGGGTCGCCGCGGGCGGCACCGCGCGCGACCCGGAACCGGACGGGGACGGCGGCGGCGGGCAGGGGCGGGCGGCAGGGGCCCGTCGGCTCGTTCCGTGAGGGGCACGCACTCGGCGAGGAGGGCGACGACGTCACGCCGGGCGCGCCGCGCGTGCCGCGGGGGGTGCCCGACGCCGGGAGGCGTGGCGTGGTCGACCGGGGGTGGTGGCAGGCGTGAAGGGCCCCTCCGCGGACCACGAGGCGCCAGTCGACGCCTGCGGCCCGCATCTCCGCGGTGAACGCCTCCCGTTGCGCGGGCGGCACGGTCGGGTCCTCCGACCCGACCCCGGCCCCTACCGGGCAGCGGACGCGTGCCGCCGCCGGGGCGGGTGCGGGGGCGGCGGCACGCGCGGGCGCGGCGGCCGGGGTCAGGACCAGGGCTGCGGTCAGGGCCAGGGCTGCGGTCGGGGCCGGGGCTGCGATCGGGAGCAGGGACGGGGATCGCCCCCGCCCCGACCGGACCCTGATCGGACGTCAGGGCGCCGGGTCGGCAGCCCTGCCGATCCGTTCGCCCGCTTCATCGCTTCATCGCCTCATCTGCTTCATCCGTTCGTCCGCTCGCGCGGTGCCGGGGGCCACGGCACGTCCGCCAGGAGAGGGAGGAGCGACTTCTCCTCGTGGTCGAGGTGCGCGTTCAGCTCCGAGGACATCGCCTCCAGTCGGGCGCGGAACCGCCGGGGATCGGCGATGCCGATGCCGTCCAGCAGCGCCACCAGCTCGCCCTGGACGCGGGCGACGGACCGGTGCTCCTCGCGCAGCCGCGCGAAGGTGTCGGCGAGGTGGGGGTGGTGCCGGGCGATCCCCGGGAACAGATGCGCGTCCTCGCTGGTGTGGTGGAACTCCAGGGCCTGGCAGAACGCCAGGCAGCGCTGCCGGATCTGCAGCCCGAGCCCCGGGCCGGGCGGCTCGCCGGGGCCCTCGTGGGCCGCGCGTGCGGCGAAGTGGGCGTCGGTCTCGGCCGCCACCTGCCGCAACTGGCCCCGCAGCCAGGTGTGGACCTCCATCAGCTTGTCGGCGAGGGTCCGGATCTTGCGGGGAGGCTGCCGGTCCTCCGGTTCGGCGCGTTCCAGCACGACGACGGGGAGGACCCGCCCGGTCCGCTCCTGGTACTCGCCGTACCCGGGGTCCGCCCGTACGACGTGGCCGAACAGCTCCTCGCGCCGGTCCCCTTCGGCGGGCACGGCGAGGGCCTCGAAGGTCTCCGTCCCGAGCTCGACCCGCACCACCGGGTGGGCGAGCAGGTTGTGGTACCAGTCGGGGTGGCGGGGCGCTCCCCTGTTGGAGCCGACGAGGAGCAGTTCCTCGCCGTGGCGGACGTATCCGAGCGGTGTGGTCCGCTCGGCGCCCGACCTCGCGCCGGTGGTCGTCAGCAGGAGCAGGTCGCCGCCCTCGAAGGGGCCGCCGACCTTGCCGCCGTTGGCGCGGAACTCGTCGATCACGGACTGGTGGAAAGGCGTGGGCATGGGGTTCTCGGGTCTCCGGAAGTCGGTGGTGCCGGCGCTGGGGTGCGGTCACGGCAGGGGGTGCCACGGCGCGACACGGCGCGGCGTGACGTGGCATGGCTGGGGTGGGGCGGGGCGACCGCCGCGCGGAGCGCGTCGGGGGACAGGCCGGCGCACGTCGGCGCGGAGGGCACCGCTCGAAGGAAGGGGAAGGCCGAACCGGGCGTCGCGGTGGCTGCGCCGCTCGGGGCGCACAGGTGGCGCGCGGCTGGGCTACGTCACGTACAGGGCGCGGAGTATGGACTCAAGGCGGACCCCTCGGATGCGAGGCGCTCGCCCGATCGCCGACCTGCCCACTGCTCTTCGGTCGACGCCACGCGGCACCGCCCCCATTACACGCACCGGACCGCCGACTGTCAACGCGCGGCCCACGGGGGGCAGGTCACGGCCCACGGGGGGAAGGGCACGGACCGCCGGAGCAGGTCACACGGCCCCCACGGACCCGTCAGGGCCGCCCGGGCCGGTCACGGCCCCCACGAACCCGCCAGGGCCGCCCGGGCCGGCCGCGACCCGCCTGGCACGATGGGCGCCATGGTCATCGGTACGTCCCCCTCCGCTCCCGGTCCCCTCGACGCCGCCGTCCACGCACGCGCCCTGCGCGAGCGTCCCGACGCGCACCTGGGCGCGCCCGCCGTGCTCGTCGCACCCTGTCCGCCCGGGGCGGGCCGCGCGGCCCGGCGGGAGGCGCTGCGGCCCGTGTACGCGGCGCTGGTGGCCGAGCTCGGCGAGCCCACCCTGTACGGCGGTTCGGCCGCGGGCCCCAGCGTGCGCTGGCACACCGGTACGCACGTCGTGCTGCTGGCGGGCGGCCCGCGGGGCGCCACGCTCTCGGTGCACACGGCGTCGGATCTGCACGGGCGCGAGTACGCCGTCGTGGAGTCGGGTTCGGCCGGCCGGCGGCCGGAGGAGCCGCACGGCTTCGACGCGCTGCCCTACCTCTGGCTGCTGCACCGGGGCCCGGAGCGCGACTGGCCGGCCTTCCGCTGGGACGGTCACCACACGGCCGCCTCCTGGGAGCACCTGGAGTCCTCGCTCGGACTGCTCCTGGACTCGTGGATGGAGCAGTTGCCGGTGCAGATCCCGGGCGACTGGGCGTCCTTCGTCGTGGGATGCGCGCGGGACTGGCCGCGGCGCCTGCTGGTGGGGTACAGCCAGGACCGGGGGGAGCTGTCGCTGATGGTGGACCACCGGACCACGCCCGAGGAGCCCGGTGTGGAGGAGGCCATGCGGGAGCGCGGCTGGCAGGTGCGGGAGCGCGGATGGTGGCGGGCGGTGTTCGCGGACGAGGACCCCGCGGCGGCGGGTTCGGCGGCCCGGCTGCTGGTGGCCGACGTCCGGGGCCGGGGTTCGGTGTGCCCGGACGAGCTGGTGGCCTGGGAGCTGACGGTCAACGACCGCGGCCGGCTGTGGCTGCCGGGCATCGGCATGCCGGTGAACTGAGCCCGGCCGGCGCGGAGACGGCCGTGGCCGGCCCCGCGGGTCCGCGACGGACCGCCACGGGCGCGGGGCGCGGACGCGGCCCCGCCTCGCGGACAGCGGCGGCGTCCGGCCGGCGGTCACGCGAACGACGGCCACCGAGGGGCGACCCGCTCCCGCCGGTCCGCCCAGCCGGCCGGCGGTCCGGCGGTCGCGTGCCCCTCCGGCCCGTGACCGGCAGCCGTGGTCGAGGACGACGCCGGTGCCGAGCCGGACCGCCTCCGGGGCGAGCCGGAAGCATGCGCCCCTCCAGCACGTCGCGCCTCCCGTCCGCCCCGGCCTCCCCGAACAGGGGGATCGTCCACTCGTCGGGGGTCCGGCGCGGGGCGCCGTGTTCCGCGGCGAGCCGCCGGGCCCTCGCGGTCGTGCCGGCGCCCGGCAGGCCGACCATCGGGAACCACGTGGTCATGCCCGGATCGTGGCGGCGGGGCCGCCCGGACGACCCCCGCTTCTGCCTCCCCGGTCACGGTCCGGGCCACCGGCGGAGGGTTCCCCCGCGGCCCTAGTCGCCGGTGGCGGTGGCGCCCCGGAGGCGGGTGCGGAGCGCGGCGTCGGCGGGGGTGAGGCCGGTGAGTTCGACGGTCTTGCCGTGGCGGGCGTACGCCGCCTCGACGGCGTCCAGGGCGGCGATGGCGGACGCGTCCGACACGCGCGCGGCGGACAGGTCGATCACCACCCGGGCCGGGTCGCCGGCGTGGTCGAAGCGGTCGGCGAAGGTCTCCGCGGAGGCGAAGAAGAGCTCGCCGGAGACCCGGTGGACGACGCTCGCCCCGTCCGGCCCGGTGACCGAGGTGACGGTGGTGCGCCGGGCCATCCGCCGGGCGAAGACGACGCAGGCGGTGACCGAGCCGACGACGACGCCGAGGGCGAGGTTGTGGGAGACGAGGACGCAGCCCAGCGTGACCAGCATGACGACGGTCTCCCCGACGGGCGTCCGCCGCAGGGTGCGCGGGGCGACGGACTCCCAGTCGAAGGCGGCGACGGACACGATGACCATCACCGCCACCAGCGCGGCCATCGGGATCACCGAGACCACCGGCCCGAGGACCACGCACAGCGCCATCAGGAAGGCCCCGGCGAGGAAGGTGGAGAGGCGGGTCCTGGCGCCCGCCACCTTCACGTTCATCATCGTCTGGCCGATCACGGCGCAGCCGCCCATGCCGCCGAACAGTCCGGTGACGACGTTCGCGACGCCCTGCCCGACCGATTCCCGGGTCTTGCCGGACGGGGTGTCGGTGAGGTCGTCGACAAGCTTCGCCGTGAGAAGCGACTCCACCAGGCCGACGAGGGCGACGGCGAGGGCGTACGGAGCGATCGTGGCCAGCGTGCCGAGCGTGAACGGCACGTCGGGCAGGCCCGGGACGGGCAGCGCCGACGGCAGCGCGCCCCGGTCGCCGACGGTCGGCACCGCGATCCCGGCGGCCACCGTGACCAGCGTCAGGACGGCGATGGTGACCAGCGGCGCGGGCACCAGGGTCGTCACCTTGGGGAAGAGCACGAGCAGGACGATCCCGGCCGCGATCAGCCCGTACACGGCCACCGGCACGTTCCGGGTCTCGGGCAGCTGGGCGAGGAAGACGAGGGCGGCGAGCGAGTTCACGGAGCCGACCAGGACCGGGCGCGGCACGAACCGCATCAGCTTCGCCACCCCCAGGCCGCCCAGCACCATCTGGAAGACACCGGCGAGGATCACGGTGGCGACGAGGAACTCGACGCCGTGCTCCCGGTTGACCGGCGCGATGACGAGGGCCACGGCCCCGGTGGCGGCCGAGATCATCGCCCTGCGTCCGCCGACGATCGCCGTGGTGACGGCCATCGTGAAGGAGGCGAAGAGGCCCCGTGCCGGATCCACCCCGGCGATCACCGAGAAGGCGATGGCCTCGGGGATCAGCGCCAGGGCGACGACGAGCCCCGCGAGGACCTCGGTCCGCCACACCCGTGGATCGCCCCACCAGTCCGGCTTCCGGGGGCGGAGCCGGGAGACGGCCGGGGTAGGGGCGGGCACGGGCGCGGGCGCGGGGGCGAGGGCGGAGGACACGGAGGGGACCTGTCGTACGAGGGCGGGCGGGAGCCCGGCGGGCGGGGAGACCCGGAGACCCTACCTGCCGGGCTGCGCGCGCGTTCGAGCCCGGCCCCGTTCCCGTGTCCGGCTTCCGGGCCCGGCCACGGCCCCCGTACCGGCCCTCGCCCGGGCGCCGGTGTCCCGGGCCCGTCCCCTGTCCGGGGCGGGTTCCCGTCAGGGCCCGGGGCCGGTCAGTCCTTCCGCACGGGGTGCTTGCTGAGGATCGACACCCGGTTGAAGGCGTTGATGGTGATCGCGGCCCAGACGACGGCGGAGAGCGCGGCGTCGTCGAGGACCCGGCGCCCCTCGGCGTAGGCCCGGTCCTGCGCCTCGGCGTCGGAGGGGTGGGTGGTGGCCTCGGCGAGGGCGAGCGCCGCCCGTTCGCGCGGGGTGAAGACCTCGGTGTCCCGCCAGGCGGCGAGGACGCCGAGCCGGCGGGGGGTCTCACCGGCGGCGAGCGCGGCGCGCGTGTGCACGTCGAGGCAGTAGGCACAGCCGTTGAGCTGGGAGACGCGGAGGTTCACCAGCTCGACGAGGATCCGGTCGAGTCCGGCCTCGTCGGCGGCGGTCCGGACCGCCTGGGCCGTGCGGACGAGCGCCTTGTACGCCTCGGGGGTCTGCTTGTCGAGGAAGATCCGCTGCCCTGCCGGTGCCGCCACGGCGTCGCTCACTGTCCGCTCCTTCACGGTCGCCCCGCGCGTACCGCGTGGCCGTGAGCACATCATCCCCCGAAGGATGGTTGAAAATCAAACTAACTGGGCGGCGGTCCGGGCGGAGGGGGCGGTGCGGGCCCCGGTGCCGCCCCGGCCGGCGCCCCCGCACCTGCGGGCCGGAGCCGGCCGCGCCAGGCGCCGGTCGCCGCGTGACGGTCCTCCACGAAGTCCTTGAACCTCCTGAGGTCGCCGGAGACCCGGCTCCGCACCACGCCCAGCGCCGAGGCGGCCCGCTCCGCCAGGCCCTCCGGCTCCAGCTCCAGCACCACGCGCACGCGCGTGTGCGTGGCGTCGAGCGGCGTGAACGTGACCACGCCCCGCTGCCGCACCCCGTCGCCCACGCTCCGCCAGGCGATCCGTTCGTCCGGCACCTGGTCGACGATCTCGGCGTCGAACTCCCGCCGGAACCCGGCGATCCCGGTCCGCCAGTGCAGGTGCCGGTCGTCGCGCTGCTCCACCGCCGCGACGCCGTGCATGAACCGGGGGAACTCCTCGAACTGCGTCCACTGGTCGTACACCCGGCGCACCGGCGCGTCGACCCGGATCGTCCCCTGCACCACCGTCGCCACCTCCTCGGCCGATCGGCCGCGGTCACCGCTCCCGTGGAGAAGTCCTCATGCAGACAGAAAAGGAAGAAAACGCGCATCCAGGTCATACCCATCCCCGGGTGGTCTGACGCGTACGCATACGCGTACGCGGCGCGCACCGCGGCACGGTCGCCATCCGTGGCCCTTGTCGTCGGCGCGGCCGTCACGGAGGATCTTCCTTGATCGACGAACGACCGGGTGGGGACACGAGGGGAAGGGTCGGAGCGGATGACGACGCTGAACAAGGGGGGCAACGGCTTCGTGCCCTCGGTGCCGTTGCGGATCGCCGTGCGCGGACGGGGGACGGACGTGATGGCGCTGCTGCTCACCGAGGACGGGCTCGTGCGGGGCGACGCCGACGTGGTCTTCCACGGGCAGTCCGCGCACCCGAACGGCGCCGTGCTGCACGGCCGGGCCGAGGACGGCACCGAATGGCTGGAGGTCGGGCTGCCGGCGCTCGAACCGGACGTGGCCCGCGTCCTGGTCGTCGGCTCCACGGACCGGGGCGCCCTGAGGGACGTCCCCGGGCTCGCCGTCGAGGCCTGCGCCCCCGACGGCACCCCGGTCGCCCACTACGAGGTGACGGACGCGGCGGGGGAGACCGCGATGGTCCTCGCGGAGCTCTACCGGCGGGCCGGCGGCTGGAAGTTCCGGGCCGTGGGGCAGGGCTGGGCCAACGGACTGGAGGGCCTGGCCACCGATCACGGCGTCCACGTCGCCGGAGCGGAGCCGACCCCGCCGCAGCCCTTCGCCGCGACCCCGCCGCCGGCCTTCGCCGCGCCCCGGGCGGGTGGTGCCCCGGCGCCCGCCTTCGCGCCGCCGCCCGCGCCCGCCCCCGGCTTCGGCCCCCCGCCCGCCGCGTACGGGCCGCCCGGGGCGACGCCCGCCGCCCCCGTGCCCCAGCAGTACCCGCCGGCCGTCACCGCCCCGTACGGGACTTCCGCCCCCGCCCCGTACGGGGCGCCCGCCTCGTACGGGACCCCCGTCACCGCTCCGTACGGGACTCCCGTGCCCGCGCCCGCGCAGCCCGTACCGGCTGCGCCCCCCGCGCCCGCCGCGTCCGGGCAGGACGAGGCCTGGACGTACGGGCCGGTGTTCGCGCCGTACGTCCAGACCGGGCGCGACAACGACGTGATCACCGTGGACGGGCTGCCGCCCGGGCCCGTCGTCGTCCAGCTGGAGGTCCCGGACGCGGGGTACACCGGACTGACGGTCCTCACCCGGCGCAACAAGGAGGGCGACAACCTGGTCAACAGCACCGAGGACCACTACGTCGGCCGGGTCCTGGCCACCGTCCCCTCCCACGGCACCCTGCGGCTCCGCCTGGAGGCCGAGGGGCCGTGGCGGGTGGAGGTCTCGCCGCTCGCCTCGGCGCGGCGGCTGACCGAGCAGGAGGGGGAGTTCCGGGGCCCGGACGTGCTCCTGCACACCGGCGGCGTCGCCGACATGGCGATCCACTACAAGGGCGACGACAACCTCATCGTCAACGTCTTCGAACTGGCCGGGCACGACGACCACGCCGCGCTCCCCGACGACGACAACGTGGTCAACGAGATCGGCAAGCGGCGCGAGACCGTCCCGCTCACCGAGGGGCCCCTGATCGTGCAGTTCGAGATGGCCGACGGCCCGTGGCGGGCCCACCTCAAGCGGGTCCAGCCGCGGACCGGCCCCCTCTTCGGCGACGGCACCCCCGCCAACCCGTGGCAGGCCGCGGGACCGGACCGGACCGGACCGACCGCAAGGGCTGGTTCTCCCGGGGCCGCTGAGACCGCATGCGCCGGGACCGCATGCGCCGGGACCCCGTGCGCCCGAACCCCGCGCCCCGGGACCGCGTGCGTCGAGGGTGCGGGCCGCGGGGCTCAGAGCAGGACCCGGCCCACCGGGGGCGGCCCGCCGAAGACCTCTTCGCGGGCCGCCGTCAGCGCGAGGTCGAGCGCACCGGTGAGCACCGGGTTCCCGGTCACCGCCGAGAGGCGGATCCGGGCCCGCGAGTGGGCGAGGATCCGCAGCTCGCGCTCGACCAGCGCGCGCAGCGGCTCGCCGCCCGCCGCGCAGAGCCGGCCGGCGAGGACGACGAGCCCCGGGTCGACCACGGTCACGATGGACGCGAGACCGGCGGCGAGCCGCGCCGCCACCCGCCCCAGCCCGGCCCGGGCGGCCTCCGCCTCGGATCCCGCCCCGGCCTCCGGACCCGACCCCGCCTCGGCCTCCGCCCCGGCCTCCGGCAGCGGCCCCGACCCCGTCCCCGCAGCCCGTCCCGTCCCCGCCGTCCACCCCGCCCGGCGGACCGCCTCCGCGACCGTCTCCGCGAAGTCGGCACCCGGGACGCCGTGGGCGCGCAACAGGTCGCGCACGGCGTCCCCGCCCGCCAGCTCCTGGTACCCGTGGCGTCCGTAGCGGTCGCCGGCCTCGCGGGCGGTGGCGGCTCCGGGCAGGGGCAGGTAGCCGACCTCGCCCGCACCGCCGAAGTGGCCCCGGTGCAGGCGTCCGTCGAGGACGAGGGCCGCGCCCAGGCCCTCGTCCGCCCAGAGCAGGACGAAGTCCGGGCAGTCGGCCGCCGCGTGCGCCCGCTCGGCGACCGCCGCGAGGTTGACGTCGTTCTCGATCCGGACCGGGAGCCCGAGCTCCTCGCCGAGCACGCGCTCCACGTCGGGGAAGAGCCAGGCCGCCATGTCCTCCTCGCTCGCGTACCCGAGCCGGCCGGTCGTCGGGTCCACCGCGCCCTGGACGCCGACCACCACCCGCTTCGGCGGCTCCGGCGTCGGAACCCGGCCGAGGGCGGCGCGCAGCGCCACGAGCAGGGCGTCCCGGCCGGGCCCGGCCGGCGCGGCCGCCTCCGCCTCGCCGAGCACGGTGCCGCTGACGTCCGCGGCCCGCACCGCGATCCACTCCGGCGTCACGTCGACGGCCACCGCGTAGGCGGCCGCCGGATTGAGCCGGTACGTCTCCGGGACGCGCCCGGGGAGCCCGGTGCGCAGGCCGTTGCCGACGACCAGGCCCGCGTCCTCCAGGCGGGCGAGGACCTGGGAGGCGGTGGGCTTGGAGAGGCCGGTGAGACGGCTGATCTCGGGTCGGGTGAGGGGGCCCTGACGGAGCAGCAGGTGGAGGGCGGCGCGGTCGTTGACCGCGCGCACGAGTCCGGGTGTGCCGCGGACGAGCTCGGTCAACTGCCCTCCGCACACGGGTCGGCCACGATTCGAACGCCCAGCCTACAGCGCGTCTCCGGGCCCATGGAGGGGGTGCGGCGGTCCGGCCGGAGGCCGGACCGGTGGCCCGTTCGGAGGACGCCGGGTCCCGTCGCGTGTCCCCCGGCGGAACGTTCCGTTGTGAGGGTGTGACCTCACCTCGACGCATCTCCTCGGTCCTCGCCGTCGCCGCGGCGTTCTCCTGCCTGGGTGGCGCCGCCACGCAGGCCGTCGCCGCCCCCGCGGGCCCGCTCGGCCCGCCGATCAGCCCGATCGCCGAGCTGGACTCCCTCGCCACCACCGGCATGACGGAGGAGGCCCGGGCGGCGTACCCCGGCATCGGCGAGCAGCTCGGCGGACTCAGCCGGGTCAACGAACTCCACCAGCTCCACCAGCTCACCGACCAGGCGGCGCCGGTGACCGGACTCCTCCCGGAGATCTCGACCTGACGCCTGAGCCGCGGCAGGCGAGCCGCGGCAGGAAACCCCGAACAGCACGGACGACTCCGGCGCCCGGACGGTCGCAGCACGACCGTCCGGGCGCCGGCCCGTACCCGGTTCTCCCCGCTCTCCGGCCCGCGGGTCAGCGCAGGTCGAAGCGGTCCAGCTTCATCACCTTCGACCAGGCGGCGACGAAGTCACGGACGAACTTCGCGCCCGCGTCCTTCGCGGCGTACACCTCGGCCAGGGCGCGCAGCTGGGAGTGGGAGCCGAAGACCAGGTCGACGGCGGTGCCCGTCCACTTCAGCTCTCCCGTGGACCGGTCCCGGCCCTCGTAGACGTTCTCGTCCGACGCCGAGACCTTCCACTCCGTCCCCATGTCGAGCAGGTTGACGAAGAAGTCGGTGGTGAGGCTGCCCGGGCGGTCGGTGAGGACGCCGTGGCGCGCCCCGCCGTGGCCGGTGTCGAGCGCGCGCATCCCGCCGATCAGCGCCGTCGTCTCCGGCGCCGTCAGCGTGAGCATGCTGGCCCGGTCGAGCAGCAGCGTCTCCGGGGAGAGCTTCTCGCCCGGCCGCAGGTAGTTGCGGAAGCCGTCGGCGCGCGGCTCCAGGACCGCGAACGACTCCACGTCCGTCTGCTCCTGCGTGGCGTCCGTCCGCCCGGGGGCGAACGGCACCGTCACCGGGTGGCCGGCGTCCTTCGCGGCCCGCTCGACCGCCGCGCAGCCGCCCAGCACGATCAGGTCGGCCAGCGAGATGCGGGTGCCGTCGCTCCGTCCGGCCGCGAACTCCTCCCGGATGTCCTCCAGGGTGCGGAGCGTCTCGGCGACCTCGGGCAGGTCGTTGACGGCCCAGTCCTTCTGGGGGGCGAGGCGGATCCGCGCCCCGTTGGCACCGCCGCGCTTGTCGGTGCCGCGGAAGCTCGCCGCCGACGCCCACGCGGTGGTGACCAGCTGGGGCACCGTCAGCCCCGAGGAGAGGATCCGCTCCTTGAGGGCGGCGATGTCCTCGTCCGCGACCAGGTCGTGGTCGACCGGCGGCACCGGGTCCTGCCACGGCTGCGGCTCCGGGACCCACGGGCCGAGGTAGCGCGACAGCGGCCCCATGTCGCGGTGGAGCAGCTTGTACCAGGCCTTGGCGTACGCCTCCGCCAGCAGCTCCGGGTCCTCGTGGTAGCGGCGGGCGATCGGGGCGTAGACCGGGTCCGTGCGCAGCGCCAGGTCCGTCGTCAGCATCATCGGGGCGTGCCGCTTCGACGGGTCGTGCGCGTCGGGCACGGTGCCCTGGGCAGCCGGGTCGGTGGGCTTCCACTGCTGGGCGCCGGCGGGGCTGGTGGTCAGCTCCCACTCGTACCGGAAGAGGTTGTCGAGGAAGCCGTTGTCCCAGGTGGTCGGGTTGTTGGTCCAGGCTCCCTCCAGGCCGCTGGTGAGGGAGTCGGCGCCGGCGCCGGTGCCGGACGCGTTCTTCCAGCCGAGGCCCAGCTGCTCGATCGGCGCGGCCTCCGGCTCCGGGCCGATGTACTCGGGGTTCACGGCCCCGTGGCACTTGCCGAAGGTGTGGCCGCCGACGATGAGGGCGACGGTCTCCTCGTCGTTCATCGCCATCCGGGCGAAGGTCTCGCGGATGTCGCGGGCGGCGGCCATGGGGTCCGGGTTGCCGTTGGGGCCCTCGGGGTTGACGTAGATGAGGCCCATCTGGACGGCGCCGAGCGGTCCGCCGAGCTCCCGGTCGCCGCTGTAGCGCTCGTCGCCCAGCCAGGTGTCCTCGGGGCCCCAGTAGATCTCCTCCGGCTCCCAGATGTCCTCCCGGCCGAATCCGAATCCGAAGGTCTTGAATCCCATGGATTCCATCGCGCAGTTGCCGGCGAAAACCAGAAGATCGGCCCAGGAGATCTTCTGGCCGTACTTCTGTTTGACCGGCCAGAGAAGCCGGCGGGCCTTGTCCAGACTCGCGTTGTCGGGCCAGCTGTTCAGCGGCGCGAATCGCTGGGCGCCGCTTCCGCCGCCGCCCCTGCCGTCGGCGATGCGGTACGTGCCCGCCGCGTGCCAGCTCATCCGGATGAAAAGCGGCCCGTAATGGCCGTAGTCCGCCGGCCACCATTCCTGCGAATCCGTCATCAGGGCGATGACGTCCCGCTTCAGTTCCTCGACGTCGAGGCCGGCGAACTCCTTCGCGTAGTCGAAGTCCTGGTCGAGGGGGTCGGCCTGCGGGTCGTTCCGATGGAGTACGGAGAGGTCCAGCTGGTTCGGCCACCAGTCCCGATTGGTCCGGGGCCGGGTGTCCTGGGGACTGGGGGCGGAAATCGCCGGGTTCTCGCTCTCACTGCCGGTCACGTACGGCCTTCTTCCTGTGTGCGTGCACTTTCCCGCCGCCGGCCGGGATGCTCACGACGGCGCGTCCGTATGGTCGCGCACCGGGGTCCCCGCAGCCATGCGAACACGCAGGGCCGGACCGTGCGGAATTCCCCGGAACGGCCGAGCGCCCGCCCGCCGCGGCGTTCCTGTTGAGCCGCCGGAATCACGTCCCTACGCTGGGAAAGTCCGCGTTTCGGGAAAAGGGGGGCGACGAGGAGGGTGCCGATGGCCGCCGTCGCCGTCCACCGCGCCGTCCTCGGGGACGGTCGCCCCGCGCTGCCGTACGCGGAGGCCGGCCGGCCGGGGAGCGGGCCGCCCCTCGTCCTCGTCCACGGCTACGCCGACTCGTGGTGGACCTTCGAGCCGGTGCTGCGGGCCCTGCCGTCCGCGGTGCACGCCTACGCGCCGACCCAGCGCGGCCACGGCGACGCCGGCAAACCGGAGGAGGGTTACCTCCCCGAGGACTTCGCCGACGACCTCGTCGCCTTCCTCGACCACCTCGGCATCGAGCGGGCCGTCCTCGTCGGCGGTTCGAGCGGCGGCGTCCAGGCCCGGATCGTCGCCGGCCGGCGGCCCGACCGGGTCGCCGGGCTCGTCCTCCTCGGGGTTCCCGCGCTGCTCGCCGACAAGCCCGGCGTCACCGGCGTCTGGGAGGCGGTGCGGGCGCTGGAGGACCCCGTGGACCGGGCGTTCGCCGCCGGCTTCAGCCGCGGGCTCGTGGTGGGGAAGGTGGCGCCGGGCTTCCTGGAGACCGTCGTCGACGAAGGGCTGAAGGCTCCGGCCCGGGTCTGGCGCGAGACCCTGCGCGGACTCCTGGAGACCGACCTCGCGGCCACCCTCACCGGGATCCTCGTGCCCACCCTCGTGGTCTGGGGCGACCGGGATCCGCTCCTCACCCGTTCGGACCAGCAGCTGATCCTCGACGCGATCCCCGACTCCCGGCTCCTCGTCCACGAGGGCGCGGGCCACGTCGTGTACTGGGAGGACCCGGACCGGGTCGCCCGCGACGTCGTCGCGTTCACCGCCACCCTGCGCGGCTGAACCGCACCGCCGCCCCCTCCCCGCGCCGTACCGCCCCGCCTCCCCGCCCGCCCTGCGTGCCCCCGCCGCACTGCCCGCCCCTCCCCGGGCCGCGTGCCCGCGCCGTACCGCCCCGCCTCCCCGCCCGCCCGGAAAACCCGTGGACCGTCCACGCCCGCCTCCGCCACACTCCGTCACTCCACGTGTCGACTCGACGACGGAAGGTCGTGATGGGAACGTCTGAACAACGCGGCGGCGGTCCGGGCAGGGGCTCGGTCCGCCTCGCGCTCCGCCACTACGGAGGAGAGCTGGTGCGGCTCCGGCGGGTGGCCGTGCCCGCGCTGCTGCTGCCCGCGCTCGGAAACATCGGAATCCACTACCTCGCCCCCCTGGTGGTCGCCAAGCTCGTCGGCCGGGTCGCCGACGGCGGCCCCACCACCCTCGCCTCGGTCCTGCCCTACGCCCTCGTCTTCGCCGCCGTCCTGCTGCTCGGCGAGGCGCTGTGGCGGGTCGGCTTCCACTGCCTCAACCGGCTCGACGCCCGCGGCATCGAGCACCTCTACGTCGTCGGCATGGACGAACTCCTCGCCAAGGACGCGGCGTTCTTCCACGACAACTTCGCCGGCTCCCTCACCAAGCGGGTCATCAGCTTCGCCTCCCGCTTCGAGGACTTCGTCGACACCCTGACCTTCCAGGTCATGGGCAGTCTCGTCCCGCTGCTGTTCGCCTCGGTCGTCCTCTGGCAGTACGACCCGCTGCTCGTCGTCGGCCTCCTCGTGATGATCGCCCTCACCGGCTCCTGCGTCTTCCCGCTGGTCCGCCGCCGCCAGCGGATCGTCGCCGAGCGCGAGCGGGCCATCGCCCGCGTGTCGGGGCACGTCGCCGACGTGCTCACCAACATGGACAGCGTCCGCTCCTTCGCCGCCGGCGAGCGCGAGGCGGCCGAACACCGCGCCCGGGTCGCCGAGTCGCGCCGGATCACCCTGCGCTCCTGGGACTACGGCAACCTCCGCATCGACACCCTCGTCGCGCCGCTCTCCGTCCTCACCAACGTGCTCGGGCTGCTGCTCGCCCTGATGCTCGGCGCGGGGGAGCGGGGCGTGGAGGCGATCATCGTGGTCTTCACGTACTACGCCAACGCCACCCGGATCATGTTCGAGTTCAACCAGATCTACCGGCGCCTGGAGAGCTCCATGACGGAGGCCGCCCAGTTCACCGAGCTCCTCCTCGACCCGCCGACCGTCGTGGACCCGCCGGACCCCGAGCCGCTAGCCGGACCGTCCGGCCACGTCCGCTTCGAGGGGGTGCACTTCGCCCACCGGGGCGCGAAGCCCCTCTTCGAGGGGCTCGACCTGGACGTGCCCGGCGGCACCAAGGTCGGTTTCGTCGGACGCTCCGGCGGCGGCAAGACCAGCCTCACCCGGCTGCTGCTGCGGATGACCGACGTCGACGGCGGACGGATCCTGATCGGCGGTCAGGACATCAGCCGGATGCGCCAGTCCGACCTGCGCGGCCTCATCGCCTCCGTACCGCAGGATCCGGCGATGTTCCACCGCACGCTCCGGGAGAACATCGCCTTCGCCCGGCCCGGGGCCACCGAGGCCGAGATCCGCCGGGCCGCCGAGGCCGCCCACGTCACGGAGTTCGCCGACGCGCTGCCCGACGGTTTCGACACCCTGGTCGGCGAGCGGGGGGTGAAGCTCTCCGGCGGACAGCGGCAGCGGGTCGCCCTCGCCCGGGCGATCCTGCGCGACGCGCCGATCCTCCTCCTCGACGAGGCGACCAGCGCGCTCGACTCCGAGAGCGAACTCCTCGTCCAGGACGCGCTGTGGCGGCTGATGGAGGGCAGGACGGCGCTCGTCGTGGCCCACCGGCTCTCCACCGTCGCCGGCATGGACCGGCTCGTCGTCCTCGACCGGGGGCGGATCGTCGAGCAGGGGGACCACCACGGGCTGCTCGCCGCGGGAGGCGCCTACGCCAAGCTGTGGCAGCACCAGTCGGGCGGCTTCCTCGACGACGAGCCGGCGGGGCGGACCGGCCCGGAGGCCACCCTGTCCCGCTGACCCGGCGCGCCCGCCCCGACCAGCGGGTTCGCCCCTTCCGCGGCGTACGGGGGCTGCGGGCCGTGGGGGTGCGGACACGGTCCGCGTCTGCCAGCCTGGTGCCAGCGTGCCCGGCACAACGCCTTGACGGAAACCGTCCGTCCCACCGCCTCCGGGCGGTGGGACGGCGTACGACGGAAGGAGGCGGCCATGCTCATCGGCCACGCCTTCGAGGAGGGCGTCCTGCACCTGTCGCTCCCGGGCGACCTCGCTCTCACCAGCCGATCCGCCGCCGATCTGGAGGCCCAGGCCCTGGCCCTCGCCCACCGGCCCCGGCTCGTCCGGGTCCAGCTCTCCACCGCCGACCCCACCCCCGCCTCGCTGAGCGTGCTCTCCCGCGTCCGCCGCTTCTGCGAGAACGTCCGGATACCCCTGACCGTCGTCGGTCCGGTCGTGAGCACGGCGACACCGGAGGTCATTGATGTGACTTAAGGGCCTTTTGCCCCTATAGGGGCTTACCTGCTCCTTGTGACCCTGGACGTGGGGAAATCCACGGGGGAACCACGAGGAGGTCCTGTCGATGACCGGCACCACCACGCCGTACGGGGCGGGTGCCGCACCGGCGCCGGGGAGCGGCACCGCCGTCTCCCCCCGGGTGATCGGGCTGCTCCTGGCCCTGGTCGCCGCACTGTACGTCGTCGCACCCGCCATGAACGCGGCCGTCGCGCCCCTCGTCCACACCGACCTGGGCGTCTCGGCGGAGGACAACGCCGTCGCCCAGGTCGCCGGCGTCTGCCTCGCCATCGGCGTCCTCGCGGCGACCGGGCGGGCCGGCGACCTCAAGGGCCGGCGGGCCACGCTCACCGCCTCGCTCGCCGCGCTCGGCCTGGGCTCCCTCGCCCTCACCCTCTCCTTCGGCCCCGCCACCTACGTCCTCGGCCGGATCCTCGTCTCCGCGGCCCTCGCCGCCGTCTTCGTCTCCTGCCTCGCCTTCATGACGACCGTCTCCATGCCCGGCCGGATCCGCCGGATCATGGGCGGCTGGCTCGCCGCCATGTCCGTGGGATTCGTCCTCGCGGTCAACCTCGCCCCTCACGCGGCCGCCCTCACCGGCTGGCGCGTCACCGCCGCCCTCATGGCCGCCGCGGCCGGCGCCGCGCTGCTCTCCGTCCGGCGCCTCCTCCCGGAGACGACGCCGGTCGCCGCGGAGCCGCTGCCCGACCGCCCGCGCACGGTCGGCCAGGTGCTGTGCGCCGTCACGCTGGCCGCGGCCCTCCAGCTCGCCCCGCTCTGGGGCTGGCAGGACCTCCGCGTCGGCGCCCTGCTCACCGCCGCCGTGCTCAGCTGCGCCGCCGCCCGGGCCCGCGCCCTGCGGCGCACCCCGCGCAGCCGCCCGAAGCCGGTCCCGCCCACCGTGTGGACCGGTGCGCTGGTCGCGGGTCTCGTCCTCGGCTTCACCCAGGTCGTCCTCACGATGACCGTGCCGCCGCTCGTCTCCGCCGTCGGCCTCTCCACCGGCACCGCGGCCCTGATGCTGTCCGCCTTCGGCGTCGGCGGCGCGGCGGCCTGCCTGCTGATCCGGTACCGCCCCGTCTCCCCGCTGGCCGGGGCCTCCCTCGGGCTGCCGCTGGCCGCGCTGGGCCTCGCCCTGCTGCACGCCCTGGTGGACCACGCCGGACACGCGCTGGCCGGCGGCTTCGCCGTCGTCGCCCTCGTCGGCTTCGGCACGATGCTGGCCACCGCCCCGCAGATGGCCCGCTACCTCGCCGCCGTGCCCCGTCCGCACCTCGGGGCGCACGCCGCCCTCCTGCCGTCCGCGATCCTCGTCGGCACCGCCGCCGCGCAGGCCCTGCCCTACACCTCCGCCCTGGGCCCCGTGCCGCTGCCCGCCGAGGCCCGCGAGCTGCTGTGGATCGGCACCGTCGTCGTCGCGGTCGCCGCGCTCGCCCTCGGCCGGCCCGTCGTCGCCGTCGCCGTCGCCGGCGCCTCCGTCCTCCAGTACGTGATGGTCGACGCCGAGACCAGCCAGCCCATGAGCGTGATCGTCGCCCTCGCCGTCGGCGCCGCCGCCGGCGCGGTCGCCTGGTCGCGCCGCGAGCAGACCGAGCGGCTCTCCCGGACCCGGGAGACCGCCGCCGCCCTCCAGTGCGCCGTGCTCCACCCCATCCCCGACCGCCTGGGCGGCCTCCGTCTCGCCGGCCTGTACCGCCCGGCGACCGCGGGCACCGGGATCGGCGGCGACTTCCTGGAGGCCCTCGACACCCCCTACGGCACCCGCATCCTCATCGGCGACGTGCGGGGCAAGGGCCTCCAGGCCGTCCAGACCGTCACCGACCTCCTGGGCTGCTTCCGCAGCCAGGCCCACGAGACCGCGGAGCTGGGCGAGCTCGCGGCCTGCCTGGACCGGCAGGTGAGGCGGGTCGCCGCCGCCCGCGGCGACGGGGAGCTCTTCGCCACCGCCCTCCTCCTCCAGCACGCGGGCGCCTCGCAGGAGCTGAGGGCGGTGAACTGCGGCCACCTCGCCCCGCTGGAGGTCGGCCCGGAGCGGGCCCGCGAGCTGCACGTGCCCGCCGAGCTGCCGCTCGGCTTCGGGGCGCTCGACGCGGCCGGAGCCGTACGGCCCCACCGGCTCGCCCTCGCCCCGGACGCCACCCTGCTCACCCACACCGACGGCCTCAGCGAGGCCCGGAACTCCACCGGCGAGTTCTACCCGCTGGCCGAGCGGCTGGCCGTGGCGGACCGGCGCACCCCCGACGCGCTCGTGCGCCACCTCGCCGACGACGTCGGCGACTGGACCCACCACCTCGCCGACGACATCGCCGTCATCGCCCTCGGCCCCCGCTGACCGGCGGCGCCCGGGATGCGGGCCGCCGGGCCCTGCCGTTGACTGGTCCGGACGATCACGTCCGAACCAGGGAGACCACGACATGACCGGACGCTGGGTACGCGGCGCCGCCGGCGGCCTGCTCGCGGGAGCCGTCCTGATGGGCACGGCGGGCTGTTCCGACGACGGCGACAACCCCGTCTCGGGGGGCGTCAGCGAGGCCGCCTCGGCGGTCGCCTCCGCCGCCGAGGGCGTCGCGGACGCGGCCTCCCAGGCCGCCGAGAAGGCCGAGCAGCAGATGGCCGAGGTCAAGGACGGCGTCGACGCCAAGGACGAGGTGGAGCTCGGCGACACCGCCACCGACGCCGACGGGCGCACCACCGTCCCGGTCACCGTCGACAACACCGACGACAAGACCCGGTCCTTCGCCGTGCAGGTCGAGTTCAAGGACGGCGACGGGAAGCTGGTCGACACGGTCGTCGTCACCGTCTCGGACGTCCCCGCGAACGGGTCCGGCGACGGCACCGCCCGCAGCACCCACAAGCTCTCCGGCTCCGTGACCGCCTCGGTCGCCACCGCCCTGCGCTACTGACCCCCTCGGTGCTCCGGGCCCCTTCCCGCCCGACCGGCGGGAGGGGGCCCGGAAAACCGGTACCGTCCGGGCCGTCCGGCGCACAGACTCCTGGCATGACCGACATGGACGCCTTCCGGGCCGAGGTCGCCGCCTGGGCGGCCGGCGGACCCGGCGACACCGCGCGGGAGCTCGCCGCGCGCCTGCACCCGCGCACCGCCGTGCTGCTCGAAGGGCGCAGCGACGTGGCGGCCGTGGAGGCGCTGGCCGGCCGCGCCGGGCGGGACCTCGCCGCCGAGGGCGTCTGCGTGCTCTCCATGGACGGCGCGACCAACGCCGCCCGGTACGCCCGCCTCCTCGGCCCGTCCGGTCTGGGCCTGCGCCTCACCGGCCTCTGCGACGACGCCGAGCGCGTCCACTACGCGCGCGGCCTGGCCGCGGCGGGGGCCGACCCGGACGCCTTCTTCGTCTGCGTCGCCGACCTGGAGGACGAGCTGATCCGCGCCCTCGGGATCGACCGGGTGGGGGAGCTGGTCGAGGCCGAGGGCGAGGGGCGCGCCCTGCGCACCTTCCTGAACCAGCCCGCCCAGCGCGACCGCGGCCCGCTGCCGCGGCTGCGCCGCTTCCTCGGCACGACCTCGGGGCGGAAGATCCGCTACGGCCGGGTCCTCGCCGAGGGCCTGGACCCCGCCCGCGTACCGGCTCCGCTCGCCGGCCTGCTCGCCTTCCTCTGAGCGGGAGCGGGAGGAGAAGGCGGCACGCGGCCGGCTCCCGGGGCGGTACCGGTCCCGCTCACGGGGTGGCGACCGGGAAGTCCCGCCGGGGCGTGCCGAGCACGCAGGGCGGCCGGTCCGGCGGCCCCGGTCCCCGGTCGCGGTGGTCCCGGCGGTGCCCCGGCCGGCGAGGAGCCGCAGCGGCGGGCTCCGGCCGCCGTCGCGCTCGCCGGCCCGTGGTGACGGGGCGTCGGGGCGGCGGGACGCCGTTCCGGTCGACCCCGTCCGGACACGCCGACGGGGGACGCGTCGGGGCCCCGACTTCGGGGTAAACAGAGATCGAACGCCTCCTCTCCCGAACGGACTTGTGCGCGTTGAGCATGCCACTCGGATCCCGTGTGCCAGGCAGGACCTGGACGATTCGCCTCACCGGCCACCACGACCACTCGGCGCGGGTCAGCTGCACCACCGCGGGCTGCCGCATGCCGGACCGCTCCAAGGACGTGCGCGCCCTGCGCGCCTTCGCCGCCGAGCACGTGCGGGCGCACGCCCGCCTGGCGACCCCGCGGCCCCACGCCTCGTGCGCCTGCGGGGGAGCCGGCTGCCGCCACCACCAGGCCCGCGCGCTCTGCTCGGGCCGGACCCTCCTCGTCCTCATCCACAACCCCGCCGTCGGCGAGGTCTGGACGCTCGCCGAGATCTGCGAGGCCTGCGCCCCGCTGATCACCCACGCCCGCGTCGTGGCCCGCGCCCCGAGCCCCGCCGAGACCCGCGGACCGGAGCGGGTGCCCGAGCCGCGGACCGCGGCCCGGACCGCCCCCGCCGCTCCGGGCCCCGGAGTGCCGGTGCTGTTCTCCTCGCCGGAGGCCGCCGGCGGCGCCACCGACTCCGCCGGTCCCCGCCAGGCGCGCCGCCCGCGCCGGGGCGGGCGGGGCAACCGCGCGGGCGGCGGCGGGAGGTACTGACGACCCGGCGGGGAGCGGGCCCCTCCCCGTCCGGTCCGACCGGTCCCGTCCTACGCCTGCCGGGGGACGAACGCCGGGCGGAGGTCCGGGTCGACCGGATCGTAGTAGCGGTGGAAGACCGGGGTGGCCGCGCCCGAGAGCGGAGGGACGATCCAGCTCCAGTCGGCCGGAGTCGGCCGGCCGTGCCGCCGCTCCCGCGCGATGTGCTTCAGGAAGCGCTCCGACTCGGTGTGGTGGTCGGCCATCGTCACGCCGTCCTCCTGGAAGGAGTGCAGCACCGCCACGTTCAGCTCCACCAGGGCCCGGTCCCGCCACAGCGTCCGCTCCGAGGACCGGTCCAGGCCCAGCCTCTCCGCCACCAGCGGCAGCAGGTCGTACCGGTCCGCGTCGGCGAGGTTCCGGGCGCCGATCTCCGTCCCCATGTACCAGCCGTTGAACGGCGCCGCCGGATACCGCACCCCGCCGATCTCCAGCACCATGTCGCTGATCGCCGGCACCGCGTACCAGCGCAGCCCGAGTCCGGCGAACCAGGCGTGCTCGGGATGGCGCAGCGGCACCTCCCGCACGGCGCCGTCGGGCAGTTCGTACCACTCCGGGCGGGCGTCCGGCCGCTCCCGCACCATCAGCGGCAGCACCTGGAACGGCTCCTCCTCCCGCTTCCAGCCCAGCTCGCGCGCGAGCGCCGTGGTCGCCGCCGCGCGCGGATCTCCCACCCAGCGCCCCGCGTCGGTGCGGTGGCCCGCGTAGCGCACCAGCTGGTCGTTGACGATCCGGGGCGCCGGACGGCCGGGCCGGTCGGGGGCGAAGACGGTGAGGACCGGGCGGATCCGCCCGTCGTTGCCCGCCGCCCGCAGGTGCTCGGCGCAGGCGGCCGCGATCCCGTCGGCGGACGACACCCCGCGCAGGTCCCGCACGACGAGGCTGCTCCAGTAGAGGCGCCCGATGCACCGCGCCGCGTTGCGCCAGGCGACCTTCGCGCCGAAGGCCAGCTCCTCGGGCGTGTGCTCGTAGGTCCCGGTACGGGCGATCTCGGCCCGCACCCGGCGGACCCGGGCGTCCGCGTCCCCGGAGCCCGGGGTCTCCTCGTGGAACTGCCGGACGAACTCCTCCGCCTGCCGCCGGTCCACCCGCTCCGGCTCGCGCCCGGCGGCCGGAGCCGAGGCGGGGGCGGGGACGGCGGAAGCGGCCGCGTAGGGGCATGCGGCGCCGGCGGGGGCGGACGCGCGGCGACGGATCAGACTGAAGACCAAGGTGTTTCCTCCCTGACCCCATGACTACCGTACGGAATCGCCCGAGTGTGGAGAGTGCTCGAACTTCACCGGGAAGGACGGTCCGTCCTGATATGGTGCCCCGCCCCGCCCCGGTCTTTCCGCCGCCGCCCCGTCCCGCGCTCCCGGCAGCCCGTCCTACAGCTCGGTCAGCACGTCCCCGCGCACCCGCTCCAGGACCAGCCCGCCGTCGAGCCGGACCCGGGCCGTGACGACCGGCCGCCGGTCCCGGTACGCCCGCCACGCCGGTTCCAGGCCGCGCACCTCCTCCTCCAGCCGCTCCCGGCTCGCCGGCGGCATCTGGGCGCCGAACGACTCCAGGAGCGAGACGAGGCGCTCGTACTCCGCCGCCTCCGGGTCCGGCAGGCCGTCCGGCTCGTCGACCCGCTCGACGACCCCCTCCGCACCCTCCCCGAGCAGCAGCGCCCCGGCGACCTCCGCCGCCTCCCCGACCGGGTCGCCGGCCACCGTGACCGTCCCGGCCACCCTCAGATCGACCGCAAGGCGTACCCGCCGGCCCCGTGTGAGCGTCATCCGGCCTTCTTAGCACGCCGAAGATCGTCCCGGGCCGGGGCCCCGGCCCGCCGCGTCCCGGAGAGTGACGCCCCACCGGGCCCGCTCGTTGTCGATGCGTGCAGCAGCTTCGTATCTCCTCCACCGGCCCGGCCACGGGCATATCCGCCCCGCGTCCCGCCCGGGACGCCGCCGAGGCCGCGCTCGTCGAGCACTACGCCGCCCTCGTGCGCCTCGCCCACCTCGTCCTGCCGCCCGCCCTCGGCCGCCAGCGGCGCGTCCTCACCGCCCACGCGGTGGTCCAGCGGGCGCTGCCCCGCGGCCGGCCCGAGCGCCCCGCAGCCCGCGCCGTGCCCGCGCCCCGGGCGCCCCGGGAGGAGGCGCACGCCTGGCTCAGGGCCCGGGTCGTCGCCCGTGCCCTCGCCACCCGGGCCGTCCGCCCCGCCGCGCTCGCCCTGCCCCGCGTCACCGGGCTGCGGATCTTCCCCCGCGCCGGCGGGGGCGACGAGCTGGCCCTCGACCGGGCGCTCGCCGCGCTCGACCCGCCGACCCGTGCCGCGCTCGCCCTCACCGCCCTCGAAGGACTCGGCCCCGAGACGACGGCCGCCCTGCTGGCCGGTGCGGGGGTCTCCGACCCGGCGGCCGCCCTCGCCGCCGCGGAGCGACTGCGCTCGACCGTCCCCGGCGACCTCGCCGCCCTCCTGCGCGGCCCCGAGTTCGACCCCTGCACCGTCCACCTGCGCCCCACCGACCTGCTGCGCCGCCGCCGCCGCGGCCGGATCGCGGTCCTCGCGGCGGCCCTCCTCCTCGCCGCCGTCCCCGCCGCCGCCGCGCTCCGACCGGAGCCGGCCCCGCCCCCGCCCGCGCCGCCCGCACCCGCCGCCGATCCGGCCGCGCTCCACCGGACCGACCCCGGGCGCTGGGCCGACACCTCACGGGTCGACTTCACCGCCTGGCCCGCCCGGGGCGCCCGCACCGGAGACACGGCGCTCCTCGGGCGCGCGCTCGCCGCCTGGACCGGGGGAGCCGCCACGAGGACCACCCCCGGCACCGCCGGGACGGCCCCGTCCGCGCCGCCCGCGCTGCTCTACGCGGGGGAGACCGGCGGCACGGCCGTGGTCCTCCTCCACGACGGCCTCCGGCTCGCCCGCTACACCGAGCCGCCCGCCGGGACGCCCGCGCTGACCCTCGCCCGCGCGGACGACGCCGACGTCACCACCGCCGCCGCGGTCGTCCTCGCCCGCACCGCCGCCGGCACCCGCTACCTGCTCGCCCCGTGGATCGCGGACGCGGAGGTACGCGACCTGGCGGCGCCCGCCGCCCCCTCCCGCGACCTGCCGGTGGGGCCCGACGGCGTGACCGCGCCGGTGCCGGCGGCCTCCTCCGCGCACAGCGGCACCGGCGGCACCGCGGGGTGCGCCGGGACCACCGTGCTCCGGCTGCGCTCCTCGGCGCGGATCGTCGAGGACCACGCCTTCCTCCTCGCCGACCTCGGCGGGCTGAGCCCCGCCCACCTCACCTGGACCCCGCTGCCCGCCGCCGGCGTGCCCTCGCGCCAGCCCCGCGAGGCCACCGGACCGCTCGGGCTCGCGGCCTGGGCGCGCTCCGGCTGCCTCCTGGGGCCCCTCAGGGATTCCGGGGTCCGCTCGGTCAACCGCTGGGAGTTCGCCGACCAGCGGCTCCCCGAGGGGGCCGGGCGGGCGCTGTGGGTGTGCGCCCGCGCCGAGACCTGGGAGGGCACCGGGCGGGCCGACGTCACCCTGGAGACGCCGTCCCGGGTCCCGGGGCCCGCGCGCGCCGTCGCCTCGGTGCCCGACACCGCCGCCTGCGGCCGGTTCGGGCAGCACGTCCTCGCCGGGAGCCCCTGGACGGCGCCGTCCGGGGCCCGCTACCTCCTCGCGGCGGGCAGCCGGCACGTCACCGGGATCACGGCGGGCGGCGCGGTCCGGGCCCGGGCCGAGGGCCGGGTCCTCGCCGTCCGGACGGGCGGGCCCGGCGCGGTCGTCCTCGACGGGAGGCTCGCGGACGGCGGCACCGTGGACGGCTGGACCCCCGCGGCCGGCTGAGCGGGGCCCCCGCCGCCGTCCGCCTCCGCTCAGGAGCGGGCGGCGGCCAGGGGCTGCGGGGGGAGCCGCCCGCCGGCGGGGCCGTCGCGGACCACCAGCAGGGCGGTCGTGTCGTCGACCAGGCCGCGGGCGCCGAACCGGGCCAGATCGTCCCCGAGCAGGCCGGGGATCCGGTCGGCGGGCTCGTCCGCCCAGGCCCGGAGCCGCTGCTCCAGCGGGTAGAAGGCCCCGTCCCGGTCACGGGTCTCGGAGACGCCGTCGGTGAACATCAGCAGCCGGTCCCCGGGGCCGAACGGCACCTCCTCCACCGTGAACGGCAGGTCGACCGGTACCGGCAGGTGGACCGGGACCGAGGGCGAGGAGAACTCGACCGTCTCCACGGTCCCGTCCCGCTGCACCACCGGCGCCGGGTGGCCGCAGCTGAGCAGCCGGATCACCGGCCGGTCGTCGGGGATCTCCGCGAGCAGCACCGTCGAGAAGCGGTCGGCCGCCTCCGAGCGCGGCGCCCGCTCCGCGTAGCGGGCCATGCTCTCCTCCAGGCGCCGGGCGATCGCCGGCAGGTCGGGGGCCGTGTACGCGGCCTCGCGGAAGGACCCGAGGAGCAGCGAGGCGGCCTCCACCGCGGGCAGCCCCTTGCCCTGGACGTCGCCGAGCATGATCCGGACGCCGTCGCGGACCTGGAGGGCCTTGCAGAAGTCGCCGCCGACGTGCGCGCAGGCGGCGGAGGCCTCGTACAGCAGCCGCAGGTCGACGGTGCCGAGGCGGGGCGGCAGCGGGCGCATGACGGCCGACTGGGCGGCCTCGGCGACGGCGCTGATCTGGCGCAGCTCGGCCTCGCGGCGCTGCCGGGCGTGGCTGGAGACGGCCGCGGCGAGCACGACGACACCGAGCACCACCTGGCCCGCGAGGAGCGCGGGGAAGAGGTCGTCGCCGCGCACGACGGTGAGGGCGGCGGTCACGCCCATGGTGAGCCCGCCGATCGCGGCCGTGCCCCGTGCGGACCAGGTGGCCGCGGCGAGCGCCGGGGCGGCGATCAGGAAGCGGTCGAACCGTTCCTGCGGCGAGGTCAGCGCGTCCGCCAGGGTGGCGAGCACGATCACCAGGAAGGGCAGCACCCGCCCGATCAGGTAGCGGAGCTCCGCCCGGCCCGCGGCAGGGGCACCGTGCGCGGCGGCCGTGACGTCGGCCCGCCGTGCGGTGGCGGTCGGATCCGCGGCCATGGCCCTCCTCGGTCGGACTCCCGCCCGGCGGCGGGACGCGACGGCTCTCGTCCGCCAGGATGCCCGGAAGCCGTGCGCGGCGGGCAGGGCCGGAGGTCACCCGGCACCCGGGACGTCCGGCCCGTCTCGCGGGCCGGGCCTCTCCCGCGGATCCCGGAACGGGCCGGACGGCCGCCGGAGAGGGACTACACGGGCAGGTCCTGCTCCGCCCAGACGACCTTGCCGCCGGAGGTGCGGCAGGTGCCCCAGCGACGGCACAGCATGTTGACGAGCTGGAGGCCGCGTCCGCCCTCGTCGCTGAGGTCGGCGTGCTGGATCTGCGGCAGGTCGGGGCCGGTGTCCGAGACCTCGACGACCAGCCGCTCGCCGCGCAGCAGCCGCAGCTCGCCCGGTCCGTTGCCGTACCGCAGGGCGTTGCCGACCAGTTCGGAGACGACCAGTTCGCAGACGTCGGCGAGGTCGTCCAGGCCCCAGTCGGCGAGCTGGCGGGTGACGAGCCGGCGGGCCTCGGAGGCGGCCCTGCCGTCGCCGGAGAGCGGCCACACCCGCAGCCCGGTCTCCGGGCCGAGCGGCACGGCCCGCGCCGTGAGCAGCACCGCCTCGTCGAAGCGGCCCGGGCCCGCCGGGGCCGCGGCGATCAGCCCGCCGCCCTCCAGGACCGAGGGCGGCATCGCGAGCGCGGCCGCCCGCAGCCGGCAGAGCTGCTTCTCCAGGTCGGCGCCGCGCGCCTTCACCAGGCCGTCCGTGTACAGCACGAGCGCGCCGCCCTCCGGCACGGTCACGGTGACCGGGTCGTACGGGATCACCCCGGCGCCCAGCGGGGCCCCGGCCGGCAGCGCGACGAACTCGGCCCCGCCCCGTCCGTCCAGCAGGAGCGGCGGCAGGAGCCCCGCGCCGGCCAGGGTGCACCGGGAGTCCGCCGGGTCGTAGACCGCGCAGAGGAAGGTGGCGACCTGGTCGTCCTCCAGGTCGCGGGTGGCGAGGTCGAGCCGGGCGAGGACCCGCTCGGGTGCCATGTCGAGGGTCATCAGGGTCCGGGCGACGGCCCGGAGCCGTCCCATGGTGGCGGCGGCGGGCAGTCCCTGGCCCATCACGTCGCCCGCCATCAGGGCCGTACGGCCGCCGGGCAGGGACATGACGTCGTACCAGTCGCCGCCCACCGTGTGCCGGGCGGCCGAGGGCGCGTACTCGGCGTGCACGCGCAGGCCCGGCGTGACCGGGGTGGCGCGGGGCAGCAGGCTGCGCTGGAGCGAGACGACGTGCTCGCGCTCCCGGCCGTAGAGGCGGGCGTTGTCGATGAAGACGGCGGCGCGGGACGCCAGCTGTTCGGCGAGGGCCAGATCGGTGGCGGAGAAGGGCGGGCTGCCCGGGCCGCGGACGAAGTCGGCGCTGCCGAGCAGCAGCCCGCGGGCGATCAGCGGCACCGCCAGGTAGCTGTGCACGCCGAGGGCGCGCATCGCCGCGGCGCCGCTCGCGGTGGGGGCGACGCGGTCGAAGTCCTCGTCGCGCATCCGGCCCACCAGGACCGGCTTGCCCTGCCGCAGACAGTACTGGTGGAGCAGCGTCTCGTGCCGCTTCTGGTCGCGGACGAAGGTCTCGCCCACCGGGGTGGCCTCCAGGGCGGCCATGGTGTCGACGGCGGAGAGCGCGACCGCCCGCATGGGCGGGACGCCGCTGCCGGTCCAGCGGGAGCCCTCCTCGCCGTGCAGGACGCTCTCCATGATGTCGACGGCGGCGCCGTCGGCGAAGGCCGGCACGGTGAAGTCGGCCAGTTCCCGGGCGGTGCGCTCCAGGTCCAGGGTGGTCCCGATGCGGGTGCTCGCGGCGTTCAGCCAGGCGAGCCGGGTCTCGGTGCCGGCCCCTTCGAGCGGAATCCCGCCGGCGGCCCGGCGCCGCCGGGCGCGGAGGGCCGCGGACCGGTACACGGTCGAGGTCCGCACGGACGAGACCCTGCCGGTCAGGCGCCGTCCGCCGCTGCCGCCGCTCACTCTTCCGGCCTCCATACGGGAACTCGACCAGGTGTGGTGCACAGTCTGCACCGGAACCCCGTCCGGCGCACCATTCGAACGGCAGCGGAATCGCAGCCGAACGGTAGCTCTGTCACATCCGCCGAAAGAGTGAAACCTGTTCGGGGTCTGTTCCGTCCTCACCCCCGGGAACGCGCCGCAGGGCGCGGGGTCGGATCGGGAGCGAGGATCGGAGGGCGCATGCGCCGGATGGGCAAGTACACCGCGCACGTGGCCGTGTTGGCGTCGGCGGTCGGCATCAGCCTGGCCGCATGGGGGGCGACGGCCCTGGTGGGAGGGGGCGACGACGCCCTGGCCGCGGGGGCCGGGGGCGCGGCGGCACCGAAGGCGCCGGCCCAGCGGGCCGACGGCGCGGGCCGCCCCGAGCAGCCGACGGCGCGGGTGCCGGTGGGGATCGCGCACGCGGCGGAGGCGGGCGGACGGGCCGTCAACATCACGATCGACGACGGGCCGGATCCGCGCTGGACGCCGCAGATGCTGGACATCCTCAAGGAGAACGGCGTCAAGGCCGTCTTCTGCATGATCGGCCCGCAGGCGAAGCGGCACCCGGACCTGGTGAAGCGGGTGGTGGCCGAGGGGCACAGGCTGTGCGACCACACCATGACCCACGACACGGCGATGGACCGCAAGCCCGTGGCGTACCAGGAGCGCCAGATCCTCGACGCGCGGAGGATGATCGAGGAGGCGGCCGGCGGGGTGGAGGTGCAGTACTACCGCGCGCCGGGCGGGGCGTTCACGCCGGACAGCCGGAAGATAGCAGCGGCCGCCGGGATGCGGCCGCTCGGGTGGAACGTGGACACCAAGGACTTCGAGCGGCCCGGTGCCGCGGCGATCGTGCGGACCGTGAAGAACGAGCTGCCGAACGGGCCGACCATCCTCTTCCACGACGGCGGCGGCGACCGCTCGCAGAGCGTGACGGCGCTGCGGGAGGTGCTGCCGTGGCTGAAGGAGCAGGGCCGCACCTTCAGCTTCCCGGTGCGCACGGCCCCGGACACCCCGTGATGCCCGGAGCCGCACGGCCCGTCAGCGCTTCACGGTGTCGTCGGTCTTGAGGTCCTCGACCGCCTCGTCGAACTCGTCCACCTGGTCGGGGCAGTAGACCTGGAGGACGATCCGCTCGGCGTCGACCGCCTTGGAGTCGGCGATGACCGGGCGGCTGCCGGGTCCGGTGGCACCGTTGGAGAGCTGCTGGAGCTGGTACAGCGCCTTCTTGAGGGCGTTGCCCGGGTTCTCGCAGACCTGGCCGCCGTCGGTGCCGAGCAGCCGCTCGGCCGTCTCCTGGTCGGGGGCGGGGTAGCCCGCCTTCACCAGCTCCTCGCTGAGCTGCTCGGCCTTCCGCGAGGTCTCGTTGGTCCGTTTGAAGCTGCTGTAGCGGATCAGGCCGGTGATCAGCAGGCCGACCAGGATCACGATCGCGCCCCAGTAGATCCATTTGTGCTCGGAGGCGAAGCGGGTCGGGCTCATGCGGCGTCCCCCTCGTGGGTGGTGGCGTCGGCCGTCCGCCAGCTGGGCTTGCGCAGCTTCAGGAAGGCCCAGGGGATGAGCAGTCCGAGGATCACCAGGCCGCCGCCGACGATGAGGATGTACGACCAGACGCTGTTGCTGCCGAACTGCGAGGGCGGGACGAAGCCGATGAGCATGGCCGCGAGCGAGGAGAGCAGGCCGACCGAGCAGATCAGGCCGAGGGCGGGCGCCCGGTAGCCGCGCGGGTGGTCGGGCTTGAGCTTCCGCAGCCGCATCGCCGCGACGAACATCAGCAGGTAGACGATGAGGTAGACCTGGGTGGTGATGGTCGAGAAGATCCAGTAGACGCTGGAGACGTTCGGGATGAGCGCGTACCCGAGGGCGATGACCGAGGTCACGATGCCCTGGGTGACGAGGATGTTCTGCTGGATGCCGAACTTGTTGAGCTTCTGGAGGAACGGCGGCAGGTAGCCCTCGCTGCGGGAGATCTCCAGGAGGCCCTTCGACGGGCCGGCCAGCCAGGTGAGCATGCCGCCGAGGGAGGCGGAGATCAGCATGATGGCCGCGATCGGCGTCATCCAGCCGACGCCGAAGTACGAGAAGAAGGCGTCGAAGGCCTGCATGACGCCGGCGGTGAGGCTGAGCTGGTCGGCCGGGACGACCCAGCTGATGGCGAGCGCGGGCAGGATGAAGATCAGCAGCACCAGGCCCATCGCCAGGAACATCGACTTGGGGTACTCCTTCGCCGGGTCCTTCAGCGAGGAGACGTGCACCGCGTTCATCTCCATGCCCGAGTACGACAGGAAGTTGTTGACGATCAGCACGAGGCTGGCCAGGCCGGTCCACTGCGGCAGCAGGTGGCTGCCGTCCATCGGCGCGGCCGAGGGGTTGCCCTGGCCGAGGAAGACCATGCCGAGCACGACGAGGATCGTGCCGGGCACCAGGGTGCCGATGATCAGGCCCCAGCTGGAGAGCCCGGCGAGCGCCTTGGTGCCGCGCGAGGAGACCCAGACGCCGGTCCAGTACAGGACCATGATGACGATCGCCGTGTAGACGCCGTTCGAGGCGAGCGAGGGGTCGATCACGAAGGCGATCGTCGAGGCCACGAAGGCCAGCAGGCTCGGATAGTAGAAGATCGTCATCGCGAACTGGCACCACACGGCGAGGAAGCCGAGCGGCTTCGACAGTCCCTCGGCCACCCACCGGTAGACGCCGCCCGACCAGCCCGAGGCCAGCTCGGCCGAGACCAGGGCCGTCGGCAGCAGGAAGACCACGGCGGGCACCAGGTAGAGGAAGACGCAGGCGAGTCCGTACACGGCCATCGTCGGGGCGGCCCGCAGGCTCGCCACCGAGGCGGTGGTCATGAGGGCCAGCGTCACCCAGGTGATCGTGGGGGGAGCGGTCGGCCGTGCCACGGCACGGGATTGCGGCAGATCGGCCGGGACGTCCATCGATGCCATGGGCCCTCCCTGGGGTTTCGGCGTGATCCGCACCAGGTTCGGCCGTCGCGGGCGGGACCGCAGGGCGGGGCGTCCGTTCGGGTGACGGGGGGTCGGGGGGAGGGGCGGGCGCCCGGCGCCGGATGCCGGGTGCCGCCCGCCGGGGGATGCTGATCGTTCGTCACCCTGCTACCCGAGGAGGCGGACGTGGTGCGACCCGAGGGGGAGCAGGAGCGCCCGGCGGGCGACGCCGGACCCGATCCGGTCGCCGGCTTCCTGGCCCGGCTCACCGGGCTGCTGCTGCGGACCTCCGGCGAGGGGGCCGAACCGATCGAGCGGGAGGTCACGGCGGTTGGGCGGGCGCTGGGCGCCGAGGTGTCGGTGCTGCTCGTGATGGACACCGCCACGCTGACCGTCGCCGTCCCGGGCCGGCCGGCCGCGACCGTCGTCGTGCACGCCGTCCCGGAGGTGGCGCGGCTGGACCGGATCGCCGCGCTGAAGCCGCTCGTCGCCGACGTGTGCGCGGGGCGCGCCGGGCCGGCGGAGGCGACCGCACGGCTGGACCGGATCGAGGCGGCGCCCGCGCCGTACCCGTGGTGGCTGAAGCTGGTCGGGATCGTGCTCTTCTCGCTGGGCTTCGCACCGCTGATGCAGCCCACCTGGTACGAGCTGGGCACCACCGCCGTCCTGGCGGCGCTCGCCGCGCTCCTCGCGGTGGCGTCGGACCGCGTCCCGCGGCTGGCCCGGGTGCTGCCGCTGGTCGCGTCGACGGCGGTGTCCGTCGTGACGATCGGCCTGTTCGCCGGCGACCCGGCGCACGGCGGGCCGGTGCTGCTGATGCTGCCCGCGCTGTTCTTCTTCGTCCCCGGCGACTACCTGAGCGCGGCCGCCGCCGAGCTCGGCGCCGGACTGATCACGACGGGCGCGATCCGGCTGGTGTACGCGGTCTTCCTGCTGGTCCAGCTCTGCGTCGGGGTCCTGTTGGGGGTGTACGTCACCGGCACCTCCACCCGGGCGCTCTTCGACACGGCCGCCGCGTCCGACCTGCCCCGCTGGGTGCTCTTCGCCTCCTGGACCGTCTTCACGGTCGGGACCGTGCTGGCCTTCGCGATCCCGCGCCGCTTCTTCCGGACGCTGCTCGCCCTCGTCTACCTGACCGTCGGGGTGCAGTCCGCCGCCACCGTGCTGATCGGGGAGACCGGCGGCACCTTCGTGGCGGCGGCGGTGCTCGCGGCGGTGGCGACGCTCCTCTCCCGGGGGCCGGGGCGGCCGCCCCGCCTGCTGCTCGTGCTGCCCGGCTTCTTCACGCTCACCGTGGGGTCGCTCGGCATGCGCGGGCTGACCACGCTGGCCGGCGGGCACGTCGTGGACGGCTTCTCGGACCTGCTCGAACTCGTCCTGGTCGTCACGGCCATCGCGGTCGGACTGGTGCTCGGCGCCACCGTCGTGCCGGAGCGGAGGGCGGAAGCGCACCCCCCTGTTCCCTGAGGATGAGGTTAGGCTAACCTAATCCTCGTGCAAGCAGGTGAAGAGACCTCCACGGTCCCCCGCCCGCGCGGTCACGAGCTGTCGGCCACCGCCGTCACCGTCGCCTACGACGGAGTCGACGTCGTCCACGACGCCTCGCTGACCCTGCGGCCCGGCCAGGTGACCGTCCTCGTGGGACCGAACGGCAGCGGCAAGTCCACGCTGCTCCGTACGGTCGCACGGCTCCAGCGGCCCCGCCGCGCCGAACTCGTCCTCGACGGCGACACCGACGGGCTCGCCCTGAGCCCCCGTGAGTTCGCCCGCAAGGTCGCGCTCCTGACCCAGGGCCGGCCCACACCGGGCGGACTCACCGTCCGCGACCTCGTCGAGTTCGGCCGCTATCCCTACCGCGGCCGCTGGGGGAAGTCCGACCCGGACGGTCCCGCCGCCGTGGAGCGGGCGCTCGCCCTCACCGGCGTGGACGAACTCGCCGACCGGGGGGCCGAACACCTCTCCGGCGGGCAGCTCCAGCGGGTCTGGCTCGCCGGCTGCCTCGCCCAGGAGACGGGCGTCCTCCTCCTCGACGAGCCCACCACCTACCTCGACCTGCGCTACCAGGTCGAACTCCTCGACCTCATGCGCGACCTGGCGGACCACCACGGCATCGCCGTCGGCGCCGTCCTCCACGACCTCGACCAGGCCGCCGCCGTCGGCGACCGGATCGTCCTGCTCCACGCGGGCCGCGTCGTCGCCGACGGCCTCCCCGAGGAGGTCCTCACCGGACCCCGCCTCACCGAGACGTACGGCATCCGCATCGAGGTCGACACCGACCCCCTCACCGGACGGCTGCGCACCCGCGCGCTGGGCCGGCACCACACGCGAACCCCCGCGCGATCCGAAAGGCTCAGCCCCACCTCATGAGAAAGAACCTCCTCACCGCCGCGGCCCTCACCACGGCGGCCCTCGCCCTGTCCACGCTCACCGCGTGCGGCACCACCGAGCCCGCCGCCGACGCCAAGGCGGACAAGAAGGCCGAGCCGATCACCCTCACCGACGACACCGGCACCGAGGTCAAGCTCGACGGCCCGGCCACGAAGGTCGTCGGCACCGAGTGGAACGTCGTCGAGCAGCTGATCTCGCTCGGCGTCGACCCCGTCGGCGTCTCCGACGTCAAGGGCTACAAGACCTGGAACACCGCCGTCCCGCTCAAGAACGACCCCAAGGACGTCGGCACCCGCGGCGAGCCCAGCATGGACACCATCGCCGCGCTCAAGCCCGACCTCATCCTCGCCACCTCCGACCTGCCGCCGGCCGCCGTCAAGCAGCTCCGCGCCGTCGCCCCGGTCCTGGAGGTCAAGGCCGCCGACGGTGCGAACCCCATCGGCCAGATGACGAAGAACCTCGACCTCATCGCCAAGGCCACCGGCACCACCGCCAAGGCCGACGAGCTCAAGAAGGGCTTCGAGGCGAAGCTGGAGGAGGGCAGGAAGGCCCTCGCCGACGCCGGTCTCGCGGGCGCCGAGTACGCCTTCGCCGACGGCTACCTCGTCTCCAACCAGGTCTCCATCCGCCCCTTCACCAGCGGTTCGCTCATCGGCGGCGTCAACGAGAAGCTCGGCCTGAAGAACGCCTGGACCGTCAAGGGCGACCCGGCCTACGGCCTCGGCGCCACCGACGTCGAGGGCCTCACCAAGCTCGGCGACGGCGTCCACTTCGCCTACATCGGCAACGACGGCGACCCGAGCGCCACCCCCTTCTCCGGCGTCCTCGCCAAGGACAAGGTGTGGACCTCCCTGTCCTTCGTCGAGAAGGGCAACGTCCACCGCCTCCCCGACGGCATCTGGATGTTCGGCGGCACCGGGTCGATGAACCAGTACGTCGACTCCGTCGTCACCGCGCTCACCAAGAAGTAGGACACGAGGAACCACAGCACCATGGCCGTCACCGCGACCACCCCCGCCGCTCCCACCCAGGCCGCAGCCACCCGCACGGGCGCGGCCGCGGTGACGGCCTCACTGGTCCTCCTCGTCGTCTGCCTCGCGCTCGTCGACATCACCCAGGGCACCGCCTCCGTCGGCGCGGCCGAGATCGTCAAGGCGATCACCGGCCACGCCGACCCCGGCGACGCCTCCGTCGTCGTCGCCTCCCGGCTGCCCCGCATGGTCGCCGGACTCCTCGTCGGCGCCGCCCTCGGCATGGCCGGCTCCGCCCTCCAGGCCGTCAGCCGCAACGCCCTCGCCGCGCCCGACACCCTCGCCGTCAACGCCGGCTCCTACTTCTCGCTCGGCCTCGCCGCCGCCACCGGCGTCTCCCTGCCCTTCCTCGCCTCCTCCGGCATCGCCTTCGTCGGCGGACTCATCGCCGCCGCCGTCGTCCTCGGCCTCTCGGGCCTCGGCTCCGGCACGGTCCGGCTCGTCCTCGCCGGCAGCGCCCTCACCCTGGGCCTCACCGCCCTCACCGAGGGCCTGCTGCTGCTCTTCCCGCAGCAGACCGAGGGCGTCTACCACTGGAACCAGGGCAGCATCGCCCAGAACGGCTTCGACGGCGTCCTCCAGATGCTGCCGATCGCCGTCGCCGGCCTCGTCGGACTGCTCCTCCTCGCGCGCCGCGTCGACGCCCTCGCCCTCGGCGACGAGGCGGCCCGCGGGCTCGGCGTGCCGGTCCGCTCCACCCGCGTCATCGCCGTCGTGCTCGCCGCGCTCCTCGCCACCGCCGCCGTCACCCTCGCCGGGCCCGTCGGCTTCGTCGGCCTCTGCGCCCCGGCGCTCATGCGGCCGCTCGCCCGCCGCTTCCGCGGCTACGCCCGCAGCCGGGTCTTCGTCCCCGCCGCCGGACTCGCGGGCGCCGCCCTCGTCCTCGGCGCCGACGTCCTGCTGCGCTCGATCGTCCCCGCCGACACGGCCGTCTCCGTCCCGACCGGCGTGGTCACCAGCCTCGTCGGCGCGGTCTTCGTCATCGTCATGGCCACCCGGCTCCGGGACACCGGCGACGTCGCCGTCGACCGGCTCCGCATCCGCAGCCGCACCGCCTTCCTCGCCACCACCGCCGTCCTCGTCGCCGCCCTGGCCGGCGTCACGATCGGCGGCGTCCTCCTCGGCGACGCCAAGCTCCTCCTCGGCGACGTGACCAACTGGGCGGCCGGACAGGCCGGCCAGACCGTCTCCTTCGTCCTCGACACCCGGGTGCCCCGGGTCCTCGCCGCGCTCCTCGCGGGCGCCGCCCTCGCCCTCGCCGGCACCCTCGTCCAGGCCGTCACCCGCAACCCGCTCGCCGAGCCCGGCATCATGGGCGTCTCCGGCGGCGCCGCCCTCGGCGCCGTCCTGCTCGTCACCACCGTGCCGATGGCCGGCTCCTGGAGCGTGGCCGGCGCCGCGTTCACCGGCGCCGCGGGCGCCGCCCTCGTCGTCTTCGGCTTCGCCGCCCGCGGCGGGTTCAAGCAGACCCGGCTCGTCCTCGTCGGCTTCGCCGTGCACACCGCCACCGCCGCCGTCGTCGCCCTGCTCATCATCCTCACCGACCCCTTCAACGCGACCAAGGCCCTCACCTGGCTCTCCGGCTCCACCTACGGCCGGACCCTGCCCGACGTCCTGCCCCTCGCCGTCGCCGTCGCCGTGGGCCTCGCCCTCGCCCTCGCCCGCCGCACCGAACTCGACCTGGTCTCCCTCGACGAGGACACCCCCCGCCTCCTCGGCCTCCCGCTCGGCCCCGGCCGGCTCGGCTTCCTCGTCCTGAGCGTGGTCCTCAGCGCCACCGCCGTCGCCGCCGCCGGCACCATCGGCTTCGTCGGCCTGGTCGCCCCGCACGCCGCCCGCGCCCTCGTCGGACGCCGCCACCACCGGGTGATCCCGGTGGCGGTCCTCCTCGGCGCCGTCCTCGTCGGCGCCGCCGACACCGTGGGCCGCACCGTCATCGCCCCCGCCCAGCTCGGCGCCGGCACGATGACGGCCATCATCGGCACCCCGTACTTCCTGTACCTCCTGGTCCGCAGCCGTCGCTGACCGGCCCGTAGGATCACCGGGACGTACGGGTGAGAGCGAGGAGCGCGTGACCGTGACCGCCGTGGTGGAACCGGCCCCGCCGGCCCTGTCCGCGCCCCCGGAACTCCTGGAGCGGGACGAGGACGGGCAGCGCCTCGGCGCCCTGCTCTGGCGGCCCGGGTCCGGCTGGCGGGCCGTCAGCAGCGCCGTCCTCGGCGGCGGGATCGGCGAGCGGGCCTGGGTGATGAACGTGCAGGTCGCCCACGGCTACACCCGGACCGACCCCGAGGCGCACCTCGCGGAGCTGGCCCGCAGGGCCGGGCTCCGCGGCCCGGGGGTGGGACTGATGACCGCCGCCGAGGTCGCCCGGCGCGGGACCGGTTCCGACGGCGGCGTCGAGGCGGTGGCCACCGCCGGGATCGAGGTCCGCGGATGGGCGGCGGCACCGGGACCGGCCGTGCCTGCGCCCCAGGCCCCGGGGACCATCAACATCGTCGTCACGGTGCCCGCGCCGCTCACCGACGCGGCCCTCGTCAACGCCGTGGCGACCGCCACCGAGGCCAAGGTGCAGGCGCTGCTCGACGCCGGGCACGACTGCTCCGGCACCCCGACGGACGCGGTCTGCGTCCTCGCCCGGCAGCCCCCGGCCGGCGGACCGGCGGAACCCTTCGCGGGGCCCCGCTCGCTCTGGGGGGCCCGCCTGGCCCGCGCCGTCCACGCGGCGGTCGGCTCGGCGCTGCCCGCCCCCGGCGTCAGCTGAGCGCGGCCACCTCGGCGAGCAGCGTCTCCCGGTCCACGGCGTCGCTCGCGGTCGCGGGCACCGTGCAGGCGAAGGCGCCCGCCACCGCCCCGTACAGGGCGCACCGCTCCGGGGGCTCGCCGGAGAGCCGGCCGAAGAGGAAGCCGGAGGCGTAGGCGTCCCCCGCCCCGTTGGAGTCCACGACCGGACGGCGCGGTGCGACCGCCGGCACGTGCAGCGGCTCCCCGCCCGCCCGCGTCAGCAGGTACGAGCCCTCCGCGCCGGCCGTGGCCACGACCACCTCCGCGCGGCCGTGCTCCAGCACCCGGCGCATGGTCGCCACCGGGTCGGACAGCGCCGTCGTCGAGACGAAGACGACGTCGGAGCCGTACGCGAACGGCTCGTGGTAAGGATTCTCCCCGTCCCAGTCGTGCAGGTCCGTCGAGACCGTCGGCCCCGCCTCGTGGAGCAGCGGCAGGGCGAAGGAGCACGGGTACGTGATCGAGACGTGCACGTGCCGGGAGTCCGCCGCGAGCCCGCGGACCAGGTCCTCCGGCAGGCGGTCCGACTCCCGGGAGCGGCTGTCGTCGTAGAGCGAGAGCCGGCGGCCGTCCGGACCCACGAGGTTGACGGCCCGCTTGGTGCCGCCGGGGAGCGGCACCTCGGTGAGGCCGATGCCGCGGTCGCGGTGGAAGGCGCGGACCAGGTCGCCGGCCTGATCGTCGCCGATCATGTCCAGGTGATGGGTCCGCAGCCCCAGCGCGCTCACCCCCAGCGCCACGAAGTCGCCGGTCTGCCCCGCGCGGGCCTCGATGCCCGGACGGATCATGTAGCTGTCGGCGTACGGCAGCGGGAGTTCGGGGACGTACACGATCGTGTCGACGCCCGCCCCTCCCAGGACGAGGACGTCGTACGCACTGCTGCCCATCGCTTCTCCTCTCGCGGAACCCCGGCGAGTCAACCAGCCCCCGCACCGGCTCCGCAAGATCTTGCACGATCTTGCGGAAGGAGTGTGCGCGGAGACGGCGGTGGCCCGCTCCCCGAGGGGAACGGGCCACCGCGACGGGCCGGTCCGGACGTCAGCCGAGCACGACCGGGAGGTCGAAGAGGTCGTTCTGGGTCACGACCGGCTTGTTCCGCAGCTCCTCGCGCGGCACCGCGAGCCGCAGCCCGGGGAAGCGCGCGTACAGCGCCGGCAGGGCCACCCCCGCCTCCAGGCGGGAGAGCGCCGCGCCGGGGCAGACGTGCGGGCCGTGGCCGAAGGAGATGTGCCGGATCGGGCTGCGGGTGACGTCGAAGTCGCCCGCCGTCCCGCCGTGCTGCTCCTCGTCGCGGCCGATCGCGCCGTGCGACACGATCAGCGCCTCGCCCTTCGGCAGGACCCGGTCGCCGACCTGGATGTCCTCGCTCGCGAAACGGATCAGGACGTGCGAGGTCGGCGTCGACCAGCGCAGGGTCTCCTCGATCACGTTCTCCCACGGCACCTCGCCCTTGAGGACCAGGGCGCGCTGCTCCGGGTGGGTCTCCAGGGCGACCACGGCGTTCACGATGAGGCTGATCGTCGTCTCGTGGCCGGCCGCCACCATCAGCTGGAGCGTGTTGGTGATCTCCTCCGTGGTGAGCCGGTCGCCGTCCTCCGAGGCCTCGATCAGCGCACTGGTCAGGTCGTCGCCGGGCGACTCCTTCTTGCCCGCCACGATCCCGGCGAAGAGCGTGCCGAGGTCCGCCATCATCTGCGGCACCTCCTCCGGAGGCGTCTGCGTCGAGAAGAACTTCTCGAACAGCGCCTTCATCCGCGGGTGGTCCGCCGCGTCCACGCCCATCAGCTCGCTGACCACGCTCATCGGCAGCGGGTAGGCGAACTCGGCCTTCAGGTCCACCGTCTCGCCCGCCGGGCGCTCCGCCAGCCGGTCGAGCAGACCGCCCGTCAGCTCCTCGATGCCGGCCCGCAGCCGCTCCACCCGGCGCGCGGTGAGCGCCTGGGCGACCAGCGTGCGCAGCCGGCGGTGCTCCTCGCCGTCCACCGTCAGCATCGACCGGCCCGGGTTGGCGAGGCCGATCAGCGGCCAGTCGAGGGGTATCTCGCCGCGCTGCCAGGCGCCCCACTGCCCGATGTCCTTGACGAGCCGGGAGTCCGTGAGGAGCGCCCGGGCCTCGGCGTGGCGGGTGACGGCGAAGCAGGGCACGCCGCCCGGGAGCACGACGCGGGCGAGCGGGCCGGCCGCGCGCAGCCGGGCGCCCTCGCCGTCGAGGTCGGTGACGAACGGGTCGAGGACGACGGGCTCGGCGCCCGCGCCGTGGTCGATGGGGCAGGTCATGCGGTCCCTCCAAGGGCGGGGGTCGGGGTGTACGTCACCGGGAGCGCGGTGAGGCCGCGCAGCCAGGGGGAGGGGCGACGGGTGAGGGCGGGCTCGGCGACGGCGAGGTCGACGTCCGGCAGCCGGTCGAGCAGGACCTCGATGCCGGTGCGGGCGATGGTCTCGGCGACCTCCTGCGCGGGGAACGGGCAGCGGTGCTCGCCGTGGCCGAAGGAGAGGTGGGCGTTGTTGCCGCCGGTCAGGGCGCCCGCGTCGGCCCGGACGTGGGGGTCGGCGTTGGCGGCGGCGAGGCCGAGCAGCACCAGGTCGCCGCGGCCGATGGCCCGCCCGCCGAGACGGGTGTCGCGGGAGGCCCAGCGGCCGGCGACGTTCTGGGTCGGGGTGTCCTCCCAGAGGACCTCGTTCATCGCCTCGCCGACGCTGTGGCGGCCGCCGGAGAGGGAGGCCGCGAAGCGGTCGTCGGTGAGCATCAGGCGCAGCGAGTTGCCGATCCAGTCGGCGGTCGGCTGGTGGCCGGCGGCCATCATCACCATGAGGTCCTGGGCGACCTCCTCGACGGTGAACCCGGCGGTGTTGCCGAGCATCCGCGAGGCGACGTCGTCACCGGGGTCCTGCGCCTTGGCGGTGAGCAGCGCCCCCATCGCCCCGGCCAGGTGCTGCTGGCCGGCCAGCGCGCCGGGACCGCCGTTGATCATGTCGTTCATGGCGGTGACGAGGGCCGGGCCCTCCTCGTCGGCGAAGCCGTAGATGCTGGCGAGGACCCGCACCGGCAGCAGCATGGCGTACTCGGCGATGATGTCGCAGGAGCCCTTGCCGCAGAGTCCGTCGATGAGCTCGTCGGCGAACCGCTCGGCGCGGCTCCGCAGTTCGAAGGGGTCGACGGACTCCAGGGCGGCGGAGATCACCCCGGCCCGCTCG
The DNA here is from genome assembly GCF_014650895.1 of Streptomyces omiyaensis. GTDB lineage: Bacteria > Actinomycetota > Actinomycetes > Streptomycetales > Streptomycetaceae > Streptomyces > Streptomyces omiyaensis. The sequence continues at coordinate 60,376 of NZ_BMVV01000023.1, forward strand.
CGGTGGCGCTCGCCGACCGTGTAGAGGATCGACGGCTGCTTGCGGCCGATCATCGGCAGCAGCGGCCAGTCGGCGGGGATCGCGTCCCACTGGTTCCACAGCTCGGAGTCGCGGGAGAAGAGCACCGGGTCGCTGGTGACCTGGTGCAGCTCGCGGTAGCCGACGACCAGCCAGGCGGGCACGTCGCCGTCGAGGACGACCGGGGCGACGGCCCCGTGGTCCCGCCGGATCCGCCGGTAGAGCTCGACGGGGTCGGTGTGGAAGCGGGGGCCGCTCAGCGGGACGGGCGCGGGCTCGGCAGGGTTCACGGGGCGGGCTCCGGTACGGGGCGCCGACCGTGTTCCGGGTCGGCGGCGACGACGTTCTTCAGGTGCTCGACGAGCGAGATGAGGACCTGCTTGCTGGACTCCCGGGACCGGGCGTCGCAGAAGACCAGCGGGACCTCGTCGGCGAGGTCGAGGGCGTCGCGGATCTCGGCCGCGGTGTGCGCGGGACCGCCGAAGTCGTTGCAGGCGACGACGAACGGGGTGCCGTGGTGCTCCAGGCGGTCGACCGCGTACCAGGAGTCCGCGATCCGCCGGGTGTCGACGAGGACGACCGCGCCGAGCGTCCCGGAGAAGAGCCGGTCCCACAGGAACCAGAACCGCTCCTGGCCGGGCGCGCCGAAGAGGTACAGCACGTTGCGCGCGTCGAGCGAGATGCGGCCGAAGTCGAAGGCGACGGTGGTGGCCGTCTTGGCGGCGACACCACCGGTGTCGTCGATGCCCTCGCCGGCCTGCGACATGGTCTCCTCGGTGTTCAGCGGACGGATCTCGCTGACCGAGCGGACCAGGGTGGTCTTGCCGACCCCGAAGCCGCCGACGACCACGATCTTCAGTCCGTTGTCGGCGGTGCTGCTCAGGGCCGGGCGCTGCTCAGAGATTGCGGAGTCCAACGAGCACCTGCTCCAGGATGTCGTGATCGGGAAGGCGGTACGAGGTGGGGCGCGGGTGCCGCGCGCTGATCCGGCCGGTGTCGTGCAGGTCGGCCAGGAGGATGCGCGTGATCGACACGGGCAGTCCGAGTCCGGCGGCGACCTCCACCACGGCGGTGGGGAAGCGGCACATCCGCAGGATGGCGGCGTGCTCGGACTGCATGCCGGGGACCGGCTCGCACTCCGACACGACGAGCGTGACCACGTCGAAGGCGGTGGATCCGGTGCCGCTGCGGCCGCCGGTCAGGGTGTAGAGCCGGTCGGGGGAGTCGTCGCGACCCGGCCTGACGCGGCTCATCCCCGCGGCCTCGCGACGAGGTGCTCGCCCAGCTGCTCGACCAGTTCGGTCATGTTGTGCCCGACCAGCCCGGCGTCGGCGTCCTCGTCGGCGACGAGCGCGAGGTGGGCGCCCTCCCCGGCCTCGACGATGAAGAGGATGCCGCCGTAGAACTCGGCCATCGCGGAGCGGACCCCGCCGGTGCCGTCGCCGAACTCCATGGACGCGCCGTGCGACAGGCTCTGGATGCCCGCGGCGATGGCGGAGAGCTGGTCGGCCTGGTCGACGGAGAGGCCGGAGGTGCGGCAGAGCTTGAGGCCGTCCCGGGAGAGCACCAGGGCGTGCCGGGTGCCCGGGGTGCGTTCCAGCAGGCCCTCCAGGAGCCAGCTGAGCTTGTCGTCGGTGGTCGTGCCGGTCATCGCGGATTGCCTTCCGAATGGGGGTGGTTCGAGGACGGCGTGGTCGGTTCCGCCGCGGGTGCGGCGGGCGCCTCGGGGCCGGCGGCGGGGGTCGCGCCGGGCTTGCCCTCGGTGCCGCGCGTGCCGCTCTGGAAGCCGCCGAAGCGGGCGCGGGCCGCCTCGCCGGTGCGGGGCGCGGGCGGGCGGACCGGCTCGGCCGGGTTCTTCCCGGCCTCCTGGTGGGCGGCCAGGGTGCGGCCGCGGCGCCGGCGCGGCAGCAGGGCCCCGTCGGTCTCCTCGGCCGCGGTGGTGCGGGCGGTCTCGGGCTCGGGGGCCGGAGCGGCGCCGGGGGCGGCGGCCGGGACGGTCTCGGAGCGGGGGGCGGGGATCTGCGCGACGGCGGGGGCGGTGGTGGCCGCGGGGGCGGCGGTCGCCTCGCTGCCGCGGGAGACGATCTCCTGGGGGATCATCAGGACGACGCCGGTGCCGCCGCGGGCGGAGGGCCGGAAGGAGACCGACAGGTTGTGCTTGCGGGCCAGCCGGCCGACGACGTGGAGGCCGAGGCGGGTGCCGGAGAGGCCGGCCAGGTCCTGGGCCGTCGCGTCGACGGCGGCCTCGGCGCGCCGGAGCTGGACGTCGCTCATGGTCAGACCGCTGTCCTCGACGGTGATGACGACGCCGGCCGGGACCTCCTCCACGTAGACGTGGACCTCCGCGCTGGGCGGGGAGAAGTTGGCGGCGTTGTCGAGGAGTTCGGCCAGCGCGTGCATGACGCCCTCGGCGGCGTGACCGGCCACGGCCGCCTCGCACTTGGAGTGCAGCCGGACCCGCTGGTAGCCGGCGATGCGGCCCATGGCACCGCGCAGGATCGACTCCATGACGATGGGCCGGGCCCAGCGGCGGCCCGAGCGGGCGCCGGTGAGGACGGCGACCGAGTCGGCGAGCCGGCCCGCCTGGGCGGTGCGGTGGTCGAGGTGGAGGAGGTCGGCGAGGACGTCCTCGGCGGCGTGCCGGTGCTCCATCTCGCGGAGGTCGGCCATCATGCTCGTGGCCAGCGCCTGCATGCGGCCGGCCGCGTTGGCGGCGGCCGCGAGGGCGGCGGACCGGGCGGACTCGGCGCGGCGCAGCCGCTGCTCCAGTCCGGCGACGGCGGCCGCGTGGCCGGCGGCGAGCCGCTCGGCCTCGGCGCGCTGGAGGCGGACCAGTTCGTCGGTGCGCGCCGCGTGCGCGGCGGCCTCGGCGGCCGCCTGGGACTCGTGACGCTCCTTCAGGGCTGCGGCCTCGCGCTCGGCGGCGGCCAGCCGCTGGGCGGCGTAGGCGTCCTGGGAGGCGACCTGGGCGGCGAGCCGCTCGGCGCGCCGGGTGAGGCCGCGGGCGGTGCGGGCGTACCAGGTGACGGCGAAGGCGGCGGCTCCCAGGAGCAGCACGCCGCAGACCGCGAACCAGGCCAGGGAGGGACGGACTTCGGCCGGTGCGGCGCTCGTCGCGGCGGCGGTGAGCGCACCGCCCGCGGCGACGGTCAGCACGGAGGCGATCAGGGCAGGACGGAACGGGGTGGGCGACGCCGACATCAACCGGACTCTCGAGAGGCAGGCACAGGGGAGGATCGGAACGACCGCACTATAGAGGCGTTCTTGATCGGTTCGGAACTCACCCTGACCGTATCGATATCCGGACAGGCTCAAAACCTTCCAAAAGGTGGCACTCATTCCGCTCCGGCGCCGCCACGGGCCCCGCCGCGCCCACCCTCCGCCCCCGGAGGGCAGAATGACGGACCGTACGGTACGTCCCCGATCGGAAGGCCCCCCGGTGCAGCTGCCCGACACAGGCCGGCGCGTCCTCGTCAGCGGCGCCTCGCGTGGGCTCGGCCGGGCGGTCGCCCGCGCCTTCGCCGCCCACGGCGACCGCGTCGCCGTCCACTACGGCACCCGCGCCGAGGAGGCCCGCGCCACCCTCGACTCCCTCGACGGGACCGGCCACGTCCTGGTGGGCGGCGACCTCGCCGACCCCGCGGGGGCGGCGGCGGTCGTCGACGCGGCGGCCGGGGGGCTCGGCGGCATCGACGTCCTGGTCAACAACGCGGCGGTGAACCTCCCGCACCCGCTCGCCACGACCCCGTACGAGGAGTGGGCGGAGCTCTGGCAGCGGCACGTCTCCGTCAACCTGCTCGCCACCGCCCACCTGAGCCACCTCGTCGCCCGCCGGATGATCGACCGGGGAGCGCCCGGACGGATCGTCAACATCGGCTCCCGGGGCGCCTTCCGGGGCGAGCCGGACCACCCCGCCTACGGCGCCACCAAGGCCGCCGTCCACGCGCTCGGCCAGTCGCTCGCCGTCTCCCTCGCCCCGCACGGCATCGGCGTCGCCTCCGTCGCCCCCGGCTTCTTCGCCACGGAACGGGTCGCGCCCCGCCTGGAAGGACCCGAGGGCGAGGCGATCCGCGCGCAGAGCCCCTTCGGCCGGGTCGCGGACGCCGACGAGATCGCCGCGGCCGTCCTCTGGCTCGCCTCGCCCGCCGCCGAATGGGCGTCCGGCACCATCCTGGACCTCAACGGAGCTTCCCACCTGAGGAGTTGAGCGGAGCGCGGGCGGGCCGCCCCGGCGCGCGCCGGGCGAACGACTCGAACGCGTGCCTCCCGCGCGCTTGCCCGAAAGGATGAACGGCGGGCGTCGGCGGCGTTTCGCGCCGGGACCCCCGTCACCCTGCTGCCGTGCCCAAGGAACGCGCGTACACGGTCCCCGCCCAGCGGGCGCCCGGGCGGACCCGCTCCGCCCCCGGACCGGCCGCCCGGGCGGCGGGACCCCCCGCGCGGCCGGGCCCGCGGGACCGGCTGCGGTACTGGATCGACCGGACCGTGGTGCGCGGGGTGCCGGCCCTCTCCGCCTGGCTGGCCCTGGCCTGCCTGGGGCTGGTGGCCCCGGCGAGCGCCCTGCTGGTGTGGACCGACAGCAAGGCCCCCGACACCCTCCAGGGCAAGGCCGCCACGATCTGGCGGACGGTCGGCCAGACCCTCCGGCTCGGCGGCGAGGTCGGCCCGCCGCTGCGCATGGTCCTCTCGGTCTTCCTGGCCCTGGTGTCCCTGCTGTACGTCTCCTTCCTCGTCGGGATCGTCACCACCGCCCTCACCGACCGCCTCGCGGAGCTGGAGCGCGGCCAGACCACGGTGGTCGAGCGCGGCCACACCCTGGTGCTCGGCTGGTCCGAGCAGGCCCCCACGGTCGTCGCCGAGCTCCTCGCCGCCCACGCCCAGCGCGGGCGGGGCGCCGTGGTGGTCCTCGCGGACCGCGACAAGGCCGAGATGGAGCGGGAGCTGCGCGACGCGCTGCCGCCCCGGGCGCGGGTCCGGCTCCTCTGCCGCCGGGGCCGCCCCGCCGACCCGGCCGCGCTGGCCCGGGTCACCCCCGCCGCCGCCGGGGCGGTCGTCGTCCTGCCGCCGGACGCGCCCGGCGCCGACGGGCAGGTGATCAGGACGCTCCTGGCGCTCCGGGCGGCGGTGGGGGAGGGCTGTCCGGTCCAGGTGGTGGCGGCGGTCCGGGACGGCGCCCACCTGCCGACCGCGCGACTGGCCGCCGGACCCGGCGCGGTGGTCCTGGACGTCGACGACCTCGCGGCCCGGCTGCTCGTCCAGTGCGTCCTGGAACCGGGCCTCGCGCTCGTCCTGGAGGACCTGCTCGACTTCGCCGGGGCCGAACTCCACGCCCTCCGCCCGCCCGGCCTCGCCGGCCGGCGCTTCGGCGAACTCGCCGCCGCCTGCCCGGACTCCTGCGCGGTCGGGATCGTCCGGGGCGACGGCACCCCGCACCTCGCCCCGCCCCCGGAGACCCTCATGGCCCCGGGCGACGCCCTCCTCGTGCTGGCCGAGGACCACCGCGCCACGATCCTGCCCGCGGGGCCGGGGCCGGGGCCGGGGCCGGGGCCGGGGGCCGAGCCGGCCGCCCCCGTGGCCCCGGAGCGCCCGGTGGCGGTTCCCGGGGCGGTTCCTGCGGCGGCGGGGTGCGCCGCGCGGGGCGACGTGCCGCCCGTCGCCGGTCCGCGCCGGGCGCTGGTCCTGGGCTGGAACCGCCGGGGCGAGCGGGTGACGGAGGGCCTCGCGCGGTGCGGGATCGCCGCGGTGCGGGACGAGGCCGCTGGGCGGGCGGTGCGCACGGAGGGGTACGACCACGTCGTCGTCCTCGCGGGCCCGGACGGGGAGGAGCACCACGACCCCGACGGCGCGGCGCTGGTCGCCCTGCTCCACCTCCGGGAGCGCGCGCGGGAGTCGGGCCGGAGCGTGCCCGTCGCCGCCGAGCTCACCGACGCCCGCAACCGCCCCCTGGCCCCCGCGGGCCCCCGCACCGACCTTCTGCTCACCGGCCGGCTCGCCGCCCTCCTCATGGCCCAGGTCGCGCAGGACGGGCGCCTCGCGGCGGCCTTCGACGAGCTCTTCGCCCCCGCCGGTCCCCGCGTCCGCCTCCGCCCCGTCACCGACTTCGTCCCGCCCGGCACCGAGGCCTCCTTCGCCACCCTGGCCGAGGCCGCCGCCCGCAACGGCGCCGCCGCCCTCGGCTACCGGCTCCGGAACTCCCCCCGCCCCCGGCTCAATCCGCCCGGCGGCGGGGTCAGGCGCTGGTCCCCGGGCGACCTCCTCGTCGTCGTCGACCCGTCCTGAGCCGTTCCTCACCCACCTCCCGGAAAGCCTTGTTGGAAATGAAAACGATTTCCGATAGTGTCTGTGGCGCACGACGCCGACGGCAGCCCGAGAGGAACTCCGGTGGGACATCTGCTGGTGATCGAAAGCTGGGTGGGATCGATGAGCAGGCTCCTGCCCGCCGCCCTTCACCAGGGCGGGCACGAGTTCACCTTCGTCACCCGCGACCCGCACCACTACCTGCGCGGCCTCCCCGCGGACGAGGGACCGCACCCCCTCCTCTCCGCCCGCGCCGTCGTCACGGCGGACACCAACGACCTCGACGCCCTGGTCCCGGACCTCGCAGCCCTGCACCAGACGCTCCGCTTCGACGGGGTCCTCTCCTCCTGCGACTACTACCTCCCGGCCGTCGCCCGCGCCGCCCGCGCGCTCGGCCTTCCCGGGCCCGCGCCGGAGGCCGTCGAGGCCGCCTGCCGCAAGGACCTGACCCGCCGTGCCCTCGCCGCCGCCGGCGTCCCCGGACCCCGGTACGCGCTCTGCGCCGACACGACCGGGGCGCGGACCGCCGCCCGCGGGCTCGGCTACCCGCTCGTCGTGAAGCCGGTCGACCTCTGCGCCGGGATGCTCGTCCGCGCGGTGCGCGACGCGCGCGAACTGGAGCGCGCCTGCCGGGACCTGGCCGCCTTCCCCGTCAACGCCCGCGGCCAGCACCGCCATCCGGCGATCCTCCTCGAAGAGCTCCTCACCGGCCCCGAGGTCAGCGTCGAGACCGTCACCGCCGGCGGCACCACCCACGTCGTCGGCGTCACCGACAAGAGCGTCGGCGGAGCCCCCGCCTTCGTCGAGACCGGCCACATGTTCCCGGCCGGGATCGAGCGGGCGGCCGCCGGCCGGGCCGCCGCCACCGCGCGGCGCGCGGTCGAGGCCCTCGGACTCGACCAGGTGGTCTGCCACACCGAACTCAAGCTGACGCCCGACGGCCCGCGCGTCGTCGAGGTCAACCCCCGGCCGGCCGGCAACCGCATCACCGAACTCGTCCGCCACGTCACCGGCGTCGACCTCGCCGCCGCCTGCGTCGACGTCGCCCTCGGCCGCGCCCCCGACCTCGCGCCCCGCCCGGCCGGCGTGCGCAGCGCCGCCATCGCCTTCCTGCTGCCCGGCGCCGACGGCGTCCTCGCCGCCATCGACGGGGCCGACACCGTACGCGACCGGCCCGAGGTCCTGGAACTCGCCCTCACCGCGCCCGGCCGCGCCGTCACCCCCGCCACCAGCAACAACGCCTACCTCGGACACGTCATGACCGCCGACACCCACGGCCCCGGCGCCCGCGCCGCCGCCGAACGCCTCCTCGCCGGCCTGACCCCCCGCTACACGACGGCGGTACCCGCGTGACCGTCCCCGCCCCGCACCCGGTGACGGGAGCGCCCGCCCCCGTGCCGCACCCGGCGGCCCCGGCCCCGCCCGCCCCGCGCACGACCGCGGGACCGACCGCGACCGCTGGGCCGGCCGTGGCCGCGGGACCGACCGCGACCGCCCCGCACGTGACCACCGCCCCGCGCACGACCGCGGGACCGACCGCGACCGCTGGGCCGGCCGTGGCCGCGGGACCGACCGCGACCGCCCCGCACCCGACCGGCGTGCGCCCCGCCCCGCACCCGACCGACCGGGTCCCGCGCCCCGTCCCCGGCGACCCGGTGGTCCGGACCGTCGACGGCCTCGTCCGACTCGTGCGCGCCGGGGCGTACGGACCCGACCCGGCCGCCACCCGGATCGCCCTCGCCTTCACGACCGCCCAGGCCGTCCGGCACCGGGGCCGCGTCCACGGCTACCGCAACGAGGTGCTCAGCCTGCGGCTCGACGCCGCCGTCGGGTCCTGCGCCGCCGAGCCCGGGACGCTGCCCCCGAGCGCCCTCGACGACTGCGTCGGCGCCACCGTCGCCGAACTCCTCGGCCACCCGCTGGCCCCGGTGCGGATCGCCGCCCTCGACGCCTACCTCGCCCACGTCCGCCCCCACGCGCCCGCCTGCGGCGCCCGCCCCCACCCCCTGCCGGCCGGCGACAGCCTCACCCGCTCCCGGGCCCGCGCCCGGGCCGTCGTCGACCTGCTGCCCGACCCGCCCGCCGGCCCCGCGGGCCGCCGCCCGGTCCTCGTCGTCGGCGTCGTCAACTCCCTCCTGGAACGGCTCCGCGCCCGCGGCCTCGCCTACCTGCCCTGCGACCTCAAGGGCGGCACCACCGAGTGGGACGAACCCGTGTCCACCGACGCGGCCGGCCTGCTCGACCGCTGCGGCGCCGTCCTCGCCTCCGGCATGACCCTCGGCAACGGCACCTTCCAGGGCCTCCTCGACCACGCCGCCCGCACCGGGAAGCCCCTGGTGATGTTCGCCCAGACCGGCAGCGCCGTCCTGCCCCGCTTCCTCGGCTCCGGAGTGACCGCCGTGTCGGCGGAGCCGTACCCCTTCTTCTGGCTCGACGGCGGGCCCGGCACCCTGCACCGCTACGGCGGCCCCGGCCGCCCCACCCGTCACGGAGACCGCGCATGACGCCCGTCCCCACCCTCCCCCTGCCCTCGCCCCGCCCGGATGCGGCCCCCGCGGAGCCGGGACTGCTCTCCCTCGTCGGGCGCACCCCGCTCGCCCGCATCCACACCCCGCTGCCCCACCCCCACCCCGGCTTCTGGGCCAAGCTCGAAGGGCTCGGCGCCGGGGGCATGAAGGCCCGTGCCGCCGTCTCCATGCTCACCGGCGCCCGGCGGCGCGGCGAACTGCGCCCGGGCGCCCCCGTGGTGGAGTCCACCTCCGGCACCCTCGGCCTCGGGCTGGCCTTCGCCGGACAGGCCCTCGGCCACCCCGTCGTCCTCGTCGGCGACACCGAACTCGAACCGTCCATGCGCCGCCTGCTCCGCAGCCACGGAGCCCGCCTCGAACTGGTCGACCGGCCCGCCCCGCGCGGCGGCTGGCAGGCCGCCCGCCTCGTCCGGCTCCGCGAGGTGCTCGCCCGCACCGAGGACGCCTACTGGCCCGACCAGTACAACAACCCGGACAATCCGGCCGGTTACCGCTCCATGGCCGCCGAACTCGTCGACCGGCTCGACCACCTCGACGTCCTGGTGTGCAGCGTCGGCACCGGCGGCCACAGCGCCGGACTGGCCGGAGCACTGCGCCGCCGCTGGCCCCGGCTCAGGGTCGTGGGCGTCGACTCGGTCGGCTCCGCCCTCTTCGGCCAGCCCGCCCGGCCCCGGCTGATGAGGGGCCTCGGCAGCAGCATCCGCCCCCGCAACGTCCGCCCCGAACTCTTCGACGAGGTGCACTGGGTGGGCCCCGCCGAAGCAACCGACGCCTGCCGCAGGCTCGCCCGGGGCAGCTTCGTCTCCGGCGGCTGGAGCACCGGAGCCGTCGCCCTGGTCGCCGCGTGGGCCGCCCGCACCGAGCCCGGCGCCGTCGTCGCCACCGTCTTCCCCGACGGCCCCCACCGCTACCTCGGGACCGTCTACGACGACGAGTTCTGCGCCGCCCACGGACTCACCGGAGCCACCCCGGCGGCCCGCCCGCTGGAGATCGCGCACCCCGGCGCCGCCGAGGCCGTCGGCTGGACCCGCTGCCGCACCCCGCGCACCCGCCCCGCCGCCGGAGGGGCCGCATGAGACTCACCTGGACCACCGCCACCCTCGAACTCGCCGAACCGCTCCGCATCTCCCGCTCCGTCACCGTCCGCCGCGACGCCGTCCACGTCCGCCTGGAGCACGACGGCCTCGACGGCCGGGGCGAGGCCGTCGGCAGCACCTACCTCGGACTGCCCGCCGACGCGATCGTGCGCGGCCTCGCCGACGTCCGGCCCGCGGTCGAGCGGCTGCCGGACCCCGAGACCGCCTGGGCCGAACTCGCCCCGGCCGGGCCCGTCGGCGCCGGGCTCCCCGCCGGGGTCCTCGCCGCCGTCGAGTCCGCCGTCCTCGACCTCGCCGGCCGGCGCGCGCGACTCCCCGCCCACCGCCTCCTCGGCAGCCCCCGCCCGCCCTCGGCCCGCACCGCCCGCACCCTCGGCATCGCCCCGGCGGCCCGGGCCGCCGCCGGGGCCGCACGGCTCGCCGCCGCCGGGTTCACCGTCCTGAAGGTCAAGGCCGGGTCCCCCGACCCCGCCGACGACCTCGCCCGGGTCGCCGCCGTCCGCGCCGCGGCCCCCGCCGCGGAACTCCTCCTCGACCCCAACGGCGCCTGGACCGAGCCGCAGGCGCACGCCCTGCTGCCCCGCTTCGCCGCGCTCGGCGTCACCGCCGTCGAACAGCCCGTCCCGCCCGGCCGCCCCGACAGCCTGGCCCGGGTCGCCGCCGCGTCCCCCGTCCCGGTCGTCGCCGACGAGGACGCCGTCACCCACGAGGACGTCCTCGCCCTCGCCGGCCGCGTCCACGGCGTCAACGTCAAGCTCGCCAAGTGCGGGGGAGTCCGCGCCGCGCTCCGCATCCACGCCGCCCTGCGCGGCAGCGGCACCGACCTCATGCTCGGCTGCCTCACCGCCAGTTCGCTGGGGATCGCCCCCGCCGTCCACCTCGTCGACCGGGCCCGCTGGGTCGACCTCGACGGGCACCTCCTCCTCGCCGACGACCCCTGGACCGGCATCGGCGGCACCGACGGCACCGTCGCCCCCACCGCCCGCGCCGGACTCGGCGTCCGCCCCCGGCGGCCCCGCGCCCCCGCCGGCCGCCCGAGCCCCCGCGCATGATCGGCCACTCCGGACGGCCCCTCGGGACCGTGCCCCTGATCAGCGCCTTTCCTTGGGCGATACGAGCGCGACCCGTCCGCTTTCTCGTGTCATCCGACAGTACGGAGGCCGACCGGACCCGGCGCAGACTCGGTGCCACGGCCGCGCCCCGCGAGCCCGGCGGACACCCCTGTCCGCGGGACCGGCGCGCCCGCACACTTCACCCGACGACACGAGGGGGCAGCACATGACGGTGCAGCAGTACGACGGGATCGGCGAGGCGTTCGAGGGGTTCAAGGCCCTTCCGGTCATCCGCTACGGAGAGGTGCCCAGCGTCCTGGAGCTGGTCGGCGACGTCACCGGCAGGTCGGTCCTCGACCTCGCCTGCGGCACCGGCTTCTACAGCCGCGAGCTCAAGCGGCGCGGGGCCGCCGACGTCTTCGGCGTCGACATCTCCTCCGAGATGATCGCCGCCGCCCGCTCCATCGAGGCCCGCGACCCGCTGGGCCTGCGCTACGAGGTCGGCGACGTCGCCGAACTGAAGCCGTTCGACACGCCGTTCGACCTCGCGCTGGGCGTGCAGTGTCTCAACTACGCCGGATCCAGGGAGGAGCTGGACCGGATGTGCGCCCGCATCCACCGCAGCCTCGTGCCCGGCGGCACGTTCCACGTCTTCGCCCAGAACCCCGACTACGCCTTCGACTGCGCCTCCCTGGAGACATACGGCTTCCGCTGCGAACCGACCGGCGAGCAGAACGAGCTGGGCCCCCTGGTCCGGGTCACCGCGCTCCTCGACCCGGAGCCCATCAGCATCCTCGGCACCGCCCTGCGCCGCGAGGTCTACGAGGAGGCCCTGACGGCGGCCGGTTTCAGCGACATCGAGTGGATCCCGCTGCACGTCTCCGAGGAGGGCCTGCGCACCCACGGCGAGGAGTACTGGGCCGACCTCCTGGCCCACCCGCCGCTGGTGCTGCTGCGCTGCCGCGCCTGACCGCGCCGAAGCCCCCGGGGGCCCGCGCACCGGCCCGCCGCCGGAGCGCGGGCCCCCGGGCCACCTCCGCCGGCTCTCCACCGAATGTTCCGGTCCGCTCCGGTGTGTCCCCCGCCGGGTCCGTACGGGATCGTCTAAGCCAGGGTCCATGGGTACTGCGGAGGACCGGCACGGAGCGGTGAGCCGGCGCGCGTTCGCGGCCGCGCTGGCGGCCGGCACGGCGACGGCGATGCTCGGCGGCTGCTCGCCGGGCGCGCCGGGGACGGGAGACGACGGCGTGGACGAGGACGAGGCGGTCGCCCGGGCCTACACCTTCCTCGACCGGAGGGTCGACGAGGCGGCGGGCGGCACCCGGCAGGGACTGCCGCGCAGCTACACCGGCGGCTGGATGGAGACCCACCACTCCACCGTCGCCTTCACCTACGACGTGGCGCTCACCGTCATCGCCTACTGCGCGCGCGGCGCCGACGCCGACCTGCGGAGGGCCGACGCCCTCGCCGGAACCCTGCTCGCCCTCCAGGACGGCGACCCCGCGGGCGACGGCCGGATCCGCCAGTCGTACGCCTCGGGCAGGGTCACCGCGGCGGACGGGCTGCCGGCCGTCGCCGCCGCGGACTCCTTCACCGGCGCCCAGGCCTGGACCGGCCTGGCCCTCCTCCACGCCCACCGGGCGACCGGCCGCGCCGCCCACCGGACCGGCGCGCTGCGGCTCGCCGACTGGATCCAGGACCACACCGCCTCGGCCACCGGCACACCCGGCTACACCGGCGGCCTGCCCGCCTCCGGCCCCGCCCTCACCTGGAAGTCCACCGAGCACAACATCGACGTCGCCGCCTTCTTCGGCCGCCTCGCGGACGTCACCGGGGACCGGGCCTGGGCCGACCGCTCGGCGGTCGCGACCGGCTTCCTCGACGCCCTGTGGGACGCGGACGGCCCCGCCTTCTGGACCGGCACCGGCACCGACGGCGCCACCGTCAACCGCTCGCCGGTCCCCGAGGACCCGCAGAGCTGGTCCTTCCTGGCGACCGGCGACGCCCGGCACGCCGGGTCGCTGGACTGGGCCCTCGGCCACCTGGCGGCGCGGGACGGCGGGTTCGCCGGGGTGTCGGTCAGCGACGCCGACACCTCCAAGGTCTGGTTCGAGGGCACCGCCCACATGGCGGCCGCCCTCCGCCGCCGCGACGGCGACGGCGACCGCGAGGAGGCGGACCGGCTCCTCGCCACCCTCCGCGAGGCCCAGGCCCACGCCCCGAACGCCGACGGGTACGGGATCGTGGCCGCCTCCTCCGACGGGCTGCGCACCGGCGAGGGCGACACCCTCTACGCCAGCCTGCACACCGGGACGACGGCCTGGTTCGCGCTCGCCGCGCGGGGCGCCGACCCCTTCCTCCTCGACTGACCGGCCGGGGCGCGGCGGCTCAGGCCGCCCAGAGGGCCCGGGCCGCCAGCACGGCGGCGACGAGCAGCACCGCCAGCAGCTCCCACCACAGCAGCCGCCGGTCGTGCCGCCGGTCGTCGCCGGTCAGCTCCGCCACGTGCCGGGCGAGCTCCTCGTCCGTCTCCGGCCTCCCGGGCTCCCGCGCCGTCATCGTCCCGCCGCCACCTTCCCGGTCTTCTCGGTCTTGTCCCACGTCAGCTCCGCCCTCCGCCGCTCCTGGACCCAGGCCGCCACCAGACAGGCCGCGAGCAGCGAGCCGTACCCCACCAGGTGGAGCAGCACCGGGGCGAGGAACCGCAGCCGGGTGCCGGTGAGCAGCTTCGCGCACCACGCCAGGGGCAGGGCGAGGCCCATCCAGGCGTAGACCACGATCATCAGGGGCTGGGGCGTGCCGTCCTGCGCGAGCAGCCCGGCCCGCTCCAGCAGCGGCAGGAAGACCGAGGGGAGCGCGGTGACCACCAGGATGCAGGTGGAGACGATCCCGGGGTAGAACAGCGCCTCGCGCCAGCACCGCCGGAAGGTGCCGGGGTCCACGACCGCGGCCATCAGCAGGATGAGCAGGTAGCAGACGAGGTTGACGACCCACAGCCAGTGGAAGAGCTGCCACGAGCGGTCCGAGTCGGTGGAGTAGAGGTACAGCAGCGAGGCCGAGCAGACCGTGAGCAGCGCCGGCGTCGCCAGCAGCGAGAACCAGATCAGGCCGAAGAGGACCGAACCGAGCCGGTGCCCCTCCCGCCGCTTCCAGGGCCGGAACCACAGGTGCCGGTAGCGGTGGGTCACCTGGAGGTTCCCCCGCGCCCAGCGCAGCCGCTGCTTCCACAGGCCGGTCAGGTCGCCCGGCTCCTCGGCGAGCACCGTCGCGTACCCGTCGAAGACGACCCTGCGGCCGGCCAGCTGGGTCTCGAAGGTGGTGACGGTGTCCTCGGCCAGCGTCGAGGTGTCGATCCGGCCGCCGATCGCCTCCAGGCTCGTCCTGCTGTGCAGCTGCGCCCCGCCGGCCAGGCAGGCGACGACGCCCAGGACGTTCTGCGCGCGACGGGCGGCGGCCTGCGCGGTGATGTACTCGAAGGCGATGTAGCGGGTCAGGTAGTTGCCCTGCTTCCCGCTGCCCTCCTTGATGTACGCGGTGACGGCGCCGACCTCCGGGTCGGCGAGGTGACGGGTCATCCGCAGCAGGGCGTCCCGGTCGAAGACGACGTCGGCGTCCATGACGAGCACGGCCTCGGCCCAGTCGTCGCCGAGGACGTGGGCGAGGCCGTGGTTGAGGGTGTGCGCCTTGCCCTGCCCGCCGTCCTCCCGGCGCAGGTGCACCACCCGGCCCGGGTGGCGGGCCGTCAGCCGCCGCATCACCTCCGGCGTCCCGTCGGTGCTGGCGTCGTCGACGACCACGACCCGGATGCGGTCCCGGGGGTAGCGCATGGCGAGCAGCCCCTCCACGGAGGAGGCGAGCACCGGCGCCTCGTTCCAGGCCGGGATGAGCACGGCGGTGCGGGGCACGTGGAACGGCCGGTCCTCGTACAGGCGGCGGAAGCGCTGGACCCCGACGAGCAGGAACTGGACGATGGCGACCACCAGCGGCACCGCGCCCAGGAAGACCAGCGCGGTCGCCACGACGTGCAGGATCTGGTTCAGGGTGTGCACCGTTCCTCCGTCGTGGCCTGCGCGAGCGCGTCCGCCACCCAGGGGAAGCGGCCCACGTCCCCGGCCCGGTGGGCGTCGCTGCCCGCCCCGAGCCGGACCCCGGCGCGGTGCAGCAGCCGGGCCGTGCGGACCGACGGGCACCGCCACTTCTCGTTCAGCTCCACCGCGACGCCGCGCGCGCGGCAGGCCCGGACCAGGGGTTCGAGCAGGGCTCCGTCCACCGCCGCCTCGTCGAGCCCGGCCTTGGGCACCACGCTGAACAGGTGCGCCACGTGCGCGGTCCGGCCGGCCGGCACCCGCTCCACCGCCCGCGCGGTCGCCAGGACCAGCAGCCGCAGCGCCTCGTCCGGCGCCAGCCGCCCTTCGCCGAGCAGGGCCCGTACGGTGTCGGGGTGGGCGGGCCCGTCGGGCAGCGGGAACCGGTGGTCGGCGAGCGCGATGTGCTCGATCCCGGTCAGGTCCGCGGGCAGGTCGATCCGGCCCTCGGTGTCGAGGATCTTCGCCTCCACGCCGCAGACGAGGGCGAGCGGCGCGTCGGCGCGGGCCGCGCGGACGGCCGCGGCGTACGCGGGCAGGTAGGTGGTGTCCGCGCGGACGTGGTCGGTGACGACGAGCGTGTCGAGCCCGGCCTCGGCCCCGGCCCGGACGACGGCCTCCAGGGTGTCGTGGCCGTCGGAGAAGTCGGTGTGGGTGTGGAGGTCGGTGCGCGGCGGACCGCGCCGCGCCGGAGCCTCCCCGGCCGCCTCCGCGCCGGTCACGCCGCCGCCTCGCGGTCCCCTTCGCCGGCCGGGCGGACGGCCTCGGTGGCGTCGCCCATGTCGCCGAGCTCGCGCGGGGAGAGGACGACGTCCTGCCAGTGGCGGACGACGGCGGTCTCGCGGTGGACGATCCGCTCCGGGAGCGGGGCGCCGAGCAGCGCGGCCACCGCCCACTTCGGCATGTCCACCCCGGCGGCGACCGTCAGCGACATGCCGCCCGGCGGGCGGGGGTTGACCTCCAGCAGGGCGGCCTTCCCCGACCGGTCCTCCCGGACCTGGACGTTGAGGACTCCGCGCAGCCCCAGGGTGCGGACGGTGTCCTCGGCGAGCCCGGACAGCTCCGGCAGGTCGAGGATGCGGCCGGCCACGACGATGCCGGAGTCCGTCTTGTCCCGGGCGCGCGGCACCGCGGCCACCACCCGGCCGTTCCCGTCGGTGAGCACGTCGACGGAGTACTCGGTGCCGGGCAGGTACTCCTGGATCAGGTACGAGCCGTCCTGCGGGAGCCCGGCGACGTCGGCCGCCGAGCCCACGAGGATGACCCCGCGGGAGCCGGATCCGCTGCGCGGCTTGGCGATCGCGGGGAAGCCGCCCTCGGGCTCCACCGGGCCGGGGGAGCCGACGAGCCGGGTGTCCGGGAGCCGTACCGCGCCCTGGCACGCCTCGGCGAGCCGCCACTTGTCCAGACAGGTCTCCAGCGCCTCCGCGGGGGAGACCAGCACCCGGACCCCCTCGGCGGCGAAACTCCCGGCGGCACGGGCGAGCGCGACCAGCTCGACGTCGACGGTCGGCACCAGGACGTCGACCGCGTGCCGCCGGCACAGCCGCAGCACGGCCTCGGCGTAGCCGGGGGCGTCACCGGGCGGCAGCAGCATCCGGTAGGCGCGCGGCACCAGGTACAGCCCCGCGCCGTGGGGGTCGAGGTCCGCCGCGTACCGCTCGGCCACCCCGTCGAGGGCGCGCAGGAAGCACACGCCGGACGGTCCGCCGGCACCCGTGACCAGCACCCGCGGCGGCCTGCCGAGGGGCAGGGAGAGGTCCGGCACGGGGGTGCGGGCGCGGTCAGAGGAGGACGGGGTTGCGCTCATGGACGAGCTCCAGGGGTTCGGCGTAGCGGGTCTGGGAGAAGCGGCCCCAGTAGCGGGCGGTGGAGCGCAGCAGGTCCTCGTCGAGGTACCAGCGGCTCGCCGCCTGCGAGTGGTGGGCCGCGATGGCGGCGAGCTTGGCCTCCACGTCGACCTCGCTCAGCTCGATGAACCGGTTCGGCCGGTAGGAGACGGTGGCGGACGGCGACTGGTAGCAGGCGAGCCGCGCCACCTTGCGGCAGGCCACGAGCGTCGCCCGGTGCACGGCCCGGTGGTCCTGGTGGGTGTCGCTCTCCGAGTGGACGACGACGACGTCCGGCGCGGCCTCGGCGACCGCCCGTTCGACGGCCTCCACGGTGACCCGGTCGTCCGCCATGGAGCCGTCCGGCAGGTCCTCCATGAGGAGCCGGGCGCCCAGCACCTCGGCGGCGAGGTGGGCCTCCTTCCGGCGCCGGGCGGGGTCGCCGCCGTTCCCGCCCCGGGACATGGTGAGGACGGTGACGTCCCAGCCGCTGTGCGCGCGCCGGTGGATGGTCCCGCCCAGGCCGATCTCGACGTCGTCGGGGTGGGCGCCGACCACCAGCATGCGCAGGGAGTTCTGTCCGGAGCCCTCGACGCCCAGCGGGTCCGCCCGTTCGGCGACGGCGCGGGCGACGGCCGTGGCCAGCCCGTCGGGGTCGGAGCGCTCGACCAGGTCGGCGGCCCGGCCGCGCAGGGCGGTGACGGCCAGCCGGGCGCTCGGCGCGTCGTCGCTCACGACCACGGGGATCCCCGGGTGCTGGGCCCGCCACCGCTCCAGGAGCCCGCCGAGCGCCGCGTCGTCCGGGCCGAGCCCGGTGTGCCACACGGCCGCGTCCCAGAACCGCACGGGCGCGGGCGGGGCGCCCCCGGCCAGCAGGAAGGCCTCCGTGGAGGCGACGGGGTGGACCGAGGCCGCCCCGCGGTCGCGCAGCGCCCGGGCGATGCGCGCTGCGGTGTCCGCGTCGCCCTCGCCGAGGAGGATGTGGGTCCCGGCGAGCGGGAGGGCGTCGGCGCCGCGGCGGCCGGCCTCCCCCATCACATCGGAGATTTCGGACATATCTGGCACATTACCGTGCGGTGGCGATCTCTCCACCGGGGCGGAGGACCGCTCGGGCACGGACCTCGCCCCGGACGGCCACGGGCCCTGGTCCCGCACGCCGGGGCGGCGGCGGGACCGGGGCGCCGTCGTGGGAGCGCGACCGGATCCGCCGCGCGGCCG
This sequence comes from Streptomyces omiyaensis, assembly GCF_014650895.1. Lineage (GTDB taxonomy): Bacteria > Actinomycetota > Actinomycetes > Streptomycetales > Streptomycetaceae > Streptomyces > Streptomyces omiyaensis. The sequence goes on from NZ_BMVV01000023.1 coordinate 78,500, forward strand.
GGACGCATCGCGCCGCGCGGCCGGGACGTGCCGCGTCGTGCGGCTGCGACCGGGACCCACCGCGTCGTGCGGCCGGGGCCGCGCCGGGGCCGGGGGCACCGCACTGCCGCGCCGCGCGCCCGTTGCCGGGCCCGGGCCCCACGGCGCTGCCGCGTCGCGCGGCCGGGTCCCGGCCCGCGTGCGCACGCCCGGACCGGACGGGTGTCACACGCCGTGCAGCTCGGGCAGCAGGTCCGGGTTGACCACCCGCAGGATCGTCGCCACCTGTGCCGGATCGGCCGCCGCCCACAGCACCCGCCGCGCCGCCCGGTACTTGGCGGCGAGCCGCTCCCGCTGTTCCGGCGGCAGCCCCGCCGCCCGGTCCGCGCGGCTGTTGTGCGCGTTGTCGGCGATCTTCACCAGGGCGGCGTCGGGATCCCCGGCCACGCGCCGGATCTTCTCCTCGTACGAGCCGTCCGGGTCGTTGGTGACGGCCTCCACGATCCGCACGACCCGTTCGGGGATCCCGGCGGCCCGCAGCCCGTCGCCCGTCCACGCGGTGTCCTCGACGACGTCGTGGAGCAGGCCCGCCATCGCCAGCTCGGTCCCGAGCGGCGCCAGTCCGGCGGCCACGGCCCGGACGTGCTGCACGTACGGGACTCCGATCTTGTCGACCTGACCGGCGTGCGCACGGTCGGCGAGGGCGTCCACTTCGGCGAGGGTCAGCATGCCCCCATCATCCCGGCACGCGCGCGCGTGCGGACCGCCGGGTCCGCGCGGGCCGCCACACGGTGTTCACACGACGGGGGAATTCCCGTGCCGGAGGGGCCCGTTGCCGCCTGCATGACTCTCGGTGTGACACTCGCCTCCACCCGCAGCCCGCACTCCGTCGACGAGACCGTCCGCCTCGCGCGCGAGGCCCGGGACGCGGGGCTGCACTCCGCGTGGTTCGGCCAGACCTTCGCGCACGACTCGCCCATGCTGGCCGCCGTCGTCGGCCGCGAGGTGCCGGGACTGCACGTGGGGACCGCCGCCCTCCCGGTGTTCGGCCGCCACCCCCTGCTCGTCTCCAGTCAGGCCCAGACGGCCCAGGCCGCCACCGGCGGCCGCTACCACCTGGGTCTCGCCCTCGGCACCCGGCACCTCACCGAGGCCGCCTTCGGCCTGCCGTACGAGCGGCCCGTCGGCCTGCTGAGGGAGTTCCTCACCGCGCTGCGGCCCCTCCTGGAGACCGGCGAGGCCGACTTCCACGGCGAGCTGCTGACGGCGACGACCCCGTACCCGGCGGCCGTGCCCGGCGCCCGTCCGACGGTGCCGGTCCTGGTCGCCGCCATGGGGCCGCAGGCCCTGAAGGCGAGCGGGGAACTCGCGGACGGCATCCTCCCCTTCCTCGCGGGCCCGCGCGCCCTCGCCGAGCACATCGTCCCCGCCGTCACCGCCGCCGCGCGGGCGGCGGGCCGGCCCGCGCCGCGGATCGTGGCCCTCGTGCCCGGCCTGGTCACCGCCGACCCCGACGGAGTGCGCCGACGGGCCGCCGAGAACCTCGCGCTGTACGAGCGGATCCCCTCCTACCGGCGCGTCATCGGGCTCTCCGGTGCCGCGCGCGCCGCGGAGCTGGCCGTCCTCGGCGACGAGGAGGCCGTCGCCGCCGAGGTCCGCCGCCACTTCGACGCGGGCGCCACCGAGGTGGTGTTCACGGCGACCGATCTCGGCGGCGAGGACGACCGCAGGCGGACCTGGAAACTCCTCGGCGAGCTCTCCGCGGAGCGGGCCGGGGGAGGGGCGGGCTGACCGTCCCCACCTGCGGGCAGGCGCTCGGTTCCGTGGGCGCCCCCGCCCCGTGGGCGCGGCGGCACCGGACCTCCCCGGCCCCCGGGCTCCCTGCCCGACCGGGCCGACGCCCCCTTCCGACGTTCCCGCCCGGGGTCCCCGCCTCCGGCGGACCCCGCCGGCCGGGGGACGGCCGGGAGGACCGCCCGCCCTCCCGGCCGGTTCGGCGGCGCCCACACCCCCTTCGGGCACCCGCACCGCCGGCACCCCGGTCGCCGCCTCTCCCGCGGGCCCCCGCGGCCTCGTGCTCCGCCCGCGCGGCGGCGGCCCCGTCGCCCTCCGGCCCCGCCCGGCCCCGACGCCCCGACCGTGAGGGGCGGTTCCCGTCGGCGCGCCCGTGACCACGCCGTCCCCGGGGCGGGCCGGGCCGCCGGCCCGCGCACCGGTGCCCGTTCCCGCCCGCGCGGAGTGCGCCGAACCGGAGCGCGCGTACCCGAACGCGCCGGGTGGAGGCTTCCGTTGCCAGCCGGAACAGGCCATGGTCGTCGGAGAGCCCGAAGACGTTGGCGCGACTGGCCGGCAGTGGCCTCAGGACGCCAGAGGGGCACAATTGCCCAGCAAGACGCCGGGGTTCCCGGATTCCGGACGCGTTCGGTCCGGGGGTTGTGGTTCGGGCGAGGCGGGCAGGTTTGGAGCGTCGCGTGGCGGGAATTGTCGGCCGTCAGTGACAGCGGCACCAAACGACGGATTCCGAGGACTGAAGGAGGTGGAGCGACCATGCCCCTGCATGCCGTCGAAATCCCCGAGCTGTGGATGCCTCATCCACTCAAGGTCAATCCGCACCTGCCGGGGCTGCGGGCGGAGAGCGAGACGTGGGCACGCGAGATGGGCATGCTGGACGACGGAGCCGGACGGCCCGACCGCCGCCCCATCTGGACCCCGAGCCAGTTCCGGGCGATGACGGTGGACCTGCTCACCGCCTGGACCCTGCCCGACGCCGACCCGGACGCGCTCCGGCTCAACCACCGCTTCAACATCTGGGCCCTCGCCTGGGACGACTACTTCGCCCACGCCTTCAAGCGGACCAGCGACCTCCAGGGCGCCCACGAGTTCACCGCCCGTCTCCACGCCTTCCTGCGCACCGACGCGGGCGCCCGCCTGCCCGAGCCGGTCAACGCCGTGGAGCGGGGCATCGCCGACCTCCAGCGCCACCTCTTCCCGCCCCGACTGGCGCACTGGAGGCCGGAGTTCAGCAGGGCGCTGACCCGTTACGTCGACGCCGGCGTCGAGGAGCTGGCCAACAGCCGCACCGGCCGCGTCCCCCACCTCATCGACTACGCGCCCTTCCGGCGGGAGAGCTTCGCCGCCCACACCGCCCCCTACTCGGTCGAGCTCTCCACCGGAGCCCGAATACCCGAGCGGATCCGGCACAGCCGGACCGTCCGCGGCCTCACCGCCGCGTTCATGGACGTCATGGGCCTGGCGAACGACATCGCCTCCTACGAGCGGGAGGTCCACGAGGAACACGACGTGAACAACCTCGTCGTCGTGCTCGGCACCTCCCTCGGCATCCCCCTCCGCGAGGCCGTGCCCGCCTCCGTGCACCTCGTCAACTCCCGCATGCGGGACTTCGAGCAGCTCCGCGAGGAGGACGTCCCCCTGCTGGCCCGCCGGGCCGGCCTCGACCCCGAGGAGCGGGCCGAACTGGACACCTGGCTGGGCGGGGCGTGCAGCTTCCTCTCCGGGCTCCACGCCTGGTACACCGGCGCACCCCGGTACGTCCCCTCCGAGCCGCCCTTCCCGGAGCAGCGCCTCCCCGCGCCCGCCCCGGCGGAGCAGTGGTACGGAAGGGGGGCCGGCGGCCACGCGCCGACGCCCCCCTCCGCCGTCGGGCTCGGTCTCGACGCCGAGCCGTGACCGGCCTACCCCAGCCGCAGCATCCGCAGCAGCCGCTCCCACCACGACGGTCGCGCCCCGGGGCCGGCCGCCGGTCCGGGCACGGCCGCCGGGGCCGCCTCCGGTGCCGCGGCCGGTGAGGGGATCCCGGCGGTCTGCGGCGGCGGGGCCGCCGGCAGGGGCGCCTCGAACTGCTGGGTCCGCGGCGCCCGCGGGGCGAACGTGACGGGCAGCGCCGTCAGGTGCTTCGCCCAGGTGGAGGAGCGCCAGCTGAGACTCTCCTCCGGGACGGCCAGGACGATGTCGGGCAGCCGGGTGAGCAGGATGTCGATGCCGGTGTCGGCGATGATGCGGCCGACGTCCTGACCGGGGCACTCGTGGCTGCCGGCGCTGAAGGACAGGTGCGCCCGGTTGTGGTGGACGGGCGCCGCCGGGTCCGGGCGGACGGCCCGGTCCATGTTCCCGGCGGCCAGACCGAGCAGCAGCATGTCGCCGGCCCTGATCTGCTGCCCGCCGAGCGTGGTGTCCCCGTTGGCGTACCGGGACGGGCACACCATCAGCGGCGGCTCGTCCCACAGCACCTGCTCGACCGCCTCCGGCAGCGTCATCTGGCCGCCGGCCAGCGAGCCGCGGAACCGCGGGTCGGTGACCACCATCCGCAGCACGTTCGACATCAGGTTGGCGGTGGTCTCGTAGCCGGCGAGCAGGATGAGGCGCAGGTGGTGCACGACCTCCTCGTCGGTGAGTCCCGCCGGGTGGGCCATCAGCGCGGAGGCGATGTCCTGGCCCGGGTGCTCGCGCTTGTCCAGGACGAGCTGTTCCAGGCTCGCCACCACGAAGGCGTTGCTCGCCAGCGAGGTCTCGGTGGCCTTGAAGAGGTCCCGCGCGGCCTGGACCAGCTTCGGCGCCGCCTCGTCGGACATGCCGAGCAGGTGGATGAGGGTGAGCATCGGCAGGTGCTCGGTGAACCGGTCGACCAGCTCGGCCTCGCCGGCCTCGCAGAAGGTGTCGATCAGCTCGTGCGCGAAGCGGTTGATGCGGCGCCGGATGCCCCGGTGGTCGAACTGGTCGAGCGAGGCGGTGACCGCGCTGCGCAGCCGCTGGTGCTCCTCGCCGTCCGCGCACACGCAGTCCGGCCGCCAGCCGATCATCGGCATCAGCGGGGAGGTGGCGGGGTCGATCTCCCCGGTGCTCCAGCCGTGCCAGACCCGCGGGTCGCGGGAGAACTGGGTGGAGCGGGTGGCCACGTCCCGGTTCTCGTTGTAGCCGAGGACCAGCCAGGCGCGGACGTCGCCGTCGAGGAGGACGGGCGCGACCGGACCGTGGGTGGCCCGCAGCTCCTCGTAGAGGCCCATGGGATCGGTCTCGGCGGCGGGTCCGTAGAGCCGTGCCGCGCCGCCGGGGCCGGTGGCCGCGTGGGCCGGGCAGCCGGGGGGCGGGACGAGCCCGCCCTCGTGCGTGGCGTGCTCGTGGGCGGGGAGGGTCATGCGGTCTCCTGGGCGGCGAGGGAGCACAGGTAGACCATCAGCGAGAGCAGGGCGTCCCGGCAGGACGCCCGGTCACGGGCGTCGCAGGTGACGAGCGGGACGGAATCGCTGAGGGCCAGCGCCGTGCGCAGTTCTGGTAGCGGGTACTGCGGGGCCTCGGGGAAGGTGTTGACGGCCACCACGAAGGGGACGCGGCGGTCCTCCAGCCGGGTGATGACCTCGAAGCAGACTTCGATCCTCCGGGTGTCCACGAGGACCACGGCGCCGAGCGCGCCCTGGAAGATCCCGTTCCAGAGGAACCAGAAGCGCTCCTGGCCCGGTGTCCCGAACAGGTAGAGGATCAGCTCCTCGTTGATGCTGATCCGGCCGAAGTCCATCGCGACGGTCGTGGTGTTCTTGCCCGACGCGCCGGGATTGTGGTCGATCCCGACGCCGGCCTGGGTCATGCGTTCCTCGGTCGTGAGCGGGGGGATCTCGCTCACCGCTCCGACCATCGTCGTCTTGCCGACGCCGAAGCCGCCGACGACGACGACCTTGACGCCCCTGGCGCCGTGCGGCAGCAGCAGGTCGGTGTCGCGGGGGCCCGCCCTGAGCGTGTCAGAGTCTCCGTAGTCCATGGATCACCGCCTCCAATAGGCCGCGGTCGGGGAAGGCCGCGACGGGCACGGGTGCAATCGCCTCCACGCGTTCGTCGTCGACGAGCTGGGACAGCAGCACGGTGACGACGCTGAACGGAAGGCTGAGATAGGCCGAGACCTCGGCCACCGAGAGCGGGTACTCGCACATGGAGAGGATGGCCGCCTGTTCGGGCTGCATCGAGGGCTCCGGCGCGGACCGCGTCGCGATGAGCGTGACGAGGTCGAAGGTCTTGGCCGAGGAGCCCTCGCCGCCGGTGATGACGTACAGCGGGACGGGGGTTCCCTCGTCCCAGGGGCGGGGGTTGTCCGGGGGATGGGGGTTGTCCGAGGTCACATCGCCTGCCGGACGACGTCTTCACGGGGCGGACTGGTCATGTGCCGGCCGATCCTGACCACGAGCGCCCGCATGCGCGCACCGAGCAGCCCCGCGTCCACCTCCTCGTCGGCGAGGACGGCGAGGTAGGCGCCGGGACCGGCCGCCATGAGGGAGAAGTAGCCGCCGTCGGCCTCGATCCCGACCATGTGGGTGGTGCCGTTCCCGTGCGGGAACATCTGCGCGATCGCCCGGGCGAGGCTCTGGATGCCGGAACAGGCGGCGGCGATCGCGTCGGCGGTGTCGGGCGCCGTGTTGGCCTGGCCGATGCACAGGCCGTCCGCGGAGAGGACGACCACGTGCCGTACGTGCGGAACGCCGCCCACGAGCTCGGTGAGCATCCAGTCGATGTTGGGCAGTGGCTGCATGTTATTCGACCTCATCAGACGGCTGGCTGTGCGGAGTGGAGGATTCGGTGCCCGAGCGCTTGTCGCCGTTGAAGGCCTCCCACATCAGCCCGGGCGCGCGGGTGGACCTCCGGGGGGCCGGGGCGGGCTCGGGGCCGGTGCGGAGGACCGGCGTCGGCACGGGCGACTCGCGGCGGCGGCGCGGCAGACCGTTGAGGGTCTTCCCGTCGACGAACGGGTCCGCGCCGTCGTCGGTGGACGCGAGGAGCGGGGCGGGCGCCGGCGGGGGCACGGGCAGCGGCGCGGGGGCCGGGGGCGGCACCGGCGGGTTGCCGCGCGAGGGCAGCGGCCGGACCGGTCCGGCCGCGCGCCTCCGGGCGGGCTCAGGGGTTCTCACGACGGGCCTCTCCACCGTGGTGATCAGGCGCCGGGGTACGAGGATCACGGCCCGTACGCCTCCGTAGGCGGAGGGACGCAGGTCGACGTCGCAGCCGTGCTCGCGGGCCAGTCGGCTGACGACCGGGAGGCCGAGCTGCGTGACCTCGCCCAGACCGGCGAGGAACAGGCCCGACGCCGACTCCGTCATCACGCGGTTGATGCGGTGCCGGACCTCCTCGGTGAGGCCGACGCCGCGGTCCTCGATCTCGATCGCGATGCCCGAGGGCACCTCGACGGCGCTCACCTCCACCGGGGTGTGCGGGGGGGAGAACGACGTGGCGTTGTCGAGGAGTTCGGCCAGGAGGTGGATCAGCGGCTCGGCGCCGGGGCCGATGACGGCCGCCTCGGTGACCGACTGGAGCTTCACCCGCGGGTAGTCCACGATGCGCGACATGGCGCCGCGCAGCACGTCGTAGAGCGGGATGGGCTTGGACCACTGGCGGCCGGGGCGGGCGTCGCCGAGGACCGCGATGCTGGCCGCGAGACGGCCGATCAGCGCGTTGCGGTGGTCGACGTCCTGCAGGCCGCGAGCGAGGACGAGGTCCGTGCCGTGGACGATCTGCATCTCCCGCAGGTCCTTGGCGAGCTGGTGCACGATCGCCTGGACGCGGCGCGCGACGGCCACGAGCGCCCGCTGGGAGGAGTCCCGGGTGTTCTCCTCGGCCTCGACCGCCTCCAGGAGCGTGCGCAGCGCGCCCCTGAGCGCCTCGGTGAACCCCGGGTCGAGGTGGTCGCCGAAGCGGACGGAGTTCACGATCTCCGAGGCCGGGTCGCCCTTCTGGAGCCGGGCGACGGCGGCCGGGAGCAGCTCCTCGGCCAGCCAGACGGTGGTGGTCCGCTGGTCGGCCAGGCGCGCGAGCATCGCCGCCTCGCGCTCCGCGTGGGCCTGCTGCGCGGCCTGCACGACCCGGACGTGCCGGGCCTCGCCGGCCGCCCGTGCCAGACGCACGGTCAGGATCGTGCTGCCGACCGTGAGGGAGACGGCGGCGAAGCCGTACCAGGCCACCGGTGTCCGTATCTGCGCAGGCGCGAAGAGCAGCCCTATGGCGAACAGGAGGGCGAGCACCCCCGGCGGGACGAGCCACGCCGGAGCCGCCGCACCGGCCCCGGCTCTGGAAGTTGAACCTGCGCGAACCATCAACGGTTTCCCTCAACGTCTGGAATAGGAGAGGACTGAAGTGGCGCGACGTACCGACAGGAAAGCGCGGGCACGCGAACGATCACGCACGCGTGCTCGAACGGGACCGCTTTCGGGTGCCTCCGCCCACGCGTCGATGCCCGTGTCTCCCTGTGGCCGTGCTCCGTCGACGCCCCCGCTCCCAGCGTTCATGACTCGCTGTGAGCGCGGCGCAACACATCTGCGGAGCATAGTCAGTTCGGGATTGGCGTGTGACCTCGATGGAAGGAAGGGTTCTATCAATCAAACTGGCCTCAAAAAGAGGCATTAATGCATATCGAAAATGACAGCAAGCGATCAGGCGGAGCGCCTTTCGGCGGTCATTCCGAAAGCCGGTGCGAGCCGGGCGACTCCTCGTCCCGCTCGCCCTCGGCGGTCGCCGCCGTCAGCGCCGCCGCCGGGTCCCGATCCGCCGGACCCACCGGCGCCCAGCCGTCCGCGGCGCGGCGGTACGGCCACCACCGCCCGTCCTCGCCGAGCCGCAGCTGCGCCCGCGCACCCGCCGCCGTCCAGTGCGCCCCCGAACGGCTCAGCTCCGGCGCCTCGCCCTCCTCCCAGGCCTCGGCGAGCCGCGCCGCCGCCCGCGCCAGCGCCTCCTCGTCGGGCGTCCAGGACCCCTCCAGCACGGCGAGGGCCGCGGCCCCGCCCCACCGCCACGCGCGCGTGGCGGCGTCCAGCTCCGCCCGCGACCGCCCGGTGCCGGACGCGAGGCGCCCCGCGACCCACCCGGGCGGACGCCCGGCCGCGAGCCGCACCGCGTCCTGGGCCACCGTGAGACCCGCCGGCGCGACCTCCCGGCCGGCGAGCAGCTCGGCGAGCAGCCGGTGGGCGCGGGCCGCCGTGTCCGCCGCCAGGAACTCCAGGGCGGCCGGCTCCACGCCCGGCTCCGGGTCCGTCTCGGTGTCCAGGGACGGCGGCTCCCCGGGGCCCTGCGCCACGACCGGCACCTCCGGCAGCGGCGGCAGGATGTCCCGCAGCGCGTACGCCTCCGCGGCCGACACCCCGGCCGGCGCGTCCCCGGCACCGGCCGGGGCGCCGGCCGCGGTCCCGCCGCCCGCCCGGGCGGCGCTGCGGACCTGGAGCGCGTCCACGACCGGCCGCTGACCGCGCCCGCGCATGAGCAGCAGGGCGAACGGGTCCTCGTCCAGGATCCGCGCCATCTGGTGGCAGAGCGCCGCCGTGTGCGGACAGTGGTCCCACGCCTCGCAGCCGCACTCCGGCTCCAGGTCGCCGATGCCCGGCATCAGGTCGATGCCGACCGCCGTCGCGTCCTCCACCAGGTGCGGCGGCATCTCGTGGTCGAGCAGCGCGGCGATGTGCCCCGCGCTGTCGACGGCGAGGTCGAGCAGCCGGTCCCACTCCTCCTCGGTCAGGGTGCGCACCAGCACGTCGGCGCGGTAGGCGGTGCCGTCGGGGTCCTGGACGACGGCGGTGATCCGGCCGGGCCGCACCGACACCGCGCCGACCGCGCCGGCCCGCGCGTGCCGCCGGCCCGCCTTGACCTGCTGGCCGTCGAGCGCCGTGTCCTCCAGCGCCTGCAGCCACGCCCGGCCCCACCAGGTGCGGGTGAACGCCCCGCCCCGTACCGGCGGCGCCGCCGCGAAGGTCAGCTCCTCGGGCTCCCGGCCCGTCCCGTAGTCGCTCATCGTCCGTCCCCGTCCCCGCGCAGGGAGACCAGCTCCGCCAGCTCCGCGTCGGTCAGTTCGGTCAGTTCCGCCGGTGCGTCGCCCGAGGTGCCGAGCACCGCGTCGGCCAGCTCGCGCTTGCGGTCGAGCATGGCGGAGATCCGGTCCTCCACGGTCCCCTCGGCGACGAACCGGTGCACCTGCACCGGCCGGGTCTGCCCGATCCGGTAGGCCCGGTCGGTGGCCTGCGCCTCCACGGCCGGGTTCCACCAGCGGTCGTAGTGCACCACGTGCTCGGCCCGGGTCAGGTTGAGGCCCGTCCCGGCCGCCTTCAGCGACAGCAGGAAGACCGGCACCTCGCCGTCCTGGAAGCGGGCGACCATCGCCTCCCGCTCGGCGACCGGCGTGCCGCCGTGCAGGAACTGCGTCCGCACCCCGCGTTCCGCCAGGTGCGCCTCGAGCAGCCTGGCCATTCCCACGTACTGGGTGAAGACCAGGGTGCTCGCCCCCTCGGCGAGGATCGTGTCGAGCAGCTCGTCGAGGAGTTCGAGCTTCCCCGAGCGGCCGGCGATCCGGGGCCGCTCCTCCTTCAGGTACTGCGCGGGGTGGTTGCAGACCTGCTTGAGCGAGGTCAGCAGCTTCACCACCAGGCCGCGCCGCGCCATGCCCTCGGCCTCGGAGATGGCCAGCAGGTTCTCGCGCACCACCGCCTCGTACAGACCGGCCTGTTCGGGCGTCAGGGAGACGGCCCGGTCGGTCTCGGTCTTCGGCGGGAGCTCCGGCGCGATCCCCGGGTCGGACTTGCGGCGGCGCAGCAGGAACGGGCGCACCAGCGCGCCGAGCCGCTCCGCGGCGGCCGCGTCGGTGCCGCCCTCGACGGCCGTCGCGTACCGCCGCCGGAAGGCGCCGAGCCCGCCGAGCAGCCCGGGGGTCGTCCAGTCGAGGATCGCCCACAGCTCGGAGAGGTTGTTCTCCACCGGGGTGCCGGACAGTGCCACGCGCGCGCGTGCCCCCACCGTCCGCAGCCGCCGGGCGGTCTCCGAGTACGGGTTCTTCACGTGCTGGGCCTCGTCCGCCACGAGCAGTCCCCACCCCGCGGCGGCCAGCCGCCCGGCGTCGAGCCGCATCGTGCCGTACGTGGTGAGGACGACGTCCCCGTCGCCCAGGCCGTCCAGGTCGCGCGCGGGGCCGTGGAAGCGGCGCACCCGGGTGCCGGGCGCGAACCGCTCGAACTCCCGCTGCCAGTTGCCCATCAGGGAGGTCGGGCAGACCACGAGGGTGGGGCCCGCCGTGACCGGTTCGGTCTGCCGGTGCAGATGGAGCGCGATGACGGTGATGGTCTTGCCGAGGCCCATGTCGTCGGCGAGGCAGCCGCCGAGGCCGAGCGAGGTCATCCGGTGCAGCCAGTTCAGCCCGCGCAGCTGGTAGTCGCGCAGGGTGGCGGCGAGCGCGGCGGGCTGCGGGACCTCGCGGACGCCGCCCTCGGGATCGGCGAGCCGCGCGCGCAGCCGTTCCAGCGCGCCGGTCGCGACCACCTCCACCGGGCGTCCGTCGACCTCGGTCGTGCCGGTGAGGACGGCCGCGAGCGCGTCGACCGGCGTCACCTTGCGGTCCTGGCGCTCCCGGGCGCGCAGCAACTCCGCCGGATCGACCAGGACCCACCGGTCGCGCAGCCGGACGAGGGGGCGCCCGGCCTCGGCGAGCCGGTCCAGCTCGGCCCGCGTCAGCTCCTGGTCGCCCAGCGAGAAGCGCCAGTTGAAGGCGAGCAGCGCGTCGGCGGAGAGGAACGACGGCAGGCCGCCCCCGCTCCCCTCGGCGCCGGACCCGCCGTCGTCGGCGGTCCCGCCCCCGACGGGACCGGCCTCGGACGCGCCGGTCCCGAGGGCTCCGCTCCCGGCCGGCGCCTCCACCGGCCCGATCACCGCGCGGGCGGTCAGCCGGTCCGCCAGCTCGCGCGGCCAGTGCACCCGCATCCCGGTCGCGGCGAGCGCGCGGGCCGCCGGTCCCAGCAGCTCGACGACCTCCTCGTCGGCGAGCTCCACCGTGTCCGGCACGGCGGCCGTCAGCAGCGGGGCGAGGGGCGGCCAGGCCCGCGCGGCCCGTCGCAGCGCGAGCAGGGCGTCCATCCGGGCGCGCGGTCCGAGCGACGCCGCCGCCTGCCCGGTGCCCGACCAGGCCTCGGCCGCGTCCACGACGAGCGCCGGGTCGGCGGCGGAGTGCAGCTGGAGCACCGCGCGAAAACCCGGCGCCCCGGTCCCGGCCCCGGCGTCGGCGGAGCCGGGTCCCGTCAGTTCGAGGCGGAGGGAGAGCCGCACCCCGGCGTCGTGACCGGCCGCCAGATCGGCGGCCCACGGGCGCTGTTCGGGGACGGTCTGCGGCTCCTCGGCGGCGAAGGCGGGCCCGCCGGCGGCGAGCACCGCGGCCGGGGTGCGCGGGAGGGAGTCGGCGACGGCGTCCAGGAACGCCCGCAGCAGCGCCTCCGGCTCCGGCAGCAGCGGGTCGCCCTCCGCGTCCCCGTTCCCGTCCGTGCCCGTGCCCGCGTCCAGGGGGGCCGCGTGGGCGGTGGGCGGCATCGAGGCGGCCAGGGTCCGCAGCCGGTCCAGCTCCTCGGGTCCCAGCGGCCCGGCCCGCCAGGCGTCGTGGCCCTCGGCGGTCACGCCGGGCAGCAGCAGCCCGCGCGCCGTGAAGTCCAGCGCGAGGAGGGCGGCGCCGCCCCAGAACGCGGCGGCGGGGTCGGCGTCCCCGGAGAGCCGGGCGCGGGCGAGGAAGGGCAGGGCGTCCCGTACGGACAGGGAGAGCGCGGGGACGGACACGGCCCGCAGGTCGGTCCCGTCCACCACCGTGAGTTCGTCCGGCACCGCGCCGGCCGGCTCCGGCTCGGGGAGGGGCTCGTCCTCGGGCGACCAGAGGAGGATCCGGCCGGCGCGCGGCGGATCGGCGGGCAGGAAGACCGCCGCGGGAGCGGCCGCGGAGGAGGGTTCGGGGGCGGGGCGAGAGGATCCGAGCGACGGCGTCAACGCATTCCTCAAATTTGACTACTGCGAAGGAGTGGCCGACCCTACCCCAACTCCGCCGCGGAACCCGCACATCCGGGCGTGACCCCCGACACATGTGCGCCGCCCGGGTGCCTCGGGGTGGGGAAGGCCCCACCCCCCGGCCCCGGACGGCCCCCGCCCCCGGCCGGGTGGTGACGCCATGGTTCCGGGGGGTCGCGCATTCCTACGGTGGGTACCGCCGCCGCGCCTTCCCGCGGACCGCCACCGCCCGCCTCACAGAAGCCGGAGCCCTCCCATGCCCCAGGCCACCGCCCTCGCCCCCGCCCCGGCGCCCGCCGCCCGGACGCGGGGCGGCGGCAGCGAGTTCTCCCCGCTCCTGCGCACGGTGAAGGGCCAGGGCCTCCTCGACCACCGTCCCGGCTGGTACGCCAGGGACATCGCCCTCACCCTCCTCGGCTTCGCCGCCGTCGCCGCCGGCCTCCTCCTCGCGGGCCCGACCTGGTGGGCACTGCCGCTCGCCGTCCCCCTCGCGCTGCTCTCCGCCCGCGCCGCCTTCGTCGCCCACGACGCGGGCCACGCCCAGGTCACCGCCGACCGCCGTGCCGGACGCGCGATCCAGCTCGTCCACGCCAACCTCCTCCTCGGCATGAGCCGTGAGTGGTGGAACGACAAGCACAACCGCCACCACGCCCACCCCAACCACCTCGACAAGGACCCGGACGTCGCCGCCGACGTCCTCGTCTTCGCCGAGCACCAGACCGCCGGCCGCACCGGCCTGCGCGGCTTCCTCACCCGCCACCAGGCCCTGCTCTTCTTCCCGCTGACCACCCTGGAGGGCCTCGCGCTCAAGCTGTACGGCGTCCAGGCCCTGCTGGCGAAGGACGGCCCCTACCGCACCCGCCGCGAACGCCTCACCGAGGGCGCCCTGCTCCTGCTCCACTTCGCCGGGTACGCGGCGCTGCTCCTCACCGCCCTCGCGCCCGCCCAGGCCCTCGTCTTCGCGCTCGTCCACCAGATGCTGTTCGGCGTCCACCTCGGCCTGGCCTTCGCCCCCAACCACAAGGGGATGGAGCGGCCCGACCAGCACGAGGACGGCGACAGCTGGGGGCATCTGCGCCGCCAGGTCCTCACCTCCCGCAACATCCGGGGCGGCGTCCTCACCGACTGGTTCCTCGGCGGCCTCAACTACCAGGTCGAGCACCACCTCTTCCCCTCCATGCCCCGTCCCCACCTGCGGCTCGCCCAGCCCGCCGTCCGCGCCCACTGCCGCGCCCTGGGCATCCCGTACACCGAGACCGGCTTCGTCGACTCCTACCGGCAGGCGCTCGGCCACCTCCACGAGGTGGGCGCCCCCCTCCGTGAGGAGCGCGCCGGACGGCCGGAGTAGGGTCGCACGCGCATCCGATCACGACAGAGCGGCCAGGGGGCCTCCCGCATGAGCGACGGAACCGTCACCACCGTCAGCAGCAACGGCGTCTACTCCTTCACCAAGCCCAATCGCGACTCCATCACGCTCCTCGCCGGCCTCGGCGTGGAGGGCGACGTCCACGCGGGCGTCACGGTCAAGCACCGGTCCCGCGTCGCCCAGGACCCGACCCAGCCCAACCTCCGGCAGGTGCACCTCATCCACGGCGAGCTCTTCGACGAGGTGGCCGGGGCCGGCTTCGAGGTGGCCCCCGGCGACCTCGGCGAGAACGTCACCACCCGCGGCGTCGACCTGCTCGCGCTGCCCACCGGTGCCCGCCTCCACCTCGGCGCGGAGGCCGTCGTCGAGATCACCGGACTGCGCAACCCCTGCGCCCAGATCGACGGCTTCCGCCACGGACTGCTCAAGCAGGTCGTCGGCCGGGACGCCGACGGCGGGGTCGTCCGCAAGGCGGGGATCATGGGCGTCGTCCTCACCGGCGGCGAGGTGCGCCCCGGGGACCCGATCCGCGTCGAGCTGCCGGCCGGCCCGCACCGCCCGCTGGAGCGGGTCTGACCCCGGTTCCCCCGCCCGCTCCCCGGACCCCCCGCCCGTTCCCCGGGCCGTCCGGGTCTCAGGAGGGGCGGACCGCCAGCGCGTCGAGCCCTTCGAGGAGGGCGGGCAGCCGGGGGCTCCGGTTCACCGGCAGCACCTCGTGGGGGAGGTCGTCGAGCAGGAGGAAGGCCATGTCGTCGGTGCGGGCCACGACCGACCAGCCGGGACCGTCCGCGCGGATCATCCGCGCGTCCTCACCGGCGAAGTCGGACCGGATCCGGCCCACCGGCGGCGGCGTCTCCAGATAGCCGCGCAGCTCCTCCAGGGCCCGCCGCACGACGGCGTCCAGGGCGGACGTCCCACCCGCGGCCGGCTCCGGCGACCCGGCCGCACCCGCCCCGGCCTGCTCCGCAGCGGGCGCTGCGGAGGCCGGTTCCGGAGCGGTGTCCGCCGCGACCTGCGCCCGCCATTCGGCCCAGTGCAGGGCCACCTCGTCGGCGCCGAGCCGGCGGTGGGCGGCGCCCCACGCGTCCTCGGCGGGAGGCGCCAGCGGGGCGGGATCGCCCTCCTCGGGCTCGGGGTCGTGCGGTTCGGGCACCCCGGGGGCCCGGGTGGCGACGGCGAGCGGCCAGCCGGGCAGCCCGGCGACCACCGACTCCTCGTCGGGCGAGAGGTCGTAGGCCATCCCGCAGTCCCAGGAGGCGATGGCCACCGCGACCAGCGACACGTCGTCGATGACGACCGTCCAGCGGGCGCCGAGGCCGTCCTGGCCGAAGACGAGCCCGTACCCCTCCTCGTACGGTTCGAGGCCGAGGGCGGCGCAGGCCGCCGGGTAGTCGTCGCCCAGCACGCTCGGGAAGCGCGCGGGCGTCAGCAGGCACGCGGTCAGCACGAACAGCGCGTCGGCGTCGGCCGGGGACGCCGCCCGCGCGTCGTCGGACATCGGTTCCTCCGCCGCCACGGCATCCTCCTCGAATCGCTGCCCATCGGATCGTCGGCGCACCTTAACCAGTGAGTAGCTTCGCCGTCGAGAGGGAGGGGGAGTGACCTGCGCGGCCCCGGGAAGCGCCTGATCACGGTGGTCCGGACCGCGCACGCGGGCCGCTCGCGCACGGTGCGGGCCGCGGGGGCGCACCGGGTGGGGGACCCGTGCGGCGAGGTGCGCGGCACCCCCTCCGGGCGTCGTCTCCGGCGTCCGCGAGGCCCGGCCGCCTCGCGTCGCCCCTCTCCGTGCGCGGTGGTGGGCGCCGGCGGGGACCCGGGGCCGCCCGGAGTCCGCCGCGCCCCGCCCTCCGCCGGAGCCGCCGTGCTCGTCGGCGGAGGCGGCTCCGTCTCCCGCGTCACGCCGGTCGTCGTCCGACCGGTCGCGGGTGCCTCCTCATTGCGCCAGGGCGGCGCGCACCGCGTGGGGCGCGGCGTTCATGGGGGTGAGCCGGCAGATGACCATGACCTGGCGCTTCGGGTCGTACATGGACCGGGTCGGAGGGACCGTCAGGAGAGGCGAGTCGGGCTGCACCTTCGCGACCAGGAAGTAGCCCTTCATGAAGAATTTCTGGACCTCCACGGAGAGGAAATCGCTCCGATTCAGAACGGTCTGGTTCCGGGGTGACGTCAGGACGATCTGCGAGGGGGATACGGAGAGGGAGCCCCGCCATTTTCCGCGCCAGATGGCCAGCGCGGCGATCAGGGACCCGATGGCGTAAAGCGCGATTCCGATCAGTACGGGCGCGGGATTCTCGTCGAACACGCTCGGTTGGTCCGCCGGACCGAAGATCTTCTCGGAGCGCTTGACGAACAACATCCCGCCGAAGAGCAGCCCGACGAATCCGCAGCCCACGAGCCATCCGACGGCGGATCCCGAATCCCCGGTGCGGCCGCCGTCGAAGACCACGAAGTCTCCCGGCCGGACGCCTGTCGGCGACACCGCCCCGCCCGGGACCGGCGGGGCGGGCGTGCCGCCCGGGACCATGTCCCGGTAGACCTGGAAGGCGATCGGAGCGGCAGCCAGGACGCACACGCCGATGAGTGAATACCACACGACAGGTGGCGGGTCTATTTTTGCCGTCACCACATTACCGGCCAAAGCGAAGAGCGGCGCGCACAGCGCGACTAACCCTCCCGCGACCCGTCTGTCCATCACATCTCCCCGAGGAAAGGCGTGTCGTTCTTCCTGCCGGGTCAAGGTACCCGCGAGGGATCCGGCCGACGCCCCCGTTCGGAGGCTCTGTTGCGGATCCGTCACATACGACGGGGCGCATTCGCGCCGGCGCGAACGGCCCCGCCGAATTCGCGCGGGTCCGATTTCGAACGTTCGGATGAATGCGCGGGCCGGAGTGGTGTTCTGTCGCACGTCGGTTCGTGCGACGGTTCGCGCGCGGACGGGCCCGGTGCCGGTCCGCCCGTGCGACGGGGCGGACCGGCACCGGGCCCGCGACCGGTCCGGCCACCCGTGCCGGGGACCGGCCGCGTGCGCCGTCAGGACGGGCTTCCCGGGGTCGTCGAAGGCCAGGCCGTCCTCGTCGGTGCGCAGGGTCACGGCCGCCAGGAGCGCGGCCGTGGCGCGGGGAGGCGCGTGCGGGCGGCGCGGGGGAAGAGGGAGGCGGCCGGGTACGGGGACGCGAGGTGCGGGTTCATGTCGTCGTCCGGCGTCCTTCCGGTGCCGGGGGGCGGGGTGCCGTCCGGGGCGTCGGGGGCGGGGAGAGGGGCGGGCGTCGCCGGACCGCCGTGGACGAGGCCGCGCCGGCGCCCGGCGGGGGCGGCCTCGCGGCGGAGGCGGGGGAGCCGGTCGCGGCCGGTGCGGCGGCGGTGCCCCGGTCCGGGGGCGAGTCCGGGACCGCGGTCGTGGAGGACAGGTCCACCGCCTCGTCCCCCGGGCCGCCGTGCGCCGTGGCGACGGCGGCGGCCGCGACCGCGAGGGGGACGGCGGAGAGACGGAAGAGGCCTTGGATGCCTGCGGCGCGCCGTCTGCGCCGGTGTGCGGCCGTGGCGGATCAACCCCTTGTGCCGGTGGGCTCTCCGGGGCCTGGAGGCGGCGGGGCCCGAGCGGGGCCGGAGTGAACGTCCTGACCGACCGCGAGCCCAGGAGCCGGAAGCGGCCCGTGGACCGGCCTGATGACGCCCAGCAGGGAGGCTTGAGGAAACGACCGGGTTCGCGGTCCGCGGGACCCCGGTGGGCGGGGGCGACCCGCGCCCGGGCGCGGCCGGCCGCACCCGGGGAGCCCGTCCGCGCGCGGCGCCGGCGGCGTACGGACCCGGCCGTGTGGCCGGAAGAAAACAGGTGCGCTCCGCGCCCGGCCCGCGGGATCCTCCGGCGGGCGCCCGCTGTCCGCGCGCCCGCCGGGCCACCCGGCACGTTCCCGCAGGCACCGTCCGCCACCCACCCGTGGCCACCGAGAGGACCCCCATGCCCGAGAAGGCCGCCGAGTCCGGTCGCACCGACGCCGCCCACTACGCCGACGTCCACGTCCTCGTCCGCCGCGGCGACGAGCTCCTCGTCGGACGACGCGCCGGGACCGTACGCGTGTTCCCCGGTCTCCACCAGGTCCCCGCCGGTCTCATGGAGGACCACGAGCCCGCCAGCGCGGCCGCGGCCCGCGAACTCCGCGAGGAGACCGGACTCGACGTCCCGCCGGAGCGGCTGCGCTTCGTGCACCTCATGCACCACGTCTCCACCCACTCCGGCAGCCGCCGCGTCGCCTTCTTCTTCGAGGCGGACGACCCGGGCACCGGGGTCACGAACACCGAGCCCGACAAGTGCGAGGGCTGGTCGTGGCGTGCGGACGTCCCCGAGCCGACCGCCCCCTACCTCCGCGAAGCCCTCCGGCACATCGCCGACGGCACGCCCTACAGCGAATACGCCTGGCCCTCCCCCTGACCGACCGCCTTCGAGGACGGTCCGGCAGGACCTTCCGGCCGTGACGTGCCTACCGCCGGGGCCGCCGCGCGGCCTCCCTCAGCAGCAGGAGGGCGGCCGCCGGTGCCGAAGGGCCCGAGGGGCGGGTCGCCAGGGAGGCGCCCGCGCGGCGCACGGCGTCGAGGCGGAGGCGCTGGACGCCGACGAGGGCGCGGACGAAGGGGCGGTACGGCGGGACCACGAGGGCCGGGAGGGGCGCGGCCGCCGCGAGGTCGGCGGCGGCCCGGTCGAGTGCCCGCTTCCACATGCCGGTCTCCCGTCGTCGTCGGCTGCGAGCCTACGGCTCCCGCGGCGGAAACCCGGAGGTGCCCCCGGCCCCTCGTCTGCCAGACTCGCGGCGAGGCACGAGGGGTTCCAGGGGCGGGGATGAACGAGGTCGACGACGTCTTCGAGACGCACGTGACGGTGCGGTGCCGGACCGAGGGGGAGCTGGCCCGCCTCGGCGCGTGGGCGGCGGGCCGGGAGCTGAAGGTCACCACCATCGTCCTCGCGCGCGGCCGCACACCGGTCCAGCCGATGCTGACGCTGCGCGGCCGGGCGGCCCACCCGGCCGTGGTGACCGGGCTGCTGGAGGCCGGTTTCGAGCCGGCGCGGGTCAAGGTGGAGACGGTGCCGTGGAGCGCCGAACCCCCGGGGCCCGGCGGGGGCTACCACGAGCACCACGTGAAGCTGGCGCTGCCCGCCGGCTACGACCGGGCGGCGCTGGAGGACCTCGTCGTGCCGCACGGGGCGCACGTGTCCTGGAACGCGCGCCGGGTGCTGCCGGGGCCGGACGGGCGGCACGAGCGTTTCGTCACCCAGCGGCACCCGGGACCCGCGGACGCGGCGGGGCGCGCCTGCGACGCGCTCGTCGCCGCCCTGGTCGCCGCCGGGCACGAACCGGTGGCGCAGGAGCGGGAGTTCGTGGTCTCCGACAGCGACCTGTCGTGGGACGAGGGCTGGCTGGAGGAGGCCGCATGAGCGAGAGGCAGGGCAAGCCGTCCATCCCGGACGGGCCGGACAGCACCACCGAACCCGCCGCCGCGTGGGTGCACCGCAAGCACGAGCTGCCGTACACCCTCACCGCGGGGGTCGGCGGGGTGGCGGCACGGCACCGGGTCTTCGACCCCGCGCTCAAGCACTTCGACGAGGCCTTCCGGCCCGGTGACGGGGTCGTCGAGGACCCGGAGCTGCGCGCCCGCTGGCAGACGGCCCGGCGCGCGGCGCTGGAGCTCGTCCTCGCCGCCGTCGCCGGGTCGCCGTGGGCCGGTTCCCTCGTGCTGCGCGGCAGCATGCTGATGGGGGCCTGGTTCGGCGAGGCGGCCCGCGCCCCGAAGGACATCGACTTCGTCGTCGTCCCCGAGACCTGGCGCATCGAGGAGCCCCGGACCCGCGCGATGCTCGACGGCATCGCCGCCGCGGCCGAGGACCTCGCGGTGGAGCGCGGCACGGGCCTGTCGATCCCGGCGGCCGGAGCGGTGTCCGAGTACATCTGGACCTACGAGCGGGTGCCCGGCCACCGGCTGGTCCTGCCGTGGACCGCCCCCGGACTCCCCGGCGGCCAGGTCCAGCTCGACTTCGTCTTCCACGAACGCCTCCCGACGCCGCCCCGCCCGGTCGAGGTCGCGGGCGTCCGCCTGCGGGCGGCGGACCGCGAACTGTCCCTGGCCTGGAAACTCCTGTGGCTGGGCTGCGACATGTACCCGCAGGCCAAGGACCTGTACGACGCGGTCCTCCTCGCCGAGAGCTGCACCCTGCCGCGCGCCCTCCTGGAGACCGTGCTGCGCGAGGCCGACGAGTGGCCGGGCCCTCCGGACGAGCCGCTGAGCCCCGCCGTGTTCGAGGAGGCCGCCCTCGCGGCCGACTGGGAGGGCTTCGACGACGCCCACCCGGACACCGGGACCGCGCGGCGCGACCTCACGGCCCGTCTGCTGGCCGCCCTGGCCCCGGTCCTGGGAGCAGCGCGGTAGCGGGTCTCCGGCACCGCGATACCCGCCCCGCCCGGCGACGTGCCCCGGCCCCGGACCTCCTCGGGGGAGAGGGCCGGGGCCGGGCGTGCGGGGGTGCGGCTCAGGCGGTGCCGCGGGCGGCGACGGCGCGACGGCGCCGGCCGATCAGGACGCCCGCGGCGGCGCCGCCGAGGAGCAGCGCGCCGAGGCCGTACGGGAGGCCGCCGCCCCCGTCCGCGCCTCCGTCCGCGCCGGCCGCCCAGCCGAGGCCCGCCTCCACGGCGCCGTTCGGCGCCCCGGAGATCCGGTAGGTGACGGTCTGCTGGATGCGGGGCGGGCACTTGAGGGTCAGGGTGTCCGTGCCGGAGGCCGCGTCCAGGGGGAGCGTGAAGGTGCCCACCAGGACGCCGGGCCGGTCCCCGGCGAAGAGGTGGAACTTCCCGGCCGCCACCGATTCGCCCTTGCCGTAGGTCTCCGTGCCGCAGGCGGTGGTGGTGACCGTGACGGTGGTGCCGGGGGCCGCGAGGCCCGGGTTGACGCGGACGTCACCGGAGGGCGCCGCCGCGGCGGAGGGGGCGGACAGGACGAGGGCGGACAGGACCAGGGCGAGCTGGGAACCCGTACGGGCGAGACGCATGCTTCCTTCTCTCGTTCGGCGGAGCCTTCTCGGCCGGCTGGACCGCGCGGCACCTGTGCTGTGCTCCGTGCACGAGAAGACCCCCGCCCGGTGGGCACCGCAACGGGAGATGCGCCCGCGATGTCCCGCGTTCGGGCGCTTGATCGTCCGCGCCCGCTGACATCGCCGCAGGTCATAGCCGTGCCTTCGGGTCCGGAGAACGGCGGCTTGGCTGCGCGCGAACGGGCGAGGGGCGGGAACCGTCCGGGTTCCCGCCCCTCGTGGGGTGTGCCCGAGGAGGTCAGTCCCGGCCCAGGAGCGCCGTGAGGACCTCCCGCAGCGTCGCCTCGGGATCCGCCGACGCCCCTTCGGACCGCCAGGCGACGAAACCGTCCGGCCGGACCAGCACCGCGCCGTCCGCGGTGACGCCGTGGGCCTCCGCCCAGTCCGCGTCGCTCGCGGGCGCGAGCTCGGCGTCGGGGCCGCCGCCGATCCGGTGGGCGTCGAGCGGCACCGCGAGCTGCCGGGCGACGCGCTCCGCCGCCGCGTGCCAGCCGCCGGCGCCGTCCTCGGAGCTCAGCAGGACCAGGGACCGCTCGTACAGGTCGAGGGTGGAGATCCGGACGCCGGCCCGGTCCAGCCACAGGTGGGGCGCCCGGCTCCCGGGTTCGCCCGTGAGGCGCAGTCCCTCGGACACGACCGGCAGCGCCGGGTCGACGCCCAGGACGGCGCCCCGCGGATAGCGGTAGCCGAGCACCTCGTTGAGGATGCCGCCCTTGCCCCCCTTGGGCGCGCCGAAGCCGGGCGCGGGGGCGTACCCGGGGTGGCTGTGCTCCACGGACCGCGCCGCGGCCCGGGCGCTCGTCGTCACGGCCACCGGCCGCCGCTCCGCGTCGTAGGAGGCGAGCAGCTCCGGTCCCGCCCAGCCGCCCAGGACGGCGGCGAGCTTCCAGGCGAGGTTGTGCGCGTCCTGGATGCCGGTGTTGGAGCCGAAGGCCCCGGTGGGCGGCATCTCGTGGGCGGAGTCACCGGCGAGGAACACCCGGCCGTCCGCGTACCGCTCGGCGATCCGCTCCGCGGCGTGCCACGGCGCCCGGCCGGTGACCTCCACGTCGAGGTCGGGGGCGCCCACGGCGCGCCGGATGTGGTCCCGGCACCGCTCGTCGGTGAACTCCTCCAGCGTCTCGCCGCGTTCGGGGTGCCAGGGGGCGTGGAAGACCCAGCGCTCCTGGTTGTCGATCGGCAGGAGGGCGCCCTCGGCCTCCGGGTTGGTGAGGTAGCCGACGATGAAGCGCCGGTCGCCGACGATGCCCGCGAGCCCGCGGGAGGTGAAGGTGACGCTCACGTTGTGGAACAGGTCGCCCTGCCCGCTCTGGCCGATGCCGAGCAGCTCGCGGACCGGGCTGCGCGGCCCGTCCGCCGCGACGAGGTACCGCGCCCGGATGGCGGTGTGCTCGCCGGTCTCACGGCTCTTGACCCGGGCGGTCACCCCGTCGGCGTCCTGCTCGAAGGACATCAGCTCCGTCGAGTACCGCAGGTCGCCGCCGAGCTCCCCGGCGCGTGCGCGCAGCACCGGTTCGAGGTCGTTCTGACTGCACAGGCACCACCCGGTGGGACTGAAGCGGGCGAGCCCGCCGCCGGGGTCGATCTCCTTGAACAGCCACTCGCCCTCCTCGCCCACCAGGGCCGGCGCCTGCAGGATGCCGTTGTTGTGCGCGAGGACCGATGCGGCCCGCTGGATGGGCTCCGCGATCCCGGCACCGCGGAAGAGCTCCATGGTCCGGACGTTGTTGCCCCTGCCGCGCGGGTGGATCGACGTGCCCGAGTGGCGCTCCACCAGGGTGTGCGGCACGCCGAGCCGCCCCAGGAACAGCGAGGTGGAGAGGCCCACCAGCGAGCCGCCGACGATGAGCACGGGCGTGTGGTGACCGATCGCCTCGCCGGCCACTTCGAATCCGTTCATGGTGCGCCTCCTGCGTCACCTGCGACGCGAGTCGTGGATGGAATGCAGATTCAAGTCCTTCGGGAGCGAACCCGCGTGCCGGGGCACCCGGATGACACGCGGTTCACTCGCCTGCTCCACGGGACTCGCGCGCTCTCGGCGCTCCTGTCAACCATCGACACGTGACGATCACGGCGTGTCGGACACGCGGGTCGTTCCCACCCCCCTCCCACTGAAGAGAAAGAGGTGTGCCGGATGGCCCCCTCGGGACGCATCTCCCAGTCGGTGTTCGACGGCTCACGGCTGCGGGTGATCCTCCTGCTCGACCTGTACGAGGGCGCGCAGCAGCAGTTCCTCGACGCGTACGAGCTCATGCGCCGGCAGGTCGCCTCGGTGCCCGGCCACATCAGCGACCAGCTGTGCCAGTCCATCGAGAACCCCTCGCAGTGGCTCATCACCAGCGAGTGGGAGAGCGCGCCGCCGTTCCTCGCGTGGGTCAACAGCGAGGAGCACGTCGAGACCGTCAAGCCCATGCACAGCTGTGTCCGGGACACCCGGTCGATGCGCTACAGCGTCCTCCGCGAGACGAGCCCCGCCCAGTCGCAGCGGACGGCGCCCGCGGACACGCAGGTGGAGGCCCGCGTCGGCGACGGCGTGGCACGCCACGCCCTGACCTTCACCGTCAAGCCGGGCTCGGAGTCGAAGGTCGCCGAGATCCTCTCCGGGTACGAGTCCCCCTCGGCGCAGGTCGACGAGAACACCCGGCTCCGCCGCACCTCGCTCTTCATGCACGGCAACCGCGTCGTGCGGGCCGTGGAGGTCGAGGGCGACCTGCTCGCGGCGCTGCGGCACGTCGCCCGCCAGCCCGAGGTGCGGGCGGTCGAGGAGGCCATCAACCCCTACCTGGAGCAGGACCGCGACCTCACGGACCCGGACTCCGCGCGCGTCTTCTTCACCCGGGCCGCGCTCCCGGCCGTCCAGCACGTGGTGGCGGACCGGCCGGCCCCGGCCGGACTGCGGCGGCACGCGCTCTACTACCCGGCCAGGGAAGGCCGCGGCACGGAGCTCGCCCGGCTGCTCGCGCACCAGGACAGGGACGCGGCGAGCGACCCGGACAACCCCGTGTACGGCAGCACCGTCTTCCAGCGCGACGACATCGTGGTGCGCCTGATCGACCTCGTCGGCGAACCGGACCTCGACGCCCTCGCCTCCCTCGGGCTGAAGGGCGAGGGCAAGCCCGCGGAGCTGGAGCACCTGCTCGACGGCGCCGCGATCGGCGTCGAGGGCTCCCTGGACACGGAGCGCAACGTCAACCGCCTCCTGTCGCACGCCGACATGCTGCCGGTCACCGACCGCTCGGCGACTTCCTGACCGCCGGTCGCGGCCTCCCCCCACGGTCGCTTCCCCGCACGTCACAGCCACATCTGGAGGTATCAACCATGCTCAAGCAGCGTCCGCACATCGTGAACCTGAGCGAGACCGAGCCCAACCGCAGGCGGGGAGGCGACCTCCGGGCCATGCTCACCCCGGCCACGGTCGGGTCCACCAGCGGCTTCATGGGCCTGGCCATCGTGCAGCCGGGCGAGCGCATCGGCGAGCACTACCACCCGTACTCCGAGGAGTTCGTGTACGTGGTCTCCGGCGCGCTGGAGGTGGACCTGGACGGCGACACGTACGCCCTCCGGTCCGACCAGGGGCTCCTGATCCCGATCGACGTGCGCCACCGCTTCCGCAACGTCGGCGACGTGGAGGCCCGCATGGTCTTCCACCTCGGCCCGCTCGCGCCCCGGCCGAGCCTCGGCCACGTGGACACGGAAGTCACCGAGGACGGTGAACCGGCAGCCGTGGGACCCCACCTGACCGTCCACGAGCCGGGACCGGCGGCCGAGCGAAGCGGGGCAATCGAGTGACCCGGCGAGTGGCCGTCACCGGTATCGGTGTGGTCGCTCCGGGCGGGACCGGGGCGAAGGCGTTCTGGGACCTCCTCACCGCCGGCCGTACCGCGACCCGCGGCATCACCCTCTTCGACCCGGCCGGGCTGCGCTCCCGCATCGCCGCCGAGTGCGACTTCGACCCGGCGGCCCACGGGCTGGAGCCGGAGCTGAGCCGCCACGCCGACCGGTACATCCAGTTCGCCGCCGTCGCCGCGGACGAGGCCGTCCAGGACGCCGGGCTCGACACCGCCGCGGAGGACCCCTGGCGCATCGCCGTCTCCCTCGGCAGCGCCGTCGGCGGCACCACCCGGCTCGAACACGACTACGTGCTGGTCAGCGCGGGCGGACAGCGCTGGGACGTGGACCACAGGGCGGCCGAGCCGCGGCTGCACCTGGCGTTCTCGCCCAGCACCCTCGCCTCCCTCGTGGCCGAGCGCTTCGGCGCCCGCGGCCCGGTGCAGACGGTCTCCACCGGCTGCACCTCCGGCCTCGACGCGGTCGGCTACGCCTTCCACACCATCCAGGAAGGCCGGGCGGACGTCTGCATCGCCGGCGCGTCGGACTCGCCGATCTCCCCGATCACCATGGCCTGCTTCGACGCCATCAAGGCCACGTCGCCCGACAACGACGACCCGGAGCACGCCTCCAGGCCCTTCGACAACGACCGCAAGGGCTTCGTCATGGGCGAGGGCGCGGCCGTCCTCGTGCTGGAGGAGTACGAGCACGCGAAGGCCCGCGGCGCGCACGTGTACTGCGAGATCGGCGGCTACGCCACCTTCGGCAACGCCTACCACATGACCGGTCTGACCGGTGAGGGCATCGAGATGTCCCGGGCGATCGACTCCACGCTCGACCAGGCCCGGATCGACCCCACGGACGTCGACTACGTCAACGCGCACGGATCCGGCACCCGGCAGAACGACCGGCACGAGACCGCCGCGGTGAAGCGGTCGCTGGGCGCCCACGCCTACGACACGCCCATGAGCTCCATCAAGTCCATGGTGGGGCACTCCCTGGGCGCCATCGGCGCCATCGAGGTGGCGGCCTGCGTGCTCGCGCTGAAGCACCAGGTCGTGCCGCCGACGGCGAACTACGAGACCCCCGACCCCGAGTGCGACCTGGACTACGTGCCGCGCACCGCCCGCTCCCGGAAGCTCGGGAACGTGCTCTCCGTGGGCAGCGGATTCGGCGGCTTCCAGTCCGCGGTCCTCCTGACGGGGCCGACCGGGAGGACACGATGAGCACTGAGCGCCCGGGACGGGTGGCCGTCACCGGCATCGGGGTGGTCGCCCCCAACGGACTGTCCGCCGACGCGTACTGGAAGTCCGTGCGGGAAGGACTCGGCGTCCTGGACCGCGTCACCCGCGAGGGGTGCGAGGAGCTGCCGCTCAAGGTCGCGGGCGAGGTGCGCGGCTTCGAGGCCTCCGACCTGATCGAGGAGCGCTTCCTCGTCCAGACGGACCGGTTCAGCCACTACGCGATGGCCGCCGCCCAGCACGCCCTCGACGACGCGGGCATCGCCCGCGACGTCCCGGAGGACCCGTTCTCGATCGGGGTCGTCACGGCGGCCGGATCCGGCGGCGGCGAGTTCGGCCAGCGCGAGCTCCAGAAGCTGTGGGGCCAGGGGTCCAGGTTCGTGGGCCCCTACCAGTCCATCGCCTGGTTCTACGCCGCGAGCACCGGCCAGATCTCCATCCGCAGCGGCTTCAAGGGACCCTGCGGGGTGGTCGCGAGCGACGAGGCGGGCGGCCTCGACGGCATCGCCCACGCCGCCCGCGCCGTCCGGCGCGGGACCGGCGCCGTGGTCGTCGGGGCGGCGGAGGCCCCCCTCGCCCCCTACTCGGTGGTGTGCCAGCTCGGATACCCGGAGCTCAGCACCGTCGAGGACCCCGACCGCGCCTACCGTCCCTTCACCGACGCGGCCTGCGGCTTCGTCCCCGCCGAGGGCGGCGCCATGCTCGTCGTGGAGGACGAGCAGCGCGCCCGGGACCGGGGAGCGGCCGTCCGGGCCTTCGTCGCCGGCCACGGCGCCACGTTCACCGGCGCGTCCCGGTGGCGGGAGTCCCGGGAGGGACTCGCCCGCGCCGTCCGCGTCGCCCTGGACGACGCCGGGTGCGCCCCCGAGGAGATCGACGTCGTCTTCGCCGACGCCCTGGGCGTGCCGGAGGCGGACCGCGCCGAGGCGCTGGCGATCGCCGACGCCCTCGGGGCGCACGCCGCCCGCGTGCCCGTCACGGCGCCCAAGACGGGCATCGGCCGCGCCTACTGCGGCGCGCCCGTCCTGGACACCGCCGCGGCGGTGCTCGCGATGGAGCACGGCGTGGTGCCCCCCACCCCCTACGTGTTCGACATCCGCCACGACCTCGATCTGGTGGTGTCCCGCGCTCGCCCCGCCGAGCTGCGCACGGCCCTGGTCCTCAGCCGGGGGCTCATGGGATCCAACGCGGCGCTGGTAGTGCGCCGCGGCGACGACTCCGCCCGGTAGGACCGGGCGGGAAGGAGAGCACAGATGATCACCACGGCACTGACCTTCGACGAACTCGCCGCGCTGATGAAGCAGGCGGCCGGAGTCACCGTCGACCCCCGGGAGCTGGAGAAGGCCCCGGACGCGCCGTTCGGCACCCTCGGCGTCGACTCCCTCGGCCTGCTGGGCATCGTCGGCGAGCTGGAGAACCGGTACGGCGTGGCGCTGCCCACCGACGCCGAGCGCAGCAAGTCGCCGGCCGAATTCCTCGGTCTCGTCAACGGCGTTCTCCAGAAGGGGGCGTGACGTGTCCGGTCACACCGACAACAGCATCACCATCGAGGCGCCGCTCGACCTCGTCTGGGACATCACCAACGACATCGAGAACTGGCCCGCCCTCTTCAGCGAGTACGCCTCCCTCGAGGTGCTCTCCAGGGAGGGCGACTCGACCACCTTCCGCCTGACCATGCACCCGGACGACAACGGGAAGGTCTGGAGCTGGGTGTCCGAGCGCACCGTCGACCGCGCCGGGCTGACCGTCCGCGCCCACCGCGTCGAGACCGGTCCCTTCGACCACATGGACATCCGGTGGGAGTACGAGGACACCCCGGCCGGCGTCCGCATGCGGTGGGTGCAGGACTTCGCGATGAAGCCCGAGGCCCCGGTCGACGACGCCTGGATGACCGACAACATCAACCGCAACTCCCGCACGCAGATGGCCCTCATCCGGGACCGCATCGAGCAGGTCGCCCGCGACCGCCGCAGCGCCCCGGTCCTGCCCGCCTGACCGGGCCCGGCAGCATCCCGCACCCCAGGAAGGACGCTCGATGCACCACGCTCTGATCGTCGCCCGCATGGCGCCGGACTCGGCTCCCGCGATCGCCGACGTGTTCGCCGCCTCCGACCGCGGCGAACTGCCTCATCTGGTCGGCGTCGCCCGGCGTCGCCTGTTCCAGTTCGGCGACGTGTACCTGCACCTCATCGAGTCGGAACAGGACCCGGGGCCGGCCATCGCGCGCCTGACCGGCCACCCGGAGTTCCGGAGCGCCAGCGAGAAGCTGTCGGCGTACGTCAGCGCGTACGACCCGGAGACGTGGCGGAGCCCGAAGGACGCCATGGCGCAGTGCTTCTACCGCTGGGAGCGCGACGGGGGGTCCTGACCCCCGAGGCGCCGCACGCCGGCGGAAACCCGAGGCCGCCCGCCCCGCACGATGCGGGGCGGGCGGCCTCGGGTTTCCGCCGGTTGTCCCGTCAGGCGGGAACGGTGCACTCGAAGGCGTGGAGGTACGCGTTGACGGGGCGGATCTCGCCGATGACGAGGCCGGCGTCCGTCAGCCGGTCGACCATGCTCCGCCGGGTGTGCTTGGCGCCGCCGACGTTGAGGAGCAGCAGGAGGTCCATCGCGGTCGTGAACTTCATCGACGGCGTGTCGTCGACGAGGTTCTCGATCACGACGACCCGGGCGCCGGGACGCGCCGCCGCGCGGACGTTGGCGAGCGTCCTGCGGGTGCTGTCGTCGTCCCACTCCAGGATGTTCTTGATGACGTACACGTCGGCCCGGACCGGGAGGGACTCGCGGCAGTCGCCGGCGACGACGCGGACCCGGGAGGCGAGCGCGCCGCCGTCCCGCAGGCGCGGGTCGGCGTTCTCCACCACGCCGGGCAGGTCGAGCAGCGTGCCGTGCAGGGCGGGGTGCCGCTCCAGCAGGCTCGCCAGGACGTGCCCCTGACCGCCCCCGATGTCGGCGACCGAGGAGGCGCCCGTCAGGTCGAGCAGCGCGGCGACGTCCTGGGCGGACTGCCGGCTCGACGTGGTCATGGCGCGGTTGAACACGTACGCGGACTCGGGCGCCTGCTCGTTGAGGTACGTGAAGAACTCCTCCTCGTACACGTCCTCGAAGACGTTGCGCCCGGAGCGCACCGCCTCGTCGAGCTTCGGCCACACGTTCCAGGTCCAGGGCTCCGTGCACCACAGGGCGATGTACCGCAGGCTGTGCGGGTCGTCCTCGCGCAGCAGCCGGGACATCTCCGTGTGGGAGAACGTGCCGTCGGGGTTCTCCGTGAAGACGCCCTGGCAGGACAGCGCGCGGAGCAGCCGGCGCAGCGTCCGCGGCTCGGTCCGTGCCGCGGCGGCCAGGTCCTCCGCGGTCGCGGGCGTGTCGCCCAGGGCGTCCGCCACGCCGAGGCGGACGGCGGCGCGGACGGCGGCGGCGCAGGCCGCCCCGAACACGAGCTCCCGCAGCCGCATGGACGGCGGAGGGGCGGGGTCGACGGTGGGGGGAACCGGATCAACAGTCGTCATCTGTCGCCTTCTCTTCGCTGAGGTCCTCTTCGCCGAGGCGCGAGGGGGGAGAGTGCGGGGAGGGGAGGGGCCGGGGGAGGGTGGGGGGGACACGGGCCAGGAGCGGGGCGTCAGCACATGCCCGCGGGCTCCGAGACCTCGCAGGTGTTGCCGCGGAAGGTGTTGCCCTTGCCGGTGTCCCGGTTGGCGAGGTCGGCCGAGCCGTTGCGGAGGACGACGTTGTCGCGGATCTCGTTGCGCTCGTTGAGGGCGCCCACGAAGCTCTTGAAGAGCACGATGCCGCCCGACAGCGGCGAGGCGCCGACGTTGTCCACGATCCTGTTCTCCGCGACCAGCGTCTCCTCGGCGCCGGTCAGGACGATGCCCGAGCCCTGGAGGAAGGGCAGTCGGGGCGTCTTGGGGCAGTGCTTGTTGTTGGCGTGGACGTGGTTCGCGCGCAGGGTCATCGCCCCGGCGCGCGGGGTGGACTCGTCGCCCACCACGAAGACCGCGGCGCAGTTCCCGGTGGCCTCGTTGCGCTCGACGGTCAGGTTGCGCAGGCGTCGCACGGTCAGGCCGATGCGGTTGCCGGACACGTGGTTGTGGCTGATGACCGTCCCCTCGGCGTCGACGGCACCCGACTCGGTGTCGGTGGTGTTGGAGACGAACAGCCCGGCGTCGGCGTTGTCCCGGGCGACGTTGTGCGTCAGGACGCTGCGGACGGACCGCTCCAGGGCGATGCCCCAGTTGCCGTTCTCCTCGGCGGTGACGCGGTGGATCCTCAGCCGGTCGGTCCGGGAGGCCCACAGGCCGTTCTTGGCGAAGCCCCGGAGCTTCAGGGAGCGCACCGTGACGCCCTCCACGGGACGGTCGGCCGTGCCGGTCACGCAGAGGCCGTGACCGGCCAGGGCGCAGGTGTCCCCGGCTGCGGCCGTGCCGGGGACGAGGACGGTGGGGAGGACGGTCGAGCCGCGCAGGGTCAGGTTCGACGTGGTGATGCGGACGCTCTCGCGGTAGGTGCCCGGGGCGAGGACGACCGTGTCCCCGGGTCTCGCGGCGTCCACCGCTTTCTGGATCGATTCGCCTGGCTTCACCCGGTGCACCGTCCGATGGTCGGCCGTCGGGGCGGCGGCCCCCATTCCCGAGACCACGAGGGTCACGGTGCATGCCAGGTAGGCGATCTGCCGTTTCGTCATACGGCGAAGCTATGAGCGGGTCATCGGGCCCGCCACCGCTGATCCTCCAGGCGGACCTAGGCATACGCCCCTGCGACCCACGCGCCCGGCGTGGCGCGCGGATGCCGGGGGAGGACGCCGCTCCTGCGTGGATCATGGGGCCGCCGGGGGCGTCACCCGGCGCGGTGGTCGGCGAAGGGGTTCGGATGCGTCGGTGGTGGCCTCTGACGGCGATCTGCCTCGGCACCTTCATGCTCCTGCTCGACGTCACGATCGTGACCGTGGCGCTGCCCGCCGTGGCCGCGGACCTCGGCACCGACCTCTCCGACGTGGAGTGGGTCGTCGACGTCTACGCGCTGGCCCTGGCGTCCCTGCTGCTCGGGGTCGGATCCCGCGCCGACCGGATCGGCCGCAGGAAGGTGTACCTCGCCGGACTGGCGGTCTTCACCGCGGCGTCGGCGGTCTGCGGGCTGGCGCCGGACGCGGGCGTGCTGATCGGCGCCAGGGCGGTGCAGGGGGCGGGCGCCGCCGGCATGTTCGGCACGACGATCGCGCTGCTCGGCACGCACTACCGGGGCCGGGAGCGGGGGATCGCCTTCGCCGTGTGGGGCGCCACCAACTCGGTCGCCGCGGCGGCCGGACCGATGGCCGGCGGACTCCTCACCCAGTACCTGGACTGGCGCTGGATCTTCTTCGTCAACCTGCCGGTCTGCCTGGCCGCCGTCGTGACGACCCTGCGCTCGGTCCGCGAGACCGAGGTCCCGCGCCGGGACGGGCGGCGGGCGGACGTCCTCGGCGTCGTGGCCTTCACGGTGGCGAGCGGATCCCTCACCTTCGGACTGGTCCGGGCCCACTCGGACGGGTGGGCGACCCCGCTCACCCTCGGCCTCTTCGCGGTGGCGGGCATCGCCCTCGTCCTCTTCGTCCTGGCCGAGACGCGGCACCGGGAGCCCGTGCTCGACCTGTCGCTGTTCCGCAGCCCCTCGTTCACCGGCATCATGACCGGCGCCCTGTGCCTGCAGGGCGCCGCCTTCGCCCACCTGCTGTACGAGTCGCTCTGGATGCAGTCCGTGCTGGGGTACGAACCCGTCGAGGCGGGCCTGTACCTCCTGCCCCTGTGCGCCTCCGCGTTCGCCGCCTCGGCGCTCGCGGGCCGCTTCGGCCCCTGGCCTCCCCGGGTGTCCGTCGGGGGCGGGCTGGCGCTCGTCGCCCTGGGCTCCGTCATGCAGGCCGGCCTCGACGCGGGCTCCACGGGCGGGAGCCTCGTGGCGGGACTCGTCGTCTCCGGGGTGGGGGTGGGGCTCGTGACGCCGAGCCTCGCGGCGGCGGCCCTGGCCACGGTGCCGCCGGAGCGCGCAGGCATGGTGGGCGGCGCGGTCAACACCTTCCGCCAGCTGGGCTTCGCCCTGGGGGTCGCGGTCTTCGGCCTGATCTTCCAGTCGCGCGTCGAGCGGGCGCTCACGGCCGACGGCGGCGTCCCGGACCCGCACGGCACGGCCGCCGCCCTGAGCGGCGGACAGGCCCGGTCGATCGTCGCCGGCCTGCCGGAGGGCGACCGCGCCGGCATGACGGACCTGGTGCGCGAGGCGTTCGCCTCCGGCCTGAACGCCGTGCTGCTGGTGGCGGCCGCGCTGGGAGCGGTGGCCTCCCTGCTGGTCGTCGCGACGGTACGCCTCCCCGCGGGCGGCCCCGAGCGGGGGAGGGCCGGGGCGGGCGCGAGCCCCCGCGACGGGGAGCCGCGCGCGGACGCCGCCCTGTAGGCCGTGCCCTCCGGCCCGTGCCGGACCGTGCCGGGCCCGCCGCGGGCCGGGCACGGTCCGGAGCGCGGCGGCCGCCCCGAGACCCGCGGGGCGGCCCGGACGCGGGCCGCCGGGGCCGGAATCCCGGCGACCGCCGGGAGGGACGTCAGCGGCCGCCGGTGCGGGTCTCAGCGGGCTCGCACCCCGAGCAGGGAGCGGGCGACGGTCTCGGGTGTCTGGTTCCGTTCCCGGGCGAGGGTGAGCAGGGCGCGGGAGGCGAGTTCGTTGACGCCGAAGCTGAGCTGGCCGGGGGAGACCCAGGTGGAGGCCTCCTCCATCCGCTCCTGGTCGTCCTCCGCGCAGGCGGCCACGTAGACCGCGGCCGCCTCGAAGAGGTTGTGGCCCTGCCGGCCGACAGGGGCCGGGGGCGGGGCGGACCCGCTTCCGGACGCGCGTCGGGCGGAGGGGAGGAGTTTGCGCATGCGTTCCGCTATCCGTGTCACAGCAGGCCGCCTTTCCCCGGGCGCGACGGCCCGGCACTTCCACGGTAGAAGGCGAAGTGCCGTGACAGAAGAGGGCGTTGGGGGCCGGGACGGAGCAGGGGCGGAGGCCGTTCGCCGGGGCCGGCCGCCGGTGCCGCCGACGCGCTCTCCGCCTCCGCCTCCCGGGACGCCGGCGCGCCCGTCAGCCCTCCCGTACGGCCAGGGCGAGGAAGCGGGCGTCCTCGTCCACGTACGCGTCGAGCCGCCAGCCCGCCTCGGCGAGGACCGGACGCAGCCGGGGCTCGGCCCGCAGGTCGTCCGGGGTGATCCGCCGGCCGTGCCGGGCGGCGAGCGCGGCGCGTCCGAGGGGGTGGAAGAGCGCGAGCCGGCCGCCCGGACGGACCACCCGGGCCAGTTCGCGCAGGCCGGCGACGGGATCGGCGAGGTGGGAGACGAGTCCCGCGCCGAAGACCGCGTCGAGTCCGCCGTCCCGCAGCGGCAGCCGGCCGACGTCGGCGAGGAGCAGGACCCCGGCGCCCCGGGGGCCGCTGCGTCCGGCCCGCACCGCCTCGGCCAGCATCTCGGGGGTGAGGTCGGCGCCGATCACGGTCCCCTCGGGTCCGACGGCGGTACGCAGCGGGGGCAGTGCCCGGCCGGTGCCGCAGCCGGCGTCGAGCACGGCGTCGCCGGGGCGCAGGCCCAGCTCGGCGACGGCGGCGGCGTAGGCGGGCCCGTCGTCGGGGAAACGGCTGTCCCAGTCGGCCGCGCGGGTGGCGAAGAACGCTCGGACATCTGTGGGGTCATCGCTCATGCGCTCATGATCGCCCACTCGTGGGGGTGAGCGTTCTGTGGGCACGTTCGAGCGTCGTCCGATCGATCCGGTACTTCTCTCCGTCATATTCCAGCAGCTTTCGAAATGCGCCCCCGGTGCGCCCCCACGTGCGCCTACCGTCCCCGAGTCATGGGACACCTGGACCACGCCACCTTCGGCTGGCTGATACCTGTGCTGTCGTACGCGATGGCCTGCATCGGCGCCGCCCTCGGGCTGCGCTGCACCGTACGCGCGCTCGACGCGACCGGCCGTTCGCGGCGGAACTGGCTGCTCACCGCCGCCTCCGCGATCGGCACCGGCATCTGGACCATGCACTTCGTGGCCATGCTCGGCTTCGGCGTCACCGGCACCGACATCCGCTACGACGTGCCGCTCACCCTCCTCAGCCTCGTCATCGCGATGGGCGTCGTCGGCGTCGGCGTCTTCGCCGTCGGCTACGGACGCGACCGCATGCGATCACTTCTGATCGGCGGACTGACCACCGGGGTCGGCGTCGCCAGCATGCACTACATGGGGATGGCGGCCCTCCGCCTCCACGGCACCGTGCACTACGACCCGCTGCTCGTCGCCCTCTCCGTCCTCATCGCCGTCGTCGCCGCCACCGCGGCCCTCTGGGCGGCCCTCCACATCCACGCCCCGGTCGCGGTCGCGCTCGCCTCCCTCGTCATGGGCGCGGCCGTCAGCAGCATGCACTACACGGGGATGCTCGCGGTGGGCGTCGAGGTCACTCCCTCCTCGGCGGAGCTCCCCGGCGCCACGGTCATGCAGTTCATCTTCCCGCTCGCCGTCGGCCTCGGCTCCTACCTCTTCATCACCTCCGCCTTCGTGGCGCTCTCCCCGACGGCCGAGGAACGGGCCGCCTATGCCTCGGCCGAACGCCTCACCGAACCCGACGAGCGCGCCGTCGACGTGGCACCGCCCGGCTTCCGCGCCGCCCGGGAAGCGCTCCGCGCCCCCACCCCCTGACACCCCCACCCCCCGACACCCCCATCCCCTGACGCCGCTCCGTCCGGCGCCCTCCGGTCCCGCCCCTGCCCTCCGCCCCCGCCTTTTTACCTCCCGCTTCCCGCCTCCCCCCCGTCCTTTCCGCCCCCTCCTCCCGTCCCGCCCCCTCCCTTCGCCCTTCCGGACCCGACCCTCCCCTCCCAGCCGGAACGAGGAGCCCATGCGAACTCCCCGCAAGAACCAGGACGCCGCGGCGCCCGCGCCGCCGGCGTCCGCACGCGGGCGGCGCGCGCACGCCGGGCCGCCCGCCGACGAACCGGAACCCCCCGCCGCCGATCCCGATCCCGGACCCGGCACCCCGCCCGGCACCCCGCCCCCCACCCCGCCCGGCGTCGACGCCCCGGCGGACGACGCCGCGGCGAGCGGCCCGGCGCCGGACACCGGCCCGGAGGAACGCGCCGCCACGGCGGCGGACCACCGGGGACTGCGGCCCCGCACCGTACGCGCCAAGATCGTCTCGCTCCTCATGGTGCCGGTCGTCTCGCTCCTCGCCCTCTGGGGCTTCGCCACCGTCACCACCGCCCAGGACATGGCGCGGATCCGCCAGCTCCAGCGCGTCGACGCCGACATCCGGCAGCCCGTGGCCGCCACCGTCGCCGCCCTCCAGGACGAGCGCCGCGCCGCCGTACGGCAGCTCGCCGCCCCCGGCGCCGCCCGCGCCGCCGAGCTGGAGGACCGGATCCGCCGCACCGACGAGGCCGTCGCCCGGCTCCGCCTCGGCGACGGCCACACCGTCGGCGACTCCGGCGACCTGCCCGCCGACGTCGCCGAACGCGTCGGCGCCCTCGTCGGCGAGGTCCGGGGACTGGTCCGGCTCCGCGCGGCCGCCGCCGAAGGGGAAGGCGACGGGGACCGCGCCTACCGCGCGTACACGACCGCCGTCTCGGCCGGCTTCGCCGTCGGCGGGGCCCTCAGCGGCCTCCAGGACACCGGACAGGGCTCCCACGCGCGCGTGCTCCTCGAACTCGCCCGCGCCGGCGAGATGCTCGCCCGCGAGGACGCCCTCCTCGGCGCCGCCCACCTCACCGGCCGGATGACCGCCGAACACCAGCGCGCCTTCACCGGCACCGTCGAGACCCGGCGCACCCTCCTCGCCTCCGCCACCGCAGACCTCCCCCCGGCCGGCCGCACCGCCTGGTCCCGGCTCGCCGCCGGCACCGACCACGCCCGGCTCACCACCGCCGAGGACCGCGTCTCCGCCGCCGACGGCGGACGGCCCGCCGCCCAGGCCGCGCCCTCCGCCGAGTGGGACGCCGCCCTCGCCGCCGTACGCACCGGCCTGGCCGGGATCGAGGACGACGCGCGCGCCGCCGCGGCCGACGGCACCGGTCCCTTCGCGGGCGGCATCCTCAGCCCCGCGGGGGCCGCCGTCGTCCTCGGCCTCCTCGCCGTCGCCGCCTCCCTCGTCATCTCGGTCCGCATCGGCCGCGGCCTCGTCGTCGAACTGGTCAGCCTCCGCAACACCGCCCTCGGCATCGCCCGCCGCAAACTCCCCGCCGCCATGGGCAGGCTGCGCGCCGGCGAGGAGATCGACGTCCTGGCCGAGGCGCCGCCGGGCCCCGCGCCCCGGGACGAGATCGGCCAGGTCGGCGAGGCCCTCGCCACCGTCCACCGGGCCGCCCTCGCCGCGGCCGTCGAACGCGCCGAGCTGGCCGACGGCATCTCCGGGGTCTTCGTCAACCTCGCCCGCCGCAGCCAGGTCCTCGTCCACCGCCAGCTCAACCTCCTGGACAGCATGGAGCGGCGCGCCGACGACCCCGCGGAACTCGGCGACCTCTTCCGGCTCGACCACCTGACCACCCGGATGCGCCGCCACGCCGAGAGCCTGATCATCCTCTCCGGTGCCGCTCCCGGCCGCGCCTGGCGGATGCCGGTGCCGCTGACCAGCGTCGTCCGCGCCGCCGTCTCCGAGATCGAGGACTACGCGCGCGTGGAGGTGCGCCGGCTCCCCGAGACGGCCGTCGCCGGCGGCGCCGTCGCCGACCTCACCCACCTCCTCGCCGAACTCATCGAGAACGCCGCCCAGTTCTCCCCGCCCCACACCAAGGTCCGGGTCAGCGGCGAACCCGTCGGCAACGGCTACGCGCTGGAGATCGAGGACCGGGGCCTCGGCATGGGCAGGGAGACCCTCGCCGAGGCCAACGCCCGCATCGACCGGTCCGAGGCCCTCGACCTCTTCGACAGCGACCGCCTCGGACTCTTCGTCGTCAGCCGCCTCTCCGCCCGGCACGCCGTGAAGGTCCACCTCCGCCCGTCCCCCTACGGCGGCACCACCGCCGTGGTCCTGCTGCCCACCGAACTGCTCCAGGGCGCACCGCCGTCCGACCGGGACACCAGGCCCGCCGGGGCCTCCGCCCCGCCTTCCGGTACGGCCGCCCCGGGCGGCGCGCGCGCCGCCCGCGAGCGCGAGGAGGCCCACCGCGCGGAGGCCCGCCGCTTCGCCGCGCCCCCGGCGGGTCCGTACGCCGACGGAGCCCGCCCGGGCCCCGGCACCCCGCCCCCCGCGCCGCCCACCGGGCAGCCGAAGACCCCCGCGGGCCCCTCGGCGGTCCCCGCCGGCGGCCCGGCCGCCTCCGGGGCACCGCGCGCGTCCGCCGCGCCGGCGCCCCCGCGCCCGGAGCCGACTCCCGACCGGCCGGCGCCCCCGCCGCGCCCCACCGCCGTCCCCGCGCTCGCCCCGGACCCCCCACCCGTCCCGGGCCCTCCCCCCGCCTCCGTACCGGCCGGTGTCACCGCCCTGCGCCCCCGTGGCCCCGTGCCGCCGCGGGGGACGGCGCAGGGGCCGTCGCAGCCGGTGCCGACGGCCGGGCCGGCCCAGGCCTCCGGCGACGCGGACGGGGACGCCGGACTGCCCCGTCGCATCCGGCAGGCGAGCCTCGTCCCGCAGCTGCGCGGGGCCCCCGCACCCGAGGCCCTCGTCCCCGGCGCGCCGGAGCGGACGCCCGAGCAGGCGCGCGCCCGGATGGCCGCCTACCGCGACGGCTGGCAGCGGGGCGGCGGCCCCGTACCGGGCACCCGCCGCCCGCTCGGCGACGGCAGCCCCCCGGCGGCCGCCGGGGACCGCGTCACCCGCCCGTACGTCGACGCGGGCCCCGCACCCCACGGAGGTGCCCGCCCCGACGCCCCGCACGAGCGGAGCACCCCGCACGACCCGCGCGCCGACGCACGCGCGCGTACCGACCTCGGCCCCTACTTCGGCGCCCGCGCCAACCCGCCCCAGGACACCCGATCCGAAGGAGACGACGCATGATCGACCACGAGAGGATCTCCCACCACCGCTCCGGCGAACTCGACTGGCTCCTCGACGACCTGGTGGACAGGGTCCGCGAGGTCCGGCACACGGTCGTGCTGTCCGGCGACGGCCTCGCGGTCGGCGCGTCCAGCGGACTGAGCCGGGAGGACGCCGAGCACCTCGCGGCCGTCGCCTCCGGCTTCCACAGCCTCGCCAAGGGCGCCGGACGCCAGTTCCACACCGGCGGCGTCCGCCAGACCATGGTCGAGATGGACGACGGCTTCCTCTTCGTCGCCGCCGCGGGCGACGGCTCCTGCCTGGCCGTCCTCAGCTCCGTCAGCGCCGACATCGGCCTCATCGCCTACGAGATGGCGCGGCTCG
Source organism: Streptomyces omiyaensis (assembly GCF_014650895.1). GTDB lineage: Bacteria > Actinomycetota > Actinomycetes > Streptomycetales > Streptomycetaceae > Streptomyces > Streptomyces omiyaensis. The sequence goes on from NZ_BMVV01000023.1 coordinate 117,109, forward strand.
TCAAACGGGTCGGCGAGCACCTGCACACCCCGCCGCGGCTCACGGTGACCCCGCCGGCCGGCGGCTGACCGGAGCCCCCCATGACCGTGGACAGCACCGGCGGCACCACCGGCGGCGGCCCGCCCGCACCGGGCAGCCAGTGGTACGACGCCGACGCCGGACCGCTCGTCCGGCCGTACGCGATGACCGGCGGCCGCACCAGACCCGGCCCCAGCAACGTACGGTTCGACCTCATCGCGCTCGTCGTCGTGGACGACGACCCGCCGGGCCCGGACGAGGAGGCCGTCCTCGGGCCCGAACACCGCGCCCTGCTCTCCCTCTGCCGGGCCGAGACCCAGTCGGTGGCCGAACTCGCCGCCGACGCCGACCTGCCCGTGGGCGTCGTCCGGGTCCTCCTCGGCGACCTCCTCGAATCGGGCTTCGTACGGGTCAGCCGTCCCGTGCCGCCCGCGCAGCTCCCCGACGAACGCATCCTGAGAGAAGTGATCGATGGCCTACGAGCGCTCTGACAGCCCCGGCGCGGACGGCGGCGACGCTCTCGCCCTGAAGATCCTCGTCGCCGGCGGCTTCGGCGTCGGCAAGACCACCCTGGTCGGCGCGGTCAGCGAGATCCGCCCCCTGCGCACCGAGGAACGGCTCAGCCGGGCCGGCGAACTCGTCGACGACACCGGGGGGGTCGACCGGAAGACGACCACCACCGTCGCCATGGACTTCGGCCGGATCACGATCCGCGCGGGGCTGTCGCTGTACCTCTTCGGAACCCCCGGACAGGACCGCTTCTGGTTCCTGTGGGACGAGCTCTCCCAGGGCGCCCTCGGCGCGGTCGTCCTCGCCGACACCCGCCGCCTGGAGGACTGCTTCCCGGCGGTCGACTACTTCGAGCACCGGAAGATCCCGTTCGTGGTGGCCGTCAACTGCTTCGAGGGCGCCCGTTCCTACGGGGCGCGGGACGTGTCCCGCGCGCTCGACCTCGACCGGGGCACCCCGGTGGTGCTCTGCGACGCGCGGGACCGCGACTCCGGCAAGGAGGTCCTGATCCGGGTCGTCGAGCACGCCGGGCGGATGCACACCGCCCGGCTCCTCGACACGGTCGGCTGAACCGGCCCGCGTCCGGGGGAGGTCAGTCGGAGACCCCGCCCGCCGAGGCCACCTTCTCGATCCTCACCCGGACGACCAGCTCGCCCGGCACCCCGTTGCGGGCACCGAACTCCGCGGCCCGGTCCTCGCCCATGTAGCGGCCGCCGATGACGGTGGCCCAGTGGACGAGCTCCGCCGGGTCCTCGCTCAGCTCGGCCCGGCCGCTCAGGGTGACGTACGAGAACGGCGGGGCGTCGTCGTCGACGCAGAGCGAGACCCGGCCGTCCCGGGCCAGGTTGCGGCCCTTCACCGTGTCCTTCCCGGTGTTGAGGACGAAGGAGTCCCCGTCGAGCACGAACCACACCGGCACGACGTGGGGACTGCCGTCCGCGCGCACGGTCGCGAGCTTGCCGGTCCGGGTGCCCCGGGACACGAAGTCCCGCCACTGTTCCTCGGTCATTCTCGTCATGACCCCATCGTGCGGCACCGGACGGCCGCGTGGCGGCACACCCGGGCCGACCGGGGTGCTTGCCCTGTCCACGACAGTGCGTAAGGCTTGCCGCGACACGCGGTCCGTACCGGCGAACGCGGGCACGGGGCCCGGCCGGCGCGACCGCACCGACGAGGGGGAGGACCATCACATGGCGCTGGACAAGGGGCTCGACTGGCTCCTGGACGACCTGACCCGGAGGGTCGGGCCGATACGGCACGCCCTGGTGCTGTCGAACGACGGTCTGGTGACCGGCGCGAGCAGTGAACTCGCGCGGGAGGACGCGGAGCACCTGGCCGCCGTCTCCTCCGGCCTGCACAGTCTCGCGCGCGGTTCCGGCCGGCACTTCCGGGCCGGACGGGCCCGGCAGACGATGGTCGAGTTCGACGAGGCACTGCTGTTCGTCACGGCGGCGGGCGAGGGCAGTTGCCTCTGCGTGCTGAGCGACGCCGAGGCCGACGTCGGCCAGGTCGCGTACGAGATGACGCTGCTGGTCAACAGGGTCGGCGAGCACCTGGGCGTCTCCGCGCGACAGCCCGGCGGACCCCTGTCCTGACCGTTGTCCACAGCCGGTTGTCCACAGGCCGCACGCGCTTCGTCACTCTCCGTTACATTCGGGAGGGCCGGGTTCACGGGAACCCGGGGGAGCGCGTGGGGAGGAGCGGACGCCATGACGGTGGACGACAGGGCGGGGACGACGGGGGCGGCGCGGACGGCGCCGTCGGGGCCGGCGGTGGCACCGGCCCGGGCCGCGGAGGAGCTGGGACTGCGCCGGGAGGACTTCCGGCTCGCCGTCCTGATGGGACTGATCAGGACGGTTCCCGTCCCGGCCCCGGTCGCGGATGCGGATCGGGAAGACGTGCTCCGGGGCCCGCTTCGGATCCGGGACCGGAGCGGACGGGCCCGGGCGCCCGAGCGGCGCCCGGTCGAGCGGGCCGAGCTCGAACGGCTCAAGGCGGCCCCGGACTTCCCGGCCGGCCTCCGCGACCGCGTCCGGACCGTGGGCGCCGGGGAGGCCGCCGAGCTCCTCTCCGTCACCCACGGCCGCTTCACCCGGCTGGCCCGCACCGGCCATCTCAGCCCGGTCCGCTTCTCCGTCAACCGCTACCGCTCGGTGATCTGGCGGTACGTGGCGGCCGAGGTCACCGCCTTCGGCGCGGACCGCCCCGACCTGCTCACCGGCCGGCTGCCGGCCGAGCTGCGCGAGCGCGCCGACACGGCCGACCTGCGGGCCCGCAACTGGCGCACCCGCCACCTGGGCCTGCTGCTCCGCGCCGAGGACGACCCCTGGATCCGGGCCGCGGCGATCGCCTCGCTGCTCGACCCGGTCCAGCTGGCGGAGGTCGTCGACGACCCATACGAGCGCCTCCACCTGGACCGGCTGCGCCCCGCCCCGCCGCCGGGGCTCCCGCTCGCGGGCGCGGCCCGCGAGCTCGCCGACCGCCTGGTCCGCGCCGACGACCCGGACGAGGTCCTCTGGCACCGGGTGAGCCTCGCCCTCGCCCTGGACGAGGCCCGCGAGGCCGGCTCGGCGCCGTACCCGGGCGAGCGGGCGAGGGCGAGGACGCCGGAGCCGATGGCGGCTCGGGCGGCTCCGGAGCCCCAACCACCCGTGCCCGGGCCGAAGCCCGGGCCGAAGCCCGGCCCGGTGGTGCCGGTGCCGGTGCGGGTCGGGGCGGTCCGGGGGCCGGGGGAGCCGCCGGTCGGGCCGGTGACGCCTGCGCCGATGGGGCCGCGCCGGGGGCGGAGCACGCGCCCGCCGGGACCGGCGGCGCGCACCCGGCGCGCGGGACTGCTGGAGCGGCTCCGGCGCTCCCTCCCGGGGCGTTCGGCCGGCGCGGGCCGGGGCGAGCGGTGGGGGTGGGGGTGAGGAGCCCGCGGACGCGGCGGACCGCCCGTCCGGCGGAACCGACCGTCGAGGGCGACGGCTTCACCGTGCGGATCCGTCCCGAGCGCTGGTGGAGACCGCCCACGGCGACCTCCGGCGCCCCGCGTGCCGCCCCGCCGGGATCGCCCTCCGCTCCGCCCGCATGCTCCGCCACCGCCCCGGCGGGTCCGCGGCCGGCGCCGGCGCCGTGGACTCCCTCCCCGGCCGGAGCCGTCGACGGGGAGCGGACGGAGGGGGATGCTGGAAGGGTGGCACCCGTGCCGAGGAGATGAGCGACGTGTACGACTTGCACATCGACACCGACGTCACCGTCCAGCTGAGCGACTGCGGCCGTGAGGACGCCAGGGCCGTGTTCGAGGTCCTCGACCACTACTACCGGCTGGAGGACGCCGAAGCGCCGGCTCCGGAGGGTGCCGGGCCGGTCGCCACCGTGTGGATGGCCACCTTCGACACCTCCGGCGGGCAGCGCGAGGAGGTGGCTCCCCCGCGGCTCGCCGGCAAGGTCGGCGCCCTGCTGACCGGCGGGTACCAGGCCGTCGGCGAGGTCGAGCGGGTGCTCGCCGCCGGCTTCGCGATCGAGTCCGCGCAGGCGGTCTCGGGCGACCAGGAGACCGAGGCGCGCCTGCTCCTCGCCTCCCGCTGACCCGCGGGCCGGGCGGGAGCGGGCCGGATCGGACACCCCGGGCGGAGCGGACGGGCTCCGCCCGGGGTCTCGCTGTGCCCGGAGGGGGGAGGAGCGAACCCCGGGGGGAGGGGTCCCGCGGAAGGGGAGACCCCCCTTCCCGCCCCGGTATACACCGTGTGTAGAGTTCTCGGCGGCCACGTGAGCATACCCGCCCTGACCAGGCGTGGACGCGGCCGCCTCACACACGAAACCGGGGAAAGCGGGTACCACCATGTTCCGATCCAGGCCGGGCCGCCGCGGGGGAAGGGCCGCCGTCCTGCTCGCCGCCGCCACGCTCATGTTCACCCTCGGGGGCTGCGGGGTGGACCCCCTCACCCCGCAGGCGGCACGGGCCGAGTCGGGCGACGACGGCAAGGCGGGCGGCACGCCCCGCCGGGTCGACTGCGAGCGGGTGAAGTGCATCGCGCTGACCTTCGACGCCGGCCCGGGCAAGGACACCCCCCACCTCCTCGACGTCCTCAAGGAGAAGCAGGTCCCCGCCACCTTCTTCCTCCTCGGCGCCAAGCACGTCGACCGCTACCCGAAGGTCGTCCGCCGCATCGCGGACGAGGGCCACGAGGTCGCCAACCACACCTGGTCCCACCGCATCCTCACCGACCTCGAGGAGAAGGACGTCCGCGAGGAGCTGTCCCGCACCCAGGACGCCATCGGGAAGATCACCGGCCGCAAGCCCGTCCTCATGCGCCCGCCCCAGGGCCGTACCGACTCCACCGTCGCCGACGTCAGCCGGGAGCTCGGCCTCGCGCAGGTCCTGTGGAGCATCACGGCCAAGGACTACTCCACCACCGACTCCGCCGTCATACGCGAGCGGGTCCTCACCCAGGCGCACCGCGACGGCATCATCCTGCTCCACGACATATACGACGGCACCGTCCCCGCCGTCCCCGGGATCATCGACGAACTCCACCGGCGCGGCTACACCTTCGTCACCGTCCCCGAGCTCCTCGCCCCCGGTACTGCTCGCGCCGGCGCCGTCTACCGGCCCGAGAAGGACTGACCCTCCCCGCAGGCCCGGGCCGGCCGCGAGGGGTGAGCCGACTCACACCCTTCACCCCGCGACGTCCGGAACATTCGGAAAACGTCCACCGTTCTCCTGTATGTGACGGCGAAGGGGCCCGGTCCCCAGGTTCCCCCCCCGAGGTGACCGCCCTTCGCCCGTCACGGCGAGCGGCCCCGGCTGGAATCCCCCGTCCAGCCGGGGCCTCGCCATGTCCGGGGCGGTGCGCACGCGGCGCGCCCCGGTCACGGGGTGCGCCGGGCCCCCGGGTGGCGCAGCGCCGAGGCCAGCATCAGGCCGGCGCCCCGGACCACGCTGGTCGCCGGATCGTTGGCCAGCCGGACCCGGCCGCGCAGCACCTGGGCGAGGCGCGCGGTCACGTCGAGCCGGAGCGCGCCGCCGCCGGTCACCAGGACCCCGCGGCGCAGCGCACCGCGCACCGCGCCTGTGCCGTCCTCGCGCCACATGTCGCTCACCATGTCGGCGGCCGTCCCGGCCACCGCGTCCGGCACCCCGCCGTGCGCGGGCAGGTCGTCCACGCCGAGCTCGGCGAGCCGGGCGTCCTGCACCCGCCCGTCCACGACGAGCGTGACCTCGGTCAGCCGGGCGCCGAGGTCCACCACGAGCAGCGGACCGCCACCGGACGGTGCCGCGTAGGCCGCCGCGGCGCGGGCGCTGTCGACGGCGATCACCCGGACCGGGCCGAGTCCGGCGACCACCCGGCGGACCGCCTCGCGCTCCTCCGGGGCGGCGAGCACCGGATGGGTCAGCATCACGACCGTGTCGTGGCTCCCGCCGCCCGGAGCGGCGGCCGCGAGCCGCTTGAGGAGCAGCAGCTGGGAGGGGGCGTCCGCCACTCGGCCGCGCCGGACCGCCGTGCTCGGCACGTCCGCGAAGACACCCGCTCCCGGGGCCCAGGCCCGCGTCCGTGAGCTGCCGATGTCGAGGGCGATCCCGCGTACCGGCCGCCGCGCGTCCCGGTCGGTGCCACCCGCTCCGTACGATCCCATCGCTTCCGTCCATTCCCTGTCGGCCCACTGTTTACGAGGCCGATCCGCGCCCACACTATGCAGGATCCGCAGCGGGAACGCCACGGTGCTTGGGGATCGAAGGATCATGGTCGGGTCCGGGGCGGACGGGGAGCGGCCCCGGGCCCGACCGCGTGCGTGCCGCGGGGTCAGGCCCCGGCGCCCAGCCAGAGGTCCGGACCGAAGACCTCGTAGTGGACGTCGGCCGCGGCGACCCCGGAGGCGACGAGATCGCCGCGGACCGTCCGCAGGAAGGGGAGCGGCCCGCAGAGGTAGGCCTGCGTGCCGGCCGGCAGTTCCAGCGCGGTGACGTCGGCGCGGCCCGCGCGGGCGCCCGACGCGCCCGGCTCCTCGTACCAGAGGTGCAGGCTGCCCTCCGGCAGGGCGGCGACCAGTTCGCGCAGCTCCGCCGCGTGGGCGTGCGCCTCGGGGGAGCGGTCGGCGTGCACGACGACGACCGGGCGGGCGGTGCCGGAGGCGGCCAGGTGGTCGAGCATGGCGAGCATCGGCGTGCTGCCGATGCCGGCGGAGGCGAGCAGCAGCGGGCCGTCGCCCTCGGGGAGGACCAGGTCGCCGAAGGGGGCGGAGACCTCCAGGACGTCACCGGCCGCGGCGTGCGCGTGGAGCCGGTTCGACACCTCGCCCGCCGGGTCGCCGCCGACCCGCTTCACCGTGATCCGCCAGGCCGGCCGGCCCGGGGCGGAGGAGAGGCTGTACTGGCGGATCTGGTGGGCGCCGTCGGGCAGCGCCACGCGGACGCTCACGTACTGGCCGGGCCGGAAGGGCGGCAGCGGGGCGCCGTCGGGGTCCGTGAGGGTGAAGGAGACGGTGTCCGGGGTCTCCTCGCGCCGCTCGGAGATCCGCACGGGGCGCCAGACGTCGCCGTCCTCGACGCCCGCCTCCCGGTAGAGGCGGCCCTCCAGGGCGATCAGGGCGTTCGCCATCAGCCAGTAGACCTCGTCCCAGGCCCGGGCGACCTCGGGGGTGACGGCCTCGCCCAGCACCTCCACGATCGCCGCGAAGAGGTGCTCGTGCACGATCTTGTACTGGTCCGCCGTGACGCCGAGCGAGGCGTGCTTGTGCGCGATGCGGGAGAGCAGCGTGTCCGGACGGGTGTCGGGGTGCTCCAGGAGGGCGACGGCGAAGGCGGCGACGGAGCCGGCGAGCGCCTTGCGCTGGTCGCCGTTGGCCTGGTTGCCCCGGTTGAAGAGGTCGCGCAGCAGCTCGGGGTGGGCGGCGAAGAGCCGCCCGTAGAAGCGCTCGGTGATCCGGTCGAGTGCTCCGCCGACGGCGGGCAGCGTGGCGCGGACGACGGGTACGGCCTGCTCGGACAGCATCGGAACTCCTGAACTGGTAGATGATCTACGTATTTAATACCGAAGGAAATCCCGGACGGTGAGGGGCGTCCGGGAGGGTGCTCCGCAGGTCACGACCGCGGGTCGTGACGGGGGCGCGGGGTGAGGGAGAGCAGGACCGGGCCGGTCGGCGACCGTACGAGATCGGCCACCGTCAGCGGGTCGAGCGTGCGGTAGAAGGCGTCCTGCGCCTCCCGCAGCGCGCCTCGCAGCCGACAGGCCGCGCGCAGCGGGCAGGGTGGATCGGCCTCGCAGCCGACGACCTCCTCCTCGCCCTCCAGCGTCCTGGTCAGCCAGCCCACCGAGGAGCGCCGCCCGAAGTCGGTGAGGGCGAGCCCGCCGCCGCGTCCGCGCCTGGCCTCCACCACGCCGAGGTGCTGGAGCCGGGTGACCACCTTCGCCATGTGGGCGTGCGGCACGGCCATCTCCTCCGCCACCGCGCGGGTGGTGACGGGTTCCTCGTCGTCGGCGACCGCCAGGCGCATCACGGCGCGCAGGGCCAGGTCGGTGAACTTGGTCAGCCTCACGGGGCGACCGTATCAAAGAGGTATCCCGGACTCGCATTAAGGGTGCGGGTCCGGGATACGGGGCCGCCCGGGGGGCGGGGTGGGGCGTGAGGGGCGGGGAGGATCAGGCGAGGACCTTGGCCTTCGCCTGCTGGAACTCCTCCTCGGAGATCGACCCCTTCTCCTTCAGTTCGGCGAGGCGGGCCAGTTCGTCCGTGGCGCTCGGCGTGCCGCTCGCGGCTCCCTGCGTGCCGGCCGTCTGGCGGATGTACTCCTGGAAGCGGTTCTCCGCGTCCTTCGCCTGCTTCATGTCACGCTCGCCCATGCTCCTGCCGCGGGCGATCACGTAGACCAGCACGCCGAGGTAGGGGAGCAGAATGCAGAAGATCAGCCAGCCCGCCTTGCCCCAGCCGCTCAGCTCGTGGTCCCGGAAGATGTCCGTGATGACCTTGAAGAGCAGGAAGAGCCACATGATCCAGAGGAAGAACCACAGCATCGTCCAGAAGACGTTCAGGAGGGGGTAGTCGTCCATTCCTGCACACTCCGTTCCCTCGCGGCCGGGAGGGCCGCGCGTTGGAGCGAGTCTCACCCGTCCGGCCCGACGCCGCATGTCGGGGCGGTCCGTCCGGACTCCGGGTGCGGGCCGCGCGCGGCCGTGTTCGGATGAGAACTCCCCTCCGTGGCCCGCGGACCACGGGGACGACGAGAAGCGGAGTGCCATGGGACCGGTGGAATGTGTCGTGCTCGCCTTCCCGGGGGAGCGGCTGAAGGTGGCGGCCGTCGTGGCGATCGCCGACCTCCGCAAGGAGGGACAGGTCCGGCTGATCGACTCCCTCGTGGTCGTCAAGGCGCCGGACGGTGAGGTCTCCACCTCGGAACTCGTCGAGTACGACGAGTTCGACGAGGCCACGGCCGAGATCGGCCCCGAGGCCAACCTGCTCGGTCCCGAGGACGCGGCGGAGGTGGCCCAGTCGCTCGAACCGGGTTCCTGCGCGCTGATGCTGCTGGTCGAGCACATCTGGGCGGCGCGGGCGGTCGAGGCGATCCGCGAGGCCGGCGGCCGGATCGCCGCCAGTGTGCGCATCCCCGACGCCCACGTCGAAGAGGCCCGGGCCGCCTACCGGCAGGCGGTCGCCGCGGCCGCCGGAAGGAGCTGACGGATGTTCATGCGACGTCGTCCCCTCGCCCGCCCGGTGATCCGGCCCGCCGGCGCCCCGCTGCTGCGCGGCGCGATCGTCGGCGGGGCCGCGTACGCCGCGGGCCGCAGCGCGGCCCGGGCCTCCCGGCGCGAGCAGGACCAGGAGGAGGCCATCGCCGACCTCCAGGCCCAGCAGGCCCCGCCGCAGGCGGCGCCCCCGCCCCCGCAGGCCGCGCCCGCCCCGGCGCCGCAGCCCGGCGGCCAGGCCCCCGGCGGGCTCACGGAACAGCTGGCCCGGCTCGGCGAACTCGCCCAGCAGGGACTGCTCACCCCCGAGGAGTTCGCCGCGGCGAAGGCGAAGCTCCTCGGCGTCTGACCCGGTCGGGGCCCGCCCGGCCGACCGACCGCTGGGCCCGCCCAGCCGAGACCGACCGACCGCCGAGACCGGCCGGGCGGTCCCAGCGGTCGCCCGGCGTGGCCGGTCGGGCGGCAGGGGGCTCAGGACGCGCGCAGGGCCGCGAGCGCGGCCAGCGCGCGGTCGGCGTGGGCGCTCATCCGCAGCTCGCTGCGGACGACCTCCCGCACCCGCAGGTCCTGCCCGATCACGAACGTGACCCGCTTCGTCGGGGCCAGCGAGAAGCTGCGCCGCACGCCGAAGCGCTCCCGCACGGTGCCCTCGGGGTCGGAGAGCAGCGGATAGCCGAGCGAGTGCCGCTCGGCGAACTCCTTCTGCTTCTCCACGACGTCCCCGCTGATCCCCACGGGGAGCGCGCCCGCCGCGCGGAACTCGGCGGCCAGGTCGCGGAAGTGGCAGGCCTCGGCGGTGCAGCCCGCCGTCATCGCCGCCGGGTAGAAGAAGAGGACGACCGGCCCCTCGGCGAGCAGCCCGGAGAGGGAGCGCGGGGTACCGGTCTCATCCGGAAGGGTGAAGTCCTCGACGAGGTCACCGATGTTCATGAGGCTCCGCCCCTTCGTCGGAGGCACCGGCCTCCCGGTGCCGTCCTGCCGGCGCCCGCCGGCCTTCCCGGCGGTCCACCCATGAGTTCTACCGCAGGGTAGGAGTCGTCGTCACCCCGCCGCCGCCCCGGCCGGCGGCGATCCGCGCGTCCAGGACCGCGAGCACCCGCTCGCTCCAGCGGAGGTTCTCCTCCTCCAGCAGTCGGCCGCGCATCAGCGTCAGATACGGTCCGACGCGCTCCGACTCGCGCAGGTACGTCTCCTCGTCCCGGTCCCCGAGCAGCCACTCGCGCAGCCGGTCGTACCGCGCCAGCTTGTCCCGCGAGACGCCCATCCGCCGGGCCACGAAGCCCCGTACGGCTTCCGTGTCGCCGCCGTCGCACGCCTGCACCTGCACCATCAGCTCGTCGCGGACCGCGAGCGGCCGGGGCGCCACGGAGGTGAAGGAGTCGAGGTCCCGCCGTCCCTCCGGGGTGAGGCTGAACATCCGCTTGTTCGGGCGCCGTTCCTGCTCGACCACGCGCGCGGTGATGAGCCCGGCCCCGGAGAGCCGGTCGAGCTCGCGGTAGAGCTGCTGGGGGGTGGCGGCCCAGAAATTGGCGACGGACACGTCGAAGATCTTGGCGAGGTCGTATCCGGATGCCTCGCCCTCCAGGAGAGCTGCGAGGACGGCGTGCTTGAGGGACATCCGGACACGCTAGCAGTCCGTTGAATAGTTTCCTCCGCACCTATTCAACGACCGCAGGACCCACGGTCCGTGCCCTTCCTGCGTGGCACCCGGCCCGGGGGCTGCCTAGGCTGACCACCAGACACCGTGGGGGCGACGACCGGGAGAGCCGGAGGAGCGAGCAGCGCCATGGACACCGACGCGTACGTCTACACCAGCTACATCAGGACCACCCCGGACGAGCTCTGGAAGGCGCTGACGGAGCCGGAACTGACCCGGCGCTACTGGGGCGTGGCCTTCGAGACGGAGTGGACGCCCGGCGCGCCGATGGTCTGGGACGAGGGCGGCCGCCGGACCGCCGACCCCGAGCAGGTCGTCGTCGAGGCCGTCCCCGGCCGCCGGCTGGCCTACACCTGGCACGCCTTCACGCCCGCGTGGGCGAAGGCCGTCGGACTGGACGACGAGGCGTACGGGCTCCTCTCCCGCGAGCGCCGCTCGACGGTCGCCTTCGCCGTGGAGCCCTCCGGCGACGACACGGTCCGGCTGACCGTCACCCACGGCGGCCTGGAACCGGACGGCGTCATGCGCGGGCTCATCGGGGAGGGCTGGCCCGCGATCGTCTCCAGCCTGAAGTCGCTCCTGGAGACCGGCGAGGAGCTTCCGGAGCCTCCCCGCTGACCCATTCGAGTCGTCTCCCCGGCCTCTCCTCCGCCACGCCCACTCATGTGATCATCGTTTCCTCCTCTCGTCGGTTCTGATGATCGGGTCGGCGTCCGCGCCGGCCCGCCGACCGGTCCGCACAGAGAAGGGGAGGGTGTCCGACGTGCCGTCACGCCGCTACGCACAGGGGTGGGGAGCACTCTCGCTCGCCGTCGGGGCCGTACTCGTCACCACCGCCGCCGGGCAGCCGCCGGCCACCGGCGGGGCGGGCGTCCCGGCCGTCGCGGAGCCCGCCTTCGTCGCGGTCGGCGCCTGCACGGCCGCGGGCGGCGTGTGCCGGGTGCCCGCCACCGTCGTGGCCGTGGACGCCCCCGTCGCCGTCGACCTGCCCGCCGCCGCCACCGGCCCCGTCGACCTCGTGCTGCGCACCCCGGGACGGTTCGCCGACGTCACCGTCACCGACGGGCGCGGGCGCCGGATCGCCGGGCGCGCGGACGGCGGCACCCGCTGGACCAGCGCCGCCGCGCTGCCCGCGGGCGGTGCGTACACCGCCCGTCTCGTCCTGGAGGAGGGCGGTCCGGGCGGCCCCCGCCGCCGGACGGTCCGGCTCGCCGTCCGCACCGGGAAGCCGCCCGCGGGCGGGCGGCTCACCGTCGCCCTCGGTCCCGGCGGCGGGGGCGGAGCCCGTACGTACGGGGTGGGGCAGCCGGTCACCGCGGAGCTCAGCCACCCCGTCCCGGCCGCCGACCCCTCCGCCCGCCGCGTGGTGGAGCGGTCCCTGGAGGTGCGGAGCGAGCCGCGGACCGAGGGCGCCTGGCACTGGGTGGACGACGACACCCTGCACTACCGGCCGCGCACCTCGTGGCCCGCCCGCGCCACCGTGCGGGTCCGCTCCGGGCTCGACGGGGTGCGGGTCACCGCCGGCCTCCGCGGGGGCCGCTCGCGGTCCCTCGCCTTCACCACCGGCGACCGGGTGGAGGCGGTCACCGACGTCGCCGCCCACGAGATGCGGGTCTACCGGGACGGCCGGCTGCTGCGGGTCGTCCCCGTCACCACCGGCAAGCGCGGCTTCCGCACCCGCGTCGGCACCAAGGTCGTCCTGGCCAAGGAGCCGCTGGTCCGGATGCGCGGCGACACGATCGGCATCGCGCGCGGCAGCCGCGAGTTCTACGACCTGAAGGTCCGCTGGGCCACCCGGGTGACGTGGAGCGGCGAGTACCTGCACGCCGCCCCCTGGTCGCTGGACGCGCAGGGCAGCGAGGACGTGAGCCATGGCTGCACGGGGATGTCCACCGAGGCCGCCCGCTGGCTCTTCCGCACCCTCCGCGAGGGCGACCTCGTCCGGTTCGTCAACGGGTACGGGGAGCCGATGCCCGCCTTCGGCAACGGCTACGGCGACTGGAACCTCGACTGGCGGGAGTGGCTGCGCGGCAGCGCCCTCGGCGCGGGCGCGGCCCGTCCCGCCGCTGCCGGAAGCCCGCTGCGGCCCGCCTTCTGAGGCGGACTCAGCCCCCCCGGTGGCCCGGGAGGGTGCCGGCGCCCCGTCCCCGGGGCGGTTCGGGTCCGGCTCCGGTCCGGGCTCGGGAGTGCTCGGCACGGGCTCGCCGGGCAGCAGCCGGGGACGGCGCCGGAGCCCGGCGCCCACCAGGACCCCCAGGGCGATGGCGGCGACCGCGATCACCGTGCCGATCAGGCTGTCGAGCCCGCCGTCGGTGTCCTCGGCCACGATGATCTCCGAGATGCCGGTGAGTCCGACCGCGCCCGGGACGAGGAGCCGGAAACAGGGCAGGAAGACCACCTGGTCGGGGGTGCGGGAGCGCTTCTCGATCCACGAGGCCATCGGGGGCGGGAGCGTCCCGGCGGCGAAGGCGCCGAAGGTCGCGCCGGCCAGGTCGGTGGCGGTCGACTGCGCGAGCCGTTCGGCGAGGAGCGCGCCGAGCAGCCGGCCGGTGACCCGGGGCGGGGCGGGGCGGGGCGGAGAAGCAGAGCAGGAAGCCGAGACCCGGGGCGGGGCGGAGAAGCAGAGCAGGAAGCCGAAGCCGAGCAGCGGCCCCCCCGGCCCAGGGCGCCCGCGCGCCGACGCTCTCCGCGGCCCCGCCGCCGGAGGGGCGGGGCCGCACGAGCTCCGAGCCGACCATGATGCCGGGCGAGAGCAGCAGCAGGACGGTCGGCGCCCCGGCCGGGACAGCCCGGACAGCGCGGCCCCGGTGGCCAGTTCGATGGCGCCGAGCGTGAGCGCAGCACCGGGCAGGAAGGCGATGAGGGGGCGGGACGGGGAGGACGGCGGGGTTCTCGTGCAGGAGCGGCCCGGCCCAGCGCAGCGAGGCCGCCGTGACCAGGACGGCGGTGACCACCGGGAGGGCGGTGTGGGCCGCGGGCAGCCGGTCGCCGAGCAGGCGCAGCAGGCCGACGCCCGCGCCCAGCACCGCGTATCCGGCGACGGCGGGCAGGGTCGCATGGTGCCGAGGCCGACGGTCAGCAGGACGCAGCCGAAGACGGTGGCGGCCGGACTGAACCGTTCCTTCCGCATCCGGTTCTCCCACGGTTCGCGCCGGACCTCGTCGAACGGCACCTCCTCCGCGCGCATCCGGGCCACCAGCGCCGCCGACCGCCGCGCGAGGTCCCGCATGTCGATTCCGAACAAAAGCCGCATCCGTGAACGTTGGCAGGGGTCCGCGGGGGAGCGGTCCGGGACGACGGGGCGTCGGCACCCGTCCCCTGCCCGCCGGCGGGAGCCCGGCGGCTGCGATCATGGCCGGATGAACGACTCCGCACCCGCCCGGGAAGAGCGCGACCGCCTGCTCGCCGAGGCCGTCGCCCTGCGCGCCGGCGGCGCCAGGGAGGAGGCCCGCGAACGGCTCGTCGCCCTCGCCGCGCGGCTCCCCGGCGACGCCGAGGTCGCCTATCAGACCGCCTGGGCCCACGACGTGCTCGGGCGGGAGGCCGAGGCCGTGCCCCACTACGAGGCCGCGCTCGCCGGTTCCGGTCTGACCGCCGACGACCGGCGGGGCGCCCTCCTCGGCCTCGGCAGCACCTACCGGACCCTCGGCCGGTACGAGGAGGCCGTCGCGCTGCTGGAAGGGGCCGTCGACGCGTTCCCGGAGGACGGTGCCCTGCGCGCCTTCCTCGCGATGGCCCTGTACAACACCGGGCGCCACCACGACTCCGTCCGGCTGCTCCTGACCCTGGTCGCCGAGACCAGCGGGGACCCGTCCGTGCGCGCGTACCGCCCGGCCATCGAGCACTACGCGCGGGACCTCGACGCGATCGGGTGAGCGTCAGTCGTTGACGGCGGTCAGGAGCACCACGGAGTCGTCGACCGCGGTCAGTCCGTGCCGCTCCTTGGGGATCATCCGCAGCGCCCCGGCGGCCAGTTCGTCCGCCCAGCCGTGCGTGGTCAGCCGCACGCGGCCGGTCAGCACCTGGAGGCTCGCCGCCGGGGGAGCGTTGTGCTCGTCCAGGGCCGTGCCGGCCCTCAGCGCGATCACGGTCTGCCGCAGCACCCCGTCGTGCAGCACCAGATGGGCGCTGCGGCCGTGCGGGGCGGTGCGGGCGGCGGCCAGGTGCTCGTCGGCGAGGGCGGTGAGGTCCAGGTTCATACCCCCAGCCTCCCGGCTGGGCGCGGCGGCGCAACTCGGGCCGCCGCACCGGCTCACTCCGCCGGCAGCAGCGTCCCCGCGAGGTGGTCGTACGCCACGTGCGCGTGGAGCCGGACGCCGGTCACGAGGGTGTCGTCGTCGGCGTAGAAGCGCGGGTTGTGGTTGGTGACCAGTCCGCGGCCGCCCTCCTCCGGCACCGGCAGGCCGTTCTCGCCGAGCGTGGCGTCCTGGACGCCGAGCATGACGTACAGCCCGCCGAAGCGCGAGACGAGTTCGGAGACGTCGTCGTAGCCGAGGGTCGCGCCCGTTTCGGTCACCCGCTCCCCGCCCGCCACCCGGCGGAGGGTCGGCAGGGCGGCCGCCACCCAGGGGCCGGTGTTGTGCACCGGCGGCACCGGCTGGAGGTACTCCACCTCGGCCGTCGCCCCGTAGGCCGCGGCCGAGTGCTCGGCCAGCCGCCGGAGCCGGTCGCGCACGGCCGGCATGTCGCCCTCCACGGCGCAGCGGACGGTGCCCCAGAGCGTCACCGTCTCGCCGATGATGTTGAACCGGCCGATGTCCTCGACGTGGCCGATGGTGACGGTGACCGGGTCGAAGGCCGACACCTGCCGGTACAGCTGCCCGATGCCGGTGAGCACCGCCCCGACCGCCGGCATCGGGTCGACGCCCTGCCACGGCGTGGAACCGTGCACCTGCCGGCCGGTGACGGTGATCCGGACCAGCACCGAGGCCCCGTACTGGTTGCCCACCCGGTATCCCACGTACCCCTTCGGGTAGGGCGTCACGTGCATCCCGAAGGCCATCGTCGGCACCGGGTCGGCGAAGGCCCCCGCGTCGACCATCGCGAGCGCGCCGCCGGTCTCGGTCACCGGCGGTCCCTCCTCGGCCGGCTGGAAGACGAGGAGGACGGTGCCCGGCAGCCGGTCGCGGACCCCGGCCAGGACCGTCGCCGCCCCCATGAGCATCGCCGTGTGGCAGTCGTGGCCGCAGGCGTGCGAGACCGGGAACGGGCCGCCCGGATAGTCGGCGTCCACCACCCGGGAGGCGAAGTCGGTGCCGCAGAGGTCCTTCACCGGCAGGGCGTCCGTGTCCGCCCGCAGCGCCGCGACCCGCCCGCCGCCGGCGGCCGTGCCGCGCAGCACGCCCACCACCCCGTGCCCGGCGATGCCGGTGCGGACCTCGTCGAGCCCCAGTTGCCGCAGGTGTTCCGCGACCAGCCGGGCCGTACCCTCCTCCCGGTTGGACAGCTCGGGGTTCCGGTGGAGGTGGCGGCGCCAGGCGATCACCTGGGCGGCGGCCTCCTCGGAGAGCCGGTCGAGCTCGGCGTGGACGGGATCGGCGGTCATGGGCGTCCTCTCGTGCGGTCGGCGCGTGCGGATGGTCCGCGGTCCGGACGGTGCCGTATCGCGGGCACGCTCGCAGCCAGGCTCGCCGCCGCGCGCCGGGATCGGAAGACGGCCGCGGCGATCCGGGGGGGGGGGCGAGGGACGGGCGGGGGCGG
>NZ_BMVV01000024.1 GCF_014650895.1 Streptomyces omiyaensis
TCCACCGACACAGCGATCTCCACGCGGCTGTTCTCGCCCGGGCGGGCGAGCCTCCGCCCGGGGCGACAACCGGGACGCAGGCCAGCCGCCGGTCGCTGCTGGCCGACGTCGCGAACCTCACGGCCCGCAACGGCCGGCTGACCGCACACATCACCCGGCTCGAACGACGGCTCTCCGAGGCCCTCGGACAAGCCGCCTGGGAAGCCTCCGGTCTCGGCGCCCCGGCGGACGTCGACACCCTCACCCGGAGGGTCGAGGAGCTGGAACAGCAGATCCTCGATCTCCGGGCCGAACTCGCCGAACGCGACGACGACCTCGCCGCCGCACGCACCGCGAACCGGGAACTCATGGCCCAGATCAACACGCCGCACGTCGGCTGACCGCACCAACCTCGACGGCTCTTCGCCCGAAGGGCGAAGAGCCGTCCGCAACACCTGTCGGGCACGAACTCCGGGGCACGTCACCGGGTTCACCAGCGGAAACCAGCGGCCCGGGACTCTCCCGCAGCCCTGAACCCGAGGGAAGCGACGTGGTGGAGGCAGGCGCGGCGGCCGCCGGCGGTGCCGACGGTGACGGTCGTGCCGTCCTCCTCGCGCTCGTACTTGACGGGGGCCTCGTCGGTGGCGCCCTTGCACTGGGCGTCGAAGTCGGACTGGCCCCAGTGGTCGGCGTGGTCGGCCGCGGCGCGCAACAGGGCGTACGCGGCGGCGAAGGCGGCGGAGCGGTGGTTCATGCTGGTGTTCTCCTCGGTTCTGCTCTGGACGGGGAGGCGGGGGCGGCCGGTCGCTTGGCCGTGGACGGCCGCCCCTGTTCCGGTTCGGGTCAGTCGGTCTGGACGAAGCGCAGGATCTGCTTGCGGACGTGCTCGCGGGAGAAGTCGAGGTGGGCGGCGGCGGCGGTCTGGGTGAGGTTCTTGGCCTTGATCTCGTCGGCGACGGCGGTCCAGTAGGCGCGGTGCGCGGCTTCGATCGCCTGGTCGCGGTTGGTGGCCGCCTGGTCGAGGCGCTTCTTCGCGGCGGCGGCTTCGGGGGTCTCGGGTCGGGCGGGGGTCATGGTGATCGGCTCCGTACTCGGTGAGGGACGATGTGGACTGCCCCCTGCTCCGATCTGGAGCGGGCCGGGCGGACCGGGGCGGGCGGCACGTGGTTGGTAGCCGGTGAGGCCGCTCGCCCCGGGAGTTCAGCTGGTGACGTCCCAGCCGGAGGCGGTACGGCGGATGCGGGCGCCGGGGATGGTGATCTGTCCGACGACGGGGCCGCAGTCCAGGTCCTCGATCTGCGTCAGGAGGGCGGCGATCTGCTCGCCCAGCTCACGGGCCTTGGCCTCGCGGCGGTTCTGCTCACCCATGTCGGTGATCATTCGGCACCCCTCTCGCTGTCGGTGTGGGCTGCTGCCCACCCCCACAGAATGCCAACTCACAGTTGGCTAAGTCAATAGCAACTTGGCCAACTACAAGTTGGATTCCTGGCCGCTGGACCTGTTGGACCCAACGGGGGCAATGACCCCGGACATGCGAGTGGGCCGCCCCCGGGGATCGGGGGCGGCCCACGGCCTCGGTCGGTCAGGGGTTGATCTTCGAGACGCTGGAGGTCACGCCCTCCAGGCCCTGGCGGATCTCGGGGGCGACGGTGGTGGAGGCGAGGAAGAAGCCGAACAGCACGGCGACCACGGCGGCGGGCCACTTGAGGTGGCCGCCCCGGACGAGGAGGACCAGGACGATGGCCAGGAGCAGGATGACGGAGAGCGAGAGCTGCATGGGTTCCCTTCGGGGCTCGGGACGGGCGGGTCGCGAGGGGTCAGGAGGAGTGGGCGCGGGAGGCGTTCTCGGAGCGCGGGCCGGTGACGCGGTCGAGGAGCGGCCACAGGCGTTCGCCGGCGGCGCCCCACTCGGGGGCGGCGAGGGTGAGGTAGACCCCGGTGGCGGCCTGCTCGACGAGCTCGGGCCGCAGGCCGCGCCACTCGACGAGCGTCAGGTTGGCGCGGTCGAGGTAGCCGCCGAAGGCGGTGAACGGCTCGCCGTCCACGGTGGTGACGATGTACGGCTCGCTGTAGGTCTCGGCGGTGTGGTCGTCGACCCGGGCGACCAGGCCCTCGGCGAGCGCGGCCGCGGTGAGGCGGTCGAGGAGGCCGGGGTCGGTCACCAGGCCGGTGACCGCGGCGCGCTGCTCCCAGGTGGTCCCCGCCTCGCCGGGCTGGGAGACGGTGGTGATGTAGCCGGCGCGGCAGGCGGCGGCGAGCGTGGGGACCAGGTGCTCGGTCTCCTCGTCGGGGCCGTAGCGGGCGGCGTAGCCGGGGCGGGAGGCGATCTCGCCCTCCAGCCAGCGGGCCATCAGTTCGCCGACCTCGGTCCAGGTGGCGGCGTTCTTCCAGCGGCGGCGGTCTCGGATGCTCATCCAGGGCAGTCGCATGGTCAGCCGACCTTCCGGATCTCGTCGCTGCGGACCAGGACGGGGGCGATCCAGATGCTGATCGAGCCGACGGTCCAGCGGTAGTCGGTCAGCGGGCCCGGGGGGACCTCGTCGATGACCTTGCCGGTCTTTCCGATGGCCCGCGGGTCATCGTCGCACGAGACGAACTCCACGATGTCTCCGGCGTTGAACACTGTTCCTCCTGCTCAGGGCGGGTTACCCCTGTTGGGTCTAACGGGTCTGTCCTTGGTGGTGGGGGCCGGTGCCGGCGGGCCCGGCCGCAGGGGCGGGCCCGCCGGTACGGGGCTCCCTAGGGGGCAGGGAGGATGGGGGTTCCTCCCCGCCCCGGTCTGGAGCGGGTTCGGAGGCCCGGGGCGGCCGGAAGTTCCTTGGCCGGGATGGCGGCCGCCCCGGGGCGAAGTCAGCGGCGGCGGCGCGGCTGGTAGCCGCCCATCCGGCGCTGGGGGGCGCGGACGCTGCCGGAGACCGTGCTGGTGATCACGTCCAGGTCGTCGGTGAGGGCGGCCTCGGTGGCGGTGATGTCGATGTCGCCGGACATCGTGCTGGCGCTGAGGTCGCCGCCGGTGGTGGCGTGGGCGCGGATGTCGCCGGACATGGTCTTGAGCCGGGCGGAGCCGCCGAAGTCGGCGATGGTGATGTCGCCGCTCATGGTGTTGGCCTCGACGACGTCGGTGCTGCCCAGCCGGATGTCGCCGCTCATCGTCTTGGCGTCGATGAACGCGGCCTTCTCGACCCGGACGTCGCCGGACTGGGTGCTGGCGGCGACCTTGCTGACGTGTCCGGCGCGGACGCTGCCGGACTGGGTGTTGCCGCTGACGTTGAGCAACGCGCCCTCGGCGACGATGTCGGCGGACTGCGTACCGCCGATGACCGAGCTGCCCTCGGGCACGATGGCGGTGATCTCGATGGGCGAGCTGCCCTGGATGATCGTGGTGCCGCCGGTGAAGCGGACGCCGTTGATGACGACGTCGCCGACGACGTTGCCGCCGCTGACGCCGACGAAGTTCCCGCCGATGACGCTGCCGCCGATCTGGATGGTGGAGCCGCGGTTGTTGCTGACGACGGACTGGACGACGCTGCGGCCGCCGCCGGTGATGATCGTGGTGCCGCCGCCCTTGCCCTGGACGCTGGCGTACAGGGTGGTGCCGGACTGGCGGATGCTCGCGGCGCGGACCGCGTCGGCGGCCTCGCCCTCCTCGTCGGCCGTGCGGATGGTCAGGGTGGCGCGCTCACAGTTCCGCTCGGCGCGGACGGTGACGATGCCGCCGTGGCCCGTGAGGGTGGCGTCGATGGTGACGGGGCCGGCGGTCTCGGCGGTGAACTCTCGCGTGGTCACAAGGACTCCTCGGTGTCTGTTCTGCGGCTCCCGGTCGGGGCCGCATCGCTAGAGTGTCAACTTTTTATTGGCATGTCTAGTGTATGCCTACTTTTTGTTGGCACATTCTTGTTTGTGCAGGTCAGGCGCGGTCAGCCTTGTTGGACCCAACAGGGCTGACCGGGAAGGGGGTGGGTTCTTCGCCCCCGTCAGTCGTCGGAGTCGCCGCCGTCGCGCATCTTGCGCTCGTGCCTGCGCTGGCCGTACTTGCCGGCCTCCTTGATGCCGTCGCGGGCGGCGCCGATGCCCTCCTTGCCGAGGTCGGCGACGGAGCCGACGGCGCTGGCGGCGGATCCGGCGATCTGCCCGGCGGCGCCCGCGACCTGGCCGACGGCGCCGGCGGTGGCGGCGACGGCGTTGAAGAAGGCGCTGGCGGCGCCTCCGCCGCCGCGCGGCACCCGGGCCGGGGCCTGGGCACCGGCCGCGGCGGCGCCCTTGCCGTTCTTGGCGGCGCCGAACGCCTGGGCGGCCGCCCCGCCCTTGCCGGGGGCCGCCGCGCCCTGGGCTCCGGTGCCGGCGCCGAGCGAGATGATCTGCGCGTCGACGCTCGTGCCGGTGGGGAGCTTGCCGCGCACGCGCCCGGTCTTGCCGGGGGCGGCGAGCGCTTGGAGCTCCTCCTTGGTCACGTGCTGGACCTGGAAGACGCACTCGGCGGGCTTGGTCTTGCGCCCGTTGTCGTCGCGCCCGGTGTGGGTCTTGCCGCAGGTGCCGACGACTCCGGCCGGGGTGATGTAGAGGGTGATCACCTTGGCGGGGAAGTGCGGGGTGTCGGGGCAGTCGACCCAGTGGCCGCCGAAGGCGGGGCGGCCCTTGAAGACGATGCGGACCGGTCCGGCGGCCGCCATCAGTCCTGCTTCCAGGTGCCGGTGAGGGTGCCCTCGAAGGTGCCGGTCTTCGGCTTCTTGTCCTTGCCGCCGCTGCACAGGACGCGCAGGACGAGCAGGCCGCCGAGGAAGACGCCGACGACCTTGAGGGCGGTGACGACGAAGGCCCACAGGGCGGCGGCGCCGGCGCTGATGCCCGCGCCGATCGCCGGGCCGTACAGGGCGAGGCCGGTGGTGAGGGCGCCGCCGCCGGCGAGGTAGGCGGCGGCCTTGAGCTTGGCCGTGTTGGTGGTGAGCCAGGCGGGCCGGCTGCCCGGGCCGCCGGTCTCCTTGCCGGGCTCGGACGGGGCGGTGGCCGGGGTGAGCGGGGCGAGGGGGACGACCTCGTACTCGACGCGGGTGGCGCCGTCGGGGGTGGTGTGGTGGATCGTCTTGAGGGTGTAGCCGGGGGGCGGGACCGGCACGGCCGGGGTGGCGGGGGCGGCGGGCGCGGGCCGGGTGGTCTCGAAGGCGGACTCGACGAGCCGGGCCTCGTCGAGGAGCTGGCGGACGCTGGCGGCGGTGGCCGGGTCGACGGTGGAGTCGTACACGGGGCTGGTCCTCTCGATCGGGGCGGTGAGGGGGGCGTGGCGGTCGGCGGAGGGCATGATCGGCGTCTCTCCTCGTGGGATCATTTTGTGGGGGTTTGTAACCTGCGGCGGCACCCGGGGCGGGCGCCATAACCGCAGGTCAGGGCGTGTGGCGGACCTCGTGGCGGGGGTGGTGACCCCAGGGCGGCGCCCGGGGGTACCGGGCACCGCCCTGGGGTGCGGCATAGGCTCTGACCTGGGCTTATGGCGGGCGCCCTAGGTCATGCCCTGGGGGTCATTTGCGGGCATTCCGGGCGGCCTCGACGGCGGCCTCGACGTGACTGCGGTGGAAGCCGGAGCCCTTGATCTCGCGCCCGGAGTCGTCCTTGCCGAAGCGCATGCCGGACTTCGGCGTGAGCTCGACGCCGGTGCCCTCGAGGGCCTCGTCGATGGCGGCGGCGAGCTCCTTGCCGACGCGGGCGGTGTAGGCGGCCTCGGTCTCGTCCTCCTGCTGGCCCCAGCGCAGGTGGCTGTAGTCGGCGAGGTGGGCGCGGACGGCGGACATCTGGATCCGGTCGGCGTCGTCCTCGAACGCGTCGAGGATCAGCTCCAGGACGCCGAGCTCGACGCGGGCGCCGGGGGTGCCGGCCGGGCGGCCGGGGCGGCCGGAGCCGGTCGGGCCGCCCGCGAGGGACGATTCCCCGGTGACGGCCAGGAGGTAGTCCTCGATCGGGTCGGGGAACTGCCCCGGGGCCCTTCCCATTTCCTCGCGGAGGAAAAGCCCGGCCCGGATCAGGTCGGCGGCCCCGTCGAATTCCTCGTCCTCAATGAAATAGGAGCGGATGAGCTCGCCGGGGGCGCCGTCGATGTCGACGATGGCGCCGCCCTTGAGGGACTCGGGGATCTCGTGGGCCCGCAGGCCCGCGCCCGTCGCACCGTCCTTGAGGATGGCGTTCGTCTGCACGGCGCCGCCGGTGCGGGTGGCCGCCCGCGCCCCGGTGTTGGACTTGTAGCCGCGCGGCACGGTGTTCGCGTCGGGGTCCTGGGTGGAGATCAGGATCGTCATGTTGAGCGCCGCGGCGAAGGCCGCGATCTCCTCCAGCAGTTCGGCGATCCGGTCGCACGCCTTGATGGTGCGCCGCGGGCCGTCTTCCCGGTCGTCGGTCGGGTCGGGAATCCGCATCGACGAGGACGCGTACTGCTTGTACTCGTCGATGATGAGGATTTCCAGAGGGAATTCGTCGAGGTCGGCCTCGCCGAACTTGGCCCGGCCCTGCTCCTCCAGGATCTCCTCGCGCCGGTACGCCTCCTTAAGGAAGCCCTCCAGCAGGTCGATCAGCCGGTCCGGTCGGCGCCCGAAGAACGTCGAGCAGATCGGGGCGTAGCCGCGGTGCTCGCCCGGCTTGGCGCCGGCGACCAGGCGCAGATTGACGCGCGGGTCCAGGCCGAGGCCGACGATCAGGTTCCTGAGCAGCATGCCCTTGCCGGTGCGGGACATGCCGCCGAGCAGGGCCATGACGTGCCGCAGCTTCAAGTAGACGGGCAGGTTGCGGCGGTTGAAGCCGATCAGGATGCCCCGGCTCCACACGTCGGTGCGCTCGGGCTTGTCGACCAGCGGGGAGGTGCGGGGCTGGCCGAACGGGTCGGAGCTGCAGTACCAGAAGGACACCCGGGTGGGGGAGCCGTCCTGCCGGATGTCGAGCCAGTGGGCCTCGATGTCCAGCGCGCCGGCGATGGCCTCCTTCTTCGCGACGAGCGCGGAGAACTGGATGTCCTCGGGGAGCTTGAACTTGGCCTCGATCCCGTTGATCTCGGCCGGGCGGATCGGCTCCAGGAGGGTGACGGCGTGCTCGTCCTTGGTGAAGACCTTGGCGATGCGCAGCACCCGGTTGAGCAGGTCGTCGGTGAGCGGGGCGTGCTCGGCCGTGGAGGCGGGCAGCACGGCGAACGCGGCGGTCAGGGGCTCGTCGGGGTTGCGGCGGCGGTGCTCGCGCAGCCCGAGGGCGGACAGGACGCCGAGGGTGAGCATGGCGGCCGGGGAGGCGGCGAGCAGGCCGTAGACCTGGGCGACGGCGATGGCGGCCGCGATCAGGGTGCCCACGCCGGTGGTCGCGCCGATCAGCATCGGCTCGCGGCGCCGGGCCCGGGCGTACTCCAGGCGCTCCTCGCGCAGGGCCGCGACCATGTCCGGCGCCATGTTCTTGCGCCGGGCGGTGTCGACCATCTCCGCGTACTCCTGCGCGGTGTAGTAGTGCCAGCCGTCGCGCAGGCCGGCGCCGACGCCGAGGGCGGAGAGCTTGGTCAGGCGCCACATGTAGACGTGGGTGTGTCCGGCGTGCCAGGCCAGCTTGTGCAGGAAGACCTTCTTGCGGTGGGCCCAGGCGGCGGAGTCGAAGGTGCCCTCGGGGAAGGCGTCCTTCCAGGTCCGCTGGACCTCGGCCGGGGTGCGGGGCGCGGGGACGGCGCCGTGCTCCTGGTCGTCGTCCTCGTCGTCGAAGACGAGGCCGCTGGCCTCCGGGGCGGGCAGCGGGGCGGGGAGGTCGCGGGGGGTGCCGGTGGTGGCGTCCGCCATCCCGGCGCGGGTGCCGCGTACGGCGTCGCGGGCCTCCTTCTCCAGGCGGTCGCGGAGGGCCGGGTCGGCGAAGAGGGCGGAGAGGTCGTCGGGGATGCCGTCGCCGGGGCCTCCGGCGGCGGGCTCGGGGGAGATGTCCGTCATGCTGGAGCTCCTCGCTCGCTGGTGAACGTCAGGGGGTGGAGGGGCGGGGCCCGGGCCGGGCAAGCTGCGGGCCCCGCGTTTCGTCGGCGGCTCTACTTGCCGTGGGTCTTGCGGAGGTTGGCGTCGGACTTGGCCGACGCGGCCTTCTTGGCCGCCTTCTCCGCGCGGATCTTGCGGCGGGCGGCGGCCTCCTTCTGGGCCTTGGCCATGGCCGCCAGGGCCTGCGGGCCGTAGAGACCGGCGAGGATCACGCCGCCCGCCACGAGCAGGCTCTGCACCCAGGTGAAGGCGAGCATCGGGGTCAGGCCGGGGACGCCGCGCCAGATGGCGAGGTAGGCGGCGGCGGGGACAAGCAGGGCGAGGCGCCAGGGCATCCGGCGCGAGGTCTTGGCGCTCACTTCGCGTCTCCCTTCGCGGCCTGGACGACATCGGCGGCCTCGACCAGGGCGCCGCAGCCGGGGCAGGGGACGACCGGGATGCCCATGACCGCGTCGCGGATCCGGACGGTCCAGGGCCGGGTGAGGTTGGCGGCCACGACGGCGACGAGGGCGCCGACCGTGATCGCGGCGGCCAGCGCGGTCGAGCTGCCCGCGCCGGGGACGGTGTAGCCGTGGTTCCAGGCGTAGGTGCCGGCGGCGATGGCGGACCCCAGGACGATCACCATCTGGGGGACCTCGGCGGCGAGGCCGGCGGAGTAGCGGGCGGCCCGGACGAGCCACGTGCGGTTCTTCATGAGTGGGTCCTTTCGGGCGGCTAGGCCGCGTCTCGCTGCTGCTCAGGGGAGGTTGGACCTGTTAGTTCCAACAGGTCCGACGGGAAGAGGGCGTTGTTCTCGTCGAGGAGGGCGGCCGCGTTGCGGGCGGCGCGCTCCTTGTCGGTCTTGGTCCGGCGCCGGGCGTAGCAGCCGCGGCACAGGACCATCACCTGGTCGAGGGGGAGGGTGATCGCGTCCCGGTCGGAGACCTCCGGGTCGCGGGGGGCCACCAGGAGCGGGGCGCGGTACTCGCCCCGCTCCCGGCAGCGCTTGCCGGACTTGTGCCAGCGCGGCTTGTCGAGCTCGGCGAGCCCGCAGTTCCCGGACTCATCGACGTCGCACTCGCAGTACCGGTCGCTGCGCGCGACGGCCGCCTCGTAGACGGTGCCGACGAGCGCGGCGGGGATCTCGGTCACGGGTCGATCCCCCGCTCCGCCTTCACCGCGTCGCGCAGCCGGATCGCGTAGGCGGGTCGGCAGCCGACCCGCTTGCGCACGTTCGACGCGCTCAGCTTGGCGGCGCTGCCGAGCTCGTCGGCGAGGGCTCGCACCGTGTCGAGGTCGGCCTCCTCCAGCGGCCTGTCGTCGTCGCTGCGAGGCCCGCCCTGCCCTTTACCCCCAAGGGTTGTAGGGCTTCCGCCCGGGCCGCCACGGCCGCCCTTGCGGGTGCCGCTCGGGTCGTCGTCGTCGCCGCCGAACAGGTGGGTCAGCAGGTCGTCGACGGCGGCCTTCTCGGAGGTGTAGTCGGCCTCGGCGAGGACCTCGTCGACGGCCGCCCGCGCGGAGAGTTCGGCGCGGAGCGTCTCGGGGGTCTGGCCGACCGGCAGGGCGTAGACCGACCGCCACGCGGCGGGCCACAGCTCCGTCGGCTTCACGCTCGTGGGGGCGGCGGTGACGAGCATCGTGTACCGGTCCCACACCACCGGGTGGGCGGCGGCGCGCTGCGCGTCGGTCCACGCCCGGTCGCGGGAGATCGAGCCGAGCGGGTTCGCGGCGAGGATCGCCTCGTACCGCTCCCACACCTGCGGGTAGGTGGCCTTGCGCTGCTCGTCCTGGTCCGCCAGGCGCTTGGCCTCGGCGGCCTTCTGGGCCTCGGCGGCGGCGCGCTGCTCCTCGCGGCGCTCCGCCTCGACCTTGCGCTTGTGCTCCAGCTCGACCTCGCGGGCCTTCGCCTCGACCTCGGCCCGCTTGGCCTCGGCCTCGGCGAGCTTGCGCTCGGCGCGGGTGGCCTTGGCCTGCTTGTCGCGGGCGCCGAACTCGTGGATGACCTTGATGCCGGGGCCGGCCAGCGAGCAGACGCCGCCGACCACGCCGAAGATCGCGCCGATCTCGGGGTGCAGCACGCCGTCGAGGATGTTGACCGTGGCGGCGAAGGCCGAGCAGGCGAACACTCCGACGAGGTAGTGCCACACCATCCGGCGGGCGACGATCGCGGCCTCGGCCTGCCGGATGAAGACCCAGGCCAGGCCCTCCAGCACGAACGGGACCACCACCTCCCACGGCCGGTCGGGGTTCCAGAACGCCCGCAGCTGCAGGGGGAGGGCGACGAGCAGGGCGGCGACGACGCCGATGTTGACGGCCCTGGTGGCGCGCTCCTCGCGGAGCTTGAGCTCGGTCTTCCTCTTCTGCTCGGCCCGCTCGGCGGCGCGGCGCTCCAGGCGGGCCTTCTCGGCCTCCTCCGCCTCCTCCTGGGCCTTGCGCGCGATGGCCTCCGCCCGGGCCTGGGCCTTGGCGATCTCGGGGGCGTCGAGCTGCTCGCGCCGACGCCGCTCCTCCTCCGCCTGGAGGCGGGCGAGGTCGGTCTCGGTGCGGATCTTCTCGGCGGCCGCGGACTGCTCGGCCCACGACAGCGCCGGCTTCTCCTCCGGGGCGGCGGTCATCCGGCAACCCCCCTGTCGATCGCGACCGTCGGGGCCGGGAGCGGGGTGACCGTCGCGGTGCGGAGCACGGAGCGGACCGCGCGCCGCAGCGGCCGGCCCCGGCGGGCGCGGCAGACGCGGGCGGCCGGGTAGGGGACGCCGAGCTCGGCGAGGACGATGTAGGAGTCGTAGTCGGCGGCCGTCCAGTCCTTGCCGACGCCCTTGCGGATCAACAGCACGTTCACGCGGCCGCTCCCTTCTTCTCGTTGCTGTCGGTGTCGATGCCGAGGGTCTTGGCGCGGCGCAGGAGCACGGCGGACACCTTGCGCACCGAGGCGCGGGTGTCGTCGGCGGAGAGCGCCATGGCGATCTCGGTGGCGGCCTCGGCGACCGCCGCCTTGTGGAAGGCGTAGGCGAGGGACTCGGCGGTGAGGGCGGCCGCGGCGGTCTCGGTGTCCTTCATCGCCGTGTCGCGCTGGGACCGGAGATCGGCGACCAGCGCGGTCAGGGCCTCGATCTCGTCCGCCAGGAGCTTGTTGCGGCTCTTGGCATCCTCCAGGTCGGCCGCCTGGAGGTCGTTGCGCTTCTCGGCGTCCTGCAGGTCGGCGGTCAGGAGGTCGTTGTTGTTCTCGGCGTCCTCCAGGTCGGCCTGGAGGACGGAGGCGAGTTCCGCGCCCTCCCTGAGGGCCCGGAGGTTCTTGGTGCGGATGATCCGGATCATGCGACGGGCTCCCGGGTCTCGGCGGGCGGGGCGGTGGCGAGGTGCTGGGCGACGAGGCGGTGCAGCAGGCGGGCGGTCGCGCCGAACGCGAGCAGCCAGAACGTCGCCTGGGCGAGCTGGGCGACGGCGGTGACCAGCGCGGTCAGCGCGTCGAGGAGGACCGTCCCGGAGCCGTAGGCGAGCACGGCGAGCAGCGGGACCAGGAGCAGGAGCATCGGGGAGGGCATCCGGCCGGTCACGTCGAGACCGGCGGTGAACAGCCCCCGTACGACGCGGGCGAGGCGGCGGGTTCGCATCGCGATCACCCGGCCAGTCGGAGGTTGGTGTCGAGCGTCTCGACGGCGGCCTCCCACTCGGCGGCCGCGCGCAGCCGGATGATCGTCTCGGTGTCCCGGTCGGTCCAGCTCTCGGGGTCGGAGCCGATCCGGTCGAGGACCCGGGCGAGAAGCTCGCGGGTGCTGGTGTCCGCCATCAGGCCACCGCCCCGAGGTCGAGGTCGATCAGGCCGGCGGCGAGCTCCAGCTCGGCGAGCTCGCTGAGCTTCAGGACGGTGGCCTGGGCGCGGGAGGAGACGGCCTCGAAGGAGACGAAGCCGGTGGTCACCATGTCGGCGAGGGCGTCCTCGCGGGCCCGGCGGGCGGCCGCGCCCTCGGTCCCGACGGGCGGGCCGAGGACCAGGTCGACGTCGATGCCGAGGATCTGCGACGCGTCGTCGC
This sequence comes from Streptomyces omiyaensis, assembly GCF_014650895.1. Taxonomy (GTDB): domain Bacteria; phylum Actinomycetota; class Actinomycetes; order Streptomycetales; family Streptomycetaceae; genus Streptomyces; species Streptomyces omiyaensis. The sequence goes on from NZ_BMVV01000024.1 coordinate 11,963, forward strand.
GGAGCTGGAGGGCCGCGGCGAGGGTGCCGGCGGCGGGGATGGAGGTCGGGTTGGGGATACTGGTCATTGCGGGTCCACTCCTGACTGAGTTGGATTCCGAAGTGGCCCCGGGGGTGTTGGAGCACCTGATCCGGGGCCGCGCCCGTTCGGGCGGGAAGGGGTTGTGCGAGGCCAGACGGCCACGGCCACGGCACATCCCGCACAGGCGATGCGCCGGGCCGAATACGTCTGGACGATGACCTCTCGCTGACGGCCCGTAGGGCCTTTGACCAGCGAAAAGGGTTGCGCTGTTCTCCCAGTCACTCTGTTGAGTTCTTCTCGGTACACCAGGCTCGGTACAGCTCCGAGGCGGTCTGGTATCGCCGTATTTCGACATGGCGGTGCCATGCCGCAGAAGGGTGAACCCCTTCCGCCAACTTCGTGTCTGAAGTTGGCGTGGCACTGACCGTAGACCCCCGAAACCATGGTCGTCAACAACTTCGGACACGAAGTTGACTCAACCCGATGGGCCGTCAGAGTGGCTTAGTCAGCGCGTACTTGCAGCTCAGAATGCGAGTTGACGGCACTTCAGACAGGAAGTTACGAACATGCATCCTGACTTCAGACTCGAAGTTGGGCTACGCTGCCGGGCATGCCACCGAGGAAGAAGTCACCGCCACTCCGCGAGATCGCGGATTCCCTGGAGAGCCGCATCGTCTCTGGGGATCTGGAGCCCGGCCAACAGCTGCCCAGCACCCGCGACCTGGCCGTCGAGTACGACGTCAGCGAGAAGACGATCTATCGGGTCATCTCGCTGTTGAAGGCCAGCGGGCAGGTCGAAGCGCGTCAGGGCAAGGGCGTCTTCGTCCGCTCGACCCAGCCGCTGGAGTGGCACCTGCACCAGTTCGAGCGCGGAAACCGCCGCGACGACCCGACGGCCGGCCGCGACGACTGGAAGGCCGCCGCCGAGGAGCAGGGCCGCACCGCGACCCAGGACCCTCCACGGGTATCGGTCGAACCGGCACCTTCGGACGTCGCACGGTGGCTGGCCGTTGATCCGGGAACGTACGTGGTGGCCCGTCGGCGTGTCCGCCGCGTGGACGGAGAGCCCTTCCAGCTCGCCGACAGTTGGTTCCCGACGAGCGTGGCTCTCGACACCGACCTCATGGTCGAGGCGGACGTCACCATGCCGGGCGGCATCCTCGCCTCCATCGGGCACCCCCAAGTCTCCCTGCGCGACGAGATCCGGTCGTGGCCACCTGCGACCCGCGTCGAAGCCGAGCGCCTTGAGCTGCAGGAAGGCGTCGGAACCCCCGTTATCCGTCACACCCGCATCGGCTTTGGGGCCGACGGGAAGCCCGTGCGGGTGATGGTCACGGTGGCCCCCGGCCACCTCAACACGCTGGTCTACGAGATGGAGGTCTGAGCATGAAGTCGTTGGCCGTACGCCACGCCTCCACCAAGGACGCGCCCGCCCTCATGAAGCTGCGCATCGAGGCCGAGGAGTGGCTGGCGCGCGCGGGCATCGACCAGTGGCGCAGCCCCGGCTTCCGCGACCGCGCCCTCGCCAAATGGCACGAGGACATCGCCGCCGACCGAACCTGGGTGGTTGAGGACGACCGCCAGGAGGTACTCGGCACCGTGACCCTCGCTCGTCCCGACATCGACTTCTGGAAGCCCTCGGACGCTCCGGAGTCGGCGGTCTACGTCGCCAAGCTGATCACCTCGCGCCAGGCCGTCGGCCTCCATCTCGGTGGCCGGATCCTCGACTGGGTCGGCTCGGTCGCGCGGGAACGGAACAAGCCGTGGGTTCGACTCGACTGCTGGCGCACCAACGTCAAGCTGCAGAGGTACTACCTCGATGAAGGGTTCGAGCACGTCCGCACCGAGGCCCCCGAGCACAGGCTCTCTGGATGGATGGCTCAGCGGCCGGCGACGGTCACCGCCCATGGGGACCTTCCGCCGTTGGGCTCGCCCTCCGACGCGCCGGAATCGGCGAGCTGACCTCACGTGACCGCGCCAGGGGGGGATGATGGCCCGCGAAACAGAACAGGCCCCCGTGGGGGCCTGTCAGTCGCGCACGCCGGTTGTGGTGGTCGGCGCCGCGATCAGCAGCACCTTTACTCCTGAGGAGGTGCCTGCCGTGAGCAGGCTACGCGTGCCCGCCGTTCGGGGCCAGAGGGACACGGCGACGCGCCACCCGTGTTCCATGCCGCCCGCCTGGCGGGACGCCTCGGTAAGTCCTCTCCCGGCGAACGGGAACTCGGAGTATCCCCCCACGCCCGGTACAACACGACACCGGCGCCGTGCATGATCGCCGGACGTGCCGCCGCCTTGTACCAGCTCAACGCCGGTTTCGGAAACCGGGGATCGGACTTCACCATGGTTGCCATGACCGCTCGCGCCCCGTAAATGCGTGAGGGCCGCCCCTGCGCCAACAGGTGCGGCCCTCGATACAGCTGACTCAGTCCACCGGCCCTAGGAAGCCACAGTCTCTGAGTCGTACGTCGGCGGTAACGCCGGGCTTCCGACCCTGTCGGGCCCGGTCACCGTTCACCAGGATAACCGCCCGGAGCACCTTTACGCAGCACCGCCGATAGGCCCGTCCGGTTACCTGGTGATGATCACCGACGTGCGGCTCTCTACCCCGATTGGGAGAGATCGCACCCCATGCACCACCGCCCCTTCCGGATCGCCTCCGCGGAGCACGCGATGGTAACCGTCGCTGCCGCGTACGAAGGCGCCACGTTTATTACCCGCTGCTCTCATAACCCGATGAACTGCCCCGATGAGAGTGTCCGTTTCGGCGGATACAACGGCCGCGTGCTGACTACGAACGCTTCCGCGTCCTCCCCGGCCGCTGGGGTGGTGGCCCGATGAACTCCCCCAACGTGACGAACAACCTCGCCGACGACGAGGTGATCGGGTTCGTCGGTGACATCACCGACTACTGGTCGTACACCCAGGTCAGGGACTGGGTACTGCTGATGCCTGGGATCACCCGGACCGCACTGCACCTGTACCTGCTGCTGCGGTCAATGGTCTCCGAGGCCGCCCGCCGGTCCGGCGGCGGTCTGCGGCGGATGTCGTACGACCAGCTCTGCTACCTGCTGCCCGGCACCAGCGAGGACAAGCCCGCCAGCGCTACCATGATCAAAGATGCGCTCAAGGTCCTCGACGCGCTCAACCTGGTCTCCAACCCGGACGGCGGCCGCCTGGTGACCTCGGTGGGCAAGGGCGGCATCCAGAACAACTTCCGGAAGTACCAGGTCCACGACCTGCCGCTGGATGCGTACACGGGCTGGCGGAACGTCTGGGACAAGCTCGACGCCTACACGGTCGACTGGCGCGAGAACCCGCCGCAGCCGCCGACGCACGTGCGGACCGGGGACGGCGTCCAGCGCATCCCTGCGGGCCGGCCGCATCCCGAGCCCGCTCCGGCCGCCAAGGAGCAGCCGAAGGCGAAGCCCGCGCCGAAGAAGACCGCGCCGAAGCCCCCGGTGAAGAAGGCCGCCCCGAAGCCGGCGCCGCAGGGCACCCTGCCGGAGGATCCGGCGTCCGACCCGGTGGCGGACTCCGTCGTCGAGGCGTGGGCCGCGGGCATGCGGTCCAGCGGTCACCCCTTCCTGCCCAAGCGTGCGCAGGCCATCGCCGTCGAGGCCGCCCAGCTCCTGGCCGCCGGTGCCGACGCCGATCATCTGCGCCGGGTGGCGCGGTGGATGGGACAGGTGAAGCCCTCCTGGAAGGTCCTGGAGGACGCGATGACCTGGCCTGATGCGCCCAAGCCGGGGATTCCCGCGCAGCAGGGTTCGAGCCGTCAGGCCGCGATCGACGCGTGCTCCCGCTGCGACGAGTACGGCCAGGTCGACGTCGACGGCCGGATCGCGAAGTGCCGGCACGAGGCCCTTCCCGCGCCCGCTCCTGCTCCCGTCGCCGAACCGGCTCCGGAGCAGGAACCCGTGGTGCCGGAGCGGCGGCTGCGGGACCTGATCGGCGCGCTCGCCCAGGCCAACGCCTGAGCCCGGCTTCACCCCACCCCACGCAGACGAACGGCGCCCGGGAGACCTTGGCAGGCCCGGGCGCCGAGAGACCTCATCAGGGAGATCACCCATGAGCGTAGTACCGACCCAGTCGCACGGCACCAGCACGGGCACCGGCGACCCGGCGTCCCTCGACCGGATGCTGCCGCGCAACCGCGAGGCCGAGCTGTCCGTCCTGGGCAGCATGGCGATGTCGAAGGACATCTCCGCCGAGTGCCAGGACATCATTTCCGACGGCGACTACTACTGGCCGATCCACGGCACGATCCACAGCACGATCCTCGACCTGCAGGCCCGCGGCCTGCCCTCCGACCCGATCCAGCTCACCGAGGAACTCCACAACCGCGGCGAGCTCACGCGGATCGGCGGCCCCTCCTACCTGCACGGACTGCTCCAGGCCGTGGACAGTCCGGCGATGGCTCCGCATCACGCCAAGATCATCCGTAAGCACGCGATCCTGCGCCGTCTCATTGAGGCGGGCATCAAGATCACACAGCTCGGCTACAACGCCGAGGGCGACGTCGACGAGCTCGTCGCGGCGGCCGCCGCCGAGCTGGCCCGCGTGGTCGAAGGCGTCCGAGTGGACGACGACTTCCTGACGCCCGAGGAGACCCTGGAGCACACGCTCGACATGATCGACGACGCGAAGAACGGCAAGGGCCTGTCGGGCCTGTCCACCGGCTTCGCCGACCTCGACAGCCTGACCGGGGGACTACAGCCGGCGCAGCTGGTGATCGTGGCGGCCCGTCCCGCCATGGGCAAGTCGACCTTCGCGATGGACCTGGTCCGCGCCTGTTCCGTCAAGCACGACATCCCGGCTGCGTTCATCTCCCTGGAGATGGGAATCGACGAGCTCAACATGCGCCTGCTCAGCGCGGAAGCGAAGGTCGGCCTGCACAAGATCCGCAACGGCACCGTCACCGACGAGGACTGGACCAGCATGGCCCGCGCCGTTCCGAAGATCTCCCAGGCCCCAATCCACATCAACGAGTCCGCGCAGACCCTGCACCAGATTCAGGCGAAGATCCGCCGCCTCAAGGCCAAGAACCCCCGCCTCGGGCTCGTCGTCATCGACTACCTGCAGCTCATCACCCTCGGCGGCCGCCGCACGGACAACCGCCAGCAGGAGGTCGCCGAGATCTCCCGCAGCCTCAAACTGCTCGCCAAGGAGCTCCAGGTCCCCATCGTCGCGCTCTCCCAGCTCAACCGCGGCCCCGAGCAGCGCACCGACAAGCGCCCCGTCGTCTCCGACCTACGCGAGTCCGGCTCGATCGAGCAAGACGCCGACATCGTCTGCCTGCTGCACCGCGACGACGCGTACGAGAAGGAGTCGCCCCGCGCCGGCGAGGTCGACCTGATCATCGGCAAGCACCGCAACGGCCCGACGGCCACCATCACGGTCGCCAACCAGCTCCACTACTCGCGCTTCGTCGACATGGCCGTCACCGCCTGACCGACTTGTAGGTTCTCAAATCCCGTGTCGGAATCTCACGGCCGATGTCGGTCTGGCGGATCGCACGCACCCCGAAGACACTCGGCGAGCCCGCCGTGCTGCTGATGGCCCGGCTGGAGCGGTCGCGCCGCCCGGGGCACCCGCTCATCCATGAGTGCTTGGGGCAGGCGGCGGACGTCGAGTATCACGCCGACGCGGTCGTCCTGGTCGACAGGACGGAGATCAGCGAGGTGAGCGTCCTGGTCGCCAAGGGCCGTTCGCTCCCGACCCGGAGCCTGTCGGTGGCCTGGTAGGCCGCGGAGCTTCGATCGCCTTCACCGGCTTCGCCCCCGGCGCGTTCCTCGCGCCGGGGGCGTCGTCGTTGCGAGCCGGGTTGGCGCCGCTGCGCGGGGAGCGGGCGGCTTCGATGGTCGGATTTCCGTCCATCGAAGTGACCTGCGGCGAAGCAGCATCGTCCCAGGTCGTTTCGATGGACGGATTTCCGTCGCGGTTGGACGGATTTCCGACCAGCCTCGACGGAAAAAAATCGCCTACACCGTGCTGACCTGCAGAAACGAGCTCCTCTAATAAGCCCCCCCAAGAAGTTCTTCTCTCTCCCGCACCACCGACCGCACCGGTCCCTGTGCCGTCGGCCCGGGCCGGGACGAACGGCGAGAGAGAGATGTGGCTGCGCCGGGGGACACCCCGCCGCGCTCGCCGGCGCCAAGGCGCCGGAAGATTCCGCCCCGCCTTTGCCTAACAGGCCCTTGCGCGACCGTTCCTCGGCGGGTCCCGTCCTCCCAGTACAGCCACGGTCCCATCGCCAGCCTCGCCGCCGTTCGACCAACGACTCGCACAGTGAGACCTGCCTGAGGATCTGGACCCGGAGGAGCCTCCTCCGACCCTGAGCGGATCATCCAGGAGCTCGCCCAGGTCGAGACGCGGACTTGGTCGTCGTGAACGGCTACGCCATTGCGACGGACAGCGAACCCTTAAAGGGACTGGCCCTGGCTCTCCTGTACCAGTGCGCTGTGAACCGGGAGGCGGCCGACTTGGTCATTGCGTACCTGGAGCGGACCGGCTTGGGGCAAGAGCGTACGGTGCTGACCTTTGCGGACCTGCTCCTGTGCGTCCGGGGCGCCCAAGATCCGTAAGCCTCCGTGGCCGGCCGCGTCGGCGGCCGGGGGTGCTTCGGGGCTGGGCAAAAGCAGCAGGCAGCGGGGGAGGGGCGCGCGGGTGGCTGGCCGTGCGCCGTCTGTCCGCGCCGTCGAGGGCGCGGTCCGTCCCCCCGCCGTCACGCCCGACCGAGCGTAAGGCGACCGTGCCGTCCAGCTGTGGCTGATGGGGGGCGGGCTGCTGCCGCGCTGTGGCCGGGCCCGGTGCCGCTATCCAGCGCTGCGGGCATCGGAACGATCCGCGTGGCCCGGCCGCAGGCCGCGAAACGCCGCCCGAAATCACCAAGAAAATCGTCCTGAACAGGCAGTTCGGTTTGACCTACAGCCCAAAACTTGAGAGTATTGGTTATGTCGGAAGGGGGCGGGAATCCCCGGCCGACGGCCCCGCCCCTCCGGGCGGGGGAAGCACCGAGAACCTCAACGAAAGGCCTTCACGTGACCATCTCCTTCGGTCCCCTCCTGCTCGACGACGAGGCCGGTACGCAGCTGCGGCCCGCGTTCGACGCCATCCTGCGCACCTTCACCGTCGAGCTGTGGCGCGATGGCCAGGTCGCCGCCGTTCACGGCGACAGCGGCGAGTTCTTCGAGACCGCCAGCGCCACGACCGACGCCCTGGCGGACTTCCTCACCGCGCACGACGTGCGTCCGCTGACCGAGACGGAGTCCTACGAGCTCTACGGCGGCCTGCTGCGGGTCAAGGGCGGCACCGGCTTCGAGGTCCTGATCCGGCAGGACGCCCGCCGGTCCTGATCGGCACACCGCCCGGGGTGCGGGCGGGGCGGGAATCCCGTCCGCACCCCCGGGACCCGGCCACCGAGCAACCTCAGCGAAAGGCGTCACCATGGACTTCACCCAGCTGACCTGCATCCCGGTCGACGGCACGGACGTCACCCTCCGCCCCGTCTACGACCCCGTCCTGCGCTCCTTCTCCGTCCACATCCGCCAGGGCGACGTGATCTACCCCCTGGGTCTGGACGGCGGCTTCACCTACGCCGACGAGCCGCTGGCGGCGATCGACGAGGCCCTGGCCGAGGTCGGCGTGCGCGAGCTGACCGGCGAGGAGGCGGTGTTCCTGTACGCCGGGCTCGTCCACGCCAAGGGCGGCCCGGACTGGCATATCTTCCGGCAGCAGGTCACCGACGGCGACATCGTCTGACCGGACTTCACCCCGCCGTGCGGACGGGGGCGGGAATCCCCGTCCGCACGGCGGCCCCATCACCGAAGCACCTCAGCACCAAGGGAGACCCCGTATGACCAGCACCACCCTTGCCTACCGACTGGGCGAGACGGACACCGAGTGCCGCTACCCGGTGATCATCGGCAAGGACCAGATGATCGGCCGTGTCTTCCGCTGGCACCGCAACTGGTTCGCGGTCGACAACCGGGGTGAGACCAACCTCGGCCGTCCCGCCGTCGGCGCCAAGGGCGTCGACATGGCCGCCGGGTTCCTCGCCACCGCGTACGCCAACGGCGAGATCACGGCCACGCCCTACACGCCCGCGACGGACGCCGAGCTCTCCGGGTTCACCGGACCCGTGCCGCTGCTGCACCCGCGGATGCCGCAGACCGCCCGTAACGAGGCCAGCGCCCACAAGGCCCTGCTCCAGCTCGCCGCGTACCGCTGGAGCCCGCTGGGTGGCTTTCCGGGCTCGGACAACCTCTGGCTGCTGCGCTGCGACCTGGAGAGCTGCGGCTGGATCGGCGCCAAGCACTACTCGCACCTGCGCGGCCGCAACGGCAACCCGCCGTCGGCCCACCGGCACCCCGGGTGCATCGGCGAGGACAAGGTCCGCGCCCTGATCCCCGCTTACCAGAAGTAGCAGCCCGCAGCGGTACCGCCGGGCCCGGCATCCCCGGGCCCGGCCCTCAACGACACCACCGGGAGAACCCGTGATCACCGCACGACTGAACCGCATCGCCGCCGCCGGCACCACCGAACGCCCCTACCGCCGGATCCGTTTCGCCGACGGATGCATGATCACCGTCGAGGCGGGGCCCGACGCTGTCGAGTTCACCGAGGTCGCCACCTGGCCCGGCCTCACCGTCCCCGCCACCGAAGCGTGGGCGAACGAGTACGGCGTGGAACTCTTCCTGAGCGGCCAGAACGCGGAAGGGCGCCGCCTCTTCCTGGACGTCCCCGTCACGGCCGTCCGCGAGCTCATCGAGGAGCACGGCGGCGAGCACGCCGACCAGGACGCCGACCTCCCGCCCGTCTTGCACACCTTCGGCCCGCGCACCGCCGCCAGCTACTCCGTCCTCCTCGGTGGCCAGCAGATCGGCCAGGTCACCCGCCACGACGAGTGCTGGACCGTCCCCTCCCCCGCCGAGGACGACCGCATCGTCGAATTCGACGACATCGACGAGGCCGCCGCCTACCTCGCCCGCGCGTCCAGGGACGCGGCCTGGGCGGCCCGCTTCACCCGGCAGCGCCTGGCCTGACCGCCGTCCGGGGCGGCCCCGTGCGCCCCAGAGCTGACCTGACCGCCGGGCGGACGGGGGCGGGAATCCCCGTCCGCCCGGGCCACACCGACACACCTCAACGCCCTTGAAGGGGACCGCCATGACCGAGTACGAGCCCACCGCGCAGGCCCGCGCCGCCGCCGGCCGCGCCACCACGCTCGCGGAGATCGCCCGACGCCGCGCCATGCTCGCCTCCGCCTGGGACCGCCGGGCGCTCCACATCATCGCCGAGCTGCTCGACATCGTCGCCCTGTCGCTCTACGAGGACGCGCCGACCGAGACCGACGGCATCCCCGACGACGCGCGGTCCGCCCTCGCCGACGCCGAGGAAACCGCCACCGAAACCCCCGGGACCGGGTTCCCCCGGCGGTTCGGCCAGTACGTCACCCACCCTCTGACCGCCCGCCCGCTGGAGACCGAGCCCGCCCCCGGCTGCGACCTCAGCGACGAGGACGACCGGCTCACCTCCGCGCTCGGCACTCTGCACGGCCACCTCGCCGCGGCCGCCACCGAGGAGGTCTCCCTGGCCCTCCTGGAGGCCGTGTTCGCCCTGCACGACAAGCGCGCCGACCTCGCCCAGCTCGCCCGCAGCTGAGTTCGCCCCCGGTCCGCCATCCGAGGGCGGACCGGCGGCGGGCCCCGGCCGGCGGGGGAGCGGGGCGGGAATCCCGCTCCCTCGCCGGGCCCGGCACAACCGCACCGAACACCTTGACCAGGAGAGAGAGCCATGACCTGCGACACCGCCATCCACGACATCGCCGACGCCGCCCGCGCCCTGCGAGCGCTTCCGCGCGGCCCGGAGACCGGCCGCTGGAGCGTCGTCTTCGCGGACTTCGGCCACGCGATGCTGCCCCTGGCCACCCTGCCCACGCCGGTGGACGAAGCGGCCGCCACCGAGCTGTTCGTCACCCTCCACGTCCAGGGGCTCTCGTCCTACGAGCTGGAGGCCCCCGACGCCGCCACCGCCGAGGCGACGGCCAGCGCGTACTTCGAGCAGCAGCGCGCCGAGGTCCGGCCCTGGCGCGACAGCTGGCTCACGGCCGCGCCGGGCACCGTGATCGAGGGGGCCGCCTCCGCTCCCTTCCTCGTCTGACCCGACCCAGCCGGGTCCGGCCCGGGCGGCGGAGCGAACCTCCGGCCGTCCGGGCCGATCCGCGTCGCAGGCGCGCCGGCACCGGCCCGGGGAGCCTGCGGGGGTCATCGAGCAGGGGCCGCCTGCGGGCAGAGAAAAGGCCCGACGGGGCGCAATAGCGTGGGAATCCCGTCGGGCCGGCGGCTCGGCCACCGAGGGCCCTCAACGAACCCATAACCGAACCAAGGCACCATCGTATCCGTCCCCGACACCACCAGGAGCAACTCCCGTGAAGACCATCGGCGGCCGCCAGTGGGCGAACCGCGACGACCTGATCGCCCACACCGGCTACAGCCGCACCACCATCGCCGACCTGTGGCGCGACCGCGAGACCAACGGCCATCCGCAGCCCCGCCTCATCCACCGCGTCATGCACTGGGACCTGGAGGAGTGGACCGGGTGGTTCGAGCAGCACCGCCAGCAGTCCGCCGCCCCCTCGTCGAAGCCCGACCCGGCGTCGAGGGTCGACCGCAGCGGCGACCCGGACGAGCTCCTCCCGCCGGCCGCGCAGGCCCGTCTGCTCGGCGTCGACCCCAGCCGGATCACCCAGTACGGCAAGAAGCCGCCCGCCGGCTGGCCGGAGCCCGCGTACGTCGAGCAGCTGCCCACCCGCACCCGCGAGTACCGCACCCGGCGCCAGCTGTGGGAGTTCGCCGACGGCAACCCGGCCTTCGGTACCGCCGGAGGCCGTCCGCCCGGCCCCGCACCCACCGCGAAGACCCCCGACCCCCGTATCCGGCAGGCCGCCCGCGCGCTCCAGGCCGCGCCGCACGCCGGGGCGGGGGTGGTGGCCGCCGACCTCGCCGAGAAGTATGGCGGATCCGTCCACACGTGGAAGCGCATCATCACCGAGGCCCGCAAGACGGCGGGTTGAGGCGGCTCCGCCGCGCGGCCGGGGAAGAGGCGACAGGCGCACTGACCTGCGCAGGTCAGCCTTGACCCCTGCATGAGAATTTGAGAGTATTGGTTACGTCGGAACGGGGCGGGAATCCCGGCCGGCGCAGGGCCACGGCCCACCACACCGAGAACCCTCAACCCCGCAAGGGAAGCTGATGAGTCACGCCCAGAACGCCCCCGTGCCTCCGGGAGCGGAACAGCTCCTTCGGATCGCCCGCGCCGCCGCCGGCCTCGCCGTCGCCGCAGCTGACCACGCCACCGACGCCGTGTGCCACAGCCGCTCGGGCAGTACCGTGCGCCTGGAGGAGGCCATGCACGCGGCCCACGCCCAGGCCCTTGAAGCGGAGAAGTACGCGGGCTGGGCGGCCGGATGGCAGGCCGAGAGCACCGGCGAACACGTCCTCCGCCGCTACGCCACCCGCGCGGCCGACGCCGCCATCCGCGCGCAGGCGGCCGCCGGGGTCGAGATGACGGCGGCCGCGCTGCGCAGCCAGCTCGACCAGGCGCCGACCGCCCAGGAGCACGCCGAGCGCGAGAGCGAGCGGCGCCGCGAGGAGGCCCGGCAGGAGGCCGAAGAACGGGCCGAGACCGGCCTGGACGCGGACAACCGGCACCAGGCGCGGATGAACGCCTACTACGCCGAGAGCGCCGTTCCCGCGCTGGGCTGGACGGCCGGACACGTGCGCGTCCTGGAGGCCGCCGCCACCGGCCGCCTGTACTGGCGCGACAAGCAGGCCCGCCAGGCCGCGCAGCACGGCCAGTGGGAAGGCGGCCGGAAGATCAGTGCCGAGCGGACCCGCGCCCTGTACGGCGCGCGCTTCCTCACCGCCGTCCGCCAGGCCGACGGCACCCGCCTCCTCACCCTCAGCCCCATGGGCCAGGCCGCCCTGGAACTCGCCCGCCTCCACCCCGAAGGCCTGTACGCGACGGACCAGGACGCCTATCAGGCCCGCTACGACCGCGCCGCGAAGCGCCACCGGCGCAGCGACGACAAGAAGGCCGCCGCGCGCCGACTTCCCCCGCTCGACGCCGTCGTGCTGCGCCTCTACCGGCGGCCGATGACGCTCGCCGAGCAGGAACTGCGGGCGCAGCGCGACGCGGCCGCGCAGTGGGAGGGCGAGGGCGGCTCCTGCCCCGGGGTGCAGACGCCCCGCCCGGCCGCCGAAGCCGCCGCAGGGCCGACCGCGACCACGGCCCGCCGCTCCGTCCCCGCCTCGCCGGCGGCCCCGTCCGGACAGGTCATGCTGCGCCGCCTGTTCGCTCCCCGCCGGGCAGCCGAGCCGGCCCGGGACCCGCTCCGCACGGTCATCCGCCGCCCCCGGCGCACCCTCACCCCGCAGGAGCGCCGGACCGTCCAGGACGTCCCGCTGTTGAACTTTCAGGGAGCCCTGATCATGGGCCTGGTCGACCCGGTGCCCAACGCCTCGCCGATGTCCGAAGCCGAGGGGGCATGGGTGCGCGAGCACGCCTGGGCCGCCCACTTTTCCACCGTCGACAGTAAATACCCTTGGGGCTTTTACCGGTGGGCCACGTGCGAGCGCGGAGTCTGCTGGAACTGCCTGGCGAGCCGGTGCGACCTGTGCGTCCACCGCCAGAAGGGCGGCCCGGACGTGGACGACAACCGCGACTGGGTCTACGGCTCGACAGGCCAGGTCGTCGCCCGGCTCATCCTCCGCGCCGACGACGCGCCGTGCGTCTGGTGGTGCCGCTGCGACTGCGCCAAGGACGGCCCCGCCCCCGACCGGAAACCGGCTCCGGCGGCGATCCCCGAACCCGCCCCCGAGCAGGCCCCGCCGGCGAAGACGCCCCGCCGCCGCGCCGATGCTCACCCGGTTCAGGGCGCCTTCTTCTGACCGCGCTCCGCGGCGAGGCCCGAAGGATCTACCGGGCCTCGCCGCCCCCTCCTGGCCGTCCGCTGCGGGTGCCCTGGGGAGCGCCTACCGTCACATGGCACGCGTGGCCACCTGGGACGGCGACTGCGGGAGCGCGGGGCGTCCGACAAGCGGCCGGCGGCGAGGGGAGGGGGGCCGGGTGACCGGCCGCAGGCCGCCCGACGGCACCGCGCGGGGCGCGGACCGTACCCCCGACGTCGCCACGGACCGCGCGTGAGGCGACCGCGCCCTGGCGCCTTGGCCGATGGGGGGCAGTAGCTGCCGCGATGTGGCTGATGCCGTCGTCCCGCAGCGGCCTGACGCCACCTCAAAACACCTCCTGACCAGCGCCTTTATGCTTGACCGGCAACTCAAAACTTGAGAGTATTGGTTGTGTCGGAATGAGGGGCGGGAATCCCGAATCCGGCGCACGGCCCCGGGCCACACCGAACAACCTCAACACCGAAGGACAGGGCATGACGGACACCCAGGAGCGCACCGAGGACACCGGTGCCGCCACGGACGAGGAAGGCCGCCCGTACGCGAACGGCTTCCGGCCGGCGACGTACGAGTGGGACGGCTGGACGTGCGCCGACTGCACCGTCTGTGGCGCCGGAGCGGCATGCGCCGACTGCGATGCCTGCACCGCCTTCGCCGCGCCGTACCCGCCGCGCTGGGCGAAGGCCTGGGAGGAGGGAATGCCCGAGCGCGGCGTCGAGGCCTTCGGCGGCCCCGGCGGCATGTCCACCGGCCGCGGCCTGGTCGACGACGGAGGTGACTGGGTCCTGATCGAGTTCAACCGGGACGCCGCCGCGACCGCCCGCGCGGCCGGTCACTGGGTGATCGAGGCCGACATCCGGACCCTCGACCCCCGCCACCCCGCCCTCCGAGGCGTCCGCCGATTCCACGGCTCCCCTCCGTGCCAGACGCTCAGCGACGCGGGCAAGCGCACCGGATGGAACGCCGACGAGATCAGCGAACTCCAGTCGATCATGTGGCAGGCCAGCGAGGCCTTCGGCTTCCTTGAGGTCGACGACCTGTGCTCCCTCTACGGCGGCCCCCACCACTACTTCGGCGACGTCATCGACGGCATGGAGGACCACCCCGACGCGCACGAATGGGGCGAGCTCTGCGGCGGCGGCCACCTGCCGCCCTGCATGACCCCCGCCGACTTCCGCAAGTGGGCCGCCTCGGTCGTCACCGACGAGCGAACCGCCCTCATGGCCGAGATGCTCATCTGGCCCATGTGCCTGATCCAGATCGGCGCCCCGCTGGTGTCCATCACCATGGAGCAGTCCGCCAACCTCCTCCGGCAGACCCCCGCCCTCGCCGAGGCGATCCAGTCCGAGATCACCAGCGTCGAAGGCCTCGGCTGGGCATGGTGCTCGTGGCAGATCGCCGACGCCGCCGACTACGGCGCGGCCACCCACCGCGAGCGCGCGTGGATGGTCGCCACCCGCTACGACAAGCCCCGCTACGCCGAGGACATCGACGGCCAGGCGGCGGCCCGGAAGATGTGGGCGCACGTCCTCAAGAAGACCGGCAGGCTCCCGGACTGGACGCCGGAACTCGACCGCTGCATCGAGCCCTACCAGAGCCGCCCGGCCCTGCCGACGGTGACCGTCGCGACCGCGCTGAACCTCCCCGAGGACTGGTGGGCCGACACCCGCGGCAAGCGCAAGGTCAACCCCGCCACCGGCAAGGCGATGGGCGGCGGATCCTTCCGCCTCAACGCCGTCGGGCAGTGCGTCACCGCCCCCTGGTACGGGATCAAGTTCCGCCCGGCGCACGTCCCCCAGGGCGAGGGCACGACCACGATCTCCCTGCCGGACCTCGGCGCACTCGTCGGCTTCCCGCGCGACTACCTGTGGACCTACATCCCGGCCCGGACGGGGGCCAAGGGTACCCGGAACATCGCCCAGATGATCGCCGACGGCGTCTCGGCGTTCAACGGCGCGGCCTTCTCCGCCGCCGTCCAGGGCAAGGACTGGTACGAGCCGACCGCGGCCTACCAGGCCAAGCTGTACCGGCTCGACGCGCACCACCGCAGGACCGCCGCCCCGACGCTTCCGGAGTCCCGGCAGGCCGAGCAGATGTCCCTCTTCACCGAGGCCGACGACAAGCAGCTCCTGCGCAAGCTGTTCGCCCCCCGCACCCCGGCGGCGCCCGTCAGCACCGACCGAGTCGCCTGACCTGACGTCCACCAACGAGAAGGGCCCCGCCTGACGGCGGGGCCCTTCCACGTTGGTGTCTTCCTCAGCCGGACTGGGTGTCAGCGCCGACCGGTGCGGCGTTTCCGGGGCTGTCCTGCGCGGGCACCGCCGCCGGCGAGGCCGTCGCCGGGGTGCTCTTCTTCGCCGTCACGGGGCGTCGGCTCCGCGGGCGTCCCTTCGGCCGCCTGGCGGGCTCCCCGATGCCGAGCTCGGTCAGTTCCTCAACCGTCCACCCCGCAGCCTCAGCGTCGGCGTAGGCCTTGCCGTACGGCTCGTCGAGCGCGGCGATCTGACGAAGGAGCTCGGCGCGCTCGTCCTGGATCTGTGCCAGAGGCTCGATCGCCTCGGCGCGGGCCGCGAGCGCGGCCTGCATGCGTTGCAGGATCTCGTTTGCAGACATGCTGGCATCGTACTGTCCCGGTAGAACCATCCACCGGGACGCCGCCTCAACTCGCCCAGTTCTCGATGTTTTTGAGCCCAGCTCAGGACGATACCGGTACCTGGGGGCACCCCCTTAGAAACCGGTAGCAAGTTAGTAGTTACTGATATCAGTAACCAGGATCTCGGCTAGAGGTCCACTAGGGTGGACAGCCGGTGATCATGGGTCCGAGCACGGACCGGGAAAGACCCCGAGGGGGCTGTGATGGCAGAGCCAGCAGCGGATGAGAACGATCGTCGCCCCGCTCAGCGGAGACGTGAGCGTGAAGCCGGCGGTCGACGCTCGAACCGATTCCTGGTGTCCTATAACGACGCCGAGCACGCGCTCGTCAAGGCGGCCGCCGATCGGGAGAGTCAGGCCTTGGCTTCCTGGGTCGGACACGTTTCCCTGGCGGTGGCAGAGGACACCGTCGTGCCGACATCGATCAGTGCCAAGGCGGTCGTCGCGGAGCTGATCGAGGCGCGCAAGCAGCTCAGGAGGATCGGCACCAACTACAACCAGATCGCCAAGGTCCTGAACTCGGAGGGCGAGGTGACCGATGCGCAGATGGACGCCGTGCACCGGGCGCTGGTGACCGCGATCCGACGCATGGACGAGGCCACCCTTCAGTTGATGCGGGAGAGGAAGGAGAAGGAGTGATCCCGTCGAAGCTGGAGGAGGGGAGCGGCACCTACGGTCTGCTGGCCTACCTGTATGGTCCGGGCCGGCGGGACGAGCACACCAACCCCCACATGGTGGCCGCGTGGGACCCGTACATCGACGATCCCGCGCGCTCGACGAGCATGACGCTGTCCGACCTCGCGCTACTCCTGGACGCACCGGTCTTCGCGATGCGGGGCAAGAAGCCGTCGCTGCACGTGTATCACGTGGCCGTCCGGAACGACCAAAACGATCGAATCCTCAGCGACGAGGAGTGGGCGAAGGTCGCGCGCGAAATGATCCACGCCGCCGGCATCGCGGAGCACGGCGACGACGAAGGCTGCCGGTGGATTGCCGTGCGGCACGCCGATGACCACATCCACCTCGTGGCGACGAAGGTGCGTGAGGACGGACGGCAGCCGAACCTGCGGCAGGACATCGTCAAGATGCAGGCAGCCGCGCGCGTGTTCGAGGCACAGCTGGGGCTTCGCCGTCTCAAGCACGGTGACAAGACCGCGGCCCGCTGGAGGAAGGCGGGCGAGCAGGAGAAGGCGATCCGGCGCGGACTGAGCGAGGCCCCGCGGGTGACGCTGCAACGCACAGTGCGGGAAGCGGCCGCGGCCGCGACCGGAGAAGCCGACTTCTTCGCGCGACTGGCGGCGTCCGGGGTGCGGGTGAAGCAGAGGATCGCGCCGGACGGCAACCTCACCGGCTACTCGGTCGCGATGCCGGGCGACCGCAACCCAGGCCAGGAGCCGATCTGGTTCTCCGGAGCCCGGCTCGCGCCGGACCTGTCGCTTCCTCGGGTCCGGGAGCGGTGGAGCGTGGCCGTTCTCGTGCCGCGAATTTCGCCGGCGGAGACGTGGAAGGTGGCCGAGGAGAAGGTCCGGGCGGCGGCCGAAGTTCTCGGCGCCGAGGGCCTGCACCAGGGAGCGGGTGATGTGGCCGCGCTCGGAGACTTGATCGTGGTGGCCGCAGTGGTCTCTCCGCGCCTGGTGCGCGGCCACCTCAAGGACGCGGCGAGGGAGTTCGAAAGAGCATCGCGGGTTCCCGGCGACCGCGCGCTGGAGGGTGAGTCGCGCAAGCTGGCTCGGGAGTCGACGCAGCTTCTGTCGCAGTCGGCTGCGGCTGTAGGCCGTAACGATCCCGCGGCCGTGCTCGGTTTTTTGCTGGCGCTGGTGCAGGCGATCGAGGCGTCCGGTCGTTGGCATGAGGCGCAGGAGCACCGGATGCAGGCCGAGGCCTCCGGTCGGGCGGGCGGACTGCTGCGCGAGGCGGTCGAGGTCACCGCTGGCGCGAGTGCGGCCCGCGAGTACAGGCCCCGCCCGAAGAGGGCCGCCGTGCGGACTGGGGTAGGGCAGCGCAGGGTGGCGGCGCCCGGTGAGCGGCCGATGGCCGGGGTGGTCCAGGAGGCCGTTCCCGAGCACGCCCGCGCGGTATTGGCCGATCCGATGTGGCCGACACTGCGGGATCGCCTCGCGGAGGTCGAGCGGGCGGGTGAGGATACGGTCGACGTCCTGGTAACGGTGGCGGGGCGGCGGGAGTTGTCCTCAGCGGAGTCGGTCGCCGAGGTGCTTACATGGCGCCTGGACGGCTGGATGAAGCAGCGCGGTACGGCTGCGGCAGAGTCTAGTTCGAGTGCGTCGTCGCCAGCCGGGGGCGGCACGGGCAGAAGCGTCGAGCCCCCCGGCAAGACGGCGGCACCTGCCATCAGGCACAGGCCGCCCGGCGACGATCAGCGCAGGGGTCCAAAGCGGACCCGGTGACGAGGGGAGAGCGCGAGATGGCAACACCCGCTCAGGGAGATCCGTTCGTGGAGGCGGCGGCGGAGGCGGTGGAGAGCGCCGTCATGGCGAAGCGGCTGATCCTGGCGATCGCCGACGCGGTGCGCAGGCGCCTGCAACGGGAGAAGGACGGGCAGGAGCAGGAGCTGCCGCCCGTTGAGGAGGCGAAGGCGGACGCGAAGGCCGAGCTGAAGGACCTCTTCCCGGCGGACATCTCCGCAGCTTTGCTGTCCGGTGCGGACTGGCCGCAGATGGCGCAGCAGATGATGGCGCTGAAGTCGGCCGGGGTGGATCTGGAACAGTTCTTGCCCCGGGTCGCCGAGATCGTGGTGACGGTGCGGGACCAGGTGGCCGCGAACGTGGCGCAGGTGGCGAAGGAGGGGACGGGGCAGTGGGAGCGGATGCTCCGCGAGAGCTTGCCGGCCGGGCCGGTGCGCGAGGCGATCCTGTCCTCGCCGACGTGGCCCGACATCGCCGCGACGATGGCGCGGCTGGACGAGCGCGGTGTCGACGTGCGGCAGATTCTGGCGGCCGCGCACGACGAGGGACTGGGCGTCGACCAGGCCGTCTCGAAGGTGCTGGCGGCAGGCGAGGCGCCGGTCACGAGCCGGGACGCGCTGCTGTCGTGGGGGCCGCTGACCGACGGGCTGGACATCCCGAAGGACCTCGACCTGGACGACCGGGCACGTGCTCTTCGGCAGCTGGCGATCTCCCCTCAGGAGAACGCGCGGTACGCGCGGATGCTCAAGGATGCGCTGCCCGATCACGGGCGGGAGGCCGACCTCGCGGTCACCGCGAAGCAGTGGCCGCTGGTGGCCGCGCGGATGGCGAAGATGGAGAGCGAGAAGGCGCCGGTCGCCGAGCATCTGGCCGGACTGGCGAAAGACCTGTCCTGGGTCCAGGGCCCGAGCCCGCAGCTCGGGTCACGGCTGGTGCAGTCGGCGAACCATGTCCTGCGGCACACGCCGGGCGAGGCGCCGCCGGTGGCCCGGCCGAGGGTCTCGACGGCTGCGGCCCGGGCGCAGTCGACGACGGTGGGCCCTACTAGGGTGCCGGCGGCCAAGGCAGCGGCGCCTGCGTCGGCCGGGGTGGCTGCGCACCTGCAGACCGGGCCGGTGGCCGGGCAGGGGAAGACCAAGTAGGTCCGCTCGCGAACGGTCGTGCGCAGTCCTTGCAAGGGCTGTGGCACGGCCGTTCGCGGGGTGGGCGGGCTCAGGGACGGGTGGCGCCGTAGTAGTCCCGGGCCGGCATGGCGGCGGTCAGTGGCTGGACCTCGACGACGCGGCCGGTGCGCGGGGCGTGGACGACCTTGCCGTCGCCCGCGTAGATCGCCACGTGGTAGATCGCGCCCGATCCTCCGTGGCTCCAGAAGAGCAGATCGCCGGGCTGGAGCTGGTCGCGGGCGACGGGCCGGTGGGAGGTCTCGCCGTACTGGGCGGCGGCGACGCGGGGGAGCTTCGTGGTGGGCCAGTAGGAGTACTGGACGAGCGAGGAGCAGTCGAAGCCGACGGTGGAGGAGGCTGAGCACTTGCCGCGCAGGTAGCCGTTGGTGCCGTCACAGAATCCGGTGGAGGGGCCGCCGGGGCCGCCTCCGCCCCAGGAGTATGGCGTGCCCATGCGGGCGACCGCGCGCCGCAGGGCGTCCGCGCCGATGCCATTGCCGGAGACGGCGATCGGGTCGGGTCCCTCGAAGTAGGGAATCTTGTCGAGGATGATCCGCACGTAGTTGTAGGTCTCGCCGCGGGCGAAGGAGCGGGGCGGGACGCCTCGGAACTCCTCCACGCGGCCCCACCCGGCGTTGTAGCCGGCGAGGGCGAGGGCTCGCGGGTCGCCGGGATAACCGGAGCTCTTGGCCTGGCGGAGCAGCGAGCACATCAGGGCGCCCTGGGCCATGACCGAGTCGCCGATGTCGGAGCGGGAGATCTCGCCGTTGCCGTCGTAGTCGCGGCCCCAGGTGGCCCAGGTGCCGTCGATGAACTGGGCGGGGCCCTTGGCGCCGGCGGGGGAGACGGCGGCCGCGTTGAACCGGCTCTCCTGGTAGAGCTGTGAGGCGAGGAAGGCGGGCGTCATCTCGGGGTGGGGGCAGGCGGCGTCGGCCTTCGTGAGCCAGGGGTGGTACTCGGCGGGGATGTTGCGCAGGCCTGCGCCGCCCTGCTTGCCGGTGCTGTCCTCGGCGGCGCTGGCGTCGCTGTCGACGATGACCATCACGATGAGAGCGAGACCTGCCAGTGTCAGCGCGGCGAGCGCTAGGACGATGCTGACCAGCCATTTCATACGGTTCCCCCCCGTGCTTGCTGTCCTGCTTCGGTGCTGCGATCCGGGCCGGTGGGCGGGCGGCTTCGAGGCCGCGTCACCTGCTTTGTGGGTCGGTCGCACGTAAGGCGGCTTCTTCGATCCCGGGTTCGCTCGTTGCTTCGTCCGGGGTGAATTCCCGGCGCATTTCCGTCAGGTCGGCCGTCAAGTTCCTTCCATCTATGTCAGGTCGGCCGAGAATGACCTGTCTCGTTGTCCGAATTTCGCTTATCCCGCGTCATGGTGGCGCAGGTCGAGTGCCGGGAAGTTCGCATGACGAAATGCCCGAATGCCGTAATTTGCCGCGCCCGACCAGCATCTTCCCCGGATCTGGTCCTGGTCGACTGGGCTGTGAGGCGGCGGAGTTGGAGTGCTGCCGAAGTGTGCTGCAAGGGCGGTTGATTGGCTTATCACATCTTCGGCGTGCGGTATTGGTGTGCGTACTCCCATTCCTTGCGGCCTCATGCCAGCTGACCTCCGACGACCGGGAAAACGCGGATCTATTCTGTCGCTGGTGCACGCTAGCCTCAGTAGTCCCGGTGGCTCAAAGGCTATGTGCAACCGCAGGGGTGCAAGGGGGGAGTTGAGGTGTGATTACCCATCCGGAGAAGCCGGCCCGCGGCTCGAATCCGTCGGCCGCACTTCGATATGCGCTGATCCCGGTGCACGGGTACGGCATTGCAGTGGCGACCGTCGCGCGGATGCTCGATGACGGCGCGGACGGCGGGCGTGCCCGCGTCCTGAGTCCTGCGGAGGCCGTTCCGTACGGGGCGCAGCCGGTGCTGCTGGCCGAGACGACCGTGTACGGCGCGCGGCAGGTGGAGGAAGTGCTGAGGCGCTGGGGCCCGCTGCCGCGGCCCTGGCTGGTGTGGGTCTCCGATGCCCCCGCCCGCCCGGTTCCGGACGCCCGGTACCTGGTGCGAGCGCTGGAGGGACGCCTGGCCGGTGTGGCCAGGGTGGCGTACCTGCCCGTTCTGCGAGGCGTTAAGGACGCGGACGAGGCGATGGAGCACAAGACCGTGCAGACCGCGGCGCAGAAGCTGCGGCGCGCGTTGGAAGGGACCAGATGATGACCATGACCTTCGAGCTGATGTCGCTCGCGGCCGACGTGCCCCTCATCCCGGGGTCGAAGCCGACGAAGATCCCGGGACTTGACGGACCTGTGTCCAAGATCTTCGGGTACGGCCTGTGGCTGCTGATCCTGGCCGGTGTCGGCGGCACTGGATTCGGCGTCTACAAGCTGGCCGTGAGCGATAAGAGCAGGAACGGCGGCGGCTCGGAGCCGTTCAAATGGATGGGCGGCGGAGTCGCCACGATCTTGCTCTCCACGTCGCTGATCACCATCCTCAACGGCATCGCGGGGGGCTGAGGCTGTCATGTCGCGCACCAGGGGGGCGTGGAACACGCCGGGCACGTGGATCGCCGGGATCGCGCTGGCGGCCATGCTGCTGCTGACGCTCTACGCGGTGCTCAGCGGGGGCGAAGAGGACGGGCCGGACGCCCCGGCAAAGGCCGGGGCGGGTTCGAGCGCCGCAGGGGAGCCGAGCCCCACGGCGACGTACGAACAGCCGGAGGACTGGACGGAGCCGCAGCGGTGGACGGCGCTGCCGAGGGGGCAGCGCACGGACGAGCAGGGCAGCCCGCTCGGCTTCCCCCACACGGCCGAGGGCGCGGTGGCGATGATGGCCGCCGGCAACACGATCCGGGTCGAGGGCGAGCGCACCACCGTCGACGAGCAGCTGCGGATCTACCGCACATACATCGGCCCGGCCGACCAGTCGGAGCAGGCCGCCGAGCAGATCGAGCTCAACGCGATTGCCGCCGACAAGGCGCTCGCGCAGCAGATGGGCGTTCCCGCCGGGCAGCCGCTGCCCGCGGGGGCGTACCAGCGCAGCCACGTCGTCGGCTACAAGATCATCAAGAAGTCCGGGGACGAGGTCTCCGCGTGGCTGCTGGCCCGAGGGGTCCAGAAGGCCGGCGAGACGGTCCCCGAGAGCGGCTCGTACACCCGCACCCTGGTCGGTGCCCAGTGGATCGGCGGGGACTGGAAGATGACCGCGGACGCCACCGCCCGCGCGCAGCAGCAGGTCCAGGGCCAGGCCGAGCCGGAGATGGTCGCGCCGGGCGACGAGCAATTCAATAGCGCGGGCTGGACGGCGATCCGGGAGGCCTCGTGAGGCGCCGGCTGGCGGCCCTGCTGCTCGCGCTCGTCGCGCTCCTGGGGGTCGGCGTGGTCTCCTCCCCCCAGCCGGCCCGCGCGGACGGGATCATCGGCAACGGCGCCCAGGGCGTCTGCCAGTTCACCGCCGCCCCGGTTCTCGGGGCCGTCATGTACTTCAAGGGCTCCCGGGACCCCCGGAAGGTCGCCGGCGTCGACCTGTGCGACAAGATCGGCGACGCGGTCGAGAAGAAGATCAAGGATGAGTGGAAGGAGATCTGGGAGTCGCTTCTCGGCGACATCATCAAGTCCGCGGCCGACGTCGCGCGGTGGCTCGTGCGGACGGTGCTGACCGTGGCCGTCGTGGGGCCGTCGATCGACCTGTCGGCCACCGGACTGTGGGGGAAGGACGCCACCCTCTCGGGAATGCTCGTGTGGCTGGGGCTGGTCATCGCCGCGGCCGGATTCATGTGGCAGCTGGGCAAGATGGCGGTGACCGGGCAGATCAAGCACGCCGGGCGGGCGATGGTCGGCTGGGTGGAGAACATGGTCCTGTCCGCCATCGGCGTGAGCCTGTTCGCGCTCGCCCTGGTCGCCGCCGACGCGCTGTCGGCCGGGCTGGTGAACGCGACCTTCGCCAACGACGGCGCCGCCTACGAACGGATCCTGCTGCTGATGATCCCGACCCCGGTCTCCAACCCGATCATGATGCTCGGCCTGGCCGTGATCATGGTCATCGTGGGGTTCGCCCAGCTCATCACGGTCTTCCTGCGGCAGTCCGCGATCCCGATCATCTGCCTACTGCTGCCCGTGGCCGGAGCCGGCCGGGTCGGCGGCGACGCCACCCGGCAGTGGGCGCCCAAGCTCATCACCGCCGGTCTCGTCGTCGTCACCTACAAGCCGATCCTCGCCCTCATCATCTGCATCGGCTTTGCCGAGTTCGGGCACGCCCAGACTTTCGCGGAGTGGCTGCGCGGATGCGCCACGCTCATCCTCGGCGTCCTCGCACCCGCACCGCTGACCCGGATCTTCGCCCCCTTCGGCGAGGCCGTCGGCGGGGGCATGGCCAGCGGCGGCGCGTCCGGAGCCCTGGGCGCGGCCGCAGGCTACTTCGCGGGCAAGAGCAGCAAGGGCGAAGGCGGCAAGGGCGAAGGCGGCGACGCGGCCCCCTCTGCCGCACCCGGCGCAAACCCCGGCGGCAACGCCGACGGGCCCGCTGCCGGGGGTGCCGCAGGAGCGGCGGACCCGATCGAGCGCGCCCGCCAGGTCGAGCAGAGCATGGGCCAGCAGGCCGGCGGGCAGGGCGGCGACGCCCAGGCCCAGGCGGCCCGCGACGGCGCCGGTGCGAGCGTGCCCGGGCAGTCGACGGGACCCGACGGCGCCCCGGGCGCCGCAGGGCAGGCGGGCATGGCGCCCGGCGCCGCACCCGGAGCCGCGGCTGCGACCGGCGGCGCCAGCGCCGCAGGACGCGTGGCGCTGGGCATTCAGGTCCTGGACGGAGTCAACGACGCCATCCAGCGATCCTCAGGACAGATCGGCGGAGGCGATAGGCAGTGAGCTCGGCGCACGAGGTACCCACGACGCTGACGGTCCAGGGATTCCGGGTCCGAAGGTCGTTCGGATTTGGCGGGCTGTCCAAGGGCGCGACGATCGTGTCCGCCCTGATGCTGCTGGCGGTCGGAGTGATCGCCAGCCAGGCACCGGCCAGCCTCCTGGTCACGCTGCCGGTGACGCTCTTCGGCGTCGCCATGGCGGCGGCACGGCGACACGGCATGCCCGCGATGTCCTACTACTGGGCGATGCTGTCCTGGAAGCGTGCCTCCAGGGTCGAGGCCACCGCCTACCGGCGGCTGCTCCTGGAGCACCCCTACGCGCTGGACCTGCCCGGCGTGGGTGCCTCCTCCACCCTGATCAAGGCCTACGACCCCACCTCGGGCCGCAACGTCGGCATCGTCCACGACCGGGCCAGCGGCTACATGACCGTCACCACGCTCCTGGCCCCCGGCGGCAGCCTGATGGCCCAGACCCGGACGGTGCAGGGCTCGATGCGCAACTGGTCGTCCGTGCTGGAGGCGATGAGCACCGACGACCAGATCAAGGGCGCCAGCGTCACCATCCAGATCACCCCCGGCGCCGGCGAGGCCCTCGGCGACGACGTGAAGGCCCGTCAGGACCCCGAAGCCCCGGCCCTGGCGAAGCAGATCGTCGACGAGCTCGTGCGCACCACCCCGCACGCCACCGCCTCGGTCGCGCCCTGGATGTCGGTGACGGTGGACCCCAACGCGACCGCGAACCCACCCGCGGACCTGACCGAGCAGGTCGCCGAGGCGCTCAAGACCGTCGACTCGATCGACCTGTCCGGCACGGGCACCGACATCGAGCGCCGGGCCACCGACGTCGACCTTCGGCGTCTGGTGCGCAGCGCCTACGACCCGGACGTCTTCAACGCCCGCGACGCCGACTTCGCCGAGCTGTCGTGGACGGAGTGCGGGCCGCAGGCCGCCGACGACGGGTGGGAGGAGTACGCCCACGACGGGGGGATCTCGGTGTCGTGGGTGCTGCGGGAGATGCCCCGCCGCCCGATCTCCTACAGCGTGCTGCTGCCGCTGCTGGCCCCGGGCCGCTTCCAGCGGCGCATCACGCTGGCCTACCGGGTCCTCGACCCGCACGAGGGCGAAGCGGTCCTGGAGCGCGAGATCAGCAACGCCTACCAGACGGCGCAGGCGACCGCCGAGGTCAAGGGCAGGGCGAAGTGGTCGCAGAAGGCGGACGCGCGGCGGGCCGAGGAGGCGGCCGCGCAGGTGGCCGGCGGCGCCCAGGTCGTGGACTGGACCCTGATGGTCACCGTCACCGCGCGGCGGGCCGCAGACCTTCCCGCCGCCCGCCAGGAGCTGGAGCGCGCGGTGAAGGCGACCAGGGGGATCCGCATGCGGCCCGCGTACGGCGCCCAGGCGGCCGTGTTCGCGGCCGGACTGCCGCTCGGCTACAACCCGCTGGTGAAGGGCTAGACGATGGCACGCAAGGCGACACCGTCGGTCACCACGCCCAAGCGTGTGACCCGCGTGGAGGACAACGGCCCGACCCGCGAGGAACGGCGGGCCCAGAAGAAGCTGCGGGCCCGGTTTGCGCCTCGGCTCGGCTGGGGCGGCCGCTTCGGCGGCCGCGCCGCGGTCGAGGACTCCGGCACCGTCTACACCGGCCCCTCCACCCAGGTCGGCGGGATCTACCCCTTCCTGCTCGGCAGCGGCCTGCCGCCGCGCGGCGTACCGGTCGGGCGCGACGTGCTGACCGGAGAGCTGGTGTGCATCGACCCGTCCGGCTGGACGGGCCGGTTGACCACCAACCCCGGCATGTGGGTCATGTCCCAGCCCGGCGCGGGCAAGAGTGCGCTGGTCAAACGAGTGTGCCTGGTCTACGCGGCGTACGGGCACATGGTGTGCGTGCCGGGTGACGTCAAGGGCGAATACTCCAACCTGATCGCCGAACTCGGCGGCAGCGTCGTCCGCATCGGCGACGGCATCGGACGGATCAACCCGCTCGACTCCGGACCGCTCAAGGGCCGCGTCGCCTCGCTCGCGGCCGACCGGCGCCAGGCGCTGCTCGACGTCCTCAACGGCCGGCGGCTGGAGACGCTTGTGGCACTGCTGTCGACCAAGCACGGCTTGGGCCGTACCCCGGACGAGATCGAGCGCAGCGCGCTGGACACCGCCGTGCACCTGGCCTCCGACGGCCAGCCCTCCGGCAGCGACCCGGTCGTCGAGGACGTCGTGCGCGTCCTGCGGGCCGCCCCGGAGACGCTGCGAACCAAGCTCGCCGCCGAGGGTGACCGCTACCGGGACCTGACCCGCTCGGTGATCGCCGGGCTGGACAACCTGATCGGCGGCCCGCTGCGCGGCCTGTTCGACGGGCCCACCACGGTGCCCCTGGACATCAGCGCGCCGGCGGTCTCCGTCGACATCTCCGCCCTGCGGGCCCGCGGTAATGACGTGGTCAGCGCGGGCATGATCGCTACCTGGGCCTACACCTACAGCTCCATCGACTCCGCCCGCTCCATCGGCCTGATGGACCGCAAGCTTGTGCTGCCCATGGATGAGATGTGGCGAGCCCTTCGCTCCGGGCCGGGCCTGGTCGACGCCATGGACGCCATCTCCCGGCTGAACCGCACGACGGACGACGTCACCATCTACGTCACCCACTCCCTGCTCGACGTCGAGGCGCTGCCGACCGAGCAGGACCGGGCCAAGGCCCGTGGCCTGATGGACCGGTGCGACACCTGGGTGATCGGCGCGTCCTCTGAGGAGGAGCTGCGGCGCGTCACCGGCAAGCGGTCCCTGACCGAGCAGGAGCGGATGATGATCGGCTCGTGGTCGTCGGCGACCTCCACCGGCCTGGATATCGACCCCACAACCCGCGCCGAGCAGGAAGACGGACGGCCCGCCGAGGAGGAAGGCGCCCGCCACCCGGGACGCGGCAAGTACTTGATCAAGATCGGCACCCGTCCCGGGATCGCGGCCGCGCTGGAGCTGACCACGACCGAGCAGCGGCTCTACCGCACGGACACCAACACCCGACCCGCGCGAACCGCGACGACCACAGGGGGCCCCCGATGATGACGGAGAACGACCGCGCCTGGGTGGCCGGCGGCGTCCTGTTCGGCGGAGGGGTGACGCTGTCCGCCTCCACCTGGGCCGGAGCCGCGGCCGGAGCGGCCCTCACCGGCGGGGACGTCGCACCCGCCTCCCCGCTGACCATCTACCGGATGGTCGACGACTGGGGGTCGGTCTGGACCGACTCCCCGCTCGCCTCGGGCATCGGCGCTGGACTCGTCGACGTCGCCGTCGTCGCCCTGATCGTCTGGGGCCTGAAGACCACCTTCAAGTGGCACAAGAACCCCAGCAGCCTCGCCACGCTCCACCAGCTGCGCGAGCTCACCCCCAAGCCGGCCGCCCGCACGGCGACCCGCCTGCGGGCCTCCCTGAAGGACACCAAACCCAAGGAACTTGCGCCCCGGGACCGGGGAGTGCTGCTCGGCAACCATTTGCCCTCAGGCGTCGAGCTACGCGGCTCCGACGAGGACACCTACATCGCCGTCATGGCGCCCCGAGCCGGAAAATCGACCTCGATCGCCATCCCGGTCGCCGAGGAAGCGCCCGCCGCGCTGCTGATGACCAGCAACAAAGCGGACGTCTACGCCGCCACCCGGGCCTCGCGCGCCCGGGTCGGCAAGATCTGGGCGCTGGACACCCAGGGCGTCGCGCAGATCGAGCGGGCCATGTGGTGGGACATGATCGCCCAGGCCGAGACCCTGGAAGGCGCCGAGCGCCTCGCCTCGCACTTCGTCAACCAGATCACCTCCGAGCAGGCTGACCCCTTCTGGTCCCAGTCCGCCGCCGACCTCCTGGTCGGCATGTTCCGCGCGGCCTGGTGGGACGGAGGCACCGTCCGCGACGTCATGAAGTGGATCGCCGACCCCGCGGAGAAGGCGCCGCTGAACATCCTCTACCAATACGAGCCGGTCCTCGCCGAACAGGTCGACTCCTCCGTGAACATTGCCGAGGAGACCCAGTCCGGCATCTACCAGAACGCCCGCAGCGCCATGTCCGCGCTGCGCGACGAGACGGTCCTGGCCTGGGTCACCCCGGACCCCGACCTGCCCCGCTTCGACCCCGAGGCCTTCGCCACCTCGACCGACACCCTCTACCTGCTGTCGAAGAAGGGCGGCCCCTCCTCCGCGATCGTTGCCGCGCTCGCGGACGCCGTCTTCACCGCGGCCGCCGAGGCCGGTGAGCGCGCGGGCGGCCGCCTGCCCGAGCCGATGCGCGTCGTCCTGGACGAGGCCGCGAACATCTGCAAGATCGCCGACCTCCCCGACCTGTACTCCCACCTCGGCTCACGCGGCATCACCCCCTACGTGATCCTCCAGAGCTACCGCCAGGGCGTGAAAGCGTGGGGCGAGGTCGGCATGGACTCGATGTGGTCCGCCGCCACCAAGAAGATCATCGGCGTCGGCATCGACGACGCCCGCTTCGCCCAGGACGTCAGCACCCTCACCGGCGCCCACTACGTCGAACGCGGCTCCTACTCCAAGGGCAAGGAGGGCACCAGCCACAGCTACAGCGAGCAGCGCGAACAGATCCTCGACCCCGCCGACATCCGGGCCATGCGCAAGGGAACCGCCCTGCTGATGTCCACCGGCATGCCCATCGCCCAGATCGCCCTGCGCCCCTGGTACGAGGAGAAGTCCATGGCGTACATCGGCGCCCAGATGAGGACCGAAGAGGAAGCGATCACCAAGCGCGCCGTCGCCGCCCACGAGCAGCGTCAGGCCTCCCGCCGTGTCTGACCCCGGCAACTTCGAGGTCCCCATGGGCCTCTTCCAGGACATGGAAGACCTCAAGGCCCAGCTCGCCGCCCTGGCCGCCCGGGTCAGCGCCCTGAGCAGCGGCGCCGGGGCGGATCCCGGCGACGGGTCGGCGGCCGGCGGGGCGGACCCGGCAGACGGGGACGAGGAGGAGGGCGAGGGGTTCCCGCCGTTCATCCTCCTCCTGGACTCCCCGGAGTACGACGACGAACTGCGCGCGCTGATCGAGTGGGTCGAGGGCGTGCTGGTGCCCGGCTACCTCGCCGAGCCGTCCGCCGACGCCCGCTGGTGCCCGCAGTGGTTCGACCATCCCGTCGCGGTCACCCGGCTTCACGCCGCCTGGCTCGCCTGGCAGGAGCTCACCGATCCGGCCACCTGCGGCTACACCGGCCCCAGCGTGTGGCACCGCGACCACCTCGACCCCTGCATCCGAGAATTGCGCGCCCCCAACGGGCCGATGGCGGGCTGCACCAAGGGCGAGCACCAGGTCAATCACCGCCTGCCCGGCCGGGTGCCGAGCGCGTGGCAGCAGGTCACGTAAACGGACCCGAACGACGACGAGGCCCCGGGACCTGAACAGGTCCCGGGGCCTCGCGCGCAGTGGCTACAGTCGGCCGGCGCCGAGGGCCGAGACGAACGCGGTGAACGGCACGGCGGTCACGGTGACGACGCCAGCGGCCGCGTCCTTGGAGTCACGCAGGCCGACGAACGAGCCGGTGCCGGTGGTGTTCACCTCGACGCACTCGTTCTGCGCGGCGCTCGCTGTCGACTTGAACCAGGCGGTCTCGTCGAATCGGGTGGGGGACTGGGGGGCGGCGCTCATGCGTCGTACTCCGATCGTGCTTGGGTGAGCAGGTCCTGCGTCTGGCCGCTGTCGGCCGCTTGGGTCCGCAGGGAGTGGAACATCTCGTGGTACTCGGCGACCTCGGCGGGGTCGTCGAGGTACATGCCGCGTCGGTGCAGCTCCAGGTAGACGACCGACATCGCCTGCATGGGGTCGGGGTGCTCGCGGCCGAGGATCAGGAAGTGCCCGCCCGAGCCTGCGGCGGGGGCGCCGCGGTCGTTGGGGAGGACCTGGACGGTGACGCGGGGTCGGCGGGAGAGGTCGAGCAGGTGGTCTATCTGGTCGGCCATGGTCTTGGCCGATCCGACCTGGCGGCGCAGTACGGCCTGGTCGAGGACGATCCACAGGCGCATGTCGGCGCGGTCGAGGATCTCCTGGCGTGTGATGCGTGCTTCGACGCGGGTGTCGATCACGGCCGGGTCGGCGTGCGGGTCTTCCTGTTCGTGCAGGTGCCGGGCGTAGGTGGGCGTCTGGGCGAGGCAGGGGACGAGGGTGGTGGCCCAGACGTACTCGTACTCGGCGACCTCCTCGAAGGCATGCAGCGGCGACAGCCACGGGGCGGCTTCGGAGTTCTCCCGCCACCAGCCCTGGCCCTGCGTCTGGGCGAGGGCGACGAGGATGTCCGTCTGGCCGGAGGTCGCGCCCGCGGCGGCGGCGATGGCGCGCAGGGTCGGGACCTTCAGCAGGCCCCGGTCCTCCCAAGAGAGGTAGCGGTTGACGGTGCCGACGGAGACGCCGGCCTCGCGGGCGATACTCGTCTGGGTGAACCCTTGAGTCTCCATCAGCTGCCGCAGTCCCCGGGCGATCTGCATCCGCGCGGCGTGGCCCTGCGCGGTGCCCTGTACCCCCATGCCCCACCCTTCGTCAGGCCCGTTGGCCTGTTGTCCTGTTGTGACAGCGGCAGCGTACGCGGCAGCGGACACCGGGCGCTCCTCCCCTGTGCGCCCCCTTCGACGGGGGAAGTTCAACCATTTGGCTTTCCGTCATTGAATTTCAATGGCAGAGTTTCACCAAGCGACTGGTCGTGTGTGCTGCGTCACGCAGAGCGACCGGAAACGCTGCTGTCCTCCGATGATTTCGGACACGAGGGGACCGAGCCGCCGATGCCTGTACGAAGCGCCCTGCCGACCGCGGACATCAGGGATGCCGTGCACGATCCGACCCGCCTGACCGCCGCGCAGCGCGAACAGCTCCACGCCCTCACCTGCGCGACAGGCTGCGGCGCACGCGACCTCGTCCACGACGGCGGGCACGCCTACGTCGCCTCCGGAACCGACGGAGGCCGCCTCGGCTACGCCGTCCGCCTCTGCGCGCAGTGCGCCACCCGGAGGACCTGATGCGCGGCCGCGACGCGTCCGACGTCGGAGCGCACTGGCTCGCCGACGCACGCCCGGACAATCCCTTCCTCGTCTGGCGGGACTGGGAGGAGCACGCCCACGCGATCCTGCCGACCGGTACGGCCTGGGACGTCATCGCCGTCCCCCGCGAACGCTGCATCGCCGCCGCCCGCCGGCACCCCGAACTCTGGTCCGGCGTGCCGGTCCTGGAGGACCAGGCGGCCGATTTCGCCTACGTGTGGGTACCGGCCGGAACGGCCAGCACCTGGCAGGTGCCCGGCACGGTCGCCCTGGGGCTTCCGTGGTTCGTCGCCGTGCCCCGGCCCGGCGGCCCCCAGGTGCCCGAGCGCCGGTGGGCCCAGCCCCCCGGCCTCACCCCCCGCTTGATGGACCCCGACGACTTACGGACCGCGCTCAAGGCCGCCTGGGCCCGCGGCGAGGGACGGGAGGACACCTGATGCCCCAGCACACCCCGGCCGACGGCGCCTTGGCCGCTGCCCGCTGCGGGAACGACCCGCGCGCCCGGCTGTCCGAAGGCGACCGGCGGGCCGTCGCGGCCCTGGGCCTGCTGCCGACCGGCGACGAGCCCGAGCACCGCAACAGGCTCGTACGCCTGCCGCCCAAGGCCGAGGAGACCAGACAGCGCGTGCGGTTCGCCGTCGAGCTCTCCTACAGCCTGTGGGGCCTGGACGCGGCCACCGCGAACCGGCTCGCGCTGCTGGCCGCCGAGCTCGTCGAGCACGTCGCCGACCGCGTCCACAGCAGCGAGCTCGCCCTCGACGCCGACCTCGACGCCCGGACCGCCACGCTGCGGGTGATAGCGCTCGACGGGACCGTACGCGAACCGCTGGACCCCGCAGCCCTCCCGCAGATCACCTCCGGCGACCAGACCGGAGTCACCCCGCACGCCTTCGGCCCCAGCGTCTACGTGAAGGCGGAGGTGGACCGGCCGTGACCTACCACTGCGAGCTCTACGCCACCGCACCGTCCTACCAAGGGCTTCTGCGCCGCGCGCAGGCCGCGACGCCGCGTCTGGCCGTGCGCTTCCTGCGGCAGATGGCGGGATCGCTCGCCGACCTGCTCGACGACGCCCCCGCCCCCGCCCTCGCCGACGGCCTTGAGCAGCCGTCGGCCCCGCTGCGGCGCTGGATCGAGGACACCGACGCCCATGAAGACCTCCAGGACCTGCTGCGCAAGGGCAAGTTCGTTCCGGAGGTGGTCCGCGCCGACGACGGTGTCCTCTACGTCCTGACCGCGATGCCGGCAGACCACTGCCCCTGCCGCTCGCAAGCTCTCCTGCACGTCCCCGCCCCCGCCGCGCCGACCGAACGGCCTCACCGCCCGGTTCTCCGGCCGGAAAGAGCTTTTGAACCCTCACACCGGCCCTGCACCGTACAGAGCCTGCTCACCGCGTCCGTCCCTACTGGATGGAGGGCCTCGTGCCTGCCACTGCTCCGCGTGAATCCTCTCCTGCTGACCTGGACGGCATGGCACGCCTGGCCGCCCGCCACAACGCCCCCGTCGAGGACGTCCTGCTCATCGCGATCAACCTGCACGGCATTTCCTCGCCGCTGCCGCGGCACCGGGCACGGGTCAACGTCCGCCTCACCACGGCGCCGACGGTGCCGTGGCAGGTGATCGTGCCGCTCAACGCCGCCGACTCCCCGTTCGTCCTCGACGAGGACACCCTCCTGCTGGCCGGCGAGCCGGTCGCGGCCGTCGAGCGGATCGACGCCGACGAAGCCGTCGGCGGCTACTTCCGCAACGACGGCCGGGCGATGACGCTCAACCCCAACGCCCGCTCCCGCTGCGTCGGCTGCGGGTTTTGCCCCAACACCCTGGAGGCCGCCGCCGACCCGCGGCTGTCCGAACAGCGCGCCGTCCGCGACCTCCTCACCGTCCTCGCCCACCGCCACCCGCTGGGCTCCCTGACCGGCCTGGAGGAGATCACCGTTTCCACCGGCTGCTACGAGCGCGAGCAGACGGCGGTCGACCACATGAGCGACCTGCGGACGTTGCTGGACGAGTTCGGCATCGGCGCCCGCCTGGGATTCCTCACCTCCGTGCTGCGCAGCAGCAAGGCGTTCGACACCCTCGC
Organism: Streptomyces omiyaensis; assembly: GCF_014650895.1. Taxonomy (GTDB): domain Bacteria; phylum Actinomycetota; class Actinomycetes; order Streptomycetales; family Streptomycetaceae; genus Streptomyces; species Streptomyces omiyaensis. The sequence continues at coordinate 45,114 of NZ_BMVV01000024.1, forward strand.
CCGCACCGCCAGCCCGTTCGTCCTGCGCCTGACCGCGGAGTGCTTCACCCGCCGCGACATGATGCTCAAGGCGTCGAAGGCCGACCTCACCCGCACCGAGATGCCCACCGTGCTGCGCCGCGCCCTCGAAGCCGGACTCGGCACCTCGTTCACGTACATCGCCGGGCTGGACGACCTGACCGCCATGCACAGCGGGGTCCGCGACCTGGCCCCGTACATCACCGAGTTCCCCAACGTGCAGGTCTACCAGGCCCACAACCGGATCATGGCCGGGCTGCGCACCGGAGGCGCCGCCGACCTGCCGTTCTACCTCCAGGCCCGCACCATGCTGGAGGACCTGCTGGGCCCCACCGGCCTGCGTCCGCGCGGGTGGGAGTGCTACCGGCCGCTGTGGTACTTCGCCTTCGGCTCCGAGCCGCTGGTCGCCCCGTGAACGGCCCGCAGGCGGCCGAGGTGCTGTGGCGGGCGCAGACGTACGCGGCCGTCGCCCAGCTCCACCTGCGCGACAACGTGCTGCTGCGCCGCCCCCTGGCCGCCGGTGACGTCAAGGACCGCCCGGCCGGGCACTGGGGGACCGTCCCGGGCACCGCCTGGGCCCTGGCCCACCTCGCCGTCCTGCCCGCCTCCCCCGGGACCGGGGGAGGCGCGGTGCCGCTGCTGGGCGCCGGGCACGCGGGTGTCGCCCAGATCGCCGCCGCCTGGCTGAGCGGCGCCCTCGCCGCCGTCCGGCCCCGCTTCTCCCGCGACGAGGACGGTCTGCGCCGCCTGTGCCGGGCCTTCCCGGACGTGGACGGCCTCGGTGCGGAGGTCACCCCCGCTCTGCCCGCGGGGGACTTCCTCGGCGGCCGGCTCGGCGGCTGCCTGCCCTTCGCCCAGGGCGCCGCGCTCGCCGCCGGCCCGGGCCGGGTGATGGTGCCGGTGATCGGCGACGGCGAGCTGGAGACCCCCACGACCGCCGCCGCCTGGCTCGCCGCCCGCGCCCTGCCCGCCGTCCCGGTCCTGCCGTTGGTCCACCTCAACGGCTTCCGCATGGGCGCCGCGAGCCTTCTGGGCTCCCTGGACGACCGGGCGCTCACCGCGTACGCGGCCGGCCTGGGCTGGCACGCCCGCATCGTCCGCGTCCCCGACGACGGCCACGACACCTTCCACACCGAGCTCACCACCGCCGCCGCCGACACCCTGGACGGCCGCAGGACCGTCGTGTTCATGCGGTGCGTCAAGGGCTTCAGCGGCCCGGCCGCCGCCGATGGCCGGGCCGTGCTGGGCACCGCCCGCGCCCACAAGACGCCCCTTGCCCGGGCCGGCACCGACCCGGCCCAGCTGCACGCCCTCCAGCGGTGGCTGGCCTCCTACCGGCCCGGCGAACTGTTCACCGCCGACGGCCGCCCCGGCCCCGCGCTCGCCGAAGCCCTCAACGGCGCCGTTCTGCCCCGCCTCGACCCACGCCCCACCCCCCGGCCCCGGCCCGCTCCCGGCGCCGGGCCGGGCGAAGAACCGCCCGAGGCGCGGGCCGGGTCGTTCGCCGCCGCCGTCACGACAGTGGTCCGCGACCACGCCCGGGCCGGGGACTTCCGCGTCTTCAGCCCCGACGAGCTCGCCTCCAACAAGCTCGGCGCCCTGGCCGGGCAGCCCTGGACGAGCGAAGTGCTCGCCGAGGAGGTCCTGGCCGAGCAGCTCGCCGGGTTCAACGCGGCCGGCGGCCGCGGCGTGCTCATCTCCTACGAGGCGTTCGCCCCGCTGATGACGACCGGGATCGTGTCCCTGCTCAAGCAGCGGCGGATGCCCGGCGCCGCCGACCGGCCGAGCTTCAACCTCCTGCTCACCTCCTACGGCTGGCACAACACCTACACCCACGGCGACCCGTCGCTCATCACCGCGCTCCTCGCGCTCCAGGACCCGGCGGTGCGGGTGTGGACCCCGGCCGACCCGGCCCGTCTGGCGCTCGTGCTGGACGAGGCGTTCGCCAGCCGGGGCCGGGTCAACATCATCGTCGCGGGCAAGCACCCCCTGCCGCCCGTCCCGGCCGGCACGATCGCCCAGGAGACGGCCCGGGGCGCCGCCCGGTGGCCGCACCTGTCCGACCCGGGGCCGCCGCAGCTGACGGTGGTGGTGTGCGGGGACCTGCCCGCCGCCGTCGCCGCCGAGGCCGTCCCCGAGCTCCGCGCCCGCCTGAAAGTGGCGGTGCGGGTGGTGTCCGTCCTCAACCTGACCGTCCTGGGCGACCCGGCCGTGTGGCCCGCCGCCCTCACGCCCTCCGAGCGCGACGCGCTGCTGGGGAAGGACGCGGCGCTGCTGGTCGTCACCCTCGGACACCCGGCCGCGATCTGGGGCCTGCTGCAGAACCGAACCGCCCACCCCACCGAGGTGATCGGCTGGCACGAGACGCACGGCCCCTGCCCGCAGCCCGCCCTCGCGGCCGCGGCCGGGATGACCGCGGACGGTCTGCTCGCGGCCGCCGAGCGCCTGCTGGACAGGAGGCCGTCATGCGGCGCCTGACGATCACCTCCGCCGACTTCACCGACCTCACCGCCCGGGCCCGTCCGGGCGACGACACCGTCTTCGTCGCCCTGCGCGCGGGCCGGGCGACCGGCTGGTACGGGCCGCTGCCCGAGCCCGTGGCCCGCGCCGCCCGCGCCCTGGCCCCCGCCCTCGATGGCGTAGACGCCACCGACCACCAGGCGGTCCACGCCCGCCTGACGGCCGCGGCCGCGCGCACCCGTGCCGGGTCGTGGGCGGCCGGCGCGCTGGACTGCGCGGCCTGGGACCTGCACGCCCGGGCCGAACACCGCCCCGTCGCCGACCTCCTCACCGACCGTCCCCTCCGCGACCGTCTTCCGGCGTACGCGTCATGGCTGACCCGGGACCTGTCCGACCCGGCCACCCTCGACCACATCCCCGAGGTCCGAGCCCAAGGGTGGGCGTTCACCAAATGGGGCCTGCGCCACCGCCCCGGCACCGGCGGCCGGGCACTGGCCGACCGCGTCAACGCCGCCGCCGCAATGTGCGGGCCGCTGGCCGCCGACGCGGTCGGCACCTGGCCGCCCGGCCTCCAGGCCGCGTTCCGCGCCGCCGTCGACCCCGCCGCCCTGATCTGGCTCGAAGACCCCGCCCCCGCCCACACACCACGGCTCTACCGGCTGCTGGACGGCCTGCCGCTGGCCATGGGGGAGCGCCTGACCCTCGCCGACGACACCCGCGCCGTCCTCACCACGATCCGGCTCTCCGCCCTCACCCTCGACATCGTCGGCTGCGGCGGCCTGACCGCCGCCCTGCGCCTCCTCGCCTCCACCACGCTGCCCCTGTTCCCGCACGGCCGCTCGCTCCAGCCCGGCCTGCACCTCGCCGCCGCCCGCCCCGACCGCGTCCCGGCCGTCGAGTACCGCCTGGCGTGGGAGCCGGGACGCCAGCGCCTCTACACCCATCCCGCCGAACCCGACCACGGCCACCTGCCGCTGCCGCCCGCCCCCGGCCTGGGGGCCGCACCCCGGAGCCGCCCATGACCCCCATCCCCCCGCCGCTGCCCGTCCAGGGCCGGACCGTCCCCGCCCCCACCGGCCCGCTCCTGCTCCTGGACACCCGCCTGGAAGGCCACGACACCTTCCTGACCGGCACCCTCACCCTCGCCGGATACGACCTCGCCGTCCGCATCCTCACCCTCGACGACTCCACCACCCTCCAGCCCGTCCACCCGCTCCCCACGAACATCCCCGCCCAGTGGACCGCCGCCCTGCACCTGCGCCACGGCCAGCGCGACCGCCGCATCCCCGACGACCTGCACACCGCCGCCCACACCGCCCGCCGCGACCTCACCGCCCTGGACGACGCCGAACGCCGCTACGCCCTGACCTTCCTGGGCGAGGCCACCACCCTCGCCATCCGCGCCGACCGCGTCGACGTCATCGTCCGCTCCCTGCCCGCCCTCGACGAAGGAGACCGCACATGACCCCGCCCGTGAAGCTGATCAGCGTGGACGTCGGCGGCACCCTCGGCGAAGCCGACGGCCCCGGCCTGGCCATGCGCCTGACCGCCGCCTCCCCGCTCTCCGCCGACCAGGCCCGCGCCGTTATGCGCGGCCGCCTGCACACCCAGCCCGCCCTCACCGACGCCCTCGCCGCCGAACTGGCCACCGCCCTCGGCATCGAACCTGCCGACTTCCCCCGCGACCTGCCGCCCGCCCCGCTCACCCTCTACCCCTACACCCTCGACGCCCTGCGGGAGCTGTCCGCCATCGCGCCGGTCGTGACCCTGTCCAACGTCACCTTCGCCGACGCCGACACCGACGCCTTGCGTCAACGCCTCGCCCCGCACGTCACCGGCCTGTTCCCCTCCTGCACCATCGGCTACGCCAAACCCGACCCCCGCGCCTTCCGCACCGTCGCCGACCACCACCAGGTCGACCCCGCCAGCATGGTTCACATCGGCGACGACTGGGCCTGCGACGTCCTCGGCGCCCTCGACGCCGGCGCGACTCCCATCTGGATCTCCAAGGGACGGCCGATTCCCGACAACCCGCCCGCCGGCGAACGGCAGCATGTCCACGTGGCCGCCACCCTCGCCGACGCGGCCGCTCTCCTCCGCACCCTCACCACCCCCTGAAGGGACAACCCCATGACCAGCCTGTTCACCGGCGCCTCCGGCTACTACCGCGACTACCGGCCCCACATCCCCGGCAACCTCGCCGCCCGCCTCGCCACCTGCGCCCCCGACCGCCAGCCCCGCCGCCTCCTCGACATCGGCACCGGCACCGGCCTGGTCGCCGAGGCCCTCCTGCCGTACTTCACCGACATCATCGCCAGCGACAACGACCCCGGCATGATCGCCACCGCCGAACAGGCCCTGCGCCCCAAGGTCCCCGCCACCACCACCCTGACCCTCACCATCGCGGCCGCCGAGGACTTCGCCCCGCCCGCCGGCTGGAAGGCCGACCTCGTCACCATCTGCCGCGCCTTCCACTGGCTCGACCAGGAGGCGGTGCTCGCCCGGCTCGACTCCCAGGTCGCCGAAGACGGAGCGGTCGCCATCTTCGGCGACAACAGCTTCTGGAAGGCCGACAGCGACTGGAAGGCCGCCGTCCGCCAGGTCATCCAGGACTTCCTCGGCGAACAGCGCCGCGCGGGCACCGGCACCTTCCAGCACCACAACCGCCCCTACAGCGAGATCATGCGCGAATCGCCCTTCAGCGAGGTCGAGGAGTTCACCGTCCCCGTCACCCGCACCTGGAACACCACCAGCATCCTCGGCTACCTCGCCTCCACCAGCTTCGCCGCCCCCCACCTGTTCGGCGAGCGCCTGCACGAGTTCGAGACCACCGTCCGCGACGTGCTGAGCGGCTACTCCGACACCGACACCTTCCACGAGGACAACGCCTTCCTCGTCCGCGTCGGACGGCGCCCCGCATGACCGGCCCCGGCGGCGGCCACCGGCAGCTCGACCGGCTGACCGCCGCCGCCCTGACCACCCGCGTGCAGGCCTCCTCCGTGCTGTGCCTGCCCGTGGGCTCCACCGAACAGCACGGCCCCCACCTCCCCCTGGCCACCGACACCCTCATCGCCCAGGCCTTCACCCACCACCTGATCACCGCCCACGGCGACACCCACGACCTGTGGCAGCTGCCCGCCCTCCCCTACGGCATCGCCCCCGAACACGCCTGGGCACCCGGCACCCTCACCCTGACCACCGCCGAGTACGCCACCCTCCTGCACACCCTGGCCGCCCAGTACGTCCGCGCCACCGGCGCCCGCCGCCTGATCCTCGTCAACGGCCACGGCGGCAACCGCGGCGTCCTCGAAGCCCTCGTCCACGAACTCCACCAGCGCCTCGGAATCCGGGTGTGCGTCCTGCACCCCCTCGCCCTCGCCCGCACCCCCGCCGGCGACCGGCCCGAGATCCACGCAGGCCTCCACGAGACCGCGCTCCTGCTCCACCTCGCCCCCGACACCGTCCACCTCGACCAACTCACCACCAACGCTCCGCAGCCCGACCCGGCCGCGATCCACCACCTCGTCACCGACCGGGCCGCCACCTGGCCCTGGACCTCCAACGACCCCCGCCTGGGCACCGACGGGATCATCGGCAACGACCCGGCCGCCGCCACCGCCACCCTCGGCGCCCGCCTCCTCCGCCAGGCCCTCGCCGCCGCCCGCCCCGCCCTGGACACCCTCATCCACCCCAGGAGCAGCCCATGCCGCTGACCGCCGCCGAACGCGCCCAGTTCCGCCGCGACGGCCTCATCATCCGCCGCCGCCAGGCCACCCCCGACCGCACCACCCCCGCCCGCGACCTCATCCACATCTGGTACGCCCAGGGCTACGACCCCGCCCGCCTCACCGAGTACACCCAGCGCACCTTCGCCCCCGAACACGGCTCCCACCCGGCCCTGCTCGACCTCTACACCGCCACCGGCGCCGCCGACCTCGCCACCGAACTCCTCACCGACCCCGCCCCCGTCACCACCACTCAGATCCAGATCCGCACCCCCGCCGGCCACGGCACCCAGCCCGTCAAGACCATGCACGTCGACGGAGTCGGCTGCCCCCACCTCGACCCGGCCGAACTACGCACCTTCTCCCTCCTCGTCGGCGTCGTCCTCTCACCCATCACCCACGCCGACGGCGGCGCCCTGCACTACGTCCCCGGCGGCCACCACACCATGGCCCGCTGGTTCGCCACCGAATGGGCCCGCGGCATCACCGACCAGGTCCCCCCGCACCTCGACACCCACACCGGCACCCCGCTGCTCGCCGACACCGGCGACGTCCTGCTCATGCACCACCTCGTCCCGCACGCCGTCGGCACCAACCACACCACCACCCCCCGCCTGATGGCCTACTTCCGCGTCTCCCACACCCAGCACCACACCCGGCGCCTCGAAGCCCTGCGCAACCCCTGGCTCGACTACCCCACCCTCGCCGCCTGACCAGGAAGGACCCCACCGTGCAGGTCATCCCGACCACCGACACCACCACCGCCGCGGCCGCCATCGCCGACGGCCGACTCGTCGTCGTCCCCACCAGCCGCTGGTACATGATCTGCGCCGACGCCGCCAACCCCACCGCCTACCAGGCCATACTCCACGGCAAGCAGCGCCCCCAGAACAAACCCCTCGCCCTCGTCGTCCCCCACCTCGACCGCGCCCGCGAACTGCTCGACCTCACCCCCGACGCCGAACGCCTCGCCGCCGCGTTCTGGCCCGGCGACCTCGCCCTCTTCCTGCCCTGGCGCCACCAGCACGACGCCGACCGCTACCGCGTGGTCGGCTCACCCGCCCTGACCACCCACGCCCCCGGCCCGCTCGGCGCCCTCGCCACGGCCTTCCCCGGGCTCCTGGCCGCCACCACCGTCAACGTCTCCGGTGACGGCGGCCCCGACGACCGCGGCCCCGCCGTCACCCTCGCCGAAGTCGACGAGTTCCTCACCGACGCCGGCCTCGACGCCGTCGTCATGGACGGAGGGATCTGCCCGGCCGCCCACCACCTCACCATCGTCGACTGCACCGGCCCCGACACCCGACTCGTCCGCGCCGGCCTCGTCCACCCCCGATCCGTCGCCGCCGCGATTGGGCAACCGGCCACCAGCTGACCACCACCGGCCCAGTGCCCTTCCCCGCCTCAGCCGCACGCGGGGAAGGGCACCGCTGCGTCAACCGGCCATGAGCTCGCTCGTTGTTCCGGTCGGCATCCCCCGCCAAGCAGAAGAACGCGTATGTCCGCGTGCGCGCGATGGCCCTGACGCGACGGCAGGGTGGTGCCGGAGGACGAAGGAGACGATGTCCGAGGAGCCCCGTACAGTCCCGGCATGCGCGCACCCGAGACGAGAGCAGGGACGGTGACCTCTTCCAAGCCCGGCGGCGGCTCCTTCGTGTATGTGATCGGCCCGGTCGGGTCGACTCGCGTCAAGATCGGCACGAGCAACAACCCGGAGAAGCGGCTCAAGGAACTCCAGACCGGCAATCCTGAACGTCTCGAAGTCCTGTGGTCCACACACGGCGGTCGCGAGCTGGAAAGCGCGCTGCATGGGGCGTTTGCCGCGTTCCGCGTCGAGGGAGAGTGGTTCGACTTCGCCGACATCGACCCGGTCGGCGCGATTCCCCACGCCGTCCACACCTACGCGAACCCCAAGCGAGCAGGTCAGCCGTCAGCGCCGCGACCCCGCCCGCGCGCCTTCGAGCGCGGGGAAGGCATCACCCCTGAGCGCTTGGCGGCCATCGTTCGAGACGTCGTTGTTGGCGTCCATGATCCTGATGAGGAGGACGACGAGGAGCCGGTGGTCAAGCCTTACCGCGTCCGCATCAACCGCGCGTGGGAAGGGTTCTCGGCGACCTTCTACGAAGGGCTCGCCACCGGCCATGCCCGGCGCAGCGCCGCCGGGAAGTCCGGGCTGGCCGCCTTCGGCGGGCCGCCTGCGGTCCTGCTCTTCATGCTGACCCTGCCGCTAGCGGTCCCGTACGGCGCCTTTCTCGCACTGCGCACGTGCACCCGGGACATCTGGCCCATCCGCAAGCTGCCCCTCCTCGCACTCGGCGGCTTCGGCCTGTGGGACGGATTCGGCTTCGACAAACTGATCCGCGAACAGGTGCTCGCCCGCCTCCCGATGCAAGCGATCGAGACGTTCCTCCGCACCTACTTCACCGAGCCCGCCATCGTGGCTGCATGGTTCCTGGGCGTGACCGGCCTCTTGACCCCCGTGCTCGGCTATACGCAGCTGCTCCAGGTGAAGAAGAAGGAGGAGGCCCAGGCGGCCAAGGCCCGCGTGAAGGCCGAGAAGGCAGCGAAGGCCGAGTTGCCACTAGGTCCCCTGCTCGACGGCCGCCTTCTCTCCCGTCTCCCGCCCTCGCCCCTTGTCTCCGACCTCGCCCGGACCCTTCCTCGGCAAGCCCCGAGGAAGAACCCTGCGAGCGCCTCTGTGTCCGCAGGGAAGGGTGCGGTAAGGGGGGGCGGGGGGCGAGAGCTCTGAGCGTCCCGGAGAGGCCGTTGTCGCCCGGGGAGACGGTGACGAGCCGGGGTCGTCTTGAGGGCCAGGCGAGGGTTTCGGGCGCCCAGCGTTGCTGCCTGAGGCCCATTGCCGGTACGGCCGTTCGGCCGGGTCACCGGAGCTGATGAATGTGGGGAAAGACGGTCGACTCACCCCGAGAACTCACCTCTTAAGAGGTGAGTTCTCGGTAGGGTGTCGCCATGACCACAGAGGCCGCGCTCGGCACCGTCGCCGTCATCCCCGACCCCGCTCCCGTCCCGCCCCTGGAGCTCGTCCCGGACCTCCCCGCCACCCCTGTCACCGAGATCGCCGTCGGCATCACCAACGCCCTGGTGGCCGCCTGGAACGCGATCCGCACCCGCCACCCGCAAGTCCCCGAAGCGGTCATCACCATGGCCACCGGCGGCCGGGAATCCGCGGTCAAGCTCGCCCACTTCGGCAAGAACCGCTGGACGGCGAGGAAGGGCGAGACCAAGCACCACGAGGTCTTCGTCACCGCCGAATCCCTCCGCGACGGCGCGGAGGCGGTCATCGCCACCCTCATCCACGAGGCCGCCCACGGCCTGAACGTGGCCCGCGGCATCGACGACTGCTCCGCCAGCCAGTACCACAACAAGCACTTCCAGGCCGCCTCCGAAGAGCTGGGCCTCATGCCCAAACCCGGCGTCAGCGCCTATGAGAAGAAGAAGTACGGCTTCGCCTTCACCACCATGACGGACGAGACGAAGACCGCCTACGCCGACCAGATCACCGCCCTGGACACGGCCATCCAGGCCGAACGCGTCCCCTCCTGGCTCCTCCTCGGCACCGGCGGAGGCCGCACACGCAAGAAGACCGGCACCAGCGCCGGCGCCGAGACGGAGACCGACGGCACGGACGACGCCGGACAGGACGGCGAGGTGACCCCGCCCCGCCCGGAAAAGGAGGACCGCAACTACATCAAGGCCGTCTGCGCGTGCGAACCGCCGACGGTGATCCGCGTGTCCCCCAAGACCCTGGAACGCCGCAAGATCATGTGCGGCGACTGCGAGAAGACCTTCGCCCAGGAAGCCTGAGCACGCCCAGCTGGGCCGGGCCGGTGAACTCCACCGGCCCGGCGGCGTTTCGCCCGGCGAGACCGCCGAGCACGCGGTACGGGTGCGCCATGGATATGAGCGACGTCTTCGTGCGGGCCGACATGATCAACGAGATGGCCCGAAGGCTTGGAATCGAGAACCTGCGGCACCGCGGTGGCCCCCGTCTGGAAGACCGGTGGCTGGCGGCGTGGCACCTGTTCGAGACGGCCTGCTCCAACTACGCCGGCGGCCGTACCCCGGCGTCGGTCGAGCAGGCCGCGGAGCTGGTGCGCGCGATGGTGAAGGCGCACGAGAGCTACCAGGAGTACCCCTCCGTCGGGTACCTGGCCTGTCTGTACGACGAGCTCGTTCCCCTGGAGGACAGGCAGCAGGAGCATCAGGTCCCGTGCTCGGTCGAGTGGGCGGCCCGCCCGCTGGAGGCCGTACGGGCGGGGCTTCGGGACGATGACTTCGCCCGCTGGCTGCGGGCGCTGGAGGGAGCCGTGCAGGGGGCCGTCCTGACCGCTCCCTGATCGCGGGCGGGGATAGACCTCACGCCGGGCCGGCGGGGCCTTCGGCGAGCCGCTACGGGTGCGGGTGGTTACGTTGGTCGGGCGCCCCCGATGAGCGCATCTTCGAGTGGTCCCGCGTACTTCGCACGGCGCGGGACCACTGATGCTTGCTTCGCCCCCGGACGAGCGCAGGGATCAACTACGAGACTGTCCCAGGTAGGCGTCGAAGATCGCGCGGGTGCGTTCCGGCCCGTAGAGAGTCATCTGCGTCCGCACGAAGGCATCAACACGTTCCCGGATTTCGTTGAGCTTCTCCGGCATGTCCAGGTGCGCAGGGGCGAACGGTTCCTCCACACCGACCACTGCCGGGAACGGCTCGTCCTCCGTTCCAATGTCATACGCCCGCACCTCTGGGACGAGTGGTAGGACGACCAGGCGGCACCCCTCCTTCAGCTCAAGCCCGACAACGGAGGGCGCGTACAGATCGCCGACCTTCTCTCGAAGGAAGAACGCAGCCGTCTCCGTAGGAGAGACGATGAACCCCCACCTCTCGTACATCCGCGCCAGATCGTCGTCCCACACGTAGCCGGTCAGCATCCGCCGGCCGCGCCGGCCCTCGACGGCAGCGGCCGCGCGGACCAGCTGCCGGCCGATGCCCTGTCTGCGCGAGGAAGGCTCCACAGCCATAAAGGCCACGTGCGCGCAGACCTCGTTGACCCGGGCGAACATGGCCCGCTGCATGCCGGCCTGCTGGGCGTACACATTCTGGTGAGCCCTCAGCTCCGCCAGACGTTCGCTCGGCTTCATACCATGGTTGCCCCGCTGCACCAGTGCTGCGCCCAGAAGTTTGCGGCGCCGTTCAACGACCAGCAGGCGGAATGGTTCGGCGAAGCGGGTCGTATCGATCCCACTGTCGAGGAGATGGCAGGTCGCCGTCAGCTGCTCCCGGTCCACCTCGTCCCGGGCTACCTCCGCGAGCAGTTCCTTGATCGCAGCGCCTTCCCCAGCTCGGGCAAGCCGTACGCCTGACGATTCGCCTCTGCGTGCCTTGACCCGCCCCATCTGCGTCTCCTCGGAATCTGCGGTGAGAGGCTCTTGGGCAGCGGCTCACCGTGGTTGCTTCGCTCAAGAGTCGGCCCGACGGGCAGTTGTGTGGCGGAACCGACGGGGGATTCCCGCGAAAGAGGCATGGTGAGGGGACGGGCGTCACGATTTCGGCCGCGCACGGCCCTGGATCGTTGGTCCGTGCAGACGGCGCCCGTCCGTGGGCACCGGTGAGGAGTGGGAGACGGAGATGACCAGAGCAGTCACCCCAGAGGTCGGTCCGGATCTTGTCGCGGTTGGCGAGGGTGATGACGTAGGCGTCCTGGACGATGTCTTCGGCGTCGGCGCGGGAGGCGGGCAGGTTCTCGGCGGCGAGCTCGCGCCGGGCGAGGCCGTGGAGCACGCGGCGCTTGTCCTGATAGACAGCGAACAGACGTTCGGCAAAGGAGTCCCCAGACGCGGCCCGCGCCCCCTCGGCGGCGGCCTGGGGGAGGGATGCTCCGGTGCGGGCGGGGCCGGCGGCGGGGTGCATGGTGCTCCTTTCGGCGGTGCTCGCGCGGCGGTGGTGCGTGAGCGGGTTACCGGGGGCGGGGGCCGGGGGCGGTGTCTGCATGACAGGGGCGGCCGAGATTTTGAGAGGGGAGGCTGTCGCTGGGGGGAGCGGGTCGGACGAGGGCGACGGGGTCCAGGACGCCGTACGGTTCGGTGCCCGGCCGGCTCGCCCCCGTTTCGGCGAGCGTGTTCTGGGCGGAGGCGGCCCACTCGCCGAGAGTGCGGGACAGGCTCTTGGCGAGGGTTCCGCCGGTTCGGGTGAGCCGTCGGCGGCGCCGCCGACGCCGTCGGCTCGGCCTGATCCTCGATGCGAGGCCAAGCGCGGACGTCGCGACGATGGCCAGGGCGAGGAGAGAGGAGCCGGTGTCGTCGGGGCGGCCGGCAGGGCTGGTGCTGATCCAGTGGAGTTGTTCGGTGAGGGCGCGGTGTCCGAGGGAGACGAGGAGGGCGGCGGCGAGGGTGCCGAGGGTGGCGAGGAGGGCGATCTTGGCACGTCGGATGTGGGTGGCGACGGTCCCCTTGTGAGCGCCGGTGAGTTCGGCGATCTCGGCCTGGGTGTAGCCCCAGCCCTCGTTGAGCAGGACATATCGGCGCTGGGGTTCGGTCAGTTCCTGGAGGGCGGGGCGGGTGTCGAGGATGGCGTCGGTGTCTTCTTCGGCGAGGTCGCTGACCCACAGGACGCTGTGTGCTTCGGCGGTTGGGGCAGTGGTGTCGAGGAGGGCGGCGGTCTTGCGGCGGCTGATGTCCTTGACCCGGTTGCGGATGACGGCGCAGAGGTAGGCGTAGGGGTTGTCGATCGTCGTCTCGCGGCTGTTGATGAAGGTGGTGAGGAAGGCGTCCTGGACGATGTCCTCGGCGTCGGCCGCGGGCAGGTTCTCGGCGGCGAGCTCGCGCCGGGCCAGGCGCAGGAGCGCCTGGCCCTTGTCGTGGTGGACGGCGAGGAGTTCGTCGGTGAGGGGTGTGTCGTCGTGGTCAGGCACGGCCGGAGCCCTTCTGCGCGGCCGTCTTGCGGCGGGCGGGCGGAAGGGCGGCTTCGGCGCGGATGAGCTCGGCTTCGCCGCGGGCGCGGGCGAGGTCGGCGAGAGCGTGTGCGTGGATGACCTCGGTCTCCCCCCGGGTGCGGCTGCGGTCCTGGAGGATCTTGATGAGCTTGTCGGCCAGCGGGACGAGGACGACCAGGACGGCGGCGATGACGAGTTCCATTGTGTTCCTTCCGGTGGGGCCCGCGAGGCTGTTCCGGGCGGGCCGTTCACTGGAGTAGGGGCATGACCCTCGCGTCTGCATGACACCCGCCGTTCAGTTTCTGAAGGCGCTCCGAGGGAGGGGCGGCGGAAAAGAATCTTGGGCGAGGTGTCATGCAGAAGCCGCCCTCGCCCCCCTTCACAGGCGGGACCCTGACGTCCGCACTCCAATGAAGTTCAATAACAGCAAACGGCCGGAACCCGCTCCGAGCCTCCTTCCGGCCGCCCAGAGCACCCCCGCCCCACCCCGGTGCCCCACCTTGTCCGTACCGGGACGCCACGTACGACTCGGCTCGACACGAGCCGACACGAACGGCTGGCCGGACGACGGGGGCGTCGTCGCTGACGGTTGCAGATTGCTGTTATTGAAAATCAGACAGGTCGGGAAGGCTTCGGGCGGGGCCTGCCTGGGGCGGCGCCGGTCGCGGCACCTGCCGGGGCCCTGTTCTCGTATAGCTACGGCGAGGTGACATGTAGCGCTGTGTAACTACCTTGGCCTCGTTTCCCCTCAGTGGTCGCCTCGTTGAGCTGAATGAGTGATCACGGTGGGGTGGAGGGTGCGGGTGCGGCAGGACTGGGAGCCGGAAGACCTGATCGAGGTCTGGACGCTGCTTGAAGACGACATGAAGCGGCTGCGGAACAAGTCCGGGGCAAACCGGCTGGGCTTTGCGGTGCTGTTGAAGTTCTTCGAGGTGGAGGCTCGGTTCCCGGAGTCGGCCGGGGAGGTGCCGGCGGCGGCGGTGGCGTACGTGGCCCAGCAGGTGAAGGTCCCTGCCGGGGAGTGGGCGGACTACGACTGGCAGGGCAAGGCGATCAAGCGTCACCGGGGCGAGATCCGGGCGGCGTACGGGTTCCGGGCGAATACCGAGGAGGACCAGGAGCGGCTGGCCGGGTGGCTGGCGAGCGAGCTGTGTCCGGTGGAGCTGTCGCGGGACCGGCTGGAGGCCGCGGTGGTGGCCCGCTGCCGCAACGACCACATCGAGCCTCCGGCCCCGGGTCAGGTCCGGCGACTGGTCGGCAGGGCGGTCAAGGACTTCGAGGCCGGGTTCTGCCGCGGCACGCTGGACCGGCTCAGCCACGCGACCCGCTCGCGGCTGGAGGACCTGATCGCGGGCGACGGGACGGACGAGGGGGCCGACGGCAACGGCGATGGCGCGGTGGCCGGCGGCGGGCGCTCGCACTTCGCCGAGCTGAAGACCGACCCCGGGGCGCCGGGCCTGGAGAGTCTGCTGGCTGAGGTGAACAAGCTGGAGCGGGTGCGGCGCCTGGAGTTGCCCGGCGACCTGTTCGCGGATGTGTCGGAGAAGCTGGTGGACGCCTGGCGGGCGAGGGCGTCGAAGGAGTATCCGGCGAACCTGGAGCGGATGAAGCCGCCCCGGCGGCTGACCCTGCTGGCCACGCTGTGCCATGTGCGGCAGACGGAGATCACCGACTCGCTGGTGGACCTGTTCATCCAGCTCGTGCTGAAGATCAATACCCGGGCGGAGCGGAGGGTCGACAAGGAGCTGAACGCCGAGCTGAAGAAGGTCCGCGGCAAGGAGGGGATGCTGCTGCGGGTCGCGGAGGCGGCGCTGTCGGAGCCGTCCGGCACGGTGCGGCGGGTGATCTTCCCGGTGGTTGGCGGGGAGAAGACGCTCAAGGCGCTGGCAGCGGAGGCCGCGGCGAACGAGGCCCGCTACAAGGCCCGGGTGCGTACGGTGCTGCGGTCGTCGTACTCGGCGCACTGGCGGCGGATGCTGTCGCCGCTGCTGAAGGCGCTGGAGCTGAAGTGCAACAACACCGCCTACCGGCCGGTGATGGACGCGATCGACCTGCTCAAGCGGTACCTGGAGCAGCCGCTGAAGGAGGGCGCGTTCTTCGATCCGGCCGAGAGCGTGCCGCTTGAGGGGGTGGTGCCCGAGCAGTGGCGGGCGGCTGTGGTGGACGACAAGGGCCGGGTCGAGCGCATCCCGTACGAGCTGTGCGTGCTGGTCAGCTTGCGGGACGCGCTGCGGCGGCGGGAGATCTGGGTGGTGGGAGCGAACCGGTGGCGGAACCCGGAGGACGACCTGCCCGCCGACTTCGAGGACAACCGGGACGTCCACTACGCCGCGATCCGCCAGCCGCAGGACGCCGGCGAGTTCATCACCGCCCTCCAGAGCAAGCTGCGGACCTCGCTGGACCGCTTCGAGCATGCCCTGGCCGAGGGCACCACAGGCGGGGTGGCGATCGTCAAGAAGCACGGCGAGCCGTGGATCCGCGTCTCCCCGCGCGGCAAGCAGGACGAGCCGGAGTCCCTGGTCGCCATCAAGGGCGAGATCGAACGGCGCTGGGGCACCATCGACCTGCTGGACATCCTGAAGTACGCCGAGTTCGACACGGACTTCATCGCCGAGTTCACCTCGGTGGCCACCAGAGAGAACCTGTCCAGGGAAGTGCTGCGGCGCCGGCTGCTGCTCGTGCTGTTCGCCCTGGGCACCAACATGGGCATCAAACGCGTCGCGGTGACCGGCAAGCACGGCGAATCCGAGGCGACGCTGCGCAGGGTGCGGCACCTGTTCGTCAACCGGGCCAACATGCGCGCCGCGCTGGTGAAGCTGGTGAACGCCACCTTCGCCGCCCGGGACGAGATGTGGTGGGGCACCGGCACGGCGTGCGCCTCCGACAGCCGCAAGTTCGGCTCCTGGTCCTCGAACCTGATGACCGAGTGGCACCAGCGCTACCGCGGCCCCGGCGTGATGATCTACTGGCACGTCGAGCGGAAGTCGGTGTGCATCTACTCCCAGCTCAAGTCCTGTTCGGCCTCCGAGGTCGCCTCGATGATCGAGGGCGTGCTGCGGCACTGCACCGACATGGTCGTGGACCGGCAGTACACCGACACCCACGGCGCGTCCATCGTCGGCTTCGCCTTCGCGCACATGCTCGACTTCAAGCTGATGCCCAGGCTGAAGAACATCGGCTCCGCGAAGCTGTACCGGCCGGCCGCCGGTCAGGACGAGAACTGGCCGAACCTGGCGCCGGTGCTGTCCACCAAGACGATCAACTGGGACCTGATCCGCCAGCAGTACGACCAGATCGTGAAGTACACCACCGCCCTGCGCCTGGGCACCGCCGAGGCCGAGCAGGTCCTGCGCCGCTTCACCCGCGGCGGCCCGAAGCACCCCACCTACCAGGCGATCGAGGAACTCGGGCGGGCGGTGCGTACGGCGTTCGTCTGCGACTACCTCGCCGATGTCGAGCTGCGGCAGGAGATCCACGAGGGATTGCAGGTCGTGGAGAACTGGAACTCCGCGAACAAGGACCTGTTCTACGGCAAGGACGGTGACCTGGCCGGTGCAGACAAGGAGTCCCAGGAGGTGTCCATGCTGGCCCTGCACCTGCTCCAGTCCGCCCTGGTCCACGTCAACACGCTGCTGATGCAGCAGGTCCTGGCCGATCCGAAGTGGGCCGAGATGCTGACCGAGGCGGACCGGCGGGCGCTGTCCCCGCTGTTCTGGACGCACGTGAACCCCTACGGCCGGTTCGAGCTGGACATGAACAGCCGCCTGGAGCTGGACCTGGCCGCCCGGGCAGCCGCGGTGCCCGGCCCGCGCACCCCGGAGGATGCACGCGCTGGGCAAGGCGCGTCCTGACCACCGGGCAGCGGGTCAGCGCAGGCGGCCGAGGCCGGGCACGAAGCGGCCGGTACGGGCTGCGTACTCCTGCCAGGCGACGCCGTGGATGCGCCCCAGGTAGGGCTCTTCGATCCGGCGGACTTGGAGCTCGTTGCCGATGACCATGGCGGCCAGGCCCGCCAGGGAGATGCCGTTGGGTACGGCGAGGGCCAGCCCGGCGGTCATCGCGGTCAGCCCTGAGTAGATCGGGTTGCGCACGAGCCGGAACGGGCCGGTGGTGACCAGCGCCGGGCGCTCACCCGGGTCGACCGTGGTCCGCCAAGAGGCGCCCATGGCGAGCTGGCACGCGAAGACCGCCGCGATACTCACGGCGGCCAGCACCGCCCCGGCCACGCGCAGGGCGGGCCGGTCCAGCGCGGGCAGCGGGTGAAGACCGGCAAGCTCTGCCACCGGGGCCACGACGCCGGCGGCGAGACCGCCGAGCGCACTGGCCAGCCGCGCGACCCAGTGGAAGACCCCCACCGGGCGCCGCACCCCGCTCTCCCCGGTACGGCGCCGCTGAACAGCGATGCGCACGCCGCCGTCCAGCAGCAGGAACACGCCGAACAGCACCAGCGCCACTGCGGGCATCGCCCTCACCCCCGGTCCGGGTCCTGCTTGCGGGCCGCGCCGAGCAGGTAGTCGCCCTGGATCTTCGTGAACCCGCCCGTCACGGTCAGGCCGTGGCGGGGCAGTTCGGCGAGGAACTCGTCGGCGGTGAAGCGGTCGCGGGTGGGGTGGACGAACAGCTTCTGGTAGGAGGGGCGGGCCAGGGCGTGGGCGGTGACCTCGTCGAAGACGAACACGCCGCCCGGCTTGAGCACGCGGGCGATCTCCGCGACGGCAGATCGCCAGTCGGGGATGTGGTGGATGATCGCGAAGTCGAACGCCGCGTCGTACGTGCCGTCCTCGGCGTCGAACGCCGCTTTGAGGTCGGTGGCGTCGCCCACGGCCAGGCGGACCCGGCCCGGCCGGTCCGCGAGACGGCGCCGGGCCTTGGCCACCATGCCGGGATCGAGGTCGATCGCGTCGACCTTCGCGGCGCGGAAGCGGTCGAGGATCATCCGCGTGCCGTAGCCGGAACCGCAGCCGATCTCCACCGCCCGGGAACCTGAGGGCAGCGGGCCGCCGGCCAGCCGCATGAGGGCAGGGACTTCGTAGAAGCGTTGCAGGGCCCGGCGGGCGGGATTGTTGACCGCCGCCTTCTCGATCCGGTTCATCAGCATGACACGACCCCCATAGATGTCATCGGAGATGATGGCTATCATCGTCCCATGACGATGAATAGCACGGAGGCCGCATCCTCGGCCACCACTTCGTGCGGGGCGCCGTCGGCGGCGGTCGCCCTGTTCCGGTCGCTGGGCGACCCGGCCCGCCTGGCGATCCTGCGACGGCTCGCCGAGGGCGAGGCCCGGGTCACCGACCTGGTCGCCTGTGTGGGGCTGGCGCAGTCCACGGTCTCGGCGCACCTCGCCTGCCTGCGCGACTGCGGCCTGATCACCTCCCGGCCGCAGGGCCGCGCGACCTTGCACTCGCTGGCGCACCCCGAGCTGCTGGACCTGCTGGCCGCCGCCGAGCAGCTGCTCGCCGCGACCGGCGAGGCCGTCGACCTGTGCCCCACCTACGGAACCACCACCCCGGCCGCCGAGGAGTCCGCCCGATGAGTACCACCCCCGCCACCGTCCCCGACGTCACCGGGCCGGCCGCGCACCGCGCCGTGCGGTACGCGAAGTTCACCATCGGCTACAACGTCATCGAGGGGATCATCGCCATCTCAGCCGGCGCGGTCGCCGGGGCGGTCTCCCTGATCGGGTTCGGCATCGACTCCGGCATCGAGGTCGCCGCCGCGGTGGTGGTCCTGGTCCGGCTGCTGGCGGAGATCAAGGGCGGCGAGCCGGACGAGGCCAAGGAACGCCGAGCGCTGAAGTTCATCGCCCTCACCTTCTTCGCGCTCGCCGCGTACGTCACCGTCGAGGGCATCCGCGACCTGTTCGGCGGCGAGAAGCCCGACACCTCCCTGGTCGGCATCGTCCTGACCGGCGTCTCCATCGTGATCATGCCGTGGCTGGCGCGTGCCAAGCGCAAGGCCGGACTGGAGATGAACTCCCGCCTGGTCGTCGCGGACGCCGCCGAGACCAAGCTGTGCGCCTGGCTGTCCGTCTCGACGTTCGCGGGCCTGCTCGCGTTCGCCTTCTTCGGCTGGACCTGGCTCGACCCGGTCGCCGGATTCGTCATCGCCGCCTTCGCCATCATGGAGGGCAAGGAAGCCTGGGAAGGCGAACTCGTCTGCGACGACGGCTGCGAGGACGACGACAAGCCCGCCGCCTCCGGCGAGGCGTCCTCCTGCTCGGACGGCTGCAAGTGACCGCCCCCACCACCACGGCCGCAGCCCGGCCCGGCGCCGTCAAGCGCCGGGCCGGGCTGCTGGCCCTGGCCGTCCTCCTCGCGGGCGCCGACCTCGGCCTCAAGGCATGGGCCCAGCAGGCCCTGCCGGGCTCTCCGATCGACGGCGGACCGCTCGACCTTCAGCTCGCCTTCAACTCCGGCGTCGCGTTCTCCTTCGCCGCCGACGCCCCCGCCTGGACCGTCATCGCCGTCACCGGCCTCATCACCCTCGCGGTGGCCGCCGCGCTATGGCGCACCGCGCCGGGAGCCTCCCGCCTGTGGGGCGGGGCGCTGGCCGCCATCCTTGGCGGAGCCGCGGCCAACCTCATCGACCGCGCCCCGGACGGCAAGGTCACCGACTACCTCCACACCGGATGGTGGCCCACCTTCAACCTCGCCGACGTCTTCATCGTCTGCGGCGGCTTGCTCCTCGTGGCACTGTCCTGGCGGGCCGACCAGACCCGGCCGGCGGAGTAGCTGGTCAGCCCGCGGAGGGCCGCAGCATCTGCCGCAGGTCATCCAGCCCGGGGGCGCCGGCCAGGCCCTCCGGCGTGCGGTAGACCCGGCACACCAGCCCCGGCGCCCGCCCCGCCTCGGCGAACGGATCGCGACCCTCGACACAGATGGTCGGCGAGCCGGTGAAGCCGATCCGCTCCGCCTCCGCCTGGTCGGCGACCACCCGCACGGTGAAGCCCACCTCGGGCAGTCCGACGTCGTCCAGCGCCTGCCGCAGCCGGTCGGCGGCCAGCTTCTCGTTCGGACAGTCCGGCACGACCAGAATCTCGATCTCCATGCCTCCAGGATCGCGCGCCGCCGAGCCGTACCGTTCTCACAAACGGTCCTTTGCGCGAGCAAGATCGAGAACGGACCGCCAGACCCCCGCCGATCCCGGATTCGTTCGCAGAACCCGTTCTCACTCAAAAGCGGGACGGACCCCCTTCTGAGACTTGCATTGTGCGAGAATCCGGGCCCGTGACGAACCCTCAGCAGCCTTCGCCGAACGACCGGTCGGACGCGGACGACGTCGAACAGCACACCTGTCCGAAGTGCGACGCACAGCCCGGCTCGCCCTGCCGCTCGCGCGGCGGCGCGGTCGCCTCCGCCTACCACACCCGCCGCTTCACCCTGGTGCCCCGGCTGAAGAAGGCGCTGCGGGTACCGACCCCGGCCGACTGCGGCCCGGGGCGCCCCTGGCGGCCGGGCACCCCGCCGCCGGCACCGATCGACACAGATCTGCCGAGCGCCGACATCCGCATCGGGTACGCGCGCTGCTCGACCCTCGGACAGGAACTCGACTCGCAGCTCGACGCGCTCAGCAAGCACGGCATCCCGAGAGACAAGATCTTCAGCGAGAAGATCAGCACCCGCGTCCGGGTCCGCCCCCGGTTCGAGGAGGCGCTGCGGACGGCGCGGGAGGTCAAGGCGCACGCCCCACACTGCCGGGTCATCTTCACGGTGTACGAGATGAAGCGCCTCGGCCGCGACGCCGCCGAACTCACCGCGCTCGCCGACCACCTCACCGCCCACGGCCTCATCCTGGAGATGCTCGCCGGACCCCTGCCCGGCATCTACGACCCCACCGGCCCGGGCAAGCTGCTGTTCGCATTCTTCGCCGCGATGGCGGAGACCGAGCGGGAGAACATCCGCGAGTCCACGCTGGAAGGGCTCGACACCGCGGCCCGCAAGGGCAAGCACGGCGGACGGCCCCCGGTCATCACCGACGACATGCTCCACACCGTGCTCCGCAGGCGGGCGTTCGGCGAGTCCGTCGAGCAGATCCAGCCCGACCTGATCATCCCCACCGGCAAGCGCAAGGGACAGAACCCCTCCGTCGCCAGCATCTACCGGGCGCTCGCCGAACACGCCAAGCGCGCGGCGTACCCCGAAGCCGTCGAGCAGGCCCACGCCGACTTCGCCGCCCTCCAGGTCGGCGAGGTCCCCGGACCCCGCCCTCCTCAGCCTGACCGAGCGTCACTCTGACTACAGAGAGCTACTTGTCACTTCGCCGTAGCTATACGAGAACAGGGCCGCCGGGTCAGGTCCCGTCCCTCCGCGGTTAGGTCTGTTGGTTCCAACAGACCTAACCAGCCTCCGCCTGGTCTTCCACGTCCGGTTCCTGCGCCCGGCGGACGGGCCCGAACCGGGCTTCGGCTTCCTCGACGAGCCGGCCGGCGAGGCTGAGGTCGCCCAGCTCGACCGCGAGCACGGCGCGCACGAACACGGCGAGGGGGACAACGCCGGTACGCACCTCGAAGCAGCGCAGCACCCCGTCCGAGAACGCGGGATGGTGGCGGCACCCGGCGGCGACGCAGTAGCCCTCGGCGGCCAGCGCGAGCCGCCGGAACGCGGTGTTCTTCTCCTCGGTGCACTGCGCGGGACAGCCGAGGTGGTCCAGCGTGATCCGCAGATGGACGGCGTTCTTCTCCGCCTTCCGGATGGTCAGCCGCCCACCGCCGGGCGTGATGTAGCGGCCGGAGGCGGGCACCGGGGCGTACGGGTGGATCAACGGCAGTTTCACCTCCGTCCCGTGCAGGACGGGCAGCCCGTCGTACTCGATGTACGGGCCGGCGGCGCCGTGGTCCTCGGTGGTCATGCGGTCCTCGTCTCCCCCGCCTCTTCGGCGGGTTCGTGGTCCTGGTCCTCGTCGTCCTGGTCCTCGTCGTCCTGGTGGTCATCGGCGGGCCAGACGCCGAACGGTCCGGCCCGACCGGGGCCGGCGGCGCCGAGCTGGGCGGCGCCGCCCTTGGTGCGGTGGTGGGCCCGGATCACGGGCGGGGGCCCGGGACGGCGGGCACGTTGCGCGGCATCCACGTCACGAACGCCACCAGGGAGCCCCAGGAGCCCTCCAGCTGCGGCAGCCAGGCGGCGGCGCAGAACCGTTCCCACACCCGCCAGTTCTTGTCGTAGGTGTCGACGGTGTTGTCCGGGGTGATCTCGGCGGCGACGGCGTCGGCCAGGTCCTCGGCTTCGGCCAGCCGGTGGGCGGCGTCGACGCCGTGGCGTTCGGCCGACCGCTCGATGAGCGCCTGGCGCTCGGCGACCGCCGGGCCCAGCACCGCCGGTGCGCCCTCCCGCTCGTCGAGGTGGCCGGCCGCCGCCTCGACGGTGGCCGTCACGCCTCCTCCACGGCGGGGACGACGGCGAGCCGGGGCGGCTGGTCCCCGGAGGGTGCGTGCTCGACGGCGAGCAGCACGTGGGCCATGTCGTGCTTGGAGACGTGCCGGATCTGGTGTCCGTGCTGGTCGGTGCGGGTGGCGGCGGCGAGGAGGTCCTCGATGAGCGGCTCGTCCTCGGGCGCGCTCGCACGCTCCGGATAGGAGGTGGTTCGCTGGAGCTCCTGGACGTGGCGCAGCAGGGCGTAGTACTCGGGCGTCGCGCGCGGGTCCGGGGGGCCGAGCCGCCGCTCGCCCATGCGTCGGCGGTGGGCGGCGCCTTCGGCGACGGCGGTGGCGAGGGTGCCCTCGCGGCGGGAGGCGATGGCCCGCGCCGCCCAGGACCGGGAGGTCTCCCCACGCAGGGGGGTGACCTTCCGGTCGCGCATCTCGGCGAAGCGGTGACTGGTGAGGGCCTCGTCCAGGTGGGCGCGCATCTCGTCGTCCGTCGGACCGTCGGGCCAGTTCATGCTCCACTCGGCGCCGCTGACGTAGTCCAGGGTCACGGCGACGCCGGTGACCTCCGTCAGGTGCCGTCCGAGGAGGAACGCCTGTCGGGTCCGGCTCATGCTTTGTCTCCTTCCTTGAGGAACCAGCTGTTTTCGTAGGCGGGAGGCTTTGCGCCTTCGTCGAAGCCGTAATCCGCCGGGTCCTCGTAGGGCAGTTCGTACTCCGGCTCAGGGTCGGGCTCCCGCGCGTCTTCGCACGGCTGGCACAGCGGCACGGCGCCCCAGACCGAGACGTCCATCGACTTGCCGCACCCGTCGCAGGGCGCGATCTCCTTGATGATGCGCGAGCAGGCGAAGCAGAAATAGACAGGCTCGGACTCGCTGCGGACTCGGACGTCAGTGCCGAGGGCCTCCGCATCGCACCAGGGACAGATGTGGGTGTACACGAAGCCGCCCTGGGCATCCCACAGCGGCGGAAGCCAGCGCATGGCCAGGTCCCCGAGCTCGAAGAAGCTGGAGCAGAAGCGGCAGGTGGCATAGGCGCCGCCGCCGGCCGGTGGTACCGGGGGGTCTTCGTCCAGGACCAGCGTCACGTTCTCGCAGGCCGGGCACTCGATTGTGGTGCTCTCGACGCCCTGCTTGCGCAGTTCGCTGCCGATCCGGTTCATCCGCTGCTGGACGTAGGCGTTGATGTTGCCCAGCCCCTCGCGCAGATTCTTCAGCCCGAGTTCTGTCTCCAGCCGATCAGCAGGTTCGAGGTAGGGCTGCAGCTCGGTGTCGATGAAGCGGATGAGGAAGTCGAGCACCTCACCGGCGCGGGCCTCGACCGCGCGGGCATTGTCGGTGAAGCCGAAGTGCTGGAGCTTGTTGCGGTCCGTGGCCAGCCTCTTGAGGGCCATCGCCTCCTTGTCGGAGATCTCGACGCCGGCAATGTTCTGCAGCCGGGTGACAGCCTGCTCCGGGGTGACGCTCTTGAGGGTGGCGTCGTCGAGAGCCTTGCGGGTGGCGTCGCCGGGGTGAGTGAAGACGAGAGTCCAGTGTTCGGCGAGCAGACGGGCCTTGAAGAGGACCTCGACCGCGGCCTGGAGGTGGAGGACGGCGTACTTCACGTCGCTGGGCGACACCTCGGACTCGGTCTCGTCCAGATGCTTTACGACGCTGGCGAGGTAGTCGAGCCCGTTCTTCACCGGGGGGAAGTCGAGCTGCGGGGGACCTGATGGCCGGGGCGGGGCGGGGAGCTGCAGCCGTCGCATCTGGCGCGCGCGGCGGGAGTCCTGTTTGGGGACGATCTCTCCCGGCGTCGTCGTGGCGGTCTTGCTGGGTTCAGTGGTGGCAGCGCCCTCGGAGTCGCTCATCAGTGCGGTTCCCCTCCCGGTCAACCGACGCCCGTTTCACCCCTGTTATCGCGTCGGATAAGGAGAGGTTATCGACGCGACCACCCTCGCCCGCGAATCACGGACAGGATTCCGCGAGGCCGCCCGAAGAAGGGTTTTCGCTCCACCCGTCCGGCCGGACGGGTGACATGGGCCCGGCCGGGCAGCGGGCAGTGCGCATTCTGGCCCGATGAGCACTGACACGATCACCGCCGGCCCCCCCGCCCGTCGTCCACCTCTTCGCCTCCGACACGGCGAGGCAGGACGTCTTCGGCCGCCGCCTGGAGCTGGCGCTGAACTCGTCGTACGGGGATCGCTGCCAGTGGCCCTGGGGGATGCTGGCGGCCGCCCGGCTGCTGACGGAACTACGCCGACGCGTCGACGAGCAGGCCGTCTTCGTCCCGCTGCTGGACCGGCTGCGTGACGGCGTCCCGGTGGCCCGTCCCAGCAGCGTCCCGGGGGTCGCCGCGGAGGACGTCGCCGACCAGCTGGCCAAGTCGATCCGGGTGATGATCCCCGACGGCGAGGCGGGGGAGATCCTGAGCGATGCCGCCGACTACGCGTACGCCGCGGTGCTGCGATCCCGCACCTAATTCGAACGTGAACGCGCGACGTTCCACCAGCGGCGTGGCGGCCGAACAGCGCGCGGCCGCCACCCGCCCGGCGTCCGCACGACAAAGGTCGAAGTAGCCCCGGGCCAGCCGGCAGCCAGCCCGGGCCCCCAGGCCAGCACGGAGCGGCGTACCCTGACGGTCGAGTCCCGTCCTGCGGAGAGTGCAGCCGATGAACACCCCCCGCCCTCCGGCCACCCCCTGCACGGCAGCGGCAAAGGCCCTCACCGGCCGGTTCCCCACCCGCGCCGCCCAGGCCGTCGACACGTTCCTCGCCTCGCTCGGCTCCGCCTCCACCCGACGCCAGCGCAAGGCTTTCCTCGACGAGTACCTCGCCTGGACCGCCGAAGCCCACGACCGCCCCCACATCGCCGTCACCACCGCCGCACTCCTGGAGGAGGAGAACGTCGCCCGGTGGCTGCACGCCGCCGCCCAGGGGCACACCCGACGCCGCAACAGCTCCCGCGGCCCCCGCGCCGAGGCCTCCCAGAACTCCATGGCCGCCCGAGTCTCCACGGTCAACGCCTTCTCCGCCTACTACGGCCGCCCGCTCGCCCTGCGCCCCCCGGCCGGACAGTTCGCCCCCCGGCTCACCTCCGACGAAGCCCGGCGCGCCCTCCAGAAGCTCACCGAGCACAAGCCTGTCGGCATCCTCCAGACCACCTGGGAACGCTCCGCCGCAGTCATCGCCGCCGCGCTCGCCACAGGCGAAGGACTCGCCGCCCTCCATCCCCTGCGCCGCGACGACCTCGACCTCGACCACCGGCCGCCGCGCATCCACGTCCGCGATACCTGGCACCCGATCACCGACGAAACCGGCCTCCACACCCTGGAGCGCTGGGCTCGAACCCACCAGGCCCTGACCTCCGGCCACCTCAAGGAGCTGAAGGGCGGCGACGTCCACCAGCTCTGGGTCACCACCGCCCCCGGCCGCCCGCGCGGCGACGCACCGGCCCCGCCGGCCGGACTGCCCGCCACCATCCGCACCCTCGAATCCGCCCACCGCAAGCTCACCGCGACCGTCCTCGGCAGCCCGCTCCTCCTGGAGCAGTTCTGCCCCGCCGAGCCGCCTCAGGACGCCCCGCCCGCGTAGGAACAGACGTCAGCGGGCCCCTGGCAGGGGAAGCCTCTCCAGCACGCTGGCGAGCTGCAGAGGGCTGACCGAGCCCGTCTCTGGAAGGTCACCGTCCAGCCACGCCCGGCGGGCCAGCTCTGTGTCTCCGTCGGCCAGCGTCAGAACGTTGTCCTTCGCGCTGTTCACCGGGATCGGGTCGGTGTCCACGCCCCGGTCCGCCAGGTGCACCACGGTCCGCACCTGACGGGTCGGCGTCCCCGCCATCTGCTCGTTGAGCCGGTACACCCGCAGTCGGTGCGCCACCAGACCGCGAGCCCGCTCGATCATCGCCCGCCCCGCGTCCGTGTCTCCGCGGTCGGTCCGCAGCCGCTCGACCTCCCCGGACCCGTTGCGCACGACCAGCACCCCGCGGGTGCTGCTCGCCTCGACCTTCACCGCCAAGAGGGTCGCCGTGAACTGCCGGGCCTCGTCCAACCGCTGAAAGTCCTGCCCCACCGTGTCCGCCAGGACGTAGAGCTCGACCGCCTGAGCCCGGACTCTCTCGGCCCAAGCCGCTTCCTCGCCCGGAGGGCATGCCCCCACCGCTCGCGCAGCCGCAAGCGTCACTTCAAGATCTCGCTGGTTCACGACACCATCATCCCCAGCCCCCAACAGCCAGGCGTAACGGCCGAGCTTCGAGTGCGGCCCCTCATCGTCCGGCTTGCGCGGCAATCCGTTCGAGATCATCCAGCTGGCCAAGCAGGTACTGCAGCTGTTCCGCCGCGTCCATCATCGTCTTTGCCTTCGTTCGGAGCCGCTCCACCTCTACCCCCGTGGCGCTACTAGCGGTCATCTGCAGGAACGGCGTCTCGCTGACGGCCGTCAGCCGTGCCAGGGCACCCTCGATCCGCACAGGCCGGTCTGGAGCGAAGGCGACCTCGTCCAGGTAGGGCATGATCGCCGTGCTCAGCTGCCGCCAGTGCATCGTGAGTTCGGCGAACCACACCTTCTGCTGTGACCCCCGGGCCGGAACGCTGAGAACTACCTCAAGGGCGCGGTTGATCTTGTCCACCTTGGCTGCCAAGCCTTCCGTGGTGTAGCTGACATGGCGTCGAGGCTGCGAGCCCGTCTCCATCCGGAAGCTCCGACACTCACGCACCAAATCGGTCAGCCCTCTGCGGCAGGCCTCAGGGGTGTCTACCTGGAAGTTCTTCGTCAGGGTCTCCGCGAACAGTCTGGCTGCCTTTCGGGCCTGCTGGAAGGCCATGTCTCGGGCAACCGTCTGGGCCTGGCGATCACTGAGCCAAGACAACACCAACAAGGCGAAGGGGGCCCCGACGGAGAAGGCGATCAGACTGGAGTACAAATTGGTCCCGACAGGGTGGTCGTCCCAGAAGCTCGCCTGCTCGCCCAAGTAGCCAAGTGCCGCCAGCCCCGCACCCAGCAAGGGGCCCCAGAAGATCAGGCACTTCACCCAGCGGTCCGCGCTGGCCCACATCCGCGGTGTTTCGCTCATTCAGTACACCTTTGTCCCTGTTGTTCGCAGGGCGAGCGTGCCAGACGCACGCCCTCAGGGGAGGCATGTGAGACGGCTCGCCGAGGCGTGGCCGCACGAGCAGGTCGGTATAGTGATGGCCAATGCTTGTTACTCAGGCACGGAGGCCCCCACCAACGGTGGGGGCCTCCGTCTTGTTCAGGCGATGCTGCGCAGCTGAGGGGGCCCTTCGGCGGGTGGTGCGGTCTGGTACTCGGGGATGTCGAGCATGGCCAGGCGGCCGGCCCGCATGTCCTCCAGGGCCTGCGCGAAGGCGGCGTTCATGGACTCGATCGAGTCGTACTTGGCCGCGAGCGGGTGGAGCCGGTAGCGGTTGCCGCCGCGTTCCTCGGAGCGTCCGCGCAGCACGACGCCCAGGTCGAAGAGCGGGGCCAGGAGCGTGCTGACCGTCGCGGGGGAGACCTTGTACTCCAGGGCCATCTCGCGCTGGCTGGGCAGCGCGCCGCCGTTCTCGCTGCGGAAGACCAGGTACAGCAGGAACTTGACCGATGGGGGCCGGATGGGAAGGGCCCAGATGCGCTCGGAGACGAGGGGGGACATCACGGGAAGTGCCATCAGCTTCGTCCTTCCGTGTCGGGTCGTCGTATCGGGGTCATCCTGTTCGCCTCCGCGAGCGTGCCGGCGCCTGGGTCTCCAGGTCGCCGAGGTCCAGGTCAAACTCTTCCTGGTGGTGGATGAGGGGCGGTCCGATCTGGTTCGGGAAGTGCTCCGCCGGGTCGGCATCCGGGGGGAGGCTCCGGGTGATCTCGGCGAGAACCTCGCGCTGGGCGGTGCTGTTGCCGCTGAACCACAGGTGCACGTTGAGGCGGATCCGGCCGTTCCCGGCGTGCTCCAGCCATCCGATCTCGCAGAGGCGGTTGACCGCGCGGTTGACGGTGGGGCGCGAGACCTTACGGGTGCCCGGCTGCGCAACGGCGAGCTCGTTGAGGCCGTCGGTGATCTCTTGCTGGGTGTACTCGGTGATGCCGGTTCCGAGTTTCTGGCCGCCGGCGACGTACAGGAAGACCGCGAGCTGCCGTCCGGTGATCGCGTTCGCGACCAGGAGCTGGGCCATGCGCTGGGTGAACCAGTTGGACGCGATGCTGTAGCCGTTGGGGCCGGCCATGTTGTGCACGGCGCCAGGCGTATCCGCGTACTCGGCGGTGACCTTCTTCAGCTTGCGCCCGCGGCTCTGGGAGTCGACGGCCTGCTGGAGCGTGTGGCCGAGCTGTTGGCCGAGCATGTTCAGGAGCTCTTCGCCGACGAGGTCGGCTGACGAGCTGGACGGCGGCACTGCGCGGGGCCGGCGCGGCTTGCGCGACGGCGAGTCAGGTGACACGTAGACCTCCTTGTTACTCAGGCGGTCCGACCCTATCCCGAAAGTTCAGCCCTGCCTTACTTTCGACGCGGCCTCGAACATCGCGCTCAACGCGGCACCGAAAGTTCGCTCCTTCTGAACTTTCGGTGCGTGGAGGCACCGAAAGTTCAGTCTTGCCGAACTTTGCGTAGCCCTAGGGCGCTACACCTCGCTGGAGGCTGACGCCCCCGGGGCGTCTTGTGGACAACGCTCTGACCAGCGGAAATGCCGCCACCTTGAGAGCCTCCAGGAAAGTTCGGCCCTGCCAAACTTTTGGGGTCGAATGTGTCCGCCCCCTTAACAACTTCAACCCTAAAATGTAGCGTCTGGAGCAGGTTTCCCCGGAAAAAGTGCAGTTCAGAGGACTGCAAGGCGCGGCGTCTCTTATTAAAGAACCACCGAAGACCCGAGGCAGCCCAGGCTCCGTCCGTCGCTTCAGCCTTCCCCGCGACCCCAATCCGGAGGCTGGATACCGACGCTGAGCAAAGGTCACCCCCGAGCAGCTGCACCCGGGGAACTCGGCTCGGGGGGCTCCCCCCACCACCCACTCGCATCAGCACCCCCCCATTCGATGGCAACTGTCCAGGCAGGGCCCCCCGGGCCCTGCCGGTCAAGTGGTCAGGTCCCGGAGCTTGCGGAGGGGCCTGACCACTTGAGGACAGGCGGCAGCCCTTCATCAGTTGAAGTGTGGGCGGTCCAGCGCGCCCCGGGCGCTGGCGGGGGTCCGGTGGGCAGGTGCCCCCGGCGGGGGGTCCGGGGGGCTGGCCCCCACGGCTACGGCCTGGAGGTGACGACCGACAAGAGGGACCGTCGTCTGCCCCTTCGTGGAAGCAGCCGCGGGACTTCGCCGCGCCGGATTCGTTGACCACGATGGACGTTCTGCTCCGCCTCGCCGTCTGGCAGAGTCGGGGTACGTCCTGCCGCGACACGACTCCGCGGCACCCTGCAGAGCTTCAGGACAGGAGTACGCCCGTGACAGAGCACGACTCGGTACTGGCCGGCATGGGAGAGGCCACATGGTCGGCGGAGGACGGAACCGCCTACGAGGTCGCCCTGGAAGGGACCCATCACGTGGTCGGCGCCTACTCCCGCCTGATCGCAGAGGCGGAAGAAGCCGGCGACACGGAGCGGGCCCGCATCCTCGGCGAGGAGCAGGGCGCGTGGGCTGCCAGGCGAGCTGACCTCAGTCCGGCCGATCGAGCGACGGTGGACGCGGTCACGGCCGAGTGCACCCAGGAGCTCGCTCGCCTCCGGGATCTGCGGTGACGGACGTCGACCGGACCCTGTACGTCCTGTCGGAGGCCGAGAACGAGCGGATCTTCCGTGAGCGGATCGTCCCTCAGACACTGGACGGCACCCCTCAGCAACGGCCGCTGGCCATCATCGTCTCGGGGCAGACCGGTGCGGGAAAGACCGCGATCACCTCGCTGGCCACGGGTGCGCTCGCGGGCCGGGGCAGGTCGGTGAACATCAACCTCGACACCTACAAGCCGTACCACCCGAAGTTCGACGCGCTGATGGTGGCGGACGACACCACCGCCGGCGCATACACCAGCATCGACGGCCACCGCTGGATGGAGAAGGCAGAGGCCTACGCCATCCAGCAGGGCTTCGACATCGTGCTGGAGTCCGCGATGCGCAACCCACGGGACTTCGAGGAGCCCGCCGCCCGGCTCCGCGCGGCGAACTACCGGGTGGAAGTGCCCGTGGTCGCTGTCCACGAAGCGGTCAGCCGGTGGGGCGCTCTGGACCGCTACCTCCAGCAGGTCGAGGCCTTCGGCCAGGGCCGGATGATCGACCGTGACATCCACGACGCCTGCTACCAGGGAGTCGTACGGGCGACCGGCCGCCTGGACGCCGAGCTCCTGGCCAACGCGGTGTTCGTCGTGCGCCGCGACGCGAGCGTCGTCTACAGCAACCACCTGACCGTCGACGGCCGGTGGCTGAAGGAACCGGGCACCCCGGAGGCCGTGACGGGGGAGCGGAACAGGACCTGGACCGAGCAGGAGACGCGCGTGTTCGCCTCCGGGACGAGCCGGACGCTTCAACGGATCGAGGCTCTGCCGCCCGAGATGCGGGAGGCGGCCCGACGCGAGTTGGGGGCGATCGCCGAGCTCGCCCGCCCGCTGGTCCACCCGGCGGCCGAGGCAGCGGTGCAGCGTTCCCTGGGAACGCTCTGGCCGGCGGCGGCGCCCTCGGTGCGCGCCGTCGTCGCACGCAGCCGGTCCACCACCGCGGCCCGAGGGCCGGTCGGCACTCCGCGCCACGGGGCTGCACCGCGAGCAGCCGGTCCTGACCCGCAGCGCCGCCAGGGCATGGGTCGGTAGAGCCCCTGTAGCCGCCGAGAACATGTGCCGTATGACCCCAAATCGGGGCCATACGGGCAACATTTATGGTGCTGCGATTGTTAGAGCGTGCTGCTTATTGAGCTTTCGATGTGTACATTAGTGGCACCGCTTAGCGCACTGATTAGTACGCTAGGTTGCAGCTCAATTGAATATTCCGCCGCAGCAAACTAGATTGCCGGTCCTCCGAATGTAAGCAGCCGAGGCCCGACGCAATCTTTCGCGACGGGCCTCGACCGCCGTCCGGGCTCGCTTCCGACGGGCCCGGACGGTGTTACATCGTCTTCTCCAGGAAGAAGACGAGCAGCGGTACGTACGGGCCGAACAGCTTCAGGGCCTGCACGACAAGGGCTTTGACCCGCTTCCGCCGGTCTCCGCCACCGCCACCATCCTGCGCGGAAGACATGAGCTGTCTCCTTCCCCCTCAAGAGGGCCGCACCGCGCGGTCCCTCGTAGCGGCGGGCCGGGGGGTGGTTCCTCCGGGCCGCCACTATGAAAGGCAGCACAAGTCCGTCCGTAA
This sequence comes from Streptomyces omiyaensis, assembly GCF_014650895.1. Classification (GTDB taxonomy): domain Bacteria; phylum Actinomycetota; class Actinomycetes; order Streptomycetales; family Streptomycetaceae; genus Streptomyces; species Streptomyces omiyaensis. The sequence goes on from NZ_BMVV01000024.1 coordinate 76,900, forward strand.
ACTCGGGGTATGCAGGAACTGAAGCCTATCCGAGTGGAAGTGCGCGGATGAGTGATTGCTGAAAAATATACGTCCGGATGGGTGACTTATCGGCGGGGAGCTCAGGTTCGTGAAAAGCAGTGGGCCCGGCCGTCCAGGCCGGGCCCACTGCCGAAAGCGCCAGCGTTGGAGTCACCGGCTTCGTCCGCGCCCGGTCTCGGGCCCGTCTGACCGGTGCTGGTGCGGCTGTTGCCTGGAGCCGGGGTCCTGGGCCGGACCGCGCTTAGCCTGGCCCGGCTTTCGGGCGGCGGTGGTGCTGCGGGACCGGGCGGCCGCGGCGGACGGCCGGGCCGCCGGCGGGGTGAGGCGCTGGGCGTCGGCGGGCAGCAGGATCGGGGCCGCGCTCTGCTCGATCCGGGCCATCCGCTCCGGCCACTCCCCGCCGAGCCCGCGGCTGGCCTCGCGCAGCCGCAGCTGGGTCTCGACGAAGCCGGTGCTCTCCGCGGCGGCAAGAGGGCGGGTACGTTCGGTCTCGACCGCGTCCCGCAGGGCCGGCGGGGCCGTCCACTGCCCGGTGCCGTCCAGGCTGTTGGTGTAGCGGGGCTTGCTCTCGCCGCGGCGGTAGACGCTCGCCAGGTCGACCAGGGCGCCTCGGTCGACGCGGTCGGCCAGGTCGAGGGTGCCCTCGAAGGACTCGTCGGCGTTGGCCTGGACGGTGAGGCGTCCCTGCCCGCGGTCGGCGAGCTGCTCGAAGTACCGGTTGACGATCCCCTGGTCGCTGAGCGCCTTCGGCACACCCATGAACAGGCCCTCGATCCGGGCGCCGGACTGCCGGTAGGCCCGCATCTTGTCCTCCACGGCCTGCGCGTTCTGCGAGGTCTCCTGGATGATCGCGTGGAGCCCGTGGGAGCGGACGTACTCCTCGGCCTGGGCCATCCAGGCCCGCCCGTCGGCCCGGGTGTAGGCGGCCATGAGGGTGTCGTCCTGCGCCATCAGCTCGTCGTAGGCCGGGTGGTAGGGCTTGTAGAGGTCGCTGTCGATGTCCGCGAACCCGCCGTGCCGGTTGAGGGCGGTCGCGACCATCTCCGTCACCTTGCTCTTGCCGGCGCCGGGCTGGCCGACGAGGAAGACCACGGTGGGTGTCTCCTGCGGCGTGCGTCCCTCCAGGAGGTCGGGGACGATCCGCTCGCGGAAGATCCGCTGGTTCTCCGCCTCCGGTAACCGGTAGCGCTCGACTTCGGCCGGGTCGATCACGCGGTTCCCTCCCGGACCTCGCGGGCGAGCCGCGCGTAGTGGTTCCGGGCGTTGGCGATCTGCTCCCGGTCGCTGGAGCGCAGCTCCTCGCGCTCGCGGGCGAGCCGGGCCTGGGCGGCGCGCGCCTCCTTGATGACCGCCTGGTCGGGGTGCGGCTTGGCCTCCTCGGCGGCGATGCGGGCGCTGTAGGCGCCGACCGCGCCGTTCACCGCCTCGATCGCGGCCTCGTACGCGGCCGTCTCCTCGTTGGACCAGTCATGCGGCTCCAACGCGTGCGTGATGGAGATTCCGTTGCTGGGTGTGGTCATGCAGGCCTCCTCAAAGACGCTGATCATTGTGGTGGACGGGGGACATGCCGGGACGGTTCTCTCCCGTGTTGGCCGGACAGGTCCTCGGCAGTTTCTTACGGATCACTGAGGCGCTGCGGCACGGGAGCCCCCTCGTTGTGAGGAGGAGCCCCGGGCCGGCGCGGTGGCCCGCCGGGCACCGTTTACGCGTACCGCCCCGCCCGGTCCAGGCACGGGCGCGCCGGCGGCCGCGCTCACCCGGAGACCGGCCGCGGGTAGATCGGGATGTGGATCTCCCCGCCGCCGCAGTCGTAGTCGGTCCACTCGTGCTCGGGGGCGAGCATCCATCCGTTGTCCGTCGCGGCGCGCACCGTCTCCCGGACCGCCTCGGTCCTGCTGGGGTAGTCCCCGAGGTTCACGGACGCGAGGGGCCTGCCGAGGTCGGAGGTGTAGGTGTCCACCGACGCCCCCCACGTGTCGGCCTCGATGTGCATGATCAGGAGGTGCGTGGCCTCCAGACCGGCGCGGGCGGCGAGTTTGAGGTAGCGGACGTGATCGGTCTGCATCACCAGGCCCTCGTACTCCGGGAAGTAGCTGCCGAGGTCCTCGTACGCCTCCGGGTCGCCCTGCTGGGCCCTGCGCAGTGCGGCGACGGCATCCGCGATCCGCTCGGGGGCCAGAGCGTCGTCCATGGACATGGTGGCGGCTGTCGATGTGGGGTCGATGTCGGGCAGGTCGTGCACCTCGGCGAAGCCCTCCCGGAGCAGGGCCTCCGCAGTGGCCTCTCGGGCAAGGCCGTGCTGCCAGCGCAGCGTGGCCTCGGGGACACGGCGGTCGTCCGACCGCTGCGCGTTGCGGGCCAGGCAGGTGTCGAGGTCGACCGGGAAGCGCAGGGCGAAGGCCGGACGCCCGTGGCGACGGGCATGGTCCAGGAGGCCCGCGCGGACGTGCGGCTCTACGTTCGTGCTGTCGACGAACACGCTGCGGCCGGCGGCCAGGTGCTCGTTCAGCAGGTTGTGCTGCCAGGCGACGGCGACCGGGGTCATCGACTGGTCGCCCGGGTTGCCCCCGCTGATCTCCCGGCGCAGCTCGTCCAGGCACACCACGACGTCTACCGGGAACCGGGCGGCGGCGGTCGACTTGCCCGAACCGGCGGGCCCGACGGCGACGAAGAGAGGGCGGGGTTCCAGCTGCGGCCGGTTGTTCCCCATGAAGTCGTTCATCCTTGTGCCTTTCCGGTGTTCTCCGGCGCGACCTGCGGGTCGCTGTCCGTGCCGTTGTTGTGGTCGTCGTCCTCGGCCAGCCGCTGGAGCGCGGCGGCCACCGCGACCGTCGGGGCAAGCGCCATGGCGGGGAAGGGGGGCCGGGTCAGCGCAGGGCCACCCAGAGGATCCAGATGAAGCCGAGCGCGGCGACCATCTCAGCGAGGGCGATCGCCGCGGTCCGTCCGCCCATGGTGCCGGAGGTGATCCGCTCGGCATTCCTCTTGACGAGGGCGTACGCAATGGCCAGGGTGAGCAGCGCCTTGAGCGCCCAGAGGACCGCTTCCAGGGTTTCCATGTGTGTCGACTCCTCTTGAGGCATGAGGGGGGAAGGAGGGGAGGGACCGGTGCACGGCCCGTGAGTCAGGAGTCGGCCGCCGGCGGGGCGCCGTTGATCCGGAGCAGCGCCTCGCGGAAGACGGGGACGAGCTCCTGGTCCATCCGGTAGGCGATGTTCTGGTGCCAGGAGGGGTTGTTGGGGTCGGCGACGGGCGAGATGGCCGCCGGGGTCCCCTCCGGCAGCCAGCCCTTGCGGATGCCGCGGTCGACGGCCCGCTTCAGGGAGTTGGCGGGGCCGTTGAGGGCGCCGACGACGCGGCGGAGGTGGTCGGCGTCGAGGTAGCCGTCGCCCTCCACGATGACCATCTCGGCCATCCGGCGCGCGCCGGCGGTCAGGTCGCGGAGGTAGCGCTCGGCGCGGTCGGCGGTCCAGCCCGGCTGCACGGTGGTGACGGACAGCTTCGCGTTCTCCTGGGCGGCGAGGAGGATGACCTTCTCGGCGAACTCCTCGGTCGCGCCCTTGATGATGATCTCCACAGGATCCCTCCGTCGGATTCTTGCCCGGTTCTCCCCGTTCTCCATGGAGCATGCACCGCGGGGGATCCCTCCGTCTAGACCGGGGAGAACATTGGCGGATTTCTGCACTCGTCCGAGTGACGGGAGTGGCACGGTCCGTATCGGCTCGGATAATGTGCGATATCCGAGCCGACAAACCGGACCTGACGCCAGGTCACTCCGGACCGGCCCAGCGAGAGGACAGTCCTGAAGTGTCCGAAGCTAAAAAGTTGCGGTGGACGGTAGACGTCACCCTCAACGATGTGGACTCGCTCGTCAGCTTCCTGCGGGCTCAGATGCCCGAAAGCGACATCGGCTCCAGCGAACAGGCATACCGCACGCACTACGCCCTGCGCACGGCGATCAACGTAGTGAGCCACAACGTCCAGTACCGGCTGGGCGAGGAGGCCATCGCCCACGCGAAGGAGAGGCCCGACTGGGACCTCGAACGCGCTCACACGATCCAGCGGAGCTGGGGTGACCTCGTGAACATCGCCAGAGAGTGGAAGGGAGTCGAGGGGTTCGACCACGAGCGCTGGGTGTACCGCGAGGTCGTCGACACCGAGGAAGAGGCGCCGGCAAGCCCGGACGAGACGGCGGAGCCCGCCGTCTTCGAGTACCGCATCCCCCGGGCCCGCGACGGCGCCGCCGAGGACATCGTCGTCGCCCGCAGCGCCGAACACCCCGAGTCCTGGGGCGTGTTCGAGGGCAGCACCCAGGGCTGGCACTGGGACGGCAGCAGCTGGCAGCACCCCTCCCTCACCGGCTCCAGCCCCTACCGGTACACCGAGCAGGACGCCCTCGCTGCCGCCCGCCGCTGCGCCGCCGCGCCCCGCAACCCCGAAGGGACCGACCACTGATGCAGCAGGACCAGCAGCTCAGGTACACCGTCGACATCACCCACGCGGACGTGGACGCGATCGAGACATTCCTCGACTCCCACGCCGAAGCGCAGCGCGCCGCCCACCCACCCGAGACGGCCGAGCACCGGATGGCCAGCACCGTGCGCGGCCTCGTCCGGCAGTCCGCGTGGGACGCCCGGAAGGCACTGGACTTCATCCTGGACGACGAGCACTTCGGCGCGTACGGGAAGCAGGCCGACCTGAAGGAGTTGCACCGGCTGAAGTGCGCGTGGAGCGTGCTCGTGAAGGCGGCCGTGCCGTGGCAGGGCGAGGCCGGGCACGACACGAACCGCTGGCGCTCTACCGAGTTCACCGACCGTTCGGAGGAAGAAGCCGCCGAGCGGGAGCGCGTGGGCATGCGGGCGGCCGTGAAGGCCATGGAGAGGCGCGCGTGAACCCGACTGCAACTCCCGTGCGCCCCAGCCAACTTGAGCTGTTCCCAGTGCGAAGCCGACCGCGCGCGACAATCGAGTACGCCCGCCCCGACGGAGGCCCGCTCACCGACGCCGACTTCGATCACCTCGCCGCCCTCGCCAGGGCCGCCTCCACCCGAACGGGGGACTGACCGATGCCGCTGAACGTCCCCGTCGCCCGCGCGTGGGTGCTGGCCCAGCCCCTGCCCAACCCCGTCACGGAGGTGCCCCGATGAGCAGTACCGACGCCCTCGCCGCCCACCTGGAGTGGCACCCGTTCACCCACGGGCCGGACTGCGCCAAGCCCGCCTGGGAGATCGACCAGCAGACCGTCTTCGACAAGCGGCGCTCCCGCAGGAGCGGCCCCGAGCACTCCTGCCCCAACGAGGACTGCGGCCACCGCGACCACTACGACCGGATCGCCGTGCGGGTGCTGTGCCGCTCGTGCGGCACGGTGCACCTGATCAGCGGGGAGGAGCACCGTGTCGAGACGACCAGCACGGTGCGGACCGGGTATGGGCAGCCACCGAAGCGGGTGGCCGGGCTGTGGCTCTACCCCGGCCCGCCGCTGCTCGACCTGCGGGGGTACGACTCGCCCGGCGCGTACCTGTGCTCCCGCACGAAGGCCGACCGGCTGGCGGAGGAGGACATCGTCGGCTTCATCAGCGAGGGGCGGGGCAAGCGCGGCGCCACCGTCTGGCACGCGGGCGTCGGCCCCGACTTCCGCCCGCCCGCCCGGGGCCTGTCCGGCTACGGCTACGCGACGTGGGCGAAGAACAGCGGCGAGAAGCCGTTCACCTCCGTCACCGCGGCGGCGAAGTGGGTGGCGGCGGAGCTGGACGCGGCCGCCGCCGAGCAGAGTGATGGCACGGCCGGCGAGGAGGGCTGATGGCAGCGGGCAAAGCGCTGGAGGCGTGGCGGGAGCTGAACGACCGCCAGCAGGGCACGCTGGCCGTTGTCTTCGAGCTCGACCAGGGGGCCGAAACAAGCCGCCGGCGGAGCGCTGCCCGCGGGGAGTGGGACGACCGGCCCGCTTCGGAATGGCGGACCATCGACTTCGCGCACGAGCCCGGCGACCGCCGGGCGTTCGGCTGGACCCTGATGCAGGAGCGGCTGGCGAGCAGGGGCTGGGACAACCAGGGCAACGGCTCGACCGTCGCGGCCCTGGCCGCCCGCGGACTGCTCGAACGCGATGCGCGCCCGACGACCTTCGGGTTCATGCACCAGGTACGGCTGACCCGCGCCGGACGGGCGGCGGCGCGGGCAGGAACCGCCGACACCCCCGGCGGGCCGCGCAAGGCCTCGCTCGGTGAGCGGTCCTGGGAGGTCCTGGCCATGCTGTGGAGGGCCGACACCCGAGGCGGGATCCTGCCCTGGGGCCACTCCCCGACCATCGAGAACGTGCTGATCAAAAAGCACGTGCCGCCGCTGGCGGAATCGGTCTCGCCCGGCAGCGGCTACCGCATCACCGACCGGGGCAAGGACTTCTACCGCCAGCAGTACGCCGCCCACGCCGCCGCGCACCCGAACGTGACCGCGCCCCACCCCGACGGCGCCCGGGCCGAGCCCTGGCCGGCCGAGGCGGACACGCGGCTCGCACGCCTCGCCCGCACCCGCCGGGCACTGGCCGCCGCCTGGAAGGAAGCCCGCGACCAGCACCAGGCGGCGCAGGCCGAGGCGCAGCCGCCCGCCGCCACCGGGCTCGCCGCCCAGGAGCGCGAGCGGTACCTGCGGGCTCTGCCCGACGAAGCCGCCCGGCTGCGGGCCGACCGCGCCCTGTTGTGGCAGGACACCGCCCGGCAGCGCGCCGAGCAGGCCGCCGCCGACACCGCGCGCCTGGAGGAGCTGCTCACCGAGGCCGCCCGCGCCTGGGCCGCCGCCGCCCTGCGCGGTTTCAACGCGGCGGTCGGCGGCGTCGACCCGCTCGCCGTGCTGCCCGCCGCGGACGACCCGGCCGAGTGGGCGGACCCCCGGCTCGTGCCTCCCGCGCAGACCGGCGTCCACGGGCTCGACGACGACGCCGTGCGCCTGTACGCCGCGGCGGTCGGGACACCCCGCAAACGGCGCGGCCCGGCGCCGAAGGAGCGCCGCGCCTGGGCCCGGACGCTGGCGCGGGAAGTCCCCGAGCCGGGGGCGCCGTATGCGGAACTGGCCTGGTGGCTCACCGACCAGCTCGCGGGCGGCTCCCTCGTACGGCGCCTGCACCCCCACCGACTGGCCGCCGAAGCGGCCGTCCAGAGCACCGAGACCAAGGAGCACCAGCCGCAATGAACACCGATCAGGCCGATAGCCCGGCCCTCACCGCCCCGTCGTTCCTCGGAACGCGGTCGTGAGCGAGATCCTCGCGCGCACCGCGGCATCGGGCGGCCGGTTCTCCCCGTTCACCCGCTGCCCGTCGTGCGACCTGGTCACCCAACCGGACTCCGCCGAGTACGCGACGCGCGGCGACGGCACCGTCGACTGGACCGTGGCGGCGCGGGTGCGCTGCGCGGCGTGCGGGCACCGGCACGCCATCACGCTCGCCGACGTCCTGCCCGCGACCACCACCCACACCTGCGTGCGCTGCGCCACCGAGTCGCCGTGCCCGGCGGCGGCCGCCCGGATGGTGTGCCCCGGCTGCGGCCTGTCCAACCAGGGCCCCGCTACCGCCTACCGCACGGTCGCCGACCAGCTCCTCGACGCCGAGTACCGGCACGCCCTGGAGCAGCAGGCCCGGCTCAACGCCGCCAAGCAAGCCCACCCGGAGCGCGCCGCCGCCCTGGGCCTGTCCCTGCCGCCCACCCCGGCCTCCCTCGACCGCGTCCGGGTGCCGGAGGAGGAAGACGAGCAGGTCGACGCCGAGGTCCTGCCCGTATCCGGGCGGCCCGCCGGGGACCCCGCGCCGGAGGCCGAGGACGAGGTGGTGGAGGCTGAGCTCGTCGAGGACGGCCCGGTCGACGGCGCGGGCGAGGTCGCCGCGCACGACCCGGCGGCCGCCGTGCTGGCCGCGATGAACAAGAAGGCCGCCGAGAAGCTGTACAACGACCGGCCGCACAAGACGAAGACCGGATACGCGCGGGACTGGGCGCTGTGGGTCGAGTTCCACCAGTGGCTGGAGCAGCAGACCGGCGTCCGTCTCCAGCTGAGCGACATCGACGTCGGTACCTTCGTCGGATTCGTGACGTGGCTGGACGAGATCAAGGAAGCCGCTCCGAGCTCGATCGAGCGCCGGGTCACCGGCGTCTGCTCGGAGGCTCGCCGGTACGGCTACACCGTCCCCAAGGAGGCCCGGGCGGCCGCCACCCAGGCACTCAAGCCGCTGAAGCTGGACGAGGAGCGGCAGAAGCGCGGACGCGGGAAGGCCGCCGCGATCACTCCGGCCGACCTGAAGAAGATGAACACCGCTCCGGTGAAGGTGCAGCGGCCTACGGATCCGGCCGCCTCCCGGTCCCGGGTCCTGGTCGTGCCGGAGCTCGCCCGGCTGCGGGACCGCGCTCTGCACACCCTCCGGTTCGCCGTCGCGGGCCGCAACGGCGAGATGAGCAAGCTCGACGACAGCCACATCCGGCTCGTCGCCGAGGGCCTGGAGGTCCACGTCCCCTCCGTGAAGGGCCGCCCCGCCCGCGATGTGGTCGTCGCCTACGGCGAGAACCTCGACACCTGCCCGGTCCGCTGCTGGAACGCATGGCTGGAGGCGAAGCTCGCCGCCGGCGCAGCCCCCGACGGCCCGGCGTTCCTGGGCGTCGACCAGTGGGGCAACCTCAGCACCAAGCGGCTGTCCCCCGACGGCTGCGGCCGGGCACTCACCCGCTCCGCGAAGTACGCGGGCCTGACGGGACGGCGGATCACCGGTCACTCCGCCCGCCGAGGGCTCGTCACCACCGGCCGCCGCAAGGACAAGCGCGTCGAAAAGCTGCGCACCCAGGGCGGCTGGGCCAAGAACTCCCCCGTCTTCTGGGAGTACGTCGACGAAGGCGACAAGTGGGAGGACAACGCAACCGAAGGGATCGGACTGTGACGAGAGAGTTAGGCGGCACGCTGTACGAGGGGACGCCGCCGGTGGTGGCCGTGCCGACCGGTCTGCCGATGACCGACGGCACGGTGCTCGCCGCGCTGGTTCTGGTCGTGGAGCCGGACGTGGACGAGGTGGAGGTGAAGGATTTCGTCACTCGCTACGGTCTGGCCCCCCGGGACGAGGTCGCCCGTGCCGCCGATTCGCAGGCGCGCTGGACGCTGGAGAACGATGGGCGGGTGACGATCCAGCTCCTGTGCGAGGAGAGCGCCGCACGCATCGTGATCCCCTCGGACCCGCGTATCCACCGGTGGGCGGCCCTGGCCCGGTACGGCGGCGGCAGCATCTCCCTGATCGTCTCGCCTGGCCTGCCCGACGCCGAGATGACAACCCTCGGCCGCCATCTCGGGCCCTACGGCGGCCCGTACTGGCACCTCAGCGTCGGCTGCCTCCCACTCTGACGCCCACCTTCGCCCCTTCCCGGGGTCGGATCTCGGCCCGCAGCCGAAGTCCCGGCCCCGGCGCCGACCGGCGCGAGCGGCAGACACCACCCACGACCTGACCGCGCCGGGCGGTGCCGGGGGAGCGGGGGTCCGGGGGCCGGCGAAGGCCCCCGCGACCACCGGTCCCCGCCACAGACACCGCCCACCGACCTCAACCTTTCCCGATCGCACGGCCGGATGTCCGGTCCGCCCCGTCAGGCTTCTTCGGCGGCTTCGCGGCTGAAAGGGCGTACCTGTGGCGAATGGTGGAGCAGGCCGTCCATGAAGGCCTGGTAGCGGTACAGGTCGTCGGACCAGCCGGGTATCAGGAGGTACTGCACGGCGCTGAGGGCGATGGCGGCCTCACCCGCGGCTCCGGCTGGCACGATGCCGCCGACGCGGGCCCACTGATCCCACATCACGTGGTTCATCAGCTGGCGGACGATCTCCGGGTTCCCTACCGCCTTGCTCAGCAGTATCGCCAGCGTGCCGGAGGCCTTGGTGCACGCGCGAACCGCCGAGCACAGCAATCCGTCGTCGGCCTGCTCGACGGCCCGCATCAGGCCGAGCAGCCCGGCCGCCATGGGTGACTGCGCCATCAGATCGACGCCGGCGAGCGCGGCCTCGCGGTGAGCGGCACGCACGCGGTCGAACGTCTCCGTGCCCTCCGGCCACGTGGCCTCCCAGGACTCCATCAGGCCTTCGAACCCGACATCCCCGACTCCGCCGACCATCATCCGGGCGCCGGGTACGGTCAGGGCTGGGTGGAAGAGGTTCGGGACCGAGCGGGACGGGGGGAGCTCGAAGCCCGCCTCAGCCGCGCCGGCACGCAGCGTTCCGTCGAAGTCTTGCCGCGGGGAGTGCCGGTTCCTCAGCAGCCGGGCCGCGATCTGTTCTCGTGCGTCGAACGCCTCGTCGGAATCACCGTCGGGTACCTGCCCGATGTCGACCCCCGCTCGTTCCAGAGGCCGTTTCAGTGCCGCGAGCAGAGCGTCCCGCAGGCGTGCGGCGCTCTGCGGGGTGTCGTCGATCGCCCAGAAGACCCATCCGGCCCAGCCGATACGGCGTCCCTGGGCCGAGAGCATGGCCAGCTCGATGGTCCGTTTCACGACCTCGGGCCGGATGGCCCCGTCGGAGTCGCGCCAGTACTTCGTCCTGGGCAGCCACAGTCGTTGCCTCCACCGTTCCAGCTGCGTGGGCGTCACCGTGTGCCCGTATCTCTCGACCTCGACGGTGAGCGCGAGTTCGAGGCGGGAGGGCTTCTTGCGGGGCACGGTCAGCTCCTGCGGTTCGGGTTGCCGGTGGACATGAGGGTGTAGAGGACGGCTGCCGTTCCCATGGCGCTTGCCCACGCCGGGCTCTGGGCGGCCACGACGCCGCCGGCGACGGCCAGCAGCAGAACGACCAGGCGTCGGCCGCCTCCCTTCCGGGGCGGGAGCGGATCGCTGTTCACGTGGACGGTCTCCTTCCGATGGTCCTCCTACCCGAGGGATGGCGGACAGGACAGGGCTGTCGCCCGGGAGCTCCGGAGCCGCTCTGCCTGTCCATCTCCCCACACCGGCCCCGGCGAAGTGCAGAAAACTTCGCGGGGTAGTCCTCAGCGCCACGCCGGAGCAGCCTGATCAGGCCCGCGGTCATCGCCTACACTCGTGCCCGCACCAGCGGCCAGTCGCGTACCGCCGCCCGCCGGACGTCCTCGCTCCCACGCAGCAGGGCCAGGCCAAGGTCTCCCGGGGCCCGCGCAGTGAATCCTTCCCCGTCACGAGGACACTCCCGTACGGCGAAGGCGTGGGCGTCGCCGTGAACGGAGCATCCCGTGCCGAAGAAGCAGACCACCGCCTCGAAGAAGGCCCGAACCGATGCCCGCCAGGGCCAGAAGTTCACCACCTCCTACCGCCGCCACGAAAAGCCCGGGCTGTCTCCTGCCGAGCTCCTGGCGCTCGGGGTCGCCAACGAACGCAGGCGCGCAGCGAAGCACACCGGTGACGACTGGAGCTGGGAGGCGAACACCGCCCAGAACCGGATGTGGGAGCTGGAGGCGTGGGAGAAGCAGCGGGCCGGTCGTGACGTCCGGATCTGGAGCGCGGTCGTCGAGGTGAAGACCTCCGCTCTCGACGAGGACGACGCCTGGCACCGGCTGGCCCTCTACACCCGCCACCCCTACCACCGCACCAGTGGCGATCTCCTGCACTCCGCCTGGGCGATCGGGGGAGCGGGCGACGACGAACACGGGCATCCCCGCACCTACGCGCCGGTCGACCCCGGCGCCCTCACGGTTGAGGAACGGGCGCGTCTGGACGCGGACTACCCCCGGATCTTCCAGCACCTCGACACCCGCGGCGAGAAGTACGGGCCGTGGGAGCAGGCCCAGGTCCGGCACTACGTGCAGAGCCTGCGTCGCGCCGCGATCCGGCACGCCGAGGCCACGCCGACCGGCAAGGGCCCGGCAGATCAGCCCGCCGCCGCCGACTCCTCCCCCGGCTCTTTGCCACGCGGGCTGGAGCTGACCTACTGGCGCGCCCACTACCGGGTCGAGTTCCTCGCCGGCATGGACGAGGCATCCGCCCTGCCGCGCGCCGAAGAACTGGCCGCAACGATCGTGGACCACGCCGGCCGCCCGGTCGGGACCGTCGTCGCCGGTTCGATCCGGGCGGACGACGGGTTCCACAATCACGTCGACGGAATGTGGAACCATCCCGCGGCCGACACGATGGGCTCCCTCACCCGCTGGCACCTGTGGCAGGACTACGAGGACGTCCTGGCCGGGGCCGAGTCCGGTCGCCCGGTCGGATCCCCGCGGGCTCTGGCCGCCATCTACGCCAGGGCGGCCGACGAGCTGGCCGCGCAGTACGGACAGCACCTGAGCGGGATGGCCGAACACGAGGCGAAGCTGCACACCCAGCCGGACGGTGCCCGCACCTACACCAGCCCGTCCCGGATGCAGCAGGTCATCGCCCAGGCACGCGAGACGGCCGCCGGGAAGTCTCCGGCAGAGCTGCGTGAGATGGCGGAACACGCTGAGTACATGGCGCGCCGCGTCTACGGCAAGGTCGTCGAGTCCGACGCCGATGTGCGGCGCATCGAGACCACCGAGCAGCAGGCGAAGACCTGGGCGTTCCTGGCCGACGAGGTCGAGTCCTTCGTATCCACCTTCGGCATGCACGCGGCAGGCTGGCCGCTCCTCGGCGTCACCTGGGAGTACGAGACCGATGCCGAAGGCCACTACCTTGGGTTCTGGGCGGAAACCCGTGACGGCGATCGTGACCTTGTCGGACTGTGGCCGCACGAGGACGGGTACCCCGTCGGCGCCTACGAGATCGTCATCCAGACCCGCTCGACGGCACGGCCTCTGACCGTTCCGCACGGCCCGGAAGGGACCGCCCCCTCCGACCCGGTGCAAAGCGCGGTGGACGAGCGTGCACGCCGACTCGGGCGAGGCGCCTGACACACCCCTTTCCAAGGTTCTCCGCGCCCCTTCGGAGCAGGTGCTCGAGGAACGCCCCGCCCGCGTGGGCGGCCTCGGTCCTGCGAAGAAGGGGCGTGCCTCGTGCACCCTCCCGCCACAGTGCCCGGAGCGGTGCGGCCAGAGCGCGGGGGCACCTGAACGTGTCCAGCGGCGGCGTGTGGCGCCTGGAGCTTCAGGGGAAGGGCGTGCGCCGCTGGCGTAGCGGGGAAGACCGCGGCCCGCCCCTTGACCGGGGTGGGCGGGCCGCATCGTGTCTGCGGGGAGGGTCAGATCCTGCCGGTGCCGCTGTGGGCGCCCCACTCGGGGTCGGCGATGCCCCAGCCGATGTCGGGCTGGCGCCGGTTCCACTCCGGGTCGCTCGTGGCGCCCCAGCCCGCGTCGCCGTTTCCCCATCCGCTGTCGTGCATGGCGGTGCCCCTTCCCTGTGCGTGGCGCGCTGGTGCTGCGCCGGTGGGGTGACCGTAACCTCAGGTCGAGGCAGCGCACCAGGTCCGGTACTCGAACAGTCGTAGGATTTCGGGAACGGGTGCGGGACCGCTTCCCCCGTCGCCCGCACCTTCTCCGCTCGCGCCAGAAAGCCGCCGCCATGACCGCCCCCGCGCCCTTCCGCCCGCTCCCGAAGAACCTCACGGCGGAGCTGTGCCCGCCCGATCAGCGGGGGGCCTGTGCCCGCTGCGGGGCGACGTGCCATCGTTTCGGGCCCGGAGGCTGCCCCTTGTGCCAGGCATGTCAGGCCACCGCGCCCGGCGTGCAGTACACCCACCGCTCCCCGGCGCCTACGGCCGGGTGACCCGCGCCCTCAACTCGTAGCGGGCGCCGCCCCGGGAGGCCGCGGTGAACCTGGTGGCGGGCCCGGCCAGGGTCGCCGTGGTGCCCGAGCAGCGGTCCGGCCTCAGCCCTTCTCGACCTTGATCGAGGACACCTTGTCGTCGAACCCGCCGTCGAGGCGGGCGAGGTCGGCCGTCAGCACGAGGGAACTCCCCTTCAGGCCGGGCTCGGTGAAGAGCGTGACCTTCCAGCCGGCGGGGACCCGTACGGAGCTGATGAGGTCGTCGCCGACCTGGTCCTCGCCGAGCACGGTGTACGTCCCCGCGCCGAGCACCGCGGATCGCCCTGCGAAGTCGGCGTGCTCGAAGACCCTGGGCACCAGCCCGGCGGAAGCGGGCTGCTGGTCGAGGAAGGAACTCAGCGAAAGGGTGCTCCCCTCGCGGATTCGCTGCTCGAACCCGAACCCAAGCTGCGACTGACTGTCCACCATGCGGCAGTGCACCTGGCTTTCCGGCCTCTTCGGCACCGATGCCGAGCCGATCGGCCCGGGCAATGCCCCCGACGGACCGGCATCACGTGCTGGGCACCGTGCCCGTGTCGAGTGTAGGAGCGGCCCGGTCCGCCGGCGCGCCCGCTTGGCCCATCGGAGGCCCGGCCGGCGTCCGCGCGGCGATGACCGACCGCCCGGCTGTCACGGCCGCCCCCACAGGTTGTCTGCGTCCCAGTCCCAGCTCGCCTGACCTGCGAGGCGGGCCATGGCCTCCGGGGCGGGCCGCCAGTCCCGGGAGACGTACGGCGCCTCGGCGGCAAGCCGGGTCAGCGCCCGCTCCCAGGACAGGACTTCGGCGTCGTTGAGGAGCTGCTCGGCGCGACGGCTCACGATGCGGCGGCGAAGGTGCTGAGCAAGGTCGGGACGCACATCCGGGTAGTGGCCGCCGGCCTCACCCGGCCACGGTATCCAGGTGCGCCGGTAGATCCAGCCTTCGCAGAAAACGCAGTGGGCAAGCTGGATGGCGTGCAGCGGCGCCCGCACGGCGACGGGCATCGGCAGCGGCCGGTACACGACCAGGGTGCCACGGTGACGGCACTCCGGGGAGCGCCAGGTGCTCGGACCCGAGTCCATGCGCCAGAAAAATTCCTCCAGGGGCACGGCCGGCCGCTCGGTCGCGGCCAGCGGGTCCTCGCACCAGGGCAGGACGCTGCGAAGCCACCACATGATCCAGCTGTTCCACAACCGCCGCCCCAGTCGCTGCACCGCCGCCCCTCCACCCGTGGCCTATGCCCACGGTATCGGGGCGCAGATTGGACGCGGATGCCGTTGCGGATCAACAGAGCCTCGGGCTTCGGGACGGCCTGCTCACCGACACTGCACAGCTCGACGCCTGACCCCGCCCACACCCCTCCGCCCGGCCGCGCCCACCGCGCGGCCGGGCCCGCCCACCTGAAAGGCACACCCCACCGTGTCCGACTACCGCGACCTCATCGCCCGCGCCGAGCAGCGCATCGACCACGGCACCCGCGAGCGTTCCGCCGGGGCCGACGACAAGGCCCGCGCCATCGCCGGCGAAGCCGCCCGGCGCGGCCGCGGCGGCCCCAAGGCCATCGCCACCGAGCTCGGGGTCAGCGAGAAGACCGTCAGCCAGGCCATCTCCCGCGCCCGCAAAGCCGCTGCCCCGGACCGTTCGCTCCCGCACGACACCCTGGAGCGGCTCCTCAGCGCCGAGCTGCCCGGCCTTCCCCCGCTTCCGGCCTCGCACTGGCAGACCCTCGCCTACGTCCTCAACGGCACGGTCATCGACCTCACCTGGATCGAGAGCCCGCACCTGCTACTCGCGGGCGAGGTCGACGACCTCGACGACGAGTACGAGGGCGTCCCGGCCCTCGCCGCCGCCTGCCGGGCTCTCACCCGCGTCCAGGCCCTCGCCGTCATCGACGCCCTCCTGCGCGGCGACCTCGCCGCTCTGCCGACGAAGGACTGACGCCATGGATCTGCGGGCCGCCCGGCCCGCGGATCCCGCACGGCCCGCAGATCCGCGACCCATTCCGCAGGAGAAGACGATGACCACCGTGCGCAGCACGCACTACCGGCTCAGGGCCCGTGACCGGCGCCCGACTGCCCCGGTCCGGGGTGTCGACCTCGTCCGTGACGGGGACACCTGGACGGTCCGCAGCTGCGGCCCCGCCGCACCCGCGCCCGCGGTCTTCGACGGGCAGGAGGCGGCCGTTGCCGCCTACGAGGAGCGGGTGCGGGCCGGGGCGGTCGTGGACGGGATGCCGGGCTGGACCCGCAGCGACGTCCCCGGCCTTCCGCTCGCCGGATACGGCTACACCAGCGCGGTCCGCATCGGGCCCGGCTGGCGGATGGTGCACGCCGAACGGTCCCTGGCCCTGGGCGGGCCCGGGCCCGCCCAGCTGGAGTTCGACGCGCCGCCGCGCACGGTCGAGGAGGTCGTCGAGGCGGCCGCCGCCCAGGCCGCCGACCTCACGGTCCTGACGGGGCGCGAGGACTGGCTGAGCGCCGCCGCGAGCGCCTTCGGCGCCGAGCGGGAGGACTGGCTCCGGTCCGGCGCGGGGCTGCACCTGGTGCCGACCGCGGTGCGGGTGACCGCCGTGAGCCGGGTTTCCGGCCACACCCCGGCGGGCGACGACCACCGGATCGTCGTCGAGCGCGAGCTGCCCGAGGTGCCGCCGCCCACCCGGCAGGAGATCGAGGAGTACGCCGCCACCGAAATCGACGCCGCCCACTACCCGGCCGCCGGCGAACCGCCCGTGCCGCACCTGCCCGTCCGCATCGGCCCCGAGCCGCTGCCCGGCCCGCACCTGCACTTCCCCGGCCACCGGCGGCCCGACCCCGACCACCCGGAGCACACCCTGGGCGACGAGGCCGCCCTGTACGACGGCGCGCACCGCATCGCGTGGGTCCCGATCACCGCAGCCACCGCCGACGCCCTCGCCCGTGCCCAGCGGATCCTCGCCGCCGAACTCGCGCCGTGGACCGACACGATGCTCCGCGTCGAGGCCGCCGAGCGGCTGCGGCCCCACAGTCGCCAGACCCCGGCCGACCAGGCCGCCGCCCTCACCCGGGCCGTCGCCGGCCTGCTCCCCGACGCCGGCCGGGCACCGCTCCCGCCACTCCACCGCGCCTGGCGGCACGCCGACGACCACTTCACCCGCTGGCGGGACGTCATCCTCCAGCTCCTGCTCACCCGCTGGGCACCGGCCGACTCCGCCGGCCGCGACCACCTGATCCGCTGGTCCCACCACGGCACCCGCGCCCACCTGCACACCACCAGCCGCATCCCCATGCAGGCCATCCACCGCGCCCTCGCCGCCCGACCGGGCCAGGGCACCCGCACCGAGACGACCGGGGAGTAGCCACCGTGCCCAAAGCGTCCGTGATTCCCGCCCGCCAGCTCCCCGAGATCCGCGCCGAGCTCATGCAGTGGCTCCAGGACCCGGGCGAGCTCGGCGGGCCGGCCGTGTGGTCCCGCGGCTTCGACCCGGCCACCGCCGCCCAGGAACGGAAGGCCGCCGCCGACTGGGCGACGGCGCTGAAAATCTCCGAGCTGTTCTACGTGTCGGCGGACATGACCCGCCTCGCAGTGTCCGCCGGTATGGCGCTGCCCGCCTACCGGCTCCACCCCGAGGACCTGCCCGCCACCCACGGCCTGCTGCTGTGGGAGGAGGCCGTCACCGACGCCCACGACACCGGCGACCACGCCGGCGCCGCCATCGTCGCCGTCTCCTGGGCCGTGCGCGGCGGCGGCGTCCACGTCCGCGCCTGGGCGCACCGCGAGGAGTGGCTGACGGCGCTGGCCAAGGGCGACCCCGCGCTCGGCATCGTGGACATGACCCCGGCCGAGGTCCGGGCCGCGCGGCGGGACTACCCCTACCCGCTGGTCTGCATGTTCAGCGGCCGCCTGCCGTTCGCCCGGATCCCCGGCTGGCTCGCCGCCGCGCCCGCCGACACCAGCGACCTCAGCCTCGCCGAGGTCGAGGACCACTTCCGGTCCGCGACCCGCATCGAGCAGGCCGAGCGGGCACTGCTGGTGACGTGGCTGCTGATGGGGCAGACCCTCGCCCGCGAGGACCGGGAGAACGCCCCGCGGTCGTCGGCCAGGCACATCGCCCGGATCGACCCCGCCCTGCTGACCGCCGTGCGCTACGTCCGGCTCCGCCACCAGTCCATCCCGCAGGCCACGGCCGGCGAGAGCGGCGGCCGTGGATTTCGGCACCGGTGGATCGTCCGCGGGCACTGGCGCAACCACTACTACCCCTCACGCCGGGACCACCGGCCGATCTGGATCGAGCAGCACCTCAAGGGCCCGGACGGGGCGCCGATCCTCGACCCGGAGAAGCTGGTCAACGTCCTGGGCCGATGAGTAGTCGCCGTGGGCGCGCCTCTGGCCTCCCGTGGGGAGCCGGGAGGGAGAGGGGCGGCCCCGCCCCTGCGGGCGACGCAGGGCGGGGCCGGTGCGGTGCCGCATCCGGGGGATGATCCGCACTGCTCACACTGCCACCGGCTGGTGCGGTGCGCTAGAGACGTGCACGCACCAGCCCATGGCATATGCGTTCGGGGCTAGCGGCGCCCCGCGAGCCGCTGGTCCGTGTACGCCCCGCCCGTCACCGGACGGCGAGCACGGCGCGGGTGCACCTATCGGGCGACGCCACCCGACCACCGCGCAGGCGTTGGTCCGGGCATGAAGAAGATCACCACCACCCTCGCCGGGGCCGCGCTCGCCGCCCTCGCCCTCGCCGGCACCGCGACCGCCTCCGCACCCTCGCCGACGCAGACCGCCCACGTCTGGCTCACCGTCACCCGCACCACCACCGACGGCATCTCCACCACCGGCAACATCTGGCTCGACTGCCCCGGCCGGGAAGGCACCGGCCGCCCCCACCGCGCATCCGCCTGCACCGACCTCGACGCCGCCGACGGAGACTTCGACCGGCTCCCCGGCCGCGAGCACGCCCTCTGCTCCAACGACACCATCGCAGTCACCGCGACCGCCCGCGGCACCGCCGCGGGCCACACGGTCCACTGGGAGCAGACGTACGAATCCGACTGCCACCTCACCCTCGCCACCGGCGACCTCTTCGCCTTCTAGCCCCGGCCCGCGCCCCGGCCGGCCACCCGCGGTCCCCGCAGCCGCCGCTCCCACGCGTACGCTCCAGACGGGACGGCGAGAGCTGCCGACTGGTCAAGGACGCGCTCGAACCCCCGCCGTCCCGCCCGACCCCCCGCCTCCCGTGCGGGGGGTCAGTCATGTCCGGGCCGCTCTCGGTCACTCGTCCGCGCGGCCCCCGTCCGCGTCGCCGCCCCGCTCCATCGCCGTCTGCGAGAGCGTGGGGTCCATGATCCGCCGCACCACCGTCGTCCTCGCCCTGACCGCCGCACTCACCACCGGCTGCGTCGCCGTCCCCCACTCCCCCGCGCCGCCCCCACCGGCAGACCGGCCCGCCGCCCTCGCGCCCGCAGACGACCAGCCCCCGTCACCGCTGCCCACCGGCCCCGTCCTCACCCCGGCCCCCGCGCGCGAGGAACTCGCCTCCGTCACCGGCGACAAGGCCTCCTCGTCGCCGACGACGACATCCCGACCGTCTCGCACCACCGCAACGCCCTCCGCCCCGCCCACGGCCCAATCCGTCCGACCCTCACCCCGCCGGACACACTCCTGGTCCCGAGCCGCCGAGAAGCCCATGCCCCGGGCCAAGCCGAAGACCATCACCAAGCCGATGGCGAAGGCGAAGGTCGGAAGCACGGTCCCAGCCAGGAAGGCGACGGCGCCGAAGCCGGCGGCACCGCACCGCCAGCAGCAACCGACCGGCGCCCAGACGCCGTCGATGCGCGAGCTCTGCGCCGCCGCGCACGACATCCAGGCTCCGATGGGCGCCGCCGACCTCTGCCGGACCACCTACGGCCGCTGACCGAGGGCGAGCCACGGGAACGGGAAGAGCCCCGGGACAGCGTCCCGGGGCTCTTCACCGCTGCGGCAGATCAGCGACCGACGTGCTTGTTCAGCCACTTCACCGTGGCCGCGAAGACCCCCACGCCGGCGGCCACGGCGGCGTAGGGGGTCTGCCACTCCAGGTAAGTCGCACCCCCCGCGGCGAACCCCGAGGCCGTCGCCCCCAGGAGGACGGTCGCGGTACGCAGGGAGACCAGCGGTCCCGGGCCACCCTCATTCGAGCCCCCGCCGGACTCCGGGCCGGAGGAGGGGGTACCGTCGTACATGGACCCGCTCATGGCGATTCCTCACTTTCGAAATTAGGAATTGACCAGGTCCCGGACGAACCCCTTGCTGCCCCACGCCATCGGAAGCTTCGGCGCAGCAGTGGGGTTCGCCGCCTTTCGGGACCCAACGGGAATGACGATAATGCATCTGAGGCCCCCTCCGAGAACGAGCGCAAGCCGCGAAGATGCAGGTCAGTGGTCAATTCCGGTAGAGAAAGAAGGTAGGCCCACCACCTGCACAGGAAGAGTGGGCCAGGAACTCAAGTCGCTGAGCAGCAGTAATTAAAGTTGGCCTTTACTCAATTGAACGATGGCCAACCTTTTCCACCAGGAAGCCCTACCAGTTTTTTTGATGACTGGAGCTCCGGAAAAAATTTTCAGGAGGGCGACGAGAACCCTCCGCGGCTGGCCGGCGGGGCAGGTGGTCCGGCCCGGCGGCCTCGACGGGAAGGCGTGCGGCGTTTCGTGCCCAGGTCGTGCCGAAGGCCATCGACTCGCAGTACACCTGTCCGACGGTCGGCTCACTCGGGCGTGTGGTCTGTGCGGCGAGGGCGTCTCCGGGGTGGGCGCCGGGCGGTTGGCTGATCATGAAACGACTGTGGAACTCCGCGGCGACCGCTGCGCTCTCCCTGCTCCTGGTGGCGGCCGGTGCCGCACCGGCCCCGGCGACGTCGTCGTACGAGTACGACCGTCAGGCCGATTGCCGTGTCGGTAAGCGGGGGCCGGGCCGGTGCATGCCGGGCATCGTGGTCAAGCACTGGCACGAGAAGGGGGCGACGAAGCGCGGCGTCGGCTGGGTGTACGCCTCGACGGAGATGACCGGGCAGCGCAGGACGTACGAGGCCCGGTGGCTGTACCAGCGACCCGGCGGCCGCCTGACGGCCGCGACCGGCTGGAAGAAGGCGAAGGCCCTCGACTCCGACGCGACCTTCGTCGAGGCCTCCTGGGGGCGGGATGGCCGGACCGGTCCGCAGTACCCGGCGAACACGAAGGTCTGCATCGAGTTCCGCGGGGTCGGCGATCGGCTCTGCGTGCGACTGCGGTGACGACAGACCCCCTGCGGGGCGGCCCCTGACGCTCGGCGCCGGGGCCGTCCCGCAGAACGCCCACCGCCGGCATACGCCCGAACGGCACCTCGCACACCCGGTTGTCGGCCGGTCGTTGAGCAGGGCGTGGATCCCTTGCCGAAAACCGCGGCGCCGGGCGTCGTCACGAAGGCCGTCGATCCCCCCGACCGGTCACGCAAGAGCCAACGAACCAGTGGGTGAAATGGGTACGGTCAGCATCTGCGATGCCACCACGCCAGCCCCGGGTCTTCCGTCGGCTCGTGATGCGTTCGCCCGAGGAGCACCGCATCCAGGCGCTCGACCTGCACCCGGAGTTCGCCGGCGGCCCTTGGCGGGAGCATGAACAGAGCGTCTTGCAGCTTGTCCCGGGCCCAATCCTCACCACAGCAGAGGCAGGTGAACTCCGCCTCCCATTGCCTCCACCGGCGCCTCGTGCCGTGGACGCGCACGGACCACACGCTCAGCGCCACCGCCACGATGCCCGGACACAACCGCTCCCGTTCGAGCGCACGGACAGCGGCATTCGCCGCTCCCGACAGACCCGGGACATCTCGATACCGTATCCAGTGGCTGCCCCGCCCGCGTTCCCGTGGCCGAAGCGCAGCTGGTGTTCTACGAGGCACGGCCCCTTCGGATGCAAGTCATGAACGGCATCCTCCCACAGCCCAAGATCGGCCGGACAGAACCTAGCCCCGGCCCGCGCCCCGGCCGGCGGCCGCGGCCCTCGTAGCCGCCGAGGCGGAAACCTCCCCACCCCCGCCCGCACCCCGCCGACCGGCCCGCACCACTCCGGCACCGCCGTCCGCTGCCCCGGCACCGCCGTCCGCCGCCCCGGAACCCCGCGCCGCCGACAAGCCCGCGCCGACGACCGACCACCGCCCCCTTCCCCGCCGCGCCCTCCCAGGCCCCCGCCTGGGAGGAACTCGCCGCCACCGAGAGAGCTCTCCTCTCCCCCGCCCCGCCGGCCCGCCCGCCCCGGACCTCCCCGTCGTCGAGCCCTGGGGGCATCGCCGTTCCCTGGCCGGACGCCACCGGCCCGTAGGACACTGGCCCCACGTCCACCGAGGAGGCCACCGTGACAGCACAGCCCGAACACCCCACCCCCGCCACGTTGCCCCCCATGCGCACCATCGGCGAGATCCGCGCCGCCCTGCGTGTCTTCGGCTTCCCCGGCGACCTGGACGCCTTCGAGCGCGAACTCGCCGCCGCCCGCCTCGACGACGACCTCGACCCCGTCCGCGAGATCGCCCAGGCCTACCGCCGCCGCGTCCAGCTGCGCACCGACCCCGCCGCCATGGCCGAGCTCAGCCGACCCGCCGCCGACGTCCAGGACGAGCTCCGCCGCAAGATCGCCGAGGCCGCCGCACAGTGACCCTGCACGTCTTCTTGAGCGATGCCGCGGAGAAGGCCGTCGCCGACCTCGACCGGCCCGAGCGGGCCGCCGTCGAGACCGTCCGCCGACAGCTCGAAACCGAACCGCTGCCCCCGCGAGCCCGGTCCATCCCCGACACCGACCCCCACACCCGCACCTACGCCATCGACCTCCTCCCCCATGAGACCGGCGGCCGCGGAATCACCCTCGTCCTCCGCATCACCGACGGCCTGCCCGCGTACCTGATCTCCTGGGTCATCGCCGGGCCCTGATCCGTCGGGGAGTTCGGGAGTCACCAGGATCAGATGGCCGAGCTGAATGGTCACGAGAACGACCACAGGAACTCACCTCTTAAGAGGTGAGTTCCTGTGGTGACTGGCGCTCTCCCTCCAGGAGGCTCGCTGTCCGATCTCCGTGGAGGTGACGAGTGGACTGTTACGGCTGAGCGTGCCGGTTATCGGAGCCGTTACGGATGTGGGTGAAGATTTCGAGCTGCCTGGATGCCGCGGAGGGCGGCGCGGAGCCGGAGTCCGTCCTCGGTGTCGGGGATCTTGACCCGCTCGGGGTCCACGGAGGCGAGCGCGGCGAGGGCATCGCCTGGATCGTGGCCGCGCAGATGTGTGGCCTGCACGCGGTACAGCGCCCGGTAGAGGGTCTGTGAGATGTCCAGGCAGGCGGCGGAGGCTACGAACGGGTCCATTGCGGCGGTGAGCTCCTGCACCGCCGATGGCCGACGGGATTGCCGGCGGCGGTACGCCTTCTGGCGGCACGCGGCGTTGCAGTACGCAGAATCCGCACGTCCAGCCGTCACGGGTTCGCCGCAGGCGCCGCAGGGGAGGCCGGATCCGCGCCCGCCGTTACGTGTGCGCGTGAGGGATGTCCGGCACGCCCGCGAGCACGTCACCCCCCGCATCAGCGCTTCGGCCCCGCGCACTACGAGCATGCCGCAGCCCGCGGCGCACGCCTGCGGAGGAAGGGCCGCGCCCCGGCCGGCCAGGCCGCGCCACTCGATGGACTGCGTCTGCCGAGTGGACACCGCCCGGGTCAGACCCGTGTCCGGATCCGGGCGCCCCCGCTGATAGCAGGACTCGCAGATCAGGAAACGGGCGGGCTCACGCCGGGCCTTCCTCCAGATGCCGTCGACGAGGTACGCCGTGCCGCCGAGGAGGCCGGTATCGCACATCGCGCAGAGCCGAGAACCTTCACGTGTATCCATAACGCCTCCAACGACCAGCACGCGCAGTCGTAACGACCTGTTCGCCGGAGGGCGATCACCACGGTCGACGGGACACTCACGGCAAGTTCGAGGCCACCCACTCGAAGGGGTCAGCGCATGGCACGCGGGTTATCTGGCCAGACTGACCACTCCAAGGCGGCGCCTCCGGCATCCCTCCACCGAGGCCGAGGTGCAGTCCCGCTGCCCCTTCCCACTTGGTGCCTGTGAGGAAGGGACAGCGGGACGGGGGTCAGCGCTGCGGCTTGCGCTGCTGGTGCTGGTCGGGTCCGCCTCGGCGCAGGTGCCCAGCTTGCTCCGTGCCGGGGGCAGCGGGCTTCGCCGTGGGCCGCCTGACGGTCGTCGACCTGCCGCGGGCGGCGGCTGCCGACACCCGGCCTGGCATCGGCCTGGCCAGTGCCTCACCCATCCTTTGCAGGGCCGGAACGTCCAGCTGCCGCTCCCGCCCGACTCCGGCCTCCGCAGGCGGCGGGGTTCCCCGGCCGCCACGCGGGGCGCTGTACGCCGACGCGGCATCGCCGAGGCGCAGCAGCGCCTCAGCCCCGCGCCGTTCGCCGGTCCCGGCTCGTCGCGGTCCGTCGCCGCGGAGCTTGTCGGCAGCCCGCTGCGCCACCCGCGCGATCCCCTCGCAGACCCGGACGGACACCTCTTTCAGGAAGCCGGCGGCCCGCCGGTCGCCGAGCAGACGGTCGAAGTGCTCGCCTGCCCGCTCCTTGATGACCGTGAGCAGATGTCCCATCGCCCTCCGGACGCTCTGGATCTGCCGCCATTCCGGCAGTTCCTGGAGCGCGTCCCCGTGGCTGTCCGCGTCCTGCAACGCCTTCGTGACGGCCGCGGCTTCCCGGTTCTCGTCGCGGACCTGCACCGGCTGGGGACCGGCGGGGGCGACGGCAGGCGCCTCGCCGGCGGCCTCCGTGACGAAGGCCTGAAGGGCGGCAAGGTCGGGCCTCACCTCCTCGCGCAGCTCTGCCGCTGTGACGCCGTCCGGCACCTGCTCGTCCCAGGCCTCCAAGAGCGCCGCGACGGCGTCCACGAAGGCCTGCGGCACGGCGGGGGCGCCATCCGGGAGGACGGCCTCCTCGGCATACCCGGACACCGGAAGCTCGTCCGTACCCCACAGCGGTGCGGCCGCCGGCTGCGGCGCCTGGACCGTGGCGGCCTCTTGGCCGGGGGCCTCCGTACCGGCGGGCAGCGGAAGGTCGCGCAGCACGCGGTAGACGCCCGGCGCCGCCATGTTCAGCACCCTGTCGCGCTGACGCTGGTAGGCCCACTGCCGCAGCTCATCGCCGCTGTCCTTCACCAGGGAGTCGGCGGCCTGCGCGAACCGGCCCTGGAACTCGGCGAGGTCGGCGGCCTCGTGTGCCATCCGGATCAGGTGATCGTGATCTGCGACGGTGGCCTTCAGCCAGTCGGCCACCTCCCCCGCCCAGGGGGTCAGTGCGTCGCGCCAGTCATCGCGGACTGCTTCCACCAGCGCGGCCCGCACCTTGGGAGACTCCCACGCCGGAGCCAGAGCTCCGCCGGGCAGGTGTGCGGCGAGCCAGGCCTCCGTCTCCTCGGACGAGACCAGCCGATCGGCCAGCTCTGCCGGGCGGATCGGCACGGGCACGTCTACAGAGCTGTCCAGGGCCTGCCTGGGCACGTCAGCGGCCACGATCCCGGCGAGCGGGTAATCAGAGTTGCCCCTGATGCCCGAGAAACTCGCCTTCACGCCTGCACCGTCGCGCCTCAGGCCGATGACGAGGCCGGGGCCCTGCGCATAGTCCACGGCCGCAGGGGCCGGAGCTGCGGGAGCCGTGGCAGTCTTCTCGCTGCTCTGCTGCGCCGCAGCCGCAGCCGCAGCCGCAGCCGTGTCCGCGGCCTGCACGGCCTGCCTCGTCGCCTCGACCCTCGCCTGGAGGCGCCGGGTCTCGTAGAGCAGCTCCGCGAGCGGGAACGCCATGTTCGACCGAAGCGGGCTGTACGCGGTGAGAGGCAGGTCGTTTCCCCAGGCGTTCACCGCCTCCTCGACGGCACGCAGGTCCTCGGTCATCTGCCGAGGGCCCCGGCCCTCGGCATCGGCCACGGCCGCCAGCGAGGCGGCCAGCTGGAGATAGTGCGGGTTGGCGAGGAAGTTCGGCGTCACCTGGCGCACCGCGGTCTCGATGGCCCGGGCATGCCGGTCGGCGAAGGCCTGCGCCTCGTCCTGCACCTGCTGTCCCGGTGCCCGGCCCTCAGCCCCGGGAGCCGCCGTCACCGGGTCGCCCAGCGGGGTGCCGGTGAGGACGGCGTGCATCACCACTCCGTGCAGGGCGGCCTGCTCGGGAGTGTCGACCAGGGTCGTGATGTCGGGGATCTCCAGGGTGTCCATCCGGGCGAACCACAGGCCTCCGGTGGTGCGGTGCACCGTGGCGATGACGACATCGTCGCGGCGGAGCTCGCCGGTGGTGAACCCGGCGACGGTATCGCCGCGCAAGTGCACCGTGTGCTGGGCGTACTGGGGCAGCGGGGTGACCGAGGTGATCTCTCGGCGCCCCTCAGCGGGGGCGTTCTGCCCGGGCACGGGCCGTTCAGTACGCGGAGGTGTGGCCATCTCGGAGTCCTTCGGGGCGGTGGGACGTGCAGCCGGGGCCTGAGGGGCCGTCTGCACGCCGCTGTCGGGGACGGGTTCGGCCGGCGCCTTCGGCGCGGCAGTGCGTTCCTGGGCTGCGGCCCGTTCGGCCTGCGCCGCCTCCAGGGTCAGCCGGAGGCGTTCCGCCTGGCCCTGGACGTCGTACTGGAGGTGGGCCAGCGGGTAGGCGAGGTGCTGCCGCTCGTCGGCCGCCGCATCCTGCGGCAGGGCGGCCCTCCAAGCCACGACGGCTTCCTGGAGCGAAGCGAGGTTGGAGATCATCCGGCCGGAGCTGTGGGCGTCGGCGTAGGCCCGGGCAGTCTCGGTCAGCCGCCGCTGAAGCTCCCGGAACTGGGGGATCTGGGTGTAGTCCGCTCGCACGCGGGCGGCCGCCCTGGTGATCGTCACGAGGTGGGACTCCGCCACGTTGCGCAGGTCCAGACGGATCCTGTCCCCCCACGACACCGGCCCGGAGGCAGTGGCCGCGGCCGGCCGGGGCCCGTAGGGCGTCTGGGTGAGCGCCGCGAACAGGATCGCCCCTTGGTGGGCAGCTTCCTGCGGTGAGTCGCTCAGCGCGGTGACGTCGGCGGGAAGTCCGTCGCCCGCCAGCCGGGCGAACCAGCGCCCCGACGCCGACGGCCGCACCACGGCGACCGTAGTGCCGGCGTGGAGCAGTTCCCCTCGGTTCGGGCCCTGCCCGTCCATGCCGAACAAGCGCAGCTCGAAGCCGGCGTCGGCGGGCAGCTTGGAGACCTCGGTGTAGGGCCGGGGCTCGGGCGGGTCTTGGACGTCGAAGCTGTCGACACTCGCGTCCGACGCGGACGCTTCCTCGGGGGACGTCTGCGGAAGGGCACCCTCCCCGCTCTGAGGTTCCCCGGGGCCGGCGGGCGTGGCAGGCTCCGTGCCCTGCTGTTCGGCACCAGCCTCCGTGTCCGGAGCCCGTACTGCCTGCTCCGGCGCAGGAGTGGGGTCCGGGGTGGCCACCGGCTCCGGGCTCGTCGTGGCCTGCGTGTCCTCGCCGGGCACCGCGACCTTGTGCTCCGAGGCGTCGTCGACGGCGGCCGGTGGCTCCGGTGTTTCCTCGGGTTCCGGCGCCGGACCGTCATCCGTGACGCCGTCCGTCGCGGCCGCTGCCGGCTCCGCGTCGGTGTCGGCGGCCGGTGCACCTGGGCCGGGCTCGGTGCTGCTCGCCGGGACCTCCGTCTCGTCGTCGACGTCCACGGGCGCCTGTTCGGCGGGCTCCGGCTCGGCGGCCGGGCTCTCCAGGCCGACAGCGTCCTGTTCTGCGGAGTTCGCAGTGAGGGCAGCCAGCTCCGCCTCGAAGGTCTTCACCGTGGCCTGCGAGCGGGAGGCCAGAAGGGTGGCGGCCTCCCGTACGGCACTCAGCGGACCGCGCAGGTTCTCGCCGACCACGGTCTCCAGGGCGCCGCTCCAGACCGCGACCGTGTGGACCTGGCGCACCAGGTCGTCCGGCGAGCCCGCCGGGCCGTCACGCAGGGACTGCGCGGCCTCCTGGTACGCCGCCGCCAGGTGGGCCACCGGGTTGGTCGGGGCGCCGCGGCCGCCGAATCGCTGCTGCCGGTCGGTGTCGTAGTAGCGCTGGACCATGGGCAGCTCGTCCCACCGGGCGAACGCCTCGCTCAGCCGGTCGATGTCCGCCTGCGCTTCCTCGTCGGTGCTGTACGGCTCGGCGGGGTCGAGCGGCGGCACGTCCACGTCCAGGAGCACCACGTCGAGCTCCGGCAGCTCAGCGGCGGACGGTGCCTCAGCGGCTTCGGTCTGCGCGGCGTCGTCCAGCGACGGCGTCACCACGACTGCCAGGGGCTGCGGAGCCGCATCCGTTGTCGGCGTCTGCGAGTGGTGTGCCTGAACCAGCGCCTCACCGGCGGGGACGCGGTCGGCGTACGTGGCGGTCTCGGTGCGCTCGGTCCAACCGCACACACACCACGCCTCGACCCAGTCTCGGCCCGGGCCGCCGAGGGTGACGGCCGTGGCGTGCGGCACCCTGTCAGCAACCGACGAGGCGTGGAGGCGGAGCCGGTCGAGTATCGGCGCCCATGCGGACATGTAGCCGTCGACGGCGGTGCAGGATGCGATCAAGGCCCCCGACTGGTCCTCGATCAGGAGCGGCGCCAAGTCACCGGAGGCGGTGTGGCCTTGCCACTCCCAGCGGACCGTGTACGGGACGCCGGTCTCGGCGGTGATCGTCCACGAGCCGTCGGGGTGGTACTCGATTGCCTCCGACTCTCCGACGTCCGGCAGCAGCCACAGTCCGGCGTCGTAGTGCATGCGGCGGGCGACGGCGAACCCGGCGGTCAGGTCCCCGCCTGCCTTGGCCGCATGCTCAGCGACGGCCGCCAGGGCCGCGTTCTTGCCCTTGCCGGAACCGATGCCGATCACGTCCCACCGGCCCGACGGCTCGACACCGTGCCAGCTCGCCCGCCACATGATTCCCCGTGCGCCCTTGCCCTGGGCGTCGTGGGAGATCTCGTACGTGCCGACAGTCAGCCCGGGGCCGGTGACGGTGAACTGGTACGAGGACGGCTCGCCGTCGAGGTACAGCGGGCTGACGGTCAGCGTATTGACGTCGACGACCACGGGCGTCTCCTCGGCAGGCTCCGGCGCCGCGCCGCTGCCCTCCGCCCCCCAGCCGGCGAGTCCGAGGATTGCGACGGCAACGCGCTCGACCTCGTTCGCCGCTTCCGTGCGGGGCGCGCCACGCCGGGCGACCAGCGCGGCCCGGTCCCGGCGGGCTGCGAACGCCTTATCCGCCGCCTTCTTCTGCGCCTTCGCGTTCCCGCCCGCAGCCTTCACTTCCGCTCGCGTTTGACGCATGGCGCGGTCGTCACCCGCTTCGCACGCCTCGGCGAGGATCCGGCTCGTCAGAGCCTGCGCGGGCCACGGCGCGGTCTCCCCGGCATCCAGCGCGGCCGACAGCATCTGTCCGGCAAGCTCAGCAATCCGGTCGGACCACTGCCTCCAGTGCAGGTCGACCACCTTCGGATCACCCTGGGCCAGGGCCTGCACGAGGCTCTGAACATCGCGGTGCCCGATGCGCCTGTCCTCGTTGCTCAGGAGGCGGTGAGACAGGCACCGCGCGCATACGGTGTAGTGGCCAAGCTCGCTGCCCTGCTCGGTGTCGACGGCGACCCTGTACCGGGCACCCGAGCGCTTCGAGCTGCACTTGCCGACGTACGGCGCCGACGCATCGCAGTACGCGTCCGGTGTGTCGGCCATGTCGTCCGTGAGCTGGGCCACGACGCGCAGCCGCGCGTTCGGAATGGCCTCCTGGGCGGAATGCCAGACCTGCCACTCGGCGACGTACTGCCGGTTATCCGGGCCCTTCCGGGCCCAGTCCTCACCGGTGTGTCCCTGCCCGCCGTCCGGGTCGGTCAGGTGCTCCCAGCCCCACCGGCACGACGCGATAAGGCCGACGCGGCCGAACCGGCGGACCAGGTACACGCCTTCTTCGAGCTGGACGCGGTCCGTGGTCGTCTGGAACGGGGTGGCCTGCTCCGTCAGGTGCCCGTACCGGGACCATAGGGACGCGAACCGGGTACGGGTCGCCGAGTCCTCACGAATTCGCGCCAGCACGGCGGTAAGGGGCCGGTCTTCCAGGTTCGCGGCCCACCAGTAGGAGCCGTCAGCGTCGTGACCGGCCTCCCATTGATCCTCATCCGGGCCGACAGACGGCACGGGGCGCAGCCGGAACGTGTGTCCGCCCGCCGTTGTCAGAATCCAGCCCGCCGCCGGTTCGCGCAGGTCGGTGAACGACACGGCGGCGATCGTCTCGCCCTCGATGAGCGCCGCCTGGAGCTGTGCCTCTCCCCCGCCCCTGGTCGTCACCGACTGGGCAAGCGGTTCATCAGCAGACGAGGCCCCGCTGCCCGCGGCCT
This sequence comes from Streptomyces omiyaensis, assembly GCF_014650895.1. GTDB lineage: Bacteria > Actinomycetota > Actinomycetes > Streptomycetales > Streptomycetaceae > Streptomyces > Streptomyces omiyaensis. The sequence continues at coordinate 106,932 of NZ_BMVV01000024.1, forward strand.
TCTCTGGCTCCGCTGGGCCCTGTACCGGATCGCCGAACAACCCGAGCTGTTCCATCTCGCCCGTGCCCTGGGAGGCCGCGCCTCCCCCGTCCTGGGTGCGTTCGACTGGCTGGTCCTGCGCGCCCTGTTCTACGGCCTCACGGAGCTGCGGCGCAGCAGGCAGGTCGGCGGGTTGGGAGCGCTCCACAGTGCCCTGGGTATCGCTCACGCGCTCAGCCAGTGCTACCAGCCACCCGTGGCCCAGTGTCGTCAGTTCCACCCGATAGCCCCGCCCGTACTCCACGTGGACGGCCAAGCCGTGTCCGCAGGCCCAGTCGACATCGCGGGGCGAAGCTTCGGCGTCCTTGCCCATCGAGTACAGGCCTGTGCGGAACGACCACCGCACCACGCCCTCTTCGATCGCCCGCAGCGCCGCCAGCTTTCGCTCCGGCTCGTACACCTCCGCAGCCTGCTCCAACTCATTGGCGGAAAGACCCACCACCAACTCAGTAGCTGCTTGCGGGGCTGTAACCGTCTTGGTCCGGGCGGTTGCGTGCTCGTCGAGGTGGACGTCGGTGTTGCGCAGTCGGTGACTTTCACCTTCCTGGGGCGGGGTGGGCTCGTCAGCGGTGCTCGGGTTCGCCGCCGGCTCGGCGGCCGCCCGCTCGGTCAGGTAGGCGACATCCGCGTGCAGTCGGTGCATCTGCACGTCGAGGTGCTGGCGCAGGCGGTGCAGCGGTTCACCGAGCCCGCGGTAGCGGATGGTGTCGTCGACCGCGTCGAACAGCACGGTGGCGGCCGCGGCCGCAGCCGCCGTCGCCGCGGCGTTGGCCCGGTAGGCCTCCCTGGCCGAGGCCTCGGGCTCGATCGCGGCGACGGCCCGGCGCAGCGCGCGCAGTTCGTCCTGTGGACCGTCGCCGTCCGGCCACAACCGGGCGGCTTCCTGCTCCAGGGCGATGTGCCGCTCGTGGGTCTGCCGGGTCTGCGCGGCCACGTCGGCGGCCCCGTGGTGCCTGCCGAAGACCTCGGCCACGTCCTGCGGCCGGCGGCGCTCGCGCGGCACGACCAGGACCTCGAAGTTGTTGGCCAGGGAGAACTGGTTGGCCGTGCCGGTGGCGACGTCGCGGCTGGAGAAGCCGGAGGCAGGGCGGGTGGTGTGGGCGTAGCGGATCTCGGTGACGACCTCACCACGGGTACCGCCCTCGGCGATGAAGTCACCGAGGCGGAGCTGCCCGGCGGTGCGGATCTCGGGCCGAAGGTCCGGGCGGTGTCCGGCCGGGGTGAGCTCGATCCGGGAGGGCAGGAGCCGCACGGTGACGTCCGCTCCGGTGGCGACCTCGTTGCCCTCGGCGTCGTGGATGACCGAGTCGAGCAGGACGGCACCGGAGTGGTAGGCGCGGAAGGCCGGGTGGAGGTAGCCGGTGACGCGGACGGCACCGGGCACCTCCAGGTCGCCGATGGCGACGACGCCGGGCACGTCCAGGGTGACGGTGACCAGGTCGCCGGGCCCGATCGTGGCGCGGTCGACGAGGCGGGGCACGTCCGGGTCGGGCTCGGGCGACGGCGGCTCCTCGGCGGGGGCCGGGGTGGAATCGCTCTGCGGCTCGGGGGCCGTGCGGGCCGCCCAGATACGGCGGGCGATGCCCAGGCCCTGTACCTCTGCGACGGTGACGTCGAGGGACACGGCGATGTGCGTGGAGCACGTCGCTTCTCCGCCGTCGACCCGGTAGAGCTTCTGCTCCTCGGTGTCGCCGTCGAACTGCCGGTTGCAGCGGGCGCAGATGCCGTCTTCGGCAACGTCGAGGCGGCGGTCGCGGCCTCGGACGTGGAGGGGCTTGGCGGCGAACTCGCTGGCCCGGCGGGCCACGCGGACGGCCTCGTCCACGGCGGCCGCGCGGGTCTCCTCCTTCCCCAGTTCGGCGATGGTCTGGCCGTCGACCTCCACGCGCAGCGCATACAGCGGGGTGCCGGAGGCGGCGTGCTGACCGACCTTGACGACGAAGGGGATGTGGTCGGCCGTGACCGGGAAGACGACCTCGGTGCCGCGGTCTTCGTCGGGGCCGACGAAGACCGGCACCGGCTCGCGCACCATGGCCATGCCCTCCTTCGGCACATGGTCGGCGTACGAGGCGACAGGCCGGGCGGGGATCGCGTCGACGGCCGGCAGGCTCTCGAACGGCACCGGCTCGGGCGGCCCGGCGGCGGGCCGCAGGTCGGCCGTGTCCCCGTTGATGCTGTAGCTGTAGCCGGTCGACTTCTTCCCGTCGCGCCAGAGCACGTGGTACTCGCCGGTCACGACCGTGCGGTCGGTGCTGACGAACCAGGTGTCCTTGGACGCACCGGGCGCCATGACCTGTCCGGTTACCTGTGTGCCGGTCGCGGTGTCCTGCCAGGTCACCCAGGAACCGAGCGCGTATTCCTGTGGGGTGAGACCGGGGGTGTCGGTGCGACGGGTCAGACGCAGTGCGGGCGCGGGCCGCCACGGCTCCAGGCCGTTGGAGGCCTTGTAGCCGCGCTGCCACTTCGCCTGTTCCTGGTCGCGTTCCTCGCGGCTCTGGCTGGTCTGGGCGTTGCGGTTCTCCACGGCGGCGACGAGCTCCTCGTAGCGCCGCTGGTATCCCTCCACGGTCTCGGTGGGGACCCGGGCGAGGGTGAAGGTGAGTTGTCCGTCCGCGCTGGTGAGCCGCTCGTACTGCTCGTCCGCCGCGGGCTCGGCGGGTGCGGCGTCGTCCATCCTCATCTGCCCCTCGGGGACGCCGACGGCTTCTTCCTGCGGCTCGTCGGGAGAGGGGCTGTCCGGCGGGGCCGGAACGGGGACACGATCGGGCCGGGGCAGCCCGAACTCGTCGAACAGGTTGGCCGTCCCGTACGGGTCGTCGTCTAGCGCGGGCGCACTGTCGGCCTGGCCGGGGTCTTCGGCCGGCGGCGGGGCCGGTGCGGGCTCTTCGGCCCGGTTCTCGGGGTCCGGGATGGGTTCTTCGGTCGGCTCGTCGGTCGGGGCCTCGCTCGTGCGGGAGGCGGCCTCAGCGGCTGTCTGCGGCCCGCCGATGTGACCGACGGCGACACGGTCCCCGAAGCCTGCGATCAGGTCTTCCAGGGGCGTTTGCGGGCGTTCAGGGGCGGGCTGCGGGCCGGTGAGGGAAGCGGCTGCAGGCAGCGGTAGTTCGGTGGTGTCGCCGAGTGCGGCGAGGCGGGCGGCGACCTCCGCGTCGTGGCCGTGAACGGCGAGGTGGGCCCGCAGGAGAGCGGCCTCCGCCTCGGCCTGGACGGGTGTGTAGGAGGCGGGGTCGGGCCGGGGGCCGGCGTCGTCCATGTCGCGCAGGATCGCGCCCGCCTCGCTGGAGGACTCGGGGGCGGGTTCGGCGGCGAGGCGATCGAGGCGCTGTTGCAGCTCGTCGCGGCGGGCAGTGGCCTCGTGGCGGCTGGTGGTGAGGTCGGCCGGTTCATCCTTGGACGGTTTGCCGATCTTGTTGAGGGCGGCCTGCGCGGCGACGAGGCTGTCCACCAGGCTCTTGCGCTCGCGGGCGCGGCCCAGGCCCTGGACCTGGCCGCGCAGCCGCTCGCGGTCGATGAGGAGCTGGTCGCGGGTGGTGCGCTTGGCGGCCAGGTTCCCTTCGTCCTCGGTCTGCCGCTCGGGTGCCTCGGTGATGGTCTTCACCAGGCGTCGCAGGACCGTCTCACCCTTGAGGTCGGCGAGCTCGGCGAGGGTGGAGCGCTGGACGATGCCGGGCAGGCCGTCGAGGTGGAGGCGGACGAAGACGGTGCCGTCGTCCTCGCGATAGGCCACGGCGACCAGGTCGAGGCCGCCGAGACGTCCCAGCTTCGCGTCCGGGGCGGTGGTGCGGCCGGCCGGCAGGCTCTGCCCCACTCCGGCCAGCAGCTGCATGAGGGGCTTGGCCGCGTTCTTGTGCTTGGTGTACTCGGTTCCGGCGAGGGTGATGCGGAAGTCGTCACCGAGGACGGGTTCGAGCAGCGGCAGTACGCGGGCCCGCCGCGGGATGTCGTACGACAGGTTCTCGATGTCGCGATGCAGCTCGCGGAGCCGCTTGCCGATGATCGCCCGCTGGGTGGCCCGGTTGCGCTGGTCGAGCTCCAGCGTGCGCAGCTGCTTGCGGAGCTCTTCCTGCTCGATCAGGTAGGGGTTGCCGGAGATGATCGCCATGGCTTCCTCGTAGGGAAGGTTGGCGTCGTCGACCTCCATGATCTCGTCGGCCGTGCCGTCGAGGCGGGCTTTGTAGAGCTGGTCGAAGCCCTTGGCCTTGGTGGCCAGCAGCCCGTACATGCGGGAGTCGAAGGTGCCCTCGGTCGCCATCCAGACGACTTCGACCTCGGGATTCTGGTTGCCGTTGCGGACGATGCGGCCGTCGCGCTGGGCCATGTCTGAGGGGCGCCAGTCCGGGTCGACGTGGTACAGCGCGACCGCACGGTTCTGCGCGTTCAGGCCTTTGCCCATGCGCATGGTCGAGCCGATCAGGACATTGATGCCGCCGTGGTTGGCGTTGTGCTGGAGCTTGATGCGCTGGTCGGCCCGCTCGGCGTCGTGGATGAAGGCGATCTTCTCGGCGGGCATGCCGCGGGCGACGAGGAGGTCCTTCAGTTCCTGGTAGGCGTTGAAGTTGCCGCGGTTCTTGCCGCCGGGGGTGCCGTTGTTGAGGAAGACGAACTGCAGCGCGCCCGGGACAGGATGGGGGCGCTGGTCGGTGGCGCTGTAGGTGTAGCGGTTGTCCTTGGTCTCCTCGTGCTTGGCGATGATGCGGTCCGCGAGGGCGACGAGCTTGTTGCCGGGCTCGGCATCGGCGTCGGTCAGCCGTGAGTCCATGGCGATGACGCGGGCGTCGTTGTTGATCGCCAGCGGGTTGTCGACGCTCTTGTCGACCCCTCCCCTGCGGAAGGTCTCGTAGCGCTCGCCGAGCTCCTGCATGCGCTGGAGCTGGTCGGCGGTGGCCGGCACGAGCATGAGCTCCGGCTCGCCGCCCTTGACGGAGGGCAGCTTCAGGCCCAGGTCCTCGGCGCTCTTGTAGTCGACGAGCGGGTACCACAGCTGCCGCACCATGGCGGGGACGTTGTGGAAGGAGGCGAAGCGCTCGACGGCCTTGAAGCCCTTGCCGTCGGTGGTCATCTCCATCCGCTCGACCGTGGTGCCGTACATGCTTGCCCAGGCGTCGAAGGGCTCGGCGTCGATCTCGCGCAGCAAGTCCGGGTTCGCCATCCGCACGAGCGTGTGCAGCTCGCCGATCGCGTTGGACAGCGGGGTGCCGGTGGCCAGCACGCCGATGGGCCCGGTGGGCTTGTTCATCCGGGCCCACTCCAGGGCCTCGTGCACATGCTGGGACTTGCCGGATCCCTTCACGCGGGCGCCGGGGATCTTCGAGCGGACGGCCAGGTTTTTGTACTCGTGGAACTCGTCGACCGCGAAGAAGTCGATCCCGAGGTCGTCGAGGTAGACCTGTCCGGGGGTGCGGACGGCGGCCGCGCGGGCCTTGAGCTCCTCCTCGAACTGCTTGCCGCGCTCTTCGAGCTGCTTGAGGCTGATCGACTTCCCGTCGCGCTTGCGTTCGCGGGTGATCTGCTCGCGCAGCAGGCGGGCTTCGTCGTTGTTGTAGAGCTCGTGGAACTCCGGGGAGAGCGGGATGGAGTCGAAGAGGCTGTGGGAGGTGATGATCAGGTCGAAGTCGTTGGAGCGGATGTACTCCAGCATCCGGTCCCGCTTGCCGTCCGCCAGATCTTCACTGGTCAGGGCCAGGATGCGGGCGGTCGGGAAGAGCTTGCGGACGGTGTCTTCCCACTGCTCGACCAGGTAGTTCGGCACCGTGACCATGGGCTTGTTGATCTGCCCGGAGTTACGCATGGCCATCATGCCGATGGTCATGGTCGCGGTCTTGCCCGCGCTGACCACGTGCGCGAGGACGAGGCAGCGTTCGTGCGCCATGCGCGCGGCGGAGGCGAGCTGATGGTCATAGGGGGTGAAGTCGGGGTCGAGCCCGGCCAGGGAGGGGGCGGAGCCGGTGAAGTCGCGTACCGCCCGGGCGTTCATCCGCTGGTTGTAGATCTCGGCGATCCGGGCCGCGCGCAGGGAGTCGTCCAGGGCCCAGGCCTCGAAAGCGTCGCGGAACTCGTCCGCCTTCACCCGCACGGCGCGGGCGGCTTCCTCGTCGTCCGCCGGCCGGCCGGTCATGGCGCCGCCGTTCAGGACCTTGGCCACCATGGCGAGGGCGGACAGGCCGCCCGCGCCGTGGCGGATCTTGTCCTCCTCGGCGAGGCCTCGGCCGGCGAGAATGTGCCAGTTCCCGCCGCCGGAGTGCTGGATCGTCAGGTGCGGGTCGCCCAGGTAGCCCCGGAAGAAGTCCTGGACCATGTCGTCGGGGATCCACGCGGCGCCCAGGCGGATGGCGAACTGGCCGGGCAGGAGGTCGCGGGGCTGGACGCGTTCGAGCTCGGCGACGTTGGTCTCGTACGCCCGGTCTCGGCGGGCGGCCTGCCGGGCGATGGCCAGCTTGGCGCGGACGTCGCCCGAGAGGTAGTCGGGACTGTGGACCAGGTCGCCGGTCAGCGGGTCGGTGAACACGCTCCGCCCCAGGAGCCGGCGGGCCTCGACGGGTTCGACCTGGAGCATCCAGGCGATGTGGTCGAGGTCGACGTGGCCGCGCTCGGCGACGACCGCGGTCAGGGCCTGCTGCGGGTCGTCGGTGTGCTGCCCGAGCACGCTGCGGCGGGTGGCCGGGGCCCGGTCGAGGACCTGGGAGACATGGACGGTCTCGGTGTCCGCCTCCCACCACTCCAGCGCCAGGACCTCGTACGCGGAGGGGTCGTTGAGGAAGTAGCCGTAGCCCGTCAGCCGACTGCTTTCGGTTCCGTCCTCGGCGCGGACGGTGGCGTTCTGCTGCTGCCGGGGGCGGGTGAGAGCACCGTACTCGGCGACGTAGGCCTGGTAGGCGGCCTTCGTCGTACGGCGCTGCGCGTCGGCCAGGCCGGTGTCGGTGCCGCGACGGTCGAGGTCGTTGAGGCCGCGCACCAGGTCCTTGAGCTCGATGAGCGCGGCGAGCTGGGCGTGCTCGGCATCGGGCAGGTCGATGGCGACGGGGTCGCCGTTGCTGCTGGCCTGCCACAGCTTGCCGTCGGCGTCCCTCGACAGGCGGCCGGTGAAGTCCGTCATGGTCGCGGCCGGCCGCAGCCGCAGCGGGGGCCGGTGCGGGCCGTCGGGGTGCGGCTGGTACCAGCGCCGGTCCAGGACGGCCCGGTCGGTGATCTGCCTCAGCGCGGTGTTCAGGGCCATGGACACGTCCGGGTCGCCGTCGACGGCGACCTCCGGGCCGTGCGCGCCCATACGGGAGGTGAGGGTGCCCAGCACGTGCTCGGGGTGGGCGGTGAAGTAGTCGTTGACCGGAAGCGTGTTGCCGCCGACGTCGCAGCGGGTGGAGGTCAGCCAGGACGCGTCGCCGGGTGTCTCACCGTCGGCGCGGCGGCGCAGGATCAGGATGTCGGTGACCACGTCGGTGCCCGCGGAGCGGGCGAAGGCCTTGTTCGGCAGGCGGACCGCGCCCAGCAGGTCGGCGTTCTCGAAGAGCTCGCGGCGGGCCGCGTCCCGCTCGGCGTCCATCGTGTGCCGGGAGGTGATCAGGGCGACCACGCCGCCGGGCCGGGTCAGGGCCACCGACTTCACCAGGAAGTGGTTGTGGATCCGGTGACGGCCCTTGTTGTGCGTGGGGTCGAACAGGGTCAGACGGGCGAACGGCACGTTGCCGACCACCGCGTCGAAGCTGCCGTCGGGGGCGATGGTGTCGGCGAAGGACTCGTTCAGCACCGTGACGCCGGGCGCGAGGAGCCGGGAGATCGCGGCACTGGTGGGATCGATCTCGACACCGGTCAGCCGGGCCGCGTCGGGGGCGGTACCGAAGGTGACGCCCGCGCCGGAGCCGGGCTCCAGCACCTCCCCGCCGTCGAACCCGAGGTCGGCCAGGGCCCGCCACAGGGCGGCGGTGACCTCGGGCGGCGTGTAGTGGGCGGAGAGAGTGGAGGCCGCTGCCGCGCGCCACTCGGCGTCGTCCAGGAGCTCGCGCAGCGGGTCACGGACATCCGAGAGCGCCTCCCAGCGGGCGGCGGCCGCCGCGTAGCCGCCTTCCCGCTCGCCGCCCGGGCCGAAGACGGGGTCGTCCTGCTGGGGGCGGGCGGCGAAGACGTCGGGCACCGAGCCCCAGCCGGACCAGCGGGCGAGGATCTGCTGTTCCTCAGGCGTGGCCGGGCGCTCCTCGGCCTGGACCTGCTTGAGCGTACGGACGGCGGCCAGGTTCGCGTGCGCCTTGGCCCGCTCCCCCGCCGGCGCCAGGTCATCCTGCGAGGCGGGACGGAAGCGGACCGCTACCGGGGCAGCTCCGCGTCCCGGCTCTCCTCCTCCGGCTCCACCAGCACGATCTCCCGCAGGGCCTGCTCCCTCGCCATCTGCTGCACGGCCTTCAGCTTCCCCGCCCGCCGGGCGTGGTCCGTCTCCCGCATCGCTTCGGCCATCCGCTCCTGCGTCAGCTCCGCGATCCGTTCCTGCACCGCCGTCGCCAGCTCCGCGAAGAACGCCTCCGGGTCCGGCATCTGCGCCAGCTCCCGGGGCCGGTACGTGGTCCAGTGCCGGCGGGCTGTCTGCGCGTACTCGCTCACCGTTCGTCTCCCCGTCCTGCGGCGCGGCCGCGTCCGTCAGCGGCGTAAGGCCGCGTGCCTGCATTGTCTCGCGGATGTCGTCCAGGCCGCGCAGCACATTGGGGCGAGCCCGCTTGGCCCGCTCCTTCACCTTGCGGTCGTCGGAGTCGAGTTCCTCGTCGAGCTGGGCGACCAGGCGGCGGCTCATCCGTTCCAGCACCGGCAGGGTCCGCTCCGGCAGGTCCAGAGCGTGGACCATGACCTTCTTGCCGGTCTCGTCCCACGACTGGCTGCGCGGGGAGTCTGCCATGCGCTCCAGCAGGTACTTCTCGGCCGCATCCGTGGCGGTGTACTCGCTGTCCCGGGTGGTCAGGTGCTCGACGAGGGAGGGGGGCAGCTCGACATCGACCACGGGGCCCCAGGTGCGGGTGTCGCGTGTCTCGGGCGAGGCCTCGTACTGCTCGATCAGCCAGCTGAGTGCCTCCGTGCGCCACAGCGCCTCGTGCTGAGCGCCGCGGCCCAGTACGACCATGCCCTTCCAGCCGGGGTAGCCCTCGACCAGGTCGCCGTAGCGGCGGCCATCGATGAACACGCGGACGTCGCCCTCGCTCGCACCGGCGTTGTAGGAGCGGCTCTCCAGCCGGATCCGACCGTCGGTCTTGAGTAAGGTCTCGAAGGCGGTCGCATCGCGCTTCTTCTGCTCGGTCCGCAGGACGTGCAGGCGCGCTTCGTGGGCTTGCACGACGCGCTGCTTCGAGGCGTGGTGGCCGGCGAACGCCGAGTCGTACAGCCGCTCCCTGCGCAGGGTCTCGATCGCTTCGGTGAGCTCGATGTCGTCGAGCTCACCGACGGGGACCTGCGCGGGCTCCCAGGTCCTCAGGTGCCGGTCGGCGATCTCCACGCCGACCGCCTCGCGCCGGACGTCGAAGGCATCGCGCGCAGCGCCCGCCGGAACGTCGTAGCGGCCCTTGGCCAAGATCTCGCCCTCGGCGCGAAGGTCGTCGTCGGTCATCTGGAGGACCGGCGGCCGCGCTTCGAGATCCGCCGCGAGACGGCGGCCGTTCTCCGCCGCCAGGAGATCGGCCCTCTCCTGCCGGGCCACCTTCACCGGGTGGTTGCCGTAGTCGCCGCGCAGCGACTCTGCCAGCTCCTCGCGCTCGGCGGTCAGCTCCTCTTCCGTCATCCCGGACGGGTCGGGCCGGGCCGCGTACGAGGCGACGATCCTGCGGCGGTTCTCCTCGACGAGTGGGGCCAGCTGCTCGTCGAGCCGACGGCGGCGGATGCCGCCGATCACGGCCGCGTCCCGCTCGCGGGTCAGCCGGGTCAGTTCCGCGGCGAGCAGCTCGTCCGTGAGGTCCTTCGGCTCCAGGGCCGGGGTGGGCTCCGGCCCTGGAGCCGAAGGGGAAGCGGGCCCCGTCGCGGCCGCGACGGCGGCGGGCCCGGAGGCAGCGGGAGCGAGGATGCCGCGGAGCCGGTCCTCGTCCGCCCGGATCTCAACGGCCCGGCCTTCCTCATACAGCGCGCGGGCCAGCCGGTCGACGCTCTGCGCCCGGGCCACCGCCCGGGTCGTGCTCGCGGTGACGTACGCCTGCGCGTGGCCCGACCAGGTGAACCCGGCCGACCGCATGACCTTCTTGAGGTCGGTGTCGTACCGGTCGCTGCCATGGACCATGGCCCGGTCGGCGGTGTAGTGGATCCACAGGTCGTCACGATCGGCGGGCTCGCGCTGGGCGATCAGATGCTGCTGGACCGCGTGCTCGACGAAGTGACGCTCCCACCTCCCCGCCAGGCGGCGCCCGTCGCGCGTCTCTCCGATCCACGCATCCTTCTTGGTACTGACGTCGAAGCGACTGGCCGCCCGCGCGATCAGCAGGCCGCCGGGCGCGAAGACGCGCAGCTCCCGGTCGACCCTGCCGTAGGTATAGGTCTGCCCGTCGTCGGTCTCCCACTCCTCCGTCTCGGCCGGCGGCGGCTCCTCCCAGCGCTGCCCCGGCTCGCGGCCACGGGCCCGGTCGAGCATCCCGCGCCCGTAGGGCGACCTGAGCCGGTCGGACAGGCCGTCGCTGGTCCAGTCGAAGGGCTGACCGCTCTCGGGGTCTCGCCACGCGTCGATCGCCCGGGCGAGCTCACGGGCCTGCTCGGCGACCTGGCCGGACTCCATCATCACGACAGGCAGCGCGGTCCCGGCGTGGAAGACGCCCCACAGGTACTGATCGGGCGTGGGAATGGTCGACCGCTCCACACGGGCGACGAGGAGGGCTTCCCCGACCAGTTCTGCGTCGAGGGTCCGGCTGGCCCGGTATCGCGCGGACGCGCGGCGTTGATCGGTTTCGGACTTGGTCTCGGAGACCCGGTAGGCATCGCCTCCGTCGCGCCAGTGCTCGCGCACGTCCTCCGGCGTCGAGAACCGCTCCCCCATGCGCGACCTCCCCGTTGCAACACACTTGACGCGGCACCGGCGAAGACGCGCGCCACTCCTGGCTCAACGCTCCCTGGCGATCAAGGTCACCCGTCGACGATCAATTACCGTCTCTCGGTCAGTAACGCTCTTCGTCTCCGTGAACAGGACGACCACAGTTTCGTTTCAACGAGCCTGGTCACCCCTGGTCAGCGGTCCAGGACCGACAGGGTTCCTTGAGACCGGGCAGCCGGGCGGTTCTGCCGGAACTGGCTCGGTTGCACCGTCTGCCAACTTGGTTCGTTGCGACGGGACAGCGCGCATGAAGTTCCTGTGAGACGGGACGCCAGACGTCAGGGAGTTTTACGGCCGTAAAACTCGACCCACCTGCGGTGTGCGGGGAGACGGCGCAGGTCTGAGAGGATGCCCCAGTCCGAAGTACCGGAACCCTCGGGAAGTAATCGGAGAACCACCATGCCTCACATCACCGTTGTCTTGAATCGGAAGGGCGGGGTTGGCAAGTCGCTGATGACGGTCAACCTCGCCGCGGTCTACGCCGAGATCCTCGGCGAGACCGAGGAGACGGAGAACCCGTCCGTGGCCGTCGTCTCGATAGACCCTCAGGCCACCAGCATCGAGCACGCCGACGCCGTACGCCGCGCTGGCCGCCCGGTCCCCTTCCGCGTGATCAACGCCAGCGGCAACGCGGACAAGCTGCGCCTCCTGCGCCGCGGCAAGGCCCGCATGATCATCGTCGACACCCCCGGCTTCATGCCCCTGAACGGTGAGGACGACGACGACCCCTCTATCGACCCCCTGGGTGACGGAACCGTCGGCGACTCCCTTCGCGCCGTCCTCGATGTAGCCGACGACGTCATCGTCCCCCTCCCCGCCGCCGGCGCCGCGTTCAACCCCACCCGCACCACCGTCGAACGCGTCCTCATCCCCCGCCAGCTCCCCTACGGCGTCGTCATCAACGACTGGGACCCCCGCGACAGCGCCGCCGACATGGAGCGCACCCGCAAACTCGCCCAGGCGAGGAACTGGGAGCTCTACAACACCACCGTGCGCCACTACAAGCCCCACACCCGCGGCATCATCCGCGGCCAGTTCTGCACCCAGTACGACTCCAATCACACCTCGACCAAGGCGAAGTCGGACTTCTCCGCTTTGGCCCTTGAGCACCAGCTCCGCGCCCAGAAGTGGGGTGTGAGCTAAGTGGCCGGCAAGGGCATTGATGACGACTTCGCCGACTTCCTCGGCGATGCAGAAGCCCCGGTCGCCGACACCCGCCCCGACGGCCGGCTGCTGAAGATCCCACTCCAGAGGCTCTCCCCGAACGGGGTGAACCCGCGCACCGACTTCGGTCCCCCAGAAGAACTTCTCGACCTGGGCAAGAGCCTCGCCCGACGTCAGAACCATCCGTGCCCGGTCGTCAGCCGCCAGGCGTACCTGAAGCTGTGGCCCGAACACGCTGCACAGATTGGGGACGTCGACTACGTCCTCGTCAGCGGTGAACGACGCTTCCGCGCCGCGACCGAGGTGGGCATGCTCGCCCTCCACTGTGTCGTCGACGACGGCATCGCCGTAGACCGCAAGATCTTCATGGAAGCGGTCGTCTCCGAGAACGTCGACCGTCAGAACTTCAACCCCATCGAAGAGGCGAACGCTATCCTCGCGATGGTCAAGGAGTTCGGGACCAACAGGGCCGTCGCCGAGCACTTCGAGCGCGCCGACGGTTGGGTGACCCAGCGCGTTAACCTCACCTACCTCTGCGCCGAAGTCCAGAGCATGGTGCGCGGCAGGGACATCCCGCTCGAAGACGCCAGGACCCTCGGCAAGCTGGTGAAGAACGGCGATGTCCCCAACGACTTCGAGAACCAGCTCGCCTGGTGGGAGGCTCGAAAGGCCGAGAAGGCAGCCAAGGCGCAGACACGGAAGGCTGCGAAGGAAGCCTCCCGACAGCCCGGAGCCCGATCTGCGGCAACTACAGGCCCGGCAAGTTTTACGGCCGTAAAACAGAAGCCGCCCGTCGAGGAACCTGCAGGCGCTCACCCGGAAGGCCAGCCGGTGTCTTCGGAGACGGAGAACCCCGGCACCTCGCTCCCCGAGCAGAGGGCGGCTGTCTCCTCGGAAGGACCGTCCGCTTCCGAGGCCGAGCCGGCAGCGGAACCCGAGACCAGTGAAGAACGAAGCCTGTCTTCAGGAGAGCCTTCCGCGGAGCAGGTCAACACTGACGGTGAGGCGCTCACGTTGCCGCCACGGACTTCGACGGCGCTCGTGCGGCAAGAGTCTTCGGGACAGGAACTGCTGCAGTGGAATGACGGCGCCAAGGTCATGGATGTTGCCGTCGGCCGCATGGACGACCTTCAGTTCAGCCGGTTCGCAGTCAGGTACCTGGCCCACACGAGGACCAAGGAACGACTTGCCGCGCATCTCGGGATGTCCACGCCCTACGAGCACCGAGTGAAGATCGCCGACCTGCTGGCCGGTGCCGCCGAGCTGCTGAGGCAGCCGCCGGAAACCTCGTAGCCGGGGCTGCCGGCCTGGTGAGCTGGGCGGCTGCAAGCACCGTCATCTGACGGGCATGACCCGTGAGGTCTCTGAGCCCCCGCGGTTTGGGCCGTTGTCAGCGAAACTCCGTCCCGAGCCCGCGGGGGCTTCCTCATGCCGTCTCCCTGCACACCGTCGGCGGGTTGAGTTTTACGGCCGTAAAACTTTCTGCTTCTCGCCGGTGGCCCACAGGTCGGTGAGCAGTTTGGCGGCGTGCTCCAGGACGCTCGGGGCGTACAGGGCCCGGCGGGAGCCGACGGCCTTCTTGACGGCGGCGTACGCCTCGGTGGTGTAGGCGGGGCCGTCGGTGGTGGTGCTGGTGTCGCTCATGGTTTGCTCCCCGGGAGCCCGGGGCCGGTTTCGGTGGCCCCGGGCTCATCGTGTCGTGCGGGCGTGACGGCGCGGGCGGATTCCGGCCGACCGGCACCCGTAGGGATGTTGGGTCTAACGGGTCCGGCGGAACATGACCAGCAGGTTGCGGAGAAGGCGGCGCAGCCGGGTGAGTCGGTCCTTGGGCGCGGGGGCGGCGGGCTCGGCTGCCGGGGGCGACTGTGCCGGGGGCTCGGGTGCGGTGTCCGGCTCGGGCTGCTCTGAGGGGGCGGGCAGGTCCTCGGCTCGGGCCTGGAGCATGGCGGCGGGCCAGGTCTCGGCGGGGTATCCGGCCCGGTCGAGGACGTCGGCGAGGAAGCGCCAGCCGGTCGCGGGGTCGTCGATCTCGGCGCTGCGGTAGGTGACGGTGGGGTGAGTGCCGACGGCGACGTGCCAGCGGCCGGCGGTCAGGTTGCGCTCGGCTGCCCACCCGGTGTGTCCCCAGCTGGCGAAGCCGGCTCCGTGGCGGGCTCCGGCCTCGTCGTACAGCCAGTAGGCGGCGACCTGGTGGGTCCAGGCGCGGGCGGCGGCCGGGGAGGGGAAGCGGACCCAGGTCGAGGCGCCGAGGCCGAACCACTCTTCCCGCAGCAGCGCGTACGCCTCCTCGGTGGTCGCGTGGACGGTGAGGTGCTCGCCGCGGAAGCGGATGTCCTCCACCGGAGGGGTCTCGATGAGCGCGGCGATCTCGGGGGAGTCGCGGAGGATGCCGTGGGGCAGTCCGCGCAGGTACCCGCGGTCGGACCAGTCGCTGTAGGCGAGGTGGGGGTCGGTGAGGCTCACGCGGGGTCCTCCTGAGCGGTGAGCAGGGCGCGAGCGCGCTCCAGGCGGCCGCCGGCGGCGTCCTGGACGTACCCGGCGGCCTCGTCGACGGTCTCGGCGATGTCCTCGTCGGTCCGGTCGCCGATCCGGATGCCGAGGTCGGTGATCAGGGCGGCGAGGAGGCCGAGCACGCTGTCGTCGCGGCGGTCGTGGTGGTCGTCGTAGAGGGTGGCCAGGACGTCGGCGAGGTCCTGGTGGTCGGCGGTGTCGGCCAGGGCGTGGTCGCGCAGGGTCTGCAGGCCGAGGCGGATGGCGGTGACGGCCGCGGGGATGTCGGCGCTCACCGCTGGTCGGCCTTCGCGCTGGCGATGAGCGCGGCGAGCGTCTCCCAGGAGTGGTGCCAGGACTGGTCGAGACAGTAAGACCCGTTCATCCCGGAATCCGACAGTTTGTAGAAGCGCTCCTTGCCGGTCGCCTTGGCGAGGCGCTGCAGGAGGCCCTGGGGGACGCGGCGGTCCGCGGCGAAGTGGGTCGCCCCGGACACGACGAGGGCGGCGGCGACGGCGGCCGGGTGCAGGCGGATGCCGAGCACGCGGGTGCCGGCCACCAGGACCAGGCCCTGGGTGGCGGTGTACTGCAGGACGTTCTCTCTGGTTTGTAAGGGCGTCGTGCACTGTCGCTTCACCCACAGGTGGGGTGCCGTGTACGACGCTTCACGGTGGCGTGTCGTGCATGTCGGGGTTGTCGTTGAAGGCGCGTGACTCATCAGATCTTCGGAAGACTCCGACCCTTTCCTGTGGTGATGCCTTCGGGGCAGCGGTACTGGACCGTGCTGGACGAGGGCCAGCTGGTGCCCGTGCCGGCGGCGGACGAGTTCTTGCGGCACGTACGGTTCGGCCGCGGTCAGGCGGAGTCGACGACTCGTACGTACGCGGGGGCGGTCGCGC
>NZ_BMVV01000025.1 GCF_014650895.1 Streptomyces omiyaensis
GCACGCCGCCAGCGTTCGTCCTGAGCCAGGATCAAACTCTCCGTGAATGTATACCCGTGATCGGGTGACACTCGCGTTGAGCGGGACAGACGAGCCGGAATAAGGCCCGCTGTCCACAGCGTCCTCGCTGTGTTGTATTTCAAAGGAACCTCGGCCAACCGGAACCGGTTGGACGGGGTATCAACTAATCTGGCGTTGATTTTTGGCACGCTGTTGAGTTCTCAAGGTGCGGACGCTTCCTTCGTTCCCGTTTCCGGGCCCTCCGGGCGCTTCCTTCGTTTCCGACTCTATCAGATCTTTCCGACCCGATTTCCTCGGTGCTTTCCGGTCCCTTTCGCTTTCGCTCCGGACCCTTCCGGCGTTTCCGACTCTATCAGATCCTTTCGGTGTCTGATTCCCAGTCAGCGGGATTAGTCTTCCCGGCTGTTGGGCCGTTCCGACGTCTCAAACCCTAGCGGATTCCTTCGTCCGACTCATAATCGAGTCATTCGAATTGAATTTCGGCATGCCGAAATTCATCCCGTGAGGGAGATCGTGCTGGGTTGAGGTGCCGCTATCGCGGCGGGATGGCTGTCGCAGAACCGTTCCGGCTCCGTGACAACTCGGAGAACACTACGCGTCGCCCAGGGGGGTGTCAACCCCCTCCTCGATCGCCCGGGGGCGTGTCAGTCGAGGTCCGTGAGCCTGCCGCCGGCATCGGGCTGGGTCAGCTCCACCCGGCGCAGCAGGCGGATCAGGGCGTCGCCCAGGGCGACCCGTTCCTCCGGCGCCAGGTCCTGGAGGAGCTCCTCCTCGAAGTCCGTGGCCATGCGCATCGCCTCCAGCCACTTCGTACGGCCCTCGTCGGTGAGCTCCACGATCACGCGGACGCGGTTGTTCTCGTCGCGGTCCCGGGTGACCAGGCCCTCGCCGGCCATGCGGTCGATGCGGTGGGTCATGGCGGCCGGGGTGAGGCCGAGGCGCTTCGCCAGTTCGCCGGGGCCCAGCCGGTAGGGGGCACCGGAGAGGACGAGGGTCTTGAGGACCTCCCACTCGGCGTTGCTGATGCCGAGGTCGGCGAGCTGGCGACCGTACGCCACGTTCATCCGGCGGTTCAGCCGGCCGAGGGCGGAGACCACCTTCTCCACCTGGGGGTCCAGGTCGCGGTACTCGCGCTGGTAGGCGGCGATCTGCTCGTCGAGCGTCGGCTCCTGCGGGGCAGGGCGCTCGGGGGTGTCGGACATGGGGGCGAGTATCCCACGCTCCTCGTTGGCGTTGAAGTCCTTCTATGTGTACTGTTAAGGATCGAACTTTAGGATTGAAGTCTTGAGGGTTCAGGCGTACACGGCTGAACCCGCGACCGAAGTGGGTGAGTGTGACCGAGGCGAGGGGCGCTGCGATGCGCCGGATTCAGGCAGGCAGCGCGCTGAGCGCGTTCGGACTCGGCTTCACCGTGCCGTACCTCTATGTGTACGTGGCGCAGGTGCGGGATCTGGGCGCGACGACCGCGGGTGTGGTGCTGGCCGTCTTCGCCATGGCCGCACTCGTGGTGCTGCCGTTCAGCGGGCGGGCGATCGACCGGCGCGGCCCCGTGCCGGTGCTGCTCGTCGCCTCGGGGCTGGCCGCGGTCGGCGCCGTGGGGATGGGGCTCGCTTCGAGCGTCCCGGCCGCGGTGGGCGCGGCCGCGCTGCTCGGTGCGGGGACGGCGGTGCTCCAGCCGGCGCTCGCCACCATGATCGTGTGGTGCTCGGAGCCCGCGGGCCGGACCCGCGCCTTCGCCCTCCAGTTCTTCCTGCAGAACCTCGGTCTGGGTCTCGGCGGTCTGATCGGCGGCCAGCTCGTCGACGTGGGCCGGCCGGACAGCTTCCTGCTGCTGTTCTCGATCGAGGCCGTGATGTTCCTGGTGCTGGCCGCCGTGGTCGGCACCGTGCGGATGGCCGGCTCCCCGGCGCTCCAGGGCGCGCGGCCCGCCGACGGCAAGGGCGGCGGGATCCGGGCGCTGCTCGGCCACAAGGCGATGGTGCAGCTCTGCGTCCTCGGCTTCGTGCTCTTCTTCGCCTGCTACGGACAGTTCGAGTCGGGTCTGGCCGCGTACGGCACCGAGGCCGCCGGCATCGCCCCCTCGACGCTCGGCCTCGCACTGGCCGCCAACACGGCCGTGATCGTGCTGGCGCAGTTCCTGGTGCTGAGGTTCGTGGAGCGCCGCAAGCGCACCCGGGTGATCGCCGCCGTCGGCCTGATCTGGGCGCTGGCGTGGATCATCGCCGGGTACGCGGGCCTCGGCCACGGCAGCCAGGCGATGGCGACGGCCGCGTTCGTCTCCACGTACGCGCTCTTCGGGCTGGGCGAGGCGATGCTGTCGCCGACCGTGGCCCCGCTGGTGGCCGATCTGGCGCCGGAGTCCATGGTGGGCTCGTACAACTCGGCCTTCGCCCTGGTGAAGCAGCTGGCGCTGGCGGTCGGCCCCGCGGTGGGCGGCCCGATGGGCGCGTCGCTGCACGGGCCGTACATCGTGACCTTCGTGCTGTTCTCGCTGCTCGTCACGGTGCTCGCGGTCCGGCTGGGCAAGCAGCTCACGCCGGTGCAGAACCAGCCGTCGCTCGCCGCGAAGCCGTCCCGGATCGTGGCGCAGCACCAGCCGGAGAAGGAGACCGCCGCCGCTGCCTAACCGGGCAGGGCGAACTCGCACCACACCGCTTTGCCGCCGCCCGGAGTGCGGCGGCTCCCCCAGGACGAGGCGATCGTCGCGATGATGGAGATCCCGCGACCCGCCTCGTCCTCCGTTTCCGCCCTGCGGCGGCGCGGCAGGTGGTCGTCCCCGTCGGTGACCTCGATGATCAGGCGCCGGTCGGTGCGGCGCAGCCGCAGCCGCATGGGCGGGGTGCCGTGCTGGAGGCTGTTGGCGACGAGCTCGCTGGTGGCGAGGACGCCGAGGTCGCGGAGCTCGACGGGGAAGCGCCAGGAGGAGAGGACCCCGGAGGCGAAGGCACGCGCGCGGGGGGCGGCCTCGACGCCGCCGAGGAGTTCGAGGGCCGCGTTGTGGAAGAGCTCGGCGTCGGCGCCGTCCCGGGCGGGGTGCTGGACGACGAGGACGGCGACGTCGTCGTCGTGCTCGGCGGTGACGCCGAGGGCGCGGAGCAGCCGGTCGCAGACCACCTGGGGGGTGCCGCTGGCGCCGGCGAGGGCGCGCGCGAGGGCGTCGACGCCCTCGTCGATGTCCTCGCGGCGGCGCTCGACCAGGCCGTCGGTGTAGAGGACGGCCGTGGAGCCGGGGGGCAGCGCGAGGGAGCCGGAGGCGTGCAGCCAGCCGCCGGTGCCGAGCGGGGGCCCGGTGGGGTCGCCCGCCTTGCGGACGGTGCCGTCCTCGTCCCGGACGAGGATCGGGAGGTGGCCGGCGGAGGCGTAGACGAGCTTGCCCTCGTTGGGGTCGTGGACGGCGTAGACGCAGGTGGCGATCTGGCTGGCGTCGATCTCGGCGGCGAGGCCGTCGAGGAGCTGGAGGACCTCGTGCGGGGGCAGGTCCAGGCGCGCGTAGGCCCGGACGGCGGTGCGGAGCTGGCCCATGACGGCGGCGGCGCGGACCCCGCGGCCCATGACGTCGCCGATGACGAGCGCGGTGCGGCCGGCGCCCAGGGTGATCACGTCGTACCAGTCCCCGCCGACGGCCGCGTCGGCGACGCCGGGCTGGTAGGTGGCGGCGATCCGCAGGTCGTCGGGCTGCTCCAGCTCCTGCGGGAGGAGGGAGCGCTGGAGGGTGACGGCGGTCTCGCGGTGGCGGCGCTCGCTGGTCCTGAGCCGCTCGGCGGCGACCGCGTGGTCGGTGACGTCGGCGGCGTGGACGAGGACGCCGGCGCCTTCGACGTGCGGGCTGTCCACGGGCAGGCAGGTGACCGTGTACGAACCGCCGTCGGCGGTGCGGCGGGACTTCACGGTGCGGGGCTTGCCGCTGCGGAGGACCTGGTCGAGGAGGGGCAGCAGGCCGAGCTCCTCGGCCTCCGGGCAGGTGGCGGCGACGGTGGCGCCCGGGGTGCGGGGGCCGAAGGCGGAGGCGTAGGCCTCGTTGACGTACGCGATGCGGTGCTCGGGGCCGTACACGAGGGCGACGAGGCCGGGGAGGCGGCCGAGGAGGTCCCGTACGGAGAAGTCCTCCAGGGCGGGGACGTCGGTGTCCAGGGTGTCCACGGACGTGCCGGGGTGGTCGGGGTCGTGCGCGTCCGCGGCGAGGTGCTCCGGGCGCGGTCCGTACTCACCGCGGGCGGCGGGCACGGAGCCTTCGGTCCCCCGCGCCGCGCGGCGCTGCGTGCCGGGGAGCCGGGCGCTCCAACGGGTGAAGTTCACGGATCTGTATGCCTCGTGGTGTCGGTGCCGTGCGGAGTCACGCTGTGCAGGTGTGAGCCCACCTATGGTCACACGTCCAGTGTGGACGAGTGCACTGACAGTGATGTCAGGAGGACGCCTCGTCGTTCCCGGCGGGGCCGGTTCCGTGCGGCGGGGGCGCGGCCGCCAGTTCGAATTCGGCCCGGGGATGTTCCAGGGATCCGAGGGAGACGACCTCGCGTTTGAAGAGGCCGGAGAGGGTCCATTCGGCCAGGACACGGGCCTTTCGGTTGGCCGTGGGCATCCGGCTCAGGTGGTAGACGCGGTGCATGAACCAGGCCGGGTAGCCCTTCAGCTTGCGTCCGTACACGTGCGCGACCCCCTTGTGGAGGCCGAGCGAGGCGACGGAGCCGGCGTGCGCGTGCGCGTACTCCTTGAGCGGGCGGCCGCGGAGCGAGGCGGCGAGGTTCTCGGCGAGGACCTTGGCCTGGCGGACGGCGTGCTGGGCGTTGGGGGCGCAGGGGGCGCCCGCTTCCTTCGCGGTGACGTCGGGGACGGCGGCGGCGTCGCCGGCCGCCCACGCGTGGGGGGCGCCGTCGACGGCGAGGTGGGCGGTGCAGCGGATCCGGCCGCGCCCGTCCCGGGGCAGGTCGGTCGCGGCGAGGACCGGGGCGGGCTTGACCCCGGCGGTCCACACGACCGTGCGGGTGGGCAGGCGGGTGCCGTCGCTGAGGACGGCGACCCGGTCCTCGCAGCTGTCGAGGCGGGTGTCCAGGCGGACGTCGACGTTGCGGCCGCGCAGCTCGCGGATCGCGTACCGGCCCATCTCGTCGCCGACCTCGGGGAGGATCCGGCCGGCGGCCTCGACGAGGACCCAGCGCAGGTCCTCGGGCCGGATGTTGTGGTAGTACCGCGTGGCGTACCGGGCCATGTCCTCCAGCTCGGCGAGCGCCTCCACGCCCGCGTAGCCGCCGCCGACGAAGACGAAGGTGAGGGCGGCGTCGCGGAGGGCGGGGTCGCGGGTGGAGGAGGCGATGTCCAGCTGCTCCAGGACGTGGTTGCGCAGGCCGATGGCCTCCTCGACGGTCTTGAACCCGATGCCGTGCTCGGCGAGGCCGGGGACCGGGAGCGTGCGGGAGACCGAGCCGGGGGCGAGGACCAGTTCGTCGTAGGTGAGGGCGACCGGGCCCGCGCCCTCCTCGTCGGTGGCGAGGGTGGTGAGGATCGCCGCGCGCTTGGCGTGGTCGATCGACTCCACCTCGCCGATGAGGAGGCGGCAGCGGTCCAGGACGCGGCGGAGCGGGACGACGACGTGGCGCGGCGAGAGCGAGCCGGCGGCGGCCTCGGGGAGGAACGGCTGGTACGTCATGTACGGGTCGGGGGTGACCACCACGATCTCGACGGCACCGCCGGCGATCTCCGCCCTGAGCTGCCGCTGGAGGCGCAGCGCGGTGTACATGCCGACGTAGCCACCGCCGACCACGAGAATGCGCGCAGGTTCGGTCACCGTCCCATGAGGCATCGCCGTCCGGTGTTTGTCCACAGGCCCGGCGAATTGTGTGACCGGAGGGACGCGGAGGCGCGGGGTGGCGCGCGCGGTGCGCCGGGGCACAACGGCGCAGGTCACGGCGGGCGTGGCCGGTGGGTCAGGGGGTGGGAAACCGGTGGCTTCGGCGCCTTGCTCCGATCGGGGGGCGCACCGTACGGAACTCCCCCTTCTGAATTGACCCCGACTCAACTATGTTCGTAGTTCGTCGGGGTGTCGGTTCCGGCGTGCGCGCGGACCGATGGCGCACACCGGCCGGGAGCCCCGTATCAGGGCGGGGAGTCTCCGGGGGGAGACATCATGAGCGGGGGAACGCTTATGCAGATTCAGGATTCTCGTTGGCAGTCCGTGGTGGGCGCGACGCAGGACGACCGGGGCGCGGGATCCGTGACCGCCGTGCCGGTGGTCGGGAGCACGCTCTCCGGCGGCACCGTCGCGGGCACCGGGACCGTCGTGGGCGGTCCGGTGGCGGGCGGACGTTCGGCGCCGCTGCGGGTGGACGCGCAGCGCAATCTGGAGCACGTGCTGCGTGCCGCGCGCGAGGTCTTCGGCGAGCTCGGCTACGGGGCGCCGATGGAGGACGTGGCCCGTCGGGCCCGCGTCGGCGTGGGCACGGTCTACCGCCGCTTCCCCAGCAAGGACGTGCTGGTGAGGCGGATAGCCGAGGAGGAGACCGCCCGGCTGACCGAGCAGGCGCGTGCCGCGCTCGGGCAGGAGGAGGAGCCGTGGTCGGCGCTCTCCCGGTTCCTGCGCACCTCGGTCGCCTCGGGTGCCGGGCGGCTGCTGCCGCCCCAGGTGCTGCGGGTCGGCGTCGACGAGGCGCCGGTGGACGGCGAGGGCGAGGGTCCGGCCCGCGTGCCGTACCAGCGGGGTCTCGCCGAGCCGGGCGACGCACGCGTGGTGGCTCCCCGGGCGGTGCCCGCGGGCGAGCGGGACGACGCCGGCGCGGCCGAGCTCCTCGAGGTCGTCGGCCGGCTGGTCGACCGGGCCCGGGAGGCGGGCGAGCTGCGGACGGACGTGACCGTGGCGGACGTCCTGCTGGTGATCGCCACCTCGGCGCCGGCGCTGCCGGACGCCGTGCAGCAGGCCGCGGCCTCGGCCCGGCTGCTCGACATCCTGCTGGAGGGCCTGCGCTCGCGGTAGCGCGGGCGGCCCGACGCCCGTCGGTCCGCGCGTCCCCCTGGGCCGTGCGGACCACGGAGCACGACACGAACGCGTGACCGGTTACGCCGGGTTGGGTGAAGTCGCCCCGGACGAGTGGTAAGTGGACGCGTCGCTTCGACGTGCCCTCGGCGTGTGGCAGTCTTGGCCGGTGTTCGGGTCTGCGCAGGCGTACGGGGGCTTCCGCGATGAGCGGTGAGGGTCGGGACGATCCGCTGGGCGGTGCCGGTGCCACGGAGGCCGAAGGCCCGCCCGCCCGCCACGTGCCGAGCCAGAAAGGCCCCGGCGGCCTCCCCGGACCACCGCTCGGCCCGGCCGGACCGAGCGTGCCGCAGCAGCGCGAGGCCCCCTCCGACGGAACCGCGCGGGGCTCCGCCGCCGCATCCGCCGCAGCGCCCGCCACCGCACCGGGAGCCGGCACCGGCGGCGTACCGCGTCCGTCCCCGGAGACGGGCGGCGGGCCGGACGCCGGGGCCGACGCGGACACCGCGGACGGCGGGAACGACGCCGACGGCGGAGGCGTGCTGCCGCCGCCCCGGGAACTGCCGGCCTCGGACGCCGACCTCATCGCGCGCATGCGGGACGGCGACGACTCCGCCTACGAGGAACTGTTCCGCCGCCACTCCGACGCCGTGCGCCGCTACGCCCGGACCTGCTGCCGGGACGCGCACACCGCCGACGACCTCACCGCCGAGGTCTTCGCCCGCACCCTCCAGGCCGTCCGCGGCGGCGCCGGACCCGAACAGGCCGTCCGCGCCTACCTGATGACCACCGTCCGGCGGGTCGGCGCCCACTGGGCCAGGACCCAGAAGCGCGAGCACCTCGTCGAGGACTTCGCCGTCTTCGCCGCCGACGCCGCCCGCTCCTCCGAGGTCTCCGACCAGGACACCATGGACCTCGGCGCCGAGGTCCGGGCCATGCAGGAGGCCGAACAGTCGCTGGCCCTCCAGGCCTTCCGCTCGCTGCCCGAGCGCTGGCAGGCCGTCCTGTGGCACACCACCGTCGAGGAGGAGTCGCCCAGCGAGGTCGCCCCCCTCTTCGGCCTCACCGCCAACGCCACCGCCGTGCTCGCCAGCCGCGCCCGCGAAGGACTCAAGCAGGCCTACCTCCAGGCGCACGTCAGCCAGGCGCTCACCGCCGGCGGCGACTGCGCCCGGTACGCCGACCGGCTCGGCGCCTACGCGCGCGGCGGACTGCGGATGCGGGCCGAACGCGGCCTGCGCAAGCACCTGGACGAGTGCGCCAAGTGCCGGGTCGCCGCGGGCGAACTCGCCCACGTCAACGCCGGCATCCCGGCGCTGCTGCCGATCGCGGTCATCGGCTGGTTCGCCGCCGGCTACTCCCTCAAGGCCGCCGGCATCGTCGCCAGCGGCGCGGTGGGCGCGGCCGGCGCGGGCGCCGCGGCGGCCGCCACCGGCGGCACGACGTCGGGCACCGCCTCGGGCGGGGCACTCGCCGAAGGACTCGGCGCACCCGCGAAGGCCGGCATCGCCGCCGCCGCGGCCGTCGCCGCGGCGGCCGGGCTCGTCTGGGCGATGGCCGGCGACCCGCAGCCCGTCGCCGCGCCCCGGCCCCTGCCGACGACCGCCACGCCCGCCGCCCCGGCCGCGCCCCCGGCGCCCGCGGCGAAGCCCTCGCCCCGGCCGACCCCGCCCCCGGCGCCCGCGCCGGAGCCCACCACCGCGCCTCCCCCGCCGAAGCCGAAGCCCACCCCGAGACCGACGCCGCCCCCCGAGCCGGTGGCGAAGCCCTCCCCGAAGCCCTCCCCGAAGCCGACGCCGGAACCCGCCCCGACGCCGGCGCCGACCCCGACGGCGAGGCCGAAGGCCACTCCCCGTCCCACCCCGCCGCCGACGACACCTCCCCCGCCGTCGCCCGCGCCCGCCGTCTACGAGGTCGGCCGGCTGGACCACACCGCCTTCGGCGACGGCACGAAGCCCGAGGTCGTCCTGGAGGACGGCACCTGGATGTGGCCGCGCCGGGGCATGTCCGTCGGCGGCACCTCGTACGCGTACGGCGTGAGCGTGCACGCCCCGTCCTCGCTGCTCATCGAGCTCAACCGGCCGTGCACCTCCTACGACGCGCGCGTCGGCGTCGACGACCTGAGCGCCCCGCTCGGCCCCGGCGGGGTCCGCTTCTCCGTGTACGGCGACGGGGAGCGGCTCTGGCGCTCGCCCGTGCTGCGGCCGGGCGATCCGGCGGTCCCCGTCCACGTGGACATCGGGGACCGGTCCACGATCCGGCTCGTGGTGGAGGAGCACACGCCGTTCGGGCGGGCCGCCGTCGCCGACTGGGCGGAGTCCCGGATCAGCTGCGGCTGACCGGCCCCGCGGTGCCGGCGGAGTCGTACGGCTCCGCCTCCACCAGGGCCAGCACCTCCTCGGGGCCGAGCCCCGCGCCGGCGGCGCGGGCCGCGGCCAGGCCTTCCTCGCCGAGCGCGGCCCGGCAGGCGTCGGCCAGCACCGCCGCCTCGCGCAGCTCGGGCACCGAACGCGGGACGTCCTTCCGCCAGGTGCCGACGGCGGCGGCCACGCGCGCGCAGCGGTCCGCGTCGCCGGCCCGGTGCAGGGCGAAGGCGAGCCCCTCGCCCAGGCCGATCACGACGATGTCCGCGCAGTGGCCGCCGAGCGCGGCGCGCAACGCGCGCGCGGCGCCCACGACGGCCGCCGGGCCGGCGCCCTCGTGGGCGTCGATCCGGGCGACGAACCCGTCCAGGGCGATGACGAAGTGCGGCGGCCGGTTGCCGGCGCGGACGTGGGCGCCGGTGGAGGTGATCCACGCGCGCGCGCCCACCGGGTCCTCCCGGTCGAGGGCGAGGACGGCACGCATGAAGTCCACGTAGACGAGGGCCTCCTCGAGGCGGTGCCGCCGGGCCTCCCGCGCGGCCTCGTCGAGGCCCCGTTCGGCGGCGGCGGTGTCCCCGTCGCGGTAGGCCAGCTCGGCGAGACGGGCGATGAGGAAGGGGGTCTCCGCGTGCGCGCCGACCTCGCGGGCGAGTGCGAGGGCCTCTCCGTACGCCTCCCCGGCCTCCGCCCGGCGGCCCCGCATCATGTGGGCCTCGGCGGCGGCCGAGGCGACCTGGGCCCCCATCCAGCGGTCCCCCACCCGGCGGGCGAGGACGCGGAGTTCGGCCAGGTCCTCGTCGATGCCGTCCATGCCGTCGGGCATGTCCACGACCATGTGGGTGCGGAACATCAGGCTGACGCCGATCTCCCAGTCGCCGCCGTACCGCCGGCAGGTCTCGATGCCGGAGTCGAGGAGGGCGCGGACCGTCGCCGGCTCCTCGGTGAGGTACGCCGTGAACGGCCACAGCAGCCCCGGGAAGCGGGCGGACTCCGGGCCGGGGTCCGCGCCGAAGGCGTCCCGGACCCGGCGGACGAGCGCGAGCGCCCCGGCGTCCTCGCGCAGGTCGCCCGTGTACGTGTTCTCGTCCTCCATGGAGAGGAAGAACGACAGCATCCGCAGGTGCATGCGGGGCCAGTGCCGGGGATCGGCCGGGTCGTCCGGGTCCTCGCCGAGCGCGAGGGCGCGCCGGGTCCAGGCGAGGCCCTCCGCGCGGTAGTTGCGCAGCCACCAGAACCAGCCCATGGCGAAGACGAGCCGGAGTCCGCCGCGCTCGTCGGGCGGGGGTCCCCCCTGCGCGAAGAGCCCGGGAGCGGTGACGAGGGTGCGGTGGAGGGCGGCCCGGATGTTGTCGAGGTCCCGCTCGATCCGGTCGATCCAGGGCAGCTGCTCGCCGGAGCGGAGCCGGGGCTCGGCCTCCTCGGCGAGGGCCGTGAAGTGCGCGGTGTGGGCGGCCTCGGCGGCGGCCAGCAGGGCGGGGGTCTCGGCGGCGCGCTCGGCCGCGTACTCGTGGATGGTCTCCAGGAGGCGGTAGCGCATCGCGCCGTCGTCGGAGGGCGCGGCGACGACGAGGGACTTGTCGACGAGGGCGCCGAGTGTTTCGAGCGTGGCGAGGGGGGCGGCGACGGAAGCGGCGGGTGAGCCGGGGAGGAGGGCGTCGGCCTCCGGGGGGCGGCCGGTGTCCACGGCCTCCGCCGCGGGGAGGTCCCAGCCGCCGGTGAAGACGGAGACCCGGCGGAGCAGGGTCCGCTCGACCGGGTCGAGCAGGTCCCAGGACCAGTCGACGACCGCGCGGAGGGTCTGCTGGCGGGGCAGCAGGGTGCGGGCGCCCGAGGTGAGGAGGCGAAAGCGGTCGTCGAGCCGGTCGGCGATCTGCCGCGGGGTGAGCAGCCGCAGGCGGGCGGCGGCCAGTTCGATGGCGAGGGGCAGGCCGTCGAGACGGCGGCAGATCTCGGCGACGGCATCGGCGTCGGCGTCGTGCGCGTACTCCTCGTCGAAGGCGGGGCGGACGGCCCTGGCCCGCTCGGTGAAGAGCCGGTGCGCGGGGGCGGGCGGCAGCGGTTCGACCGGGCGGACGGTCTCGCCGGGGACGCCGAGGGGCTCGCGGCTGGTGGCGAGGACCCGGAGGCCGGGGCAGTGGGCGAGGAGCGTCTCGGCGAGGGCCGCGGCGGCGTCGACGACGTGCTCGCAGTTGTCGAGGACGAGGAGGAGGCCGGGGCGGTGGGCGAGGTGCTCGACGAGGTGGGCGGTGGGGTCGTCCTGGAGCGGGGCGCCGTCACGGGTGATCAGGTTGATCTCGCGGAGGCGCAGCGCGGAGAGGACGGCGCCGGGGAGCGCGCCGGGGTCGTCGAGCGGCGCGAGTTCCGCGATCCACGCGTGGGCTCCGGCGACCTGCCGGGCGGCCTCCTCGGCGAGCCGCGTCTTCCCGGAACCGCCGGGGCCGGTGAGGGTGACGAGCCGGGACCGCCCCAGGTCCTCGCGCAGGGCGGCGAGCTCGGGCTCCCGGCCGACGAAGGAGGTGAGACGGGGGCGGATGTTGCCGTCGTCGGGGGTGGGGACGGGAGCGGGGGTGGGGGCCGGGGCCGGCGCCGGGTCGGGACTGGGGTGGGGGCGGGGAGGGGGGCGGAGGCCGGAACCGGGGCCGGGGCCGGGGGGCCGTCGCGGGGTGGGGTACGCGGCGGGTGCCGGGCGGTCCGTGGGCGCGGGTGCGAGGAGTTCCCGGTGGAGGGCGGTCAGTTCGGGACCGGGGTCGGTGCCGAGGGCGTCCGCCAGGGTGCGGCGGGCCGTCTCGTAGGCGGCGAGCGCGTCGGCGTGCCGGCCCTCGGCCCGCAGGGCGCGGACGAGCTGGGCGTGGAAGCCCTCGTCGTACGGGTGGGCGGCGGTGAGCCCGGTCAGCTCCGGGACGAGGCCGTCGACGGCGCCGCGCCGGAGGTCGGCCTCGACGCGGCGGCGCCGGGCGGCGAGGCGCTGGGCCTCGGGGCGGACGCCCGCCGGTCCGGGGAGGTCGGCGAGGGCGGGGCCGCGGAAGAGCCCGAGGGCTTCCCGCAGGAGCGCGGCGGCCTTCTCGGGGTCCCCGGCGTCGAGGAGGGCGCCGGCCTCCGCGGCGCGCCGCTCGAAGACGTACAGGTCGATGTCCTCCGGTCCGGCGGCGAGCCGGTAGCCGGGTCCGGGCGTCGCCTCGACGGCCTCGCGGCCGAGGGCCCGGCGCAGGCGGGCGACGAGCGCCTGGACGGCGGCGGGCGCGTCGAGCGGCGGTTCGTCCCCGTACACGTCGTCGACGAGCTCCCGGACCGGGACGGCCCGCCCGCCGCGCAGCGCGAGGGCGGCCAGCAGCGCGCGCAGCCGGGCGCCGCCCAGGGGCAGGGGGGTGCCGTCGGGGGCGAGGGCCTCGGTGGTGCCGAGGAGGAGATACCGCACCGGCCCATTCTCGCCGCCGGGTTCGGGGGACGCCTCGGGGTTTCCCCGGGCGGGTCCCCGGGCCGCGCCTTTCGGTCACGCGGGTCGGGTGTCCCGGGCGTGCCTCGCGGTCCTGTGAGTCAGGCGCCCTGACCGTGCCCCGCGGTCGCGCGGGTGGCTCTCCCCGGGCGTGCCCCGCGGTCGAACGGATGGCTCTCCCCGGCCGTGCCCCGCGGTCACGCCGGGGTGGCGGGGTCGGGAGGGGTGGGTGGGGCGAGCAGGACCGGGCGGGGCGGGTGGGCCGAGCAGGACCGCGCGGGCCGAGCGAGGCGGGCAGGCGGGGGCAGGCAGTGGGCGTCGGGCAGGGCGGGAGGGGCGGGCAGGCAGTGGGCGGCGGGCAGACAGTGGGCGGCGAGCAGGCCGACGGCGACGGGCGGGCCGGGCCGGCCGGCCGGGCGGGACAGGCGGGATCCGGTCGGCGGGCAGGACCCGGTCGGGCGGGCTGGTGTGACGTTTCGCCAGGACGGCTCACCGCGCCGGCAGGGAGCGGGAGGCCGGGACGAGGGGGCCCTGCACCGCGCGCGGGGCGCGGGGGGTGGCGGTGTCGGTCCAGCAGGAGCCCCGGCGGGCGAGGAGGCGGCGGAGCCAGAGCTCGGTGGAGACGAGGTCGGCGAGGCCGTCGAGGGGGACCCGGGCGCCGTCCGCCGCCGCGCGCAGGGCCTCGCGGACGGTGCCGGCCTCGATGAGGCCCGCGTCGGCCAGGAGGGGCGCGTCGAAGAGGGCGAGCAGGGTCGGGAGCGCGGCGCGCAGGCCCGCGCGGGCGGTGCCGGCGGGGACCGCCGGGTAGGGGGCGCCCCAGCCGTGCGGCAGGTCGCGGATGCCGGTGTCGGCGAGGACCGTGCGCAGGACGCCGGCCCGCGCGTCGGGCTGGACCCGGAGCGATTCGGGGAGGTCCCGGCAGGCGCGGACGACCTGGTTGTCGAGGAAGGGGGCGTGCAGCCGCTGGCCGCGGATCTCGGCGGCCTGTTCCAGGACCCGCAGGTCGGCCGCCGCCCGGGCGAGGGCGGCACGCGCGCGTGCCTCCCCGGGGCGCTGGACGGCCGGGGGCAGGGTGGCCGCCCGGTTGAGGCGCACCGACACCTCGGCGAGCGCCTCGCCGGTGAGCCAGCGGGCCGCCGGCCCCGGCCGGGACCAGGCGAGCGCGGAGAGCGAGGCCGCCAGCGGGCCGTGGGCGTCGGCGGGGTCCCGGTTGGCGTCGAGGACGTGCCGGGCGGCGGTCTCCAGACCGGCCCGGTAGGGGGTGCGGGCGAGCCTGCGCGCCGCGCGGTAGACGGTGACCGGCACCAGGAAGGCGCCCGCCGACGGGCCGGTCGCCTTGGCGAGGGCGGTCACCGGGCGGACCAGGGAACGCCGCCTGCGGTCCATCAGGAGGTCGGCGAGGCGCGCCGGGTGGGCGTCCAGGACCTGCTTGGCGCCCAGGCCGGTGAAGTGGTCGGCGCTGCCTCCCGCGAGCCGCCTGCGGTGCCGCTCGGCGGTGACCAGGGCGGGTCCGGGCTCGTCGGTGAGCGGCCCGTCCAGGGCTGCGTACGGCAGGGCCTCCTCGCCCGCCGCGACGACCACGTGGCGCAGCCGGGGGTCCGCCGCCAGCTCGCGGGCCCGCTCCAGCTCGGCCGCGCGTCCGGGGCCGGGCTTGGCCGCCAGGTCGCTGAAGGTGACCGCGAGCAGCCGCTCCCCGGCGCCGGCGTGCCCGATGAGCGTGCCGGGCACGCCGGGCAGTCCGGCGGCGAGCAGGGCGAGGGTGGCGGAGGCGCTGCCGCCGGACAGGTCGGCGCCGATGCCGGGCGCGGGGCCCTCGCCGCGGGCCGCCCTGCGGTCGGCGGGCCCCATCCCGGGGACGGGGCCGGGGTCCGGCGGGGGCGCCTCGGGCGCGTGCCGGGGGGCGGTGAGCCGGGCCCGGACGGACTCCACCAGCGCGTCCCTGACCGCCTCGACGGCCTGCCGGGGCTCGGCCTCCGGCGCGGCGACGGCGAGCGAGGCCACCGTCTCGTACCCGGCGATCTCGCGGGAGCCGTCGCGCAGGATCAGCGCGTGGCCGGGCGGGACCCGCCGGACGCCCTCGTAGGGGGTGGAGTCGCGGAGCGCCTCCGGGGACTCGGGGCAGGCGAGCAGGGCGGCGAGGTGGCCGATGTCGAGCTGGGCCTCGACGAGGTCGGCGAGCGGGAGGGCGGCGGTGGCGTAGGCGGTGCCGCGCTCCCAGGGTGTGTGGAAGACGGGCCGGGCGCCGGCGAGGTCGCCGGTGACGGTGATCCGGCGGCCGGCCTTCACGACGGCGGTGTAGCTGCCGGGCCAGGCGGTGAGGTGGCGCAGGGCGCCGCCGCGCGCGGTGACGAGGCCGCGGCGGAGTTCGTCGTCGCCGGCGGCGCAGCAGCCGAGGACGGCGAGGCGGGTCCCGTCGTCGAGGGAGACCATCCGCACCTCGTCCGGGCGCCAGTCGCCGACCGCCCACAGGGGGTCGGGGTCGCCCCAGAGGAGCTGTGCGCCCACCGGCTGCACCGTGCGCCCCCCGACGTCGCCGCCGCTCTCGGCGTACGGCCCCGTCCGGGGCGGGGCGGCGGAGTCGTACGCGCCGTGGGCTCCGCTCGCCGCTCCGCTGCGCGCTCCCGCCGTGGCGTACCCCGCGGCGACACTGCTCCAGCCCACCAGCCATCGCATCGGCGCCTCCACGTCCGTTTCGGTGGGGCCATGCTGCCATGACAACGGCGCACGGGGCGGGGTCCGGGGGCACGCGCGCCAAAGCCGAATGCGCCCCTGGCATGCGCCAGTTGGCGGGGCGGCGAGCGGGCGGTGGCGCGCGGGTGACGGGCGGGAGAGCGGCGGAAGGGGGCTCCGGCGGGGCCGGGCAGGGCCTTCGGGGTCCGCGGATTCGGCCGATTCTCGCCCACGACAAGAGGTTTGACTTCTCGTCAGTCACCAAGGGGATCACGGAAACGGCGGTGGCGTCCCGGGCCGCACCCGGCGCCGGCGGTGCGGTTCTCCGGCAGTCCGGGAGGCGACCCGCCTCCCGGAGCCGTCCGCCGCCCGCGGGGAATGGAGCGGCGGTGTCCCCCAGCCCACCGGTACCGGACCCGGAACCCGGCAGGGTTCCGTCCCCGGCCGGACGGGCCGACCCACGCAGCACCCATGGAAGCCCTCGCGGCCCGGAGCGACGAGAGCGCACGGCCGGGCGCACGGCCACACGGCCGGAGCACGGACCGGCCGCAGGACGCTCGCGGTCTGTTGTTCACACAACAATCTCGCCATACGGAACTCCGCCCCTTAACGGTGGGGATGCGGCGAACTACGCTGTGTTTACGAATGCCGCACGCCTATGCCCGGCGTCGCGGCGGCCGTCTGGATGTCGAGGGGTGGCGTCATGTCCAGGGAGCAACGCGGGCCGAACGAGAAGCTCGGCGCCGTTCTCGCCCTCGCGGGAATCAGCAACGCCGGCCTCGCCCGGCGCGTCAACGACCTCGGGGCACAGCGCGGTCTGACGCTGCGCTACGACAAGACCTCGGTGGCCCGCTGGGTCTCCAAGGGGATGGTGCCGCAGGGTGCCGCGCCGCACCTGATCGCCGCCGCGATCGGGCAGAAGCTGGGCCGGCCCGTGCCGCTGCACGAGATCGGGCTCGCGGACGCCGACCCGGCGCCCGAGGTCGGCCTCGCCTTCCCCCGGGACGTCGGCGAGGCGGTCCGCGCCGCGACCGACCTCTACCGGCTCGACCTGGCCGGGCGACGGGCCGGCGGGGGCGGGATCTGGCAGTCGCTGGCCGGCTCCTTCTCGGTCAGCGCCTACGCGACCCCGGCGTCCCGGTGGCTCATCACCCCGGCCGACCCGTCGGTGGAGCGGGAGGCCGGACGGCCGGGCGGCGGAGCCGGGCCGGCCGGGGAGCACGCGCGCGTGGGGCACAGCGACGTCGCCAAGCTCCGCGAGGCCGCCGAGGACGCGCGGAAGTGGGACTCCAAGTACGGCGGCGGGGACTGGCGCTCGTCGATGGTGCCCGAGTGCTTGAGGGTGGACGCGGCGCCGCTGCTGCTCGGCTCCTACTCCGACGAGGTCGGCCGGGCGCTCTTCGGGGCGACCTCCGAGCTGACCCGGCTCGCCGGCTGGATGGCCTTCGACACCGGGCAGCAGGAGGCCGCCCAGCGCTACTACATCCAGGCGCTGCGGCTCGCCCGGGCCGCCGCCGACGTGCCGCTCGGCGGCTACGTCCTCGCCTCGATGTCCCTCCAGGCCACCTACCGGGGCTTCGCCGACGAGGGCGTCGACCTGGCCCAGGCCGCGCTCGAACGGAACCGGGGGCTCGCCACCGCCCGCACCATGTCCTTCTTCCGGCTCGTCGAGGCCCGCGCGCACGCCAAGGCCGGCGACGGGCCCGCCGCCGCGGGGGCGCTGAAATCGGCCGAAGGATGGCTGGAGCGCTCCCGGGAGGGCGACGCCGACCCCACGTGGCTGGGCTTCTACTCGTACGACCGGTTCTGCGCGGACGCCGCCGAGTGCTACCGGGACCTGCGGATGCCGCGCGAGGTGCGGCGCTTCACCGAACAGGCGCTGTCCCGGCCGACGGAGGAGTTCGTCCGCTCGCACGGGCTGCGGCTCGTGGTGTCGGCCGTCGCCGAGCTGGAGTCCGGCAACCTCGACGCGGCCTGCGCGGCGGGCACGCGCGCGGTGGAGGTCGCCGGCCGGATCTCCTCGGCGCGGACCACCGAGTACGTGAGGGACCTGCTGCACCGGCTGGAGCCGTACGGGCACGAGCCCCGCGTCAGGGAACTGCGGGAGCGGGCCCGGCCGCTGCTGGTCGCGCCGGCGTGAGGGAGCACGCCGGGGCGGGGGAGCACGCCGGAGCGCGCGCGGGATGACGGCGGGTGACGGGCGCGCGCGCGGAGGAGTGACGCGCGTCCCACGAGGTGGGCGTTTAACGGGATTGTCAGTGGGCCAGTGCACTATCAGGGGTGGGAGGTGGCGCTGGTGTTTGACTGTGACGTGCTGGTGATCGGCGGCGGGATCGTCGGTCTGTCGACGGCGTACGCGATCCAGCGCGCCGCCCCCGGCACACGGGTCGCCGTCCTGGAGAAGGAGGCGGGCCCCGCGCGCCACCAGACCGGGCGCAACAGCGGGGTCATCCACAGCGGCATCTACTACCGCCCCGGCTCCCTCAAGGCCCGCTTCGCCGTCGAGGGCGCGGCCGAGATGGTCAAGTTCTGCGCGGAGTGGGGCATCCCGCACCAGGTGACAGGCAAGCTCGTCGTCGCCACCGACCGCGAGGAGCTGCCCCGGCTGCACTCCCTGGTCCAGCGCGGCCGGGAGAACGGCATCCCGGTGCGCGAGCTCGGCCCGTCGCAGATCACCGAGTACGAGCCGCGGGTGCGGGGCCTCGCCGCGATCCACGTCGGCACCACCGGCATCGTCGACTACACGTCCGTCGCACGGCGGCTCGCCGAGGCCTCCGGCGCGGAGATCCTCTACGGGGCGGAGGTCACGGCCGTGGACCGGCGCCCCTGGGGCGTCGCCGTCCGCACCGCCGACCGGCGCATCGTGCGGGGCAAGGTCCTGGTCAACTGCGCGGGGCTGCACTGCGACCGGGTCGCGCGGCTCACCGGCGACGACCCGGGCATGCGGATCGTTCCCTTCCGGGGCGAGTACTACGAGCTGGCCGACCCCTCGCTGGTGCGGGGCCTGGTCTATCCGGTGCCGGACCCCGCCTTCCCCTTCCTCGGCGTGCACCTCACCCGGGGCATCGACGGCGGCGTCCACATCGGACCGAACGCGGTGCCGGCGCTGGCGCGCGAGGGGTACGACTGGGGCGTCGTCCACCCCCGCGAGCTGACCGGCACGCTCGCGTGGCCCGGCTCCTGGAGCATCGCGCGCCGGCACTGGCGGTACGGCGCGGGCGAGCTGCGGCGCTCCCTGTCGAAGCGGGCCTTCACCGAAGCGGTGCGGCGGCTGCTGCCCGGCGTCGACGAGTCGGACCTGCGGCCGGCGGCGGCGGGAGTGCGGGCGCAGGCGGTGCTGCGGGACGGGACGCTGGTGGACGACTTCCTCATCCGGGAGGGGGCGCGGGCGGTGCACGTGCTGAACGCGCCGTCGCCCGCGGCCACCGCGTCGCTGCCCATCGGACGCGAGATCGCCCGCCGGGTCCTCCCCCACCTCTGACGACACCCTCCGCCGCACCGGCGGAAAGGGTCCCTCCGCCGCGCCCCCGTGCGGGGCCGCGCCCGGTGGGACGCCACCCTGTGCCGCGCCCCCGTGCGGGCATGCGTCCCGCCGGGGCGGAGCGCGTGTCCACCACGAAACGACGGCCCGGGGCGGCCCCGGAGCGGGCGGGGGCCGCGGTGGGGGGCCGTACCATGGGCGGCATTGTGTCTGAGCAGCGTGAGAACCGTATCGAGCCCGCCGCCCGCCTCGGCAGCCGCATGTTCGCGCCCGGGGAGGGCCCTTCGCCCGACCCCGCCGGAGCCCACTTCGAGCGGCGGATCCGGAGTTTCCAGCCCCGGCGGAGCCGGGTGACGGCCGGGCAGGCCGAGGCCATGCTGAAGCGGTGGCCCGACTGGGGTCTGGACATCGACGGCAAGCGGGTCCTCGACCTGCGCGAGATGTTCGGCGGGCTGCCCGTCGTCCTGGAGATCGGCTTCGGGATGGGCGAGGCGACCGCGCAGATGGCCGCCGCCGACCCCGGCACCGGCATCCTCGCCGTCGACGTGCACACGCCCGGCCAGGGCAACCTCCTCGGGCTGGCCGACCGCAACGGCCTCTCCAACGTCCGGGTCGCCAACGGCGACGCGATCATCCTGCTGCGCGAGATGCTGGACCCGGCGGCGCTCGACGGCTGCCGCGTCTACTTCCCGGACCCGTGGCCCAAGAAGCGGCACCACAAGCGGCGCCTGATCCAGCCCGAGTTCCTGACCCTGCTGGCGACGCGCCTGAAGCCGGGCGGGGTGCTGCACTGCGCCACGGACTGGGAGCCGTACGCGGAGCAGATGCTGGAGGTGCTCTCCGCGCACCCCGACTTCGAGAACACCGCCGCCGGGGGCGGCTACGCGCCCCGCCCCGACTTCCGGCCGCTGACCCGCTTCGAGGGCCAGGGCCTGGACAAGGGGCACGTCGTGCACGACCTGCTCTTCCGCAGGAAGTAGCGCCGCCGCGGACCGGGCGCCGGGCCCCGCCGCGCGTCCCTCTCCACAAGTCCGTCGCCCCTGTCGGTGCCGGTCGCTAGGGTCGAGGCGTGTCGCAACCCCTGCCGTCGCCCGAGCCGCCCGCGCCGCCCGCCGCGTCCCTGCCGTCGCAGGCGGGGCCGCCGGCCGCCGAGACCCGGCCCCCCGGCCCGCACCCGCAGCCGTGCCCGCCCCCTCGCCCGGAGCACCCGCACGCCGACGTGCCCGCGCGGGACGGGGACGAGCCGTCGTTCGCCGTGGCCGCGGACCGGAGCCAGTGGCGGTACCGGCCCCGGCGGGCGTTCTGGCGGAGCCGGATCGTCCGGGCGGTCGCGCTGGTCACGCTCCTCGCGCTCTGCGCGCTGGTGATCCTGGCGCTGGTGCGGGAGCAGACCGGCACGGAGGGGTTCCTCGTCGGGCTCGGGCTCGCGGTCCTGCCCGTGCCGCTGCTCATGGCGGCGTTCCGGTGGCTGGACCGGGTGGAGCCGGGTCCGTGGAAGAACCTGCTGTTCGCCTTCGCGTGGGGCGCGTTCGCCGCCGCCCTGGTCGCGATCCTCGCGAACTCCTTCGCCGTGCGCTGGATCGCCACCGCGACCGCCGACCCCGGTTCGGCCGACGACCTCGGCGCCACCGTGATCGCCCCGGTGGTGGAGGAGACCGCGAAGGCCGCCGCGGTCCTGCTGCTCTTCCTCTTCCGTCGGCGGGACTTCCGGAGCCTGGTCGACGGGGTGGTGATCGCCGGCTTCACCGCGACCGGCTTCGCGTTCACCGAGAACATCCTCTACCTGGGCAACGCCTTCGGGGAGGACCAGGACCTCGGTGACGGCGGCATCGGCGCCGTCACCGCCGGCACCTTCTTCGTCCGGGTCGTGATGTCGCCGTTCGCGCACCCGCTCTTCACGGTCCTCACCGGCATCGGCTTCGGCCTGGCCGCGCTCGCCCCGCGCGGCAAGCGGCTGCGGCGGGTGCTGCTGCCGGTCGCCGGGCTGCTGCTCTCGATGGGCGTCCACGCGCTGTGGAACGGCTCGGCGACCTTCGGCGGCCCCCTCGCCTTCTACGCCGTGTACGCGATGTTCATGGTCCCGGCCTTCGGGCTGCTGACCTGGCTCGCCGTGTGGAGCCGCCAGCGGGAGCTGCGGACGATCGCCGGGGTGCTGCCGGCGTACGCGGCGGCCGGCTGGCTCTCCCCCGAGGAGCCGCTGGCGCTCTCCTCGATGCGGGCCCGCCGCACCGCGCGCGCGGTGGCGTCCCGTACGTACGGCAAGGCGGGGGCGCGGGCGGTCGGCGAGTACGAGTCCTTCGCGACGACCCTGGCCTTCCTGCGCGAGCGGGCGCGCCGGGGCACGGTCCCGGTGCCGGACTTCGCCGCGCGGGAGCAGGAGCTGCTGCACCACCTGTGGGAGCGCCGGGCGACGGCCTCGCCCGCGCTCTCGTACGCGGCGCGGGCCACCGGCCGGGTGTGGGTGCCGCCGCAGTACCTCGACTACGGCGGCTACAACCCCTACAAGGGTTAGCCCTCAGTGGTCCCGGCCGTCTCAGTCGTCCCGAGCGTCTCGGGGGTCTCGGAGGCGGCCGTCAGGCGGGCCGCCTCGTCGGCGGTGAGGGTGAGGTCCGCGGCGGCGACCAGGGCGGGCAGCTGCTCGACCGTGCGGGCCGAGGCGATCGGCGCGGCGACGGTGGGGCGCGAGGCGAGCCAGGCGAGGGCGACGGTCGCGGGCTCGGCGCCGCGGGCCTCGGCGATCCCGTCGAGGGCGGCGAGCACGGCCCGCCCGCGGGCGGTCTCGGCGAGGCCGGCGGCGCGGTGGGCGCGGACGCTCTCCACGGACCGGCCGGGCCGGTACTTGCCGGTGAGGAAGCCGGAGGCGAGACCGTAGTACGGGACGGCGGCGAGGCCCGCGCCGGCGACGGTGTCGAGGAGCGGGCCCTCGTACTTCTCGCGGGAGACGAGGTTGCACTCGGGCTGGAGCGCCACGTACCGGGCGAGTCCCTCGGCCTCGGCGAAGTCGAGCGAGGCCCGCAGCCGCTCCGGGGAGATGTTGGAGGCGGCGACGGCCCGCACCTTGCCGTCCCGCACGAGCCGGTCGAGGGCGGTGACGATCTCCTCGACCGGCACCGACTCGTCGTCGAAGTGGGTGTAGAAGAGGTCGATGTAGTCGGTGCCGAGGCGGCGCAGGGACTCCTCCGCGCCGGCCTTGAGGGTGCCGGCGGAGAGGCCCTTGAAGCGGGAGTGGGCGCCGACCTTGGTGGCGACGACGACGTCGGAGCGGTTGCCGCGGGAGGCCAGCCAGCGGCCGATGATCGTCTCGGACTCGCCGCCCTCGTTGCCCTCGACCCACTCCGAGTAGACGTCGGCGGTGTCCACGAAGTTGCCGCCGGCGGCCGCGTAGGCGTCGAGGACGGCGAAGGAGCCGGCCTCGTCGGCGCTCCAGCCGAAGACGTTGCCGCCCAGTGCGAGGGGGAAGACGTGCAGGCCGGAGGTGCCCAGCGGGCGCAGAGGTGAGGTCATGGAGAGATCAACTCCGTGCGCCGCCGGGCGTATTCCGGTCGGGGAGCCTGAACCCCGGCCGGAACGCTCGCGGTCCGGGTCAGACCGTCAGGCCCTTAGAGCGCAGCCACTCGGCCGGGTCGATGCCGGAGCCGTCGGGGGTGTGGACCTCCAGGTGGAGGTGGGGTCCGGTCACGTTGCCGGTGGCGCCGACGCGGCCGATGGTCTCGCCGGTGGTGACGGTCTGCCCGGCGGAGACGGTCATGGAGGAGAGGTGGCAGTACCAGACCTCGGTGCCGTCGGCCAGCTCCAGGACGATCCGGTAGCCGTACGAGCCCGACCAGCCGGCCGACTTGATGGTGCCGCCGTGCACCGCCTTGAGCGGGGTGCCGGTGGGCGCGGCGAAGTCGAGGCCGGTGTGGTAGCCGGAGGACCACATCGAGCCGGACTGCATGTAGGTGGAGGTGAGGGTGTAGGAGGAGAGCGGCATCGAGTAGCTGGCGGCCAGCTTGGCGAGCCGCTCGGCCTCCGCCTTCTCGGCGGCGATCCGCTCGGCCTCGGCCTTCTCGGCGGCGAGCCGCTCCGCCTCCGCCTTGGCCTTCGCCTCGGCCTCGGCCTTGAGGGCGGCGTCCGCCTTGGCCTTGGCGTCCGCGGCGGCCTTCTCGGCGGCGGCCTTCTCGGCGGCCAGCTTCTCGGCGTCGACGGCGGCCTGCTGCTGCTGTTCGGCCTGCTGGAGGATGCGGGCGCGCAGGGCCTCGCCGGCGTCGGCGGTGGAGGCGGTGCGCTCCTGGGCCTCGGTGCCGGTGAGGGTGTCGGCCGGGGCGTTGTACGTGATCGAGGTGAGCGGCTTCGTGGCCGCGCCGCCCGCGGCGACCGGCGCGGAGTCCTCCGCGGGGACGCTCCGCTCGTCGCCGCCGGACAGGAGGTCGCCGACGCCGGGCAGGTCGTGGGCGTCCGGCAGGCCGAGGTCGGGGAGGTCCGGGAGGGAGATCGCGACCGGGGGCTTCTCCTGCGCGGTGGCGAGGCCGCCCGCGCCGACGGCGGCGATGACGCCGACGCCGAGGACGGTGGAGGAGCGGGCGAAGTTGGAGCGCTGCTTCACGACCCGGTGCCGGCCGCCGGCGCGGCTCTCGGCGCGCAGGGAGCCCTCGGTGGGGTTCCACTCGCCGGGTGCGGGGGTGAAGGAGGCGGGGTCGTACGCGCCCGGCGCGGAGCCGGCCGGGTCGTCCGCTCCGAGGACACCCGGTCCTCCGAAGGGCTCGAAGGGGGTTCCGGGTACGGGGGTGTTGGACGCCACGGAGGCGCGCTCCTTTCCTTCCTTCTCGCCTACCGGGTTAGCTGACGGGTTCGGAGCAGGAAGGTCTCCTACGGGCGTCTTCGCACGGGGGAGGTGCGAGGGGCCCGATTCACCCCAAGGGTTGGTTCCCCGGTTCCCTTTCGGGATTCGGCGCACGCGCACGGAGCCGCCTCTTGCGACGGCTGGGACGACCGCGCTGCGTTATCGAACGTTAATAGACACGGCGGTCCGATTCCAAGCCGTTCCCCTTGATCATTCATTGAATTGGCAGGGATTCGCCCGACTTGACCCCCCTTCAGCGCGACCCGGCCCAACCCTCGGAATCTGACGTTATGTCAATTGTTATCACTGTGACACCTCGCGACCACGGACGGTCACGGTCCCGTGGTCAGCCCGCGGGCCCGGGCGGCACCACCGGCATCGTCCGCCGCCGCGAGGGCGCCCCGGCCGCCGGACGGCTCACCGCGAGCAGCGCCATGTCGTCCGTCGAACCCCCGCCGGTGTGCCGCCGCACGTCGTCCACGAGCGCGTCCAGCAGCTCCTCGGGCCCGGGGAAGACCGCCCCCGCGAGCCGGGCCGCCGGATCGTAGAAGACGCCGTGCGCGTCCCGCGCCTCCGACAGGCCGTCCGTGTAGAAGAGCAGCGTCGTCCCCACCGGGTACGGCCGCTCGTCGGCCCGGTCCGGCCAGACCGACAGCTCCCCCATCCCCAGCGGCAGCGCCGGATCCGCCGGCTCGACCGGCTCCAGGCTCCCGTCGCCGTGCAGCAGCAGCGGCGGCGGGTGCCCCCGGTTCACGATCCGCACCGACCCGCCCTCCCGCGGGATCTCGGCCAGCACCGCCGTCGTGAACCCCTCGACGGCGTCCAGCCCCTCGCGCCGGTCGCCCTCCCGGGTGAGCGCCCGGTCCAGGCGCCGCGCCACCCCCTCCAGGTCGGCCTCCTGCTCGGCAGCCTCCCGGAAGGCGCCGATGACGACGGCCACCGCCTCCACCGCGTCCATCCCCTTGCCCCGCACGTCCCCGACCACCAGCCGCACCCCGTAGGGGGTGTCCTGCACCGCGAACAGGTCGCCGCCGATGAACGCGTCCGCCTGCGCCGCCTCGTACCGGGCCGCGCACTGGAGCCCCGCGATCCGCTCCGCCGGCATGGGCAGCACCGCCCGCTGCGCCGCCTCCGCGATCACCCGCGCCGACGCCAGCCGCTCCCCGCTGCGCCGCACCACCAGGTTGATCACCATGGCGAGCGCCGAGACGGTCACCACGGTCAGGGTCTCGGTCAGCGACGGCACGTCGGAGAGCGTGCCGTTGTAGACGTGCAGCCCGACCGAGGCCAGGATCGCCGCGATCCCGGTCAGCAGGGTCGTGAGCCGGGAGAAGAACGGGGCGGCGATCAGCGGGGCGGCGGAGAAGAGCGGCGCCGCCGTGTACGAGGGCGGGGTGGCCACGTCGAAGACCACCCCGCCCACGATGATCAGCGGCGGCAGCGCCCGCAGGAACCTCCGGGTGGTCCCGAAGGGGGCCACGGGGGGCTGCGGCTCCCCGCCGTACGGCCCCCGGGGCGCGCCGGGGCGGACGGCACGGCCGCCGGGCCGCGCGCCCCGCCGCCCACCGCCCGCCGCTCCCCGAGGGTGCGCCACCTGAGTACTCCTGACCGGTCGTCGGCCCTTCGCCGGGCCGCGTCCGCGGCCCGGACCCGCACCGCGCACCCTCCCAGGGTCCCCGCGACGGCGCCCGGCGGCGACCGCGGGGGGCCGACCGGGCGTACCGGACGCCGCGCGGGCGCGGGCCCGGCTCCCGTACGACGGGCGACGGAACGCCGCCGCCCCGCCGCTACTCCGCGGCCCGCAGCCGGCCGCCGCGCCCCAGCACCGCCACCGCCGCCGCGCAGGCCAGGCCGACGGCGCAGAGGACGAGCCACGGCACGGCCGTCCGGCCCGTGACGTCGAGCAGCACGCCCGTGCCGAGGTTCCCCAGGGTGATGCCGATCCCGCACACCGTGTTGTAGAGCCCGTAGTGGGTGGCCACCCAGCGCCCCCGGGAGAGGGCGACGACGGTGTCCATCTCGTACGGGTAGAGCACCGCGTTCGCCACCGCGAGGACCGCCGCGCACAGCAGCAGCGCCGGTGCTCCCCGGCCCAGCGCCGCCGGGAGCAGGAAGGCGCCGCCCATCAGCGCGAGCCCCAGGACGAGGCTCCGCTCGCGGGTGAGCCGGGCCGCGCACCAGGCGGTGATCCGCAGCTGTCCGGCGAGCGCGACCAGCGCGGAGACGACGAAGAGCGCGGTGGTCACGCC
Organism: Streptomyces omiyaensis; assembly: GCF_014650895.1. GTDB lineage: Bacteria > Actinomycetota > Actinomycetes > Streptomycetales > Streptomycetaceae > Streptomyces > Streptomyces omiyaensis. Next base: position 26,004 of record NZ_BMVV01000025.1, read on the forward strand.
GGTGCCGCCCGCCGCGAGCGGCAGCGCCAGGTAGACCTGGAAGGACAGCACGTACGAGCCGGTCATGGCGAGCGAGAAGAGCCAGAAGACGCGGTTGCCGAGGACGGTGCGGAGCTGTCCCCGGGTCCCGGCCCCCTTCGGCTCCGGTCGGCCGCCGCCCGCCGAGGCCGGCAGGTGCCGCAGCTGGACGAGGGTGAGTCCGAGGAAGAGCAGGGCGGCGGTCGCGCAGGTCAGCCGGAACGACACCCCGGTGAGCGCCACCCCGACCAGCGGGCCGAGCAGGATGCCCGCCTGGTAGTAGGCGTTGAACAGCGCGAACGCCTCCACCCGCCGCGCCTCCCCCGCCTCGGCCGCCAGGCACGCGCGGACCGCCGGGTTGAAGAGCGCGCCGGCGAGGCCGGTGGCGAGCGAGGCGGCGATCAGCACGGGCAGCGACTGGGCGAGGGCGAGCCCGCCGAAGCCGACGGTCCGCAGCGCGCAGCCCGCGACGATGAGCGGCTTGAAGCCGAGCCGGTCGGCGAGCGCCCCGCCGACGAGGAACATGCCCTGCTGGGAGAGGTTCCGGGCGCCGAGGACGAGGCCGACCGCCCAGGCCGCCATGCCGAGCCCGTCGGCCAGGTGGGCGGCCAGGTAGGGCATCAGCATGGAGAAGCCGAGGTTGATGGTCAGCTGGTTGAGGAAGAGGAGCCGGACCGCCGGGTCGAAGGTACGGCTCCGCTTCCAGGGGCCGCCGCGGGGCGGCGCGGGGACGGCGGCCGTGTCCGCGCCGCCGCTCACCGCCCGGCCCCCGCCGTCCGGTCCAGGACCCGCCGGGTCCACGCCTCGACCCCCTCCGGTCCCGTGTAGGCGGCCGGCTCGTCCCGCACCGGGCCGTCGAGGAGGCCGTGGGCGGCGCAGTACGCGTCGTTGAAGACGGTGTCGAAGTAGCGCTGCGGGCCGTCGGGGAAGACGGCCGCGATCCGGGTGCCCCGCGGGCGCGCGCGGGCCAGCCAGCCGGCCACCAGGGCGACCGCGCCGACGCTCCAGCCGCCGGTGGCGTACTGGCGGGCGGCGAGCCGGCGGGCCGAGCGGACCGCCTCCGCCGGGGCCACCCAGTGGACCTCGTCGAAGGCCGCGTGGTCGACGTTGGCCGGGTGGATGGAGGAGCCGAGCCCGCGCATCAGGCGTTCCCCGGCGGGCAGGCCGAAGACGGTGGAGCGGATCGAGTCGACGCCGACGAGCTCCAGGGCCGGGCTGCCGGTCGCCCGCAGCGCGCGGGCGATGCCGGCGGAGTGGCCGCCGGTGCCGACCGCGCAGACGAGCACGTCGATCCGGTCGAGCTGCCCGGACAGCTCGGCGGCGAGCCCGGCGTAGGCGGCGGGGTCGTCGGGGTTGCCGTACTGGTCGGGCCACCAGGCGCCGTCGAGGCGGCCGAGCAGTTCGGCGACCCGGTCCTTGCGGGCCTGCTGCCAGCCGCCGCGCGGGTGGGGCGCGGTGACGACGTGCACGGTGGCGCCGTGGGCGACGAGCATCCGCTCGACGATCGGCTCCAGACCGGGATCGGTGACGACGTGCACGGGGTGGCCGTGGAGCACGCCGGCGAGGGCGAGCCCGAGGCCGAGGGTGCCGGAGGTCGACTCGACGATCGGGGCGCCGGGCCGCAGGTCGCCCCTGCGGCGGGCCTCCTCGACCATGTGGAGCGCCGGGCGGTCCTTGATGCCGCCGGCGTTGAAGCCTTCGAGCTTGGCCCAGTAGCCGTCGTCGGTCCACAGCACGGGGGTGTTGCCGACGGTCGGGTGCGGGCGCGGGGGCGCGGACGGGGGCAGGGGGGCGTGCATGGGCGTGGGTACGTCCTCGGAAGTGGTGGTGCGCCGGAAGGGGGCTCGTGCTGTCGCGGGGCGACAGGACGGGACCCTCAGTTCCGGTCCACTCCGAGGGCGATGAGGAGCCGTCCGGGCTCGGGGCGGGGCCCCGCCCGGGTGCGGGCGCGCCGCGGGTCCCCCGCCGCGGGCGGCGCCGCGGCGCGGCCGACGGTGACGACCGCGCCGGGCCCCGGCGGGTCGAGCTGCGGGGCGGTGGCCGTCTGCGCGGTGAGCGGCCGTTCGGCCGCGTGGCCCTCGCCGCCCTGCCCGCAGCCGTGCGGCACGGGGCCGTGGACGGGGCCGGCGACGGCGACGGACGCGCCGGTGGCCGCGTGGCCGGCCGCGGCGGGCCACGCGTGGGCGGGGACGCCGTGGCAGAGCCCCGCGAAGAGCGCGACGAGCGCGAGGAGCAGCAGGAGGACGGGCGCCCGTCCTCCTGCTGCTCCTCGCCCGTCCGCCACGTCCGCCTCACGCATGGTGCGCACGACGTCACTTTCCGCGTTCCCGTCCGGGCAAAGGGACGGGCGCGGAGCGGCACGGTTTCGGCCGCCGTTTACTTCGGACACCGGACACGGGCCGCCCGGGGGCGCGGGCCGCGCCGGGCGGCCGGGCGGATCACAGGTTCCGCTCGGCCCAGACGGTCAGGGCGTCGCGCACCAGGACCGCGGTGCCCTCGCCGTGCCGGTCGTAGTTCCTGGTGAACCTCGGGTCGTCCACGTACATCCGGCCGAGCCCGATCAGGTACTCCTTCGTCGGCCGCGTGGTGACGGAGAGCCACTCGTACTGCCTGCGGGCCAGCGCCTGCACCTCGTCGCTGTCCGCCGCGAGCCCGGCCGCGGCCGCCGCGCCGAAGTCGCGGGCGATGCCGGCCTGCGCCTCCATGAACTCCTTCCTCGCGGCCTCGTCGAGCGACCGCCACCAGCGGTCGCCCTGCTCGTACGCGTCGCGGCCCCACCGTTCGGTGACCTCCGCCTCGTACTCCGTGTGGTCGAAGCCGTCGAAGACTTCCTCGGCCATGAGCCGTTCTCCTCTCTCGGTCTTGTGGAGAGTGGTCCGCACGGCTTCGATCTGCCGCCCGATGCGCTCGCGCTCCTGCTGGAGGAGGGCCAGATGCGTGCGCAGGGCGGCCGAGGTGTCCCGCTGGCCTTCGAGGACCTCGGCGATCGCGGGCAGCGAGAGCCCGAGCTCGCGCAGCAGCAGGATCCGCTGCAGCCGCACGAGCGCCGCCTGGTCGTAGTACCGGTAACCGTTCGCGCCGGTCCGGCTCGGCTCCAGCAGCCCCAGCTCGCCGTAGTGGCGGAGCGTGCGGCTGGTGGTGCCGGCCTTCCTGGCGATCTCCTGGATCGACCACTCCATGACCGGAACGGTAGAACTTGACGCTGCGTAAAGGTCAACCCGGAACGCGGCGGGGCGGCGAGACCGCGACGGAGCCCGGGAACGCCGAAGGCCCGGATCGCGTGAATGCGATCCGGGCCTTCGGGCTACTGAGTAGCGGGGACAGGATTTGAACCTGCGACCTCTGGGTTATGAGCCCAGCGAGCTACCGAGCTGCTCCACCCCGCGTCGGTGAATATGACTCTACGGCATGGGTGGCGGAAACCGAAATCGGGTTTCTCAGCAGCCGCAGTCCCCGTCGCCGACGGGGGCGGTCAGGGGGTCCGCGTCCTTCCGCGCCGGGCCCTCCCAGGTCTCGTACGCGAAGCCCTCGCGCGCCCAGTACTCGAAGCCGCCGAGCATCTCCTTCACCTGGAAGCCCAGCTCGGCGAGGGCGAGCGCCGCCCGCGTGGCGCCGTTGCAGCCGGGACCCCAGCAGTAGGTGACGACCGGGACGGACCTGTCGAGGAGCCGCTCCGCCTGCTCGGGGATGAGCGCGGTGGGGAGGTGGACGGCGCCGGGGACGTGACCCTGGTCCCAGGAGGCGGTCGAGCGGGAGTCGATCACCACGAAGCCGGGGTCGGTGCCGCCGTCCCGGGCCGCGGCCAGGGCGGCGGCCACGTCGGAGACGTCCGCGTGGAAGGCGAGGCTGGCGGAGAAGTAGGCGGCCGCGGCGGCGGGGGAGGCCGGCGGGGTGCGCAGGACGGGGTTGACCGGGGTCTCTGTCGTCGTCATGGTGATCAATCTACGGACGGGGATCACCACGCTGAAGTGGTCTTCCACGGCAGGAGGGAGCTACGGCCGGGAAATCCCGGCCGTTCACCTCCCCACGGCGTGGATCTCACGGGACGAGACCGGTGGGACGGCCGCACGGACGCCGCCCCGCGCGCGTACGGGCGGTCCTCGCCGTCACATCCATGGATTCCGGTCCGTCATGGAGGCATGACGGGACACGAAGGGGGAGGACGAGGGATGGACGGGACCACGGCGGAGGGCACCGGGGGCGGACCGGACGCGGACGCGCTGGCGCGCCGCTTCGACGCCGACCGCGGGCACCTGCGGGCCGTCGCCTACCGCATGCTCGGCTCGCTCGGCGAGGCCGAGGACGCGGTGCAGGAGACCTGGTTCAAGCTCGGCCGCACCGACGTCTCCGGGGTCGCCAACCTCACCGGCTGGCTCACCACGGTGATCGGCCGGGTCTGCCTGGACATGCTGCGCTCGCGCGGCTCCCGGCGCGAGGACCCGCTCGACCACTTCGTCCCGGACCCGCTGGTCCACGTCCCGGGCTTCGGCGACCCGGAGCACGCCGCCGAGCTGACCGAGTCCGTCGGCCTCGCGCTCCTCGTCGTCCTGGAGGCCCTGTCCCCGGCCGAACGGCTCGCCTTCGTGCTCCACGACATGTTCGCCGTCTCCTTCGACGAGATCGCGCCGATCGTGGACCGCACGCCGGCGGCGGCCCGGCAGCTGGCCAGCCGGGCGCGGCGGCGCGTCCAGGACGCCGACCCGGGGCCCGGTCCCGACGCCCGCCGCCAGCGGGAGATCGCCGACGCCTTCCTCGCCGCCTCGCGGGGCGGCGACTTCGAGGGGCTGCTCGCCGTCCTCGACCCGGACGCGGTCCTCCGCGCCGACGGCGGGCCCCTCCTCGCCGGCGCCTCCAAGGTGGTCCGCGGCGCCGGGGCGATCATGCGGCAGGCCGTCATGTACGCGAGCTTCCGCAAGGCCTCGCTGGCGGTCGTCGCCAACGGCCGGCCGGCCGTCCTGTCCGTCGTCGACGGCAGGCCGGCCTCCCTGCTGGCCTTCACCGTCGTCGGCGACCGCATCACCCAGCTCCACGTCCTCGCCGACCCGGAGCGCGTCGCCGCCCTCGGCATCCCGGAGGAGGCCCTGGCCCTCGCCGTCCCTCCGGAGTGACCGCCGCCCCGGGCGGCGGGACGGCGCCCCGTCAGGAGGCCGGCCGGAGCGCCTTCATCAGGGACGCGCCGACGGCGAGCGAGGCGGCGCCGCTGGCGAGGCCGAGGACGGCGCCCGCGGCCACGTCGCCCGGGTAGTGGACGCCGGTGTGGACCCGGGAGTACCCCACCGCGCAGGCGAGCAGCCCCAGCGGCACGGCCGCGGGCGGCAGCGCCACCCCGGCCGCGGTGGCGAAGGCCACCGCCGAGGCGGTGTGCCCGGACGGGAAGGACGCCGACTCCGGCATCGGGACGTGCCGGCCGGCCACCACCCGGGCCGCCTCCCGGTCCGGGCGCGGCCGGCGGACCAGCCGCTTGCCGAGGAGGTTGGCGGTGGCCGAGGCGATCGCGATCGCCCCCACCCCCGCGGCCGCCGCGCGGCGCGGCCGCCCCGGGAGGAGGGCGAGCCCGGCGGCGACGGCGAAGGAGATCTTGGAGTGGTCGGCCGCGTTCGACAGCCGGCGCAGGCCGACGTCCAGGGCCGGCGTCGGCGTCGCGGCCACCGCCGCGTACAGCGCCCCGTCCACCACCCGCAGGTCGTGCAGGACCGCCCGGGCGGTGAAGACCGCGGCCCGCGGCCGGTCGCGCAGCCGCACCGGCCCGGCCGCCCCGTCCCCGGGGACCGCGCCCGGATCGGTCCCGTACCCGTGCCCGGGCTCGTACGTGCTGTCGTCGCTCATGCGCCGCTCCTGTAGGGGTCTTCGGACGGTTCCGGACGGGGGGTGGGAAGGGACGCGTGATGGTCCGGGAAGGCGAGCCGGACGATCCGCCGCCAGTCCAACGGCGGGGGCGGCGGAACCACTCCCGGCCGGGCCCGCGGCACCAGCACCCGCAGCGCGCGCGGCCGCAGCACGCAGACGACCGGGGTCGGCAGCACGAGCGCCTCCCCGTCCACGGCCACCGCCACCGTCCCCTCCTCCTTGGGCACACCGGTGTTGGTGACCCCTCCGTGGACTTCGACGCGGAGCGCGGTCAGGACGTTGAGCGCGGCCGACTGGGTGCCCCGCACGACCAGGTCGGCGGCGTGCGCCGCGCCGTCCACCCGGATGCCGATGACCCCGAGCCGGCCGCCGTCGAGACGGGACCGGTGCCCGGCGCCCGCGGTGAGCGGATCGGGCGCGGCGTACGGGTTGTTGCTGACCAGGATCGCCTGCTGCCCCGGCAGCCGGGTGTCGTCGGCGGTGGCGTCGAGCCGGTCGCCCTGACCGCCCTGGAGCAGGTCGGGCAGCGCGTCGAACGCGGTCTCCGCCTTGGCGTCGCGGTACTCCGGGCGCTGGACCACGTCCGCGTACACCCCGAACGAGACCGTGTTGACGAACGGCCGGCCCGCGACCGTGCCGAGGTCGACGCGGAGCTCCTCGCCGTCGGTGAGCGCCTCCAGGCAGGCCGCCGGGTCGTCCCGGTCGAGACCGAGGTCCATCGCGAAGTGGTTGCGGGTCCCGGCCGAGATCACCAGGAACGGCAGGTCGTGCTCGGCGGCCACCGCGGCGACCAGCGCCTGGGTGCCGTCGCCGCCCGCCACCCCGAGGAGGTCGGCGCCCTCCGCCACGGCCTTCCGGGCGAGCGCGTCGACGTCGGCCGGCGCGGCCGGGTCGAGCAGCACGACCCGCGCCCCCAGCCGCTCCGCCTTGTCCACCAGGCCGAACCTCCCGACCTTCCCGCCACCGGACTTCGGGTTCATGATCAACACCGGCTGCGCCGGCCGGGCGGCGGGAACGGCCGGCGCGGGGCCCGCCACCGCCTCGCCCGGCCGGCGCAGCGCCTCCCGCGCGCAGCCCAGCGCGACCGACCACAGCGCGAGCGCCGCGAGCGCGAACAGCCACAGCCCCCCGACCACGTACAGCACGAGGACGCCGATCGGCGCGCCCACCACGAGCACCGCGCCGAGCACCCGCAGCGGCCCCCGGTGCGCGACCGCCCACCACAGCCCCACGGCCCCCGCCGCGAGCCCCACGAGCCCGCTGACCAGCACCAGCAACCCGCCGCCGCTCAGGGCCAGGAGCAGCACGAGGACCGCCCCGCCCGCCGCGCCCAGCGCCCAGCGCGCCAGGTCCCGTGCCGTACCCGCCGAGCGCGCCGCGCCCGCACGCCCGACGGCACGCTCGTCGTCCCACCACCGCGCAGCCCCGTTCAAGACCCCACCTCCACCTTCCAGGTTCCCCCAAGCATCCGGGGTGCACCCCACGGAAGCAGCCGTTCGACGGAACGGCGAAGCGCCCCGGCCGGGAGGTTCCGGGCGGGGCGCTTCACGTGTCGGTAGGCCGTGTGGGACTCGAACCCACAACCAATGGATTAAAAGTCCACTGCTCTGCCAATTGAGCTAACGGCCCGTGTGCGAGCACTCCGTGCAGCATAGCCCGACGGGCCCGGGGAACCGATCGGGTATCGGATACCGCCGCGCCGCGCCCCGGGGCGGGGCGCGGCGACGGGGCGTCAGTGGAGGGTGCGGAAGGTGTTCCAGCCGCCGGTGCCGACGAGCTCGCGCGGACCGAAGCGGTTCCCGGTGCGACCGAGGCCGTGGCTGTAGTAGGCGTACAGGCGACCGGCGGCGTCGCGGGCGACGAGGTCGGCGTCGCCGTCGGCGTCGAGGTCGCCGACGGTCTGCACGGCGGTGTAGACCTGCCAGCCGCCGCCGACCTTCGCGCGCGGGGTGACGCCGCCGGTGGCGGTGCCGAAGTAGGACCAGAGCGTGCCGGAGCCGTCGACGGCGAGGAGGTCGCCGCGGCCGTCGCCGTCGAGGTCACCGGCGCCGGTGATCCGCTGGTACAGCTTCCAGTTGACGCCGATCCGGAGCCGGGCCTTCAGTCCGCGGTCGGCGGTGCCTGCGTAGAAGTACATGTCGCCGGTGGTGGTCTGGCGCGCGACGAGGTCGGCGTACCCGTCGCCGTTGACGTCGCCGGGTGAGGTCAGCACGTCGTACTGGCCCCAGCCGGAGCCGATCGAGGCGTACGGGGACGAGGCCGTGACGACCTTTCCGCAGCCCTGCCGGTAGGCCCGCAGCTCGTTCCCGACGCGGCCGAGGACATCGGCGCAGCCGTCCGCGTCCACGTCGCCGAAGGGCACCAGGAGGGTGCCGGCGGGGAAGGCGCGGCCGGTGGCCGTCATCCGTCCCGAGAGCCGTCCCTCGCCGTTGCCCCGGTACATCGAGACGGCGCCGGCCGTGTCCAGGGCGAGGAGTTCGCCCTCGCCGTCGTCGCCGGCGAGGTCGCGGAAGGCGGGCCTGCCGCCGGAGACCTGGAGGTGGCCGAAGGTGCTCAGGTCGCGGCCCCGGCCGTCGGCGGTGGGGGCGAACAGCTCCCAGACGTACGGCCCGTTGGTCACGGGCCGTCCGGCGTCGTCCCTCCCGTTCCAGGTCACGTCGGTCCGGCCGCGCGTCTCGCCGGCCCGGAAGGTGCGCACGGCCTTCCCGCTGCGGGCGTCCCGAATGGTCAGCTCGTGGGCCGCGGCGGGCTTGGAGAGCGTCCAGGACGCCTTCCAGGTGCCGGGGATGCGCAGGCCGCCCGGGAAGGACCGGGAGGCCGCGGTCAGGTCGGAGGCGGGCACGTCGGTCCACACGACGTGCACCCGCTGGTCGGCGCCCCGGTAGGCGACGGCGCCGCCGAAGCGGTCGACGGTCCAGGTGGTGCGGCGCTCGCCGGGGACCGGCTCGGCCCGGGTCAGCGCGAAGGGCGTGCCGGCGGTGCCGGTGGAGAAGGGGGTGACCCGCAGGTACGAGCCGCTGTCGCGGTCCACGAAGTAGCCGTCGCCGAGGAGTCCGCCCCGGCGGTCGCCGCGGGGCAGGGCGACCCGGACGGGCGCGGCGGGGTTGCTCAGGTCGAGGACGCCCTGCTTCTCGTACCGCGCGCAGGCCCAGTAGAGCCAGCGGCCGGCGGCCTGGAGTTCGGTGAGGGGGCAGCCGGCGCCGGTGGCGACCGTGCCGAGGACCTTCCCGGTGGCGAGGTCCTCGCGGACGACGGCTCCCGCGGTGCCCGTGCCGGTGAAGAGGGTGTCGCCCCACAGGGCCGCGGCGGTCCGCGTCCGGCGGGAGACGGTCTGCCGCGCGTCCAGGTCGAGGACGAGGGTCTCGCCGCCCGCGGCGAGTTCACCGGCCCCGGCCTCGCCGGTCTGGAAGACCGTCCACCGGCCGAAGGCGTCGGCGATCCGCCCGCTCTGGTCGACCGTCACCCGGCTGGTCTGCCCGTCGGCCCTGCGGGAGACGACGGCGCGGGGGGTGTAGGGGAGCTTCGGGAAGGAGACCGTCCGGCCGTCGGCGGCGTCGAGGAGCGGCGTCCCGTTCCACTCCGCGCCCGCCTCGGCGCCGGACCAGACGGACGCGGACTGGCCCGTGTGGAGCGGGCCGACGGGGAGCGAGCGGCGGTAGAAGCCGGGGCCCCGGGGGCCGTCGTGCTCCAGGGTGGTGAGCCGGCCCATGCCGAGGGCCAGGGAATCGACCTCGGCGGGCAGCGGCTCCACCGCGCGCAGCTTCTCCAGGGCGGGGACCCCGCCCTTGCCGGGGACGACCTTGAGGAGGGCCCAGTCGGTGGCGGAGGTGCCGCCGGTGACGGCGGCCGCGCCGGAGCCGTCGCCGAGCTGGTTGATCCGCGCCTCGGCACCGGCGAGCAGCGTCCGCGCCTCGCCGGCCGGACTCACCGCGACCAGGCGGCGGGTGAGCGCCTCGCCGGCCGTCCGCGGCTCGGCCGTGGTCAGGAGCCAGTCGCCGACCAGCCCGATCCGGGTGGCGCTCAGCCCCTCGGGCAGCGGGTAGCTCGTCGCGTCGGCGGTGAGGCCGGTCCGGCTGCGGACGTGGACGGTCCGGCCGGGGTCGACCCACGCGATCCGCTCGGCGGTGACGGCGACGCCCGCGACGAGCATCCCGTCGGCGGCGGTCGCCGCCTCCAGCACCTGCATCCGCCCGGTCGCGAGGTCGACGAGCCCGAGCGAGGAGTCGCCGGACGGGTACGAGGACGGGCCCTTCCGCCCGAAGCGGAGCACCGCGAGTCCCTCGGTGCCGCCCACCAGGCGCGCCGTGTGCTGCTCGGCGTCGGCGGGCCAGCCGGTGACCGGGGTCGACGCCCCGTCCGGGTCCGCGGCGCTCCGCAGGAAGTAGCCCTCGGTGGAGCCGTACGAGCTGCCCGCCGCGTACTGCTGGAAGAGCAGCCGGTCGCCGGTCAGGCCCCGGTAGCCGGTGTCCGGCGGCACGGTCAGGGGGGTGTGCGCGCCGCTCTCGAGGTCGAGGACGAAGGGGGCGCCGGGGCCGCTCTCCCCGGAGACGTACCGGCCGCCGGTGCCGGTCTCCCCGAAGGCGTCGTTCCCGCTGCCGTGCCCCAGGGCCCGGCTCTCCCCGGTCGCGAAGTCCGTCCACTCCAGCGGGTCCCCGCTGTGCGGGTCGGAGTCCTCGGCCCGGTGGGCGTACCCGCCCGACCCCACGGCGACGACCGTCTCCCCGCGGGGCGCGGTGCGCGGATGGGGCGCGACGTCGACCTGGTCGATGCCCACGACCGGTGCCCCCGGCGAGGCGGCCGCCCCGGGGACGGGGCCCGCGCCGGTCGCCGCCAGGACGACGGCGAGCAGCACGGCACGGGCGCGCGAGCGGCGCACGGGAGCGGTACGGGACAAGAGGGCGCCTCCCCTGGGACGGTCCACGCGTGGCGGATGGCCGGACACGTGAGCTTCCCACGCGTCCCTGTACGAGACCGGCCCGCCCCCGTGATGGTTGTACGGGGACGGGCCGGTTCCTCTCACACCGCGGGCGGGCGCCTCAGGACAGGGTCCTGTACATCTGCCAGCCGCCGCCGATCCGGGCGCGGGCCTTGAAGGCTCCGGTGCCGGTGCCGTCGTACCGCCACAGCACGCCGGCGGTGTCGCGGGCGACGAGGTCGGCCTTGCGGTCGCCGGTGAGGTCGCCGACGCCGACGAGGGCGTTGTACGCCTGCCAGCCGCCGCCGATCCGCACCCGGCCGCCGAAGGTGCCCCGGCCGGTGCCGTCGTACCGCCACAGCACGCCGGCGGTGTCGCGGGCGAGCAGGTCGGCGTGCTTGTCGCCGGTGAGGTCGCCGGCGCCGGCGATCCGGTCGAAGATCTGCCAGCCGGCCCCGATCCGCGTGCGGGTCTTGAAGGCGCCGGTGCCGTTGTCGGCGTAGAGCCACAGTTCGCCGGCGGGGGTGCGGGCGAGCAGGTCCGCGCGCCCGTCACCGGTCAGGTCGCCGGGGGCCGTCAGCGCGTTGTAGATCTGCCAGCCGCCGCCGATCGCCCGGCGCGGGCCGCCGGGCGCGAACGCCGTCCTGCCGCACGTGCCGTCGTGCCGGGTCAGCGTGCCGGCGGAGTCGCGCACGAGCAGGTCGGCGCAGCCGTCGCCGGAGAGGTCGCCGAAGGGCACGACGACCGAGGAGGCGGGCCAGCCGGACGCGGAGGCGCCGGTGCCGATCCCGCCGGTGCCCGTGCCGGTCCGCACGGCCAGCACCCCGCCGGGGGTGAGGCCGAGCAGGTCGCCCTTGCCGTCGCCGCTGAGGTCCCGCCAGGCGGGCTGCGGCGCGGGGGCGCCGCCGGTCACGGTGAGGGAGCCGGTCAGCGCGAGGTCCGCGCCGACGCCGTCGGCGGGCCGGGCGGTGAGCGTCCAGGTGTACGCGCCGTTCCGGGCGGCCTGGCCGGAAGCGTTCTTCCCGGTCCAGGCGGCGTCGATCCGGCCGCGCGCCTCGGTGCCCGACACGGTGTGCGCGACCGTCCCGGTGGCGTTCTCCTTCACCGTGAGCTTCCAGGCGCCGGTGGGCTTGGAGGTCCACCAGCGGCCGGTCCAGCCGGCCCCGGTGACGGACGGGTTCAGCGCGGCGCCGGTGACGGCGGAGTCGATGACGGTGACGGGCGGCGCGGCGACACCGGTGGTGACGATGCGGACCCGCTGGTCGGTGCCGGCGTAGGCGACGTGCCCGCCGAAGCGGTCGACGGTCCAGTCCGCGCCGATGTCGGCGGCGGGGGCGAGGATGCGGGTCGGGACGGTGGACCCGGTGGCGGGGAGTCCGGCGGACAGGTCGTGGAGCCTGAGCCCGGCCGTCGGGTCCCGCTCCACGAGGTAGCCGTCGCCCAGCCGCATGGTGCGGAGGTTGCGGCCGGACAGGGCCATGGTCCGGCCGGTCTGCCGGTCGTGGACGCCCGAGCCCTTCGCGGGACCCCACTCGCTGTCCTCGCAGGACCAGTACACCCAGCGTCCGGCGGCCTGGAGCTCGGTCGGCAGGCAGCGGTTCGGCGTGGTGAAGGAGGCTCCGGCGGCCCCGGTCGCCAGTGACTTCGAGGTGATCTTCGGGCTGTCCTCGGCGACGCTCCACAGGGTGGAGCCCCACAGCGCGGCGAGCCGGTCGGTGCGGCGTTCGAGCACGACGCCGTCGCTCGGGCGCCGGAACTCGACCACAGAGGGCTCCTCGCGGCCGACCCCGCTGACGACCAGGCCGAAACGGCCGGAGAGGTCGGTCAGTTCGGGGCTGCTCAGGCCGGTGTCGACCCGCGGCCCCCACCCCGTCGTGCCGTTCTCCAGGAGCATCATCTCGTCGTTGTAGACGGCCTGGGTACGCGCGTGGTGGCCGTCCCCGCTCGCCAGGAGCGGGGCGCATCGCGTCACGGTGTCCGGGGCGCAGGAGGCGCGGCCGCCCATCAGCCCGTCCACGGTCGAGCGGACCGGCTGCGGCTGTCCGGAGGCGGTCAGCCAGGTGCTGCGGTAGACGCCGTAGTAGTCGCCCGGCTGGTAGTAGGTGCTGTTCTCGGCCCGGGTGAGGATGCCGCTGCCGAGGGAGAGGCCCCAGATCTGGGCGGGCATGGGCTCGATCGCGGCGAGGCGACCGGTCGTGACGCCGCCGGAGGCGGGGGCGATCCGGTGCACGGCCCAGTCGATGTCGCCGCGCGGCTCGGCGGTCTTCGCCCCGGCGATCAGGACGGTCCCGCCGGGGGCAGGGACGACCTGCTCGTCGGCCAGTTGCAGCACGGGGGACCTCGGGCCCGTCTCGTCCTCCGCCGGGAGGATCCAGAGGCCCGAGCCCCGGTACTCGTTGTTGCCGGGGTTCTGCCGCTCGACGGCGAGGACGGTCGTGCCCACGGCGGCGAAGGTCGCGTCGTACGAGACGGAGCCGGCCTCCACCGTGCGCAGCACGGTCCCCGGCGCGGCGCGGTCGAGGACGTCGATCTTGCCCCGGCCGGTACGCAGCCGCAGGATCGTTCCGGCGCCGAGCCGGAAGCCGTTCACCTCGTACGGGTCGCCCTCGGGCTCCGGGAGCGGCGCGGCCACCCCGTCCGCGAGATCCACCAGCGCCCAGCTCCCCCACCCTTCGCCGGCGTCCTCGTACCTGAGGACGAGCGAGCGGGCGTCGCCGGCCTCCACGCCGCCGAACCCGGCGCCCTCGGGGAGGCCGGTGACCGGCGTGTCCGTGGTCTTCCCGGCCTCGGAGCGCAGCAGGTGGTAGCCGGTGGGGGCGCTCGCCTCGCCGGTGCGGGTCAGCACCGTGTCGCCGAAGGTGCCCACGTACGCCTGGCCCTCGGGGATCGCGAGGTCCGCGAAGACCGCCCCCGCGCCCTTCTGGAGGGTCACGTGCGGTGCGGGGGAGGCGGAGTACACGGCGACCGTGTCGGAGCCCTGGCCCCAGTACCCGCCGCCCCCGATGGGCAGGTTCTGGTACCAGTCCCAGTAGCCGTTCTCGTAGTCGTAGCGCGGCGCCTCGGGCAGCGGGACGGCGAGCGGGGTCGCCTTGCCGGTGGCGTAGTCGATCCACTGGACGCGGGTGTCGCCCTCCTGCGCCAGCAGGTAGCCGGTCTCGCCGGCGTTGAGTATCGAGGTGGCGCGCGGCGAGAAGCGCGGCGCGGCGGGCAGCACCGTGGTCTGCGGCGCCGTCTCGGCGGCCGCGGGCGGCGCCGCGATCCCGGCGGACGTGGCCGCCGTGATCGTCGCGAGCGCCAGGACGAGGGCGGCGCGGGCGCGGGTGCTGCGCGCGGGTGCGGTACGTGACAAGTGGGGCCCCTCCCGGGGTGGTCCGTCGGTACGGCGGTGCGGGGCGCGCGTCGCGCGCGTCCGCGTACGAGACCGATGAGGGGGCCCGGGGGTTGTACGCCGGACACGACGAACCCCCGTGACAGCGGATGTCACGGGGGTTCGTGGTGCGTCAGGTCACACCGGCTCAGCCGTTGCGCTTCCAGCGGGGCTTGTCGTCGCGGCGGGCGCCACCGAAGGAGGAGCCGGACGGACGGTGGTCGTCGCGGCGGAAGCCGCCGCCCGAGGGGCGGTCGTCGCGGCGGAAGCCGCCGCCGGAGGGACGGTCGTCACGACGGTCGCGGTTGAACGGACGGTCGTTGTCCCGGCGGAAGCCGCCCGACGGACGGTCGTCGCGGCGGAAGCCGCCGGACGGACGGTCGTTGTCGCGGCGGAAGCCACCGCCGGAGGGACGGTCGTCACGGTCGCGGAAGCCACCGGACGGACGGTCGTTGTCCCGGCGGAAACCACCGGACGGACGGTCGTCACGGCGGAAGCCGCCACGGTCGCCGCCGCGGTCGTCACGGTCGCGGAAACCACCGGAGGGGCGGTCGTTGTCCCGGCGGAAACCACCGGACGGACGGTCGTCACGGTCGCGGAAACCACCGGACGGACGGTCGTTGTCCCGACGGAAACCGCCCGACGGACGGTCGTCACGGTCGCGGAAACCACCGGACGGACGGTCGTTGTCCCGGCGGAAACCACCGGACGGACGGTCGTCGCGGCGGAAGCCGCCGGACGGACGGTCGTTGTCGCGGCGGAAGCCGCCACGGTCGCCACCGCGGTCGCCGCCGCGGAAGCCGCCGCGGTCGTCGCGGTCGCGGTTGAAGCCACCGCGGTCGCGGCGCTCGTAGTTGCCCCGCTCGTCGCGGGCCGGGCGCTCCTCGCGGCGCTGCTCCTCGCGGGCGGCGCGCTCGGCCTCGGCGGCGGCCGCGGCGACCTCGGCCTCGGCGGCCTCGGTGACCTCGGCGACGGCCGACTCCGGGTCCTCGCCGCGCTCGCGGGCGGCCTGGGCGACGAGGCGGTCGGCCTCCTCGCGGAGCTCGACGGCACGGCGCTGGAGGCGCTCCAGCTGACGGGTCAGGTCGACGACCTCGCGCTCGGCCTGCTTGGCCGAGTTGTTCGCCGAGTCGGCCTGGACCTCGGTCAGCGAACGGGCGCCGGTGATCTCGGCGACCTCGGGGTCGAAGGCGCCGGCGCCGCCGACGATGTGGCGCGAGGCGTCGACGCCCGCGTCCTCCATGAGGCGGAAGATCTGGCGGCGCTGGTGCGGCAGGGCCAGGGAGACCACGACGCCGGAGCGGCCGGCACGGGCGGTGCGGCCCGAGCGGTGCAGGTAGTCCTTGTGGTCGCCGGCCGGGTCCACGTTGAGGACCAGGTCGATGCCGTCGACGTGGATGCCGCGGGCGGCGACGTCGGTGGCGACGAGGACGTTGACGTAACCGTCCTTGAAGTCGGCGAGCGTGCGGGTACGGGCGCCCTGGGTCATGCCGCCGTGCAGCGCGTCGGCCTTCACGCCGGACTCGCGCAGCTGCTCGGCCACGCGGTCGGCACCGAGCTGGGTGCGGACGAAGATGATCGTGCGGCCCTTGCGGGCGGCGATCGCGGCGGTGACCGGGGCCTTGTCCTTCGGCTTCACGACGAGGACGTGGTGGGTCATGGTGGTGACGGCGCCGGCGGACGGGTCGACCTCGTGGGTGACCGGGTTCACCAGGTAGCGCTTGACCAGGCTGTCGATCTCGTTCTCCAGCGTGGCGGAGAAGAGGAGGCGCTGGCCGCCGGCCGGGACCTGGTCGAGGAGCTCGGTGACCTCGGGCAGGAAGCCCAGGTCGGCCATCTGGTCGGCCTCGTCGAGGACGGCGACCTGGACCTGCTCCAGGGAGCAGGCGCCGCGGTTGATGATGTCGCGCAGACGGCCCGGGGTGGCGACGAGGATGTCGACGCCGCGCTCCAGGGCGTAGATCTGGTTGCCCATCGACGTACCGCCGCAGACGACCTTCATCCGGAGGCCGAGCACGTCGCCGTAGGGCTGGAGGGCGTCCGCGACCTGCATCGCGAGCTCACGGGTCGGGGTGAGGATGACGCCGCGGGGCTTCTTCTTCTCGGTGTCGCCGCCGGCCAGGGTGGCGAGCAGCGGGAGGCCGAAGGAGAGGGTCTTGCCGGAGCCGGTGCGGCCGCGGCCCAGGATGTCCTTGCCGGCCAGGGCGTCCGGGATGGTCGCGGCCTGGATCGGGAAGGGGGTGGTCACGCCGTTCTGCGCGAGCTTGCGGACGACGCCCTCGGGCAGACCCAGGTCACCGAAGGTGATCTCGGGGGTCGCGTCGGCGTCGTCGGCCTCGTCGGCCGGGTCGGCGGCCTCGACGGCCTCGTCGGTGATCTCTGCGTCGTCAGCCAGCTCGACGATCTCGGTGATCTCGTCGTTCTCGGGCATGACGGCGTGGTCAGAACTGGAAATGGACATGCGAAATGCGAAACCTTCCGGAGTCTCGGCACGCGCCCGTCAACTCCGTGTTTCGCACAAGACCGCCTCTATGCGGTCAGCCACGGCAAGGGAGAGTACGCGCCAGTCACGGCGCTCTTCGGTCGTGGCGCCGGGCAAATGGGATCAAACGATCTACCACCATACGCACCCTCCCCCACTCAAGGCAAACCGGCCCGGGTCACACCGGGCTCACCTGCGGCGATGCCACCGGCTCGGTGGCGGGACCGACGGCCCCGGCGGCCCGCAGACCACCCATCTGGGTGGAGGGTCCCTCGCTCGGCGGATCGCTCGGGTGGGAGGTCGGCTCGGGCGTGGGTTCGGGCGTCGGCTCCTGGGTCGGCTCCGGCGAAGGGGTCGGCTCCGCGGTGGGCTCCGGCGAGGGGGTGCCGCCACCGCCCGGCGCGCCGCCGGCCTCCCCGCCGGCCCCGCCCGTGCCACCGCCGTCCCCGGCGCCGCCCGCGCCCCCGCCGGCCCCGCCCGCGTCCCCGCCGCCCGCCGCGCCGCCGGCCCCGCCGGCCGTCCCGGCGTGGCCGCCGGCCGTGCCGCCCGCGGAGTCCTGCCGGGGCGGCACCGTCCCGCCGGGCTCGCCCGGCTCCGGGGTCCGCTCGCCCGGGGAGGGCGAGGCGGAGGCGGAGGGCGAGCCGCTCGGGACCGGCGTCTCGCCGTCCCCGCCGGCCGCGTCGGGGCCGCCGGGCCGGCCGCCGTGGCCGCCGCCGTGCGCGCCCCCGCCGCCGTCCGGGGCGCCGGGGCCGCCGTCCGGCTCGGCCGACGCTCCCGGCTTCCCCCCGCTCGCCCCCGGCGCGGGCCTGGCGCCCTCGTCGCTCACACTCATACAGCCGCTCAGGCCGGCGCACGCGGCGACCGCGAGGGCGGCGGCGGCCCATCGAACGCGGGTGGGATAACGGCGCACGGAGGCACCTCCAGGGCTACGGAAAGGCGGGGAAGGAACGCTTCCCCCTGCCCAACTCCCCAGGCGCCACAAGGGACACGGCGCGGCGGCCCCTTGTTCGAGCGGGATCCCCCGCCCCGTCGCGCCCGCCCGTCGCGCCCCCGGCGTCCCGTCCGCCCCGCCGCGTCCCGGGCGGCTCAGCCGTAACCGAGCGCGTGCAGCCGCTCGTCGTCGATGCCGAAGTGGTGTGCGATCTCGTGGACCACGGTGATCTCGGTCTCGGCCACCACGTCCTCGCGGGACTCGCACATCCGCAGCGTCGGCCCCCGGTAGATCGTGATCCGGTCGGGCAGCACGCCCGCGTACCACTCGCCGCGCTCGGTCAGCGGCGTCCCCTCGTAGAGCCCGAGCAGGTCGGGATCGTCCGGAGAGGGCTCGTCCTCCACGAACACCGCGACGTTGTCCATCAGCCGCGTCAGCTCCGGCGGGATCCGGTCCAGGGCCTCGGCGACAAGCTCCTCGAACTCCTCGCGCGTCATCTCCAGCACGAGCCCATTCTCCCCTCCCCGGAAACCGTTTTGGCGATACCGCCCGCCATCCCATATGCTTCTCACGTCCCCGACGCGCTGAGAAGCGCCCAGGTGGGGCCGTTAGCCCTCATCGTCTAGTGGCCCAGGACGCCGCCCTTTCAAGGCGGTAGCACGGGTTCGAATCCCGTTGGGGGCACGCACAATCCTGTGCGAGAATCTTTCTCGCACGACAGCAACACCAAGCAACACCAGATGGTCCTGTGGAGCAGTTGGTTAGCTCGCCACCCTGTCAAGGTGGAGGTCGCGGGTTCAAGTCCCGTCAGGATCGCTGAGGTCAGCAATGGCCTCGTGGCTGGGTAGCTCAGTTGGTACGAGCGATCGCCTGAAAAGCGATAGGTCGCCGGTTCGACCCCGGCCCCAGCCACAAGATCGAAGGGCCCCGTTCGCGAGAACGGGGCCCTTCGTCATGAGCGGACCCGGGAGGGGAACCTCCGGGGAGGGAAACCTCCGGGAAGAAGGATCCCGGGGCCCTCCCGGCGGAAGGGCCCCGCCCCTCACTCCGTCCGGCCCGCCCGCACCCGGCCCCGGCCCCGTCCCGCCGCCACCAGGCCCGCCACCGCGACGACCGCCACCAGCAGCGCCCAGTCCGGCACCGCGCGGCCCCACCCGGCCACCCACTGCTCCACCGCGAAGGAATCGTCCACCGAGAGCAGCCCCGGCAGCGCGGTCGTCCCGTCGAAGACCAGGAAGAGCGTGCCCAGGGCCACGAAGAAGAGGCCCGACACCAGCGAGGTCGAGTGGATCGCGAACCGCCCGGCCCGCAGCTCCCGGCCGCGCAGCCAGCGCCGCCGCCCCAGCTCGTACCGCTCCCACAGCAGCGCGAGCACGAACAGCGGCACCGCCATCCCGAGCGCGTACACCGCGAGCAGCAGCCCCCCGTAGGCCGCGCTGCCGCTCAGCGCCGCCACCGTCAGCACGCTGCCGAGGATCGGGCCCGCGCAGAAGCCGGCCAGGCCGTAGACCAGGCCGAGGGCGTAGACCGAGAGCGCCGAGGTCGGACGGATCCGGCCGCTCGCCTCCGCCATCCGGCGGGAGGCGAAGCCCAGGCCCAGGATCTGGAGGACGCCGAGCCCGATGATCAGCCAGCCGCCCGCCGCCACCAGCAGGTCCCGGTGGCCGTAGAAGAAGCGGCCCGCCAGCGAGCCCGCCGCGCCCAGCGGCACCAGGGTCGTCGCCAGGCCCGCGTAGAGGATCGCGGTCCGCGCCACCAGCTTCGCCCGGTTCTCGATCGAGTACGCGAAGAAGGCCGGCAGCAGCAGGGCGCTGCACGGGCTGAGCAGCGCGAGGAGACCGCCGAGGAAGGCCGCGAAGTAGCCGATCCCGGCCGTCACCGCGGGGTCCCCGCCCGTCCGGCCCCCGCCTTCTCCGCCGCCGCCTCGATCGCCTCCGTGAAGGTCTCCAGGGGCTGGGCGCCCGCGATCGGCCGGCCGTTGACCAGGAACGACGGGGTGGAGGAGGCGCCGAGGGCGTACCCCTGCTCCTGGTCCTTCCGCACCGCCGCGCGGGCCGCCGCGCCGCCGCTGTCCTTCGTGAAGCGGGCCAGGTCCGGCACGCCCGCCTCCGCCGCGAGGGCGCGCAGCCGCTCCTCTCCGAAGCCCTTCTCCTTGGCCCCCTCCGCGTACGCCGCCTTGTGGAACTGCCAGAAGCGGCCCTGCTCGCCGGCCGCCCAGGCGGCGCGCGCCACGGCCTCCGACTCCTCGCCGAAGATCGGGAAGTTCCGCCACTCGATGCGCAGGGTGCCGTCCTCGACGTACTTCTCGATCAGGGCGGGCTCGGTGTCCCGGGCGAACTTCCCGCAGTAGCCGCACTTGAAGTCGGCGTACTCGATCAGCACCACCGGAGCGTCGGCCCGGCCCAGCGCCAGCCCGTCGGACGCGTCCCGGCGGGCGTACTTCTCCAGCTCCGGGTAGACCCCGGACGCCGGGTCGGCGGAGACCTCGGCGACGGAGGGGGAACCGGCGGCGGACGGATCGGCCGGCTTGGTCGCGGTGTACGAGACGAGGCCGAGCAGCGCGGCGGCGACGGCCACGCCGGCGACGATCAGCGCGGGGCGGGTCTTGGGGGAGGAGTGAGGGCTGGACATGGGGTGCACTCTAGACACGGAGCCGGAACACTCCGTGAGCAAGGGGTCCAAGCCGCCACAATCCGGCCGTCACGGCGCTCGTAAATCGGTTCGCCGCTTCTCGGCCGCAGGTGCGATCCTGGATTCCGTATGTCTACTTCCTTCGCCGCCCTCCAGTCCGTCCTGGCCGGGGTCTCGCTGCGGGACTCCCACCGGCTCGGCCGTCGTCTCGAAGGCGCCCGCCGCATCCGCAAGCCCGAGGCCCGCGAGGCCGTCCTGGACGAGATCGCCGCAGAGGCGGCCAAGGCCAAGGAACGCGTCGACGGGCGCGCCGCCCGCGTGCCCGCCGTCACCTACCCCGAGCAGCTCCCGGTCTCCCAGAAGAAGGACGAGATCCTGGAGGCGATACGCGACCACCAGGTCGTGATCGTCGCCGGTGAGACCGGCTCCGGGAAGACCACGCAGATCCCGAAGATCTGTCTGGAGCTGGGCCGGGGCGTCCGGGGCATGATCGGGCACACCCAGCCGCGCCGGATCGCCGCCCGCACGGTCGCCGAGCGCGTCGCCGAGGAGCTGAGGACCCCGCTCGGCGAGGCCGTCGGCTGGAAGGTCCGCTTCACCGACCAGGTGAACCCCGACGCGACCTTCGTGAAGCTGATGACCGACGGCATCCTGCTCGCCGAGATCCAGACCGACCGCGAGCTGCGCGCCTACGACACGATCATCATCGACGAGGCCCACGAGCGGTCCCTCAACATCGACTTCCTGCTCGGCTACCTGGCCCAGCTGCTCCCCCGGCGCCCCGACCTCAAGGTCGTCATCACCTCCGCGACCATCGACCCGGAGCGCTTCTCCCGCCACTTCGGCGACGCGCCGATCGTCGAGGTCAGCGGGCGCACGTACCCGGTCGAGGTCCGCTACCGGCCGCTCCTGGAGGAGGATTCCGAGGAGTCCGACCGGGACCAGATCACCGCGATCTGCGACGCCGTGGACGAGCTCCGGAAGGAGGGGCCCGGCGACGTCCTGGTCTTCCTCTCCGGCGAGCGGGAGATCCGCGACACCGCGGACGCCCTCACCAGGAAGAAGCTCTTCGACACCGAGATCCTGCCGCTGTACGCCCGGCTCTCGCACGCCGAGCAGCACCGCGTCTTCCAGGCCCACTCCGGCCGCCGGATCGTCCTCGCGACCAACGTCGCCGAGACCTCGCTGACCGTCCCCGGCATCAAGTACGTGATCGACCCGGGCACCGCCCGCATCTCGCGCTACTCCCACCGCACCAAGGTCCAGCGGCTCCCCATCGAGGCGATCTCGCAGGCCAGCGCCAACCAGCGCAAGGGCCGCTGCGGCCGCACCTCGGACGGCATCTGCATCCGGCTCTACTCCGAGGACGACTTCCTCACCCGGCCGGAGTTCACCGACGCCGAGATCCTCCGCACCAACCTCGCCTCCGTCATCCTCCAGATGACCGCGGCCGGCCTCGGCGACATCGAGAAGTTCCCCTTCATCGACCCGCCGGACCACCGCAACATCCGGGACGGCGTCCAGCTCCTCCAGGAGCTCGGCGCGCTCGACCCCGCCGAGAAGGACCCGAAGAAGCGGCTCACCGAGCAGGGCCGGAAGCTCTCGCAGCTGCCCGTCGACCCGCGGCTCGCCCGGATGGTCCTGGAGGCCGACAGGAACGGCTGCGTCCGCGAGGTCATGGTCATCGCGGCCGCGCTCTCCATCCAGGACCCGCGCGAGCGGCCCTCCGAGAAGCAGGCCCAGGCCGACCAGCAGCACGCCCGCTTCAAGGACGAGACCAGCGACTTCCTCGCCCTCCTCAACCTGTGGCGGTACGTCCGCGAGCAGCAGAAGGAGCGCGGCTCCTCGTCCTTCCGCCGGATGTGCAAGCAGGAGTACCTGAACTTCCTGCGCATCCGCGAGTGGCAGGACATCTACAGCCAGCTGCGGACCGTCGCCAAGCAGATGGGGATACACCTCAACGAAGAGGACGCGCCGGAGCACTCCGTCCACGTCTCCCTCCTCTCCGGCCTCCTCAGCCACATCGGTCTGAAGGACGTGAAGGAGTCCAAGGAGGGCGCCGCCAAGGACGGCCGGCGGGAGGGCACCCGGAACGAGTACCTCGGCGCCCGCAACGCCAAGTTCGCGATCTTCCCCGGCTCCGCGCTCTTCAAGAAGCCCCCGCGGATGGTGATGTCCGCCGAACTGGTGGAGACCTCCCGGCTCTGGGCCCGGGTGAACGCCCGGATCGAGCCCGAGTGGATCGAGCCGCTCGCCCAGCACCTGGTGAAGAAGACGTACAGCGAGCCGCACTGGGAGAAGGACCAGGCGGCGGTCATGGCGTACGAGAAGGTGACGCTGTACGGCGTCCCGATCGTCGCCGACCGCAAGGTGAACTACGGGCGGATCGACCCCGAGGTCTCCCGCGAGCTGTTCATCCGCAACGCCCTGGTGGAGGGCGACTGGCGCACCCACCACAAGTTCTTCTCCGACAACCGCAAGCTGCTCACCGAGGTCGAGGAGCTGGAGCACCGGGCCCGCCGCCGGGACATCCTCGTCGACGACGAGACGCTCTTCGACTTCTACGACAAGCGGGTCCCCGAGCACGTCGTGTCCGGCGCCCACTTCGACTCCTGGTGGAAGCACAAGCGCCACGAGGCGCCGGAGTTCCTCGACTTCGAGCGCGAGATGCTCATCAACGAGAAGGCCGGGGCCGTCACCAAGGACGACTATCCGGACTCGTGGCGGCAGGGCGCGCTGAAGTTCCGCGTGACGTACCAGTTCGAGCCGGGCGCGGACGCGGACGGCGTGACCGTCCACGTGCCGCTGCAGGTCCTGAACCAGGTGACGGACGAGGGCTTCGACTGGCAGATCCCCGGCCTGCGCGAGGAGGTCGTCACCGAGCTGATCCGCTCGCTGCCGAAGCCGATCCGCCGCCACTACGTGCCCGCGCCGAACTACGCCGGCCGCTTCCTGGACGCCGTCGTGCCGGTCCAGGAGCCGCTGACGACGGCGCTGGCGCGCGAGCTCCAGCGGATGGTCGGCGTCCCGCTGACGCCGGAGGACTTCGACTGGGCGAAGGTCCCCGAGCACCTCAAGATCACTTTCCGGATCGTCGACGAGCGGCGCCGGAAGCTGGCCGAGGACAAGGACCTGGAGACGCTGCGCCTGAAACTGCGCCCCAAGGCCCGCCAGGCGCTCTCCAAGGCCGCCCAGGCGGCGACGGCGGGCCCGGACGGCTCCGGTCCCTCCCTGGAGCGCGCGGGGCTGAGGGAGTGGAGCATCGGGACGCTCACGCGGGTCTTCGAGACCAAGCGGGGCGGACAGCCGGTGAAGGCGTACCCGGCGCTGGTCGACGAGGGCGACAGCGTGGCGGTGCGGCTCTTCGACTCGGAGGCCGAGCAGGCGCAGGCGATGTGGCGGGGCACCCGGAAGCTGATCATGCTGAACATCCCGGTGAACCCGGCGAAGTTCGCCTCGGAGAAGCTGACCAACCAGCAGAAGCTGGCCCTGTCGGCGAACCCGCACGGCTCCATCCAGGCCCTCTTCGACGACTGCGCCACCGCCGCCGCCGACCGGCTGATCGCGGAGCACGGCGGGCCGGCGTGGGACGAGGAGTCCTTCCGGAAGCTGTACGACAAGGTCCGCGCCGACCTGGTGGAGCTGACCGTCCGCACGGTGGGCCAGGTCCAGCAGGTCCTGGCCGCCTGGCAGGCCTGCGAGCGGCGCCTGAAGGCCACCACGAGCCCCGCGCTGCTGCCGAACCTCCAGGACGTGCGCACGCAGCTCTCCTGGCTGGTGCCGGCCGGTTTCGTGACCCGCACGGGCCTGAAGCGGCTGCCGGACCTGATGCGCTATCTGGTGGCGGTGGACCGGCGGCTCCAGCAGATGCCGACCGGGGTCCAGCGGGACACCACCCGGATGGAGAAGGTCCACGAGATGCTCGACGAGTACGCGTGGCTCCTGGAGCAGCTGCCGAAGGGCCGGCCGGTCCCCGCCGAGGTCACGGACATCCGCTGGATGATCGAGGAGTTGCGGGTGAGCTACTTCGCGCACGCGCTGGGCACCGCCCATCCGGTGTCGGACAAGCGGATCGTGAAGGCGATCGACGCCGCGGTCCCGGGCCCGGCGCGGTAGCGGAGCCCTCGCCGCCGGTGAGTTCGACCAGACCGCTGACCTGCTGTACAGTTCTTCTCGCAGCCAAGGAAGACCGGCTGCGAGGGCTCTGTGGAGCAGTTGGTTAGCTCGCCACCCTGTCAAGGTGGAGGTCGCGGGTTCAAGTCCCGTCAGAGTCGCTTCGCGAGAAGGCCCGCATCGTTTCGATGCGGGCCTTCTTCGTCGTGCGCGGGCGCATGTTCCAGCTCCACCCGAACGGGGGACCTTAGTCCCACGGGCCGATGACCAACGGCGGTCCGGGGGCCGATCCCGGGGTGGCAGGCTGTTCAGTGACAAGAGGTGGGCAGTGTGACGGGAGTCACTGAAACCCGTTCAGAAACCCCCTCGTTTACACCACCCCTACAACAGCTCAATTTAATATGTGCAATTGCACCCATGTTCGACGTGTGGGGCCGGGCACAAAAACACGATCGCGCCGGACCCGGCGGAGTCCAGCGCGATCGATGACGGTGGCCTGTTGGGGCAGGAACCGCCGGCAGAGCTGTGGGTGGGCGACCGGATTGGGGGATCCGGACGTGCCCGGTGTTACGGGGTGCTGCGTGTGCGTCCGAAGCCTCAGGCCTCGCTGCGCTGCTGCGGAATGCCCGCCAGCAGGGCGCGAACCTCGGCCTCGCGGTAACGACGGTGTCCACCCAGGGTGCGGATGGACGTGAGCTTGCCGGCCTTGGCCCAGCGAGTCACCGTCTTCGGGTCGACGCGGAACATCGTGGCGACCTCGGCAGGGGTCAGCAGCGGCTCGGCATCAGGGGTGCGAGCGGTCATGAGCGGCCTCCTCGGGAGAACCGAACCTTCTCGGTTCTTTCCTCTAAATTCTGCACCTTGACCCGCCTTGCCCGAAATGGCAGAAGCGGGCCGAGTCGGTTATAGGACGAACGGCTTGTCCTCGGCACTACAACTACACCATCCGTCCAGCCGCGTCGGCCAAACCGATGGAATTGCCCTCGCAGGTGTTCATCAGCGGCGGAAGTCGACTGACCATGCCATAACGGACAGTCACGCCACTGTGACGATCAGTCACAGAGCGATCAGGAGTCCTCAGACCCCCCATAGAGTGCAATGCTGAGCGTTCCGCCCAAAGTTGGGCGGAAGGAACCCTCCCCGGACTCCTTGTCCTATTTTGGCACGAGGGTAGGCGATCGACGCAAGGGTGCGTTTAGTGCTGTCCGTCACCCTTGAGTCAAAGGCCCGGTTCAGGACCAACGTCCTGCCGGATCCGGCCAGATCGATCCGGCCAGTCACCCTGAAGATCATTTACCCCGGAGCGGGGCGTCTTGTCCATGGACACCTGACGAAGATGCCCGACCTATGTCAATTCGCCTGGCGCAGGCCCCTGACGGCCCGCCAGCGCTCCGCGAGCCGCGTGTACACCTCGCCCGCCGCCTCGTCGTCCCCCGCCCGCAGCGCCGCGAGCCCGGCCGCCACGTCGGCCGCCGACCGGTCCTCCGCCAGCCGTTCCTCCGCCACCGCGTGCACCAGACCGCCGTAGTCCAGCTCCACCAGCGCCCGCGGGTGGAACTCCTCCAGCCACCGGCCCACGTCGACCAGCCCCTGCGCCAGCGGCCCCTCGTCCGCCGAGTCCCGCAGCGCGCGCAGCGCCCGCGCCAGCCGGCGCCGCGCCTGCGCCATCGTCGTCCGGTAGAGCAGCACCGGCGCCCGGCCCGCCGCCCGGTCCCCCGCCTCGTACCGCCGCTCCTCGTCCCCGAAGAGGGCGAACCAGCGCAGCGGCACCTGCCAGACCGCCGTCCGGATCCACGGCCGCGCGTCCGGGTTCCGCTCCAGCCACCGCTCGTGGTCCGTCTCCACCTGGGCCCGCACGACCGGCGGCAGCATCGCGTCCAGGACCGGCTCCGGCAGACCGCCCTGCGCCACCAGGTCCCGCAGCGCCAGCCACCCCCGCAGCCGGGTCCGCCACGGGCAGATCACCACGCCCCCGTCCAGGTGCGCCACGAAGGCCTCGCCGCTCTCGTGCACCGGGACCGGCACCGGCGGCACCGGCACCAGGTCCGCCAGCGACCGCCGCAGCTCCTCCTGGGCCCCGGGGGTGCCCGCCCGGCGGGCGTAGCGCGCCCAGTGGGTCCGCTCCGGCTCGGGAAAGGCGGCCAGCGGCTCGTACACCCGCAGGTAGGAGGCGTACGGGACGAGCAACCTGGAGTCGACCGACATGTCGCGAATCCTTCCACGCGGGTACTCCGCGAGGGGGTGATCCGGCCCACTCCGCCCTTCCTACGCCCAGGTAGGACTTAATCTCGTGGCGCAATGGTCCTCCCCCACCCGCAGGGGGGACCTCCCGCCGCTTCTTCCTTGGGAGTCACCACAGTGACCGCAACTGAAGGCGTCCTGCACACCCTGTTCCACTCGGAGCAGGGCGGCCACGAGCAGATCGTGCTCTGCCAGGACCGCGCCACCGGCCTCAAGGCCGTCATCGCCCTCCACAACACCGCCCTCGGGCCCGCCCTCGGCGGCACCCGCTTCTACCCGTACGCCACCGAGGCCGACGCCGTCGCCGACGCCCTCAACCTGGCCCGCGGGATGTCGTACAAGAACGCCATGGCCGGACTCGACCACGGCGGCGGCAAGGCCGTGATCATCGGTGACCCCGAGCAGATCAAGACCGAGGAACTCCTCCTCGCCTACGGGCGCTTCGTCGCCTCCCTCGGCGGCCGCTACGTGACGGCCTGCGACGTCGGCACCTACGTCGCCGACATGGACGTCGTGGCCCGGACCAACCGGTGGACCACCGGCCGCTCCCCCGAGAACGGCGGCGCCGGCGACTCCTCCGTCCTGACCGCCTTCGGCGTCTTCCAGGGCATGCGCGCCTCCGCCCAGCACCTGTGGGGCGACCCGACCCTGCGCGGCCGGAAGGTCGGCGTCGCCGGCGTCGGCAAGGTCGGCCACTACCTCGTCGAGCACCTCCTGGAGGACGGCGCCGAGGTCGTGATCACCGACGTGCGCGAGGAGTCGGTGCGCCGGATCACCGACAAGCACCCGCAGGTCCAGGTGGTCGCCGACACCGACGCCCTGATCCGCGTCGAGGGGCTGGACGTCTACGCGCCGTGCGCGCTGGGCGGCGCGCTGAGCGAGGAGACGGTGCCGTTCCTCACCGCGGGCGTCGTCTGCGGTGCGGCCAACAACCAGCTCGCCCACCCGGGCATCGAGAAGGACCTCGTGGAGCGCGGGATCCTCTACGCCCCCGACTACGTGGTGAACGCCGGCGGCGTCATCCAGGTCGCCGACGAGCTGCACGGCTTCGACTTCGACCGGTGCAAGGCGAAGGCCGCGAAGATCTTCGACACCACCCTGGAGATCTTCGCACGTGCGAAGGCCGATGGGATCCCGCCGGCCGCGGCCTCCGACCGCATCGCCGAGCAGCGGATGTCCGAGGCGCGCCGGGGCTGAGTCCCGCCCCGCCACGGGGAGTGGCCGCCCCGCCGTCCGGGAGACTTCGCTCACGCCCGTCGGCGGGTCGGCCCCCCAGAAGAGGTTAAAATCGCGACTGACCAGCGAGGAAAGGGCGCCTCGATGGTTCTGTACCGGGGTATGTGATGCGCGCGGCGTACCGTAGACCCGAGGAAACAGGTACCGTTGAAGCCCTACGGACCGGTCTCTCTGTCGAGAGTCCGTTTCGCATCATGAACGCGTGTCAAGACTCTGGGGCCAAAGAGCCCCGTCACCGAGGGGGTCGAGCCATGGGGCGCGGCCGGGCAAAGGCCAAGCAGACCAAGGTCGCCCGCCAGCTGAAGTACAGCAGCGGCGGGACTGACCTGTCGCGTCTGGCCAATGAGCTGGGCGCTTCGACTTCGAGCCAGCCGCCGAATGGCGAGCCGTTCGAGGACGACGACGAGGAAGACGACCCGTACGCTCAGTACGCGGACCTCTACAACACGGACGACGAGGACGAGGACGACGAGTCCGGTCCGCAGTCGTCCCGGCGTCGCGCTTGACCTTCTGAACGCCGAAACTCGGTCCGGGCCTCCCGGACCGGGTTTTCGTGCTGCTCAGGGCGGTACCGGGCGATGAGGAAGCCGCCGGAGCCGCACGGGCCGGATCCACGGCCGCGCGGAGCGGAGACACGAGGAAGGGGCACCCCGCAGGCGGGGTGCCCCTTCCTCGTACGCCCGTGGCGCGACTACTTCGCGTAGTCGCCGACCAGCTCCGCTCCGGAGGCCTTCTCGCCCCGCTCGGTGATCTCGCCGGCGACCCAGGCGTCGAGCCCGCGGTCGGCCAGCGTGGCGAGGGCGGCGTCGGCCGACTCGGCGGGGACGACGGCCATCATGCCGACGCCCATGTTGAGGGTCTTCTCCAGCTCCAGGCGCTCCACCCGGCCGGCGGTGCCGACGAGGTCGAAGATCGCGCCCGGGGCCCAGGTGGAGCGGTCCACGGTGGCGTGCAGCCCGTCCGGGATCACCCGGGCCAGGTTGGCCGCGAGACCGCCGCCGGTGATGTGGCTGAAGGCGTGCACCTCGGTGGTCCGGGTGAGCGCCAGGCAGTCCAGCGAGTAGATCCGGGTGGGCTCCAGGAGCTCCTCGCCCAGGGTGCGGCCCAGCTCCTCGACCTGCTGGTCGAGACGCATGCCGGCGCGGTCGAAGACCACGTGGCGGACGAGCGAGTACCCGTTGGAGTGAAGCCCGGAGGAGGCCATGGCGATGACCGCGTCCCCCGTACGGATGCGATCGGCGCCGAGCAGGCGGTCGTGCTCCACGACACCGGTGCCGGCGCCGGCCACGTCGAAGTCGTCCGGGCCGAGGAGGCCCGGGTGCTCCGCCGTCTCGCCGCCGACCAGGGCGCAGCCGGCGAGGACGCAGCCCTCGGCGATGCCCTTGACGATGGAGGCGACCCGCTCCGGGTGGACCTTGCCCACGCAGATGTAGTCGGTCATGAAGAGCGGCTCGGCGCCGCAGACGACGATGTCGTCCATGACCATGGCGACCAGGTCGTGGCCGATGGTGTCGTACACGCCCATCTGGCGGGCGATGTCGACCTTCGTGCCGACGCCGTCGGTCGCCGAGGCGAGCAGCGGACGCTCGTAGCGCTTGAGGGCGGAGGCGTCGAAGAGGCCGGCGAAGCCGCCCAGGCCGCCGAGGCCGGCGACCTCGGGGCGCTGGGTCTTCTTCACCCACTCCTTCATGAGCTCGACGGCGCGGTCGCCCGCCTCGATGTCGACGCCCGCAGAGGCGTAGCTGGCACCAGTGGTCTGAGACATGGGGTTCAGAGCTTTCGTGTCGTTACTGCGTCACTGCGGGTGCAGCGGGATCTCACGGACGGCGCAGGGCGTCGGCGGCCGCGGTGGCGGCCGGCCCGGCGGCCAGCTCCGTCTCCAGGAGCTGCTTGCCGAGCAGCTCGGGGTCCGGCAGCTCCATCGGGTACTCGCCGTCGAAGCAGGCGCGGCAGAGGTTCGGCTTGTCGATGGTGGTCGCCTCGATCATCCCGTCGATGGAGATGTACGAGAGCGAGTCCGCGCCCAGCGACTTGCCGATCTCCTCGATCGACATGCCGTTGGCGATCAGCTCCGCGCGGGTGGCGAAGTCGATGCCGAAGAAGCACGGCCACTTCACCGGCGGGGAGGAGATCCGGATGTGGATCTCGGCCGCGCCGGCCTCGCGGAGCATCCGGACCAGGGCGCGCTGGGTGTTGCCGCGGACGATGGAGTCGTCGACGACGACCAGGCGCTTCCCCTTGATGACTTCCTTGAGGGGGTTCAGCTTCAGCCGGATGCCGAGCTGGCGGATGGTCTGCGAGGGCTGGATGAAGGTGCGCCCGACGTAGGCGTTCTTCACCAGGCCGGCGCCGAAGGGGATGCCGGAGGCCTCCGCGTAGCCGATGGCGGCGGGGGTGCCGGACTCCGGCGTCGCTATGACCAGGTCGGCCTCGACCGGCGCCTCCTTGGCGAGGCGGCGGCCCATCTCCACGCGGGAGAGGTAGACGTTCCGGCCGGCGATGTCGGTGTCCGGGCGGGCCAGGTAGACGTACTCGAAGACACAGCCCTTCGGCTTCGCTTCCGCGAATCGAGAGGTGCGGATGCCGTTCTCGTCGATCGCGATCAGCTCGCCGGGCTCGACCTCGCGGACGAAGCTGGCGCCGCAGATGTCGAGGGCCGCGGACTCGGACGCGACCACCCAGCCGCGCTCCAGCCGGCCGAGGACCAGCGGGCGGATGCCCTGCGGGTCACGGGCGGCGTAGAGCGTGTGCTCGTCCATGAAGACGAGGGAGAAGGCGCCCCGGACCTCGGGGAGGACCTTCGCGGCGGCCTGCTCGATGGTGAGCGGCTTGCCGTCCCCGTCCACCTGGCCGGCGAGGAGCGCCGTGACCAGGTCGGTGTCGTTGGTGGCGGCGACCTGGGTGGCGCGGCCGTCCTTCTTGGGAAGGTCGGCGACCATCTCGGCCAGCTGCGCCGTGTTCACCAGGTTGCCGTTGTGGCCGAGCGCCAGCGAACCGTGGGCGGTGGCCCGGAAGGTCGGCTGGGCGTTCTCCCACACGGAGGCCCCGGTGGTCGAGTAGCGGGCGTGACCGACCGCGATATGACCCTGGAGGGAACCGAGAGAGGTCTCGTCGAAGACCTGGGACACGAGGCCCATGTCCTTGAAGACGAGGATCTGGGAGCCGTTGCTGACCGCGATTCCCGCGGATTCCTGACCCCGATGCTGGAGGGCGTAGAGCCCGAAGTACGTGAGCTTTGCGACCTCTTCACCCGGAGCCCAGACACCGAAGACGCCACACGCGTCCTGGGGGCCTTTCTCGCCGGGGAGCAGGTCGTGATTGAGTCGACCGTCACCACGTGGCACGTCTTCGAGTCTAGGGGACCTCGACCGCAGGTCCGAATGGAAGAACGGTCCGTGGACGGCCCCCGTGCGATCGCACCAAAAGATCGCCGCGCACTTGGAGGGGCCTACAAGGCAGGTGGCGGAAGGGTTCTCCCCCCGCACACCCCCTCGGACCACCCGCTCGTACCGGCCCGCCGGACCCTCCGCGATGTGACGCAGAACGCACGGACCGGGGGTTTCACGGGCGTTTCGATCACGCGAACTACGCGCGTCGACCCGGGGGTCGGGCGTTGACCCGGACCCGCCCTTCGGCGAGGCTCCTGATCCATGCAGCCCCGCAGTGACCGAGCGGTCACCCTCGTCCGGCGCCGGCACGTGGACCTCGTCCGTGTCGCGAGCGCCGGCTGTCGCCGCGCCTGACCGGCCGGCCCCGCCCGTCCTGCCCGCTGCCCCTCCCCTCCGCACCCCCGCCCGCGGCGCCGTCCCCCGCCCGCCGGGTCCCGGAGGCATGCCCGTACGTCCTTCTGGAGACTCGACATGTCCACGCCCCTGTCCCGCCGGGCCTTCGGCGGAGCCGCCGCCGGCGCCGCCGCGGTGGCCGCCGTCGGCGCCGCCCCCGCCCACGCGGCGCCCGCCCCGGCCGCCGCCCCCGCGGAGCGCCCCTTCCGGGCCGCCCGCCCGCGCCGCCACTCCCGGCGGCCGAACATCCTCTTCATCCTGGGCGACGACCTCGGCTGGGCCGACCTCTCCTCGTACGGCTCCCCGCACATCCGCACCCCGCACCTCGACCGGCTCGCCCGCGACGGCGTCCGCTTCACCGACGCCTACTCCGGCTCCGCGACCTGCTCCCCCACCCGCTTCAGCCTCTACACCGGCCGCTACCCGGGCCGCACCAGGGGCGGCCTCGCCGAGCCGATCGCCGACAGGTCCGCCGGCCTGGAGCCCACCCACCCCACGCTCGCCTCGCAGCTCCGCGACTCCGGCTACGCCACCGCCCTCATCGGCAAGTGGCACTGCGGCCACCTCCCCGACTACTCCCCCACCAAGTCCGGCTGGGACGAGTTCTTCGGCAACTTCGGCGGCGCCCTGGAGTACTACTCCAAGCTCGGCCCCGGCGGCGAGTACGACCTCTACGAGGGCGACGCCGAGTACAAGGACCTCCGCTACTACACGCGGATCCTCACCGAGCGGGCGAGCGAGTACGTGAGCCGCGACCACGAGAAGCCGTGGCTGCTCAACCTCAACTTCACCACCCCGCACTGGCCGTGGATCGCCGACGGCGACGAGGAGGCGAGCGCCGAGATCGTCCGCCGCATCAGGGCCGGCGACCGCTCGGCCCTCTGGCACCAGGACGGCGGCTCGATCGGGAAGTACAAGGAGATGGTCGAGGACCTCGACCGCTCGATCGGCCGGGTCCTCGAGGCGCTCCGGCGCTCCGGCCGGGAGCAGGACACCCTCGTCTTCTTCGCCAGCGACAACGGCGGCGAGCGCTTCTCCTACAACTGGCCGCTCGCCGGCAGCAAGGGCTCCCTCCAGGAGGGCGGCATCCGCGTCCCCTCGATCCTGCGCTGGCCCGCCCGGATCGACGGCGGCCAGGTCAGCGACCTGCCCGTCTTCACCCCCGACTGGACGGCGACCCTGCTCGACCTGGCCGGCGCCCGCCCCCACCCCGCCTATCCGCTCGACGGCACCAGCCTCGCCGGACACCTGCTGCGCGGCGAGGAGGTGCCCGAGCGGGACCTCTTCTGGCGGGTCCGGGGCGAGCGGGCGCTGCGCCGCGGCGACTGGAAGTACTACCGGGGCAAGTCCGGACGCGACCAGCTCTTCCACCTCGCCGAGGACGCCCGCGAGCAGGCGGACCGGGCGCCCTACGAGCAGGCCAGGCTCGCCGAGTTCCGGGCCGCGTGGGAGCGGATCGACGCGGGGCTGCTGCGCTACTGAGCCGGCGGGGCCGCCCGGGCGGTCAGGCCCTGGCCCGCGCCGTCGGTGAGGGTCAGGGTCCGGTGGTCGAGCCGGTAGGAGAGGGGGCCGTCGAGGAGCTCGTACAGCTGCGTCTCCAGGCTCATCTGCGGGCTCGCGCACATCATCCGGGTGGTGGCGGCGGGGCCGTCGACGGTGAGCGCGCGGGCCTTCTCGTCGATGCGGACGGCGGCCGAGAAGTCGTTGCAGCCGAGGTTGCCGGTGATCCGGCCGTCCGCACCGATCACCAGGCGGGCCTTGGTCTCGGCGCCGGCCGGGAGCGAGGCCGCGGTGTCGCCGGAGACCAGGCCGTCGACCTTCCACGTGGTGCCGCGCAGCGGGGCGGACGGTTCGGCGGCCAGCTCGACCTTCCGCGCGCCGTCCGCCGAGGCGAGGGTGAGGGCGCCCTCCCGCATCGTGCCCTCCAGGGGGCCGGTGAAGGCGGCGAGGAAGGCCTTCTCGAAGCGCTGCAGGTCGCCGGGGCAGCCCTTCTCCGTGACCTCCTCCGGGGTGACGGTGACGGTGCTGCCGGCCACGGCGACGGTCGCGCCGAAGTGGTTGCAGCCGGTGCTGCCGCGGGCGCGCCCGCTCTCGGCGAAGTCGACGGCGGCACCGTCCGGGGCCGTCGAGCGGCCGCCGTCCACGGTGACCGCGGCCACCGTCCAGTGCGTGCCGGTGAGCGGGAGGTCGGGGTCCGCCGCACCCCCGCTCCCCGCCCCCGGCCCGCCGCAGGCGGTGAGGACGGGCAGGGCGGCGGCCAGCAGGACGGCGGCGGCGAGGGTGCTGCGCGGCTTCGGCATGCCGATGGGACGCGGCGGACGGGCGGCGGGTTCCCCGGTGCGCCCCTCGGGGGAGGGCCGCCGCCGTGCCCCGCGGGGCCGTCGCGGTCCCTCACGCGACCGTTTCCCTCCCTCACGGGGCGGCCGCCGTCCCCCGCGGGGTGCGTCTCAGCCCATCACGGGGAGCAGCCCCGCCAGATCGGCGCGTTCGCCGCTGGCGGCGATCCGGGCCGCGTCGAGTTCGGTCGCCCAGTCGGTGCGTCCGGTGGCCAGCCGGATCCAGGTCAGCGGGTCCGTCTCCACGACGTTCGGCGGGGTGCCCCGGGTGTGCCGGGGGCCCTCCACGCACTGCACCACCGCGTACGGCGGGATCCTGACCTCCACCGCGCCGCCGGGGGCCTTCGCCGCGAGGGCGTCGGCGAGCAGCCGGGTGCAGGCGGCGAGCGCCTGCCGGTCGTAGGGGATCCCGGCGCCGGTCGCGGCGGCCAGGTCGTCGGTGTGGACGACGAGTTCGACGGTGCGGGTGACGAGGTGGTCGGCGAGCGTCATGGCGCCGAAGCGGGTCGGCAGGAGCCGCTCGCCGTCCGTGCCGGCCAGCGCCCTCGCGAAGTCGTCGGCCACGCGCGCGTACAGCCCGGGCAGGTCGGCGGCGTCGAGCGCCCGCACGTCCTCGTCGATGCCGGCGGCCCCGGTCGCGGTGGCGAGGGGCCAGTCGAGCAGGGCGAGTTCGCGGCGGGCGGGCTCGGGGCCCTCGATGCCGCGGACGACCGTGCCGAGCGCCATGGTGAGGTGCGCGGCCAGCTCCCGCACGGTCCACGTGCCCAGCCGGGTGGGCCGGTCGAGCGCCTCCGGCGGCAGGGCGAGGACCGCGTCCCGTACGTGCCCGAACTGGGCGGAGACGGCGGTCCGGATCTTGTCGGGGTCGTAGCTGCGGGCGCGTTTCCTGGCGGGTGGCATGGCCCGAGGCTAACGCCGAGACTTGAGGGAGGGGGGAAACCCCTCAGGAAAGGCAGTGGCGGGACCATGACCCATCACGAGCACCCCGACGCGGCTGTCGTGCGCCGGGGGTACGCAGCGTTCACCGCCGGTGACATGGAGACGCTCGCCTCCCTCATGACCAGCGACTGCACGCACCACTCGCCCGGCGAGAGCCAGATGTCCGGGCACTTCAAGGGCCGGGACAACGTCCTGGGCCACTACGGCAAGCTCGCCGAACTGACCGGCGGCACCTTCCGGGTGGAGCTGAAGGGCGTCTACCCGGACGGCAGGGGCCACGTGATGGCCGTCCACACCTGGCACGGCGACAAGGGAGACCGGGGCATCGAGATGGACGGCGGCCTCTTCTTCACCCTCATCGGCGGCCGGATCTCCGACATCGACGAGTGCGTGGCGGACATCCCCGAGTCGGACGCCTTCTGGGGAGCGGGCTAGCCGCCGGCGGACGCGGTCCCGGCCGGGAGGCCCTCCCGGGCCGCGAGGTGCCCCGGGCCGGCACGGTGGAGGTCTCGCCGCCCCGGGGGACGCCGACGCCCCGCCGGGCGAGAGGAGGACCGGCAGCGAGGCCCGGCCGAGGTGGTCGCGCTGCCGGTCCTCGGCGTGCACGACGGTGGCGTCGGCGGCCGCGAGGACCGGGGCGCCGAAGGCGGGGTGCGCGCCGGGGCGGCGGGCGAGCGGGACGCGGGCCGCGGCGCGGCGGGCGGCGACGGCGAGGCCCGCGTCGAGCAGCACGGCGGCGGCGCGGGGCAGCCGGCCGGCGGCGTACGGGGTACGCGAGAACCCCCGCCCGAGCGGAGCGGGGGTTCTCGGTGGAGCTTCCTCAGGCCAGCAGGCCCGGGATGGTCGCCTCGTGCGCGGTGCGCAGCTCCTCCAGGGAGAGCGCGAACTCGCCCTGCACGTCGACCGCGTCGCCGTCGACGACGCCGATGCGGGTCGCCGGCAGGCCGCGGGCGCCGCACATGTCGGTGAAGCGGAGCTCCTCGCTGCGCGGGACGGCGACGACCGCGCGGCCCGCCGACTCCGAGAAGAGGAACGTGAAGGCGTCCAGGCCCTCGGGGACGACCAGGCGCGCGCCGTTCCCGCCGCGCAGGCAGGACTCGACGACCGCCTGCACGAGACCGCCGTCGGACAGGTCGTGCGCCGCGTCGATCATGCCGTCGCGGGAGCCCGAGATCAGGATCTCGCCGAGCAGCTTCTCCCGGTCGAGGTCCACGGCCGGCGGCATGCCGCCGAGGTGCTGGTGGATCACCTCGGACCAGGCCGACCCGCCGAACTCCTCCTTGGTGTCGCCCAGCAGGTAGAGGAGCTGGCCCTCTTCCGCGAAGGCGATCGGGGTGCGGCGGTCGACGTCGTCGATCACACCGAGGACGGCCACGACGGGCGTCGGATGGATGGCGACCTCACCGGTCTGGTTGTACAGCGAGACGTTGCCGCCGGTGACCGGGGTGCCCAGCTGGAAGCAGCCGTCGGCGAGGCCGCGGGTGGCCTCGGCGAACTGCCACATCACGGCCGGGTCCTCGGGCGAGCCGAAGTTCAGGCAGTCCGAGATGGCCAGCGGCTTGGCGCCGGAGGCGGCGACGTTGCGGTACGCCTCCGCCAGCGCGAGCTGCGCGCCCGTGTACGGGTCGAGCTTGGCGTACCGGCCGTTGCCGTCGGTCGCCATGGCCACGCCGAGGTTGGTCTCCTCGTCGATGCGGACCATGCCCGCGTCCTCGGGCTGCGCCAGGACCGTGTTGCCCTGCACGAACCGGTCGTACTGGTCCGTGATCCAGGACTTCGACGCCTGGTTCGGGGAGGAGACGAGCCTGAGGACCTGGTCCTTCAGCTCGGCGCCGTCCTGCGGCCGGGGCAGCTTGCCGGCGTCGTCGGCCTGGAGCGCGTCCTGCCACTCCGGACGGGCGTACGGCCGGTGGTAGGTCGGGCCCTCGTGGGCGACGGAGCGCGGCGGCACGTCGACGATCTGCTCGCCGTGCCAGAAGATCTCCAGGCGCTCGCCCTCGGTGACCTCACCGATGACGACCGCGATGACGTCCCACTTCTCGCAGATCTCCAGGAAGCGGTCGACGTGCTGCGGCTCGACGATCGCGCACATCCGCTCCTGCGACTCGCTCATGAGGATCTCCTCGGGCGAGAGCGTCGCGTCGCGCAGGTGCACCTTGTCGAGGTCCACGCGCATGCCGCCGGAACCGGCCGAGGCCAGCTCGGAGGTGGCGCAGGAGAGCCCGGCGCCGCCGAGGTCCTGGATGCCCGCGACCAGCTTCTCCTGGAAGATCTCCAGGGTGCACTCGATGAGGAGCTTCTCCTGGAACGGGTCGCCGACCTGGACGGCGGGGCGCTTGGTCGGCTTGGTGTCGTCGAAGGTCTCGGACGCGAGGACCGAGACGCCGCCGATGCCGTCGCCGCCCGTGCGGGCGCCGTAGAGGATGACCTTGTTGCCGGGGCCGGAGGCCTTGGCGAGGTGGATGTCCTCGTGCTTCATCACGCCGATGCAGCCGGCGTTGACCAGCGGGTTGCCCTGGTAGCAGGAGTCGAAGACGACCTCGCCGCCGATGTTGGGCAGGCCCAGGCAGTTGCCGTAGCCACCGATGCCGGCGACGACACCGGGCAGCACGCGCTTGGTGTCGGGGTGGTCGGCCGCGCCGAAGCGCAGCGGGTCGACGACCGCGACCGGGCGGGCGCCCATGGCGAGGATGTCGCGGACGATGCCGCCCACGCCGGTGGCCGCGCCCTGGTAGGGCTCGATGTACGAGGGGTGGTTGTGCGACTCGACCTTGAAGGTGACCGCGTACCCCTGGCCCACGTCGACGACGCCGGCGTTCTCGCCGATGCCGACGAGCATGGCGTCGTTCTCGGGGGTCTTCTCGCCGAACTGCTTCAGGTGGACCTTGCTGCTCTTGTAGGAGCAGTGCTCGGACCACATGACGGAGTACATGGCGAGCTCGGCGCCGGTGGGACGGCGGCCGAGGATCTCGCGGATGCGCGCGTACTCGTCCTCCTTGAGGCCGAGCTCCTTCCAGGGCTGCTCGCTGTCCGGCGTCTCGCTCGCGTGCTTGACGGTGTCGAGGCTCATCAGGCGTTGACCAGCTTCTTGAGGATCGAGGTGAAGAAGCCGAGACCGTCCGTCTTACCGGTGCCGATCAGCGGCTCGACGGCGTGCTCGGGGTGCGGCATGAGGCCGACCACGTTGCCCGCGGCGTTGGTGATGCCCGCGATGTCGCGGAGCGAGCCGTTGGGGTTCACGTCCAGGTAGCGGAAGGCCACCCGCCCCTCGGCCTCCAGCTCGTCGAGCGTGCGCTCGTCGGCGACGTACCGGCCGTCCATGTTCTTGAGCGGGACCTCGATCTCCTGGCCCGCGGAGTAGTCCGAGGTCCAGGCGGTCTCCGCGTTCTCCACCCGCAGCTTCTGGTCGCGGCAGATGAAGTGGAGGTGGTTGTTGCGGAGCATCGCGCCCGGCAGCAGGTGGGCCTCGGTGAGGATCTGGAAGCCGTTGCAGATGCCGAGGACCGGCATGCCGGCCTTCGCCTGCTCGATGATCGTCTCCATCACCGGCGAGAAGCGGGAGATGGCGCCGGCCCGCAGGTAGTCGCCGTAGGAGAAGCCGCCGGCGAGGACCACGGCGTCGACCTGCTTGAGGTCCTTGTCGCGGTGCCACAGGGAGACCGGCTCGGCGCCCGCGAGGCGGGCGGCGCGCAGCGCGTCCTGGTCGTCGAGCGTGCCGGGGAAGGTGACGACGCCGATGCGAGCGGTCACGACTCGACCTTCACGACGAAGTCTTCGATCACGGTGTTGGCGAGGAAGGTTTCGGCCATCTCATGGATGCGGGCGAGGGCGGCGTCGTCGACCGGTCCCTCCACCTCCAGCTCGAAGCGCTTCCCCTGACGGACGTCGGCGATTCCGGCGAACCCGAGGCGGGGCAGTGCACGCTGCACCGCCTGTCCCTGCGGGTCGAGGATCTCCGGCTTGAGCATGACGTCGACTACGACGCGTGCCACTGGCACTCCCGGTGGTGTGTTGCGTGGGCGGTTCCCTCAGCGTACCTGCCTCCAAATTCTACGCGGGTAGAGATCTGAAGGATCCTACAAATGCGCAGGCTGGAAGCCGCCCCCGGCAGCGATCCGCTCCAAACGCCCCGCACCCCGCCGCACATGAAATGCGAGTGAAATATTGCGCCCTCCATTGCCCCGGGACACGCTGAGACAATTGACAGGGCTTCACAATGCGAGGCCCGTCACTGTACAAAGGAATCCAGAGGAAAACAGCATTGTCCCTGGGCAGCCAGAGGCCTGGTGTCACCGCACGTCAGAGGCGCACCCACAGCTCCTGACAGGTGGCGGGCCACAGGAAAGGACCGATATCCGTGGCGCAGCGAGTGGTGGTCACCCTCTCCGATGACATCGACGGCGGAGAAGCGGCGGAAACGGTCGCGTTCGGTCTCGACGGGAAGATGTACGAGATCGACCTGAATGATGCCAATGCAAAGAAACTCCGCAAGGCCCTCGCGCCCTACCTCGCGGCCGGACGGAAGCTGACGGGCAAGGCGGCGGCCGGCGCGGCCGTGAACACCGTCGCGTACAAGCACACGGCCCTCGCCCCCGACCCGGCGGCGGTCCGCGCCTGGGCCCAGTCCAACAAGATGGACGTACCGGCCCGGGGCCGCATCCCCAAGCGGGTCTACGAGGCCTTCCGCGCCGCGAGCTGACGGCGGCCCGCGGGGGAGCGGCGGGGGCGCCGGCGGCGCCGGGCGGAACCGATTTGCATTCCACCCCCCATGATCCGCTAGAGTCTGCATCACGCCGAGGGGCGAGGCCGCAAAGCCGAACCTCACGCAGCGTGCGGGTGTAGTTCAGTAGTAGAACATCCCCCTTCCAGGGGGAAGGCGCAGTGTGCGATCCCTGTCACCCGCTCTGCATCACGGTTACCGACCACTCCGGTGGATCAGGTACAGTGGTGCTCGCACCGCCCGGTGAAAGCTGGTCGGAGGCATGCGGACGTGGCTCAGTTGGTAGAGCATCACCTTGCCAAGGTGAGGGTCGCGAGTTCGAATCTCGTCGTCCGCTCAGGGAAAAGACCCCGGTTCATCGGAACCGGGGTCTTCCTCGTTGTCGGCACCTTGCCGCCCGGCTTCCGGCTGCTCGCTTTCCGCTGCGCTTCCCGCTTCCCGCTTCCCGCTTCCCGCCCATGACATTTGTCAGTCGGGGTGATGACAGCGCGCACTGCCCTCCGCCCCCACCGCACGGGAGGCTGGAGCCATGACAGCTGAAGCCCAGACCCCGGCCATCGAGGCGACCGACCTGAGCCGCACCTACGCCGGCGGCTTCGAGGCGGTGCGCGGCATCTCCCTCTCCGTGCCCCGGGGCGAGATCTTCGCCCTCCTCGGCACCAACGGCGCCGGCAAGACCTCCACCGTCGAGCTCCTGGAGGGCCTCGCCGCCCCGACCGGCGGCACCGCCCGCGTCCTCGGCCACGACCCGTACCGCGAACGCACCGCCGTCCGCCCGCGCATCGGCGTGATGCTCCAGGAAGGCGGCTTCCCCTCCGACCTCACCGTGGCCGAGACCGTGCGGATGTGGGCCGGCGTCACCAGCGGCGCCCGGCCCGCCGCCGAAGCCCTCGGCGCCGTCGGCCTCACCGGCCGCGAGAAGGTGCGGATCAAGCAGCTGTCCGGCGGCGAGCGCCGCCGCCTCGACCTCGCCTGCGCCCTCCTCGGCCGCCCCGAGGTCCTCTTCCTCGACGAGCCCACCACCGGCCTCGACGCCGAGGGCCGCCGCGACACCTGGGAGCTCGTCCGCGCCCTGCGCGCCCAGGGCACCACCGTCCTCCTCACCACGCACTACCTGGAGGAGGCCGAGGCGCTCGCCGACCGGCTCGCGATCATGCACCAGGGCCGCATCGTCCTCTCCGGCACCCCCGCCGAGGTCACCGCCGCCCAGCCCGCCCGGATCCGCTTCGCCCTCCCCGACGGCGTGCCCGCCGCCCGGCTCCCGCTCGCGCTCAAGGCCGCCGCCGACGGCGACCGGATCGAGATCCGCACCCACGCCCTCCAGGACGACCTCACCGGGCTCCTCGACTGGGCCCGCGACCACGGCGTCCGCCTCGAAGGCCTCGACGCCCGCTCCGCCTCCCTCGAAGAGGCCTTCCTCGACATCGCCTCCCGCACGGAGGACGTCCCCGCCGGCCCGAAGGAGTCCGTGAACCGATGAGTGCGACCACCGCCACCACCGGCCGCCCGACCACCACCCTCAGCCGGCTCGCCGCCCTCGGCCGGGCCGAGCTGACCCTCCTCGGCCGCAACCGCAACAACCTCTTCATCGCGGCCGCCATGCCGCTGCTGATGATCTTCCTGCTGCGGTCGTCCCTCAAGGGCATCGACGAGGCCACCCTCGGCATCTCGCTCGGCGCCGCCACCCTCATCGGCGGCACCGGCATGGTCCTGCTGCTCGTCGTCTACATGAGCCTCACCTCCAGCCTCGTCGCCCGCCGCGAGGAGCTCGTCCTCAAGCGGCTGCGCACCGGCGAGGCCACCGACGCCGAGATCCTCGCCGGCGCCGCCCTGCCCGCCACCGCCATCGCGCTCGCCCAGGCCGCGATCCTCACCGTCGGCGGCTTCACGATCCTCGGCTCCGACGCCCCCGCCCGCCCCGACCTGCTCGTCCTCGGCCTCGCCGGCGCCATCGTGCTGCTCGCCGGACTCGCCGCCGTCACCACCACCTTCACCCGCACCGTCGAGAGCGCCGGCCTCACCACCCTGCCCCTCTTCCTCGTCTCCTCCTTCGGCTCCGGCCTCTTCGTCCCCCGCGACGCCCTCCCCGGCCTCGCCGCCGACCTCGCCCAGCTGCTCCCGCTCAGCGGGGTCATGGAGTTCGTCCGGGCCGGCTGGCTCGGCACCGCCCACTCGGGCAGCCTGCTCGCCGCCGCCCTCAATACAGTGGCGTGGGGCGTCCTGACGGGGTGGGCGGTCCGCCGCTGGTTCCGCTGGGAGCCCCGGCGCTAGGGCGGGACCGGAGGGAGACGGGACGGGATGTCCGCGATGACGGGATGGTGGTCACGGCGCAGCGTCGCCGGGAAGGTCGAGCTGTACACCCGCTGGACCTTCCACTGCATGCCCCCGGTCGAGCTCGTCGCCCTCGGCGGCGTCCCCCTCAGCTCCGCAGGGCGGGGCGGGATGGGCACCGGCGCGGCGATCGGCACGGCCCTGTGGGTCCTGGTCCACTCCGCCCTCTGCTGGGTGGTCGCCTCCCGCGCCCTCGACCACACCTCCGGCATCCGGCCGCGGCCCGTCCGGCTCGCCGCCGTCCTGGCCGCCGCCACCGCCCTCGCCGACCTCACCGTCGCGGGGCTGTGGGCGGCCGGGATCCTGCCCGACGGGTCGGTCAACGCGAGCATCCTCGTCGCCACCTCGATCTTCACCGCCGGCACCCTCGCCCTCTGTCTGGACCGGGTGCGGCACATGGCGTACGCCGTCGCCGGCACCGCCCTCGCCGCCGCGCTTCCCCTCGCCGCCTTCGGCCACGGCGTGCCGGAGAGCCTGATCACCCTGGCCGCCGTCCTCGTCGCGGGCGGGGGCTACGCGGCCGCCTGCGGCTTCTCCTCCTGGCTGCTCGGCGTCGTCCAGGAGCTGGAGCGCTCCCGCGACCTCAAGGCCCGGCTCGCCGTCGCCGAGGAGCGGCTCCGCTTCGGCCGCGACCTGCACGACGTCATGGGCCGCAACCTCTCGGTGATCGCGCTCAAGAGCGAACTGGCCGTCCAGCTCGCCCGCCGCGGCCGCCCCGAGGGCATCGACCAGATGGTCGAGGTCCAGCGGATCGCCCAGGAGTCCCAGCGGGAGGTCCGCGAGGTCGTCCGCGGCTACCGGGAGGCCGACCTCCGGGTCGAGCTGGAGGGCGCCCGGGGCGTCCTCGACGCCGCCGGCATCGACTGCTCCGTCGACGCCCCCGCCCTCGACCTGCCCGCCGCGGTGCAGTCCGCGCTCGGCTGGGTCGTCCGCGAGACCACCACCAACGTGCTCCGCCACGGCGACGCCCGACGCTGCGCGATCGCCCTGCGGCGGACGCCCGACGCGGTGGTGCTGACCGTCGAGAACGACGGGGCGGTGGTGCCGGCCGGGGCCGCCGTCCCCGGCCGCACCGGCTCCGGCCTCGCCGGACTGCGCGAACGGATCACCGCCGTCGGCGGCACCCTGGAGGCCGGGTTCACCGACCCCCAGTCGTTCCGCGCCACCGCCCGGGTGCCGCTGACCGGGCCCGAGGGCACCGGCACCCCCCACGAGAAGGAGACGGTCGCGTGACCGAGCCCGTGCGCGTGCTGCTCGCCGACGACGAGCACCTGATCCGGGGCGCGCTCGCCGCCCTGCTCGCCCTGGAGGACGACCTGGTCGTCGTCGCCGAGGCCGCCACCGGACCCGAGGCGCTCGCCATGGCCCGCGCCCACCG
The DNA here is from genome assembly GCF_014650895.1 of Streptomyces omiyaensis. GTDB lineage: Bacteria > Actinomycetota > Actinomycetes > Streptomycetales > Streptomycetaceae > Streptomyces > Streptomyces omiyaensis. Next base: position 69,271 of record NZ_BMVV01000025.1, read on the forward strand.
GCCCGACGTCGCCGTCCTCGACCTCCAGATGCCGGGGGCGGACGGTGTGACGGTGGCCACATCGATCCGGGATGAACTCCCCGACTGCCGCACGATGATCGTGACCAGCCACGGCCGTCCCGGTCACCTCAAGCGGGCCCTCGCGGCGGGCGTGCGCGGCTTCGCCCCGAAGACCGTCAGTGCCCAGCGGCTGGCCGAGCTGATCCGCAGCGTCCACGCGGGAAACCGGTACGTGGACCCGGAGTTGGCGGCCGACGCCATCGCCGCCGGGGACTCCCCGCTGACCGCCCGCGAGGCCGAGGTGCTCGAACTCGCCGCCGACGGAGCCCCCGTCGCGGAGATCGCCCGCCGGGCCGCGCTCTCCCCCGGCACGGTGCGGAACTACCTCTCCTCGGCCGCCGCGAAGCTCGGTGCGGAGAACCGTCACGCGGCGGTGCGTCTCGCACGCTCCAAAGGTTGGGTATAGTTAGCAGCGCGCTACGGCGCATGCGGACGTGGCTCAGTTGGTAGAGCATCACCTTGCCAAGGTGAGGGTCGCGAGTTCGAATCTCGTCGTCCGCTCGGCATGAAGGCCCCGGTTCATCGAACCGGGGCCTTCGTCGTGTGCGCGGAGGGAGGCTCCGTACGGGGCGGGGGAGCGCGCCCCCGCCCCGTACGGGCCGGTCCGTCAGAAGCTGTCGGACCAGGACTTCCCGGTCAGCAGCTCGTACGCCTCCAGGTACTTGGCGCGGGTGGCGTCCACGATCTCCCGCGGGAGCGCCGGCGGCGGCTGCTCGCTCCTGCGGTCCCAGCCGGAGGCCGGAGAGGTCAGCCAGTCCCGGACGAACTGCTTGTCGTACGAGGGCTGGGCGCGGCCCGGCTGCCACTGGTCGGCCGGCCAGAAGCGCGAGGAGTCCGGGGTGAGCACCTCGTCGGCGAGGATCAGCGCCGAGCCCTCGAAGCCGAACTCGAACTTGGTGTCGGCGAGGATGATGCCCCGCTCGCGGGCGATGTCCCGCGCCCGGGAGTACACGGCGAGGGTGGTCTGGCGCAGCAGGGCGGCGGTCTCCGCGCCGACCTGGCGGGCCACCTCCTCGTAGGAGACGTTCTCGTCGTGGTCGCCGACGGCGGCCTTGGTCGCCGGGGTGAAGATCGGCGCGGGCAGCTCGGAGCCGTCGGTCAGCCCCTCGGGGAGCGCGAGGCCGCAGACCGTGCGGGACGCCTCGTACTCGGCCAGGCCGGAGCCGGTGAGGTAGCCGCGGGCGACGCACTCGACCGGGACCATGTCGAGGGCCTTGCAGATCAGGGTGCGGCCCGCCCAGTCGGCGGGGGCGCCGGCCGGCAGCTCGGTGGAGAGCACGTGGTTCGGGACCAGGTCGGAGAGCTGGTCGAACCACCACAGGGAGAGCTGGGTGAGGACGCGGCCCTTGTCCGGGATCTCGGTGGGCAGGACCCAGTCGTACGCGGACATGCGGTCGCTCGCCACCATCACGAGCTCGCCGGCCCCGTTCCGGTACAGGTCGCGCACCTTGCCCGTGTGCAGGTGGGTGAGGCCCGAGACCTCGACGGGCTCGGGCTTTTCTACGAATCCGGACACGGTTCCTCCGCGTAGGTTGATCCAGGAACGGTCCGATTCTCTCGCACACGCGACCGGGCCCGCCGACCGGGGCGGCTCGTCCCGGTCAGTCCCTCTTACAGATGCGGTCGAGCAGATTGGCGGTGGCGCGCTGCACGCGCGCGTCGACGTGGCCCGGCCGGTCCAGCGCCGGCGACCAGGCGAAGGTGCCGGAGGCGAAGACCCAGGCGCCCGAGGGGGCCCGGTAGAGGCTGGTCTCCTGGTGGCGCAGCGCGCCGTCGCCGTCCCGGTAGGGCGAGTGGGCCAGCAGGATGCGGCTCTCGTGCTCGGGGAGCGCGGTGCGCGGGAAGTAGCGGTCCGCCTCGCCGGCGACCAGGCCGGGCAGCTCGTCGCCGTCCCCCGCACCGGTCGCCTCCCAGAGCCAGTGCTCCGCGTTCCGCACCACGAGCGGGTGCGGTTCGGGCACCCGGCCCGCGTACTGGATGCCGAGGAGCTGCTGCTCGGGGCGGTCGACCTCGCGCCAGAGGGCGGGGCGGCCGGGGCCCCGGCGCTTGCGGCAGGTCAGCAGCCGGTCCGGCACGCCGGACGGCGAGGGGCCCAGCTCCACGTGCCAGTACATGGTGTTGGCGGAGAGGAAGACCAGCGAGGTGCCCTGGTCGCGGGCGCGCTCGGCGGCCTTGCGCATCGGCCCCGACCAGTACTCGTCGTGGCCGGGGAAGACCAGGCCCCGGTAGCGGGCCGGGTCGACCCGGCCGGCGTGCAGGTCGCGGGTCTCGGCGTAGGCCAGGTCGTAGCCGTACCGCTCCGCCCAGCGGATGAAGTCGTAGGCGTGGCCGACGTGCAGGGGCAGGCCCGCGCCCGCGTAGGGCCGGTCGAAGGAGACGGTGGTCGCCGCCTCTTCCTCGCCGAGCAGCCGTCCCTCCTCGTCCCAGGCGTGGTAGAGGCTGGCGCCGGTGTGCCCGTCCTCCGGATAGAGGTTGTACGCCTGCCAGGTCACGTCCGGGAGGACGAGGAGGAGGTCCGCCGGGTGCGAGTCGCGGACGGTGAAGGGGATGTGGGAGCGGTAGCCGTCGGCGGTCGTGAGGACGGCGACGTACGCGCCGATCGACCAGTAGCTCGGGACCTGGAGCCGCCAGGACTGCCACCAGTGGTGGCAGGAGACCGTGCGGTCGGCGGTGAGCGGCGGCGGCTGGACGATCCCGGAGAGCCGCGGGCTCGTGGTGATCTTCGCGGCGCCGTCGCCGCCGTAGTGCCCGATCCGGTAGACGTCGACCGAGAACGGCTGCGGCGGGTCCACCGTGACGTGGAAGTCGATCGACTCGCCGGGCGCCACGGCCCCGCCGGAGGCGAAGCCCTTGATCTGGCGCCGCACGTCGTCGGCGGTGCGGGGGCCGCCCGCCCCGCCCCGGGCCAGGGTCTCGTCCGCGTACCAGGGAACCATCTGCCCCGTGTCGTCGAAGTAGTTCTCCGAACCCCGCAGCCAGGGCAGCGGGCCCTGGCCGAAGGGATCGGAGACCGCGTGCGCGAGCGCGCCCGATTCCCAGCGCCTGATCTGCTCCGCCCCCATGCCGCGCCCCTCCTCGACTCCCCCGGTCAGTGCCGCCGGCGCCTGCCCGCGGATGATGCCCCTGTCAGTGCCGGTCTCCAGCACATCACATAACGCACGCGGTCCGTCACCGTTCGTCGTGAAATCGATGAAGGTGGAACACGACCCTCCGGTAGGGCCGTCGCCCGGACCGCCCGGGGCGGACGGTCCCGGCGGGCCTTCAGACGAGGCGGACGGGCTTCTCGGCGCGGACGCCGGTGCTGCTCAGCCAGGCCCGCAGGGGCGCCGGGTCGCCCTCCTCGACCAGGGCGAGCACCCGCGGCCCGAGGTCGGCCGCCCGCTCGCCGCCGACGAGCAGCGCGGGACCGTCCAGCCAGTCCAGACCCGGCGCGGCACCGGTGGTGTCGACGGCGGCGCAGCAGACCAGCGCGGTCACGTGGTCGGCGAGCAGGTCCCGGCCGGTACGGGGCGGAAGCAGCGGGCAGAGCGGCCAGGGGCCGTCGGGACCGCTGAACCCGGCGACGCCGCCGGCGGACGGCGGCACGATCCGGGCCTCCCGCTCGGCCTCCTCGCGCGCCACCCGGGCGCTGAGCGCGGCGGCGAGCACGTCGGCGGCGGGATTGCGGACCACGTCGTCCGCGTCGTCTGTGTCATCCACGTCCTCTGTGTCCTCCACCTCGGCCGTGTCGTCCGTGCCCTCGTCACTGTCGCCGGCGGCAGGGTCCTCGGTGCCGGCCCCGTCGGCCGCGGTCGCCGCGGCGGCTTCGCGCTCGGCCTCCTCCGCGCCGGCCGGTACGACGGGGAGGTCGTCGCCCTCCGGCGGCACGGCCACGGGTCCACCGGGCTCCTGCGCGGCCGTCAGATGGGTGAGGACGCGGGTGAGGGTGGGGGCCTCGGGGGTGCCGGGCTCGGCGGTGGCCGCCATGCGGTCGAGGACGTCGTGGAGGCGGGCCGCGTCGGCGCGCCACTTCCGGTCGACGACCTCCTCCGGGTAGCGGCTCCACTCGACCGGCGCCCAGTCCGGGCCGGGCTCCGCCGGGCCGCCGTGGAAGAGCCGGGCGGCGAGCAGCGAGGCCGCCTCGTCGACCGCGCCGGGCTCCTCCAGGAGGTCGCAGGCCGGACGCTCGCCCAGGCGGGAGGAGTAGCCCTCCGCGAGCCGGTCGCGGTGCGAGAGCTCGGTCAGCGCCGACACCACGCCCGCGTCGAGCCGGGAGGGCCAGCGGCCCATCCGCCAGGCGGGCAGGGCGACCCGGGTCAGCAGCCGGTCCCAGCCCGCGTAGGCGAGTCCGACCTGCTCCTGGGCGACGATCCGGGTGCCGTGGTCCACGGCCTGGGCCCGCTCGGACCCCGCGGTGGCGACCCCGCGCTCCATCTCGGCGGCGTGGGTGCCGCAGGCCCGCAGCAGCAGCCGGGCGACCCCGCCGACGCCGCGGGCGCCGAGCCTGCGCAGCGGGTCGAGGCCGGGCTCGCCGGGGACGGCGACGGCCGCGTCGAGCCCGCGCACGAAGCGGCGGGCCGCGGCTATGTCGGGATCGGCGGCGGGGCCCGTGCCGGCGACGACCGGGGCGAGGACCGCCCGCAGCTCGCCGACCCGCATCCACCACAGGAACGGGGAGCCTATGACGAGGACGGGGCCGCTGCCGGCGGGGACGGCGGCCGGCCCGTGCGCCCGGTGGGAGCGGTCCTCCAGCCAGCTGTCGCAGTCCGGGGTCAGGGCTATCGCGGAGGGCGCGGGCACGTCGAGCCGGTCGGCCAGGTCCCGCACGAGGCGGTGGAGGTCGGGGGCGGCGGACTCGGTGAGCTCCACCGTCGGCGTCACGGCCGGTCGGGCACGGGCGACGACGAGGGCGACGGCCGTGGCGGCGAGGAGGACGACGACCGCGAGGACGGTCACGATCCAGCGGGCGGTGGTCCAGCCCGTACCGGTGAAGTGGCCGGTGACCTCGCCCGCGTACAGCACGACGGCGACGGCGGCGGGGAGGACGGCGGCGCCGAGCGCCCGTCCCCGGACGCGGAGGACGGCGAGGGCGCGGGAGCGTGCGGCCCGCACGCCCCACTCCTCGCCGAGGCCGCTGTCGCTGCCGCCGTTTCCGAAGCCGCTGCCGGACACGCCGTACCTCACCCCCTCTCCCCGTCCTGGACGGGACTACCCGTGGTGGTGTTGCTCACTCCCCCACTGTGGCACCCGTCGCCGACATCGCAATGCCGATGGGCCAAGTGCCGGAACGCCTGCGCCGCACCCTAGTTGGGGCTTCGGCGGCAGTCATCCAGATGGCCGAGTCGTCACTCGATCGAATGGCTTTGGGTAAAGGTGGTGCCGGTGGCGCGGCCGTGCGCTTGACTGCGCGGCCGCGCCCGTGCTCCCGCTCCGGGTCAGGCCCCGGCGGCCTTGAGCGCGATGTCCGTGCGGTGCTGGGAGCCGTCAAGGCGGATGCGCCCGACTGCCGCGTAGGCGCGCTCGCGGGCCTGGGCCAGGTCCGCACCGGTGGCGGTGACGGAGAGCACCCGGCCGCCGGCGCTGACGACCGCGTCGCCGTCCCGCTTGGTGCCCGCGTGGAGCACGTACGCGTGCGGGGCGTCCTGCTCCGCGATCTCGGCGAGGCCCTCGATCGGGTCGCCGGTGCGCGGGGTGTCGGGGTAGTTGTGCGAGGCGACGACCACGGTCACGGCGGCGTCGTCGCGCCAGGCCAGCGGGGCCTGGTCGGCGAGGGTGCCGTCGGCCGAGTGCAGCAGGACGCCCGCGAGCGGGGTCTTGAGGCGGGCGAGGACGACCTGCGTCTCGGGGTCGCCGAAGCGCGCGTTGAACTCGATGACCCGGACGCCGCGGCTCGTGATCGCCAGACCCGCGTAGAGCAGGCCGGAGAAGGGGGTGCCGCGGCGGCGCAGCTCGTCGACGGTCGGCTGGAGCACCGTCTCCAGGACCTCGTCGACCAGCTTGGGGTCGGCCCACGGCAGCGGCGAGTAGGCGCCCATGCCGCCGGTGTTGGGGCCCTCGTCGCCGTCGAGCGCGCGCTTGAAGTCCTGCGCGGGCTGGAGCGGGAGGACGGTGGTGCCGTCGGTGATCGCGAAGAGGGAGACCTCGGGGCCGTCCAGGTACTCCTCGATGACCACGCGGTCGCAGGCGAGGGCGTGGGCGCGGGCCGCCTCGACGTCCTCGGTGACGACGACGCCCTTTCCGGCGGCGAGGCCGTCGTCCTTGACGACGTACGGGGCGCCGAAGGCGTCGAGCGCCTCGTCGATCTCGGCGGGGGTGGTGCAGACGTAGCTGCGGGCGGTGGGCACGCCGGCGCCGGCCATGACGTCCTTGGCGAACGCCTTGGAGCCCTCCAGCAGCGCCGCCTCCCGGGAGGGGCCGAAGACCGGGATGCCGACCGCGCGGACGGCGTCGGCGACACCGGCGACGAGCGGGGCCTCCGGTCCGACGACGACCAGGTCGGCGCCCAGCCCGGTGGCGAGCGCGGCGACCGCGCCGCCGTCCAGCTGGTCGACGGGGTGCAGCTCGGCGACCTCCGCGATTCCGGCGTTGCCGGGCGCGCAGTGCAGAGCGGTGACGTCGGGATCGAGGGAGAGAGAGCGGCACAGGGCGTGTTCGCGGGCGCCGCCGCCGATGACGAGGACCTTCACGCCAGCCAGGGTAGCCCGCCGGCCGGGAAGGACCTTGTGCGGGCCACCGAGCGAGACGGCCCTAGTCGTTCGTGTATTCCTCCACAACGGTGGCCCCGAGCTCGCGCACGATCAGCTCGTGCCCGGAGAGCGCGGACTCCACGAGGTCCGGATCGTCCTCCTCCGGCACGTCGTCCTCGGGCGCGACGGGCTGGGGCCGGGAGGGCTGCGAGGGCGGGGACGGCTGCGACACGGGGGCCGGGGCGGGTGCCGGCGCGGGCGCGGGCGCGAAGGACTGCGAAGGCGCGGAGGCGGGCGCGGGCGCCGGGGCGGACGGGGCCGCGGGGCGTCCGCCGCCGAAGCCGCCACCGCCGCCACCGCCCGAGAAGCCACCACCGCCCGAGAAGCCACCGCCGCCGGAGAAGCCGCCGGCTCCGGGCGGGGGCGCGGCACCGCCCGACGGATCGACGATCGCCTCGACCTTCCAGTTCACGTTGAACTGCTCGGCGAGCGCGGTCCTGAGGACGTCCTCGCTGCCGCTGCTCGCGAAGTTGTCCCGCGCTCCGGCGTTGAGGAAGCCGAGCTGGAGGGTGGTGCCGTCGAAGCCGGCCACCTGCGCGTTCTGGCTCAGCAGGATCCAGGTGAAGCGGCGCCGGTTCTTGACCGCCTCCAGGATGGACGGCCACATGTTCCGCACCTGGGCGGCGCCGGCCGCCATGTCCCCGGCCGGAGCCTGCCCGGCGGGCTGCGCCTGCGGCTGCGGCTGTACGGGGGCGGGCGCGGACGCGGCCTGCTGCGGCGCGGCGGTGGGCCAGCCGCCGGGACGGGCGGCCCCGGGCCAGGCACCGGGACGGGCGGCCTCCGGCCGGTCCTGCGGCTGCGGGGCGTGCGGCTGCGGCTGTACGGGGGCGGGCGCGGGCGCGGCCTGCTGCGGGGGCGGCGGCGGGGCGACCGGGGTGTGGGCCTCGGGCCCGGGGACGTACCCCAGGGGCGGCCCGGCGGGCGGGGCCGGCGTGAAGACGGCGGCGGCCGGCGGCGCGGCGGCGGCCCCGCGCTCCAGCCGGTCGAGGCGGGCGAGCAGCGACCGCTCGTCGTCGAAGGCGGCGGGCAGCAGCACGCGCGCGCAGATCAGCTCCAGCTGGAGGCGCGGCGAGGTCGCGCCGCGCATCTCGGTCAGCCCCTCGTTGACGAGGTCGGCGGCGCGGCTCAGCTCGGCGGCGCCGAACACCGACGCCTGGGCCTGCATCCGCTCCACGACGTCGGCGGGCGCGTCGATGAGCCCCTTCTCCGCGGCGTCGGGCACGGCGGCCAGGATCACCAGGTCCCGCAGCCGCTCCAGCAGGTCGGCGACGAACCTCCGGGGGTCGTTCCCGCCCTCGATGACCCGGTCGACGACCTCGAAGGCGGCGGCGCCGTCACCCGACGCGAAGGCGTCCACGACGGAGTCGAGCAGCGAGCCGTCCGTATAACCGAGGAGCGAGGTCGCCATGGCATACGTCACGCCCTCCTCGCCGGCGCCGGCGAGGAGCTGGTCCATCACGGACATCGAGTCACGCACGGACCCGGCTCCGGCGCGCACGACGAGCGGCAGCACCCCGTCCTCGACGGGGATCCCCTCCCGCCCGCACACCTCGCCCAGGTACTCCCGGAGGGTCCCCGGCGGCACCAGCCGGAACGGGTAGTGGTGGGTCCGCGAGCGGATCGTGCCGATGACCTTCTCGGGCTCGGTCGTGGCGAAGATGAACTTGAGGTGCTCCGGCGGCTCCTCGACCACCTTCAGCAGGGCGTTGAAGCCCGCCGAGGTGACCATGTGGGCCTCGTCGATGATGTAGATCTTGTACCGGCTGGAGGCGGGCCCGAAGAAGGCCTTCTCCCGCAGGTCACGGGCGTCGTCCACACCACCGTGCGAGGCGGCGTCGATCTCGATGACGTCGATGGAACCCGGCCCGTTGCGCGCGAGGTCCCGACAGGACTGGCACGTGCCGCAGGGCGTGGGCGTCGGCCCCTGCTCGCAGTTCAGGCAGCGGGCCAGGATCCGCGCGCTGGTCGTCTTGCCGCACCCGCGGGGCCCGCTGAACAGGTACGCGTGATTGACCCGGTTGTTCCGCAGGGCCTGCTGCAACGGGTCGGTGACATGCTCCTGCCCGATGACCTCGGCGAAGGACTCGGGACGGTAGCGGCGGTACAGCGCGAGAGACGACACGCATACGAGGTTATAGGCGCTCGCCGACAACCGGACCGACGAGCCGCGGGACGCCCCGGCCGACACGGCCCGCCCCTGGGGGCCGGCCCCGGTCCTGGCCCCGGTCCCGGTCCTGGTCCCGGTCCTGGTCCCGTGCACCGCACAGATCCCCGCGGACCCCGTGGATCCGCGCAGATCCGCGCAAATCCCGTAGGTCCCCGTAGATCCCGGGAACGCAAGCGCCCCCCACGCACCCGCCAGAGCCGACCTACCCTTGCTGCCTTCCGGCCCTGGGGGAGTTCAGTCAGATAGCGCCGCGTGAGGGGCTCCGCCCAGCCTACCCGATCCGAACCCGTGCCCCGTCCCCCTCCCCTCACTTCTCCCCGCACCCCTCCCCCGCTTCCCCCCGCCTCCTCCCCACCTCCACCGACCTCCGTGGATCACGTTCGCGAGCACCCTCCGCGGTCATGTAATGTTCTCCACGGAGGATTCGCCTAGAGGCCTAGGGCGCACGCTTGGAAAGCGTGTTGGGGGCAACCCCTCACGAGTTCGAATCTCGTATCCTCCGCCAGCCCGAAGGGCCGGACCGCGAAAGCGGTCCGGCCCTTCGGCGTTCCCGCCCCCACCGGGCAGAGCCGCCATCCCGGGCCGGACCCCGCGACCGGCCCCGGGATGGCCGCAGGCCGAACCCAGCGGATTGCCGCAGCGCCGCACCTCCCCCTCGCCGGCACCCGCGCGGGAACAGTCGCCGAAGGGCCGCCCCGACGCGTGCGCGTGCGCGCGTCCTGCGACTCGGCACGAACCACTTCGCACAGGCGCACCGATGATCACTTCTACGATCCCGCCCCCACACCCCTCACCCCCTCCCACCACCCCTCTGACCTGCCCTTTCACCCCGCTCCACCCTCAAGCCCTCACCCCCCGAACGTCACCGAAGAGATTCTTTTTCGACGTTCCGTTCACCGGATCGGGCGGTCATCGGACGGAGGTACGTTCCTGCTCCGTCCACCGAGTAGCGGAGCCGATACTTTCTGTGACGACCAGTCGGCTCTTTAAGCAATCAGGGGCAACTCATGGGGAAGTTGAGGAAGTCGGTAACGGCAGCGGTCGTCGCGGGGCTGTTCTTCGGAGGGGCGGGAAGTGCGGCCGCGACTTCGTGGCACGAGATGAACCTCGCCACCGCCGGGGCGAGCTTCAAGGGGCGGTGGGCGTGGCAGTCCAAGGAGGTCGTCCCGAGCGGTCTGCACGTGAAGGGGGTCCTGAAGGACGAGAAGCCCAACGACGGTCACAACGTGTACCTGCGACTGAGGGTCTACTCGTATCCGTGGGGAGAGATTCGTGGCGTCCAGCGGAGGGCCGTCACGGTCGACAAGGTGCTCTCCGACGGTGCGGTCCTCGTCACGAAGGAAGTCCGTATGCACCTCTGCCGCGACCGGGGCTCGCTGAGGCCGGACAACTGCACGCCGCTCCGGCTGTTCAAGCGGAAGTAGTCGGCAGCCGCGGGAGCCGCCTTCGGGCGGCTCCCCCTTCTCATGGGAGCTCAAGCGATGGACACCGTCCTCCGCGCCGAGGGCGTGGACCTCTTCTACGGCGAACAACACGCCGTGCGTAAAGCCGACTTCAGCCTTGCACGAGGTGAAGTCGCCGCCATCATGGGGAGCAGCGGATCGGGCAAGTCGTCCCTGCTGTACTGCCTCGCCGGCGTTCTTCCGCCCACCAACGGCACTGTCTCCTTCGAGGGAGTCCCGTTCTCCACGCTGCCCGATGAGGAGCTGAGCGCCTTACGTCGGGAACGGATCGGATTCGTCTTCCAGTACGGCGAACTGCTCTCCGAACTGACCGTCGAAGAGAACGCGGCACTACCGCTCCGTCTCGCCGGTATCGACAAGGACCGCGCTCACGTGATCGCCGCTCAGGTGCTGCGACGGCTGGGTCTGGGGGAGCTCCTGCGCCGCAGGACTTCGAAGCTCTCAGGCGGCCAGGCCCAACGCGTCGCGGTGGCACGCGCTCTCGTGCATCGGCCTGACGTCGTATTCGCCGACGAGCCGACGGGAGCCCTCGACAGCACCAACGCGGCTCAGGTGCTCGACGAGTTTCTGCAGTTGGCCAGGGGCCAGCGCACTGCGGTCGTCATCGTCACTCATGACGCCGACGTAGCGGCCAGGGCCGACTCCCAGTACACGATGTCGGATGGTGTCCTCGCTCAGCGGGTGGCGGTGTGAGCCCGCTTTTGCTGGGTTTTCGTCTTCTGTGGGGCAGTGGCCGCCGAGGGCGTATCCGGTTCCTGCTCATGACAGCCGGATCCGCACTCGGTGTGGCCTGCCTGGCCGCCGTCATGACCATTCCCACGATCATCGCGGCCCACGACGCGAGAACACAGGCCCGGGAGATCGAGCCGGGCAAACACAGCAACGTCGTGTTCTACGAGTTGCTGGATCCATACGGCTCGCAGCCGTTGCAGCGCACGTTTCTGGCCCGAAAGGCACCAGGGCCCGTTCCGCTTCCTCCGGGCATCGAACGACTGCCGGCCGCCGGTGAAGCGATCGTCTCACCGAAGCTCCGCCGGATCATGGCGACCAGCGCCGGGGCACGAGGCCTCGTCCCGGGGCGCGTCATCGATGTGATCGCCCCCGAGGGGCTCGGTGGCCCTGACGATCTCTACGCCTACATCGGCACCACCCCGGACCGGATTCCCGATGCCATGCCGTTGGGAAGTTTCGGCATCGATCACCCCTGGCATCCCGTCGTCGAGCCCTCGACGCTCGACATCCTGCGGTTCACCCTGGCCTGCGTCGTCCTGCTTCCGCTTGTCATCTTCCTGTCCGTCTGCGCGCGTCTGTCCGGCGAATCGCGTGCACGACGGCTGGCAGCGCTGCGGTTGATAGGTCTCAGCATCAAAGGCACGGTGCGGGTCAACGCAGCGGAGACCGTCGCGGCGGCGGGTCTCGGGGCGGTGCTCGGACTCGCCGGGTACCTCGGGGCCAACGAGGTCATGGCACGGGTCGGCCTCCCGGGGTTGCGGTGGTACCCGGCAGACGGGCGGCCTGAGTGGTCGACTCTGGCGATGTGCCTGGTCGGATGTCCCGCGCTCGCCTGGGGCGTCGGACTGTTCAGCGCCCGCCGGGCAGCGCTCTCGCCCATCGCGGTGCGTCGGACGGCGGAAGGCAGGCCGCCGCGGAAGGTCGGTGCGCTGCTGCTGGTTCCGGGGTTGGGCGTGATCAGTGGCTACTGCGCGATGAGCGTGATGGGGTACGACCCGTCCGGTGGGTCCGCCAGTTCCACACTCGTCCCCTGCGCCGTACTGCTGACCGGCGCGGGGCTCGTCTTCGGACTGCCCTCCGTCACCGCCTGGCTCGCGCGGCGCCTCGCCGCAGTCAGCAAGTCGCTTCCGCTGACGTTGGCGATGCGGCGTACCGAGGTGGATCCGGGGTCCTCCCTCCGGGTGGCCACCGGACTCGTGCTCCTGGTGTTCGGGGCCTCGCTCACCCAGGGCGTACTCATCGAGCTGGAACAGGTGAGCCGGAGGACTGCTCCGCTTCAGGAGTACCGGATCGGCCTGAAGAACCTGAGCCCCGCGCAGCGCGCGGCGGTGGCCCGTGTGCCGGGCCTCAGGGACCACGTGGTGGCGTACGAGTCCTGGGACGACTTCTCCGATGAGATCAGGCCTACCGTGACAGCGATCGTCGCCACCTGTGCGCAGCTGAAAGCACTGACCGAACGAACCGCCGGCTGCCAGGACGGCAGGATCCAGCAGTTGCACGACGACCGGGCGGCTTACTGGAACGACCCTGCACCCGGGACGCGTTTTCCCTTCACGTTGGAAGACGGCCGGAAGACCTCGCTCACCGTGCCGCCCGACCGGGTCGACACCCACCCCTACGACATCTCGGTCTTCTCCTCCGGCAGTCTGCTCGTGCCCCCTTCGCTGGCACCCAGGGGCCTTTCCGTCGAGGCGGGAAGCATGACGTTGGTGTCCGATGCCGATACGGAGACCGTGCGGCGGGTGCTTGACGGAGTCGGGGCGTTGGCTCCCACTGCCGAGGTGGAAGCGGTGGGGATCGCCGTCGAGGCACTGGCGCAGCTCACCGTCGTACGGAGCCTGCTGGTGGTCGGGATGGTGTTGGGGTTGGTGGTGGGGGTTGCGGCGTTTGTGGTTTCTGCGGCTGATCGGGCGCTGGAGCGGCGGGGGCAGGTGGCTGCGCTGGGGTTGTTGGGGGCCCGGGCGGGGACGTTGCGGGGGGTGCAGGTCGTGCAGGTGGTGGTGCCGTTGGGGGTGGGGCTCGGTGGGGCCGTCGTGGCGGGGTGGCTGGCCAAGTCGAGCTATCTGATCACCGGGGGCGGGGCCGTGCACTGGGACTGGGAGGGGCTGCCGCTGCTGGTGGGGAGTGCGGTGGCGGTGACGGGGGTCGCCGCGGTCGCGTCGCTGCCGATGGTGCGGCGGCACGTCGATCCCGAGCACATCCGGCGGGATTGAGAGGCGGGATCGAGAGGGTGGAGGGGTGAGCGATGAGTTTCGGCGGGGGCGGGGGTCTTCCCTGCGTTCCGTTCCGGTCCGCTTCGGGCCGGTCCGCTCTCGCCTCGGAGGTCGTTCTCATGTCCCCCACCCCCAAGGGTCCCGCCAGCTACTTCCCCTCCATCGAGGAGAAGTACGGGCGGCCCGTGTCCGAGTGGTTCGGGATCATCCGTTCCTCGCCGCTGACCAAGCACATGGAACTGGTCGGCTGGCTGAAGGGCGAGTACGGGCTCGGGCACGGGCACGCCAACGCGCTCGTGGCCGCCGTCCGGGCCGAGGACGCGCGGTAGGCCTCAGGCGAACTGGCCGGGGACGTAGTCGCCGGCCGGCGTGCGGTTCATGACGTTGATGCGGTTGAAGGCGTTGATGAGGGCCACCAGGGAGACGAGGGCGGCGAGCTGCTCGGCGTCGTAGTGCCGGGCGGCGTTCTCCCAGGCCTCGTCGGTGACGCCGGTGTGGTGGTCGGCGAGGCGGGTGCCCTGCTCGGTGAGCTCCAGGGCCGCGCGCTCCGCCTCCGTGAAGACGGTGCTCTCGCGCCAGGCGGCGACCAGGTGCAGGCGGAGGGAGGTCTCGCCGGCCGCGGCGGCGTCCTTGGTGTGCATGTCGAGGCAGAAGCCGCAGCCGTTCAGCTGGCTCGCGCGGATCTTCACCAGTTCCTGGGTGCTGTGCGGGATGACCGAGTCCGGGATGCCGAAGCCGGCCGAGGCGAGGTGCTTGACGACCTTGGCGGCGGTCGGGCTGGCGAAGAGGTCGAGACGGGCGTCCATGGGGTCCTCCGGGTGGGGATCGCTGGGGTGTTCTTCGGGGCGGTGTTCGTTGCTTTCATGGGGTTGACGGAGCACGGCGCCGGAATGTGACAGGGGTGGGACCACAGTGGAAGTGAGCTACGTCACTCGGGAGTTCGTGCGGGGCGGCGTCGGCCTGTCGCTGCGCGACCGGGGCGGCGACGGGCCCCTCGTCCTGCTGCTGCACGGGCTCGCCGGGCACTGCGGGGAGTGGGACGGGCTCGCCGCGCGGCTGGCCGCCGACGGGTACCGGGTGCTCGCGCTCGACCAGCGCGGACACGGGGCCAGTGAGCGGCGGCCGGCGGACGTCTCCCGCGCGGCCCACGTGGAGGACGTGCTGGGGATCGTGGAGGCGTACGGCGCCGGCGGGCCCGCGGCGCTCGTCGGGCAGTCGTACGGCGGGCTCGCCGCGCTGCTCGCCGCCGCCCGCCGGCATCCGGCGGTCGCCGGGGCCGTCCTCGTCGAGGCCGGGCCCGCCGGGTCCACGCCCGAGGAGATGGCGGAGGTCGCCGGATGGCTGGCGCGGTGGCCGGTGCCGTTCCCCGGCCGGGAGGCGGCCGTCTCCTTCCTCGGCGGCGGACCCGTCGGCGAGGGATGGGCCTCGGGGCTGGAGGAGCGGGACGGCGGGTGGTGGCCACGGTTCGACGCCTCGGTGCTGGCCGACTCCCTCCGCGAGAACGCCCTCCGCGACTGGTGGGAGGAGTGGGACGCGATCGACGTGCCCCTCCTCTGCCTCCTCGGGGAGAAGGGCATCATCGGCGCCGAGCAGTGGGACGGGATGGCCCGGCGGCAGCCGGGGCTGCGCGGGATCTGCCTGCCGGGCGCCGGGCACGACGTGCACCTGGAACGGCCGGAGGAGGTGTACGGGGCGGTGGCGGCATTCCTGCGGGACGTCGTCGGCGCGGGCGGCGGGAGCTCCCCGGGCGCGGGCGACGCAGGCGACACGGGCGACGCAGGCGACGCGGGCGACGCGGGCGGCGCAGGCGACGCGGGCGCGCGGTAGAGGCCGGGGCGCCCGGCGGGAACGCCCCGGCAGGGGTACGCGCCGGGGCGCGGACCTTGCCTTCGAGGGCGGTCGAAGGCCTAGGGTGCGGCACATGCGCTATCGGATACTCGGCGGGACCGGGATCGAAGTCAGCACCTACTGCCTCGGCACGATGATGTTCGGGTCGATCGGCAACGCCGACCACCGGGACTCCGTGCGGATCATCCACTCCGCGCTCGACCGGGGGATCAACTTCGTCGACACCGCCGACATGTACTCGGCGGGCGAGTCCGAGGAGATCGTCGGGAAGGCGCTGCGCGATCCGCGCCGCCGGGACGAGACCGTACTCGCCACCAAGGTGTACTTCCCCGTCGGCGGGGAGGGGCCCGCGCGGGGCGGGCTGTCGCGGCGGTGGATCGTGCGGGCGGTGGAGGCCAGTCTGGCGCGGCTCGGCACGGACCGGATCGACCTCTACCAGGTGCACCGGCCCGATCACCGGACCGACGTCGAGGAGACCCTGGACGTCCTCGGCGACCTCGTCTCGCAGGGGAAGATCCGGGCCTTCGGCTGCTCGGCCTTCCCCGCCGAGCGGATCGTCGAGGCGCACGCCGTCGCCGAGCGGCGCGGGCTGCGGCGGTTCAGGACCGAGCAGCCGCCGTACTCGCTGCTCGCGCGCGGGGTGGAGACGGCGGTGCTGCCGGTGGCGCAGCGGTACGGGATGGGCGTGCTGACCTGGGCGCCGCTCGCCTCCGGGTACCTGTCGGGGGCGTACCGGAAGGGGCGGGCGGTCGACCTCTCGCGCGGGCGGGCGGCGATCACCCCGCACCGCTTCGACCCGGCCCTGCCGGAGAACGCGGCGAAGCTCGACGCCGTCGAGGAGCTGGCCCTGCTCGCCGAGGAGACCGGCTGCTCGCTGCCGGAGCTGGCGGTCGCCTTCGCGGCCGCGCACCCGGCGGTGACCTCGGTGATCCTGGGGCCGCGGACCATGGAGCAGCTGGACGGTCTGCTGAAGGGCGCCCCGCTCGTGCTCTCCGACGAGGTGCTCGACCGGATCGACGCGATCGTGCCGCCCGGGACCGACCTCTACCGGGCCGACGGCGCCTGGCGGCCCCCGTCCCTCGCCGAACCGGGTCTGCGGCGGCGGCCACCGGGCGAGCGGGCAGCGTCCGGCTCCTGACGCCCGGCGGAGGGCGGGCCGCGTCCGGCTCCCGACGCCCGGCGGAGGGCGGGGCGGGGCCGGCGGCACCGCCTAGTGGCGGTCCAGGCCCGGGACGCCCAGCTCCGAGAGGCCGTCGAGGAAGAGGTCGACGCCGACCGCGGCGAGCAGCAGGCCGAGGAGCCGGCCGAAGAGTTCGACGGTGGCGTGGTGGGTGCGGCGGAGGAGCGGGGCGAGTACGAGGACGCAGACGAGGTCGAGGGCGATGACCGCCACGTACGCGCCGACCACGGTCGACCGCCAGCCCACCCCTTCGCGGGCGGCCGCCTCGATGAGCACCGCGGTCATGGCGAGCGGGCTGACCACGTACGGCATGAGGAGTTCGCGCAGGCCGCTGACGGTGTCGGGGGCGTCCGTGGGCGTGCCGTCGGTGCCGAGGTGCAGGCCGAGGACGAGCCCGACGGCGTAGATGAAGAAGATGACGCCGCCCGCGAGCTGGAGCGCGGGGGTGCTGATGTGGAAGACGTCGAGCAGCCAGGGGGCGGTGATGCCCGCGACGAGGCCGACGAGGACCGCCGCTCCGGAGGAGATGAGGGCGATGGTCCGCAGCTGGCGGATCGGGTGCGCCTGTGCGAGCCCGCCGAAGGCGAGGAGCACCTTCGGCGGGCCGACCACCGAGAAGAACGTGATGAAAGCGGCGGAGAAGGTGAAGGGGTTCACAGCGGACATCATGGGGCGTTCGGGTGATCAGGGGTGGATTTCGTGATTCCGTCCGCGCGGTGTCGAGCTCCGGGATCCGGTTCCGACGCTCCTCCGGAAGGGCCGTGAAGAGACCCCCGGGACGATCGGAGGACCCCCATGAAGTGCCTGGTGAGGGCGGAGGGCTCGCACGCCGGCTGCGAGGCGGTGTCCGGGCGCGGCTCGGCGCAGAGCCCGGCCTGGGACGAGGAGTCCCCGACGGCGATGTCCGACTTCACGAACGGACTCGGCAAGGAGCCGCTGGAGAGCGGCGAGATGCCGGACGGCCAGGGCGCGGCCGACCCGGGCGAGACCCGGCTGGTGCCGGTGGACGCGGAGGGGCGCCCGGTCGTGAGGACGGTCCGTACGCGGAGACCAAGGAGGTCCCGGCCGGCTACGGGGTCCTGGGGTGCGCGACCCCGGAGCGCGTGACCGAGGTCGCCGCCCGCGTGGCCCGCCGCCCCCGGCCGGCGGGCGCGCCGGCCCGCCCGGTGGTGATCCGCCGGATCGACGGGACGGGCCCGTCCCGGGACTGAACGGACGGCGCGGGGACGGCGCTCCCGGGGCCGGGACGGGAGGGCGAACGGCGTTCTCCGGCCGGGGCGGGGCCGTGGTCCGGCAGGGGCGGGAATCATTCGGGCGGGTGTCATCCTTGAACCCGAGGGATCCCCGCCGTGGGGGTCGGAGTGCCCCGTGGGGTATCTGCTGGAGGAGTGGTCGTGGAACTCGATCTCGCGGGCGCGGAGCTCAAGGCCGTGCTGAACCGGCTGCGCCGGGCGCAGGGCCAGATCTCCGGCGTGATCCGGATGATCGAGGAGGGGCGCGACTGCGAGGAGGTCGTGACCCAGCTGGCCGCGGCCTCGCGGGCGCTGGACCGGGCCGGGTTCGCGATCATCGCGACCGGGCTCCAGCAGTGCCTGACGGAGATGGAGAACGGGAAGCGGGACGGCGAGGACCCGGACAGGATGCGGGCCCGGCTGGAGAAGCTGTTCCTGTCGCTGGCCTGAGCGGACCCGCGGAGGGCCGGCACGCGAGGGCCCGAACGGGTCCCGGTGACGGCCCGGGCGTGGCGGTGCGGGAAGGCGCGTGCCCCCGGTGGAGGGTCCTTCCACCGGGGGCTCTGTGCGTTCGGGGGGGGTCAGTCGACCGCGAGGCCCTTCAGGCGCTTGGCGATCGTGGTGAGGCGGGTGCCCTGGTAGCGGGCGGCGGCCAGGACGTCCTCGCCGGGGGCGCCGTTGGCGGCGGGGTGCGCGGTGCCGTAGGGGTTGCCGCCGGCCGCGTAGACGGCGGGGTCGGTGAAGCCGGGCGAGACGATGACCGAGCCCCAGTGGTGGAAGGTGTTGTAGAGGGCGAGCAGGGTGGACTCGTTGCCGCCGTGGAGGTTGTGGGCGCTGGTGAAGGCGGTGGCGGGCTTGTCCGCCATCACCCCGCGCTGCCACAGGCCGCCGGTGGTGTCGACGAACTGCTTGAGCTGGGCCGCGACGTTCCCGAAGCGGGTCGGCGAGCCCAGGGCGTAGGCGTCCGCCCACTCCAGGTCGTCGAGGGTGGCGAGGTCGATGCCGGAGGTGGCGTCGACGTGGGCGCGCCAGGCCGGGTTGGCGTCGATCGCGGCGTCCGGGGCCAGCTCGGGCACGCGGCGCAGGCGCACCTCGGCGCCGGCCTTCCCGGCGCCCTCGGCGACGGCCTGCGCGAGCTGGTGCACGGCACCGGTGGACGAGTAGTAGACGACGGCGACCTTCACGGACATGACGGGCTCCTCGCTGCGGACCGCCCTCAAGCGGATCGTTTTCCGGTTGGCTCCTCCGAGCGTAATCGGATAGCAATCCGGATTGCAAGGAGGGCAGGTATGCTCGGAGGACGGGACCACGACGACGGGGGCGCGACGAAGGGCAGGGACGGGCCGATGAGCACGAGGACACCGGGGACCGACGACGGGTCCGCGCCGCTGCTCACCCTGCTCCCGAGCACGCCCGGCGGCGCCGCGGCCCCCGCCCCCGAGCGCGCCGACGCCGCCCGCAACCGGCGCCGGATCCTCGACGCCGCCGCCCGGATCGTCGCCGAGAAGGGCCCCGACGCGGTCACCATGAACCAGGTCGCCCACGCCAGCGGCATCGGCGTCGGCACCGTCTACCGCCGCTTCGGCGACGTGTCGCAGCTGCTCTGGGCGCTCCTCGACGACCGCGAGCGCCAGTTCCAGGAGGCGTACATGAGCGGCCCGCCGCCGCTCGGCCCGGGCGCCCCCGCCGACGAGCGGCTCGACGCCTTCCTCGACGCGCTCGTCGACCGGGTCGCCGAGCAGCGCGCCCTCCTGCTCGCCGCGCACTCCGCCGCGCCCCGCGCCCGCTACCACAGCGGCGCCTACCAGGTCATGCACACGCACGTGGCGATGCTGGTCTCCCGGCTCCGGCCCGACGCCGACCCCGCCCTCCTCGCCCACCTCCTGCTCGCGCCGTTCTCCCCGGACCTGATGCACCACCTCTCGGTGGAGCAGGCGCTCCCCGCCGAGCGGGTCAAGGCGGGGGTGCGGGAGCTGCTCGCGCTCCGCGACCGGCCCCGGCCCGCCTGACCTGCCGGGCCCGGCGGGCACGACCGGCCCCGGCCCGGCGGGCACGACGGGGACCGCGGCACCGCGCCCGGTGACCGGGCCGCCGGGAGCCGGGGGCCGTCCGCTCCTCGGAACGCCCTGGACCGCGGCTCCGCCCGCGCCGGACGATCGGGCCATGACCGCACCGAAGACCTTCCTCGTCCTGCACGGCTTCCAGAACCACCGGCCCGCCGGGCACTGGCAGCACTGGCTCGCCGGCGAGCTGCGCGCCCGCGGCCACGAGGTCCGCTACCCGCAGCTGCCCGAGCCGGACGCGCCCGTCCTCGACGACTGGCTGGCGGCCCTGGAGAAGCACGGCGAGCGCCCGGCCGAGGGCGAGTTCGTGGTCCTCGCGCACAGCCTCTCCGTGCTGCTCTGGCTGCGGGCGGGCGACCGCCGTCCCGAGGCCGACCGGGTGCTGCTCGTCGCCCCGCCCTCCCCCGGCGTCACCGCCGGCATCCCCGGGATCGCCGCCTTCGCCGACGGTCTCGACCTCGCCGAGGAGGGCGTGAGGGCCCGGCTCGTGCACGGGGACGGGGACCCGTACTGCCCCGAGGGCGCCGGGGAGGTCTACGGCACCCCGCTCGGCCTCGACACCGACCTCGTCCCGGGCGGCGCCCACCTCAGCCCCGCCGACGGGTTCGGGCCCTGGCCCGCCGTGCTGCGCTGGTGCGAAAACCCGGAGACCAGGATCACCGGCACCGCGTAGCGTCGGGCGGATGCGCTCCGAGACCCCTCCTCCGTACGCCACCGGCCTGCTCGACGTCGGGGACGGCAACCGCGTCCACTACGCCCTCCACGGCAACCCGGAGGGCAGACCCGCGCTCGTCGTGCACGGCGGGCCGGGCTCCGGGTCCTCGCCGACCGCGCCCCGGCTCTTCGACCCGGAGAAGTACCGGGTCGTCCAGTTCGACCAGCGCGGCTGCGGGCGCTCCCTGCCGCACGCGAGCGACCCCGCCGCCGACCTCTCCGTGAACACCACCGCCCACCTGGTCGCCGACATGGAGCGGCTCCGCGTCCACCTGGGGATCGACCGCTGGCTGCTGTACGGCGGCTCCTGGGGGTCGACGCTGGCCCTCGCCTACGCCGAGGCGCACCCCGAGCGGGTCTCGGCGATCGTGCTCGCGGCCGTCACCACCACCCGCCGCTCCGAGACGGCCTGGCTGTACGGGGGCGTCGGCCGCTTCTTCCCCGAGGCGCACGAGCGGTTCCGGGCAGGCGCCGACCACGCGGAGGACCCGGTGGCGACCTACGCGGCCCTGATGAACCACCCCGACCGGGCCGTGCGGGAGCGGGCGGCGGCCGACTGGTGCGCCTGGGAGGACGCCGTCCTGTCGATGGAGGGCATGGGGACCCCGTACACCGACCGGGTCGACGACGCCCGGCTCGGCTTCGTCCGGATCTGCTCGCACTACTTCGCGCACGGCGCCTTCCTGGAGGAGGGCGCCCTGATCAGGGACGCCCACCGGCTCGCCGGCATCCCCGGGGTGCTGGTCCACGGGCGGCTCGACCTGGGCGGGCCGCTCACCACCGCCTGGGAGCTCGCCCGGGCCTGGCCGGAGGCCGAGCTGCACGTGGTGGAGGGGGCCGGGCACCTCGGCGGCGAGGAGACCCGGCGCCTGGTCGTCGCCGCCCTGGAGCGCTTCGCGGACGCCTGAGGGGTCGCGCGGACGGCCCGGCCCACCGGGCGCGCAGGGCCCCGCGGCGGGATCATCGGAAGCATGAGCCCCGGGATCCGCCCCGCCCGGCGGCCCGGCTCCGGCGCGCCCCCCGGCGGGCGCCCGCCCGGCCGCCGGCACCACCCGGCCGGAACCGGCCGCCGGGGTCCGCGCCCCCGCGCAGGGGGCGGAGGCGGCCGGCAAAGCGGCGAAAGCCGCCAAGGGCAGCAAATCATCCGCGAATTGAGAATTCCAGATGTCAATCCTGTTCAAGCTGACATGAATTGCGCCGTACGTGTTCACAGGAAGCCCTCGCGGTGGCTAACTTCCCCTCAACCTCGTCCCCATCGGGAAGGACTTCTGTGAACGCATCGCAGCGTCGCGCCGCGGCCATCCTCGCCGCGGCGGCCCTCGCCACCCCCCTGGTCCTCGCTTCTCCGGCCACCGCCGTCAAGGACCCCGCCGCCGCGCCCGCCAGGGACGCCGCGAAGCTGGCGAAGAAGCTGGTCCGGGAGACCACCGGGCAGGACGCCTTCAAGCACCTGCAGAAGTTCCAGGCGATAGCCGAGTCGGCCGGCGGTCACCGCGCCGCCGGCTCGCTCGGCCACGACGCCTCGGCCGCGTACGTGTACACGCAGCTGAAGAAGGCCGGCTACAACGTCTCGTACGAGAAGTTCACCTTCGTCTACACCGAGACCCTCGCCGAGAAGGCCTCCGTCCTCGGCTCCGCGCCCCGCGCGCTCGACGTCCGGGCGATGACCTACACCAAGTCCACCCCGGTCGGCGGCATCACCGCCGCGCTGGCCGCCGTCCCGGTCGACGCCGACGGCACCACCGGCTGCGAGCCGGGCGACTTCGCCTCCGGCACCTTCACCGGCAAGATCGCCCTGATCAAGCGCGGCGGCTGCACCTTCGCGGCCAAGCAGGAGAACGCCGCCGCGGCCGGTGCCGTCGGCGCGATCGTCTACAACAACACCGCGGGCCTGCTCTCCGGCACCCTCGGCGCCGCCGACGCCGGCAGGATCCCGACCGCCGGCCTCTCCCAGGCCGAGGGCGAGCAGCTCGCCGCCGACCTCGCCAAGGGCGCGGTGAACCTCTCCTTCGAGGTCCGCCAGCTCAACGAGAACCGCTCCACCAACAACGTCATCGCGGAGACGAAGGGCGGCAACGCCGCCAACACCGTGATGCTGGGCTCGCACCTCGACTCCGTCACCGCCGGCCCCGGCATCAACGACAACGGCTCCGGCTCCGCGGGTCTCCTCCAGACCGCCCTGGAGCTCGCCAAGTCGAAGGACAAGGTCCGCAACAAGGTCCGCTTCGCCTGGTGGTCCGCGGAGGAGAACGGCCTCCTCGGCTCCGAGCACTACGTCGCCAACCTGACGGAGCTCGACAAGAAGGAGATCAAGCTCTACCTGAACTTCGACATGATCGCCTCGCCGAACTACGGCCTGTTCGTGTACGACGGCGACGACTCGGACGCCACCGGCGCCGGCGCGGGCCCCGAGGGCTCCGCCCAGCTGGAGCGCGACATCACCGACTTCATGGACAAGCAGGGCCTCCCGCACGAGGGCACCGACTTCACCGGCCGCTCCGACTACGGCCCGTTCATCGAGGTCGGCATCCCCTCCGGCGGCACCTTCACCGGCGCCGAGGGCATCAAGACCCCCGAGCAGGCGGCCAAGTTCGGCGGTGAGGCCGGCGTCGCCTACGACGTGAACTACCACGCCGCGGGCGACGACATCACCAACGTCAACCGCGAGGCCTTCGACGCCAACATCGACGTCATCGCCAACGCCGTCGGCACCTACGCCCACGACATCTCCTCGCTGCGCAAGCCGGTCGTCTCCGTGCCGACCACGGGCGACGCGGGCAGCGGCGGCGGCCTGCACGACGACCACCACGAGGTCACCGAGTAAGCAGCGGGCGGCCGGCGCCCGCGGCGGGCCCTCCCGGAGACCGGACGGCTGATCTCCCGGCCCGGCCGGGTGCCGACCGACCGGTCGGGGGACCCGGACGTCCCGCTGCCGACGACCTGCTCGACGAGCGAGGGCTCCTCCCGAGGGGCCCTCGCTCCCTTCCCGGCGGCTTCCCCTGGAGGGCCCTGGTCTTGCCGGCGCCGGCGCCGGTGCCGGTGCCGGTGGTGCCGGTGCCGGTGGTGCCGGCGACGAGGCCGCGGCGGCCGGGGACCGCGAGCGGGATCCGCACCGGCGCGTCCGGGCGGCAGACGCCGTGCCGCGGCGCCCAGGTCGAGCGCGGGGCGCCGGAAGGCGTACCCGGCGGCGACCGGCGCGGGGAGGCCGCCGGCCGGGGCGGTGGCGGGCTCCGGCGGGGGACGCGGGGGCGTCCGCGGGCTCCGGGGCCGGCGGCGGCTGCCCCGCCTCGCCCATGACGGCACCCCACATGTCGGCTGTGTCACGGTCTGCACCAGCATCCCGTCGGTGCCGCGTGGCTGCGCCGGGAGCCGCTCGCCCGGTAGGCTTTCCGTGTGATCTTCAAGCGCATCGGAAACGGCAGGCCGTATCCCGACCACGGCCGGGAAAGCACCCGGCAGTGGGCGGACGTCGCCCCGCGCCCGGTCCGCCTCGACCAGCTGGTCACCACCAAGGGCCAGCTGGACCTGGAGACCCTGCTCGCCGAGGACTCCACCTTCTACGGCGACCTCTTCGCGCACGTCGTGAAGTGGCAGGGCGACCTGTACCTCGAGGACGGGCTGCACCGCGCCGTCCGCGCCGCGCTCCAGCAGCGCCAGGTGCTCCACGCGCGCGTGCTGGACCTCGGCTGATCCCGTCGGGACGACGGGTCGGGCTGATCCTTTCGGGGGCAGTTCACGCCCATCCGGCCCCTGATCACATGATCATCAAGTAGGCATCCCGCACGGGCGGCATTACGCTGCGCCCATGAGCATGCTCACTCCCCCCGGCATGGGCGGAAAGTACCGCATCACGGGGGATGTCTACCCGCGCATGCGCCGCCCCCACCGTCGGCGCAGGATCGTCCTCGCCTCCGCCGCCGCAGTGGCCGTGCTCGGCGCGGCCGGCTGGGGCACGCTCCAGCTCGTCGACGTGTTCTCCGGCGACGACGAGACGCGGAAGACCGTCGCCGGCAGGCAGGCCGACTGCAAGCCCGCGCCCACGCCCAGCGCCTCGGCGGCCGCGGGCCTGCCCAAGCCCGCCCAGGTCACGGTGAACGTCTACAACGCGACCCCGCGCAGCGGACTCGCCAAGGCCACCGCCGACGAGCTGAAGAAGCGCGGCTTCGCCATCGGCAAGATCGGCAACGCGCCCGCCGCCTACGACAAGAAGGTCACGGGCTCCGGCCTGCTGCTCGGCGCCCCGGGCGCCGCCAAGGGCACCTTCGCCGTCCTCGGCACCCAGCTCGCGGGCACCACGACGAAGGTCGACGCCCGCACCACGGCGGACGTCGACCTGATCATCGGTACTGCCTTCAAGAACCTGTCGCCCAAGGCGACGGCGGACGCGGCGCTGGTGGCCCTCAACAAGCCCAGGCCCGCGCCGACCCGCTGCTGAGCGGGGACTACTCGGCGGCGCCGTACATGCGGTCGCCGGCGTCGCCGAGGCCCGGGACGATGTAGCCGGCCTCGTTGAGCCGCTCGTCGACCGAGGCGGTCACGACCGTCACCGGCGTGTCCGCGAGCTCGCGCTCCATGACCGCGACGCCCTCCGGGGCGGCCAGCAGCACCACGGCCGTCACGTCGTCCGCGCCGCGCCGGATCAGCTCCTGGATCGCCGCGACCAGCGTGCCGCCGGTCGCCAGCATCGGGTCGAGCACGTACACCTGGCGGCCCGAGAGGTCCTCCGGCATCCGGGTGGCGTAGGTCGACGCCTCCAGCGTCTCCTCGTTCCGGATCATGCCCAGGAAGCCGACCTCGGCCGTCGGGAGCAGCCGCACCATGCCGTCCAGCATCCCGAGCCCGGCGCGCAGGATCGGGACGACCAGCGGACGCGGGTACGACAGCTTCACGCCGGTCGTCGGCGTGACGGGGGTCTCGATGTCGACCTGCTCGGTCCGCACGTCCCGGGTCGCCTCGTAGGCGAGCAGCGTGACCAGCTCGTCGGCGAGCCGGCGGAAGGTCGGGGAGTCCGTGCGCTTGTCGCGCAGGGTGGTGAGCTTGTGGGCGACCAGCGGGTGATCGACGACGTGGAGACGCATGACTCAACAGTAGCCCGCCGCGCACTGGCACCGACCCACGCCGCTGCGGCAAGGTGGGAGCACAGGGACCCAGTGATGGGGTGGTGTGGCCGATGCCCGACCCGAAGAACACATCCGGCCTGGTCCGGGGCGGCACGGAGCCCCGGACGCCGGAGACACAGCCGGAGACCGACGCGGAGCGCCGCAGACGCCGCGCGCAGTTCCTCCGCGAGCTCGGCGAGGCCAAGGCGCTGCGCGACCGCGTGCAGCCGCGGCGCGCCCGGGCGGCCCGCATGAGACAGGCCATGCGCATGCGCACCTTCCGGTGGTGAGGGCCCGTGGGGCGGGGAGACGCGACCCCGCCGCGCGCCGGGGTCGCACGCCCACCCGAACGCGGTGTGGTTCAGACTGATGCACGACGCAAGAGCCGAAGACCTCTCCTGAGGCCGTCGTTTCTGTCACGATGCCGATTGGGCGGGGCTCAGGAGCGCGCCGCCGGATCATCACACCTCTGATCAGTGGGAGAGTCAGGTGTACTTCGCCGCACTGCTCGCGCGCACCGAAGACGGGTGGGAAGCGAGCGATACGGAGCTCGACGACGTGGAGACGCTGGCGGACCTGGCCGATCTGGCCCGTGAGGCGGCGGCCGACGAAGGGGAGACCGTCCTCGTCTTCATCGAGCAGGAGGACGCGTGGTTCGGCGTCGTCCGCGTCGACGGAGAGGACGACCCCCGGGTCTACGTCTCCCACGCGGCGGCCGCGGCCCGCTCCTCGTACGGGGAGATCCTCACCTCGGAACTGCTCGGCGACGACGACCCGGACAGCGAGCTCGACGAACTCGACAGGCTCACCGCCCTGGACGGCACCGAGGACGGTGAGCCGGAGCACGCGCCCGACGAGGACGAGGACGCCTCCGCGGGCAGCGCCGGCATCGCGCCGGCCGGTCCGCTCGGCGACGGCCGGATCCTCGCCGACCTCGGCCTGTCCGAGCGGGAGCTGCTCGCCGTGACCGAGGACGCCCTCGGGGAGATCGCCGACGCCATCGGCGCCTCCGACATCCTGGAGGCCGTCCGCTAGTGCCGTCCGCAGTGCCCGGCCCCGTGCCGGACTCCTGGCGGGACGCCATGCGCCTCGCCCTCGCCGAGGCCTCGGCGGCCGTGCCGGCCGGTGACGTACCGGTCGGCGCGGTCGTCCTCTCCCCCTCCGGCGAGGTCCTCTCCCTCGGTCGCAACGAGCGGGAGGCGACCGGCGATCCGACCGCCCACGCGGAGGTCCTGGCGCTGCGCCGGGCCGCCGCGGCCACCGGCGAGTGGCGGCTGACCGGCTGCACGCTCGTGGTGACCCTGGAGCCCTGCGTGATGTGCGCGGGCGCGCTGGTCCAGTCCCGGGTCGAGCGGGTCGTCTACGGCGCCGACGACGAGAAGGCGGGCGCCGCGGGCTCCCTCTGGGACCTGGTCCGCGACCGCAGGCTCAACCACCGTCCCGAGGTCGTCCGCGGCGTCCTCGGCGAGGAGTGCGCCGAACAGCTCACCGCCTTCTTCCGCACCCGCTGACCTGCGGAGCCGCCCCCGGCGGATACGGATTTCATGGCTGGGCGACTTTGGGCTAAGCTCTCTCTCGGTAGCGTGTCCGAGCGGCCGAAGGAGCTCGCCTCGAAAGCGAGTGTGGGGAAACTCACCGAGGGTTCAAATCCCTCCGCTACCGCTGAAGACGCCCCTCCGACCAGGCAACTGGTCGGAGGGGCGTTCTGCGTTCCAGGGGCGTTCCGAGCCCCCGGGAGGGCCGCCTTCCAGCGGGGTTCCCGCCCTCCCAGGACGCCTCCGGGGCCGTGTCCGGCCGGCCGCCGGGAAGACCCGGCACGGGGTACGGGCGCAGCCGGTACGGGCGCAGCCGTACCGGCGGAACGGGGAGGGGAGGGGGAGACGGGGCGGGAGAACGAGGAGGACGGGGGGAGCGGCATCGGGGGGACAAGCCGCTCCCCCCGATGAGAACCGGTCCGGCAAGTCCTGCGCCGCAGTCAGGGGGAAGCTCGCGGCGCGGACCCCGCAGTGCGGGCCGGTTCCATGCGCCCCGCGGATTCCTGCCAGATCCGCCGGGCTCGCCCTCCATCCTGCTCCCCCGTCACCCGTCCGGGGGGCGGCGAAAGACCCCGAAGCCCGGGCCCTTGGTCCATAAAGGCTCGGTTAGAGTGGGCCACCGCCGAGGCGGGGCCCGGCGCCGGGAGGGGGAGGACGGATGTCCCAGGCGAGGAAAATCGCGGTCTACACGTTCGGGGTCTTCGTGCTGTACGCGATCATCACGTCCCCGGACCGCTCCGCCGAGCTGGTCCAGATAGGCTTCGAGGGCCTTTCCAGCGCCGCCAAGGGTGTCGGAGAGTTCATGACCGAACTCATCAACTAGGAGCCCTCCGTGATCCGCCATCTGGTCCTCTTCAAGCTCAACGAGGGCGTCGAGCGCGACGAGCCGCGCGTGGCCGCCGGCGTCGAGGCGTTCCGCGCGCTCGGCGGGCAGATCCCCGAGCTGCGGTTCTGGGAGTGCGACTGGAACGTGTCGGACCGGCCGATCGCGTACGACTTCGCCATCAACTCGGCCGTCGAGGACCCGGAGGCGCTCCAGCGCTACCTCGACCACCCGGCGCACCAGGCCGGTGTGGCGCAGTGGCGCGAGTTCTCCACCTGGGTGATCGCGGACTACCCCTTCTAGGGCCTGTCTGACCATTCCCGTCGGGTCCGGCCCGCCCGGCACGCGCTCCCCCGTAGCCCTTCGGGCACGGGAGGTGCCCCCATGCCGCACGGCCGAAACGCCCGAGTAGCTCCTTCCCCGAGCTCTCGGCTTCGCTCGAGCGGGGGAGACCCCGACCGAGGGCGCCCCGGCCGCACGCCGATCGCACGCACCGAACGACCCGGCCTGATCCGACGCCCATGGTCAGACAGGCCCTAGGCCGCTCGCCCCCCGTTCTCCGCGAGACCCCCCGCCGTCCGGGCGGGGGGTCTCGCGCGTTGCCGCCCCCAGCGCTTCTGGCCTCCCCTTTTTCGTCCACCATGCCCTCAACACGTACGTATGCGGTGCTTGCACACAGTGGACATGTCTTGTGATGCTATGACCGCTTTTGATGGATGAGTTGACCGTTTGACCGCAGTTGACCCAGTCGACCAGCTACACCAGCCAAAGGGGTGGCGTGAACGTGCCGGCCAGTACAGCGCCTCAGGTCCCGCCCCAGCACGAGGCGGGTGGAGCAGCGGACACCCCGCGCCCCCGGGACCGGAGCAGCCGCGGCGCCGACACCCGGGCGCTCACCCAGGTGCTCTTCGGACAGCTCAAGAACCTGGATCCGGGCACCCCCGAGCACGACCGGGTGCGCGGGGCGCTCATCGAGGCCAACCTGCCGCTCGTGCGGTACGCGGCGGCCCGCTTCCGCTCGCGCAACGAGCCGATGGAGGACGTCGTCCAGGTCGGGACGATCGGCCTGATCAACGCGATCGACCGCTTCGACCCGGAGCGGGGCGTGCAGTTCCCGACCTTCGCCATGCCGACCGTGGTCGGCGAGATCAAGCGGTACTTCCGCGACAACGTCCGCACCGTGCACGTGCCGCGCCGGCTGCACGAGCTGTGGGTGCAGGTGAACGGCGCCACCGAGGACCTGACGACGGCCCACGGGCGCTCCCCCACCACCGCCGAGATCGCGGAGCGGCTGCGGATCGGCGAGGACGAGGTGCTCGCCTGCATCGAGGCCGGACGCTCGTACCACGCCACCTCCCTGGAGGCGGCGCAGGAGGGCGACGGGCTGCCCGGGCTCCTCGACCGGCTCGGCTACGAGGACCCGGCGCTCGCCGGGGTCGAGCACCGCGACCTGGTCCG
Organism: Streptomyces omiyaensis; assembly: GCF_014650895.1. GTDB lineage: Bacteria > Actinomycetota > Actinomycetes > Streptomycetales > Streptomycetaceae > Streptomyces > Streptomyces omiyaensis. The sequence goes on from NZ_BMVV01000025.1 coordinate 98,583, forward strand.
GCACCTGCTCGTCCAGCTGCCCGAGCGGGAGCAGCGGATCCTGATGCTGCGCTACTACAGCAATCTGACGCAGTCCCAGATCAGCCAGGAGCTCGGGGTCTCGCAGATGCACGTGTCAAGGCTCCTCGCCCGGAGCTTCGCCCGCTTGAGATCCGCAAACAGAATCGAGGCATGACCGGAACGGGTAGACCGGTTCGGAGCAGTTCCACGACGCCCCAATTGCCGTACACCCCTTGTTTCCTGCGGATATGCGCCCACCCCTTGTCGACAAGTCACTACAGCGTGTTGCCGACATGTGACATTCTGCTGGGGACGCGTTTGCCGCAGCCCCACGGCCGGTATTCAGGTGGAAGCTGCGTTCCTCCGATGGTCGCGGCCCACCGCGACCGTCCGCGACCTCTAGGGGGTGGCATGTCCGCAGATCAGGGCAGCTCGAAGGTGCTCACGCTCACGCCCGTTCCGGTCCTCGCGCCCGAGCCCGTACCCACGCAGACGACGGCGACGACCGCGGCCGAGAGCGGCGTGCTCCCGGCCCCGGCGCCGACCGTCGCCCCGGAAGCCCTCGACACCCGCACCCTCTCGCGCTCCCTGTTCCTGCGGCTGCGCGCCCTCGACACCGAGGGCGCCGCGGCGGACAGCCCGGAGCGGACCTACGTCCGCGACACCCTCATCGAGCTGAACCTCCCGCTCGTGCGGTACGCGGCGGCCCGCTTCCGCTCGCGCAACGAGCCGATGGAGGACATCGTCCAGGTCGGCACCATCGGCCTGATCAAGGCGATCGACCGCTTCGACTGCGAACGGGGCGTGGAGTTCCCGACGTTCGCGATGCCGACGGTCGTCGGCGAGATCAAGCGCTTCTTCCGCGACACCTCGTGGTCGGTGCGGGTGCCGCGCCGGCTCCAGGAGCTGCGCCTCGCCCTCACCAAGGCCAGCGACGAGCTCGCGCAGAAGCTCGACCGCTCGCCGACCGTCCCCGAACTCGCCGCCGTGCTCGGGGTGTCGGAGGAGGACGTCGTCGACGGCCTCGCGGTGGGCAACGCGTACACGGCCTCCTCCCTCGACTCGCCCTCCCCGGAGGACGACGGCGGCGAGGGCTCCCTCGCGGACCGCCTCGGCTACGAGGACGCGGCCCTGGAGGGCGTCGAGTACCGCGAGTCGCTGAAGCCGCTGCTCGCCAAACTCCCGCCCCGCGAGCGGCAGATCATCATGCTGCGCTTCTTCGCCAACATGACCCAGTCGCAGATCGGCGAGGAGGTCGGCATCTCCCAGATGCACGTCTCGCGCCTGCTCACCCGCACGCTCTCCCAGCTCCGCGAGGGCCTGATCGCGGACTGAGTTCGCCGATTCCCCCCCTTGCTGACGATCCGTCAGTCACACTGGGGGGCATGAGGCGCAGGAAGCAGCCGGTACTCGTGGCGGTGGCGCTCTGCCTCGGCGGAGCGCTCACCGCGTGCGGAGGCGGAGGAGACGGCGAGGGGTTCGCGGCGGTCGGCGCCGGGCCCTCGCCCGGCCGCGCGGTCGGCCCCTCGGGCGCCGTCACCCTGGTTCCGCTGGACAGCCCCACGGCGAGCGGCACCACCTCCAGCACCTCCTCCCCTCCCCCGCCCTCCCCGCCGTCCCCGCCCGGCCCCACGCCGTCGCCGGACGGGGGCACGGGTTCGGCACCGGGTGCCGGTACGGAGCCGGGCACCGGCGCGGAGTCCGGCCCGGGCCCCGCCGGCTCCGGTTCCGGAGGCGGTACGGGGCAGGCCGGCGGTTCCGGCGGCGGTACGGGGCCGGGGGCGCCGCCCGGCGGCTCCGGCGGTTCGTCGCCCGGCGGCTCGCCCTCCGGCGCGACCACGGCCCCGCCCCGCACCTCCGCCCCCGCTCCGGCACCCACCACCCCCTCGCCCCGGCCGACGACCGACGCGCCCCCGCCCCGCCCCGCCGCGCTCACCGTCTCCGCGCCGGTCACCGCCGACGCCGACCGGCGCTGGTGCGAGCAGGTCACGGTGACCTTCCGGAACACCGGCGGCTCCCCCGTCGCCGCCGGCACGGCCACCTTCGCCACCCACGTCATCGGCGCGCTCGGCGTCGACTGGGGCACGGTCGCCACCACCCAGCCGCTGCCGGCCCCGATCGCCGCCGGGGCCTCCCGGACGCGGACGTACACGGTCTGCGTCGACTCCTGGCGGGTGCCGCTCGGCATGCGCGTCGACACCCGCGAGGTGACCGCTAGCTGGCGGTGAGCCCGTACCGGACCCCGGTCAGCTCCTCGGAGAGGTCCCAGAGGCGGCGGCCCGCCTCCGGGTCGGCCGCCGCCGCCGAGGGCTTCACGCGGGTCGGGAAGCCCCGGAGCCCACCGGGTCCGTCCGGGCCGATGAAGTCGCCGCCGCCCGCCTCCGGCGCCGTCGCCGCGTACAGCTGCGGCAGGGCGCCGCGCTCCGGACGCTGGGCGAGGAGCGGATTGCCGATCCGGCCGTAGAAGAAGCGGGCGAGGCCGGTGACGTCCTCGGTCCGCAGGGCGGTCGCGGTGTATAGCCGGGGTGGGCGAGGACGCTGCGGACCGGGCGGCCGGCGGCGGTGAGGCGGCGGTGCAGTTCGTGCCCGAAGACCGCGTTGGCCGGCTTCGAGCCGTTGGAGAAGGCCGTCGGGGCGTACCCCCGCTCGCCCGCGGGATCGCCGAGGCGGAGCCTGCCCTGCCGGTGCACCGGCGAGCTGACCGTCACCACCCGGCCGTCGTCCGGGAGCCGGTCGAGCGGCGGGCCGGTGAGGCCGGCGACGGCCCGGCGGCCCCTCTCCTCGTCCCGCACGGCGAGGACCACCCGGCCGCCCCGCAGGGCGAGGGCGCGGGTGGTGGCGAGGCCGGGGCCACCGGTGGCCCCGGGGACGACGTGGACGCGGCCGCCGAGGTCGGGGATGGCGTCGGCGGTCCAGTGCCGGGTGCGCGTACGACTCGTGCGGCACAGGCTGCCCCTCGTGTCACTCGATGCCAAGCATGACGCATGATGCTGTCCACGGCACGGGGGTCGCGTTCCCGCGCTGGCATCGACGGGTGAGCACCGCATCCGGCCCCCGCCCCTCGACCCTCGCCCAGCGCAAGCGGCAGCTCGTCGCGACCGAGCTGACCGAGACGGCGCTCCAGCTCTTCGCGCACAAGGGCTTCGAGGCCGTCACGGTCGACGAGATCGCGACCGCCGCCGGCGTCTCCAAGCGGACCTTCTTCCGCTACTTCGCCTCCAAGGAGGACGTGGTCGTCCAGTTCCTGGCCGGGATGGGCGCCGACACGCGGGCGGAGCTCGCCGCCCGGCCCGCCGCCGAACCGCCCTCGGCCGCCCTGCTGCACGCCGTCTCCGTCCCCCTCGCCGCCTGCGGCGACCACGCCGAGCGCACCCTGCCCGTGGTCCGGCTGGTCCTGCGGTCCCCCGCGCTGCTCGCCCGCTTCCTGGAGCACCAGGCCGGGTGGCGCGAGGAGCTGGCCGGGGAGCTGGCCTCCCGGCTCGGGCGCGACCCGGCCGGGATCTACCCGCCGCTGGCGGCGGGCATGGCGCTGGCCGCCTTCGACACGGTGCTGCACCGGTGGAGCGACGGCGCCGGGGAGCCCGATCCGCTCGCGCTCGTCTCGCGGGCCTTCGCGCTGCTGGCCCCGGCCCTGGACGGCGCCGGGGAGGAGTAGGGGAGGAACGGGGACGGCGAAGGAGGGGCCGGTTCCGTACGGGTACGGAACCGGCCCCTCCTTCGTCGAACGGGGTCGAGCGGGGTCGAACGGGATCGAGCGGGGGAGAACGGGTCGCACGGGTCCGCGCGGGGCGGGGGTGGAGCGGGTCAGGCGAGGGCGAGCCAGACGACGCCCGCCACGATGACGATCGCGGCGACGACACCGGCGATCACGCCGACGCGCGGGCCGCCCTGGACGGCCGCGACCTGCTGCGGCTGGTTCTGGTGCTGGTGCTGGGGGGTGCCCTCGTCGACGAAGGCGCGGAACATCTGGGTGCTGCCGGCGGGGTCGTATCCCTCGGGGCCCTGGGCGCCCTGGCCGTACGGTGCTTGCGGGTTGTGTGCCATGGGCCAGGACCCTAGCGAAAGCGGGGTGAAGGGCCCAAGCCCCGGCACCCCGCCTCCTCCGGGGGGCCGCCGCACCTCCGCTTTGCCGATTCTTTAGCGCCGTTTGACCGATTTAGTTTGCCTGGAGCAACCATCCATCTCTATGGTTGCCCTAAGCAACAAGTTGGACCGGGATGACCCACACGATCGACACGGGCAGGGGGCGCGCCATGGAGACGCGGAACCGCTACGAGGACCTCGCCCGCGCCATCAGCGCCTTCGGGGCCGTGAAGCGCGGCATCGCCCGCGTCCTGCCCGGGGAGTGCCAGGGCGGCTCCGCCGCCGTGCTCGCCCTGCTGAAGCACCACGGCGACATGCGGATCAGCCGGCTCGCCGAGCTCATGGCCGTGGACATGTCGGTGTGCAGCCGCCACGTGACGCACACCGTCTCCCACGGCTGGGTCGAGCGACTGCCCGACCCCGACGACGGCCGCTCCCGCATCCTGCGGCTGACCCCCGGGGGCCTCGCGATGCTCGCGGAGCTCGACCGCCGGGTGACCGAGGCCTTCGCACGCCACCTGACCGAGTGGTCCGACGACGACGTCGCACTGCTCACCACCCTGCTCGCCCGCCTCCGCGACTCCTTCGGAGACTGCCGGGCCACCCACGCCTGACCACGCCGGCAGCGCGTGCACACGCTTGAACACGCTGGAAAACAGAGGAACTTCATGGCTACGACCACACCCGACACCGGTGTGCGGGGCGCCCCGGCCGGACCCGGAGACACCGCAGCTCCGATGACGCACCGTCAGATCATGGAGGCGCTCTCCGGGCTGCTGCTCGGCATGTTCGTCGCCATCCTGTCCTCGACGATCGTCTCCAACGCCCTCCCCCAGATCATCACCGACCTGGAGGGCGGCCAGTCCGCCTACACCTGGGTCGTCACCGCGACCCTGCTCGCGATGACCGCCACCACCCCGCTCTGGGGCAAGCTGGCCGACCTCTTCTCCAAGAAGCTGCTCATCCAGATAGCCCTGACCATCTACGTCGCGGGCTCGATCGTCGCCGGCCTCTCCCAGTCCACCGGCATGCTCATCGCCTGCCGCGTGGTCCAGGGCATCGGCGTCGGCGGTCTCACCGCCCTCTCCCAGATCATCCTCGCCGCGATGATCGCCCCCCGCGAGCGCGGCCGCTACAGCGGCTACCTCGGCGCGGTCTTCGCCGTCGCCACCGTCGGCGGTCCGCTGCTCGGCGGCGTCATCACCGACACCGAGTGGCTCGGCTGGCGCTGGTGCTTCTACGTCGGCGTGCCGTTCGCGATCATCGCCCTGGTCGTCCTCCAGAAGACCCTCAAGCTCCCGGTCGTGAAGCGCGAGGTCAAGGTCGACTGGGCCGGCGCCTTCTTCATCAGCGCCGCCGTCTCCCTGCTGCTCATCTGGGTCACCTTCGCCGGTGACAAGTACGACTGGATGTCCTGGCAGACCGGCGTCATGCTGGCCGGCTCGGTCCTGCTCGGCGCGCTCTTCGTGCTCGTCGAGTCCCGCGCCTCCGAGCCGATCATCCCGCTGCGCCTCTTCCGCAACCGGACCATCACCCTCGCCTCGCTCGCCTCGCTCTTCGTCGGCGTCGCGATGTTCGCCGGCACGGTCTTCTTCAGCCAGTACTTCCAGCTGGCCCGCAACGAGTCGCCGACGATGTCCGGCGTCCTCACCATCCCGATGATCGCCGGCCTCTTCGTCTCCTCGACGGCCTCCGGCATGATCATCACCAAGACCGGCCGGTGGAAGGCGTGGCTGGTCAGCGGCGGCGCCCTGGCCACGGGCGGCCTCGGGATGCTCGGCACGATCCGCTACGACACGACGTACTGGCACATCGCGGTCTTCATGGCGGTCCTCGGCCTCGGCCTCGGCATGATGATGCAGAACCTGGTGCTCTGCACCCAGAACCAGGTCGACCCCGCCGACCTCGGCGCCGCCTCCTCGGTCGTCACCTTCTTCCGCTCCCTCGGCGGCGCGATCGGCGTCTCGGCGCTCGGCGCGGTCATGGCCCACCGGGTCACCGACTACGTCAAGGAGGGCATGACCGAGCTCGGCCCGAAGGCCGCGCAGGCGATGGGCCAGGCCACCGGCGGCGGCATCCCCGACATGGACAAGCTGCCCGCCCCGATCCGCACCGTCATGGAGAGCGCGTACGGGCACGGCGTCGGCGACGTCTTCCTCTACTCGGCGCCCTTCGCCCTGCTCGCCTTCCTGGTGACGCTCTTCATCAAGGAGGTCGCGCTGAAGAGCAGCACGACCACGGCGGACGAGAAGTAGGGACGCGCGGAGAAAGCTCCCGGCCGCGCTTCGAGCGGAGGCGCGGCCGGGCAACGGTGGAGCGGCGGGCAGGGGACGGCCCGCCGCTCCGTCACGTTCCGGCGGACTCCCGGGCCACCATCGCCTCGATGCCGGCGACCAGGATGTCCAGGGCGTAGGCGAAGTCCCGCTCCCAGATGTCGGTGACGCTGCCGTGCGAGGCCCGCTCGTCGAGGATGTCCGTCATCGGCTCCAGCGCCTCGCGGAACTGCGGGTCGTCGCGGAAGGCGGCGACGGAGCCGGTGTAGAAGTCGTCCTGCGACATCCCCGCCTCGGCCGCCCGCCGCTCGAACTGCGACTCGATCGTCCCGTAGCCGTACACGAACTGGAAGACGGCCGACATCGCGCCCGGCTGCCCGGACAGCGGCAGCCCGGTCCCCCGGATCGCCTCCTGGATCCGGGAGCCGACGGCGATCGCGCACGGCCCGATGTTCAGGTACTGGCCCGCGCACGGCGACATCCACGGGTGGCGGACCAGCATCCTGCGGTAGTCCAGGGCGAGCGTCCGGATCCGCTCCCGCCAGTCGGCGCCGGCGTCGACCGCGTCCAGGTCGATCTCCCGGTACACGGTGTCGATCGCGTACTCGATGATGTCGTCCTTGGTGTCCACGTACCAGTACAGGGACATCGCGGTGACCCCGAGCTCGGCCGCGAGCCGGCGCATCGAGAACCCGCCCAGCCCGTCCCGGTCGAGCATCCGGACCGAGGCGGCCACGATCCGGTCCCGGTCGAGTCCGGCGGGGCCACCGCCGCTGCGGGGGGCCCGCTGCTCCAGCCAGACGCTGGAGCCCGCCGGGTTCTTGGCCCGGTCCGCAGCCTTGACCATCCGGTTCCTCCGTGCGTCAGCGGTCGTGACCATGCGTCGGCACCATGCTAGGCAGCGATGACGGCCTCGGGGGCCGCGGACTGCTCCGCCCGCTCCGCCCGCTTCAGCAGGAGGGCGGCGAGCAGACCGCCGGCGAGGACGGAGACCGCGCCGACCAGCTGGCTGGTCTGGAGCCCGGAGGCGAAGGCGTCGGAGATCCGCGCCCGCTCGGCGTCGTCGCCGGCCGCCGCCAGGGCCGCCGGCAGCGAGGCCGCGGTGACGGTGACGAGGGCGGCGAAGCGGGCGTTGAGGACGGCGCCGAGGACCGCGACGCCCAGGCCGTTGCCGAACTCGGCGAGGGTGCCGTTGACGCCCGCGCCCACCCCCGCCTTCTCCGGCGGGATCGCGCTCATGATCGCGTTGGCCATCGCCGGGTTGGAGACCGCGAGCCCGGTGCCCATCAGGACCAGGCCGAGCAGCATGCCCCCGTAGGTGCCGTCCGTGCCGCCGCCGACCAGCGCGATCGAGGCGAGACCGGCCGCGACCAGCGTCATGCCGACCGTCACGGTGAGCGGGGTGCCGAGCTTCATCACGATCCGCGGGCCCACCCCGGTCAGGTTGAGCAGGACCACGGTCAGCGCCAGCGGAGCCATCCGCAGCCCGGCCTCCAGGGGCTCGTACCCGAGCACGAACTGGAGGTGCTGGGTGAGCAGGAACATCGAGCCGCCCATCCCGAACATCACCAGGATGGCTCCGGCGACCGCGCCCACGAACTTCTGGTTGCGGAAGAAGTGCATGTCGAGCATCGGGTACGGGGTCCGCAGCTCCCACAGCGCGAACGCGGCGAGCACCACGACGCCGATCGCGGCCGGGAGCAGCACCTCGCCGGAGGTCCAGCCGTGCTCCGGGCCGGTGATGATCGCGTACACGGCGGCGGTCATGCCGACCGTGGAGAGCAGGGCGCCCATGAGGTCGGGGCGGTCGCCCTGCGGGTTCTTCGACTCGGGGACCAGCTTGAGGACGGCGACCAGGCCGATCACGGCCACCGGGATGTTGATCAGGAAGATCATCCCCCACCAGAAGTGCTCGAGGATCACGCCGCCGATCAGCGGTCCGGCGGCGAAGCCGAGCGAGCTGACGGTGGCCCAGAGCGCGATCGCCTTCACCCGCTCGGAGTCGTCGAAGATCTGCATGACGACCGCGAGCGTGGTGGTCATCAGGAGCGCCCCGCCGACGCCCATCCCGGCGCGGGCGGCGATCAGCTGCGCGGTGGAGCCGGCCAGGCCGGCGGCGAGCGAGCCGAGGCCGAAGAGCGCGAGGCCGACGGCGAGCAGCTTCTTGCGGCCGTAGCGGTCGGCCGCGTTGCCGGCCGTGAGGAGCAGTCCGGACTGGACGAGCGAGTAGGCGTTGATCATCCACTGGATGTCGCTGGTGGAGGCGTGCAGCTCCGTGGTCAGCGAGGGGATGGCGACGCTGAGGACGGTGTTGTCGAGGAGGACGGTGAGCTGGGCGAGACAGATGACGCCGAGGATCAGCCAGCGCTGGGGGTGGCCGCCGGTGGCCGTTGGCGTGGCCGAGGCCGTCATGGAGACTCCTTATACGGTGTACGAGGCGCGGTGCCCGTACACCGTACAAGGGCTCTCTTACGCCGTATAGCGATTTACCGCTCCGGCGCGGTCAGGTCGTAGAAGGTGGCTCCGCCGACGGTCGTGGCGGTGTAGTTCTCCTGGACCCAGGCGCTGATCTCCGAGCTTCCGCCGACCCCGCCGCCGGGGCCGCCCGTGCCCCCGCCGCCGATGAAGTAGTGGATCCTCCCCTCGGCGACGTACCGCTGGAACCGGGCGAGGGTCGGGGACGGGTCGCTGCCGTTGAAGCCGCCGATCGCCATGACCGGCTTCTCGGTGGCGAGCTGGTAACCGGCCGCGTTCTGCGCGCCGATCGCCGCGGCGGCCCAGGTGTACGCGTCGGCGTCCTGGAGCAGCTTCGCCTTCGCCTCCTCACCGACGCTCGCGCCGTTGAGGAGACCGCCCATGCCGCCGCCCACGCCGTCCCGCTCGCCGGCGTTCGGCATCCCGCCGGCGTTCGGCATCCCGGCGGCGTTCGGCATCCCGGCGGCGTTCGGCATCCCGGCGGCGTTCGGCATCCCGGCGGCGTTGGGCATCCCGCCGGCGTTCGGCATCCCGCCGGTGGGGGGCTGCTGGCCGCCCTGAGCGCCGCCGTCCGGGAAGCCGTCCGGGGCCTGCCCGTTCCGACCGCCGTCCGGGAAGCCGTTCGGGGGCTGCGCGCCGCCGTTCCGGCCGCCACCGCCGTCCATGCCGCGGCCCCCGCCGGGGAACTCGCCGCCGCCCGGGAAGCCGCCGCCCGGCCCCCGGCCGCCGAAGCCGGCGCCCGACGGCCCCGCCGTGACGATCGAGCCCTGATGACCGGTGGAGAGCGTCTCCAGGGTGTACGCGAACGGGCCCGCGAGTCCCGCCGCCAGACCCAGGCCCGCCGCCGCGAGGCCGAGGCGCCGGTCGACCCGGCCCGCCGCGAGCAGCCCGAGCGCCGCCGCCGCGCCCGCGACCAGCACGGTCCAGCGCAGCCACGGCAGGTACTCCGGCGTACGGCCGAGCAGCACCCAGCCCCACCAGGCCGTCACGCCCACCGCGCCCGCGAGCGCCGCCGCGGCGGGAAGCCTGGTCCGCTCCTCCCACAGCACCGCCGCGCCCATGCCGATCAGGGCGGCGAGGTACGGGGCCAGCGCCACCGTGTAGTACTCGTGGAAGATGCCGGCCATGAAGCTGAAGACGGCCAGCGTCATCAGCAGCGCCCCGCCCCACACCAGGAACGCGGCCCGGGCGGTGTCCGTGCGCGGCGCCCTCCAGGTGACGACGAGCCCGGCGAGGAGCAGCACCAGCGCGGCCGGCAGCAGCCAGGAGATCTGGCCGCCGACGGAGTCGCCGAACATGCGCAGCAGCCCGGCCTCGCCCCACCGGCCGCCCCCGCCGCCGGGTCCGCCCCCGCCGCCGACGCTGCCGACCTCGTCGCCGTTGATCCGGCCGAGGCCGTTGTAGCCGAAGGTCAGCTCCAGGAAGCTGTTGTTCTGCGAGCCGCCGATGTACGGGCGCGAGGCCGCCGGCCAGAGCTCGACGACCGCCACCCACCAGCCGCCGGAGACGAGCAGCGCGAGCCCGGCGAGGCCCAGCTGCCCGAACCGCCGCAGCGGCCGCGCCGGGGCGCACACCGCGTACACGAGCGCGAGCGGCGGCAGGATCAGGAAGGCCTGGAGGGTCTTGGTCAGGAACGCGAAGCCGAAGGCCACGCCCGCACCGACCAGCCACTTCGCGGCCCCGTCGGCCTGCTCCAGGGCCCTCAGCACCGCGTACACGGCCACGGTCATGAGGAGCGCGAGCAGCGCGTCCGGGTTGTTGAAGCGGAACATCAGCGCGGCGACCGGGGTCAGCGCGAGCACCACGCCCGCGATCAGCCCGGCGCCCGCCCCGAAGCGGCGGCGGACGGCCGCGTACAGCACGGCGACCGTGCCCACCCCCATCAGCACCTCGGGCAGCAGGATCTGCCAGGAGCCGAGGCCGAAGAGGCGGACGGAGAGCGCCATCGGCCAGAGCGCGGCCGGCGGCTTGTCGACGGTGATGGCGCCGGCCGCGTCGAGCGAGCCGAAGAAGAAGGCCTTCCAGCTCTCGCCGCCGGCCTGGACGGCCGCCGAGTAGAAGGAGTTGGCGTAGCCGGAGGCGCTCAGGTTCCACAGGTAGAGCGCGGTGGTGACGGCGAGGAGGCCGAGGAGGGCGGGGCGCACCCAGGGGGCGTCCTCGGGGCGGCCGCGCCACAGCCGGGCGAGCCGGGCGGGGGCCGCGGCCGGGGCGGCCGGGGTCGCGCGGGGGTTCGTTGCGGTCATCGGTCGGCCCCCGTGGGGTGTCGGCGCTCCGGGAAGACCCAGAGCCGGAAGAGCAGGAAGCGCAGCACGGTCGCGGCGAGGTTGGCGACGACCAGCACGGCGAGTTCGGTGGAGTGCGCCGGATCGCCGGTCGCGGCGCCGAGCGCGGCGAGCGAGCCGCTGGTCAGGGCGAGGCCGATGGCGAAGACCACGAGCCCCTGGGCCTGGTGGCGGACGGCCCGGTCCCGGCCCCGGACACCGAAGGTGAGCCGTCGGTTGGCGGCCGTGTTGGCGACGGCGGAGACCAGGAGCGCGGCGGCGTTGGCGATCTGGGCGCCGGCGCCGAGCCGGAAGAGCGAGTAGAGCGCGAGGTAGAAGAGGGTGGAGAGCACGCCGACCACGCAGAAGCCGACGAGCTGGCGGGCGAGCCCCCCGGGCACCCCGGTCAGGTCGCGGTCGCGCGGGTCGTCGCCGAAGGGCCGGGCGAGCCGGTCCAGCGGCAGCGAACCGGTCGCCAGCGCCCGTCCGACCCGCCAGACGCCCTTCAGGTCGTCGGTGGCGGTCCGCACGAGGTGCACGGTCGAGTCGGGGTCGTCGACCCAGTCGACCGGCACCTCGTGGATCCGCAGCCCGGCCCGCTCGGCGAGCACCAGCATCTCGGTGTCGAAGAACCAGCCGGTGTCCTCGACCATCGGCAGCAGCCGCTCGGCGACATCGCGCCGGATCGCCTTGAAGCCGCACTGGGCGTCGGAGAAGCGGGCGGCGAGCGAACCGCGCAGGATCAGGTTGTAGGCCCGGGAGATGAACTCCCGCTTGGGCCCGCGCACCACCCGCGAGGAGCGGGCGAGCCGGGAGCCGATGGCCAGGTCGGAGTGGCCGGAGATCAGCGGCGCGACGAGCGGGAGCAGCGCGTTGAGGTCGGTGGACAGGTCCACGTCCATGTAGGCGAGGACGGGGGCGTCGGAGGCCGACCACACGGTCCGCAGCGCCCGGCCGCGCCCCTTCTGCTCCAGTCGCACCGACCGCACCTCGGACAGTTCGGCGGCGAGGGCGGCGGCGAGGGCGGGGGTGGCGTCGGTGGAGGCGTTGTCGGCGACGGTGACGCGGAAGCCGTACGGGAAGGTGCGCCTCAGGTGCGCGTGGAGCCGGCGGACGCACGGCTCCAGGTCCTTCTCCTCGTTGTAGACGGGGATCACCACGTCCAGAACGGGCCGCCCCGTTTCGCTCACCGGCAGGTGCTCCCGGGCGGGGAGGGTGCCGGGGGCCTGCGTCGCGGGCCCCGCGAGGGTGTGGGTTCGCATGCACCCGACCCTTGCCGGGCCCGCTGTCATGCCTGTGTGACGAGCCTGTGGTCATCCTGTGAGTCCGCCGCCGGGGCGGTCGGCGGCGCCGGGGCGGCGGCCGGGAAGCACACCCGGAAGACGGTCCGGCCGGGCACCGAGTCGACGCTCACCTCGCCGCCGTGGGCGGTGACGACGGCCCGCACGATGGCGAGGCCGAGTCCGGTCGAGCCGGCCTGCCGGGAGCGGGAGGCGTCGCCGCGGGCGAAGCGCTCGAAGACGGCGGGCAGCAGCCCGGGCGGGATGCCGGGGCCGTCGTCCTCCACTTCGACGACGAGGGCGGCGGGGCCCTCGCCGTGGACGCGGGCGGTGACGGTGGTCCCGGGCGGGGTGTGGGTCCGGGCGTTGGCGAGCAGGTTGACCAGCACCTGCTGGAGCCGGGCGGAGTCGCCCAGGACGGGCGCGGGCCCGGCCTCGTCGGGCAGTTCGAGGCGCCAGTGGTGGTCCGGGCCTGCGGCCCGGGCGTCCCCGAGGGCGTCCACGACCAGCGGGACGAGGTCGGTGGTCTCGTGCGAGAGGGGGCGGCCGGCGTCGAGCCGGGCGAGCAGCAGCAGGTCCTCCACCAGGCCCGTCATCCGGGTGGCCTCGGACTCGATCCGGCCGAGCGCGTGCCGGGTGTCGGGCCCGCACTCCTCCCCTCCGCGCCGGGTGAGTTCGGCGTAGCCGCGGATGGAGGCGAGCGGGGTGCGCAGTTCGTGACTGGCGTCGGCGACGAACTGCCGGACGCGGGTCTCGCTCTGCTGGCGGGCGTCGAGGGCCGCGTGGACGTGGTCGAGCATCCGGTTGAGCGCGGCACCGACCTGCCCGACCTCGGTCCGGGGGTCGGCCTCGGCCTCCGGGACCCGCTGGTGGAGGGCCACCTCGCCGCTGTGCAGCGGCAGCCGGGCGACCTGGGCGGCGGTGGCGGCGACCCGGCGCAGCGGACGCAGCGCGATCCGCACCAGGACCGTCCCGGCGAGGGAGGCGGCGGCGAGGGAGGCGCCGGTGAGGCTCAGTTCGACGAGGACGAGGGTGGAGAGGGCGTTCTCGACCTCGGCGAGCGGGATGCCGGTGAGGAAGGTGCCGTGGGCGCCCTCGGTATGGACGACCCGGTAGGAGCCGAGTCCGCCGGGCAGGTCGACGGTGTGCGGCCGGGAGTCGCGGGGCACGGCGGCGAGCGCGGCCTTCTGCGCCGGGTCCAGCGCCTCGACCGGGAAGCGGGGGCCGTCGGCCGTGCCGGTGCCGGGGACCTCCGTCGAGTACCCCGCCTCGGTGACCTCTCCTCCGTCCACGACGGCGCCGAGCGTCCCTATCGGGGAGCCCGGCGTCCCGAGGAAGGCGAGCGGCTGGCGGTCCCGGCCCCCCGGGGCGGGTCCGAGCGGTCCCGCCGGCGGCCCGGCGGCACGCTGGGCGAGACCGGTCAGCTGTTCGTCGGCCCGGTCGTAGAGGTAGGAGCGGTAGGCGATGGTGGTGACCGTGCCGATGACGGCCGCGACGACCGCGATCAGCGCGACGGCGGAGACCACCAGCCGCGTCCGCAGCGACCACGGCCGCCCGGCGCGGCCGCGGAGGCGGGGACGGAGGGCCATGGGGCCTACTCCCCCGGCTTGATGAGGTAACCGGCCCCCCGCCGGGTGTGGATCATCGGCGGGCGCCCGGCGTCGATCTTCCGCCGCAGGTAGGAGATGTAGAGCTCGACCACGTTGGCCTGGCCGCCGAAGTCGTACGACCACACCCGGTCGAGGATCTGCGCCTTGCTGAGCACCCGGCGCGGGTTGCGCATCAGGTACCGCAGCAGCTCGAACTCGGTCGCGGTCAGGTGGATCGAGTCGCCGCCCCGGGTGACCTCGTGACTGTCCTCGTCGAGGGTGAGGTCGCCGACCGCGAGCACCGACTCGCTGCGGGCCTGCGCCGCCCCGGAACGCCGGATCAGGCCGCGCAGCCGGGCCACGACCTCCTCCAGGCTGAAGGGCTTGGTGACGTAGTCGTCGCCCCCGGCCGTGAGTCCCGCGATCCGGTCCTCGACGGCGTCCTTCGCCGTGAGGAAGAGGACCGGCACCTCGGGCAGCTCGCGCCGGATCGAGCCGAGCAGGCTGAGCCCGTCGGCGTCCGGGAGCATGATGTCCAGGATGACGACGTCGGGCCGGAACTCGCGCACGGCCCGCAGGGCGCCCGCTCCGTCCCCGGCACTGCGGACCTGCCAGCCCTCGTAGCGCAGGGCCATGGAGAGCAGTTCGGAGAGGGAGGCCTCGTCGTCCACGACGAGGACGCGGACGGCGGTGCCGTCGGCACGGAGCAGATCGGCGCGGGTGCCGCGGCGGGCTGAAGTGCTGCGAGTGGTGACGGTCATGGACCCACGCTCGCCGCCGCCGCTGAGATCCCCCTTGCGCTTTCCTGTGAATTCCCTGAGAAAGCAGCGCGGCCCGCCCGTCGTTTCACGTGAAACGACGCGGCCCTCTCAGGGTTTCACGTGAAACAACGCGGCCCCGTTGTCGTGCAGGACGGACCGCATCCAGGCGTCCCCGAGCCCCAGCCGTTCGAGGGCGTGGAGCTGGTGGAGGTACGGGTAGGGGATGTTCGGGAAGTCGGAGCCGAGCAGGACCCGGTCCTGGAGACCCCCCAGCCGCTTGAGCGCGTCGGGCGGGAAGGGCGCGAGCCGCTCGCTGAAGTCCGTGAAGGCCATGGTGGTGTCCAGACACACGCCCGGGTACCGCTCCGCGAGCCCGAGGAAGTCCTCGTACTCCGGCATCCCCATGTGCGCGACGATCAGCCGCAGTCGCGGGTACCGGGCGAGCAGCCGCCCGGCCGGTCCGGGCCCGGTGAAGGCGCCGGGCGCGGGGCCCGAGCCGCAGTGGACGACGACGGGCGTCCCGCTGTCGGCGAGCAGCCCCCACACGTCGTCGAGCAGCGGATCGTTCGGGTCGAAGCCGCCGACCTGGACGTGCACCTTGAAGACCCGGGCGCCCTCGTCGAGGGCCTGCCGCACGTACGCGGCGACTCCGGGCTCGGGGAAGAAGGTCGCCGTGTGCAGGCAGTCGGGCGTCCGGGCGGCGAACTCCGCGGCCCAGGAGTTGAGCCAGGCGCCCATCCCGGGCTTGTGCGGATAGAGCATCGAGGTGAAGGCGAGCACCCCGAAGCCGCGCAGCAGTTCGACCCGCCGGTCCTCCTCCTCGCGGTAGGTGATGGGCCAGGGCTGCCCGGTCATCGGACCCACCGCGTCGAAGTAGGCCCAGACCTTGTCGAGGACGTTCTTCGGCATGAAGTGGGTGTGCACGTCGACGAGCCCGGGCAGCCCGAGCCGCGCGGCGAACGCCCGGATCGCCTCGGCCTCCTGGAGGCCGCCCGCGTCACCCCCGGTCAAAGCCGTAGCTCCGCTCGATCTTGCCGATGTGGACGCTGTACGCCTCGTACCAGTGCGCGCGTCCGTGCTTCTTCGCCGCCGCGTGCACGGAGTCGAGGCGCCAGGCGTCGAGGGCCTCCAGGTCGCGGAAGTAGGCCACGGTGATGCCGAGGCCACCGGGGGTGCGGGCGGACTCGTGTCCGAGGAACCCCGGGACGGTGGCGACCCGCTCGCTCAGCTCGGCGGCGGTGTCGGCGTACCCCTCGGGGGCGTCGGGGCGTAGGGAGGTGAACACGGCGGTGTAATAGGGAGGTTCGAGTCCGGAGATCGGCTTCTGCGTCATGTGATCACCCTCGCCGGGCGGAGCGGCCGGTGTCCACGGGCGCCGGTCAAAGGGATCCAAGACTTTACGCACGGCGGTCGCGGCCGGTCAGAACAGTCCGTCCTGCTCCGTCCTGGCCTCCGGGGCGCCGCCGACCGGCACGCTCCAGGGCTCGCCCTCGCCGGCCCGGGCGAGGCCCCACCCACCGAGCAGCCGCCCGTCGAGCACGAGGTGGCGCCCGTCGGGGACGCCCAGGTGGAGGTCGGGTCCGGCGGCGGCCAGCACCCGCCCGGTGACGACCCCGCCCTCGACGAGTTCGGCGACGGTCCCGTCGAGCGGGGGCAGCGCGCCAAGGCCGAAGAGCTCCCCGTGGTCGTGCGCGGTGAACGGCAGCGCCTCCAGGGTCTCGCCCCAGCCGCCGACGCCGAGGGCGCGCGCGTGCAGCTCGGCGAGCTCCGCGGCCCGGGCCCCGGCGTCCGGCGGGCCGACCCGCAGCGCCCGCTTCCGCTCGTACGCCACCCGGTCGGGCACGCCGAGCGCCTGGCGCAGCACCTCCTCGGTCCGCCGGGCGCCCATCAGCGGTCCGCGTCCGAGCCAGCAGAAGGCGACGGCCCCCTGTTCGCGCAGGCGCGTGTCGCCCCGGTGTTCCCCGGTGATGCCGGCCTTGACGGTGCCGGGTCCGAACCAGGCGAGGTAGACGCGGTAGGGCCGGGGGTCGTCGGCGAAGGTGTCGGCGGCGACGGAGTGGGCCCGGTCGAGCCGCGCGCAGTCGGCGCAGAGCCCGCCGGTGGAGCGCCCCGGCACGGCGGCGCCGACGGGGCAGGCGTTGCCCCGCGCCCCGGCGCAGGCCCGGCCGCCCACGGCCCGGAAGGCGAGCGGCCGCCCGTACACGACGGGGCTCACCCGCCCGCCCCACCAGCGCAGCCCGGCGGAGCCCCCGCTCCACCCGACGCCACCGCTCCGCCACACGACCCCGGCCACCTCCCGACTCCTCCCCCAGTCTCCGCCACCCCCGCCGGCTTCCTCCTCTCCCCGCGGCCTTCCGCCCCCCTCCCGGCCGCTTCCCGCTCCTCCCCGCGGCTTCCGCCCCCCTCCCGGCCGCTTCCCGCTCCTCCAGGCCGCCTCCGCCCCCGTCCTCCGGCCGCTCACGGCAGGACGTAGATCCGGGTCCCGTCCGGGCAGGGGTCGCCGACCTCCCGCATGCAGCCCCGCTCGATGAGCAGCCGGACGCAGTCGCGGACCCGCTCGCCGGAGAGGCCGGTGCGACGGGTGACGTCCTGCGGGTGGCAGCGGACGCCGCCGCGGATCAGGGCGGGGGCGAGGAAGCTGGCCACGGCCCGCATGTCGCCGCTGATCTCCCAGGACTCGACCAGTTCCTGGGCGCTGAGCCGGGGCGGACCGTCGGCGCCCCGCTGCCGGGGGACGGCGAAGGACCGCTCGAGGGAGTCGGCGACCCTGGAGAGGCTGTGCCGCGTCTCCCGCAGCAGCCGCGCGTAGTCGGCGTGCTCGGCCAGGTCGGCCGCGCCCTCGTCGAGCCGGGCCTCCAGGCGGACGAGTACGTCGACCAGTTCGGGCGGGAGGACGAACCCGCTGTGCGCCGGGGCCGGTTCGAGCCCGTATCCGCCGTGCCGCTGCACTTCGCCCACCAGCTCGCCCACCCAGGACCGGAACGGCCCGGCCTCGGGCGAGCGGCAGGCGGTGACGAGCTGGACGAGGCCGGGGAGGCTCACCATGCGCGCGGAGCCGCGGATGCCGCTGCGCGCGAGCAGGTCCGGGCTGGGGGCCAGTTCACGGGCGGGTGCCAGGCACCAGGCGGGCAGCCGCACGCTCCGCAGCGCCTCGCGCGATCCCGCGTACCCGAGCCGCCGTGCCACGTCCACGACGGGGAACCAGTGCGCCCCGTCGATCGCGGTCAGCCGCCTCAACCGGCCCCCGGCGGCGGCCCGTACGAAGTCATCGATGTCGATCGCGTCCAACGATGATCACCTCCACGCGCACGTTAGGCCGAAGGCATATTCAACTGACATGCAAATCAGATGGATTCACTCAAAAGGGGAAGGCCCCGGGCAAACCCGGGGCCTTCGAAAGAGGTTCGCGTCCCGTCAGCGGGCGACGAACTGCGTGAGGATCGCCTGCACCTCGTAGATGTCCACGCCCTTGGTGAACGTCTTGGTGACGGGCAGCTGCTGACCCGAGATCCAGATCTTCAGCTCGGCGTCGAGGTCGAAGGTGCCGGCCGTCTCGACGGCGAAGTGGGTGATGCTCCGGTAGGGGATCGAGTGGTACTCGACCTTCTTGCCGGTGATGCCCTGCTTGTCGACGAGCACGAGACGCCGGTCCGTGAAGAAGATGACGTCGCGGATCAGCAGGTACGCGGCGTGCACCTGCTCCCCCTGCCCGAGCAGCCGCGCGTAGTCCTGCTGCGCCTGCGCCGGATCGATCGCGTGTGCGTTCCCGAAGAGCGCCATGCCCTTACCCCCCATTTTTCAGCCGAAAATACGATCACCTGAACCTAACCCCACCGGGCCCTCACCTGGCAACGCCCGGCGGGGACGAGCTCAGAAGACCGTCTTGTACGTGGTGGAGTCACCGTTCACGGAGATCATGCGGGCCGGCCAGAAGGGCCTGCTCGTGCTGTCGAGGGCGTAGTAGACCGCGGAACCGGAGGGTCCGATGGCGTAGAGGCTGCTCACGCCCCTGGGGCTCACGCCTCCGGGGACGATGTGGGTGTACTTCTGCCAGCCGCCGCCGACCTTGCGGCGGGCGGTGAAGGTGCCGTCGCCCCGGCCGAGGTAGAGCCAGAGGACGCCGTCCCTGTCACGGGCGAGCAGGTCGCCGCCGGTGGCGCCGGCGATGTTCCCGGGCGCGGTCAGCAGGTTGTAGACCTGCCAGCCGCCGCCGATCCTCTTCCGGGTGCGGAAGGGGCGGTTCGCGTCGCCGGTGGAGGCGTAGAACCACAGGGTGCCGGCGGTGTCGGTGGCGAGGAGGTCGCCGCGTCCGTCGCCGTTCAGGTCGGAGCCGCCGGCGATCCTGTCGTAGACCTGCCAGCCGCCGCCGACCTTCGTGCGGGGCAGCAGCTTCCCCTTCTCGCTCCGGTGGAGCCAGAGCACGCCGCCGCGGTCGCGGCCGACGATGTCGTCGTCGGCCCCGCCGGCGGCGTTCCCGGGCGAGGCCATCAGCGTGTACGTGTTCCACCCGGTGCCCAGCGTCGTCGGGGTGGTCGCGCGCAGCGGGGGCCGGCACCCCTCCTCCCAGCACTCGGAGTCCAGGGCCTCCAGCTGCGAGAGCTCGTAGGCGGACAGCTTCCCGCCGCTGTCGCGGACGAGCACGTCCGCGACCCCGTTGTCGGTGAAGTCGCGCGGTTCGGTGCCCCGGACCACGGTGAGCGCGCCGGAGCGGAGGACGGGGTCCCCGACCCCGCCCTCCGGGTGGGCCGTCATCCTCCAGGTGTGGGCGCCGTTGGGGGTGCCGAAGTACTTCTCGGAGAGTCCGTCCCAGGAGACGTGGCTCCCGAAGTGGTCCGGCTCCCACCACGAGGTGAGCGTCGTCTTCCGGCCGGTGGCGGTGTGGGTGAGCTCGACGACCACGTCCACGTCGCGCTGGTTGAACTCCCACCTCATCTGCTGGCGGGGCTCCTGGTCGAAGTCCATCACCTCGGGCACGGTCTCGCTGGTCATGACGAGTCCGGCCGCCTCGCCGCCGGCCGCCGCCCGTCCGTCCGGGGCCTGCGCCACGGCCCCCCTGCCCGGCGCGGCCGCCGCGGTCCCGGGAAGGACCAGGCCTCCTCCGGCGACGGTGGCGGCAAGGGCGACGGCGACGGCGGTGAGCCGGCGGCGGGTCGAGCGGGGGCGCATCACGGCGGGTGCCTCCTCGAAGGGCCACGACGATCGCGGCGCATCCCGCCGCACCACCAAGACCGGGGAGCCCCCCGGAAGGTTGTACGCGCGCGCCCCTCACTCCGCATACGCGAGAGGCCCCGGACTCTCGTCCGGGGCCTCTCGTCACTGTGCACTCGGCAGGATTCGAACCTGCAACCTTCTGATCCGTAGTCAGATGCTCTATCCGTTAAGCTACGAGTGCTTGTTCTTTTGTTTCTCTCGCCTCCGCTCCCCGGCCTTTCGGCCCGCTCGCGGCGACAGGAAGAACATTACATGACTGCCGCCGTCCTGTGAAATCCGATTAGCCCAACCCCCCTGACCTGCGGAAACGCTCCCAGAGGGGGTGACGGGCAGGCGGGTGGAGCGAGGGCTTCCAGGGGCGGAAAAGGCGTCGGAGGCGCCGAAAGAGACCGGGGTCACATGCGAGCGGGCCCGGGGGCCGCACGGATCGGGGCGCGGGGCAAGAGGGCGGGGGAAGAACACCGCGGAGAGCGGTCCGGGAACGACGGAAGCCCCGGCCGCGGGGCCGGGGCTTCCTGAGGGCGGAGGCGGAGGGATTTGAACCCTCGATGGGCGATAAAGCCCAAACCGCATTAGCAGTGCGGCGCCATAGACCGGACTAGGCGACGCCTCCTCGCACCCCCGCGCATGCGCGGAAGGTGCGTGCAGATGATGACACAGGCGAGCCCGGTGCCACCAATCGCTTTCACCGTACTAGGCGGGCGGCGCCCAGGGCAAAGCCCCCGGCGCGTCCCCGCACGCTCCGCGCCCCCCTCGCCGCCCTCCCCCTCACCGTCCTACCCCCTCGCCGCCCTCCCCCTCGCCGAGACCGGACCCGCGCGGCGCACCCCGGTTGCGCAACGCGCGTGGGGCCGGAGCGTTAGAGGGGGCGGGGGCGCGTCGGGCGTGCCCGGCCGTCCCTTCCGATCCGCCCGATCCCCCTCCCCGGAGTGCCCCCATGCCGCTGCGCCGCCTCGTCCTCGCCTCCGCCCTCGCCGCCGGCCTCCTCGGCACCGCCGTCGGCGCCGCCGCGGCCGGACCGCTCCCGCTCCCGTCGCTGCCACTGCTCCCGCAGCCGCAGTCCCAGCCCCAGCCCCAGCCGCAGCCCGATTCGCTGACGGTGACCGTCACGGGGAGCGGGAACCGGGAGGCCGAGGGGAGCTGGAAGCTGACCTGCGACGACCGGCCCGGGGGTGACCACCCGGCGGCCGCGCGGGCCTGCGAGCGCCTGGAGGGCCTCGCGCGCGCCGGGGAGGACCCCTTCGCGCCGGTGCCCGCGGACCGGATGTGCGCGCAGGTGCACGGCGGGGCGGTGACCGCCCAGGTGACGGGCGTCTGGCAGGGGCGGCGGGTCGACGCCCGGTTCTCCCGCGCGAACGGCTGCGAGATCGACCGCTGGGAGAACGTGGAACCGCTCCTTCCGAGCGTCCGGGGCTGACGGACGGGGGCGCCGTTAGACTCCCTCAGTGACAGGGTCGCCGCCCGAGGGGCAAGATGGGGCCGGCCCGCCGTCACGGCACATGCCGGACGGCGTACACCGCGGGCACAGCACGCGGGCAATTGCAGGGCGTCAGGGAGGAAACGTCGTCGTGAGCAGCAGGCCATCCCGAGGCGCTGCTCGCCTCGCAGCCATACTCGACGCCCTCCCCGACGGCCTCGTGCTGGTCAACTGCAACGGCACGGTCGTCAACGCCAACACCATCGCGCTCGGCATGTTCGAGACCCCCGGCACCGCGCTCGTCGGGCGCGGGCTGCTCGACCTGCTGCCGACGTTCGACTCGCGGCTGATCCCCGGCTCCATGCGCCGCCCCGACCCCGCCGACGAGCGGGGCCGCACCAAGCCGATGCGGATGATCGCCCGCCGGACCGACGGCGGCGAGTTCCCGGTCGAGGTGACCAGCGCCAGCCTGGAGGACGGGCGCGAGGCGTACGACTCGTACAGCGGCTACACCGGCGACGAGCTGCTGATGCTCGTCGTGCGCGACCTCACCGGCACCCTCGACACCGAGGCCGAGCTGGCCCGCTCGCAGCGGCAGACCGAGATGATCCTGCGGGCCGCCGCCGAGGGCGTCGTCGGCACCGACACCGACGGCCGGGTCGTCCTCGTCAACCCCGCCTTCGCACAGATCCTCGGCTACCGCGCGGGCGAGCTGGGCGGGGCCGAGCTGCACCCGCTGATCCTCGCCAAGCGCGCCGACGGCACCCCGTTCCCGTACGAGGAGTCGCCGCTCGCCGACACCCTCAAGTCCGGCCGCAAGCACCGCGTGCGCGGCCAGGTCCTGTGGTCCAAGGCCGGCGAGCGGGTCCCGGTCGACCTCACGACCGC
>NZ_BMVV01000026.1 GCF_014650895.1 Streptomyces omiyaensis
TCGTACGCGGTGTCCACGCCCTGCGCGATGTCCGGGGACTGCGACCCGATGGACACCGACACGCCGCAGGAGGCGCCGTCGAAGCCCTTCTTCGAGGAGTCGTAGCCGATGTCGAGGATCGCCTCGCGCACCAGCTGGGCGATGGGCGCGTAGGCGGTGGTGGTGACCTCGCCGGCGATGTGGACCTGGCCGGTGGTGATGAGCGTCTCGACGGCCACCCGGGCCTGCGGGTCCTGGGCGAGGAGGGCGTCCAGGACGGTGTCGCTGATCCGGTCGGCGATCTTGTCGGGATGGCCCTCGGTGACGGACTCCGAGGTGAACAGACGTCTGGTCGCGGTGCGGGTCATGTCAGGCAGCCTTCACAAGGTTCGTCTCGGCCTCGCGGGTGGCGCGCACCCCGAGGAGGGACCGGTACAGGAGCAGCGCGGCGACACCCGCGGTGGCGTACAGCAGGCTCATGCCGACGGCGGGGACGAAGGCTCCGAGCGTGACGCACAGGGCGGCGACGAGCAGGCCGACGCGCGCGTTGAGGGCGTAGGCGGCCATGTACTTGGTGCGTGCCCCGGGATCGATGAGGTCGGCCAGCAGGGCCTGGCGCACCGGGACGCTGGCGATCTCGCCGACGGTGAGCAGGACGGCGGCGGCGATCAGCACCCAGCCGGAGTTGCTGACGGCCCAGATCATGTAGCCGACGGTGAAGACGACGATGCCGCCGTACAGCCGGGTGCGTTCGCCGACCCTCCCCAGGAGGGTCTTGGCGGCCAGGATGAGGGCGACGACCAGGGCGGCGTTGACCGCGCGCAGGACGCCGAGGATCGCCGTGCCGTCGACGTCGAGGCCGAAGGACCCGAGGGAGAGGAGGGTCTGGCGGGGGAACTCGTCGGCGAGCCGGACGGCGATGTAGTAGCCGATCTGCATCTCGACGGCCGCGATCAGCGCGGCGGCGGCCAGCTGCCGCAGGAAGATCCGGTCGCGGGCGACGGCGAGATAGCCGCGGACCATCGCGGCCGGGCCGGACGGGCCGGGAGCACCGGTGGCGGGGGCGGTCTCGCTGATCCACCGCCACATCACCGCCGTGGTCAGCAGGCAGAGGACGGCGGCGCCGGTCAGCAGCTGGAGGAAGTGCCCGTCGTACAGGAAGCCGCCGAGCAACGCGCCGACGGTGAAGGCCAGGTTGATGGACCAGTAGTTGATCGTGTAGACGAGCGGGCGGTTCTCGGGGGTGGAGACGTCCACCATCATCGCGTCGGCCGCCGGGGTGGCCAGCTGCGAACAGCAGGTGTTCAGCAGGAACAGCCCGAAGGTCGCGGGTCCCGAGCTCCACCAGGGCGAGTTGGCGAGGGCGAGGAGGGCGAAGGTGACGGTGGCGCCGAGTTCGCCGGCCACCATGACCGGGCGCCTGCCGTGGACGTCGGCCAGGTGGCCGCCGAGGAAGTTGGCCGCGATGCCCGCCGCCGCCACGCAGACCGTGAGGGCACCCGCGACGGCGGCGCCGTACAGCCCCGCGAGGTGGATGACGAGCAGCGGCATCAGCATGATCGAGAGAAGCCGCTGGACGAAACCGACGCCGAGGCGGAGGCGGATGTTGGGGTGCAGGGAGCGCAGGGTGAGGGCGGACCGCGCGTCGTCCGCCGCTTCCTTCGCCTCCGCCGTGCTCATCGCAGGCTCCGCGGCGGTCGGATCTCGTCGGCGAGCCGGCCCCCCTTGCCCCAGTGGTCGGGAGCCACGTCCCGGATGATCACGGTGACGGCTTCGTCGGGGCAGCCGGAGACCCGGGTGACGACATCGGTGATGCCGGCCACGAGGTCTCTGCGGCTCTCCCGGTCGTTGCCCTGCCACCAGTTGACGGTGATCACCGGCATGTCAGCGGTCCTTTTCTGCAGAAGACGACAAAGAGCGCGGAATACTTTTCCAGGGTGCGGGCACAGGAGCGGCGGCTCGAGAATCTCCCGCCGTCCCCGGGTCGGCAAGCGGCGATCGCGCAAGCGGCACGACTTGAACAAGTCGTGGATTTCCTCGGGCCTTTTTCCCGTGGTAGCGGACGTCGAGTTGGTGAAGTCGCGGCGCAATTCCTGGATGTCTTGCCGTCGATTTCCGGCCGTGGTGTGATCAGCGCCGTCCTGCCCGGCCGGTCCCGTCCGATCGCCGCCGGGCGTTCTCCCGTGACGGGACGGCCCGGCGCGCCCGATGCCCGCGCGGCCCCGCCCGTCACGGGAGCACTGGGCTCCCGACCCGCTCGGAAGGAATGCTGGTGTCCCTCTTCGACCTACGCAGGATCGGCGGCAGGATCGGCGCGGAGGTGATGGGCGTCGACCTCTCCTCCGAGCTGTCGGACGCCGTCTTCCGGCAGATCCACGACGCGTTCCTGGAGCACAAGGTCCTGTTCTTCCGCGACCAGGACATCACCGACGCCCACCAGCTCGCCTTCGCCGCGAGGTTCGGGCCGCTCACCGCCCCGCATCCGATGATGCGGACGATCGACGGCACCCCCCAGGTGATCCCGGTCGACGGGGAGGACCAGCGTGCCGACCACTGGCACACCGACGTCAGCTTCACCACCGCCCCGTCGCTGGGCACGAGCCTGCGCAGCGTGGTGCTGCCGCCCTACGGCGGGGACACGATGGTCGCGAACGCGGCCGCCGGGTACCGGGACCTGCCGGCGGAGCTGCGCGCGATAGCGGACGGCCTGTGGGCCGTGCACACCAATCACGCGGAGCAGCCTCGGCTCGGCACCGAGCGCGGCGAGAAGGTCAGGGAGGCCTTCCTGGCCCGCCGCTTCGAGGCCGCGCACCCGGTGGTGCGGGTGCATCCCGAGTCCGGTGAGCCGAGCCTGTTCCTCGGCGGTTTCGCGCAGTGGCTGGTCGGGATGACCCCGCGCGAGTCGCGGCCGATCATCGACGTGCTGCAGTCGTACGTGCGGCGCCCGGAGAACACCGCGCGGTGGTCCTGGCGCCCCGGCGACGTGCTGATCTTCGACAACCGCGCCACCCAGCACTACGCGGTCAACGACTACGACCGCCATCAGCGGGTGCTGCACCGGGTGTCGGTCGACGGCGACGTGCCGGTCGGTCTCGACGGCAAGCGCAGCTACGCCCTGCGGGAGGGCGAGTGAGCACCGGGCCCGGGCAGTTCGCCGCGCGGCTGCGCCGCCGGGAGCCGATGGTCGGCTACTGGATCGCCCTGGACAACCCGGCCGGGACCGAGCGGATCGCCGGTCTCGGTTACGACTACGTCGGCGTCGACGGCCAGCACGGCGTGCTGCACCAGCCCGGCTGGCAGGCGGCGATGCTCGCGGTCGACGCCCGCGGCCGGTCCGCCGGGGTGATCCGGGTGCCGTCGCCCGACCCGGTCGCGATCGGCGTCGCCCTGGACACCGGGGCGCGCGCCGTGATCGTCCCCATGGTGGAGACCGCCGAGCAGACCAGGACCGTGGTCCGGGCCTGCCGGCACCATCCGGCGGGCACCCGCAGTCTGGGCGGTCCGGTCCGGGCCGAGGTGCGGCTCGGGTCGGTGCCCGCCGAGATCGACGAGCAGGTCGCCTGCATCGTGATGATCGAGACGGCGGCCGCGCTGAACGACCTGGAGGCCATCTGCGCCACCGAGGGGCTGGACGCGGTGTACGTGGGCCCCGCCGACCTGTCGGCGGCGCTCGGGGCGCGCTTCTTCGGCGATCCGGCGGCCGCGGACGCGCTGGAGGCGGCGCTGGTGCGGATCAAGGACGCCGCCCGTCGCAACGGCATCGCCTGCGGCATCCACGTCCTGGACGGCGAGAACGCCGCGAAGCGGCTCGCCGAGGGCTTCACCTTCGCCACCGTCTCCAGCGACATCACCCACCTTCAGCAGGCCGCCGCCGCACATCTGGCCGCGGCCCGCGGTCTCGGCACGGTCTGACCGCGCGGGACAGGAGAGGGGAAACCGTGACGACAGAGCTCAGCACGCCGGCACCGGCCGGGCCGGCGGGCGCACCGGCCGGGTCGGTGGACGACCTGGTCGGGCGGACGCCGCTGCTCGACGTGCCGCTGCCCGGACTCGGCGCGTCGGTGCGGTTGCTGGCCAAGCTGGAGACGGCCAACCCGCTGTCCAGCGTGAAGGACCGGGCCGCGCTGTTCATGATGCGGGCGGCCGAGGAGGCCGGGCTGCTGCCGCCGACCGGCGGCACCGTCATCGAGTGCTCCTCGGGCAGCACCGGCATCTCGCTGGCCGCGCTGTGCGCCCGGCGCGGCCACCGCTGCGTCATCGTGATGCCCGACAACGCCACCGAGGAACGCCGCCTGCTCCTGCGCGCGCTGGGCGCCGAGGTGCACCTCGTGCCGGCCGGGGACGGGCTGATGGCCGCCTGGGCGTACGCCGAGGAGCTGCAGCGGACCGTGCCCGGCTCGTGGGTCCCGCACCAGGACCGCAACCCGGCCAACCCGGCGGCGCACTACGCGACCACCGGACCGGAGATCTGGCAGGTCCTCGGCGACCGGATCGACGTGCTGGTGTGCGGGGTCGGCACCGGCGGCACCCTCACCGGCACCGCCCGCTACCTGAAGGAGCGCACCGCACTGCACGTGGTGGCCGTCGAACCGGCCCGCAGCGCCGTGCTGTCGGGCGGCCCGGCCGGGCCGCACGGCATTCCCGGCATCGGCGCCGGGTACGTCTCCGAGATCACCGACCTGTCCCTGGTGGACGAGGTCGTCGCGGTCACCGACGAGGCGGCCGCGGTGACCACCCAGGAGGTCACCCGCGCCACCGGCGTGCCCGTCGGCGTCTCCTCCGGGGCCGCCGCCTGGGCCGCCCGTACCGTGACCGCCCGCTCCCGCTGGGCGGGCGCGACGGTCGTCACCGTCTTCCCCGACAGCGGGGAGCGCTACCTGTCGACGGCCCGCTGATCCGTCGTCTCCTCACGAAAGACAGGCAGACATGTGTCGGATCTTCGGTTACTTCAACGCGGCGGCGACGCCGCACGAGATGCGCGCCGTCGCCGCCCTCCAGCGGCACGGGGGCCCGGACGCCACCCGGACCGCGCGGGCCCCCGGCTGGGGCCTCGGCAGCAACCGGCTCGCCGTCGTCGACCTGGACGGCGGGGAGCAGCCCTACGGCCGGGACGGCCGGGTGCGGGTCGTGTTCAACGGCGAGATCTACAACCACGAGGAGCTGCGCGCCCGCCTGGTGGCGCGGGGCCACGACGTCCCCGACCGCTGTGACGGCTCGGTGCTGCCCGCGCTGTACCTGGAGTACGGCGAGGGGTTCACCGACCACCTCGACGGCATGTACGCGCTGGCGCTGGTCGACGAGCGCGGCCCGGTGCCGCGGCTGCTGCTCGCCACCGACCACATCGGGATGAAACCGCTGTACCTGCGGTGGGACGCGGCGGGGCGCTCCCTGCGCTTCTCCTCCGAACTGCCCGCGCTGCTCGGCTTCGGCGGGATCGGCGCCCGGGTGCGGGAGTCGGCGCTCGACGCGTACCTGGCGACCAGGACGCCGTTCGGCACGCGGACCGTGTACGAGGACGTGGACGTCCTCCAGCCGGGCACCACCTGGGTGTGCGAGCTCGGCGGCACCCCCCGCGTGCGCCGGCGGTCCGCCGACGCGGCCGGGGAGCCGGTGCCGGACGGCTTCACCGCGGCCCGGCGGGTGCGCAGGACGTTGCGCGCGGAGGTCGGCCGGCTGCTCGTCGCGGACGTGCCGGTGGCCCTGATCACCTCCGGCGGTCTGGACTCCAGCCTGGTGACGGCGCTCGCCGCCGAGCGGGGCCCGGTGGACACCTTCAACATCGCCTACCGGGGGGCGTGGCCGTTCGACGAGCGGCACTTCGCGCGGGAGGTCGCCGAACGGGCCGGGGCGACGCACCACCAGGTGGAGATCGACCCGGCGGACTTCCCCTCGCTCCTCCAGGACACGGTGTGGCATCTGGGCCAGCCGAACGCCGACCCGATCGCGCTGAGCACGTACGCGCTGTTCCGGGCCGTGCGCGAGGCCGGTTTCACGGTGGCGCTGACCGGTGACGCCGCCGACGAGGTGTTCGGCGGGTACGAGCGGATGCGGGTGGCGGCGGAGCGGTCCGCCGCGGGCGAGGAGTGGGCCGCGGGATACCTGGACGCGCTGTCCGCCGCCCCGGCCGCGCTGCGGACGCGCCTGTACACCGCCGACTACCGGGCCCACGCCGCGGCCGATCCGGCACTGCCCTCCGGTGTCCTGGCCGAGCTGCTCCACGGTCCCGGCACGGTCCTGGACCGGATCACCCGGTTCGAGCTGGAGCAGCGGCTGCCCGCCTACCACCTGCGCCGGGTCGACCACTTGAGCATGGCGTCCTCGGTGGAGGCGCGGGTGCCGTTCTGCCAGCGGTCGGTGGTCGCGCTCGGCCGGGCGCTCGCGGACCACCAGCGGATCCAGGGCGGACAGGTCAAGCGGACGCTGTACGCGGCGGCGGCGGGGCTGCTGCCGGAGCGGGTCCTCACCCGCCCCAAGCAGCCGTTCACACTGCCGGTGACGGCGATGCTGCGGCCGGGCACCCCGCTGTGGGAGCACGCCCGGGACCTGCTGGCGGCGGACCGGCTCGCGCAGCGGGGCCAGCTGGACGGCGCGGCGGTCGAGGCGCTCTTCACGGCGCAGGCCGAACGGCCCGACGACGGCGCCGCGCTCGCGCTGTGGGCGCTGCTCGCCTACGAGGTGTGGCACGAGCAGTTCCGCCGCCCGGGGGCCCTCCCCGGGGCCTCGCCGGTGCTGCCGGACGCGCCGCGGACACTGGCGGTGGCGGCGTGATCGGCCATCTCGCGTACGCGGCGGGCAGTCCCTGCCCCACCTTCGTGCTGGACGCCGGACGGCTGCCGCGGGACGACGAGGCGCTTCTCGGGCACCTCGCCGAGGCCCGCCGCTACCTGGTGTCGGCGGGTGGCGCGCACGTGCTGAAGATCGCGCTGGTGGAGCCGTCCGCGCACCCGATGTTCGATCTGGACTACCGGTTCGTGCAGGCGCTGCCCGGCGCCCCCGACCGGTTCGACCTGCGGGGTTCATGCGGTCATTCGATCCTGTCGGCGGTGGTGGCCGCCGCCCGCTCGGGGATGCTGCCGCGGCTGGTGCCGGGGGCGCGGATCCGGGTCCAGGTGCTCAACAACGGCGACAGCGTGGTGTGCGAGGTCGACCGGGTGGAGCGGGACGGGGCGGCCTTCACGGTCACCTTCGTCCAGTCGGCGCCGGTGCCGTTCGGTGAGCTGCTGCCCGCCGGGGCCCCCCGCACGCCGCTGTCGGCGGGCGCCGACCGGACCGAGGTGTCGCTGGTCGCGAGCGCCAACGCGTACGCCTTCGTGGACGCACGCGAGCTCGGGGTTCCCGACCGGGCCGCGCTGTTCGGCGCGGGCGACGAGCTCCTCGGCCGGCTGGAGGCGCTGCGCGCGGCGGCGGCCGGCCGGCTGGGCTGGCCGGCCGACGGGGCCTTCCCGAAGATCGCTGCGGTACTGCCCGCCGAGGACGGCGGGATCGCGGCCCGGGCCGTGACGGTGCCGGGCTGGCATCCGTCGATCGCGCTGACCGGGGTGGTGTGCCTGGGGACGGCCGTACGGATCCCGGGCACCGTGCCGTGGCGGATCGCCCGCGAGAACGGGGCCGACACGGGACCGCTGGAGATCGTGACGACGGGCGGCCGCACGGCCGTCACGGCGGTCACGGCGGCACCGGGTGCGGCCGACGGCGAGGGCGCCCTGCTGTGGGCGACCGTCGCGCGCAAGAGCGTCACTTTCCAGGGTTCGTTCGTCCTGACGCCCCTGAGCCATCTGCAATTCGAGGAGGTCGCCCAATGCCTGGCGTTGTCGGGGGCGGCATGAGACCGCTGTTGACGGCCGAGCTGCGCGCCCGGTTGTCCGAATCCGCCGACACGACCGATCCGGCGGGTGAGCCGGACCGTCAGGTGCTGGCCCGGCTGCGCGCGAGCGGTCTGCTCGGCACGGCCGTGCCGGTCCGGCACGGTGGTGCGGGCGGGGACGCGGTGGCGGTCAACCGGATCGTCGCGGAGATCGCCGCCGTCAATCCGTCGGTGGCGATCGTCGCGTTCCAGCATTTCGCCGTGAGCGCCCGGATCGCCGAGTGGGGTACCGAGGAGCAGCGGGAGCGCTGGCTTCCGGGGCTCGCCGACGGCAGCGTGCTGGCGGCCTCGGCGTGGAGCGAGACGGGTGCGGGGGCGGCCAAGCGGAACCTGTCGAGCACCGGGACGCGGCTCGCCGACGGCCGGTGGCGGCTGGACGGCTCGAAGGCGTTCGCGACCGGCGCCGGGGTGGCCGACGTCTACCTGGTGCTGGTGCGGACGGCCGCCGAGGAGCCGCCGGCGGTGCCGGGCGGGTACGGATCGGACGGACAGACCTTCTTCCTGGTCGGGGCGGACGCCCCGGGCGTGGTCCCGGAACTCGGTTTCGGGCTCGCCGGGATGCGCGGTTCGGCGACCGGACTGGTCGCGCTGGACGGCTGCGTGGTCGCCGACGGCGACCGGCTCGGCCCCGCCGGCGGGGCCGCCTCGGTGATCGCGGGGGTGCGGGAGTCGGGCGCCAGCCTGGGCGCGGTGTCGGTGGGCATCGCCCAGGGCGCGTTCGACCTCGCCGTGGGGCACGCGGAGCACCACGGGCTGCTCGCGCTGCCGACCGTGCGGCACCGGCTGGTGGATCTGGCGACCCGGCTGGAGGCGGCGCGGGCCGTGGTGGACCGGGCGGGGGCGCGTACCTCGGCCGATCCGGGTCTGACGACGCTCCACAGCAAGCTCCACGCGAGCGTGGCGGCCGAGGAGATCTGCCTCGACGTGGCGCGGATGCTCGGCTCGGCCGGGTACCGCGACGGCGCGCGGATCGTGCGGCTCCTGGCCGACGCGCGGGGCATCGCGTTCATGGGTCCGACCAACGACCTGTGCCGGGACCTGGTGGCGGCGTCGTGGACGGGCTGAGCGCGGTGCCCGACCTCGTGGTCAGCGGCCGCAGGCTGGTGACGCCGGACGGGGTGCGCGCGGGCCATGTGCTGATCGCCGGCGGGCGGATCACCGCCGTGACCGGCGTGGACACCGCGCCGGCGCACGTCGAGCGGATCGACGCGGGCGACCACTACGTGCTGCCCGGTCTCATCGACTCCCACGTGCACTTCCGCACGCCGGGTCTGACGTACAAGGAGGACTGGGAGCACGGCAGCCGGGCGGCGGTCCGCGGCGGTGTCACCACCGTGATGGACATGCCGAACACGGTGCCGCCGACGCTCGACCCGGCCGCCGTGGCCGAGAAGGCCCGGCTGGTGGCGGGCCGTTCCCTGGTGGACCTGCGTTTCCACATCGGGCTCGACCCGGCCAGGCCCGAGCTGCTGGCGGAGCTCGATCCGGCGGTGGCGACGAGCGCGAAGGTGTTCATGGCGGGCCACCACACGGCGCCGACGGTGGTGCGCGATCCGGTGGTCCTGGAGCGGGCGTTCGCCGCGGCGGCCGAGGGCGGGGTGCAGCTGGTCCTGCACGCCGAGGACGACGGCCTGTTCGCGCTGCTCGACGCCTGGTGGGGCGATCCGGGGAGCTATCTGGAGTACGAGCGCCGTCGGCCGCGCACCGGCGGCATCGTCGCCGTCGCGAAGGTCGTCGAGCTGGTCCGGCGGTACGGCACCGCCGCGCACATCCTGCATCTGTCGAGCGCCGAGGAGGCCGACCTGGTCTGCGCGGCGCGGGCCGCCGGATACCCGGTGACCTTCGAGGTCACCGGCCACCACCTGTCGTTCACCGACCAGGACACCCGCAGGCTGGGGGCGCGCACCCGGCTCTCGCCCTCGATCCGCGGTCAGCTGGACCAGGACCGGCTGTGGCGGGCGCTGGTCGAGGGGCAGGCCGCGACGCTGGGCAGCGACCACGCGCCGCACACCGTCGAGGACAAGACCCGTTCGGTCGCCGACTCGCCGCCGGGGCTGCCCGGCGTGCAGGAGCTGGCGGTCGCCGTGTGGACGGGGATGCGCCGCCGCCGTCCCGACGAGGATCCGGACGTGGCGGTGACCCGTCTGGTGCGGCATCTGTCGCAGCTGCCCGCCGAGCTGTTCCGGCTGCCGGGCAAGGGGCGGATCGCACCGGGCGCCGACGCCGACCTGGTGGTCTTCGCGCCGGACACGCCGTGGATGCTCTCGGCGCACGACGTGGAGAGCAAGTGCGGCTGGTCGGCCTACGAGGGCTGGACGTTCACCGGCCGGGTCGAACGCACCCTGCGGGCCGGGCGGACCGTGTGGGACGCCGCGTCGGGGACGTTCGGCGCGTACGACGGCCGGCTGCTCGGGGCGGCCCCGGCCTTCGGGGACACGTGCCCCGGAGCCGCGGGCCCCGGGGACACGGGGCTCCGGTCCGCGACGACCTGGGACACGACACCGACGGCGGCGCTCGCCGCACGGGAGGGATGACATGACCAGAAAACGGTCCGTGGTGGTGGCGGGCGGCGGGATCGGGGGCCTCGCGGCGGCCGCGGGCATGGCCGCGCGCGGCCTCGACGTGACCGTCGTCGAACGGACGGGAAGGATCGGCGCCAGGGGCTCGGGGCTCGTCCTGTACCCGAACGGGGTGCGCGCGATCGACGCGCTGAGCGCACGTCTCGGGGCCCGGATCCGCGACGTCGGCCACGTCACCCGGCGCGACGAGGTGCGGATCGTGATGGAGGCGGACGGCACGGTGCTCGCCGAGGAACAGGTCGGCACGTCGACGGCGGCGCTGGGCGCCCCGCAGATCCCGGTGCTGCGCACGGCGCTGCACCGGGCCCTGCTCGACGAGGCGCTCTCCGCCGGGGCCGCCGTCCGCCTCGCCACCGCGGTGACGGGCTACATCACCGGCCCCGACCAGGTCACCGCCGTCCTCTCGGACGGGCACACCATCGACTGCGACGCGCTGATCGGCGCCGACGGCATCCATTCGGCGGTCCGGGCCCAGATGCTGGACGACGGGCCGCCGCACTACCGCGGCTACACCTCGGTGCGCGGCCGGACCGACGGCTCGGCGCTCGGCGCGCGCGGGCACGTGGTCAACGGCCGGGGCATCCAGCTGTTCGTCGCACCGGTGGGCGGCGACACCCTCTACTGGACCGCCAAGATCACCGCGCCGCCGGGGGTGTGGCCGGCACGGGGAGCGGACGGGGCCCGGGCGGCGCTGCTCGAGGCCATGGACGGCTGGTACCCGCCGGTCGTCGACCTGGTGCGCGAGGCCGTTCCCGAGGACATCGTCGTCACCGACATCCATGACCGCGACCCGGTCGACGGCTGGGTCGACGGCCGGGTCGCGCTGCTCGGGGACGCCGCCCATCCGATGGTCCCGGCCCTCGGCCAGGGTGCCAACATGGCCCTGGAGGACGCCCTGGTGCTGGCCGAGGCGCTGGCCTCGGCCGCCGAGGTGCCCGACGCGCTCGCCGACTACGCCCGCGAGCGCACGCCGCGCGCCGGGGCCGTCGTCCTCGCCTCCCGCCGTCAGGGCTCCCTCGACCAGGGCGCCGACCGGGCGGCCGAGGAGCGCCGCAACGCCCACGTCCGTTCCGCCGGCCGCAAGGACGTGGCCCTCACCGACGTCCTGGGCTGGCGTCCCAGGGCCCGGGAAGCCGAACGGCCCGCCGGGCCGGCCGCTCCGATGACCCCCCTCCGTCCGAAGAAAGGGCCCTTCGCCATGCCGGCACCGCACATCGTCCTGATCAGCGGATCGCTGCGCCGGGGATCCACCTGCGACCGGGTGGCCGACTGGTGCGCGGAGCGCTGCGCCGAGCAGGGCGCCTCCGCGCGCGTGTTCACCGGATCGGAGATCGACTTCCCGGCGTACCGGCCGGGCCTCGGCGCCTCGCACGCGGCGGTGGCCGGGTTCCTCGACGAGCTGCGGGCCGCCGACGGGGTCGTCCTGGTGTCGCCGACGTACCACGCCACCGTCTCGGGGCTGCTGAAGAACGCCCTCGACTACGTCAACGACCTCGACGGTCCGGTGCCGTACCTGGAGGGGAGGCCGATCGGCACGGTCGCGGTCGGCGCGGCGGCGCAGGGCGCGGTCTCGACGCTGACGACGCTGCGCACCATCGGGCACGCGCTGCGGGGCTGGCCGACGCCGGTGGGGGTGGCCGTCGACCGGGTGCCGGCGGCCGACGCCCCCGGCGAGGAGCCCGCGCCGGACGCGGCGCGGCTGGTGCAGATGGTGTCCCAGGTGGTGTGGCTGGGCGGCGCGCGGGCCGCCGAGCGGAAGACGGTCCTGGGGGCCGTCGCCTGAGCCGGCGCGAGGACCGGCGGGACCTCCCGGCCGGAGCGGCCGGGAACGGCGAGGAAGCCGAAGAGAAGCACAGGGAAGCACAGAGAGAAGGAGAGGGTCCGATGTCGTCGTCCCCCGAGTCCGGCGAGTTCCACCCGTTGCGCGTCCCGCTCGGGCCGGTCTGGCGTGACGCCAACGTCCGGTCGGGGCCGTCCCTGGACAGCCCCGTGATCCGGCTGCTGCTGCCGGACGCGGCCGTCGGCTACGAGGCCGAGGGCTGGTCGCCCGGTGACGAGGTGGTGGAGGACCAGCACCGGGACGGAGTGATCACCAGCGCCATCTGGTTCCGGCTGGCGATCGGTGGCTGGTCCAGCGCGGTCAACTTCGAGCCGGAGACGGTCGCGGTGGTCCTGGCCGACGCCGCACCCTCCCCGATCGGGAGCCAGGCTCCCTGACGGGGAGTCGGGTGCGGCGGCGCCACGGACCGCGCGACGTCGTCAGCCGGCCGGTGCTCAGGCGAAGGTGATCCGCTGGCCGCCGCCGACGCCCTGGGAGTCGCCGAGGCCGACCTGGCAGGCGGTGACGCCGCAGTCGACCGTGCCGGACGGGGTGCCCGCGGCACCCTTCACGGCCTGGAAGACCTTGTGCACGGTGAACTGGGTGCTGAGCTTGCCCTGGGCGTCCGCGGTGACGTCCACCACGGTCGCCGGGTCACAGCCGTAGTCGCCGGAGGCGACGATCTCGCACTGGGCGACGTGGTAGACGGCGCCCGGGGTGAGACCGGTGCCGGTGACGGTCACCGTGGCGCCGTTCGCGAGGCCGCTGGCCGGGGTCACGGAGACCACCGGGGCCGCGGCCATCGCGGCGGGCTGGAAGGCGACGGCCAGGCCGGTGGCGAGGGCGGCGGTGGCGCCGACGCGAGCGATGAGGCCGAGCTTGTTCTTGACGGTCATGCGAGAACTCCAGGAGGTGAGAAGGAGGGAAGCGGCCGCTCCTCTTCCGGCGGCCACCAACGAATTTAGCGATCTTGGGGGTCCCCCACATCTTCGAGGTTGCTTCATGCAACTCACTCAAAACGGTGCACAGTTGAGCGATACGGCTACGCGGCGGCCGTCGTCGCGCCGGAAGCCCAGCCCCGCAGCCGCACCCGGTCGGACTTTCCGCTTCCGGTCCGCGGCAGCCGCGGCATCACGCGGACCGCTCGCGGACGGGCGTGCGGGGGGAGCGCGCGGCGGCACGCCTCGGCGACCCGGGCGGCCACCGCCCGGTGGTCGGGATCCGCGCTCTCCACGAACGCCCAGACGGTGTCACCCCGGTCGCCGCGGTCGCCTCCGCCCCGGACGCCCACGACCGCCGCGTCCAGGACCCCGGCCGCGGCCCGTACCGCGTCCTCGACGACGGTGGGGGCCACGGTCTCGCCGTGCACCAGCAGCACTTCCTTGATCCGGCCGCGGACGGTGAGCCAGCCGTCGGCCGTGACCGCACCCGTGTCGCCGGTGCGCAGCCAGCCGTCGGCGGTGAACGGGGCGCGGTCGAGGCCGCCGGTGGCCGGGTCGAGGTAGCCGAGCATCAGGCTCGGGCTCATCACCTGGATCTCCCGGTCGGGGCCGTCGAGCCGGGCCCCGACACCGTCGAGGAGCCGCCCGACGGTACCGGGGCGCAGGTCGCCCGGGGCGTTGAGAGCGACGTTCGGGCCGGCCTCGCTGAGGCCGTAGCCGTCGTGCAGGGGCGCCCCGGTGAGGGCGAGGAAGTCGGCGTACAGGGCGGGCGTCAGCACGTCGCCGCCGCAGCCGCGGATCCGCAGCCCCGCGAGCAGCCGGGCCGCCTCCGGGTCGCGGGTGGCCTCGGCGGCGAGCATCCGGTACATGGCGGGCACCCCGTCCAGCGAGGTGATGCCTTCGGTCGCCAGCCGGTGCAGGGTGGTGCGCAGGTGGAAGCCCGACTCCGCGTACAGGTGGGCGCCGGTGGCCCGCCACACCCGCAGCACGCTGTAGCCGTAGGCGTGCCGCAGCGGCAGCGGGAGCAGCAGCCGGTCGGCGTCGGTG
Organism: Streptomyces omiyaensis; assembly: GCF_014650895.1. GTDB lineage: Bacteria > Actinomycetota > Actinomycetes > Streptomycetales > Streptomycetaceae > Streptomyces > Streptomyces omiyaensis. The sequence continues at coordinate 14,230 of NZ_BMVV01000026.1, forward strand.
ACCCGCATCCGGGCGGCGGTGGCCCGCCCCTGGTGGGCGAGGGCGGCGGCCGGGACGGCGACCGCCTTGGGGTCGCCCGAGCTGCCCGAGGTCCAGAAGACGGCGGCGACCTGGTCCGGTACGTCGAGCGGTCGCACGGCCCCGGCCGCGACGACGGGCACCCCCGAGCCGGTGGCGCGGATCCGGGCCGCCGGGGCGATGTGCCGGGCCGGGGCGGTGCCGTCGAGCAGCAGCGGGGCCCCGACCGCCTCGGCGGCGAGCGCGGCGACGACCGCGGCGAGCGGATGGTCGCAGGCGAGCGCCACCGCCCGCCCGGGCCCCGCCCCGGCGGCACCGAGCCCCCGGGCGACCCCGTCGACCAGCCGGGCCAGCCGGTCCTCGGGGACGGCCTCGCCGTCGACGCTCAGGCGCGGAAGGGCTCGGGAGGCCGAACGCGGCGCGCGCCGGGTGGAGTGGCCGGCGGCCGGGTCCGGGAGCGGGGCGGCCGGTCGGCCGGTGGTCGCGGCGGAGCCGTCAGGGGCCGGAGCGGGGGTTCCGGTGCCGACCGGTCCGGGAAACGGGCGGGGGCGGGCGGTCATGCCGCCGCTCCGGACGACGGGGACCCGGGGGCATCGGGAGCGGCGAAGACCCGGCGTACGCCCACCGGGACGTCGGCGTCGTGGACGGGGACCGTGATGACGGTGAGCCGGCCCTCGGTGTGCGCCTCGGACGCGGCGGCGAGCGCGGCGGCGAGTTCCGCCGGTGTCGTGCAGCGCACCGCGTCGCCGCCGAGGGCGCGGACGGCGGCGTCGGTGTGGGAGGGGGCGGTGAACCGGGTGAGGGCGTCGGGGGCCCGCTCCTCGGCGCGGACGAACCGGGGCCAGCCGTAGCCGTGGTTGTCCAGGACGAGCACGGTGAGGCCGAGCTTCAGTTCGGTCGCCGTGGGCAGCGCGGCGAGCCCCATCTCGAACGCGCCGTCGCCGCAGACCAGGACGGTCCTGCGGGCCGGGTCGGCGGCGGCCGCGCCGACGGCCGCGGGGAGCCCGAACCCGACCATGGTCTGCTCGCCGGGCGCGACGACCCGGGCCCCGTCGCCGACGGAGACCACCGGCCAGTGGTAGCCCCACATGTCGTGCAGCCCGTTCTCCTGGACGAGGGTGGCGTCACGGCCCACCGACTCCTGGAGCAGCCGCAGCGCCCCGGACACGGTCAGGCCGCATCCGTCCGTGCCGCCGGTCGCGTGACGGGCGCGCATCTCCTCCCGCACGGCGGCGATCCCCTCCCTGCGGGCGGCCAGGGCGGTCGCCTCCGGCGGCTGCGCCCGAAGGGCGTCCGCGAGCTGGCCCGCGACCACGGCGGCGTCGCCGAGCAGGGCGGCTTCGGGTTCCAGGGCGGCCAGGAACACCGCCGGGTCCACGTCGACGTGGACGAGGGTCTTGTCGTCGAGCCCGTCCCAGCCCGTCCGGGCGGTCTCCTCCAGGCGGGAGCCGATCGCGAGGACGACGTCCGCCTCGGCGAGCAGCCGGTCCGCTGGCGGCGTGGTGTAGAGGCCCACCAGGCCGCAGGCGAGCGGGTGTTCCTCGTCGAGGACGCCCCGCCCGGCGGCGGTGGTGAAGACCGGCGCGCCGAGCAGTTCGGCGAGCCGTCGCACGGCGGATCCCGCGCCCGCGGGCTTGCAGCCGCCGCCCACGACGACGACGGGCAGACGGGCGGCGGCGAGCAGCGCGGCGGCACGGCGGACCTCCTCCGCGTCGGCGGCGAAGCGCAGGCGGCGCACCGGCGGGGCGGGGCGGCGCTCGGGTGCCGGGGCGCGCAGCACCTCGTCCGCGATCTCGACCAGGACCACGCCGGGGGCGCCGTTGACGGCGAGGTGGACGGCGCGGCGCAGCGCCCAGGTCAGCTGGCGCGGGTCCTCCACCAGGAAGGTCCACTTGGTCAGCGGTGCGGCCATGGCGGCCTGGTCGGTGTGCTGGAAGGCGCCCCGGCCGATGCCGAGCGCGGGTACGCGGGTGGTGACGACGACGACCGGGGCGCCCAGCGAGTCCGCTTCGAGCAGGCCGGTGAGGGCGTTGGCGAAGCTCGGGCCGGAGTTGACGGCGAGGACGGCGGGACGTCCGGAGACGGCGGCGTGGCCGATCGCGGCGCAGGCGCCCGCCCGCTGGTCGCGGACCTTGACGACGCGCAGCCCGTCCACGGTCCCGGCGGCGTCCATCAGGCCGGGTTCGTCGGACGGCAGGCCGACGACGAGGTCGCATCCGGCGTCCGCGAGCGTTTCGGCGACGACGTGCCAGGGACGGTTCTCGGTGGTCGCGCTCACGGGGCGGCTCCTCAGCGGTTCGGTGGAACGGGGGCGCGCGTACGGGCGCGGGCGCGGGTGCGGGGCGTCGCGGCGGCCGGCGCGCGGGCGGCCGGAGGGACGGACGGTCAGGGTCCGGTGCGGCCGCGGGGGCGGGGACCGGTGCCGGCGGCGGGCGGGCCCGCCTCCGCGGACAGCAGCAGGGGGCGGCCGGTCACGGTGCCGTGGCGCCGGACGTTCCCGGCCAGCGGGCCGTAGCCGCCGAAGGGGCGGTTGCCGTCCTCGACGTCGAAGGTGACGCGCTCCTCGCAGACCACGCTGGTGGCGAGGCGGGACCTCCCGGCGAGGGCCGGTTCGCCGAACACCGAGACGTACATGCCGCGGGCGGTCTCCTCGGCGGAGCCCAGCCAGCGGGCGACCTGGCCGGGCGCGTCGTACGCCATGGTGAGGACGACGGGGGAGAAGAACTCCGGCGGATGGAAGTCCTCCCGCCACGGCAGGTGCAGCAGCGTCGGCTCGACGGTGTGCCGGGCGAGGTCGGTCCGGCCGCCGCGGACGGTGAACTCGCGGTGCGCGGCGAGGAAGGCGGCGGCGTCCTCGACGGCGTCCGGGTAGACCAGCGGGGCGACCCGGGCGGCGGGGTCGCGCCGGTCGCCGATCCGGATCCCGGCCAGCGCGTCGGCGAGCCGCGGCAACAGCGCGCGGACCTGTGAGCGGTGGACGAGGACGAGGTCGGTGCACAGGCAGTCCTGGCCCGAGTTGTACAGCCGGGCGTCGAGCACGGCGCGGCACACGGCGTCGGGGTCGGCGTCGGGTCCGACGACCACGGGGTTGGGCCCGGAGCCGAAGGAGAGCAGCAGGGTCGTGGCCGGCAGCCGGGCGGCGACGGCCGCCCCGTTCTCCGGGCGGCCGGTGAAGACGACCGCGTCGGAGCGCGCGCAGTCGGTGAGGAACTCCCGCTGGGTGCAGGGGGTCATGACGATCCGCCCGGTGCCGAGCCGGCGCAGCGGCGGGCCGAGGATCTCGTGGACGGCGAGCGCGGCGCGGGCGACCCGGGCCGAGGGGCGCAGCCGGATCTCTCCGGTGTAGAGCGAGGGGACGACGCCGAAGAGCACGTAGGAGTAGAGCAGGTTGTTCGACGGGAGGAAGGCGGCGAGGCGGCCGAGCCGCCGGGGGGAATTGCGGAGCAGTTCCCAGGGGGCGCCCGCCAGTGCTCTCAAGGAGCGCAGTATTTCGTCTCCTGCGGCCTGGGCGGTGGCGACCCCGGTGAGCACGGTGAACAATTCGTCGCGGTTCCGCAGAAGCACGTCGACGACTTTCGGAACGATGTCGGCCGCGGTGGCGTGAACCGACTCCAGGAAATCTGCCGTTCGACTGTGGTGTCGCGGCGTGAGTGCGTCCACGCTCGCCCCGATGACGCCGCTGTGCATGCGACCACCCCTTCGCACCCGCCCTGACCTTCGGGTTTGCTCGCCGAAGCCTCTCGCGGGCGACCGCTCCGACGCATCTCGGTTCGTGCTGCGTTCAGCCGTGTTCAATCGCGGAGAGGGCCACCGAGCATTCTCGGAGAAGGACGTCACAGCTTTGGCAAGTAGCATCTCGGACTACGCCGGGAACCCCCCGTACCGGCGCCGGAATCCGGTCGGCCAGAGGAGAGGAGGAGTGCTGTGAATACCGGAGAATTCCGTTCCACCGCATTCCTTTCGCTGTCTGTACCGGATTCCGGGACCCGCCCGTCGGGAGGCCGCCGCCGACAGCGGCCCGCCACGGGCTCCCGGACGCTCCGGCCCGACCGCCGGACCCGATTCCCCGAGGACGGGAGGCACCGATGACCCCGCACGGGCAGCTCACCGTCAGACGCCCGGCCGACATCCCGCCGGACAGCCTGGTCCGCCTGATGCGCACGCACGAGAAGAACCTCACCGGAGTGGCCACGTACACCCGGGAAGACGCCCTTCGGGCGGCCGGGCACCCCGGCTGCGAGGAGAACAGCTGGTGCCTGACCGGCCCCGGCGACGAAGTGATCGCCTGGGCGGCGCTGACCCCGCGCGGCGACGAGCTCGACGCGGTGCTGACCGCGTTGCCCGGCCGGCACGGCGTGAGCGCGGCCCGCACCCTGCTGTGCCTGCTCCTGGACCGGGCCGACGAGCTCGTCCTGGAGGACGGCAGACCGTACTCCGTCACCGTCGGCGGCGTGCTGCGCGGCGACCAGGTGGTCCCGGCGGTGCTGAAGGAGGCGGGTTTCGTCCGCGGCGCCACGACCGGCCAGTACGCCATCGACCTGACGGCGGACGCGCTGCCGATGGTGCTGCCCGACGGCGGTTCGCTGCGCGCGGCCGACCTCGACGACCCCGGCGACCTGGCGGTCCTGCACGCGCTGCATCTGCGCCGCGCGGTCCGGGGTCCCAGGACCGAGGAGCCGGCGGCCTTCCGCGCGGCACTGCGCCGGGCGCGGGACGACGGTGCGGCGGCTCTGCTCCTGGAGGTGTCCGGCCGCCCGGCCGGTCACGTCCTGACGCAGGGATCCGGCGACCAGGGCCGGATCCTGGAGGTCGCGGTCGCCCCGGCCTTCCGCGGGCTCGGCATCGGCCTCGCCCTGCTGACCGCCGGGTTCGCCGAACTGCGCGCCCGTGGCGCCGTACGCGCCCTGGCCACGCTGGAGACCGGCGACGTGCACAGGGCCGAGGCGTTCGTGCCCGTCTTCAGCGTGACGGGCGCGCGTTCCCTCACCCGTTTCCGGCTGAGCCTCACCTGACCCCTCCGGCGGCCGCCCCTGCGGCCGTCGGACGCCTCACCACCGCGGGGACGCACTCCCGACCGAGTCCGTCCCGATGTCTGACACGACGATACCGACCCGCCCCCGCGCCGGAAGACGTCCGCCGGGACTCGGCGCTTCTTCGTGAAGTCGCCGCCCCGCCGGACGGCGACGGCCCCGTGCCGAGTCACCGAACAGGCCCAGAACGGAGCCCCCGACATGACCCCCACCGGCGCATCCAAGCGGCTGCTGATGGTGATGCCCTACAGCCAGTTCGTCCGCAAGGCCGCCGAGGCGGGCTTCGAGGTCTGGGCGATCTGGGATCCCTCGCTGCGCGAGCGGGAGTACCTCGACGAGGTCGCCGAGCACGCCAGGGAGCTGCTGCTGACCGACTTCTCCGACGAGGAGGGACTGCGCACCCTGATCGCCGCGACGGTCCGCGTGCACGACATCGGCCACGTGCTGCACCTCGGCGCGGAGGAGTCGATGCCCCCGGTCTGCGCCGAGGCGGAGGCACTCGGCGTCTCGCCCAACCCGGCGGCCGCGATCGGGGTGCTCAACGACAAGGCCGCGATGCGCGGACTGCTCTTCGCGCACGGCCTCTCGGCGGTGCGCTCCGTCTCCGTCGCGACCGCCGACGAGGTGTCCGGCGCGCTGGCCGGCCTGCCGCTGCCCGTGGTGGTGAAGCCCGCCCGCGCCTCCGGAAGCCGGGGCGTCGCGCTGATCCGCGACGCGGCCGACCTCGACGAGTGGACCGACCGGGTCTCCGCGGCCGGGCTGCCCGGCCCCTACCTGATCGAGGAGTACCTGCAGGGGCCCGAGTTCAGCGTGGAGACCCTCTCCGCCGACGGGGTGCACCACGTCATCGGCATCACCGCCAAGCACACCACGGGCGCGCCGTACTTCGTGGAGACCTCGCACGTCCACCCGGCACCGCTGACCGACGCCGAGCGGACCGCGATCCACGCGGTCGTCATCGGTCTGCTCGACCTGGCCGGCTACCGCTTCGGTCCGGCGCACACCGAGGTCATCCTCACCGACCGGGGTCCGCGCGTCGTCGAGTCGCAGACCCGGCTGGGCGGGGACCGCATCCCGCTGCTCATCGAGACCGCCTCCGACTACGACATCGAGGCCGCGATCTTCCGGACGCTGGCCGGCGAGCCGGTGGAGCCGCCGCGGCCGAGGCACACCGCGTCCGTCGGCTTCTTCCTGCTGCCCGCCGGAGAACTGCGGTCGGTGAGCGGACTCGACGCGATCCGTGCCCTGCCCTACGTCCAGACGCTGCACTTCCCCCACTCCCCCGGGGACGACCTGCCGCCCACCACCAACTCGTTCACGCGCCACGGATACGTCGTCGTCGACGCCGAGTCGCCCGCCGAGGCCGCCGACCGGATCGCCCGGGTCCGCGGGCTGCTGCGCGTCGACGTCCGCGAGACCGCCCTGGCCGCCCCGAAGGGAACCCACCGATGAGCACCGCCGACCACACCTCCCCCGTCCCCTCCCCCGCCCCGGTCCCGGCCGCGCCGACCGGCCGGAAGACCGTGCTGCTGATCGGCGGCGTCGACGCCCATGTGGAGCGGTACGTGGCGCTCGGCGTCACGACCGTGCTGATCCAGCACCCGGACAAGGTCACCGAGTACCAGACCCGGGCCGCCGACGTGCTGCTCGTCGTCGACTACACCGACTGGGACACCGTCCGGCCGTTCGCCGAGGCCGCCCGCGCCGTGTACGGGGTGGACGCCGTCGTGTCGCTGACCGAGCCCGGGGTGACCCCGGCGGGCCGCCTCGGCGACCTGTTCGGACTGACCGACGGACGGCGCCACGAGGTGAGCCGCCGGATGCGCGACAAGTCGCTGATGCGCCGGCACCTCGCCGAGAACGGGCTTCCGGCGCCGCACGCCGCGCTCGTGGAGGGCAGGGAGTCGCTGGACGCGTTCGGCGAGCGGGCGGGCTACCCGTTCATCGTCAAGCCGGTGTCCACCACCGCGGGCTTCGGGCTGCTGCGCGCGGAGAACCGCGCGGACCTCGACCGGGTGTGGGCGCGGATCCGGGAGATGGACGGCGGCCGCACCGACCGCGGCTCCACCATGTTCACCGTCGACGGCTTCCTGATGGAGTCGTACATCGACGGGCCCGAGTTCAGCGTCGAGGCGCTGAGCTTCGCGGGCCGCCACGTCGTCGTCGCCGTCACCGAGAAGCTGACCAGCCAGGAGCACTTCGCCGAGCTCGGGCACGCGGTGCCCGCACGGCTCGACGCGGACGACCGGACGGCACTGACCGACGCGGTCGAGGAGTTCCTGACCGGGATGGGCGTCACCGACGGCCCCAGCCACACCGAGATCCGGCTCTCCTCGCGCGGCCCCCTCGTCATCGAGTCGCACAACAGGCTGGGCGGCGACAACATCGTGGAGCTGGTCGAGGCCGCGTACGGCATCGACATGATCGCGTACGGCACGGCTTGGCCGCTGGGCCTGGTCGAGCCGCTCACCGCCTCCCCCGAGCCGAAGGGCGCCGCGGTGATGCGCGTGGTGCTGCGCGAGCCCGGCACCGTGACGGCCGTCGCGGGCGTCGACGAGGTCAGGGCACGGCCCGACGTGATCGCCGCGCAGGTCAACGTGGGCCCCGGTGACACCGTCCGGCCGCTGCGCGACAACTGGGACCGGCTCGGCAGCGTCGTGGTCACGGCCGCCGACACCGACAGCGCGGTCGAACTGTGCGAGCGGCTGGCCGGCGAGTCCATCCGGATCGACGTCGAACCGGCCGCCGCAGCGGCCCCGGTCCTGGCCGCCTGAGCGACGGCCGCGCCGAAAGGAGCCGACCCCATGACCGAGGAAAACGGACTGCTGCGCACCCTGGCCGAGGACCTCTCCGTCGTCGTCGCCCGGGACCCGTCCCTCACCAGCCGCCGCGAGGCGCTCGGCCACACCGGACTGTCCGCCGTGTGGGCCCACCGCGTGTCACACCGGCTGTACGGCCGCGGGATGCGCACCGCGGCACGGACCGTCGCCCGGATCTCCCGGCGGCGGACCGGAGTGGAGATCCATCCCGGCGCGGTGCTGGGCCGACGGGTGTTCATCGACCACGGCGCGTCCGTGGTGATCGGCCAGACCGCCGTCGTCGGCGACGACGTGACGATCTACCAGCAGGTGACGCTGGGCGCGGTGGGCTGGTGGGCGGACAACCACCGCCCGCCGGGCGCCCGCCGCCACCCCGTGGTCGGCGACGGCGTGATCCTCGGCGCGAACGCGACCGTGCTCGGCCCGGTGACCATCGGCGACCGCGCCCTGGTCGGGGCGATGGCCACGGTCACCGAGGACCTGCCGCCGGGCGCCCGGGTGTACGCGGCCCGCTCCGTGGTCCGTCCGGCGCCGGGACCGCGGGCGGTGCCCCCGCTCGGGGCCGGTCCGGTGCCGGCGGCCCGTACGGGCGCCGCCGGTCCCGGCGTCCCGCCCGTCTCCGGCGGGCCGGCGGGCGCCGCCGCGGGCGACCGGCCGCCGCTGTCGGTCTCCGACGCCGTGCGGGAGCTGGCCTCGGCGGGCTCCTGGTGACCCCCGCGGCCGCCCCGGCACCCGTCCCTTTCCCGCTTCCCCCCTCTTCCCGTCCCCCGTCCCCCATTCCTGGAGCCTTCCGGTGACCCCCGATCTCCTCATCGCACCCACCGGGCGGCGCGTCGCCGCCGGTCTCGAAGAACTCGTCGGCAACACCCCGCTGGTCCGGCTCGCCGTCCCCGACGCCGCTCCCGGCGCCGAGGTCCTCGCCAAGATCGAGTCGACCAACCCGTTCGCCAGCATCAAGGACCGGGCCGCGCTCTCGATGCTGCGCGGCGCCGAACAGCGCGGTGACCTCGCCCCGGGCGGCACCGTCGTCGAGGCGACCTCCGGCAACACCGGGATCGCGCTCGCCGCCCTGAGCGCCCTGCGCGGCTACCGCTGCATCGTCGTGCTGCCCGACAGCGCCACCCCCGAGCGGATCGGGCTGCTGGCCGCGCTCGGCGCGGAGATCGTGCAGACGCCCAGCGCCGAACGGTTCGCCGGGGCCATCGCCAAGGCGGAGGAGATCGAGGCCGCCACCCCCGGCTCCTGGTACGTGCGCCAGCACGACAACCCCGACAACGTCCTCGCCCACTACGAGTCCACCGGACCCGAGATCTGGGCCGACACCGGCGGTCGGGTCGACGTCCTGGTCGCCGGGGTCGGCACCGGCGGCACCCTGACCGGCGCCGGGCGCTTCCTGCGCGAGCGCAACCCCGCCGTGGAGATCGTCGCGGTGGAGCCGGAGGGCTCCCCGGTGCTCTCCCTGGGATACGCGGGCACCCACCGGATCCCCGGTCTGAACGGCGGCTTCGTCTCCCCCACCACCGACGTCACGCTCATCGACCGGGTGCTGACCTGCTCCGACGACGAGGCGCTGGACACCGCCCGGGCGCTCACCCGGGAGCAGGCGCTGTTCGCCGGACTCTCCTCGGGCGCGGCCGTGCACGGCGCGCTCCGGCTCGCCAGGGATCCCGCCTACGCGGGCCGCACGATCGTCACGATCCTGCCGGACACCGGCGAACGCTACGTCAGCATCTGGAACGAAGGGGCCTCCTCATGACCACGCTCGTCCTGCACCGCGGCTCGCTGCGCGCCAACCCGTACGAGCGCTGGCTCGCCGACCACGGCGAGAAGATCGTCCTGCTGGGCTCGGCCGAACAGCTCGCCCTGTTCGGCGAGGAACTGCCCACCGAGGCCCCCTACCTGCACGCCGAGGCGCTGGCCGACTACGACACCGGCGCCCATGTGGAGCGGCGGGCAGCCGAACTCGTCGAGGAGTTCGGCGTCACCGACATCGTGGCCTGCCAGGAGTTCGACATCCTGCGAGCGGCCGCGCTGCGCGAGCGCTTCGGGCTGCCGGGCCAGCGGCCCGCATCGGCCCTGGTGTACCGCGACAAGTGGGAGATGAAGAAGCTCGCCACGGCCGCGGGGATCCCGGTCGCCGCACACGCGCTCCTGCGCTCGGCTCCGGAGCTCGACGCCTTCGCCGACGCCCACGGCCTGCCCGTCGTGGTCAAGCCCCGTCAGGGACTGCTGTCCGTCGGCGTGTCCGTGCTGCGCACGCGCGAGGAGCTCGCCGACTGGGTGCGGGGCGCGGAGCTGCTGCGTCCCGACGGCGAACCGGAGTGGCTGGCCGAGACGTTCGTCGAGGGCTCCATGTGCCACATCGACGGCACCGTCCTGGACGGCCGGATCGCGACGATGTGGCCGTCGCAGTACCAGTACGCGCTGGCCGACTTCCGCGACCGCAAGGGACGGGTCGACATCGCGCTCGACACCGCCGACCCGCTGGCGCGCCGGCTCGTCGCGTTCGGCGAGCGGATCCTGGAGGCGTTCGGCGGCCCCGAACACTTCGCCTTCCACATCGAGGTGTTCCACACCACCGACGGCGAACTGGTGCTGTGCGAGGCGGCCTCCCGGGCCGGGGGCGCGGGCGTGCGCGACGTGCAGCGGGCGCTGTTCGGCTTCGACCCGATGGAGTACCCGGTCCGCCGCCAGCTCGGCCTGCCCGCCCCGACCGGCGAGCGCGCGGACCCGGCACAGCTCGCCGGGCAGCTGCTCTTCACCAAGCGGCCCGGGGTGCTGGCCGCGCTGCCGGACCCGGCGACCCTGCCGGAGGGCGTCGTGAAGTACACGGTGTACGCGGAGGTCGGCGACACGGTCCGGGACGCCTCGCACTCCGGGGACTTCCTCGCCGCCTTCGTCGTCGCCGGCGCGGACCGGGCCGAGACGGAGGCCCGGATCCGGGCGGCGGAGGCCTGGTTCAAGGCGGGGCTCTGGTTCAGGGCGGAGTCCGGCGACAGCTGATCCGGGATGGTCCGACCGGCGCCCGGACCGGTCGGCGCGGGGCCCGACATGGCGAAGTAACCACCGTGTTCACGGCCGTACCGGCCGCGGAGCGGGGGTACGGACACCTCCGCACTCCAGGAGAAGCACGGCCCGGCCACGCGGTCGAACAATGTCCCCGTGAACTTCGAAGCGGCAGCACACCACCCGGGCGACAGACCCCCGGTGCACCCTCCCGTGTCCCCCCGATGCGCGGGATTCCGGCTGACGGGCGGCCTCGACCTGGCCGCGCTGCGCCGGGCCTGGGACACGACGGTGAGCACCCGGCCCGGCGACGCCGTGACGGCCGAGCCGCTGCGCTTCACCGACCTCACCGCCGTGGCGGTGGACGACGTCGACGCGCTGGCCTCCGCGCTGTGCGGCCGGTGGGCCACCGAGGCCCCGGCGGCCCGGGAGAACCGGTCCGCGCCGGTGGCCGCGGCGGGCCCGCACGCGCGGCTGCACGCCGCCCGGATCGCCCCGGCGGACGTGCTGCTGTTCGTGGCGGTGGACGGCGCCCTCGACGAGGCGCACGTCTCCCGGCTGCTCGACACCCTGTCGGCCGCGTACGCGCACGAACGCCACGGCGCCCCCGCCCCGTCCCCGGCACCGGCGGCGACGCCCCGGGAGACGGCGGCCCGGGAGGCGGTCGCCCGCACCCTCCGGACCAGGACCCACCGCTACGAGGGCGCCTCGCTGCCGTTCGTGTGGGACGGCGAGCTGGCCCGCCGGGTCGCCCGGGTCGCCGCGGAGCAGAGCGCGTCCCCGACCGGTGTCCTGCTCGCCGCGCTGCGGGCGCTGCTGCTGCGGCACGGGGGCCACGCGGGCGACGGGACCCTGCGCGCGCTGCTCGGCTTCGAACCGCACCCGCTGCGCGGCGACCGCGACCTCCCCCAGCTCGACGCCGTCTTCGCCGACCGGTCCGCCGCACCGGTCGTCGACCGGGTGGCGGGCCTGCGCGCCCGGCCCGTCGTCCCCGACCGGGTGGTGCTGCCGACCGGGCTCGTTCTCGTCGTCGACGCCGTGGACGACAGCGCCGACGGCGAGGCACCGCGGCTCTCGGGCCGTCTGGAGTACCGGACCGCGCTCTACGACCCGGACTCGGCCGCGAACCTGCTCGACGGGCTGCGCACCCTGCTGGGGGCGGCGCTGGACGCACCGGACACGCCGGTCAACACGCTGCCGCCGCTGCTGCCGGCCGCCGCGCTGATCGAGCGCTACGCGGCCCTCCCGATGTTCAGGCCGGTCGGCCACACCGAACCCCTGCCCCTGCAGGTGGCGGCGCACGCCGTCACCGACGCGCCCGCGATCGTCCAGGACGGCCGCACCACGGGCTACGCCGCACTGGACGCGGCAGCCCGCGACGTCGCCCGGCGGCTCGCCGCCGTCGGCGTGGCCGCGGGCGACGCCGTGGTGGTCCGGATGCCGGCGGGGCCGCTGCGGATCGCCGCGCTGCTCGGCGTCCTCGCCCACGGCGCCACGCTGTGCTGGCTCGCCCCCGGTCCCGCCGGTGAGCGCGGCCGCTCCGTGCTCACCGCCCTGCGGCCGGCCTGCGTGGTCGTCGAGGGCGACGGCCCCGACGACCTGCTCGACTGGTACCACGCCGAGTTCGGCGGCCGGGTGGTGGACGTGACCGCCGACGCGGCGGTCACGTCCGTGACCCCGGCGCCCGCCGTCACCCCCGGCGACACCGCGTACGTCGCCTTCACCTCCGGCTCCACCGGACGCCCCAAGGGCATCCCGCAGACGCACGCCGCGCTCACCCAGTTCACCGGCTGGCTCGGCACCCGCTTCGCGATGGGTCCCGGAGCCCGGGTCGCCCAGTGGGTCTCGCCCGAGCACGATCCGGCGCTCGCCGAGGTCGGCGCGACGCTCGCCGCCGGCGGCACGCTGTACGTCGTGCCCGACGAGGTGCGGGTGAACCCGGACCTGCTGGTGCCGTGGCTGGCCGAGCACCGCATCACCCACCTGCAGACCGTGCCCAGCTTCGCCCGCGACCTCCTCGACGTGATCGCCCGGACCGGGGCGGGGCCGCGGCTCGACGCCTTCGGCCACCTGCTGCTGATGGGCGAGGCGGTGCCGCCGGAGCTGCTCGGCGGCCTGGCCGAGGAGCTGCCCGCGCTGCGCGTCTTCAACCTGTACGGGCCGACCGAGGTCGTCGCCGCCACCTGGCACGAGGTCACCGGTCTGACCGAGGGCCCGGTGCCGATCGGCCGGGCCATCCCGGGGCGCCAGCTCCTCGTCCTCGACGAGAACGACCTGACCTGTCCGGTCGGGGTCACCGGCAGCATCGTGGTGCGCTCCCCCTATGTGACCTCGGGGTACCTGGGCAGTGCCGACCGTGCCCCCTTCCGCCCGGTGGAGTGGCTGGACACGCCCGGCGCCGAAGGAGGCTGGTACCGCACCGGCGACCTCGGGCGCCGGCTGCCCGACGGCACCCTGGAGTACCGGGGCCGCGAGGACTTCCAGGTCAAGCTGGCCGGCAACCGGGTCGAACTGACCGAGATCGAAGGATCGCTCGCTTCGCACGCCTCCGTCCTGGAGTGCGCCGTGGTGCCGGTCGCCGAACCGGTGTCGGGTCTGGTGCACGGACTGGACGTCCATGTCGTGCCGCGCCGGGACGCCGACGGCCGGTCGCTCGGCGCCGCCTCCGAATGGCGGGCGCACCTGCGCGGCCACTTCGGCCCGCTGACCCTGCCCGCGACGTTCCACGAGGCGCCGGGCCGCCTGCCGCGCAACGCCGCCGGGAAGGTGGACCGCTCGCGCCTGCGGGCGGCGACCGCCGCGGTCTGACCCCGCATCACCTGCCTTCATCCGATTCCACTGGGAGTGAGTACGTTGACGACAGTCGAGATTTCCGCCGTTCCGGTCGCGTTCGACGGCGAGAGCCTGACCATCGACTCGGTGCGCCAGGTCGCCGAGGAGGGCGCGCAGGTCGCGGTCCCCGGTGAGGCGATGGCGAAGGCCCGCAGGAGCAGGGAGATCTTCGAGGGCATCGCCGAGCAGAACATCCCCATCTACGGGGTGACCACCGGCTACGGCGAGATGATCTACATGCAGGTGGACAAGTCCAAGGAGACCGAGCTGCAGACCAACCTGGTCCGCAGCCACAGCGCCGGCGTCGGACCGCTGTTCGCGGAGGACGAGGCGCGCGCCGTCGTCGCCGCCCGCCTCAACACGCTGGCCAAGGGCTACTCCGCGGTGCGTCCGGAGATCCTGGAGCGCCTCGCCCTCTACCTCAACCTCGGCATCACCCCGGCGATCCCGCAGATCGGCTCCCTGGGCGCCAGTGGCGACCTCGCCCCGCTGTCCCACGTGGCCAGCACCCTGATCGGCGAGGGCTACGTGCTGCGCGACGGCAAGCCGGTGCCCACCCGCAAGGTCCTCGACGAGCTGGGCATCGAGCCGCTCCAGCTGAAGTTCAAGGAGGGCCTGGCCCTCATCAACGGCACCTCGGCGATGACCGGTCTCGGCTCGCTCGTGGTCGGCCGCGCCCTCACGCAGGCCCGTCAGGCCGAGATCGTCACGGCGCTGCTCATCGAGACGCTGCGCGGCTCCACCAGCCCGTTCCTCGCCGAGGGCCACGACATCGCCCGCCCGCACCAGGGGCAGATCGACACGGCCGCCAACATGCGCGCGCTGATGGACGGCAGCAACCTGACGGTCGAGCACGCCGACCTGCGCCGTGAGCTCCAGGCCGACAAGGACACCGGCAAGGACGTCCAGCGCTCGGAGATCTACCTGCAGAAGGCGTACTCGCTGCGCGCCATCCCGCAGATCGTCGGCGCCGTCCGCGACACCCTCTACCACGCGGTGCAGAAGCTGGAGATCGAGCTCAACTCGGCCAACGACAACCCGCTGTTCTTCGAGGGCCAGGACGAGATCTTCCACGGCGCGAACTTCCACGGCCAGCCCATCGCGTTCGCCATGGACTTCGTGACCATCGCACTGACCCAGCTCGGCGTGCTCGCCGAGCGCCAGGTCAACCGGGTGCTCAACCGCCACCTGAGCTACGGCCTGCCGGAGTTCCTGGTGGCCGGCGACCCCGGTCTGCACAGCGGCTTCGCAGGTGCCCAGTACCCGGCCACCGCGCTCGTCGCCGAGAACCGCACGATCGGCCCCGCCAGCACCCAGAGCGTGCCGTCCAACGGCGACAACCAGGACGTCGTCAGCATGGGTCTGATCGCCGCCCGCAACGCCCGCCGCGTCCTCGAGAACAACAACCGCATCCTCGCCGTCGAGTTCCTCGCCGCCGCGCAGGCCGTCGACATCTCGGGGCGTTTCGAGGGCCTGAGCCCGGCCGCCAAGGCCACGTACGACGCCGTCCGCGCCCTGGTCCCGACGCTGGGCGTGGACCGCTACATGGCCGACGACATCGAGCTGGTCGCCGCCGCCCTGTCGCGCGGGGAGTTCCTGGCGGCCCTGGACCGCTACACCGACGTCGTCCTGCGCTGACCCGGCGCGCCGGACGCCCGGCGCCCCTCGTCCACGGCACGCGAGGCCGGCCGCAGACCGCGGCCGGCCCGCCCCGCCCCCTGCCCGGCCCGCCGCCCGAAAGGACCCCGCACCCCATGACTGCCGCTCCGGTCGCCCCGCCGACCGACGCCCTTCCGCACGCCCTGCTCACCGCCTCGCCCGACCGGGCCGACGCGGAGTTCCTGCGGCTGACCGACGCGCTGTGGAAGGACGGCGTCGCCACGGCCGGGGCGCCGGCCGAGGTGCCCCGGCTGGTGGCCGCCCTGTCCGGCGCCGACGAGCTGCGCCAGGGGTACCTCGCGCTGCTGCTCGGGCTCCTGGCCGAGACCGAGCACACCGCCGGCGGCGGCCCGCTGACCGAGGCCGTACGGGACGGGCTCGCCGCGTACCTGCCGCTGCTCACCGGCTCCGAGCCGGGCGGCCCCACCCAGCTCGCCGCCCTGTACCTGCTCTCCCACCTCGGTGACGACCGGGAGCGGATCCTCGCCGCCGCGGCCGGCACCGAGCTCACCCCGGACGACCGGACCCGGCTGGAGCGCTGCCTGCAGCCGCTCGACCCCGAGGACGTCGTGCTGGGCCGGGTCTGGCCCTCGCCGTACGAGTGGCAGCTCGGCGCCGAGGAGCTGGCCTTCGACCAGGACTGGATCCGCGCCCTGACGCCGGAGCAGCTCGCGGCGACCTGGTCGAGCGACACCCGCTCGGTCCTCGCGTACACCGGTGCGAAGGCCGTGTGGGCCCTGCGCAACGGGCGCCCGACGGTGGTCCGTGACACCAGCGTCCACGCCGACGCCCGCCCGGCCGAGCCGCCGGCCCCCCGCATCGAGGAGTTCAGCCGCTTCGCGGACGTGCTGCGCTGCCCCGCCTGCCGCGCCGCGCTGTCGTTCGAGGCCACCGGCGCGTCCTGCACCGGGTGCGAGCGGAGCTACGCGCTGCCGCACGGTGTGCTCGACCTGTCCGCGGGCGCCGGCGAGCACGACGAGGACGACGTGCTGCAGAACGCGGCCGGTCTGCAGGGCATCGGCTTCCACTACGAGAACGTGCTGCGCCCGGCGTTCCTGCGGGTGATGGGCCAGAACTGGGGCGGGGCGATCAGCCCCGTCGACGAGGACGCCTATCTGACCGAGCAGCTCTCCGCGGTCGACGGTCCCGTCCTGGACGTCGCCGCGGGGGCGGGCCGCTGGACCGCCGTGGTCGCCGAGGCGGCCGCGGACGGCGGGGTGCTGGCCCTGGACCTGATCGCGCCCATGCTGGCCGGTCTGCGGGCCCGGCTGCCCGAGATCGCGACGCTGCGGGCGAGCGCCCTCGCGCTGCCGGTGGCGGACTCCTCGCTGGCGGCGGTCAACTGCTGGAACGCGCTCCAGGCGCTGCCGGACGCGGGCACCGCGATCTCCGAGATCGGTCGTGCGCTGCGGCCGGGCGGCCGGCTGACGCTGCTGACGTTCCGCTGGGCCTCCGACCCGGTCTACCGCTACTTCCAGGGCTCGCACGCGTTCCCGGGCAGCCCGGACGGCATCAAGCTGTTCGAGACCGGACAGGTCCATGCCTGGCTGGACGAGGCGGGGCTCTCGCCGGTGGCCGAGACCGGTCCCGGCACCTTCGTGATCATCACCGCGGAAAAGCGCTGACGGCACGTCCGGAGATTCCCGGAAAACACGGAAGAGCACGAAGATCCGGTGCTCGGCGAGGCCCGGCGGGCCTCGCCGGGGACCGGAATCCGCACTGAGCAACATCGAATATGGAACCGCCCTTTGCTCGGTGCAACGATCCTTTCGGCCCAACTCCGGTGACCGATTCAGGAGAATTCATGCAGACCATCGAGGCGCCGTCCCGCGAAGAACTCGTCCGCCGTGCGACGGACCTGATTCCGCTGCTCCAGCGGAACGCGCCGGTCGGCGAGGAGAACCGCAACCTGTCCCAGGAGACGGTGGAGGCCCTCACCGAGGCCGGAATTCTCAAGATGCGCGTGCCGCACCGCTACGGCGGCTACCAGTCGGACATGCGCACCGTGGTCGACACGCTCGCCGAGCTCGCCCGGGGCGACGGCTCCGCCGCCTGGACCGCCTCGGTCTGGGCGATCAGCTCCTGGATGGTCGGCCTCTTCCCCGACGAGGTCCAGGACGAGGTCTTCTCGACCCCCGACGTCCGCATCAGCGGCATCCTCAGCCCGACCGCGATGGCCACCCCGGTCCCCGGCGGCATCGTGCTCAACGGCAAGTGGTCCTTCAACTCCGGTGTCCTGCACAGCCACTGGAACACCAATGCCGCGATCCTCATCGGCGAGGACGGCGAGCCGCAGCCGGTCATGGTGGCCATCCCGGTCTCCGACCTGACCATCGTGGACGACTGGCACACCGCCGGCCTGCGCGGCAGCGGCAGCGTCACCACGATCGCGGAGAACCTGTTCGTGCCGCAGGAGCGGGTGCTCCCGATGGTGCCGGTGCTCATGGGGCAGCACCGTTCGGTGCTCAACGCGGGCTCCCCGCTCTACAGCGCGCCGTTCATGCCGACCGCCTGTGCCACCATCTCCGCCCCGGCCCTCGGTCTCGCCCGCGCCGCCAAGGACGCGTTCCTGGACCGGCTGCCCGGCCGCAAGATCACGTACACCGCGTACGAGAGCCAGGCCGAGGCCCCGCTGACGCACCTCCAGGTCGCCGAGGCCACCGTGAAGATCGACGAGGCGGACTTCCACGCCCACCGCGCCGCCGCGATGGTCGACAGCAAGGGCGCCGCCGGCGAGGAGTGGACGCTGGAGGAGCGGGCCCGGGTCCGCCTCGACCTCGGTGCCGTCACCCAGCGCGCCAAGGAGGCCGTGGACCTCCTCAACACCGCGAGCGGCGGCTCCTCGATCTACAGCTCGGTGCCGATCCAGCGCATCGAGCGGGACGTGCAGACCATCAACCTGCACGCGATCCTCCACCCCAACACCAACCTCGAGCTGTACGGCCGGATCGTCTGCGGCCAGGAGCCCAACACCGTCTACCTGTAGGCCCACCCGAGATCCGCCGGAGGACTTCCCGATGGAAAGCCGCTGCCCTGTCGCCCTGGACCCCCTGGGCGCCGACATCCACGCCGAGGGCTCCCGCATACGGGCGCAGGGACCGGTGGCCCCGATCGAGCTGCCGGGCGGGGTGAGGGCCTGGTCGGTCACCGGCCACGCCGCCGCCCGGGAGGTCCTCAGCGACCACCGCTTCTCCAAGGACGGCAGGCGGCACTTCGACGCCTACGTCGACGGCACGGTCGGCGAGGACTTCCCGCTGATCGGCTGGGTGCTCATGGAGAACATGACGACCGCCTACGGAGCCGACCACACCCGGCTGCGCAAGCCGTGCGCGCACGCCTTCACCCCGCGCCGGGTGGAGGCGCTGCGGCCGGCCGTGGAGGCGATCACCACCGGGCTGCTCGACGAGCTGGCCGCCCTTCCGGCGGGTGAGCCGGTGGACCTGAAGGGCCTGTTCGCCCACCCGCTGCCGGCCCGCGCCATCTGCGACCTGTTCGGGGTGCCCGCGGAGGCCCGCGCCGAGATGCTGCGCGGTGGCGAGGTCAACGTCGACACCAGCATCTCGCCGGAGGAGGCGGCCGCCAACGTGGCCCGCTGGCACCAGGAGATGCTCGACTTCGTCGACTCCAAGCGGCGCTCTCCGGGCGACGACCTGACCAGCGACCTCGTCGCGGCCCAGCGGGCGGACAGCTCGCTGCTGTCGGACGACGAGCTGGTCGGCACGCTGCACATCATGCTCGCCACCGGTACCGAGCCGGTGAAGAACCTCATCGCCAACGCCGTGCTCGCCCTGCTGACGCACCCGGAGCAGCTCGCCCTGGTCCGCTCCGGCGAGGCGACCTGGCAGGACGTCATCCAGGAGACGCTGCGGGTGGAGGCGCCGGTGGCGCACCTCCCGTTCCGCTTCCCCGTGGAGGACGTCGAGATCGGCGGCGTCACCATCCCCAAGGGCGAGCCGGTGCTCGTCAACTACGCGGCGATCGGCCGCGACCCCGAGGTGCACGGCGAGGACGCCGACCGTTTCGACATCACGCGCGCCGACAAGGAGAGCCTCTCCTTCGGGCACGCCATCTACCGCTGCATCGGCCAGCCGCTGGCCCTGCTGGAGGCCGAGATCGCACTGGCCTCGCTGTTCGAGCGGTTCCCGCACCTCGGCCTGGCCGTGCCGGCCGAGTCCATCGCCCCGCAGGGCACGTTCATCATGAACGGCGTCGCCGAGCTGCCGGTGCTGCTCGACGCCCGCCCGAGGACCATGAAGGCCGCCGTGGTGCCCGAGGTGGGTGCCACCTGGGAGCTGCGGGACGTCCCGGTGCCGCAGCCCGGCCCCGGTCAGGTGCTGATCCGGGTGCGGGCCAGCGGCCTGTGCCACAACGACCTCTGGCTGACCGACGGCCACTTCCCGTTCCCCGGGTTCGACCCGGTGGTGGTCGGCCACGAGGGGGCGGGCGACGTCGTCGCCGTGGGGCCCGGCGTCACCCACCGCAAGGTCGGTGACCGGGTCGGTGCGACCTGGGTGCAGGGCACCTGCGGGACCTGCGACTACTGCAGGCTCGACCTGCCGCTGACCGGCCAGTCCGGCATGAACTGCGCGGCGCCCGTGATGAGCGGTCTGACCGTCCCCGGCCACCACGCCGAGTACGTCGCCGTGCTCGCGGACTCGACGGTGCTGCTGCCCGACGAGGTGAGCTACGTCCAGGCGGCGCCCGTGCTGTGCGCCGGCTACACCTCGTGGAGCGCGCTGCGCGCCGCCGACCCCAAGCCGCACGAGCGGGTGGCGGTCCTCGGCATCGGCGGCCTCGGCCACCTGGCGCTGCAGTTCTCCCGGGCCTGCGGTTTCGACACGGTCGCGGTCACCCGCTCCCCCGACAAGCACGACCTGGCCCGCGAGCTGGGTGCCTCCACCGTCGTGGCCGACGGCGCGGAGCTGGCCGCCGCGGGCGGCGCCGACGTGATCCTGGTGACCGGCACCTCGTACGAGGCGGCCACCGACGCGCTGCAGGGGCTGCGCCCCAACGGCCGTCTGGTGCTCGCCACCATCGACCCCGAGGGGTCCTTCTCGATCGGGCCGACCAGCCCGGTCTGGGCACAGCGCCAGCAGATCATCGGCGCCACCCACAACGGTCTCGAGCAGCTCACCGAGGCGCTGCGGCTGGTCGCCGAGGGCAAGGTCGACCCGATCGTCGAGGTCTTCCCCAAGGAGCGGATCGCCGAGGCGGTCGCCCTGGCCGCCAAGGGCGAGGTCCGGTTCCGGGCCGTCGTCACCTACTGATCCGCCACCGATCCGTCGTCACCGCCGGGAGCAGGAGAGATGAGCACAACGATCGCGCGGGCGACCCGCGAGGGGGAGCGCTGGGACCAGTCGTCCCCGGTCTCCGACGTCTTCAACGAGGGCCAGGCGCACCTGAGCTACTGGTTCGGTCCGGACGACGACACCCCGATGGCGGAGGCGTCGCGCCGGCTGACCCGCAAGGTCGTCGACGTGCTCGGCGTACGGGCCGGCCAGCGGGTCCTCGACGCGGGCTGCGGGCCCGGCGGGCCGGCACTGCTGGTCGCCGAGGAGACCGGCGCCGACGTCACGGGCGTGACGGTCAGCGGCTTCGAGGCCGGTGCCGGCACGGAGAAGGCCGCCGCGCGCGGCCTGTCCGGCCGGCTCCGGTTCGAGCACGGCAGCTACGCCGAGCTCGGCCACCACGCCGACGGCTCGTTCGACGCCGTGATGGCGATGGAGTCGCTGCAGTACGCGCCGGACCTGGCCGCGGCGCTCGCCGAGCTGTTCCGGGTGGTGCGGCCGGGCGGTGCCCTGACGATGACCGACTACACGCTGGCCCCGGGCGTGCCGCGGGACGAGCGGGACGCGCTCGCCGAGAAGCTGGCCCTGCCGCTGCTCCAGCCGGTCGAGGAGTGGCTGGTGGCGCTGCGCGCGGCGGGTTTCCACGTCGAGGAGTGGACCCAGTGCGGCCCGCGCGTGTTCGGCATGGGGCCGAAGTACGTGGAGGCCGCCGAGGAGGGCCGGGAGACGCTGCGCGCGGCCTTCGGCGACGAGGCGGTCGCCGGGCTCAAGGAGGCGATGTCCGACTTCTTCAGCCCGGGCTCCGAGCGCATCGCGTACAGCATCGTCACGGTCCGCAGGCCTCGCGCCTGAACGTCCTTCGTCCCCGCGACGCGGGAGACGACGGAGGGGGCCCACCGCTCACGCGGTGGGCCCCCTCCGTCGTCTCCCGCGGGAGTTACTCGGCGCCGTCGTCGTGGACGACCTCGCGGACCTCCACGGCGGTCAGCTTCGCGTCGGGGATGAGGGCCGCGAGCTCGACGGCGCGCTCCTTGGAGGCGACGTCGACGACGTAGTAGCCGCACAGGAAGGATTCGCCCGGCACGTACGGCCCTTCGACGGACCGGACGGCGCCGTCCCTGACGGTGACGGTGGCGGTGTTCGCGGGGGCGTCGAGGGCCTTGGTGCCGACCATCTCACCGCTGGCGCGGATGATCTCCTGGAAGCGGTCGTGGCCGTCGAAGACCTCCTGCTGCTCCTCTTCGGAGAGCTTGTCCCACAGGACGGGGTTCATGTGCATGATGAGCAGGAACTTCACCTGTCGTCACTCCTGGTTCGGGGCTGAGGGGAAATCGGTGGGGGCCGGCAGCGGGGCGCCGGGGGCGCTCACCAGCTCGCTCAGGACGTCGCGGAAGCCGGCGACCAGACGCCGGACGGTGCTCTCGTCGTAGAGGTTGCTGCTGAAGCCGAGCTCTCCGATGAGCTCTCCGGTCGGGGAGACCTCCAGGCACAGCAGGGTGCCGTCGGGGATGTCCGAGCCGACGCTCTGCGAGAGCACCTTGCGGCGCACGGCGCGGTAGGCGAGCGGTCCGATCCGCTCCCCCGCCATCGTGAACGGCGTCTGGATGACCTGGAAGACGCAGGACGCCAGGCCGTCGACGCCGACCCGGGCCATGAGCTCGGGCGCCTCGTCCAGGACGTGCGCCAGCGGGATCTCCCGGGTGTAGGCGTCCAGGCAGCTCTCGCGGGTGCGGGCGAGCACGTCGTGGAAGGTGGCGCAGCCGGTCAGGTCGGTGCGCAGCGGCAGGAAGTTGAAGAAGGAGCCGACGGCGTCCTGGAAGCGGGCCTGGCCGCGGCCCGGGGTGAAGGTGGGCACCACGACGTCGGTGTCGCCGGTCTGCCGGTTGAGGAAGACGTTGAAGGCGGCGAGCAGCACGATGAAGGCCGAGCTGCGGGTGCCCGCGGCCAGCGTCGTCACCTGCTCGCGCAGCCGGGTGCCCCAGCCGAACCGGTGCCAGGAGGTGGAGAAGTCCGGTGCCTCGCTGCGGGTCCGGTCGGTGGGCAGCGCGAGGGCGCGGGCGCCGTCGAGCCTGGTGCGCCAGAACGCGCGGGCGGACCGCTCGGCCTCGCGGGCCTCGTCGGAGCGCTGCCAGTGCGCGTACTCGCGGTACTGCGGCGCGGGGGCGAGCGGCGGCAGGTCGGCTCCGGCGCGCCGGGCGTAGAGGGTGGCGAGGTCGCGCAGGATGACCTGCATCGACCAGGCGTCGACGGCGGTGTGGTGGGCGATCAGCGCGAGGACGGCGTCCTCGTCGTCGAAGCGGCCGAGGACCGCGCGCAGCAGCGGCATGCGGCGGACGCCGATGGTGTCGGCGGCGAGTTCGTTGAGCAGCTCCTCGCCGGCGAGGTGGCGGCCCTCCTCGTCCGCCGGGTCGGTCGCGGGCAGCTCCCGGACCTCCAGCGGCACCGGCGCGGGGGCGAGGATCCGCTGGTGGCGCGGCTCGGCGTCCCGGACGACGGTGGTGCGCAGCGCCTCGTGCCGGACGACGACGTCGTCGAGCGCGGCCTGCAGCAGCGCGGTGTCGATGCGGCCGGCCACCCGCCAGCCGTCGACGATGTGGAAGCGGGGGCCGAACGGTCCCATGTCGTCGCCCTTGTCCCACAGGCAGAGGAACTCCTGCTGGACCGCGAGCGGGAACCCTTCGGCCGGCGCGAGGTCGGCGACGGTCACGCGGCCCTGCTCTCCGCCGCGGCGCCGACGGCCTCGCCGACGGCCTGCCGGAAGGCGGCCAGGTCCGGGTCCTCGAACAGGACGCGGATGTCGAGCTCGGCACCGAGGTCCGACTCGACCCGGGCCACGATCCGCACGGCGGACACCGACTGGCCGCCGAGGGCGAAGAAGGTGCGCTCCTCCTGGCCCGCGGCCGGACGCAGGATGTCCGTCCAGATGCGGGTGGCGGTCTCCTCGACACTGTTCGTCACGGGTGTGTTCCCCTCAGTCACGGAACGCTTCGTTCCTGGTCTTCCTGAGCTCGTCGAAGGAGGAGAGGTCCGGGACGGTCCAGCCGTCCAGGTCGTACTCGCTCATGCAGTCGTCGACGAAACTCTTGTACTGGTCCAATTGGCCGCTGACGGTCTGGGAGAAGAGCAGCTCGACACGGGTGTTCTCGTGGCTTCCCGCGTAATTGCGCTCGTACAGTTCGTGGCGGCCGCCGAATTCGGTGCCCACCGCGTCCCAGAGCAGCTTCATGACCTTGATGCGCCCCTCGGCGTCCGTGCCGCCCGAGCCGCGCACGTACTTGTCGAGATAGGGGCGGATCTCGGGGTTGGCGAAGTCGTCGGCGCTGGAATTGACGTAGATCAGTCCGCTGGCGACGTCCTGCTGGACGATCTCCTTGATGCGCGGATAGCCGATCTGCATGAACCAGCGGTAGGCCATGCCGTACTCGGGATTGGGCAGCAGGGCGCCGTTCTTCCACTCCACGGGGTTGCGGGCGGCGGCGTCGGAGAGCCCCCAGAACAGGTTGCGCCAGGCGAGCACCTCGCCGAGGCGGCTCTGCACGCCGCGGAACTCGCTGGTGCCGGTGACCTCCAGGGCCTTGGCGAGGAGCCCGGCGAGGAACTCCAGCTTCACCGCGAGGCGGGTGCAGCCGTGGAAGGTGAACCGCTCGGGGAAGCCGGACTTGGCGGTGAACATCTGGACCTTGCCCAGGTCCCCGTAGATGAAGACGTTCTCCCAGGGGATGAGCACCTTGTCCATGACGAGGATCGTGTCGTTCTCGTCGAGGCGCGAGCTCAGCGGGTAGTCGAAGGGGGTGCCGGCCAGGGCGGCCGTGGCGGAGTAGGACGGGCGGCAGATCAGCTTCAGGCCGGGCGCGTCCATCGGAACGGTCGCGACCAGCGCGAACTCGCGTTCCTTGACGGGCAGCCCGTAGTGGGCGATGAAGTTGTAGTGGGTGAGCGCCGAGCCGGTCGCCACCACCTTGGCGCCGCTGACCACCAGTCCGGCGTCGGTCTCCTTCTCGACGTGCACGAACACGTCCTTGACCTGGTCCGGGGGGAGGTTGCGGTCGACCGGCGGGTGGACGATCGCGTGGTTCCAGTAGAGGACCTTCTCCTGCGACTCCCGGTACCAGCGCCGCGCGTTGTCCGCGAACGGACCGTAGAAGTCCGCGTTCGCCCCGAGCGTGCCGAGGAACGACGCCTTGTAGTCGGGGCTGCGGCCCATCCAGCCGTAGCTGAGCCGGGACCACTCGGCGATGGCCTTCTGGTCGGCGACGAGGTCGTCGACCGAACGGGGCGTGGTGAAGAAGCGGTGCGTGTAGCCGTCGCTGCCGGTGTCGGTGGGGGCGGTGAGGACGGGCCGGCGCTCCGGGTCGTGCAGCGCGTCGTAGAGGCGGGCGGTCATCCGGATCGGGTTGTGGAAGGCCGGATGCGTCGTGACGTCCTTGACCTTGTCCCCGTAGATGTAGACCTCGCGGCCGTCGCGCAGGCTCTCCACGTACTCATCGCCGGTGAACGGGCGTGTCCTGCGGCGCTCTTCAGCCATGGTGTTCCTCTCCTCGCCCAGGGCAGCGAGTCTGGCACCACGGACCCGGCGGGGCCTTATCCCAGATTGCCGCCTTGAGAGCACGGCAGAAGATGCAGGGCCCGTTCCGCTCGCGAAGAATGGGCGCCGACTGTCTTTCGCAGTTCCCCCGAGCGGAGGCCGAACCCCATGCCCGACCAGGTCGTTCTCGACGTCTGGCTCAACGACTACCCGGTCGTTCCGATGTTCCTGAGCGAGACCAGGGAACTGGCCGGGGAGTTCGAGCGGACCCACCCCGGGGTGCGGGTCGAGGTCCGCGGCGTCGACCACCTGAAGCTCCCCGAGGAGGTGGCCCGCGCCGCCCGCGAAGGGCGTCCTCCGGCCATCGTGCAGAGCTTCTACACCTCGACGCAGCTCTCCCGCGACCTGCTCGCGGCCGACGGCTCGCCGCTGTTCACCTCCGTGGAGCGGGCCATCGACGACCGCGACGAGATCCTCGGCGTGCCGGTGCGCCTCGACGACCTGGTGCCGGCCGCCCGGGACTACTACACCTTCGACGGCGAGGGACTCTTCGCCCTCCCTCCGCTGACGTCGACGACCCTGCTGTACGCCAACACCACCGTGCTGGAGGCCGCCGGGGTGCGCTCCGTGCCCCGCACCTGGGAGGAGCTGACCGCGGCCTGCGCGGCGGTGGCGCGCCTGGACGGCGGGCCCTCGCACGGGGTGACCTGGCCCAACCACGGCTGGCTGTTCCAGCAGGCGGTCGCCCAGCAGGGCGCCCTGCTCGCCACGCCCGGCAACGGGCGGACGGAGCGCGCCACCGCCGTCGAGGCCGACTCCCCCGCGGTGCTGCGCTTCGCCCGCTGGTGGCAGGGGCTGCACGCGGACGGCCACTACCTCTACTCCGGTCTGCGCTCGGCGGGCGACGACACCTACCCGGCGTGGGAGCGCAACTACCGCGCGTTCGCCGAGCAGCGGGTGGCGTTCGTGCTCAGCACCTCCGTGGAGGCCGACCGGATGGTGCAGGCGGGCCGCGACGGGGGCTTCGAGGTGGTGGCGGCGCCCATGCCGCACAGCGCCGAGGTGCCCTGCGCGGGCAACGTCATCGGAGGCGACTCGCTGTGGCTCGCGGCCGGGCTCGAACCCGCGGCCCGCGACGCCGCGCTCGCCTTCCTCCTGACCTTCCTGACCCCCCGCAACGCCGCCGAACGCCACAAGACGAGCGGCTTCATCCCCGTCACCGAGTCCGCCCGGGAACTCCTGGAGGACGAGGGCTGGTTCGAGGCGAACCCCCACCACCGGGCCGCCCTCGACCAGCTCGCCGCCGACGGACGCACGACCGCCGCCGACGGCGCGCTGGTCGGCGACTTCGTCGGGATCCAGGACACGCTGACCGCGGCGATGCACGACGTGCTCACCGCGGGCTCCGACCCCGCCGAGCGCTTCGCCCTCGCCCGGTCCGAGGCACAGCTCCTCCTCGACGACCACAACGCCCACTGCCTCGGCCTGGTGCCCGGGCAGCGCGGGCCGCACCGCTTCCGGGTCGGCTGATCCACCCGGCCCGCACAGGACTTCTCTCTGGAGGAAACACAGTGGCGCAGAACCTGGACACGGCTCCCCGTACGAGACCGGCTCCGGACGTGGTCGAGCCGCGCCCCGCGGCCAGGCGGTCCGCCGCCCCGGTGTGGTGGCGGCGCCCGTGGGTGCTGCCGCTCGGCGTCGTGGTGTTCGCGTTCCTCAGCTTCGTGTGGCCGCCGTACCTGGGCCTGGACCCGAAGGCCTCGCTCATACCCATCCGGCCCGACGCCCCGCAGCACTACCCGATGCTGGTCGCCCACATCGCCACCGGCACGATCGCGCTGGTGACGGTCGTGCTGCAGCTGTGGCCGTGGCTGCGCCGCAGCCACCCCGCCGCGCACCGGCTGATCGGCCGGGCCTACGTCTTCGCCGGCGTCCTGCCGTCCGCGCTGCTCGCCTTCTTCATCACCCCGCTGTCGATGGGCCCCTCGGTCGGCACCACCCTCGGCGGCGTGCTGTGGCTGTTCACCACCGGCATGGGCTTCACCCGCGCGGTGCAGGGGCGCGTCCAGGCGCACCGGATGTGGATGCTCTACAGCTTCGCCTTCGCCATCAACATCGTGTGGGGCCGGGTCTTCGTCGTCCTGCTGATGAGCCTCGGCGTGCAGAACCAGACGATCTGGGGGCAGGTCGCGGGCACCGCGCCGTGGCTCGGCTGGGTCATCAACCTCTTCCTCGTCCAGTGGTGGCTGAACCGCACCGCCGACCGTCCGCTGAAGGAAATCGTCTGAGCGGCCGCCGCCGGCGCCCCGAGGGACAGAAGGAACAGGGATCGAAGTGAGCGAACTGCTGAAGAACAAGGTCGTGGTGGTGTCCGGGGTCGGTCCCGGCCTCGGCCGGGCGCTGGCGCTGGGTGCCGCGCGGGCGGGCGCCGACGTCGTGCTCGCGGCGCGGACCGCCTCCGTGCTGGAGGAGACCGCCGCGGCCGTCGGGGAGACCGGCCGCCGCGCCCTCGCCGTACCGACCGACATCACCGACGAGGCCGCCGTCGAGGCGCTGGTCAAGACGGCCGTGGACACCTTCGGCCGGGTGGACGGGCTGGTCAACAACGCCTTCGCGGTGCCTCCGATGGCGCCGCTCGCCGACGTGGCGATCGACGACATCCGCTCCGGCTTCGAGACCAACGTGTACGCGGCGCTGCGGCTGACCCGGCTGTTCGCCCCGGCGCTCGCCGAGGCCGGGGGCTCCGTCGTCATGATCAACTCGGTCGCGATCCGGCACTCCAAGCCGCTCTTCGGCACGTACAAGATGGCGAAGGCGAGCCTGCTCGCGCTCGCCCAGAGCCTGTCGAGCGAACTCGGCCCGCAGGGCGTCCGCGTCAACACGGTCGCCCCCGGATACATCTGGGCGCCCGCCCTCCAGGGCTACTTCGCCCACCTCGCCGGCGAGCGCGGGGTCCCCGAGCGGCAGGTGTACGACGAGGTCGCGGCCGGTCTCGACCTGCGCAGGCTGCCCGAGCCGCAGGAGATCGCCGACAGCGTCCTGTTCCTGCTGTCCGACCTGTCCCGGGCCGTCACCGGGCAGTGCCTGGACGTCAACGGCGGCGAGTTCCACCACTGACCCGGTCGTCCCGGCCGGGACGCGACCACGCCCACCTCGAACCACCACGGGAGACCCCATGAACAGCGCTGCGGCGACCGCCCTGGCCGAGTCCGTCACCGGCGAGGTCGTCCTGCCGGGCGACGCCGCCTACGACGACGTGAAGGACATCTTCGTCCACAAGGGGCGGCCGGACGTCGTCGTCCGCTGTCACGGCGCCGAGGACGTGCGCCTGGCCCTCGCGTTCGCGCGCGAGCAGGGCCTGCGCGTCTCGGTGCGCAGCGGCGGCCACAGCAACGCGGGCCTGAGCACCGACGTCGGCGGCCTGGTCGTCGACGTCTCGCCGCTGGACGGCGTGGAGGTCCTCGACGCCGGGCGCGGCCTGGTCCGCGTCGGCCCCGGCGCGCAGTGGGGCCAGGTGGCCCGGGTGCTGGCGGAGCACGGCCTGTCCTTCTCCTCCGGCGACACCGACCAGGTGGGCGTGGGCGGCCTGCTGGTCGGCGGCGGCATCGGCTGGACGGTGCGCTCCACCGGTCTCGCAATCGACAACCTGGTGGCGGCCGAGGTCGTCACCGCGGACGGCCGGGTGCTGCGCGCCTCCGCCGACGAGCACGCCGACCTGTTCTGGGGGCTGCGCGGCGGCGGCGGCAACTTCGGCGTGGTGACCTCCTTCGAGGTGGCCGCCAAGCCGCTGCCGAAGGTGCACTTCGGCTCCATCGTCTACCCCGCCGCCGAGGCGGCCTCGGTGGTGAAGGGCTGGGCCCGCGCGCTGCGCGAGGCGCCCGAGGAACTGACCTCGCACGTGCAGCTGTTCCCGTCGTTCGGCGGTGACCCGGCGCCGGTGAACATCCTGGTCTGCTACGCGGGCGACGACGTCGCCGCCGCGGGCGCCGCCATCGCCCCGCTGCTCGAACTGGGCACGCCGGAGAGCAAGGACGTCAACCTGGTCGCCTACCCGGAGGTGCTCGACCAGGCGGGCGAGCTCCCGCCGGACTGGGAGCCGATGGTGCGCAACCGCTTCGCGCGCGAGTGCTCCGACGAGCTGGTCGACACCCTGCTCACCGGTGCGGCCGCCTTCGACAACCTCTTCGTGGAGCTGCGCAGCCTGGGCGGGGCCCTGGGCCGGGTGCCGGCCGACGCCACCGCGTTCGGACACCGCGACGCGGAGGTCCTGGTGAACACGGCCAAGCTCGGCCCGCGCGCCGACAACGAGGCCGCCCTGCCGGAGCTGACCGCGTTCTGGTCGGCGCTCGCCCCGTTCACCGAGGGGGCCTACAGCGGCTTCCTCAGCGAGCTGGACGCCGACGACCTGGCCGCCGTCTACCCGCCGCGGACGTACGAGCGGCTGCGGGCGGTCAAGGACGCCTACGACCCGGAGAACGTGTTCTCCCGCAATGCCAACGTCGCCCCGCACGCGCAGGCCTGACACGCCCACACGGGAAGGACACCCCATGACCACCCTCGTCGCCACGGACGTCCCGGGCGTCTGCGCCGCGCCGCCGGAGCCGGACCTCACCCCCGAGGAGGTGGTGCGCCGCGCCGAGCGGCTCGCGGCCGGCCTCGTGGCCCGGCAGGCGGAGACCGAGCAGCGCACCTACTACGCGGCCGACACCCACGAGGACTTCGCGCGGGCCGGTCTCTACCGGATCCTGGTGCCCCGCAGGTACGGCGGGTACGAGTTCGGCGCCGAGACCTTCCTCAAGGTCACGATGGCCCTGTCCCGGGGCTGCCCGTCGACGGGCTGGATGTACTGCCTGGGCGCGGCGCACTCCCTCGCCGTCGCCTCGCTGTTCGAGGAGCGCACGCAGGCCGAGCTGTTCGCCGACGGGGACTTCATCAGCCCGGCGACCATCACCCCGTCCGGCACCGCGCGGCGCGCCCCCGACGGCGGCTGGATCGTCGACGGCACCTTCCCCTACTGCTCCGGGGCCCCCTACGCCACGCACTTCATCGGGCACACCGTCATCGAGGACGAGGAGTCCGGCGGGGGCGCGGAGCCGAAGCTGCTGCTGTTCGTCGCCCCGCGCTCCGAGTGGACGATGCTGGACGACTGGGGCCGCCAGCTCGGCCTGAAGGGCAGCGGCTCGCACAGCGTCTCCTTCCGGGGCGGGCGGGTCCCGGCGCACTACGCCATCGAGGCCACCCACCTGAGCGAGGTCGACGTCAGCGCCGGCACGCCCGGCCGGGCCCTGCACGGCAACGGGCAGTACGGCGGCGGCCCGCTGAGCTTCATGCTGCTGGAGTCGGCCGCCGTGGCGGTGGGCATGGCGCAGGGCGCGCTGGACGCCTACGAGGAGCTGATGCGCTCGCGCACCACCATCTTCACCGGCACCTCGCGCGCCGAGGACCCCGACTACCAGTACTGGTACGGGCACGCCTCGGGCATGATCGCGACCGCCGAGGCGGCGCTGCTGCACGCCGTGCGCCAGTGGGAGGAGCTGTGCGCCGGGGCGCCGGAGGACTTCACCCGTGAGGAGGACCTGCGGCTCGCCACCATCTGCCGCGAGGTGCTGAAGCTCGCCTGGGGCGCGGTGGAGCGGCACCTGTTCCCGACCGCCGGGTCGAGCGCGGTGCGCTCCGGCGAGCGGATCGAGCGGATCTGGCGCGACATGTCGACCCAGCACAGCCACTCCGGGATCGGCGTGCTGCTGCAGAGCGTCGCCACCCGCGAGTACGCCAAGGTCCGCTTCGGCGTCACCGAAGGCTCCCCCTCGTGACCGCCCCCGCCGCCGCGGACATCCGGCCCGCGCTGCCCGGCGAGCCGGAGTACGCGCGTGCCGCGGCCGTCTTCAACGAGGCCGCGCCGGCCCGCCCCGCGGCGGCGCTGACCGCCCGTACGGTCGGCGAGGTGCGCGCGGCCGTACGGTACGGGCGCGCCGCCGGCCTGCCGGTCCGGGTGCACACCACCGGTCACTCCGCCGGGGCGGCCCGGCCGATGGACGGCCAGCTGCTGATCCGCACCGAGCTCGGCGGCGGGGTCCGGGTCGACCCCGCGCGCCGCACCGCCTGGATCCCGGCCGGCACCCGCTGGGCCGAGGTGGTGGCCGCGGCGGCCGTGCACGGCCTGGCCGCCGCGCACGGCACGTCGCCGACCGTCGGCGCCGTCGGCTATCTGCTGCGCGGCGGAGTGAGCCTGTACGGCCGCAGGACCGGCATCGCGGCCAACGGGGTGACGGCCGCCGAGGTCGTGACCGCCGACGGCGAGGTGCGCCGGGTCGACGCCGGCCACGAGCCGGAGCTGCTGTGGGCGCTGCGCGGCGGCGGCGGCGGACTCGGTGTGGTCACCGGGGTGGAGCTGGAACTGTTCCCGGCCGCCGGGGTGGTCACCGGGGCGGCCTTCTGGGCCGGCCGGCACGCCGAGCGGCTGCTCGGACGGTGGCTCGAGTGGGCCGCCGACGCGCCGCGCGAGGTGTCCACCTCGCTGCGGATCATGAACCTGCCACCGGTGCCCGAGATCCCGGTCGAGCTGCGCTCGGGGCCCGTGGTGTGCGTGGCCGGTGCGGTGCTCGCCCCGGCCGAGGGCGATCTGGCGACCGCCGGACGCCAGGCCGACGACCTGCTGGGGCCGTTGCGCGCCGTCGCCGCCCCGCTGGAGGACAGCTGGGCGCCCGGCGCCACCCCGGCGGTCGCGCAGGCCCACCAGGACCCGCCGGGTCCGGTGGAGGTGCTCGGCGACCACCTGCTCGTCGGCGACCTGCGCGGGGAGGGGGCCGAGGCCCTGCTCCACGCGGTCGGACCGGACTCCGCGTCGCCCCTGGTCGCCGCCGAACTGCGGCAGCTCGGCGGCGCGCTGGCGGAGCCGGCCCCGCACGGCGGTGTCCTCGACCATCTGCCGGCCGCCTACGCCGTCATGGCCGCGGGCCTCCCCGGCCTGCATCCGGCGCCCGCGATCCGGGAGCGCTGCGCGCGCCTGCGCGCCGCGCTCGCCCCCTGGGACACCGGTCGCACCGCGCCGGGATTCGTGGAGAGTCCCGACCAGCCGCAGGGCCATCTGGACGAGGCGGCCATCGCCGCCGTGGACCGCGTCCGTCTGGCGTACGACCCGGACGGGCTGTTCCGGTCCGATGCCATGACCGGCACGTCGGACCTCCTCTGACGGGCCTTCCCCCCACCCCGCACCACGCACACGAGGAAAGAGAGACATGAGCGACCTTCAGAAGCACGTGCAGACCGTGCTGGACGAGCTGACCGAGTCGGGTGCCGAGACCGGCCTGCAGGCGGCCGTCTACGTGGACGGCGAGCTCGTCGTCGACGCCGTCTCCGGTGTCGCCGACCCGGAGACCGGCCGCGCGGTCACCTCCGACACCCCGTTCTGGAGCGCCTCCACCGGCAAGGGCGTCACGGCCACCGTCGTGCACACCCTGGTCGAGAAGGGCCTCTTCGACTACGACACCCGCATCGTCGAGCTGTGGCCCGAGTTCGGCGTGCACGGCAAGGAGAACGCGACGGTCGGGCACGCCCTGACCCACTCCGCGGGCGTCCCCGGTCTGCCGGGCGACATCACCCCGGACGACCTGACCGACTGGGACAAGATGACGTCCATCGTCGCGTCCGCCGAGCCCTGGTGGGAGCCCGGCACCCAGACCGGCTACCACGCGGTCACCTTCGGCTACCTGCTCGGCGAGATCGTCCGCCGGGCGACCGGCAAGCCGATCTCGCAGGTGCTGCTCGAGGAGGTCTCGACCCCGCTCGGCATCTCCAAGGAGCTCTACCTCGGCGTCCCGCAGGCCGAGCAGGGCCTGCTGGCCCGCCTGGAGGACGCCCCGATCGACCCCGCCGCCTTCGGTGACATGCCGGAGGACTTCCCGCTGCTCAAGGCGGCACCGCCGGCCATCATGCCCAGCGCCTCCTACGGCAACCGCGCCGACATCCTCGCCTCCGACATCCCGGCCGG
This sequence comes from Streptomyces omiyaensis, assembly GCF_014650895.1. GTDB lineage: Bacteria > Actinomycetota > Actinomycetes > Streptomycetales > Streptomycetaceae > Streptomyces > Streptomyces omiyaensis. The sequence continues at coordinate 47,397 of NZ_BMVV01000026.1, forward strand.
CGGCACGATGACCGCCCGCGGCGTCGCCAAGATGTACGCGGCCCTGCTGGGCGAGGTGGACGGGGTCCGCCTCGTCTCGCAGGAGCGTCTGGAGCAGATCAGCGCGGTGGCCGTCGCCGATCTCGACCAGGTCGTGTTCGCACCCTCCCCGAAGGGCCTCGGCTACTTCCTCGGCCGTCCGGGCGGCGACCCGCAGGAGTCCCTGAACGTCTTCGGCGCCCAGGGCATGGGCGGCAGCGGCGCCTACGCCGACACCCGCACCAAGGTCGCCTTCGCCCTCACCAAGAACCGTTTCAACCCGACCGAGGCGAGCGCCTTCGAGCGCGTCAGCGAGATCGTCACCCAGGCCGTCGCCGGGGTCTGAACGGACCGCCGGCAGAAAGGTATCCGTCATGACGAACGCAGCCCAGGCCGTCGCCGGGGCGAAGGCGGGACGACGCGAGTGGATCGGCCTCGGCGTCCTGGCCCTGCCGACCCTGCTGATCGCACTCGACATCGGCGTCCTGTTCCTCGCGCTGCCCCAGCTCAGCGATGACCTGGGCACCAGCGGCACCGAGCAGCTGTGGATCACCGACATCTACGGGTTCATGCTCGCCGGGTTCCTCATCACCATGGGAAACCTGGGCGACCGGATCGGGCGGCGCAAGCTGCTGCTGATCGGTGCCGCCGCGTTCGGCGCGGCTTCCCTGCTCGCCGCCTACGCGAGCAGCCCCGGCATGCTGATCGCGGCCCGCGCCCTGCTGGGCATCGCCGGTGCCACGCTCAACCCCTCCACCCTCGCGCTGATCAGCAACATGTTCCGCGACGACCGGGAGCGCGGCATCGCGATCTCGCTCTGGGCGACCTGCCAGTTCGGCGGGTCGGCCGTCGGTCCGCTGGTCGGCGGACTGATGCTGGACCACTTCTGGTGGGGCTCGGTCTTCCTCCTCGGCGTCCCCGTGATGGTGGTGCTGCTGGTGGCCGGACCGCTGCTGCTCCCCGAGTACCGCACGGGCCGGGCGAGCGGCCCGCTCGACCTGATCAGCGTGGGGCTGTCGCTGCTCGCGATCCTCCCGGTGATCTACGGCGTCAAGGAGCTCGCCGCGGGCGGCGCCCACAGCTCGACCCCGCTGGCGCTGCTGTCGCTGGCCGTCGGGCTCGGCGCGGGCGCGGTGTTCCTGCGCCGCCAGCGCACCCTCGCCTCCCCGCTCGTGGACCTGAGGCTGTTCGGCAGACCGGCCTTCTCCTTCTCGCTCGCGGGCATGGCCGTGGCCTCCGGCGCCTTCGCCGGCACCTCGTTCCTCACCAGTCAGTACATCGTGACCGTGGCGGAGCTGAGCCCGACCGCGGCAGGGCTCTGGCAGGCCCCGACGGGCGGCGGCATCGCCGCGGGCGTGCTGCTCGCCCCGCTGTTCCTGCGCTGGGTGAAGCCGCTGACCGCGATGGTGGGCGGACTGTGCGTCTCCTTCCTCGCGCTGCTCGGCCTCACCCAGGTCGGCGACGACGGCTCGGTCCTCGGGGTCGTCGTCTGCATCGCGCTCGTCGCCTTCGGCGTCGGCCCGCTGTTCGCGCTCGGCACCGGGCTCGTGGTGGGTGCCGTGCCGGTGGAGAAGGCGGGCTCCGCGGCCTCGCTGTCCGAGAGCAGCAACGTGCTGGGATCGACGCTCGGTCTCGCCTTCCTCGGCACCCTGGGCGCCGCGTTCTACCGGGACGAGATGGCCGGACAGGTCCCCGCCTCGCTGCCCGCGCCGCTGGCCGAGGCCGCCCAGGAGACCGTGGCCGGTGGCACCGCCGCCGCCCGCGAGCTGTCCGGCGGCACCGCCCAGGACCTGGTGACGGCGTCCCACGACGCCTTCACCAGCTCGCTGCACACGGTCAGCTGGGTCGCGTCCGCCGCGGTGGCCGCCGTGGCGGTCGCCGTCGCCTTCAAGCTGCGGGAGAAGGACCCGGCGGAACGGCCCGGCACGCCGGAGCCGGCGAGGACGGAGGCGACGGCCGCGGCCCCCGCGGCGGAACGCACCGAGGTCTGAGACCGGGGCCCGAGGGGCGCGGCGCCGAGCGCGCCGCGCCCCTCGGGCATGCCCTCCGAGCCTCCGTCGACTCCCTTCTCACGTGCGGTTTCAAACAAGCACGCAAGGAGATGCGCGGTCTGTCCCCAGCCGCGACGATTCCGACGACCGGTCCGGTGCGCCCGTCACGACCGGGGTGCCCCTGCCCCCGCGACGCCCGGCAGCGCCCGGCGCTGCCCACCCCGTCACCGCCGCCCGATTCCTAGGAGGCATCACCATGACCGCAGCACCGAAGATCCTCGCCATCAACGGCTCCGAGCGGGACGGCAACACCGCGGACGTGCTCCGGCACGCCGCGGCGCACGCCCGTGCGCTCGGCGTCGAGTTCGAGGTCGTCGACCTGCGGAACGTCCGGATGGAGCGGTGCGGTCCGTGCGGCGACTGCAACGACCGCACGGTCGTCTGCGCCGTGGGCGACGACATCCCCTCCGTGGTGCGCAGGATGATCGAGGCCGACGGCATCGTCTTCGCCGCCCCGGTGCACGGCTTCGGCACGGCGAGCCTCATGCAGACCTTCATCGAGCGGGCCGGGGTCGGCTATCTGCGCTTCGACCGCCCGCTGAGCAACAAGGTCGCGGGGATCATCTCCGTCGCCCGCCGCTACAGCGCGGGCGAGGTGTGGGCCCAGCTGACCGTCAACGCCCTGCTCAACCGGATGATCCTGGTCGGCAGCGGCTTCCCCGCGACCGTGCACGCGCTGCACCGCGGCGACGCCGCCAAGGACGAGGAGGGGCTGCGCAACGTCGAGCGCCTGGTCGACCGCATGTCCGACATGATCGCGCTGCTGCGCGAGCACCGCGAGCTGACCGGCCGTGACGCGCTGGCCGGCGGCGACCGCAACGAGCGGGTCGGCCTGCCGCTGAACGAGCTGGTGAGCGCCGTATGAGCACCGCCGCCCCACTCGCCGCCGGCGACCCGGGCCTGCCCGCCTTCTGGGAGTCGTACGAGCCGCTGTCGCGCGCCTTCCACGACGGCACCCTGGGCGACGAGGAACTGGAGCGCTGGCGGAGCGAGCGGCTGACCGCCGTCCTGCGGCACGTCACCGAGCGCTCGCCGTTCTACCGCCGCCACCTCGCCGGCGTGGACGTCACCCGGGTCACCCCGGCCACCCTCGCCGCGCTCCCCTTCACCACCAAGGACGACCTGCGCCGCGAGATGTACGACGTGCTCTCCGGCAGTCCGGCCGACGCGGCCGTCTTCTACGAGACGACCGGCACCACCGGGCCGTCCACGCCCTGCCCGCGCGGCGCCCGGGACATCGCGACCAGCAACGCGGCCGTGGAGGAGTCGTGGCGGCGCGTGCTGCGCGCGCACTTCGGCGACCGGATGCCCGTCGTCGGTCTGATGGGCCCCTCGGAGCTGTACGCCTTCGGCGACGTGTTCACCTCGGTGACCGCCGCGCTGGGCGCCTGCCACGTCAAGATCTGGCCGGAGTCGCCGCGCGTCGGCTTCCAGAAGGCGCTGCGCCTGATCGAGGACCTCGGCGTCGAGGTGATCGTCTGCGCCCCCGCGCTCTGTCTGAGCCTCGCCAAGGCCGCCCTGCACTACGGCTACGACCTGGCACGGCTGCCGGTGAAGCTGTTCCTCGTGCTCGGCGAGATCTGCACCCCCGAGTTCGCCGCCAACGTCGCCACGGTGTGGCCGCACGCCCAGGTCCGGCCGACGCTGTACGGCTCCCAGGAGTCGCTGTGCATCGCGACCGGCGCCGACACCGGGCAGCTCCACCTGTCGCAGCCCAACTACCTCTTCGAGCTGGTCGACCCGGACACCGGGGAGTTCCTCGGCACCCGGGGCGAGGGCGAGCTGGTCCTGACCATGCTGGTCGACGGCATCAAGCCGCTGATCCGTTACCGCACCGGCGACCTGGTCCGGATCGGCGGGGCGCCGCCCGGCGCCCCGCTGCCCGGCGACGTCGTCGAGGTGGTCGGCCGGGCCGCCGACCGCATCCGGCTCGGCAACGCCGTGCTCCAGCCCGCCGAGCTGGAGACCGCGGTCCTGGACACGGTCTCCGGCTGCCTCGGCTACCAGGTCGTCATCGACCACGACGAGGCGGGCGGCGACCGCGTCACCGTACGGCTCGACCTGCTGCCGGGCCACCCCGACCGGGACGGCACCACCGCCGGCGTCGCCGTCCGGCTGGGCGCGCTGACCGGCCTCGACGCGACGGTCGTCGTGGAGGACGAGCTGGACCCGGTGACCCACACCGGCTCCTTCGTCAGCTGGAAGGCGGCGCGCGTGCTGGACGACCGGGCCCCCCTGGACACGTCGGTGCTGGTGGCGCGTCAGGTCGCTCACCGGTACGCGATCACCACCTGAGCGGAGAGGATCCACCATGCCCGACCCCAGGCCGGAGCCCGCCGCGATCCGGGTGACCACCCGCCGCGAGGTCCTGCCGTCGTACCCGACGCTTCCGGTGCACCAGGCGCTCGCCCACCGCTTCGGCAAGGAGCAGGTGTACCTGCTCGAGTCGGCCGCGGGACCGGACCGCGACCGCAAGTACCAGTTCGTCGGCTTCGGCGAGCTGCTCTCGCTGTCCGTCACGGACAGCACCGTCAGCGTCGACGGCGAACCGTCCCTGCGCGAGGCGCTGTTGCGGCGGATCGCCCCGCTGCTCGACGCGACCGACGGCGAACTGCGGCTGCGCGCGCGCCGCGACCTGTGGCGGGTCCTGCGGGAGCTGCACGCGCTGTTCGACGCGGAGGGCTCGCCGAACCGGTTCCGCTTCGGTTTCCTCGGCTACTTCGGCTACGACACGGTCCGCTACATCGAGGACCTGCCGTACGTCATCGACGAGCGCCCCCCGCTGCCCGACGTCCACCTGGTGCTGCACCAGGGCTGTGTGGTGATCGACCTCGACAGCGGCGAGGGGGAACTCCTCCTGCACGAGTCCGACCACTGGCGGGCGTTCGACCCGGCCGAGGTGACGGCGCTGCTCGCCCGGGCCGAGGCGGAGCATCCGGTGCCCCCCGCGGGCCCCGTGCCGGCCTCGGCCGCCTCGGACGACACCGACCCCGACGCGTACCGCCGCGACGTCGAACGGGCCCTGAAGCACATCGCCGTCGGCGACATCTACCAGGTGCAGCTCGGCCACGAGCTGACCATCCGCAGCTCCGTCGACCCGATCGACGTCTACCAGCGGATGCGCACCCACAACGCCTCGCCGTACATGTACCTGGCGCACGTCCGGGGGCAGACCGTGCTCGGCGCGAGTCCGGAGCTGTTCGTCCGGGTCGAGGACCGCACGGTCACCATGCGCCCGATCGCCGGCACCGTCCCGCGCGACGGCGACGACGAGGCGGCGGGCGCCCGGCTGCTGGCCGACGAGAAGGAGATCGCCGAGCACATCATGCTGGTGGACCTGTGCCGCAACGACATCGGCCGGATCTGCCGCGCGGACACCCTGGAGGTGCCCGACGAGCTGATCGTCGAACGCTACTCGCACGTGCTGCACCTGGTCTCGACGGTGGTGGGCGAGGCCGAGCCGGACCGTGACACCTACGACATCATCGCCGCGCTGTTCCCCGCGGGCACGATGACCGGGACGCCGAAGATCCGGGCCATGGAGATCATCGAGCAGATCGAGCGCAGCCGCCGAGGTCTGTACGCGGGCGCGATCGGCGTGATCGACGTCGGCGGCTACACCAACCTCGCCCTGTGCATCCGCACCTTGTTCCACGAGGACGGCATGTACCGCACCCGGGCCTCCGCCGGCGTGGTCGCCGACTCCGTTCCGGAACGCGAATGGACCGAGACGCTAGCGAAGATGAGCGCCGCCTACTGGGCGGTGACCGGAAAGGGACTGCTGTGAGCGTGACCGCACTGAACAGCGGCGTCGGGCGGTCGGGCCCCGGGCCCCGGGTCCTCGTCGTGGACGCCTTCGACAGCTTCGTCGACATCCTGCGGCAGTACCTGATGTCCGCCGGGGCCGAACCGGTCATGGCGCGCTCCCACACCCTGAGCGAGCAGCAGGTGGCGGAGCTGCGGCCGGACGCGCTGCTGCTCGGTCCCGGCCCCGGCCACCCGGACGTCAGCGGGCACGTGGAGCTGGTGCGCGCCTTCGCGGGCCGGCTGCCCATCCTCGGCGTCTGTCTCGGCCACCAGGCGATCGGGCGGGCCTACGGGGCGACCGTGGTCCCGGCGGAGCACCTGATGCACGGCAAGACCAGCCGGGTCAGCCACGACGGCCGCGGCCTCTTCGAGGGCATGCCCGAGGGCTTCCAGGCCACCCGCTACCACTCGCTCGTGGTGGTCGAGGACAGTCTTCCGCCGGTCCTGGAAGTGAGCGCGACCTCCGTCGACGACGGCTACGTGATGGGGCTCCGGCACCGGACGCTGCCGGTGGAGTCGGTGCAGTTCCACCCGGAGTCCATCCGGACGGAGGGCGGCATGCGCATGATCCACAACTTTGTGCGCGCGACCGCGGCGTTCCCGTCCCGGCAGGACAGCGGCGTCGCCGCGTGAGGCGTTACCGGCTCACCGGCTTCGACGGCCCGGCCTCGCTGCGCGAGGAGAGGTGCGAGATCCCTCGGCCCGGCCCGCGCCAGGTGCTGGTCCGGATGCGGGCCTGGTCCCTCAACCACCGCGACCTGCTGATCGCGCACGGACGCTACAGCCGTGACATCGCGCCCGGCCTCGTACCGCTGTCGGACGGGGCGGGCGAGGTCGTCGAGACCGGCCCGGAGGTCACCGCCTGGCGGCCCGGGGACGCGGTCGCCGGGCTGTTCCTGCCCGACTGGCGCTCGGGACGCCCCCGGGTCGACCGGGCCCTCGGCGGGTCCGTCGACGGCGTCCTCGCCGAGTACGTGGTCTTCGACGAGGAGGCGGTCGTCGCCGCCCCCGCCCATCTCGGCTTCGCCGAGGCCGCCACCCTGCCGTGCGCCGCGCTCACCGCGTGGCAGGCGGTCGTCGAGGTCGGCGGGCTGCACCCCGGCCAGACGGTGCTCACCCTGGGCAGCGGCGGCGTGTCGGTGTTCGCGCTGCAGTTCGCCGCTGCGGGCGGCGCACGGGTGATCTCGACCTCCGGCAGCCCGGCCAAGCTGGAGCGGCTGCGCGAGCTGGGGGCGGCCGAAGTGATCGACCACGCCCGGGAACCCGAATGGGGCGCGCGCGCGGCCGTATCGGCCGGGGGCGGCGTCGACCACGTCGTCGAGGTCGGCGGGGCGGGCACCATGCGCCAGTCGATCACGGCGGCCCGGGTCGGCGGCCGGATCAGCGTCATCGGCGTGCTGGGCGGCGGGACCGGGATCAGTCCGGTCCCCCTGCTGCGCAAGGTGCTGTGCGTGCAGGGCGTCCAGGTCGGCAGCGCGGAGATGTTCCGGGCCATGAACCGGGCCCTGGAACAGCGGCGCATCCGGCCGGTGATCGACCGGGAGTTCCCGTTCTCGGAGGCCGGGGCCGCGTTCCGGCACCTCGAGGCCGCCGGCCACATCGGCAAGGTGGTGATCACCGCCGACTGACCCGGCCGCCCCGCGCCCTCCGCGCCCCCCGATGCCCCTGGTGAGCACACCAGGAGATGCGGCGGCGGGCCCGCGCCGAGGAGGATCCCAGGGGACCGTACCGGCGACGGAGGCGAAGTGGAGTACTGGAACCCCAAGGCAGAGACCATGCCGCGCCACGAACTCGAGGCGTGGCAGTGGCGCAGGCTACAGCGGGCGCTCCACCACGCCCGCGCCCGCTCGCCCTTCTGGCGCGAGCGGCTGCCCGGTGACATCACCTCGATGGAGGACTACGTCCGGCGCGTGCCGCTGCTGCACAAGGCGGACCTGCTCGCCGCCGAGCAGCAGGCGCCGCCGTACGGCACCTGGCCGTCGATCGACCCGGCGCGTGGCATCCGCCACCACCAGACCAGCGGCACCAGCGGCAATCCGCCGATCCGCACCATCGACACGGCGGGCGACTGGACCTGGTCGACGGACACCTTCTGCACGGCGCTGTACGCGATGGGCGTGCGCCCGCACCACAAGGGCATGGTGGCGTTCGGGTACGGCCTGTTCATGGGCTTCTGGGGGATGCACTACGGCCTGGAGCGGATGGGCTGCACGGTCGTCCCGGCCGGCGGCCTCGACTCGCGGACGCGGATCAAGCTCCTCGTGGACTACGGCATCGAGGTCGTCGGGCTCACCCCGAGCTATGCGATGCGCCTGATCGAGACCGCCCGGGAGATGGGCATCGACCTGGCGAAGGAGGCGAACGTCAAGATCATCCTGGCGGGCGCCGAGCCCCGGTCGAAGTTCACCACGCGCACCATCGAGGAGGCCTTCGGGGCGCGCGTCTTCAACGCCGCGGGCACCACCGAGTTCGGCGGCGTCTTCATGTTCGAGTGCCCGTCGCGCCGGGGCGCCTGCCACATCATCGAGCCCTCCACGATCGAGGAGGTGCTGCACCCCGAGACCGGGCTGCCGGTCGGCTACGGCGAGGAAGGGGTGCGGGTCACCACCGGGCTGTCCCGCGAGGGCATGCAGCTGTTCCGGCACTGGACCGAGGACGTGGTCGTCAAACGGCCCGCCGCCGCCTGCGGGTGCGGCAGGACCTGGGACTTCTACGACGGCGGGATCATCCGGCGGGTCGACGACATGCGCAAGATCCGCGGGGTGTCGGTCACCCCGGTGATGATCGAGGACGTGGTCCGCGGTTTCGACGAGGTCAGCGAGTTCTCGACGTCGATCAGCTCGGTGCGCGGTCTGGACACGGTCTTCGTCCGGGTGGAGCCGCGGCACGTGCCGGGCGGCGACGTGACCACGCTGGCCCGGCGCATCGCCGAGGAGTTCAAGCGGGAGATCGGGATACGGCCCGAGGTGGAACTGGCCCCCGAGGGCACTCTGCCCCGGCAGGAATGGAAGGCGGCGAGGCTCCGTGACGAACGCGCACTCGTTTCTCAGCCCTGAGCAGGAGGCCCGGCTGCTCGGCGCCTACACGGCCCTGAAGGAGCTGTCGGCCGACTGCCCGGTGCCCGCGGTGGGCGCCGCGGTGACCATGGCCCTGGCCGAGCTGCGCACGGCCCTCGACGGCCAGGGCGTGGAGTTCGACTACTTCTCCACGGTCTGAGGTCCGCACCCGCGACCCGTGCGAGGACCCGCGCCGAGAACCGTGCCGAGGTCCGTACCGGCACCGCCCGATCCCGGCGCGACACGGGCCGGTGCGCCACCCCCCGGGTGCCGCGCCGGCCCACGTCCGCGCGTGTTTCCCGTGTCCAAACCCGTTTCGGGAACACCGCATTTTCGAAGGTGCGGCGGGGTGGCGCCGACGCCAGCATGACTCGCGGCCCATCAGGTATCGAATTCCAAGGGAGCGCGAAACGTGGCATCTCGCAATGTCCGGACAGGCGCCGCCGAATCCCCCCAGAAGCGCAGAGTCCCCGTCCTCGACGGTCTGCGCGGACTGTGCGCGGTCGCAGTCCTCGTCTACCACGTCGCCTACACGGCGGGCGTGAGCAACCACTTCGCGGACCCGCGCGCCAACGTGTGGGGTTATCTCACCGAGGGCATGGGCGTCTTCCTGCCTCCCTTCTTCGTCCTGTCCGGCCTGATGCTCTACCGGCCCTTCGCCCGCCGTACCGTGACCGCCGAGGGCACCGCCCCGCGGGTCGCCCCCTTCTACTGGCGCCGCTTCGTGCGCATCGTCCCCGCCTTCTGGGCGCTGGTGCTCGCCTCGATCCTGCTCCTGGACTACGACAAGATCGACGGCGTCTGGTTCTTCCTCCGGCCGCTCCTGATGATCCACTTCTTCACCCGGGCCGAGTGGGTCACCGGTATCGAGCCGACCTGGACCGTTCCCACCGAGATGCTGTTCTACCTGGCGCTTCCGGTCATCGCCTGGGTCATCCACACGTTCGCCGTGCGCGGCACCACCCCGGCCCAGCGCGCCCGCCGGATGTTCGTCCCGCTCGTCGCCCTGGTCCTCATCGGCATGGCCTGGACCGCCTACTGCTTCCTGCCGTCCATGACGGCCGACGTCTGGTACCTGTCCTTCTGGCCCTTCGGCTACGTCGGCTACTTCGCCGGCGGCATGGCCCTGGCCGTGATGCTCTCCTACGCCGAGGTGGCACCGCGCCGGCCGGCTCTGTTCCGCTGGGCCGCCAAGTGGCCGATGGGCTTCTGGCTGGTCGCGCTGCTCGCCTACCTCGCCAACGTGCCGCACCCGTTCGGCGAGCCCGGCATGGGCGACTGGGGCGCGCTCACCCAGCAGATGGTGCTGCACACCCTGTTCTTCGTCTTCTCGATGTGCGTCGTGATCCCGCTGGTGGCGCCCGGCGCCCGCTCGAAGACCATGGACCTGGTCCTCGCGAACCGTCCGATGGCCTTCCTCGGCCGCATCTCGTACGGCATCTACCTGTGGCACGTGTTCTTCATCCACGTCGTGCTCCACAACGGCAGCATGTTCGGCAAGTCCGCCGTCAACTCGGGCATGCTGCGCGGCACCGTCGGCTTCGCCGAGATGGTGAGCCTGGTCCTGCTCGGCACCCTCGTCGCCGCACTGGCCAGCCACTACGTCATCGAGGAGCCGCTGAACAAGAAGCTGCGCGGCCTCTTCGACCGGCGCGCGAAGGGCCGCGAGGACGAGGTGTCCGCGTCCGGCCCGAAGGGCACCGGGGGCGACTCCCCGTCCTCGTCGGAGCAGGGCGTCCTGACCTCCGTCTGACCACCCGGCACGGCCCTGCCGCCGGTGCGACGGAGGGGCGGCCGGCTCCGGAAGGAGCCTGCCGCCCCTCCGTCTCGCACGGAACCGGTGCCCCGAGTCCGCCGCCTCCCGCGGACGTCCGGGAACCCGGGGCCTTCGTCGCACGACTTCTCCGGCGCAGGGGCACGGAAGCAGTGAGGGGCACGGGATGGGCGGACTGGACATACGCATGCGCGGGGTCTCCTGTCGTCACGGGCGCGCCGAAGCCGTGGCCGAGGTCGACCTGGAGATCGGCGCCGGCGAGCGGGTCGCGCTGACGGGCACCAACGGGTCCGGGAAGACGACGCTGCTGCGGGCGGTCCTCGGGCTGCACCGGCAGACCAGCGGCTCCATCGAGGTCGGCGGGCGCGGTGCGCGCTCGGCCGCCGAGTGGGCCCGGCGGCGCCGGTCGTGCGCCTGGATCCCGCAGAAGCCCGCGGCGGGCCGTTTCCCGCTGCGCGGCGACGAGCTGCTCGCGAGCAGCGGCGCGCCCGGCGAGGCGGTGCGGGCCGCGGAGCGGCTCGGGGTAGGGGAACTGGCCTCGCGCCCCGTGGGCACCCTGTCCGGCGGGCAGTTGCAGCGGATGTACCTGGCGCGGGCGATCGGCTGCGTCGCCGCCGGCGCCCGGGTGCTGCTCGCGGACGAGCCGACCGCCGCCCTCGACTTCGCGGGGCAGGAGGAGGCGGCCGGCGTGCTGGTCTCGCTGCCGGTCACCCTCCTGGTCGTCACCCACGACCGGGCCCTCGCGGACCGGTGCGACCGGGTCCTGGAGATGGCCGCCGGGCACCTGCGGGAGGTGCGGTGAGCGCGCTCGCGACGGCCGACCTCGGCGCCGTGCTCCAGCTCGTCCCGGTCCAGCGGGCCGGGATCGCGCTGCTCCTGGCGTCCGTCGGCCTCCCGGTGATCGGCGTCGTCATCGTCGGACTCGACATCATGCCGGTGCGGTTCGCGATGATGCACGTGGCGCTCCTCGGCATCGCGGTCGGGCTGCTGACCGGCATCGATCCGATGGTGTGCGCCCTGGTGGCGTGCGCGCTGTCGGGGGCGGGCGTCGCGCCGCTGGCCCGGACGCCGTCGGGGCTGTCGGGGGCGATGGGCCTGCTGATGAGCCTGGCGATCGCCGCCGCGCTGCTCGTCCTCGCCGTCTCCGGCGTCAACGCCTCGGGGGCCTTCGCCCTGCTGTGGGGGTCGATCCTGTCGGTCGGCACGGCGGACCTCGTGGTCCTCGGCGCGCTCGCCGTCGTCGTGCCCGCGCTGTTCTGGTGGCGGCGCCGCGAGGTGGCGCTGCTGCTGTACGACCGCGAGCTCGCCCAGTGCTCGGGCGTGCCGGTCCGGCTCCTCACCACGGTCCTTCTCGTCCTGGTCGCGGTCGCGGTCGCCGGCGCGATCAAGCTGACCGGGGCGCTCCTGGTCGACGCGCTGACCCTGTTGCCCGCGCTCGCGGCCCGCCGCCTGGGCCGCTCGCTGGGGTCGATCACGCTGTGGGCGGTCTGCATCGGCGTCGCGGTCAACGTCACGGGCTTCCTGCTGGCCCTGTGGCTGGACTGGCCTCCGGGCCCGGTCCTCGTCCTCACGGCGGGGGCCGTCGTCCTCGCCGCGCATCTCGTTCCCGAACGGAGAATCAGCCCATGGCGCGCATCCGCGTCCGTACCGCCCGTCTCGCTCCCCTCGTCGCACTGAGCGCGGCGCTGCCGCTGCTGGCCGGGTGCGGGGAGGACGCGCCGGCGTCCGGCACCGGCGCCCAGGGGGCGAAGGACAAGCCGGTGGTCGTCGCGACGACCACCTGGGAGGGCGCCTTCGCCAAGGCGGCCGGGGCCGAGGACGTCACGGTGATCGTGCCGCGGTCCGTGCACCACGCCCCGGACTACGACCCGAAGCCGTCCGATCTCGCGGCCGTCGCGCAGGCGGACTTCGTGCTGTACGCGCCGTTCGAACCGTACGCGGCGAAGATCAGGGAGGCGGCCGGCTCGAAGGCCAGGCTCGTCGAGGTGAACCTCGACAACGACCCGGCCAGGGCCAAGGCCGAGGTCGAGCGCCTCGGCGCCCTGTTCGGCACGGAGGACACCGCCTCGCGGTGGAAGACCGGTCTCGACCGCGAGGTCGCGAAGCTGAACGGCGAGCTGAAGGCCGCGTGGCCGGACGGGAGGAGCCCGGCCGTCGTCGCCCAGGTCTTCACGGCCTGGGCGGCCGGTCTCGCGGGCGCCACGCCGGTGGGCACGTACGGCCCCGAGCCGGTCACCCCCGCGCAGCTGCTCTCCCTCTCGGCGAAGAAGCCCGCCCTCGTCCTCGACAACGCGCACATGTCGACCGGGACCGTGCTGCCGGACTCGGGGGCGCGGCAGGTGCCGATCGTGAACTACCCGGGCGAGGACCTGGATCTGCTGGCGGTGTACCGCGACGCGGCGGCCGGGCTGAAGAAGGCGATGAGCGGCTCCTGACCGCGGGACGGAGCGAGGGGGAGGGGCGCGGCGGCCCTCCCCCTCGTCGTCACGCCCGGGCGGGAGCGGCCCTGCGGTCCTCCGCGATCCGGGTCCGCAGGGTGGCGCGGTCGGGCTTCCCGGCGGCGGTGAGCGGCAGCTGCGGCAGGACGAGGAGGTGCTCGGGGTGCTTGTACCGGTCGATCCCGCGCTCGGCGAGGTACGCCCCCAGCTCGGCGAGGGAGGGGGCCGCCGGCCCCTTGGCGACCAGGCAGGCGGCGAGCCGTTCGCCCATGAGCGGGTCGGGCACGCCCACGCAGACCGCGTCGCGGACCCGGGGGTGGGAGGCGAGCGTCCGCTCGACCTCGGCGGGGCTGATGTTGGCGCCGCCGCGGATCACCACGTCCTTGAGGCGGCCGGCGACGTGCAGGACGCCGTCCTCGTCGAGGAAGCCGAGGTCTCCGGTCCTGACCCAGCCCTCGGGCGTGCGGTAGCGGGCGTCGAGTTCCGGTGATCCCACGTAGCAGAGCGGGGTCATGGGGCCGCGGGAGACGATCTCGCCGATCCGCCCGTCGGGCAGCGGCTCGTGGGTGTCGGGGTCGGTGATGCGGATCTCGGCGACGCGGGGATCCGGGCGCCCCGCGACGACGCCGGAGCGGTCGGTGGGCGGCACGCCGTGCCGGAGCCCGGTGTGGCAGTTGACGCCGTCGGCCGATCCGTACAGGTTGACGACGGGGCAGCCGAAGGCGTCGGCCGCCGCCCGCGCGGTCGCCTCGTCGAGCGGGGCGCCGCCGAGGACGAGCGCGGTGGGGGCGGGCAGGGGGTCGTCCGTCTCCTCCAGGGCCTCCAGCATCATGCGGATCATGGTGGGCACGCCGAGGACGTGGGTGGGCCGGTGGTCCCGTACGGCGGCGAGGGCGGCCTCGGGGGTGAAGTGGTCGAGCAGGACCAGCGTGCCGCCGTGGCGGGCGAGGGCGACGGCCGTGCCGTTGGAGCCGAAGGCGGACGCCAGGGGGACGAGGAAGAGGCAGCGGGGCGGGGTGTCGTCGGGCATGAGGGAGGCGAGGAAGTTGCCGCGTCCCCCGGCGAGGGCGTTGTGGGAGTACGCCACCATCTTCGGCTCCGCCTCGGAGCCGGACGAGACGAGGATGCGGGCGGCTGCGTCGGGGTCGGGGCGGGCCGGTACAAAACCGGTGGGGTCGGTGCGCAGCAGCCGGGTGAGCGGAACCGTTCCTTCGGGGGCGTCCCGGCCGGCGGCGACGACGTGGCGCAGGGCGGGCAGTGCCGGGGCGAGGGCCTGGAGGCCGGCGGCATGGGACTGTCCCCGGTGTTCCACCGCGGCGATGACGGCGACGGCCTCCGCGCGGCGCAGCAGGGACGCGGCCTCGGCGGCGCCGCGCCCGACCGGGAAGGGGAGGGCGATCGCGCCCAGGGCGGCGAGGGCGAGCTCCGCCGTGACGGCGTTGCGGCCGTCGGGCAGCTGGACGCCCACGACGTCCCCGGCGCCGATGCCGAGCCCGCGCAGGCCCTCGGCCAGACATCGGACCTTGCGGTCGAGGGCCGTGTAGCAGAGCTCGCCCTTCGCGTCGATCACGGCGGTGCGGTGCAGGTCGGCGATCTGTCGGGCGCGGTAGAGGCTGTAGAGGTCGAGGTCGGGGCAGGTGCCGTCCATCGCCCAGGAGCGGCGGAGTCCGGCGGGGAGCAGGTCGGTCAGGGCGAGGGTCACGCGAGGCTCCAGGGGTCGGGAACGACGGGGGCACCGTGCGCGTCCCGGCCGATCGGGCCGGACAGGCGCGGGTCGTGGTGAAGGGCGGAGAGGTCCGTGGTGACGGCGGTGACGGTGAGGCCGCGGCCCCGCAGACGGTCCAGGGCGTCCTCGGTGCACAGGCCCGTGACGTCGTGTGCCGCCGCGGCGGGCGCGCTGGCGTCGGCGGGGGCGATCCAGCCGTCGGAGGTCCGCAGCGGTCGCCGGAATCCGGCGGGGCGGCGGTGACCGGTGCCGGTGGCGGCCCGTCGCAGGGCGGGCGCGAGGAGGGTGTCGGCCGCGCCGAGCAGGGAGGAGTCGACCCGCACGCCGTGGCCCGTGCGCTCGCGCAGGAGCAGGCCCGCGAGGACGGCCTCGGCGCCGTGCAGGCCGCCCAGGACGTCGAGGAGCGTCATGAGGGAGGGAACGGGCGGCTCGCCGGCCGGATGGACGGCCTCCCCCACGCCGGTGCGGGCCTGCACCATGAAGTCGGTGCCCATCGGCGCGTCGGCGATCCGGCCGGCCCAGCCGCCCGTGTACGCGTAGACGAGCGACGGGTTGACGCCGGTGAGGTGCTCGGCGTCGAGCTCCAGCTCCGCCGCTTTCCCCGGCGCCCAGTTGTGCAGGAACACGTCCGCGCCGGCGACGAGTTCGCGGAGCCTTCCGCGGTCCGCGGACGCCTTGATGTCGATCTCCACCGCCTCCTTGCCCCGGTTGAGGGCGAGCCAGCGGGCGGAGATCCCGTCGCAGGCCGGCGGCATGCCCCGGAGCGGGTCGCCGCCCGGGGGCTCGATCCGGATCACCCGGGCGCCGAGCAGGCCCAGCAGGTGGGCGGCGAGCGGCGCCTGGATCCGGCGGCCCGCCTCCAGGACGGTCAGTCCGGCCAGCGGCCGGGCCGCCGTACCGGCCGCGGCGCTCGCCGGGCGGCCCGGGCCGAGCGTGCGCAGGGACCACGGATCGGCGCCGTCGTCCTCGCCGGCGCGCTCGGCGAGCGTGCGCAGTCGGCACACCTCGGCTCCGGAGAGCGCGGCGGCCTGCCGGATCCCCGTCCACGCCTGACGCCGGGTCACCTCGTGCAGCGCTGCCGGGAAGGGCGCGCAGGCGGTGGCGTACCGGAACTGGAAGGGCCGCCAGCCCGTCCGCACCGCGTCGGCGGGGGCCTCCAGGGCGCGCCAGAACGCCGCCCAGGCCCCCGGATCGAGCGTCTCCAGCTCGAACAGGACTCCGTCGGCGGAGGTGAACGGCGGTCCGCCCGGGGCGGGTTCGACGGCTTCCGGCTCGTCGGCACCGGCTGCGGCGAGGTACTGGGAGACGGTGAGCAGCCCGGCCCGGTCGGCCGTCGTCCGCACCCGGACCGGAGGCAGGCCACGGGCCTGCCCGACGAGCCCCGCGAGCAGGCCCTGCACGGTGAGCACCCCGGTGGCGGTCGCCAGCCAGTCGACGGCGAGGCCGCGCGGGACCCCGTGGCGGCGGCCGTGGACGGCCATGACGCCGGTGACGGCCTGGGCGGTGGCCTCGTCCTCGATCCCGGAGCCGGCCGCCCCCCACGCGGTGCGGGCCGTGAGGGGCGCGAACCCCCCGCCGCCGAGCGTGATGTCCCGCGGGGCGCCCTCCCGCACCGTCGCCCCGAGCCGTCGCAGGTGGTCGGAGACGACCCGGGTCAGGGGCTCGGGACCGCCGGTCTCACACCGCAGCGCGTCGAGCGGACGGGCTGTGCCCGGCGGGCGGCCGACCGTGGTGCGCGCGGTCGCTGATGACGCCATGCCTCTCCTCTCCTGGCGCGTTGGCGGTGGCCGCCGCGCGGGGACTTCACGGTCGCGGGAACCGGCGGGCGGGTGCGCCCGACCACTTCCACGGGCAGGCAGTCGGACGCGTGTTCTGCCTGGTTCCCGAGACGGAGGAAACAGTGACGGATCATGAAGTGGCGGATGTCGATCCGCTGCGGGAGCGGGTCGCCTCGTTCGTCCGCGACCGCGTGTTCCCCGCGGAGGGGGTGCTCGACGCCGGCGGGCCGCCCGCCCGGGAACTGCGCGAGCGGCTGCGCGAGGAGGCCCGCGCGGCCGGCCTGTGGGCGCTCCCCCTCCCCGCCGGACTGGGCGGCGGCGGTCTCGGCCTGCGCGCGTACGCGTCGATCGCGGAGGCGGAGGGGTCCAGCGACCACGGCCCCGCGGCGCTCGGCTCCGCGCCCCTCCTCGACGTGACCATGCTGGCCCGGCACGGGTCGGCCCGGGTGCGCTCCGCCTACCTGCGCGGTCTGGTCTCCGGTGATCTCCGCACCTGTTACGCGATGACCGAGCCGGACACGCCCGGCACCGAGCCGGCGCTGACGGCGACCCGCGCGGAGCGCCTGCCCGGCGGCGGGTGGCGCGTCACCGGACGGAAGTGGTTCGTCTCCCACGCGGGCGACGCGGACCTCGTGGCCGTGCTCGCCCGCACCGGCGGATCGCCCGGGGACCGCACCGGGCTCTCCCTCCTCCTGGTGCCGACCGCCTCGCCGGGGTTCCGCGTCGCGCGGGAGCTGCCCGTCCTCGGCGCCACCGGGCAGTACGAGATCGAACTCTCGGGTGTCGAGGTCGACGCCGACCACGTCCTCGGCACCACCGGGCAGGCCCTGGCCATCGCGGGCGAGCGTCTCCAACTGGGCCGCGCCCTGCGGGCGCTGCGCTGGATCGGCCAGGCGCAGAGGGCCTTCGACCTCCTCTGCGAGCGCGCGGTGGAACGCCGGGGCGGGCGGGCGCCGCTCGCGGACCGCCAGCTCGTCCAGCAGCACGTCTTCGAGGCCCTGCTGG
Organism: Streptomyces omiyaensis; assembly: GCF_014650895.1. Lineage (GTDB taxonomy): Bacteria > Actinomycetota > Actinomycetes > Streptomycetales > Streptomycetaceae > Streptomyces > Streptomyces omiyaensis. Next base: position 65,050 of record NZ_BMVV01000026.1, read on the forward strand.
CACTGAGGACGGCGCGGCCGCTGGTCCACGAGGCGATGGAACGGGTCGCGGACGGACGCGACGCCCGCGTGGAGGTCGGTCTGGCGAAGACGGCCGCGGCCCGCACCCTCCAGGAGGTCGCGGACCGGGCGGTCCAGGTGTTCGGCGCGGCCGGGCTCGGGCCCGACACGCCCCTGCCGGCGCTCCTGCGGACCGGGCGGACGGCCCGGATCCTCGACGGACCGGACGAGCAGCACGTCTCCTCCGTGGCCCGGCGCGTCCTGCGGAGCCGTCGGGCCGCCGCCGTCACACCCGCCTGAGGTCGACCCGGCCGAGCAGCGCCGCCAGCCCGAGGGCGAGGAAGAAGTCGCCCCAGACGAGTTCGTGGCGGACGGCCGTCCCGCCGTGCGCGTCGTAGCAGCCGTCGAGGAGCATCCCGGCCGGACGGGTCCCCCGCGGCCGGGTGAGGTGGTCGCGCGCGAGGCGGCGCAGCACCTCACCGGCCCGGGACGCGCACGCCGCCGCCCAGGGGGCGTCGGGGACGAGCGCGAGCTTCAGGCAGGCGACGGCGGTGACGGCGGCGGCGGAGGTGTCGAGCGGGCCGCCGGCGCGGTGGGCGTCGGCCGGCGGGACCGGGGGTCCGACGAGCATCGCGCACTCCGCCAGGAGGTGTCCGGCCGCCCGGACCAGCCGGTCCGTGGACGGCAGGGGGGCCCGCGCGAGCAGCAGAGCGTCCGCGACCGCGAGGAGGAGCCACGCCTCGCCCCGCGTCCAGCCCGGCGCGGGATCGGTCTCCGGCAGCCAGCCGCCCGTCCGGTCCAGCCGCCACGCGGGGACCGGACGGCCGGTGCCCCCGCCCGGCAGGCACAGGTCGAGGTGGCGGTGCAGGTGCCGGGCGGCCACCGCCCGCCCCTCGGGCCCCGCCGAGGCCAGCAGGGGCACGAGACCGGGGACGCCGTCCACGCGGGCCCGCAGCCGCGCGCCCCCGAGGGCCGAACCCCACGGGACGAGACCGAGTTCCGGGTCGAAGGCGCCGGCCGCCGCCCGCGCCGCCCGCTCCCGAAGGGCCCCGGCCGCGGCGTCCCCGGGGGCCAGGGCCGTGCCGTACCAGAGGATGAGGCCGCGTGCCGCGGTGTCCGCCTCGGCCCACGGGGCGAGCCGGGCGGTCACGGCGGCGGCGGCCGCGCGGTCCGCGTCCCGCCCGGTGCGGCCGGCCCGGAGCCACAGGAGTCCCGCCCAGAAGCCGCCCGTCCACGACCCCCGTCCCGTCGTCGTCCACCGGCCGTCGGCGGGGTCGGCGTACAGGGGGAAGCGGTCGCCCACCAGATCCGCGGTCCGTGCCGCGCGGCGCAGCACGAGGCCGAGGGCCTCGTCGGCCCAGCCCGTGCCGGTCACCTCGGGGCCTTCGCGCGCGCACGGCGGTCCCGCACCGCCCAGACGAGCGCCACGGCCGCGGCCGCGGCGAACTCCACGGCCACCAGGGCCCAGCCCTGCCCGTACCGCCCGCGCTCCGCGAACAGCCCGAACAGGGGCGGGCCCACCGCGAACCCGGCGAAGAAGCCCGCGGCGACCAGGGCGGAGTCCTGTCCGGCCCGGCCGGGCGCGGAGCGCTGCATCACCAGCACCATCGAGACGGCGTTGCCGGACACGGCGAACACGCCGACCGCCACGGCGGCCACCCACACCAGCGGACCGATCCGGACGGCGGCGGCCAGCAGCAGCGCCGCTCCCACCGCCCCTCCGGCGAGCAGCCCCGGGAGCCACGCGGCCCGGTCGGGCGTGGCCGCCCGCGACCAGCCGACACGGCCGGCGATCCCCGCCACGCCGAGGACGGCGACCAGGGCGCCCGCCGCAGTGGGCCCCATGCCGAGGCTCCGGGAGCCGAACAGGGCGAGGTAGGTGTTGACGGAGGCGATCCCTGCGCCGAGGAGGAGCGAGAAGGCCGCCAGCCAGGGAACGGGCCCGCCGCGCCGGGCCGGCGCGGCACCGCTCGCGGGGCGCCCCGCCGGCCGCGCCGCGTCCGCCGGCAGCGCTCCGCGGGCCCAGGCGGCCGCGAGGAGCGCGGCACCGGCGGCCGCCCACACCGCGCCCCGCCACCCGATCACGCTCGCGGCCACCGCGAGCGGCAGGCCCGCGACGAAGGCGCCCAGCTGGACTCCCGACTGCTTGACGCCGGTGACGGCCCCTCGCCGCGCCGCCGGCACGGACGCCAGGATCGCCTTGTTCGTCGCCGGATTGGCGAGCGCCTGGGGCAGGCCGCCGAGCGCGACGGCCACGAGAAGGAGACCGGGACCGGGCGCGGCACCGATCAGACCCAGCGCCACCGCGGCGAGCACGAGCAGGGCGACGAGGGCACGGCGGGCGCCGACGCGGTCGACGAGCCGGCCGCCGACGGGAGAGAGCACGGCCGCCGTCCCGAAACCGACCGTGGTGGTCAGCCCCAGCACGGTCTCCGAGACGCCGAGCCCGTCCACGAGCCGCGGGCCCAACGCGCCGAGCAGGAACAGCTGCAGCATCGAGAAGGCCATGGCCGTCGTCAGCAGCGCGGTCAGCCCGCGGGCCGTCCCTCCCCCGGTGCCGGCACCCGTGTCCCCGCTCGTCACCGCGCGTCCCTCCCCGTTCGGCGACCGGACCGGATGCCGTCGCCCCCGAGGAGTCGCGGCGGCCGTCCCGGAAGTTCCCGAGGCGCTTTTGTGGGCCGCGTCACAGTCGCGTGCCCATGTGCCGACAGGCCGAGGATCCCGACCGCTGGACCCGTCCGATGGACCCGTCCGATCCGCTCCGTGCCTCCGGGGAGGGGTGCAAGGATGGGCGCGCCATGACACCAGGCCGATGTGCGCGAGGGCCGAGGGCCGCGACGTTCGCGGCCCTCTGCGTGCTGCTCGCCGCCACCGGCCACATCCTCATGTCGGGCCACGGCCTGCCCGCCCGGACGCTCGTCCTCGCCTCGGCCGCCACCGCGGCGGTCGCCTGGCTCCTCGCCGACCGTGAGCACGGCCTCCTCGCCGTCACCTCGGCGAGCGTGGTCGCGCAGAGCGCGCTCCACACGGTCTTCTCGTGGTCCCGGCCGGCGGGCACGCCGATGTCCCCGCCGATGCGCGACACGTACGCGGCACACGCCCACGTGTCCCCGACGGCCATGGGACACGACGGCACGGTCCCGCCCGTGGGGACGGTGTCCGGGGGCGGAGGCGGGCACGACATGACAGACATGTCGTCGTCCTCGGGGATGCTCTCCGCGCATCTGCTGGCCGCCCTCCTGAGCGGGCTGTGGATGGCGTACGGCGAACGGGCGGCGTTCCGGCTGCTGCGCGCCGCGTCCCTGCGGCTCTTCCGCCCCCTGTGCCCGCTGCTCGCGTCCTTCGTCCCCGCCGTCTGCGACCGGCCGGGGCTCCGGCCCGCGCGAGCGGGTGACGAGCGCGCTCCCCGGCGGCTGTTCCTCGCGCATTCGCTCATCTCCCGAGGTCCTCCCCCGGCACCCGCTGTCCTCTGACAGCCGACTCCCCGAGCGCGACGGTCCGGTTCCGTCCCTCGGGCATCGGTCCTGCCTCCGCCGGCGCCCGCCGGGGCGGGGCCGTACCCGTCACCGGCCACGGCGCCGACCTCGTCGGAGCGCCCCGCCGGCTCCCCCTTGCCCCGTAAGGACCTGTGGCGATGACCCATGCCCACGACACCCTCCTTCGGCGTCCGTCCGGAGCCTCCCGCCCGACGCGCGCCCCGGATCCCGAGACCGACGCCGCGACCACCCGGCTCGCGCTCGCCGCGCGGGACGGCGACCCGGTCAAGGCCGACCTCTTCGTCCGCGCCCTGCACCGCGACGTCCGCCGCTACGTGACGTACCTCAGCGCCGACCGCCAGGCGGCCGACGACCTCACCCAGGAGGTGTTCCTCCGCGCGCTCGCCGCGCTGCCCGGCTTCCAGGGGCGCTCCTCGGCCCGCACCTGGCTGCTGTCGATAGCCCGCCGGACGGTCGTCGACAGCCTGCGGCACGCGGCCGCCCGTCCCCGCCTGTCCGACCGCGACGACTGGCAGACGGAGGCCGAGCACACCCAGCCCCGGGGGCTTCCCGGCTTCGAGGACGGCGTGGCGCTCGCCGAGCTGCTCGCCGCCATCCCGGCGGAGCGGAAGGACGCCTTCGTCCTCACCCAGCTGCTGGGCCTGCCCTACGCCGAGGCCGCCGAGGCCATCGGCTGCCCGATCGGGACGGTCCGTTCACGGGTCGCACGGGCCCGGGCCTCCCTGGTGGCCCTGCTCCGGGGCGCCGAGGAACCGGACACGCCGACGCCGCCCGCCCCGCGGGAGGACGCGGTGGCGCCCGAGCCGTGCACGCGGGCGCCGGCGCTCGCGTGAGAGTCCGCTCGGTGCGGGTGTTCGGGCGGACGACGGAGGGGGGCGGGACCGCGGCGGCGCGCTCCCGCGCCTTCCGCCCCGCCGGGAACCGGACCGCGCGACCGTCCGACTCCTGAGGAAGGACGGCCCGGCCCCACCGGCGCCGCAGGGGTTCCGGAGAGGCAACCGATGGAGAGACCACGCGCGTCCTCGCGCTCCGGGGAGGCGAGGGGGCGGTTCGCCTCCCCTCCCTTCGTTCTCGGGGGGTTCCTCCTCCTGCTGGTCCTGGTCTTCGCGGGGTCGTACGCCCTGGGAGCGGCGGTGGGGCCGATCGGACCCGCGTCGGATCCGCCCGCGCGGCCCGCCCCCTCGCCCACGACGCACGGTCCGCACCACGGCGGGCACTGACACCGCGCCGGGGAAGCGTCCTAGAGCCTGTCTGACAATTGGCGTCGGATCAGGCCGGGTCGTCCGGTGCGTGCGATCGGCGTGCGGCCGGGGCGCCCGCGTAGCGGAGCTACTTGGGCGTTCCGGCCGTGCGGCGAGCGTGCGTGCCGGGCGGGCCGGACCCGGCGAGAATTGTCAGACAGGCTCTAGCCCCGGCGCAGCGGCCGGACGAAGGCGCGGACGTCCTCGACGAGCAGCGCGGGCTGTTCGAGGGCGGCGAAGTGACCGCCCTTGTCGAACTCGGTCCAGTGCGTGAGCGTCGGCAGCAGGGGGTCCGCCCAGCGGCGGATCGGCAGCGCGGCGTCCTCGGGGAAGACGGCCACGCCGACCGGTGCCTCCAGCGGCCAGGGGCCGCCCCAGGTGCGGGCGAAGGCCTCGTCCCCGTGCGCGGACTCGTAGTAGAGCTGGGCGCTGGAGCCCGCGGTTCCGGTGAACCAGTAGAGGGAGACGTTGGTGAGCAGGTGCTCACGGCTGACCGCGTCCTCCGGGACCTTGTCCGCGGCCGTCCACTCCTTGAACTTCTCGACGATCCAGGCGAGCTGGCCGACCGGCGAGTCGGTGAGGCCGTAGGAGAGGGTCTGCGGCCGGGTCGACTGGATGCGCTGCCAGCCCATCCCGTCCTGCTGGAAGCGCCCGGCGAACTCCAGGCGGCCCAGGTCGGTGGCGTCGAGGCCCTCGAAGGCGGCCGGGTCCTGCGGCGGGAAGGTGACGAACATGTTCACGTGCACGCCGGCGACGTGCTCCGGGTCGGCGAGACCCAGCTCCAGGGAGATGGGCATGCCCCAGTCGCCGCCCTGCACGAAGTAGCGGTCGTAGCCGAGGCGGCTCATCAGCTCGGCCCAGGCGCGGGCCACCCGGCGGGTGTCCCAGCCGGCCGCGCGGGTGGGGCCGGAGAAGGCGTAGCCGGGGATCGAGGGGATGACCACGTGGAAGGCGTCGGCCGGGTCGCCGCCGTGCGCGGCCGGGTCGGTGAGCGGGCCGATGACGTCGAGGAACTCGGCGACGGAGCCCGGCCAGCCGTGGGTGACGATCAGCGGCTTCGCGTCCGGCTCCGGCGAGGTGACGTGCAGGAAGTGGACGTCGGTGCCGTCGATCTCGGTGATGAACTGCGGGTACCGGTTCAGCCTGGCCTCGGCGGCCCGCCAGTCGAAGCCGGAGCGCCAGTACTCGGCGAGCTCCTTGAGGTACTCGACCGGGACGCCGCGCGACCAGTCGGCGTCCGGTATCTCGCCCTCGGGCCAACGGGTGCGCGCGAGGCGCTCGTTCAGGTCGTCGATGTCGGCCTGGGGGATCTCGATGCGGAAGGGGCGCATGGCAGCCTCTCGTGGTACGCGTGCCGGAGCGGGCGCGGTGGGCGTCAATGGGGTGCGGCGGCGGCCTGCGGCTGCCGGCGCGGTGCGGTGGTGGCGGGGCCGGTGCGCCGGGCGGCGCGGGAGGCCCGCAGGACGCGCAGCATCAGGCGGGGGCGCATCAGCGCCTGCGGCGGGTCGACGAGACCGGCGACGCGGATGAACGCGTTGCTCAGTTCCGGGTCGTGCTCGGCGGCGGCCTGGAGGCGGGCGACGTAGGCGTTGGCCATCCTGACCTTGAGCGTGCGGCGCCCGGAGACGCCCGGGTAGCCGAGGTCGGAGCCGGCGGCCAGCTCCCAGGGCGCCTTGACGGCGGCCGCGACGTCCTTGAAGTACGCGGCGGCTTTCCGGCCGGGGGGCGCGGCCAGGTGGCGGCGCAGCGCCAGCGACTCCAGGGCGGCCACCGTCATGCCCTGGGCGTAGACCGGGTTGAAGCTCGCCACGGCGTCGCCCATCACGAGCAGTCCGTCGGGGAACCGCGTCAGGCGCTCGTAGTGGCGCCAGACGCTCGCCGGGTAGCGGAACTTGACCGGGTCGTCGACGGGCTCGGCGTCGGCCACGGCGTCGTACAGGTGCGGGATCGGCAGCGAGCGCATGAACGCCTCGAAGCCCTCGGGGTCCGTGGGGGCGTGGTCGCCCAGGATGCCGGTGAGCGACAGCTCGTAGACGTCGTCGTCGCCGGGCAGCCGGTAGAACAGGCCGCCGCGCGGGTGCTCGGGGGTCGCCGCCGGGATGATCGCCTGCGCGTCGCCGAGCGGGTCGTGGTCCAGGCGGTAGTGGCGCGTGGTGTAGGCGAGGTCGATCTCGACCCGCTCCTCCTCCGGCCCCGGGTAGCCGAGCTCGGCGAGCCAGACCGGGGTGCGCGAGCCGCGGCCCGTGGTGTCGACGACGAGGTCGGCCTCGATGTCCCGCGGCTCGCCGCCCGCGTGGCGCGGCTGGATCCGGGCGCCGGTGACCCGGGTCCGGTCGGTGGTGGTGCGGAGCCCGAGGATGTCGTGCTCCTCGAGGAAGCGGACGTTGGGCAGCTGCTGCACCCGGCGGCGGACCTGCTCCTCGAGGACCGGGCGGCCCGCGGGGACGGAGACCAGACCGGTGTCGGCGGCGGCGATGCGCCGGCCGTTGAAGTACCAGTGACAGGCGTGGCCGAAGTCGTCCGGGGGGGCGCCGGCGGCCGCGAGGTCGTCGGTGAGCCCCGGGAAGTGCTCCTCCAGGATCTGCTGGCCCCGGGCCACCAGGCCGTGGGCGTGCCGCCCGTGCGGCACGCCGCGCCGCGGACCCGAGACGTCGACGAGCCGGTCGCGGTCGACCAGCAGGACCTCCGCGTAGGTGTCGGCGAGCACGCGGGCGGCGAGCAGTCCCGCCATGCTGCCGCCGAGCACCACCGCCCGGTGTGCGGCTGTGTGGGCCACGGTGTTCTCCTCCTTCGGGCCGGCGCAGGTCACGGGGTGTTGCGGGGGGTGTTCTGGTAGGCGGCGATGAGCCACTCGCCGTCCTGCTTGGTCAGCACCCAGATGGCGCGGACCTGGCGCTCGGGGGCCGGCTCGGTCTCGCCGGGGGCGAGGACGCCGCCCTGGGTGACGACGACGGCGTTGTCGGGCGAGAGGAACTTGACGGCGAGCGGCGTGCCGGTGACCTGGGTGCCCTTGTACGGTCCGGCGAACGCCTGCGTCATGAAGCCGGCGATGCGCTCGCGGCCGGTCTCGTGCACGCCGGGCAGCACCATGGTGCCGTCCTCGGTGAAGACGTCGCCGAAGGCGGCTCCGTCGTGCGCGGCCCAGGCGGCGACGATGCGCTGCGGCACGGCGGCGACGGCGGTGGTGTCCTCGGCGAGGGCGGTGGCGGTGGTCGTGGCGGTCATGGGGGATCTCCCTGTGTCTCGTCGGGTGGGTAAGGCTGCGGGCCGCCGCGGGCGCGGCGGCGCCGGCCGGTCAGGAGGGCGGTGCGACGGAGAGCGCGTGGCGGAAGACGTTCCGCGGGTCGTAGCGCTTCTTCACCCGCTGCAGGCGCGGGTAGTTCTCCTTGTAGTAGAGGACGGCCCAGTCGGTGCCGGAGGTGTTCCAGGCCGGGTCGGCGAGGTCCACGTCGGGGTAGCTGATGTACGAGCCGTCGTTGACGTCGCCGGGTTCGGGGACGCCTCCGGTCTCGGCGTACACGTCCTGGTAGAAGCGGCGCACCCAGGCGATGTGCAGCTCGTCCTCCTCCGGCGCGGTCCAGGCGCCCGCGGAATAGGACGCCTTGAGGATGGAGTCGCGCTGGGGGACGGCGGTGGCGTCGGGGGCGACCGCGTTGACCTGGCCGCCGAAGCCGGTGAGGACCAGACAGGCCATCGGGTTGTCGTAGCCGGGGTCGGTCAGGTGGCGGTGGACGGCGGCCAGCTGGTGGTCGGTGAAGCCCGCGCGCAGGTATCCGGCCTTGTTCTTGTACCGGCCGCGCGGGTCGCTGGGCCAGCTGTAGGAGGGCATCCAGGTGTCCATCCAGGACACCACCTGCTCCTCGACGTGGGCCGGCGCGGCGCCGCCCGGGCCGGTGAGCGCGGCCAGCTGCTCGGCCATCAGCCCGGCGGCGCCGGGCACGTCGTCGTCGACGACGGAGTTGAGGACGAACGATCCGGCGGAGCGGTGCAGGACGATCAGGTTGCTCCAGATGTGGCGGCCCGGGGAGTCCGGCGCGCTGTTCTTCTCGTGCCAGTCGGTGTAGGCGCGCAGCAGCGCCGTGAGGCCCTGCTCGTCCAGGGTGTCCCAGGACCAGACGACGTCGGCCCGGCGGATCCGGCGCGGTGCGCGGGGCAGGGCCTGCTCGGGGGCGGCCGGCCGGGGGCCGGCGGAGCGCAGCCAGAAGCGGGTGACGACGCCGAAGTTGCCGCCGCCGCCTCCGGTGTGGGCCCACCACAGGTCGTGGTGCGGATCGTCCGGCTCGCGGGTGGCGACGACCGCCCTGGCCCGTCCGGTCTCGTCGGCGGTGACGACCTCGACGGCGTACAGGTGGTCGACGACCAGGCCGTCGCGCCGGGAGAGGTGTCCGTAGCCACCGCCGCAGATGTGGCCCCCGACGCCGACCTCGAAGCAGGTCCCGGCCGGGACGGTCACGCCCCAGCCGGTGTGCAGCTGTTCGTACAGGCGGTCGAGACGGGTGCCGCCGCCGACGGCGAAGGCCGCCATGCGCTCGTCGTAGGAGACGGCGGACAGCGGCGAGAGGTCGATGAGGACCTGGATGTCGGGCGAGGCGGTGAAGTCCTCGAAGCAGTGGCCGCCGCTGCGGACCGCGACCCGGCGGCCGGTGTCGAGGGCGTCCTGGACGGCGTCGACGACGTCCTGGGTGGTGGCGGCGAGGCGGACCGCTTCGGGTCGCCCGGTGAAGCGGTGGTTGTACCCCTCCACCAGACCGGGGTACCGGTCGTCCTGCGGGGTGACGGTCATCCCGCGCTTCTCTTCCGACATGGACGGCTCCTCCTGCGGCGGTCGTGCCCAGAGCCTGTCCGGCGGATCACGGCCGGGTCATCTCCTGGTTTGCGGAGTTGCCGGAGCCGGGTCCCAGTCGTCGGTCAGCTGCCGTTCCAGGGCACTCTCCAGGGGGGTCAGGGGAAGCGCGGTCAGCCGTTCCGGATGTCCGGGGGGCGGCCCCTGCAGGGCGGGGCCGTGGTCGGGCGGTGCGCTCGGGGTCGTCACGCCGATCCACACCCAGCCGTAGTCGGAGAGGGACCAGTAGGCGGTGGTGAAGAGGCGCTTGGCCAGCCGCAGGGCGGGGGCGGGCAGGCGCAGCACGCCGCCGCGTCGCGGCTCGGGCGGGGGCGAGGACGTGGTGACGGTCACCCCGCGACCGTCACACCCGGCCGGCGGCCGACGCATCTCTCGGCGTGCGCACGTCTCCGGTGCCGTCCAGGGCCGCCTGGCCGCGCCTGCCCTCCTCCAGGGTGAGGGCGAGTTCGAGCGGCGCCGACTCGTCGCCCTCGCGCAGGATCGCGGCGGCCCGGCTGAGCTGCCCGGCGATCCGGTCCAGGACGTCGGCGACCGGGCCGGCGTTGTGGGCGAGGACGTCGCCCCACACCCACGGGTCACCGCCGGCCGTGCGGACCGCGTCGCGCAGGCCCTGCTCGGCGAGGCCGAGGAAGCCCAGGGAGCTGTCGGCGAAGCGGCTGGAGAGGACGGCCGCCACCAGGTGCGGGGCGTGCGACAGTTCGGCGACGACCCGGTCGTGGATCTGCGGGGAGAGGTCGAGGCGCTGTGCGCCGCAGGCCTCGATCAGCGCGTCGAGCGTCCGCAGCGCCCACGCGGGGGTGGTCTCGTACGGGCACAGGGTCCAGATGCGGCCGGTGAAGCGGGTGGCGTCGGCGTCGGCCCGGCCGGGGGCGTCGGGTCCGGCCAGCGGGTGTCCGGGCACGTAGCCCTTGAGGTCGCAGCCGCGCAGTTCGGCGTCGGAGACGATGACGTCCTTGGCGCCGGCGGTGTCGGTGTAGACGTGCCCGAGGCCCTGGCTCTGCGCCCGGTACAGGGCGTCGACGACGGCGGACGGCGGGGTGGCGACGACAACCAGGTCGGCGGGCGGGTGCTCGGGGGTCCAGGCGGTTCCGGCGCCGAGCGCCACGGCCTCGGCGGTGGCGCGGGGGTCGTCGTCGAGGAGGGTGACCTCGACGCCCGCGCCGGTGAGGGCGAGGGCCACGGAGGTGCCGGTGGCGCCGCAGCCGATGACGACGGCGGTGCGCAGCGTGGCGGTGGTCATGGGAACTCCTGGCGGCTGGGGCGGGGGGACGGGCGGGCCGGTGCCTGGTGGGCCTCGGGGCAGGGCGGTCGGGGTGCGGTGCGGGACCGCGGGCCGTGCGGTCATGTCCGCTCAGTGCTCGCAGTGGGCGTGGGCGAACTGGCCGGGGGTGCGGCCCTCGCCGGCGGGGCCGCGGTATGCCTGGGCGATGTCGAGCCAGCGGTCGGCCTCGGCGCCGGTGGCGACCAGGGCCAGGTCGTCGCGGTGGCGGCGGCGGGTGACGAGCAGGCAGAAGTCCTCGGCGGGGCCGGTGATCTTGTCGGTGGCGTCCTCGGGGCCGTAGGCCCACAGCTCGCCGTCGGGAGCGGTGACCTCGATGCGGAAGTGCTCGGTGGGCGGGGTCAGACCGCGCGAGAGGTAGCCGAAGTCCCGGGTGAGGAAGGCGAAGAAGACCAGGTGGCGCAGGCGCTCGGTGGGCTCGCGGCGCACGCCGAGGGCGTCGGCGATGTCCTGGCCGTGGCCGAAGATCTCCATGATTCCGGCGGAGGCGAGGACGGCCGCCGGGAGCGGGTTGACCAGCCAGGGCACGACCTGGCCCTCGGGGACGGCGGCGAGGGCGTCGACGGAGTTCTGGCCGAGGGCGCGGAAGCGGGCGAGGAGCTGGGCGGGCGGGAAGCCGTTGAACTGCTTGAGGGCGGCGTTGACGGCGCCGTCGAAGTCGCCCGCGGCACCGGCGGCGAGCTCGGCGAAGCCGTCGGGGTCGGAGGCGGCGGTGCCGGCCAGGTGGAAGATGAAGGTGAGGTGGGCGATCTGGTCGGCGATGCTCCAGCCGGTGGCGGGGGTCGCGGTGTGCCAGGCCTGCTCGTCCAGTCCCTCGACGAGGCGGGCGGTCTCCTCGATGTCGAGGGCGAGGGCCTTGAGGACGTCGTTCGTGGCGGTCATGGTGGTGTCTCCTCGGGAGGGAAGCGGAAGGGAAGCGGGGGAAGGGCGGTACGGGGGGTCGCGGTTCAGTGGGCGGCGGCCGCCGCGGGGCGGGGGGCCCTGCCGGGCGCGGGGAGCCGGGTGCCGATGTCGACGGCGGCGGTGAGCGCCGCCCAGGAGGCGAGCTCGACCAGTTCGCGGTCGCCGGGGTGTGCGGCGCGGAAGGCGGCGAGGTCCGCGTCGGTGATCTGGTGGGGGTTGAGGGCGATCAGGAGGGCGAGCCGCCCGGTGGGCAGGTGCGCCTCGTCGAGCGGGGCGGTCGCCTCGGCGAGCCAGCCGCGGCCGGGGCCGGGCACGACGCCGTCGTACGAGGCGAGGACGGTGTGCAGGAGTTCGCGGACGGCTTCGGGGACCCAGCGCTCGGCGGCGTGGTCGACGGAGGCGACGGCCCGGCCGAGGGCCTCGGCGATGGTGGGGCTGGCCTTCGCCCAGTCGAGTCCGGCGGGCAGCGGGGCGGCGGGCAGCAGCGCCAGGGCGGCGCCGGGCGTCACCGGTGCGCCGCGGTCGGCCCGCATGGCGCGGGCGACCAGGCGCATCACCGGTCCGCGGCCGGCGGCGGGGGCCGCGTCGGGGACGGGCGAGTCCGGCAGGAAGAGCCGGACCATCCGGTTGAGGTAGTGGAAGGTGACGGCGGTGCCGAGGATCTCGGGGGCCTCTGCCGCGTCGAACGGCGGCTGCTCCTGCCCCTGTCGCCCGGTGGCGGCGGCCGTCGCCCAGACGGCGAGCGGACGGTGGGTGTCGGTGCCGGGCAGGGTGGCCCGCTTGGCCTCGTGGACCTCGACGCAGTAGGAGCAGTCGTTGGCCCGCGACACCCCGGTCGCGACGGCCTCCTTGGCGGCCCGGGAGACCCGGCCCTCGGCGAGGAGGGTCTCGCGCAGCAGCAGCCAGGAGGCGGCGAGCGTCTGGGGGGCCGGGGAGTGCAGGGCCAACGGCGGGGCGACGACGCCGAACTCGCGGCGGGCCTGGGCGTAGACCTCGGCGACGGTGTCCTCGGCCCGGGCGGGCGGGACGGCCGCGATGTGCCGGATCTGCCGGAGCGAGCCCTTCAGCATGAGTCGTACGAGCGGTCGCATCGCCGCCTCCTTCTGCGCGTCCGGGTTGCGTGGTGCAACCCACTGGTCATGGGGTTGGTTTTTTGAAGCAACTCACTGGCCGGCGAAAAGCCGTCCGGGCGGATCACACGGTGACCAGGCGCTTCTGCTTCAGCAGCGGCAGTACGCCGTTGCGTCCGTTCTTGTAGCCGGTGGGGGCCGGGGCTCCGTAGGTGACCGCGACTCCCCTGGCCTGGGCGGCGGCGACGATGTGCGGCACGGCGCGCTCGGCGAGGGCGGCGATGGTCATCGCCGGGTTGACGGTCAGGGCGCCGGGGACGGCGGAGCCGTCGGTGACGAAGATGCCGGAGTGGCCGCGCAGTTCGTTGGTGTCGTCGAGGGCGGAGGTGGCCGGGTCGTCACCCATCCGGCAGGAGGCCAGCGGGTGGACGGTGTAGGCGCCGACCAGGTCGTTGGTCCACGGCATCACCTTGGCGAGGCCGTCCTTCTCCAGGATCTCCTTCACGTCGGCGTCGGCCTGGTTCCAGCCGTTCCAGGTGTTCTCGGTCGGCTTGTAGGACAGGTTGCCGCGGCCGAGCATCTGCTGCGAGATGCGCATCGAGTTGCCGGTGGCCGGCGGCGGGCCGAAGACGCCCTCGTTGTCGTCCTCCGTCATGCAGAAGATGGTCAGCCAGGACTTCCAGTGCTTGAGGATCTCCTTCTTCTCCCGGCCGAACCAGGTCGGCCCGGAGGCGTCCGGCACCTGGGCCAGGATGGTGCCGAGGCCGGGGGGGAAGTAGAGCTGCTCCAGGGAGTAGCGGGAGTACTCGGGCAGCGAGCCGTCGAGCTTGTCCCAGCTGGCCACGGTCGGGCCCTTGCCGATCGCGTTGGCGCCGTACGGGAGGTTGCCGTCGCCGCGGGTCAGGCCGAGGATCTCGGCGGCCTTGTCCTCGTTGATGATGGCCGTGTTGAGGCGCTCGCCGTTGCCGGAGAAGTAGCGGCCGACCGCGTGCGGCATGGTGCCGAGGTGGGACTCGCTGCGCTGCAGGATGACCGGGGTGGCACCGGCGCCCGCCGCCATCACGACGATCTTGGCCTCGATGACGCCGGAGCCGGTCTGCAGCCGGTAGTCCTCGTCGTCGACGATGTTGTAGTGGACCCGGTAGTCGCCCTCGGGGGTCCGCGTCAGGTGCTGCACCTCGTGCAGCGGGCGGATCTCGGCGCCGTGGGCGAGCGCGGCCGGGAGGTAGTTGACGGTGAGGGACTGCTTCGCCTCGAAGCGGCAGCCGGCCATCATGAAGTTGCAGTTGACGCACTTGGAGTTGTCGATCGCGGCGGCGAGCGGGTTGGCGGTGCGCCCGGCGTGGTCGCAGGCCGCGGCCCACAGGCCGCCCGCGTAGGAGGCGTCCTCCCAGCCCTGCTTGCTGACCGAGAGGGACTCCTCGATCCGGTCGTACCACGGGTCGAGGGTGTCCCTGCTGACCGCCTTCGGCCACATCCGGCGGCCGATGCTGCCGTGCCGGTCGAAGACGAACTTCGGGGCCCGCGGCATGGCCGCGAAGTACACCACGCTGCCGCCGCCGACGCAGTTGCCGCCGAGCACGCTCATCCCGTCGCCGACGACGAAGTCGAAGATCCGGGTGTAGGAGGAGCCGAGCTTGTAGTCGTGCTCGAACTCGTCGCTCTTCAGCCAGGGGCCGCGCTCGAGGACGGTGACCTTCGCGCCGCCGGCGGCCAGGTGGTAGGCGGCGATCGCCCCGCCGAAACCGCTTCCGATGACCAGGACGTCGGTCTTCTCGATCGTGGTGCTCATGCTGGGCTCCCGGAGAGGGTCGTGGCGGGGTGGAGGTCGGCGAGCTGCCGGCCGTAGCCGGCTTCCTGGAAGCGCCACAGCCCGTCGGCGTCCGGGGCGGTGATGCCCATGGCGGTGAGGCCCGGGTGACCGGCGGCGAGCGCGTCGTCGGTGTGCACGTGGGCGGCGGAGTCGAAGGCCATGTTGCAGAAGAGGGAGAGCAGCACCCAGAAGTCCTTCTCCGGGTGGCCGATGGCGGTGAGCTCGACGATCAGGGCGACCCGGTCGTCGTAGCCGAGGGCCACGAAGGGCGGGACGTCGGCGTCGAGGGTCAGACCGGCCTTGGCCGCGTAGACCGCGGCGTGCTCGTTGACGAGCCCGGCCAGGTCCTCCAGGCCGTCGTGGATGCCGGTGGCGTCCCAGCGCAGGAGGTCGAGCGCGCCGCTGGTGACGGCTCCGCCGCCGGTGCTGACGCCGGCGATCGCCCGGTCACCCGGCCAGCGCTTCTCGCCCGGGACGATGGTGTCCGCGTAGGCCTCGAGGGTCAGGGTGGCTTCTTCCCCGATGTCGACCCTTCGCTCGGGGATTCTCCGTGCTCGGTGCAACTCGTCCTCCGGTGGGTGGGGTTCCTGGTGGCGTGAGAAGAAAGCTAGAAGCATCGAGTCTTTTCAAACAACCAACCCGATCCGCGTTCGCGCGAACATCGGTCCTCTGATGCAACTAACCGGAGTCGCATTGTCTCCGGGCCGACTCGCGGAAAAAAACAGGTCGTTCGCTATGCTCATCCCCAATGCACAGTTCTCCGCGGTGGTCAGGGCCTTTTCCATGGAGTTTGAGGGGACGGCCGGACGCACCTCGATCTCACCGGGGGAAGGGGAGAGGTGGACCGCGACGAAAGAACTCTGACGCTGCCGGCCCGCTTCACCCACCGGCTGCCGATCGAGGCCCTCCTGCCCGCCGACTCGCCCCGCCTGAACGGCCTGGACGAGGAGCACGTGCGACGCCTGGCCGGCATCTACGCCTCGCTGCCGCCGGTCCTCGTGCACCGGACCACGCTGCGCGTGGTCGACGGCATGCACCGGGTCGCCGCCGCCGCGCACCAGGGGCTCACCTCGGTGGAGGTGCAGTACTTCGACGGTGCCGATGAAGAAGCGTTTCTTCGCTCGGTGACCGCCAACATCACCCACGGTCTTCCGCTCTCCGTGGCGGACCGCAAGGCGGCGGCCGAGCGCATCCTGCGCTCCCGGCCCCACCTGTCGGACCGCTCCGTCGCCTCCTGCACCGGCCTCGACGCCAAAACGGTCGCCGCCATCCGTCCCCGTTCGACCGCGGACAATCCGCGCTCGAACATACGGATAGGCGCCGACGGCCGGGCCCACCCTCTGGACCGCACGGCCGAGCGGCTGCGCGCCGCCGAGCTCATGACCCGGCGCCCCGACCTGCCGCTGCGGGCCATCGTCAAGGAGACCGGACTCTCCCTGGGCACCGCGCACGACGTGCGGCGACGGCTGCTGCGCGGCGAGGCCCCGGTACCCGAGGGCCGCCGGACCGCGGCCGCCCGCCGCGCCGCCGCGGCGCTCACCGCGCCCGCCGCCTCCGATCCGCCCGCCCGCCGGCCCCGGGCCGGTCACTCCCCCGCGCCCGCGCCGGCCGCCGCCGCGACCGCCCTCGCCCCGGCACCCGGCACCGGCGGCTCCCGCGGCTCGATGGAGCTGCTGCGACGGCTCGCCGGCGACCCGTCGCTGCGGCACTCGGAGTCCGGCCGGCACTTCCTGCGCTGGCTGCACACCCACGTCATGGTCGACGAGGCCTGGCGGCGACAGGCCGCCGCCGTACCCCCGCACTGCACGGACACCGTCGCGGAACTGGCCCTCCAGTGCTCCCAGGTGTGGAAGAGGTTCGCCGAGGACCTCGCCCGGCGGCGGCTGACCGACGCCGCCCCCGATCCGTCACGACACGCGGCTTCCGCCTCTCGGCAGGGAGCATGATTCAACGACAGGGAGAAACGGTGACCACCACCGCCATCGAAGCCGCTGTCCTCCGGGTGATCGATGAAATGCACGCGAATCTCGGCCAGGAACTCACGATCGACGACATGGCCCGCACCGCCATGTTCAGCAAGTTCCATTTCACCCGGGTTTTCCGGGACGTGACGGGTACGTCCCCCGGGCGCTTTCTCTCCGCCCTGCGGCTTCAGGAGGCGAAGCGTCTCCTGCTCGAAACCGAATTCAGCGTGGCCGACATCAGCAGCCAGGTCGGATACAGCAGCGTCGGCACCTTCAGTTCCCGTTTCAAGGCCTGTGTCGGCGTCTCGCCGAGCATGTTCCGGGAATTGGACGGATTCACCGGGGAGATCGGGTCCGACCCGGCCGCCACGACCGAGGTCCCGACCGTGCACGGCGCGCTGCGCGGGCGGGTGCACCTGCCGGAGGACCGGGAGCCCGGCCACTGCTTCGTGGGTCTCTTCCCCACCCCCGTCCCGCAGGGACAGCCGGTGCGCTGCGTCGTCCTGGACGGCCCCGGCTCCTTCGAACTGCGCGACGTGCCGGTCGGCACCTGGCACGTGCTCGTGCACTCCGTCCCGTACGGCCTGGAGCACATGCCGTCCGGCACCGGCGACGCGGACGTCGTCTCGGTCGGCAGCTACGGTCCGGTGACCGCGCACGAGGACACCCTGCTGATGCCCGCCGAGATCACGCTGCGCCCGCTGGACGCGCTCGACCCGCCGATCCTGATGGCCCTGCTGGACCTGCGCACCGACGCGCTCGACCGCATCGCGGGCTGACCCGGCCCCGGGCCGTGCCCCCGCTTCCGGCACACGACGGGAGGGCCGGCCACGATTCCTCGTGGCCGGCCCTCCCGTCGTGTGCCGGGGCGGACGCGTGCGCTCAGTCCACCGGACGGACCGTCATCGGCAGCCCCCCGCGCATCCGCAGCGACATCATCGGCTCCGCGACGCCCTCGTGCCCCGGCACCACGGACAGGTCGAGGTCCCGGGTGACGAGCGCGGTGACGAACACCGCCTCCATCATCCCGAGGTTGCTGCCGACGCAGAACCTCGGTCCCGCGCCGAACGGGATGTACGCGTACCGCGGCCGGTTCGCCACCCGCGACGGGTCGAAGCGGCCCGGGTCGAAGCGCTCCGGGTCGTCCCACAGGTCCGGGTGCCGGTGCATCGTGTAGGGGCAGACCAGCACGTCGGCCCCGGCCGACACGGTGAACCCGCCGACCTCGTCGGCCGCCTGGGCGATCCGGGGCAGGATCCACACCGGCGGGTACAGCCGCATGGCCTCCTGCACCACCTGCGTCGTGTACGACAGCTTGTGCAGGTCCTCGGCGTCCGGCAGCCGGCCCCCCGCGAGCACCGCCCTGGCCTCCTCGCGCACCAGGTCCCGCACGTGCGGGTGGCGGGCCAGGAGCAGCAGCGTCCAGCCGAGCGTGCTCGCCGTCGTCTCGTGCCCGGCCAGCAGCAGCGTGACCAGCTCCTCCTGGAGCAGCCTGCGCCCGGTGGCCGGGTCCGGGTGGGCCCGGGCGGCGAGGATCATGCGGGCGAACGCGTCGTCCGCGCCGTCGTCCGCGCTCATCCGGGCGCCCCGGTCGGCGACCAGCTCGTCGACGGTCCGGGTCAGCTCCCGGCGGGCGGCACGGAACCGGCGCTGGGTGCCGAACGGCACCCAGGTCGGCACCAGGCCCTGCGAGACCATGTCGAACATGGCCTGGTCCTGCACCGCCTCGAAGGCGTGCGCGATGCCGTCGTGTCCCTCCAGGGAGGTGTCCATCAGGGTCCGGCCGAGCACCCCGAGGGTGAGCCCGGTGACCTCCTGGAGGACGTCGACGGGGGCGTCCCCCGCGCGGCCGCGCAGCAGCTCCACGAGCCGCCCGGACTCCTCCGCCACCGCGCCGGCCTGGGCGGCGACCCGCCCCGGCTTGAACGCGGGCTGCACGGTGCGGCGCTGCTTGCGCCACAGCTCGCCCTCGCTGGTGAGCAGCCCGTCACCGAGCACCTTGCGGGACTCCACCAGGCCGATGCCCTTGTGGTAGTTGGCCGCGTTGTCGGCGAGGACGTGCTTGGCGTAGTCGGGCCGGTTGAAGATGTAGAGCTTCTTCGGGCCCATGTTCACGCGCACGGCGTCGGCCAGCTCGGCCGCCTCCCGCATCATGCCGAGCCGGTCGACCGCCAGCTTGCGCAGCAGCCCCGGCAGCGCCCGGACCGGTGGGCCGGGCGGGTGGACGCTCATCGGTTCCCCCCCGGCTGCTGCGGCACGACCTGCCGGAAGCGGCCGCCGTGGAACACCAGCGGCTCGCGGCCGGGAAGTTCGTCCAGGGCGAGCACCCGGCCGACGTGGATGGTGTGGTCGCCGCCGTCGTACGCGCGCCACCGGGCGCACTCGAAATGGGCCGCCGCCCCCGCGATCACGGGGGCGGCGGTGGCCTGGCCCGGCAGCCAGTCGACGGCGTCGAACTGGGCCGCGCCGAGCGGTCGGGAGCGGTCGGCGAAGTGCCGGGCCACGTCCTCCTGGCCGGCGCCGAGCACCGACACCGCGAAGGTGTCGGCCTCGGCGAGGACCCGGTTCATGACGGCGTCGTTGCCCACGCACAGCAGCACGAGGGCCGGGTCCAGCGACACCGACGTGAAGGAGTTGGCGGTCATGCCGCGCGGGGTCGCGCCGCCGACCGTCACGACGGTGACGCCCGTCGCGAAAGACCCGAGGGCCCGCCGCAGCCGCGCGGGGTCGCCGGTGACGGCGTCCCGCGGCGGCGCGACGGTCAGGGTGCTCATGCGGTCCGCCCCGCCAGCGCCCGGCTCTGGGCGCCGTACGGCTCCAGGGCACGGGCGAGGCCGTCCGGAATGCGCGAGGGCACCGTGTTGGTGTTCGGGCCGCGCATGCACGCGATCCGCTGGCGGCCGCGGGCGATGAGCACCTCGGCCCCGCCGGTCACCTTGACGTAGTCGAAGGTGAACTCCAGCTGGGTCTGGCCCAGCTCGGACAGGCGCATCCGGATGGACAGCTCGTCGAAGGCGGTGATCTCCGCGAAGAACTCGCAGTCCACCTTCAGCGTGAACAGCTTGAGGTCGGCCTGGACCTCGGCCAGCACGTCCGGCGCCTTCTGCTGCAGGAACAGCTCCCGGCAGCGGCCCTGCCAGCGCAGGTAGTTCACGTAGTAGACGTTGCCGACGAGGTTGGTCTCCTCGAAGCCGACCGTGTGCCGGTACTCGAAGTAGTCGTCCGCCATGATCTAGGACCGCCCTTCTGCGAGAGGTGTCTCGTGGGTGAGGAAGGCGAAGACGGCGGGCTCCAGGGCGTCGCGCAGCGCGGTGACGAAGGTCGCGATCCGCAGGTCCCCGGCGGCGAACACCACCCAGGCGTCCTTGCGGCGCGGCAGCACCGTCAGCGGGGCGCCCGCCATGATGCCGGCCTTGCGCAGGCACTCCACGGCTCCCCACACGCGGGTGGCCGCGGTGTCGGGCGCCTCGCCGGTCTCCTTGGCGACCAGTTCGGCGACCGGCGCGTGGTCCCCGAGGAGCCCGCGCCACTCGTGCGCCGAGCGCATGCTGACCGCCTCGATGTCGCAGGCGACCTCGGTGTCGGAGACGGCGCTGAGGGTGACCCCCAGACCGTGCGCCGCCGACATCGACATGTGCCGTCCGGGCTCCAGCTCGGGCCGTCCGTCCGGACGGTGCCGGACCGCGACCGGGCTGCCGAGGGCCCGCGCGGCGGCGTCGGCGGTGAAGCCGCGCCGCTGGGCGACGGAACCCGCCGGCGCGTCCCCGTGCGGCTCGACGGCGACCGCGACGCGGCTGCCGACGACGTCCTCGAGGGAGCGCTCCAGGTACGGGCCGAGCAGCGGCGCGACCCACGGGCCCGACCCGTCGCTCTTGCGCACCGCGTGCAGGGTCAGTCCCTCCCAGCGTTCGACGACGGTGCCGCCGGCGTCGCGCACGGCGATGTCGTACACATAGGTGTCGCCGTCCCGGCTGCGCTCGACCGCGGTGTAGCGCAGCTGGTCGGGGACGTGCGAGCCGGCGCCGAGGGTGTGGATCCGCTCCACGCCCGAGGGCAGCAGCGTGGCGTCCGGGACGCACACCTGGTTGCCGTGCATGAGCGCGTCGCGCATGCCCGGGTCGGCGAGCAGCAGTTCGCCCGGAAGGAAGCCGGCGAACCAGCCCTCGGGCTGCCGCTGGACGGCGACCTCGGCGTCCACGTGCCGCGCGGCGGCCCGGTGGAAGCGGCGCAGCCGCTGGAAGCGGGCGCCCTGGAACAGCACTCCGCCGTACAGGTCGACGGCCGGGTCCAGCGGGACGACCGGGGTGTCGTCGGGCACCTGGAGCGGCGGGCCGTCCGGCGCCGGGGTCCCGCCGAAGATCAGCCGGGCCCGGAAGTGCTCGGCGACGAAGCCGGTGTCCTCGGCGTGGATGGCCACGTCGACGGTGTCGGTGTCGGTGACGGTCGCCGCGATCCGGATCCGGGTGCTGCCGTTGGGCGGCACCACGATCGGGCGCAGGAACTTGGCGCCCTCGATGACCGGGGCGGTGCCGGTGCGGCCGGTGACGGCGGACGCGACCTGGGTCATCGCCTCCATGCCGATGACGGCGGGCAGCAGCAGGTTGCCGTCGAGCAGGTGGTCGGCCAGGTACGGGTCGGTGCCCGCGTTCAGCTCGACCTCGGTGACCAGTTCGACGCCGTGGTAGCGCACCAGCGGGTCGCCGGTGAAGCGCAGCATCGGCAGCGCGGGCAGGTCGCGCCGGACGGTGTCGATGCCCTCGGTACGGCCGCTGATGACCGTGACGACGGGGGCGTCCGGGTCCTCGATCAGCCGCAGCAGGATCGCCACGCCCTGGTCCGGGGAGACCGGCACGATGCCCTCGCGGGAGAGGGACTCGACGACGGAGAGCTTCTCGCCCATGCCGACGCCGGACCACACCGACCACTCCATGCAGCGGGCGCGGAGGTTCGGGTGGGTGCGGGCCACGTCCTCGGTGAGGTCGGCCAGCCACTCGTTGGCGGTGGCGTAGTGCGCCTCGCCGCGCAGGCCGGCCCGGCCGATGATGCTGCCGAAGCTGACGAGCAGCTTGAGCCGCTCGGGGCCGACCGCGTCCAGGACCGTGCGGAGTCCGTCGACCTTGGGCCCGAAGGTGCGGTCGAAGTCCTGGGCGGTGAGACCGGTCAGCGCGCCCGGCTGGTTGAGCCCGGCGCCGTGCAGCAGGCCGGTGATCGGGCCGAGCGTCTCGGTCAGTTCGGCGACGGCGGCCGTGACCTGCTCGGGGACGGTGACGTCGGCGCGGGCGTAGTGCACCCGCACGCCGCCGGCGCGCATCCGGTCGAGGTTCTCGGCGAGCTCGGTGTCCTGGGCCGGGTCGGAGCGGCCGAGGACGGCGAGCGCGGCCCCGGTCTTCTGGGCCACGGCGAGGGCGCACTCGGCGGAGATGCCCTTGCCTCCGCCCGTCACCAGCATCACGTCGGTGTCGTCGAGCGGGACGTCGGTGCGCTCCGGCCTCACGGGCAGCGCCCGCAGCGTCGGCACCCGGCGCACCCCGGCCCGGTCGTAGTGGACCTCGGCGAACCGGGTGGTCGCCGCCACCTCGGCCACGACCCGCTCCACGACGTCCTCGGTCTGCGGGGTGTGGACGACGGTGGTGCGCAGGTGCGGGGCCTCCAGGTGCAGCGTCTTGGCCAGGCCGGCCGCGCCGCGGCCGTCCTGGACGAGGACGAAGCGGCGGCCCCGGTCCCCGGCGAGCGCGCTCTTGGCGGCGGCCAGGACCTCCTCGACCTCCTTGCGGGGGCAGCCCGCGGCGAGGACGGCGAGCACTCCGGAGCCGAGTCCGGCGGTGGCGAGCGTCGACCGGAGCCGCTCGGCGTACGGGTGGTCCGCGGAACCGAACAGCTCCCAGGAGCCGTCGGTGCCGTCGGTGACGCCGTACGGCCGGGTGACCTCGTCGAGGTCGACGGCGAACGGCCGGGCCCAGGGGGCCGCGCCCGCGACGACGGGCGTCTCGGACTCCGGGGCGGCACCGCCGGTGCTGACCAGGGTTTCCAGCGCCTCGGCCAGTTCGGCGAGGTTGGCGGTGGCGAAGTTGGTCGGCACCTGGGCGGCGGGGATCCCGAGGCGGGACGCCGCCTGGTTGACGATCTGGCCGACGGTGATGGAGCTCATGTGCAGGTCGTCGAGGAGCCGGCTGCCCGGGTCGACGAGGTCGGCGGGCAGCTCGGCGCGTTCGGCGACGAGGGCGCGCAGGACGTCGAGCGCGTCGACGCCGTCGGCGGCGCCCTCCCGCGCGGGCTCCGCCGCGGTGTTCGCGGCCGTGTCGGCGGTGTCCCGGACGGCGGTCCCCGGCGACGCCTTGGCCTTGGCCTTGGCGGTCCGCTCGGCGCGCGGTGCGCGCTCGGTCTGCGGGAGGTCGCGCGGGGCCTGCTCGCAGGGGTTGGCGAGGAAGGAGAACTCCTGGCCGACCTCCAGGGGCCGGATCAGCCGGTCCTGGAAGAGCCGCTCCAGGTCGACCGGGGCGCCCGCGACGTAGGCGGCGCCGGCCACCTGCAACAGGCTGCGCAGGGACTCGTCGTCGGTGTTGAGCGCGACGGCCGGGACGCCGGTGGTGGCACGGGCCAGCGAACTGAGCACCCGGCCGGGGCCGACCTCGACGAACAGGTCGATGCCGCGGGCGGCTTCGCTGACCGCCTGGGTGAACCGGACCGGGCCGGTGATCTGCTCGGCGAGCAGAGTGGACAGGTCGGTGGCGGAGGTCAGTTCCTCGCCGGTGACGGTGGAGACGACCCGGCCCGCGACGGTGCCGACCGGGGCGTCCGCCAGCCAGCCGCCGAAGGACGCGGCGGAGGCGGCGACCAGCGGCGAGTGGAAGGCGTGCGAGACGTTGAGGCGGGTGCAGGGGATCTCGGACCGCTCGGCCCGGCGCTGCACCTCCTCGATCTCGTCGACCGGTCCCGCGACCACCGTCTGCTCGGGTCCGTTGTATCCGGCGACGACGACGGAGAGGCCCTCGACGAGCTGCTCGGCCCGCTCGGGCTTCACGCTGAGCGAGGCCATGGTGCCGGAGGAGCTGTGCTCGGCCATCGCCTTGCCGCGCACCCGCGCCGCCTCGAGGAGGGTGTCCTCGTCGAGGGCGCCCGACCAGTGCAGGGCGGAGAGTTCGCCGAGGCTGTGGCCGACGGCGACGGAGGCCTCCAGGCGCAGCGCGTCGAGCACCCGCAGGCCCGCGGCCGAGCCGGTGGCGATGCGCGGCTGGGCCACGTCGGTGGCGACCATGTCGCCGGTGGTGGGCAGCGCGGCCCGGTCGAAGACCTCGGCGGCCTCCGGGAAGCGCCGGCGCAGCGCGCCGCCGCCGGTGCCGTGGCCGGAGCCCTGCCCGGGGAAGAGGAAGCCGATCCGGGCGGGGCCGGAGGCGCGGCCGAGGAAGCTGCGGCCGTCGGCGGCGGTGTACGCCGTCTCGCCGGACTCCAGCAGGTCGGCCAGGTGGGTCAGCCGGCGCTCGGCGTCCTCCGGGGAGGTGACGACGACGGCCGCGCGGTGCGCGAGGCCGCGCAGTTCGCGCTGCAGGGTGGCGGCGAGGTCGGCGACCTGGCCGTAGGAGACCTGCGCGGCGAAGGCGGCGACCTCCTGGAGCCGGGCGCGCAGCGCCTTGGCCGACTCGCCGTCGACGACGAGCAGTTCGGCGTCCTGGAGGGCGTGCGCCAGGGTGGCGGAGCGGCGGCTCGGCGCCGTACGGCGCCGTCCGGCGGGCTCGTCGAGGACGACGTGGGTGTTGATGCCGCCGAAGCCCATGGCGGTGACGCCGGCGCGCCGGGGCGCGTCCTCGGGCCAGGCCTCGGCCTTGCGGAGCGCCTTGAGGTTGGCCTTCTCGTCGCCGAGCAGCTCGTGCGGGTCGGTGGTGCCGATCGCGGGCGGCAGGGTCTGGTGGTCGACGGCCATGGCCGCCTTGATCAGACCGGCGACGCCGGCGGCGGCCTTGGTGTGGCCGATCATGCCCTTGATGGACGTGATGGCCGCGAGCGGCGCCTCGGGGTCGGCGGCCCGGCGGGCGCCCATGAGGGCGGTGAGCTCGGTGGCGTCGCCGACGGCGGTGCCGGTGCCGTGGCCCTCGAAGAGCCGGACGGTCTCGATGCCGAAGCCGGCCTTCTCGTAGGCGCGGCGCAGCGCCAGCTGGTAGCCGCTGACCTCGGGGCGGGTGATGCCGCCCTGGCCGTCGGAGGAGACGCCCCAGCCCGCGATGGTCGCGTAGATGCGGTGGCCGGCCGCGAGGGCGTCCTCCTCGCGCATCAGCACGATCATGCCGCAGCCCTCGCCGGGCCAGAAGCCGTTGGAGCCGCGGTCGTAGAGCTTCATCTCGCCCTTGGCGAGGGCACCGGTCTTGGCGAAGCCGATGATCTCGAAGGGGTCGATGGACAGGTCCACGCCGCCCGCGACGGCGACGTCGAGGTCGCCGTTGACGAGGGCGGTGCCCGCGGTGGTGACCGAGAGCAGCGAGGACGAGCAGGCGCCGTCGACGGTGTAGCCGCCGCCGTTCAGGTCGAAGTGGTTGCAGATCCGTCCGGCGATGGTGTTGGCGAGGCCGCCCGCGAGGGTGTCCTCGTCGATCGCCGGGAACGGCTCCTTGTACGCGAGTTCGACGTCGTCCAGGAACTCGGCGATGCGCCCGTCGTCCCAGATGTCCTGTTCCTTGAGCGCGGAGGCCATCACCCGGCGGACGTAGGGCCAGCGCAGCCGCATCACGTTGGCGCGGGAGAACTCGCCGGTGAGGGTGTTGCCGACGATGACGCCGGTGCGCTCGCGGGGTAGGCCCTCGCCGCCGGCGAACCCGGCGTCGGCGAGCGCGCGGCCCGCGGTGTCCAGGGCCAACCAGTGGGTGAGGTCGGTCGACCGGAAGGTGCTGCCCGCGATCTTGTGGGCGATCCGGTCGAACTCGTAGCCCTCGATGACCGCGGCGTTGCGGGCGTAGAAGGTGTCGGGGGTGGTCGGGTCGGCGTCCCAGTAGTCGTCCAGGTTCATCCGGACTTCGGGCAGCCGGCGGAACGCGCGCCGTCCGGCGACGGCGTTGTCCCACAGCTCATGGGGGTTGGTGGCGTCGGGATAGCGGCATGCCATGCCGACGATGGCGATCCTGGTCATGCGGTCACCGGTATCTTCTCGGTCTCGGCGTTCGCGGGGGCGGGGCAGGCGCAGGCGCCCGGGGGGCACGCGCAGCCGGCCTCGTCGGAGGAGTTCGCGGGGGCGGGGCAGGCGCAGGCGCCCGCGGGGCACGCGCAGCCGGCCTCGTCGGAGGCGCTCGCCCCGGCCCGGGCGGCGTCCGCCTGGGCCTGCGCGGCGGCGTCGGCCTGAGCGACGGCGTGGGTCACGGCGGCGAGCGCGAGGGCCTCCTCGGCGCGCTTCTTGGACACGACGTCGGCGGTCCACAGGAAGGCACCGCGGATGGCGCAGACGAGGGCGGTGGCGAAGAAGATGCCGTAGGCGATGCTCATCGCGGTGAGCACTCCGTACAGGGCGGCCGTGCCGCCGCCGAAGGCGATCTGGCCCCACTTGGACGACGGCGTGGTGCCCGGGTCCGTGATCATGTAGTTGGTGAAGAGGACGAACGCCACGCCGGACATCATCGCGAGGCCCGCGGGGATGGAGGTGTCGAACAGCAGGCCGCGGACGATCGCCTGCAGGGCGAATCCGCCGACCCAGGCGAGGATCAGCCACATGCGCTCGGTCAGCTTGGCGTTGAGCATCGTGCCGAGGGTGATGATGATCGCCGGGACGAGCCAGTCGAAGCCGCCGTCCAGGTACTCGGTGAAGTGGTACGGCGGGGCGATCGATGCCCACGGGAAGAGCAGCAGGATGACGGCGATGCCGAAGTTCGACGGGTTCATGAAGTGCCGCAGGCGGCCCTTGACCGGGGCGCGCAGCACCCACTTGGTGCCGACGGCGACGATGACGCCGAACACCATGACCCAGACGAGGTCGTTGACGTAGGTGAGCATGTTCACCGCGAGCGAGGTGATGTGGGCCGGGAGGAGGAACTCCATGAAGCCCTTGACCCCGCCGCCGGCGAAGCGCGGCGCGCGGCCCTCGGCGCGGGCGCCGAGGATCTCCAGCGCGATCTCGGTGATGTAGCCGGTCGCCAGGGCGATGAAGGGCCAGGTCCAGGGCTGCTCGAAACCGAGGACGGTGTAGCCGAAGATGTTGAGGACGGAGATGGAGATCGCGAAGCGGCGGAGCGCGGTCACGACCTTCGGGTTGTGCCGTGGGGCAGCGGCGGTCTTCGTTGCGGACATCGTCACTTCTCCTTGACCTCGGTGCCCAGCTCGAGGCTGTGCCAGCCCGGCGTGAGCTTCAGCTTCTGCTCGTGGATCTGGCCGGCCCGGTCACGCCAGGTGACCATGGCGGGCACGGGGCCCCGGACGTCCTTGCCCAGACCGAGGTGGACGTCGGTGCTGCGCTTGCCGGAGTGGCCGCCGCCGCCGTCGAGGCGGGTGATGCGCTTGGTGCCGTCGGGCAGTTCGACGCAGACCTCGGCGCCGACCACGGGAGCGCCGTCCGGGTGGGTGAGCTTCAGGCCGAGGTACGCGCCGGGGTTCTTGGCGGTGTTGTGCAGGAAGATCGGCTCGCCCCACTGGCGGGCGACCGCCAGGTCGAGCCGGCCGTCGCCGTCGACGTCGCCGGTGGCGAGGCCGCGGGTCGGGATGGGCTCGCCTATGCCGAGGGCGACGGAGAGGTTGTGGTACTCGCCGGTCTCGCCGTCCTTGGCGAAGAAGCGCATGCGCTGGTTGCCGGCGAGGTCGTCACCGTGCTTGACGTTCGGCCACCAGACGGGGTTGGCGACGAGGGCGTCGTTGGCGGTGGCCAGCTCCTGGAGCTGCGGCCAGCGGTTGTTCTTGCCCTTGACGAAGCCGAGCGCCTGGGTGATCTCCAGGTCTCCGTTGTTGTCGAAGTCGCCCGTCTTGACGTCCCAGCCCCAGCCGGACCAGGCCAGCTTCAGGTCGGTCGAGCGGTCCTTGAACGGCGCCTCGCCCTCCTTGAGCCGGGCCTGGACCTCGGAGCGGGAGTCGGCGGTGTCGATGAACGCGAAGTTCGACTCCTGGATGCCGAAGGAGGTCGTGATGTTGCTGACGAACATGTCGTACAGGCCGTCGTTGTTCAGGTCGCCGAAGTCGACGCCCATGCCCTTGAAGGAGCTGCGGCCCAGCTCCTTGGACTTCGGCACGGTGCCGCTGTGCACGGCCTTGACCTCGGAGAACTTGATGTTCCCGGGGGTCGAGGTGTTGTAGAGCAGCGCGGAGGTGCCGAAGTCGTGGGCGAGGAACAGCTCGGGCAGGTGGTCGCCGTCGAGGTCTGCGGCGGACGCGCCGAGCGACCAGCCCTTGTTCAGGTTCTGCGGGACGGCGGCGTCGACCTTCTCGTAGCCGTCCTTCGTCCACCGGAAGATGTGGGCCCCGCCGCCGTTCTGGGCGTGCGAGAGCGACGCGTTCATGGTGACGTCGCCGTCCTTGGACGGGTCGAGGACCGGGCTGTCGGGGAAGTAGTTGCCGATCAGGATGTCGTTGTGGCCGTCGCCGTCGAAGTCGGCGACGGCGGCGGCGTTGGAGTTCCACAGCGGGCCGGTGTAAGTGGCGCCGGACTTGCCGGGCAGCAGCTCGGTGGGGGTGAAGGAGGCGGCGGTGAGCGGCTTCCCCTTCTCGCCCTTGTTCACGAAGATGACCGGGGTGCGGCCCCAGTAGTAGACGAGGAGGTCCGTGCGGCCGTCCTCGTTGTAGTCGCCGGGCATGCAGCCCATCGGCGCCATCGTCTTGCTGGTGCCGAGCGGCGCCGGGTCCAGCGCGAACGGCGCGTACTTGTCCTTGCGGGTCGGCGCGGGGGTGACGACCGCCTGGTCGATCCGCACGTCGTTCACGCACAGGTCGTTGTCGAGGCCGTCGCCGTCGAGGTCGTTGATGGCGATGCCGGCACCGACCGAGGAGATCCACGCCTCGATGTGCTGGTACGCCTTGTTGACCTTGCGGACCTCCTGCTTGTCGAATCCCGCGGGCATCGCGATCGACATCGGCTCGAACGCGAAATTCTTCGCCAGCTTGCCGATCTCGGCGGCGGAGGAATCAGGCAGCCGGACGCCGTAGAACGTGCCCACCATGACGGCGAGAGCGACGATCCCCGGTGAATTCCTGCGGATCCAGTTCTTTGTGACCGTCACTGGTCGGCACCTTTCGAGATGAGCGAGTCAGAAGCGAGTTCCGCGGCGATGTCGCGCCGCCATTTCTCGTAGGCCGGGGAAGCGCCCCCGACGGTCGCGGCGGGCCGGGTTTCCCGGCACACCTGCGAGGCCCGTTCGGCGGTCGTGCCGCACACGACACGGGCCGCGAGGTGGGTGTGGTCGATGATCGTGCCCGCCTTGACGCGGGCCTCGGTGGCGAAGGCCGCTCCCTGGGCGAGCGCCCAGCGGTGCTCGCCGGCGCCCTCCACGAAGCGGGCGAGCTCGTCCTCGGTGACGCCGCCCGCGTAGGAGCAGGCGAGTCCGGCGCCCGCGTACAGGTCGCTGTGGCGGCGCTCGTCGTAGGACCGGATGAGCTCGGTGACGACGTCGGGGTCGGTGCCGCCGACGAACCACAGCGCCCGGCCGATTCCCTGGTCGACGGCGTTCGGCGTGTAGTGGTTGTGCCCGCCGTTCCAGCGGAAGGGGTGCTGGATCTCCGGGGTCCGCACGTACGAGGCGGTCTTGAAGTACGCCTGGTGGAATCCGTATCCGTCGAGCGCGAGCCAGCGCAGCAGCGGGTCGGTGGAGCGGATGTCGGGCCACAGCGGCTTCGGCAGCCGGGCCATCGCCCAGCCGACGCCGACGTAGATCATGTAGTCGTGGTGGCGTCCCTCGCCGGCCAGCAGACCGGTGAGCCGGCCACCGTGGCCGGGCAGCGCGTCGTGGACCACCGCGCCCATGCCTGCGCCCTCGTAGGCGAAGCCGCGCATGTCCCGCGGGACGGTCTCCAGCAGTTCCTCCGCCTCGGCGGGCGAACCGGCCTCCACCGCGTACGCGTAGCCCTGGAGAAAGACCTCACCGATGTACTCCAGCCTGGCCTTTGCCTCCGCGTTCTTCACATGAAAGCCACGGACTTCCATGGTCGTCTCGGAAACAGGTGGCGTGAGCAACCGGCGTCGGAATGCACCAAACACACTGGACACGGCAGTAGACCGCCCCTCTCGAATCCCACTCGAATCCCTGGATTTCCCCCAGCGAATCGAATCTAGCCAGCGGGCCCGGAGGGGCGTCTACTTCAGATGTGCTCAAACAACGAGGGCGCCGAGTTGCGTCCGGACATTCCGCCGCCAGACCTCGTAGGCGGGGCCCGTGCCCTGCTCGGCATCGGTGGCCGCGCAGTCGTCGGCGAGCCGGGCGACCGCCTCGACGGTGCGCCCGGTGAACGCCGCGACGGCCGCCTCGCTGTGCTCGGGGACGAACCCGGCGTGGTGGCGGGCCTTGGCGGCGAACACCGAGCCCTGTGCCAGGTGGTCGGCGTGCTCGCCGGCCTCCGCGCGCAGCGCGGCGAGGTCCGGGGGCGTGCTGCCGCCCGCGAAGGTGGCGGCGAGGCCCACCCCGCTCCACAAGTCGGCCCTGCGGTCCCCGGCGAACGCCCGCACCGCGGCGGAGACGTTGCCGACGTGTCCGCCGTGGATGAACCACAGCGCGCGGCCGACGCCCTGGTCGAAGGCGCGCTGCCAGTAGGAGGCGTCGCCGTCCCAGTCGTAGGGGGCGTCCTGGCGCTGTCCGCCGACCCAGGTGCCGGTGTCGAAGTAGGCCCGGTCGAAGCCGTAGCCGTCGACGCACAACCAGCTCATCGCCGGGTAGAGCGCGGGCTCGGTCAGGGTGGGGACGAGCTTCTTCCACAGCGGCCTGGGCAGCTTGGCCATGGCGAAGCCGATGCCGATGTAGTTCAGGAAGATGTGCGGCCGGCCGCCGCCGCGCAGCAGGTCGGCGGCGCGGTGACCGCCGGGCCCCATGGTGTCGCGGATGGCGCAGGCCATGGTGGCGCCCTCGTAGGCGAAGCCCCGGTTGAGCGGGTCGACGAGCGCGAGCCGGCGCTCGGTGGTGGCCAGGTCCTTGTCCTCGATGCCCCACTCGAAGCCGGTCACCACGGCCTGCGGCACGGCCTCCAGCTGCTTGGTGAGCGGGGTCGGTTCGACCGTGAAGCCGCGCCCGGCGAAGCTCACGTCGTCCAGGGACGGGGCCATCAACAGCCTGCGCAGCGCTCCCAGTGCGGGCACGGACGCCTCCTCGTACGCGCCGCTTTCGGTCAGGGCGGCGGGGCTGTCATCGTGGGCGGGCCGGACGTCCGGCGGCATCTTCCCCGTTGCTCTGCCGCCCCGGTGTTCAGCGGATGCGGCGCACGTCCACTTCCTCGTCGTGCACGGCGCGCCCGCAGGAGCCGCAGTGCAGTTCGACGTGGACGACGCCGTCGCAGCCGATGTGGTCGGCGCGCCGCGGCGGGCCCAGTTCCTGCGGCAGGTTGCGGTCGCCCCACTGCATGAGGGCGATCACGGCCCGGGTCAGATCGCGACCGACCGGGGTGAGCCGGTACTCGTAGCGCACCGGCTTGTCCTGGTAGGGCACCCGCTCCATGATCTCTTGCTCCACCAGGCGGGCCAGCCGGCTGGAGAGCACGTTGCGCGCGATGTCGAGGTGGGCGAGGAACCCGTCGAAGCGGGAGGTGCCGAGCAACGCGGAGCGGATGATCAGCAGGGTCCAGCGCTCGCCGATCACCTCCAGTGAACGGGCGAGGTTGCAGTCCTGTCCCTCGTACGTGTGCTTCAGCATGCGCTCACTCTAGGGCGGGGCGGGTTGCGTGAAGGAACCCGAGTTGGCGAAGTCGTTCCGGGTTCTCCTCGGGTCAGGCCGCCACCCTCATCCGCTCGCCGCCGCCGGTCGGCTGGTGCGCGCGCTGGAGACTGCTGTAGCCGTACGTGGCGGAGACCAGGGTCATGTGGTGGTGCCAGCCCGGGAAGGAGCGGCCCTCGAAGTCGAGCAGTCCGAAGTCCTCGCTCATCTCCCGCACCGACTCCTCCGCGTGCGCGAGGGTCCTGGTCAGCGCGAGCACCGACTCCATGCGGGTGTGGGTGAGGCTGGTCAGCCACAGCTGGACCGGACGGCGGCCGTTGTCCGGCCGGACCGCGAACAGCCGGTAGGTGCGGTGGATCCGCTCCCCGCCCGGACCGGTCTGAGGCAGCCGCACGAAGCTGGACATGACGGTCAGGTGCCGGCCGCGCCCGCCCCAGGGGATGACCTTCTCCATCCGGGTCAGGCTGCCGGCTTCGAACTCGAACAGGCTGCGCGCCGCGAGCACCGGGGCCTGGCTCTCGTCCCTCTGCTGCGGACGCTGCACCCGCAGGTGGCGGCCGACGGCGACCTGGAGCGTGTCGGGGACGGCGACGACGAAGTCACGGCCCCGCAGGGCCAGTCCGTGCACCAGGGCGGTCGCGCTGGTGCCGCCGAGGGCTTCCAGGTCGGCGACGACCGGCAGCGGGGCGGTCCTGCTGACGTCCCAGAGGGTGTCGACGAGGTCGAGGGCGTGCTGCTCGACGGTGCGCGGTCCGACCTCGGCGGGAATCCGGGTGCGCTCGCGCCGCTCGGGGTCCTTCGCCCAGGAGCCGGGCAGCAGCAGACGCCAGTCGACGGGCTGCGCACGGTCGTAGGAGGAGAGGAACATCCCGACGCCGACCTGGCAGGTGACCGACCGGCCGGTGGAGGCGAGGAACCTGCGGTGCACACCGCAGGAGTGCTCGCCGCGCTTGCGCAGCACGGCCTGGCTGATCACCCAGGCCCGCGGGGCCATCTGCTGCTCGGCCCAGCGGGTGAGCTCCGCGCGGACCGGCATCCAGTCCCAGGGGCTGGCGTTGACGAACTGGTGCAGCGACTGGGAGGCGGCCGGAGAGGCCGAGACCGCCGCGGCGAGGTTGCGCACCGACTTCTTGCCCGGTGTGGTGAGCAACCCCTGCATGTAGGTCTGGGCCCAGCGGCGCTGGTCGGCCCTCGGCAGGCACTCGAAGATTCTCTCGGCGAACACCGGCACCGACGTGCGATGCATCGTCAGGGCGTACGCGGTCATGGCTCGTTCCCTCCCCTGCTCTCGGCCTGCGGCTGCCGACCACGCTAAAATAATAGCGAACGCCCTCTTTTTTTTGTGACTCAGGAGAGTTGCCGCATGCACTTCGGCAAGTCGGTTCCCCGACGGCCTCGTGGATCGATCGGCCGCACCGCCGTGACCTGCGGAAATCCAAGACAGCTTGGGCAACTCGGCCTTGTCCGCCAGGAGGGAAAGAGGCAAGCCTTGGACAGGAAGGTGGTCATGAGTCCCCCACGAGACAGCCCTCTTCGGGAGATGGTGTGGTGAAACAGGAGAGGGCCGTGCGTACGCGGCAGGCCCTGATGAAGGCGGCGGCGACGGAATTTGACCGCTACGGGTACGACGGCACCTCGCTGTCGGCGATCAGCAAGGCCGCCGGCCTGTCGATAGGCGCCGTGACCTTCCACTTTCCGACGAAGGTCCATCTGGCCGACGCCGTGCAGGAGGAGGGCAGGTCGGTGACCGTGGCGGCGCTCGAACGCCTGGCGGCCGAGCCGATGACGCCGCTGCGCATGGTGATCGACCTGACGCTGGAACTGACCCGGCTGATGGAACAGGAGCCCGCGGTGCGCTCCGCGATCCGGCTGAGCCGGGAGCGGCCGGCCACGGTGTCCTGGTCGGACGCCTGGCTGCCCACGGTCCGCAGCCTGCTGGACCGGGCGTACGAAAGCGGTCAGCTCCACACGGACGCGCTGCCCGCGGACGTCACGACGCTGGTGGAGCACCTGACCAGTGGCGCCGAGGCGTACCTGCGCAGCCGGATGGGTTCCGACCCGGCGTTCGAGAGCGCGGTCGCCCAGCTGAAGCGGGTGTGGCGACTGGCGCTCGCGGGCGTCTCCGCCGAGGGGCCGGCCGTCCCGCGGCAGACGGGCTCCCCGGAGAACCCCGCGTAGCGGAGTCGGACGCCGTAAGGGCCGGGCAGCCGTCGTCATCGGGCTGCCCGGCCCTTGAGCAGGTTCCGGTACCGCCGTGCCGGCGAGGGACGTCCTCCCCCTCCCCCGCCCCACGGGGCCCGCACGGCGCGGAGGCGTGCGGCGAGTGCGGGAACGGCCCACCGTCCGTCCGTCCCGAGCACGCGGCCGGGCCGCGGCACGCGCGCCCCGTCGCAGCCTCCCGCGTGCGTGCCCGGATCCGCGAGACCGGCGTCGGCCCACTCGTCGGCGCCGGAAGGTCCGGCGCCGGCGAGTGGGCCGACGCCGGTCGGGGCGGAGGACGGACGCCGTCCCACCGCCCGGGCGGCGAAGGCGTCACCGCTCTCCTCGCGCAGGCGGTACGGCTCCCGCGAAACGGCCGGCCCGATGCGTCCGACGGCCCTCGTTAACACCGCGCGGTCGGTTCTCATGCTGCGAACTTCTGTACGTCCCGGGGAAACCGGAGCTCGGCGATGGCCTGCGGAGTGGCGATCGCCGGCAGCAGGTAACGCCACATCGAGGCGAGCCGCGAGGGGAGGTCGGCCCGCCCGGAGGCGACGTTCGAGAACACCTGGATACCGCTGTAGGCGCCGACCAGCACGTTCGCGAACTCCCGCTCGTCGACGCCCGGCAGCAGCTCCCCCCGCTCGCGCGCCGCGCACAGCAGTCCGTGGAACTGCTCGACCCACTCCTGGTAGGCCGTGTCGTCCCGCATCCCGAAGTCGCCCTGCTCGACGGCGAGCCGGACGCTGGCCCGGAAGACTACGTTGGTCTGCAGCTCGCGGGCGAGGAAGAAGTTGAGATCGATGAGGAGCTGCAGCCCGTCATGACCGGTCGGCGGGAAGTGCACGAAATCCTGCTGGTGCGCCAGCACGGCCTGCGCCAGGCCCAGTTTCGACTTGAAGTGGAAGTACATCCCCCCCTGGGTCACCTGGGCGCGCTCCATGATCTTGCTGATGCTGGCGCCGCTGTACCCATAGGTGTCGAAGACCTCAGCGGCGGCGCGCAGGATCGCCTCCCGCGTCTTGACGGCCCGGTCCTGCTTCGGCTCGTCCATCGGACTCGACCTGCCTCTCTCGACAAAAAAAACGAACGCCCTTATTTTACAAGTCGGCTCCAGCAACCGAAAGCCCGACCCGGAGCCCTTCACATACGCACGCCCCAGGGGAGAGGCATGCTCATCACATCGGAACGTCCTGCCGTGCCACGCTCAGCGCTGACCACGACGGTCGCCAAGGAGTACGTGCACCGCGCAGCTCTGTCGGAGGTGTTCCTGACGGGATGGAACAAGGTTGGCCAGGACACCTTCACGGTCAGTGCCCAGTGGCCCCGCAGCCACAGCTTCTACGTGCCCGAGCACGGCATGCACGACCCGCTCCTGCTGTGCGAGACGGTGCGGCAGACGTTCCCGCTGCTGACGCACGTCGCGTACCACGTCCCCTTCGGCCACCAACTCAGCTGGTCCCGGCTGCAGTTCGCGATCAACCCGCAGTCCCTGTACATCGGGCGCACTCCGGCCGACCTGCAGATCCACGCGGTGGTGTCGGACATCCGCTACCACAAGCAGCTCCCGGCCATGATGACCATGCACCTGGAGGTCGTCCGCGACGACTCCCTGGTCGCCATGGTCAGCACCCGGTTCGGCTGTCACTCCCCGGCCGTCTACCAGCGGATGCGCGCCGGACGCAGCGACATACCGGAGGTCTTCGCAGCAGCCCCCCAGCCGCCGGAGCCCGTCTCGCGCAGCAGTGTGGGCCGGCTTCGCCAGCAGGACATCGTCCTGTCGCCCACCGAGGAACGCCGCCGCTGGCAGCTCCGGGCCGACACCAGCCACCCGGTCCTCTTCGACCACGCCGTGGATCACGTGCCCGGCATGGTCCTCCTGGAGGCGGTCCGCCAGGCGGCCCACGCGACCCAGCCGGTGGGGAGAGCCGCGATACCCACCTCGATGGACATCTCGTTCAACCACTACGTCGAGTTCGACGAGCCGTGCTGGATCGAGGCGGAGCCGGTCGACGGCTCCGAGGCTTCTTCGGGTCGTCGTTCTATCCGCGTCAACGCCCTTCAGGGCGGCGCGTTCGCCTTCAACTCGACGGTCGAGGTCATGGACGTCAGCGCGCTCTGAGCGCGCGGGGCATCCCTGGGGGAAGGGAGGACGAGGGAAGAGGAACAGCAGGAGACATGAGCGAGAACGCTCCCTCAGTGAGCCACCACTGAGGACCGGGAGTTGTCGCAACACCGCCCGCCGAGCGCCAACTCGACGGGCGAAGCCCCGTTCTGGGTGCCACCCCAGAAACGTCCACAAACAGGTTCTGCCAGGAACCAACAAGCCGCAGCACAGCGGCCTTCTTCGACGAGTCCCCCACGAGCCGGGAGACCAGCTCCCAGGACCGTGCGAAGAATCGCTCTCCTCATCGCCCGACGAGGAGACCCCCTCACACCATGACGAGGAGTCCCCCTCATGATGAAGCAAAACGCTGCGATTCTCCAGCCCTTCACGGGGCTTTCTGAGGTCCAACACGGCTTTGATGGCCATATCTCCCCTGCTGATTCCAGCCAAGTTCAGCCGGGAACCACTCTTGCCATCCCCGATCTCCTCCACCGCGGACGCGTGAAAGTGCCGATGCGGCTCGTCGAGTCCGCGTACTACTCCGACGCCGCCCTGACCGTCTACATGAAGATCAAGGCGCTCGGCGCGCGCAAGGAGGCCTGCACGGCGGGCCTCGCCACCCTCGCCTCGTACCTCGGCCTCTCCGTCTCGACCGTGCAGCGCGGCCTCGCCGAGCTGCGCTCCGCGGCGCCCGACGGCGTCGTCGAACTGCCCGAGAGCCGCCGCCGGACCCTCCGCGGCGGCACCGGCACCACCGCGCGCCGCAAGGTCCGCGACATGTGGCCCAACGAGCGGTTCATCTGGCTGCCCGTCGTCGCCTCCGAGCGGCTGCGGCCCCGTCTGCTGCGCGCCTACGCCGTCATCGCGTTCGCCGTCGTGCAGAACGTGCCCCTGACCGAACACGAGCTCGCCGGCCACCTGAGGCACCATTCCGGCCTCAGGGCGGGTCGGCCGATCACCACGGAGGCGGCCGGGCGCATCATCGACGAACTGGCCGAATCCCGCTGGATCACCGTCGACCGGCGGGCCGGATCACGGGGACGCCACCTCTTCGGCATCCTCGTCGAGGAGACCTCGCCGTCCTCCGCTCCTGATGACCTGTCCGGTTCCGATCCTGACGACCGATCCCTCGCGTATAAGGAAGACCTGAGGATTGACCGACAGGAGAACGAGCCGACGCCCTGGTCACCCGCCGTAGGCGAACCCCTGGTGGAGGCGCGTGCGCACGAGCCCGCCGGACCGCCTCGCCCCGTCGCTGCCTCACCTGATCACGCGCTGCGCGCGGACGACGAGACCCCCCGCCCCTCCCCCGACCGCGACGGCGCCGGCCCGCCCCCCTACCGGGGCCCGCAGCTGACGTTCAGCCCCCGGCTGCACGCCGTCCTGGAGCCCGTCCGCTTCCTGCTCACCGGGATCGGCACCTACGTGCAGCGGCGCATCGGCCAGGAGGTCTCCCGACAGCTCGACCAGGGGACCGAAGTCCCCCGGCTCCGGGCCCGGCTCACCCACCGCCTCGCCCGGACCCTCGTCGCGGACATCAGGGACCCCGGCCGCTGGCTGCTCGGCGTCGCACTGCCCCGCTGGGGCTGCGCGAACCCGGACTGCGAGGCGGGTGTGCTCTGGTCCACGGGCGTCGAATGCCCGTCCTGCCGTGAGGTGGTCGCCGAGCGCGCGGCACGCCGCCGGTGCACCCCGCCACCCGTCGCACCGCCCTCCCCCACCGGGTCGTCCGCCGAGGTCGGGCTGCGCATCGTGGAGTGCTGCCCGGAGTGCGAACGGCCCCACCACCGGGGCAACTCGGGACTGTGCGCGGAATGCCGGCCCCGCCCCGCACTCGTCCCGGTACCCGCTCCTGCCGCGCCGCTCGGCATCCGCTGCCCGGGCCTCGGGGGAACCTGCGGACGCCCGGCACCGCGCGGCCTGTGCCGGCGCTGTCGGACCCAGGAGAGAACCCCGCTGTCCCCGGCCCTCGCCCGGTCCGTCCCGGCGGGCACACCATGAGCCCCGCACCGCCCGAAACGGGCATGCGCATCGCGGAACTCGCCCGCACCTGTGGCGTGTCCACGCCCACCATCAAGTACTACATCCGCGAGGGCCTGCTTCCCGCGGGCCGCCTCACCAGCAGCAACCAGGCCCGCTACACCGAGGGCCATGTGCACCGGCTGCGCCTGATCAGGGCTCTGGTCGAGCTCGGTGGCCTGTCCGTGGCGAAGGTCCGGGCCATCGTGACCGTGCTGGACGGCGAGGCCGACCCCCCACCCTCCGGCAGGCCGACCGCCCGGACGGACGCGCTGGAGGTGCTGGCGGCCGCCGCCCCTCAGGAGGGACCGCTCGCGATCCTCGCGGCGGACCCCCGCACCCTGGCCCTGGTCGGCGCCCTCGCCGAGCGTCGCGGCTGGCACGCGCCGGCCGACGGCCCCGAGGTCGCCCGGGTGGTCGAGATCCTGGACACCCTGGGGGATCTGGACCAGCACCACTTCGCCGACCGGATCGACGCGTACGCCGACGCCGCGGAACGCGCGGCGGCGGCCGACGCGGAGCTGCTGCGCTCCCCCACCGGCGGTACGGGCCCGGCGGAGCGCCTGGTCGTCGCGGCTGTCCTGGGCGACCAGCTGCTGTCGGCACTGCGCCGGCTGGCCCGTACGACAGGGACGGCCGGTGCGGGGGGATGACACACCGCACCGGCCGCCGGGACGCGAAAAGGGGGAGGGACCACACCGGGTGTGGCCCCTCCCCCACGTTCGGGTCGGTGCGCTACGAGCGGCTCACCAGCTCCCGCTCCCGTACGGGCTCCGCACCCCGAACGGAGTGCTCCGCAGAGTCGGAGGCCTGAAGGAGGGGGCGGTCCCCGGCGGCGGGCTCGGGCAGGTAGCCGTCCTTGACCGCCTTCTTCTCCTTCCACAGGTGGAAGAGTGCGGCGGCGAGGATCGCGGTGCCGATGAGGTTGGCGACGAAGTGCCACCACACGCGGTACGTGACGAGGGCCGGGCCCGGGTCGATGGCGCCGAACCAGGTCGACAGGCCGATGGCGCGGCTGGCGCCGAGCGCGACCGACAGGGTCAGCACGATGTGCTCGATGCCGTGGATGCCCTGCATCCAGACGCCCATCTTGGCCCACTTGCGGGCCTTGAGGGCACCGGTGGCACGGCGGGTGATCTGGACGATGCCGACGAGTCCGGCGAGGAAGATGAAGTTGCCGGTGAGGTGGAGGATCTCCATGCCGAGAGCGGGCTTGGTCGGGTCGACCTGCCCCATGCCCCGCGCGATGCTGTTCGCCCACGGGGTCATCCAGGCGGCGGAGTACGGGTTGGCCACCCAGTAGCCCGCCTGGACGACGTGCTCCTGGAAGTGCCCGATCTGCCCGACGACGCCGAGACCGATGACGGCGACCGAGGTCCTGAACAGCCAGGGCCGTACCGGACCCCGGTTGGCGTACGCCACCACGACCACGGCAGCCCACATGACAACGGCCCATCCGATGAAGAGGACGGCGGCCCAGGTGTCCAGGGTGGAGACCGCGCCTCCCATCTCGTGGCCTGCAGGGCCTGCGGGCCCTCCGTGCGGGTGGTCCATGGGCACCATGGATGGGCTCCTTGTCCGGGTCTCAGTCAGACGTGTCGTACATGACGGTTCCGTCACGCTACGGATGCGGGTTTCCGGGGAGCCACTTCCAGAGTGCTGACCTTTCCGGGCATGACGGGGAGGAGGTCCCGAAGCCCCCGCGGACGCCCTCCCCGCCCGCCCCGCCGACGGGTGTCACGGCCCCGCCTCGCGACCACGACGCCGTACCTGACAGGGTCCGGGCCGGTTCCGTGCCGGCCGGGGCGATCGTCCCCGCGTGCTCGCCTCCCGCTGCAGGAGCCGGCCTCCCTCCGGGACCACGCGGGACCTGGGCATACGCCCCGCACCCTGAACACCTCGACGGGCGCGCCCCGTCGGGCGGACCACCTGAAGGTGCAGCGAGTCCCGATCCGGCCCTGCCGTGCCGCCGGTCGTTCCCGTACGGTCGAGGCCGAACGGCTCGTCCGGGTCGTTCGGCAGCCACAGGCACTCCGCGGAAAGGGCCGACACGGGTGGGCGAGGACTGGATCGAGAACGCTGTCTGCCGGACGGCCGACGCCGAGGACCTCTTCGTGCAGGGGACGGCCCAGAATCAGGCCAAGACCATCTGCACCGACTGCTCCGTCCGCACCCTGTGCCTCGCCTACGCCCTCGACCATCGCATCGAGTACGGGATCTGGGGCGGCACGACCGAACGGGAGCGCCGCAGGCTCCTGAAGCGCAAGCCCGCCGTCACCTCCTGGCGCCCCCTTCTGGAGTCGGCGCAGCAGTCGAGGACCAAGCGCTCCCAGGCGCCCGTTCTCGCCGGCCCTGCCGCAGGCCCCGGTTCGGCAGGGTGAGGCCCGGGGGCAGCCGCCGGGCGCTGCCCGGAGGCCATGGGCGAAGCGGAACAGCACCGGTTCGCGCGCGCTGACGTTCCGCCCGAGCCGTGGGGTGCGGGTCGGGGCCCACGTGCTGCCGATCACGATGCCGTCGGTCCGGCCGAAGCGAGCACCGACGACGGCGGCCGGGCGTCCCCTTCCTCGGCTTCGGCGGTCCGGGCCCCCTCGGCGGGCCCTGCTCGTGCACGGCACTCCCGGCACGACGGGCCTCGGTGCCGAGCACGCGAAGGACAACACGGCCCGTCGATCGCCCTCGGTCCCGGGCCGGATCCACGAGCCGACGGTCAGACCGTCCCCCGGTCAGCCGGGGAATCGCGGCACGCATGCCCACGGACGAGTGCCTCCCCCACGGCCACGGCGGCCTGACAGCCCGGTCCGGGCAGCGGGCGGAGGCGATGCGTGACCCCCACGGCGACGGGGGACGGGGCCTTGCGATCGCCGTGCGGCGGGGCACGATGCTCACCCACGCGTCCGGACCCACGACCGCCTCGGGCCGAGCGTCCCACCGGTCCTCGTCCTCCCCGCACGGGCCGGAGCGACGTCCGCCGGATCGGGGCAGCGGGACGCGACGTGATTACGGCGTAATCACGCGAGCACGAGAAAGAGCCTCCTTTCTATCGCGGCGATGCTTGAACCGATCTTGGAAGTTAGTAAGGTATCGCCATGACTCAACCCCTCGGCGACCGCGAGAAGGTCGTCTCCAAGCTCCCCGCCGAGCTGCAACGGAACCTGAAGGTCCGAAGCGCCCAGCACGGAATCGACATCCAGCACGCCGTCGAAGCCGGCATCACGGCCTGGCGAGGGCTGGGATCCAACCTCCCCTCCGTCGACACCGCAGGAGCCAGGTCCTTCTCCACCTGGCTGCCTGACGGGCAGTGGGACGCCTTCCGCGCCGACTGCGCCGCCCGCGGAGTCTCGATCGTCCAGGGCCTCTCCCAGTCCGTCACCCTCTGGCTGGAGAAGAACCCCGCGCCCGCCGTGGTGCGCCCCCGCTTCCCCCGCCGCATCGTCGTCTGCAACCAGAAGGGAGGCGTCGGCAAGACGTCCATCACCGCCGGCCTCGGCGAGGCCATGGCCGAGGACTCCGACCGCCTCCACCTCATGCGGATCAGCAAGTACTTCGCCGCCTTCCTCGACGGTGAGGGGGACGCCCTCGACTACGAGGAGCTCCCGGGACCGGGCCTGAAGGTGCTCCTCGTCGACTTCGACCCGCAGACCCACCTCACCAAGCAGCTCGGGCACGCTCCCATCCCGATCGACCCTCAGCGTGACAGCCTCAGCAAGCACATGGCCGGCGAGGCCGTCGGCCCGCTGGCCGACATGATCGTTCCCGTCGAGACGGAGGACGGCCGCTTCGGCGACAGGCTCCACCTCCTGCCCGCATGCACCGATGCCTTCCTCCTCGACGTCAAGCTCTCCAGCGTCCGCGCCCGGGAAGCCGCCCTGGAACGCGCGCTTCAGCCCGTCGAAGCCGATTACGACGTCATCGTCGTCGACTGCCCCCCGAGCCTCGGCCTCAGCATGGACGCCGCCGCCTACTACGGCAGGCGCCGGCCCGAAGAGGAGCCCGGCAACTCCGGCATCCTCGTCGTCGTCCAGGCGGAGGACTCCTCCGCCGACGCGTACGACCTCCTCACCGGTCAGATCGAGGACCTCCGCCGCGACATGGCCCTCGAACTCGACTACCTCGGCATCGTCGTGAACCAGTACGACGGCCGCCGCGGCATCATCGCCACGACCTCGCTCCAGGGCTGGATCGACATAAAGGACCCCCGCGTGGTCGGCGTCATCGGCGACCTGAAGGAACAGAAGGAAGCCGTCCGGGTCAAGGAACCCCTGCTTGCCTACGCCCCCAACTGCGACCAGGCGGTCGGCATGCGCGCGCTCGCCCGGGAGATCTCATGAGCAAGGCAGCACGACTGGGCTCCGGTTCGTCCTTCCAGAACGCTCGGCCGGTCAGCGCCCGCCGACAGGCCATCGAAGCCGCCACCGCCGCGCCCACCGACGGAGCGGCCGACCCGACGAGACTCCCCCTCGAGCAGATCAGCCTCAACCCCGACAACCCCCGCTCCGACCTCGGCGACCTCACCGACCTGTCCCGCAGTCTCCGCGACCACGGGCAGAAGACAGCGGTCAGCATCATGAGCCGCTTCGCCTACCTCGAAGCGAACCCCGGTCGTGAGAACGACCTCGAACCCGGAACCCGATACGTCGTCATCGACGGCAACTCCCGCCTTGCCGCCGCACGCGAAGCGGGCCTCCAGGACATCCGGGTCATGCTCGACGACGGCCTCGGCGCCGACAGCGACTCCATCCTGGAGTCCGCGCTCGTCGCCAACATCCACCGGCAGGACCTCGACCACCTGGACGAGGCCAGGGCCCTGCAGAAGCTGCTCAAGATCCACGGCACTCAGCGTGACCTGGCCGCCCGTCTCCACCGTTCCCAGGGCTGGGTGGCCCAGCGGCTCGCCCTGCTGAACCTGACCCCCGAGCTCCGACGGAAGCTGGAGGAAGGAACCGAGTCCGTCGACCTCCTCCGCCGCGTGGGCAACCAGGCTCCCGAGAAGCAGCAGGCGCAACTGGACGAGCTGAAGCGCAGGAAGGAGGAGGAGCGCGCCACGCGTGCCGCGGCCAGGACCACGAAGAAGGCCGCCGCCCCTTCGGTACCGGCTCCGGAACCTCTCCGACCGACGACGGGGGGCAACGGTGATTACGGCGTAATCACGAGCGGCGCCTCGGCCGCG
Source organism: Streptomyces omiyaensis (assembly GCF_014650895.1). Lineage (GTDB taxonomy): Bacteria > Actinomycetota > Actinomycetes > Streptomycetales > Streptomycetaceae > Streptomyces > Streptomyces omiyaensis. The sequence goes on from NZ_BMVV01000026.1 coordinate 107,961, forward strand.
CTCGGCCCGGGCGGCGTGCCCGACCCCCGAGCGGCCAACGGCGCTTCCTCGGCCGACACACCTCTGCGGGAAGAGGCGCAGCCTCCCACCGCCCCGGAGCGACCGGCCCGCGGCGCCCTGCTCGGAGCCGGCCTCATCGCCCTGCCCGACGCCGAACGTTCCTTGCTCCTCCACGAGTACGTGCACCATGCCGGCAGCGTCGAAGCCGTGGTCGCCGACCTCTCGCGAGGGCTGCCCGAGGACAAGGTGCTGCACCTCGGAATGATCCTGCGTGATGTGGCGAACGAAATGCTCCACCGAGCCGACGCACCGTCGTAGCGGACGGCTCGCCCGTGGCCTACGACGGGTGCGCGGGGAGCATCGAGCGCGTCTGCTCCGGCAGGGGAGTGGGTCACCGGCTCTTGCGGTAGACGTCGGGCCGGACGCGCTCGATGGTGCCGTTGCCGACCAGGAAGTCCAGGACGTGGGAGAGGATGCCGTCCTCCAGACCGGTCAGGATGAAGACGATTTCCCTGTGGACCTCCTGGCCCGGCTGATCGTCCAGGACCGCCAGGACCGAGGCGTCCGGTGAGAGCAGGGGCGGCACAGGCCCTACCGCCCTGCTCGGCTCGCCCGCGGAGAGACCGAGGCGGAACACCCACTCCGCGGTCTGGGGGTCCTGCCACTGGCTTCGAAGGGTCACGGAGTAGCGGGCACGCAGGATTCCGACGGCCTCGAGACACGCCGCGCGGCTCCCCGATACCTCGGCGGCCAGGGCGGCGCGGCAGCCGCAGTCCTGGCCGGACGAATGGCCACCCAGGGCTCCGCAGTCACAGAGGGGCTGGAAGTCGATCGGCTGCGCCGCATCCATGGGTTCCATGAATCCATGGTGACGCAGCCGGGTCCACCACGCCCAGAAGTCGCCGGCCGCCGGAGCCGGTTCAGGCAGACGTGCGGGACAGGAGGTCGAACACCACCTCCGTCTCCCGCGATACAGGCCTCTCGACGGACCTGCCTCGGCCACTCGCCTCCCGCCGATCAGAAGGACGCCAAAAGGACGTCCGAGTCGTTCGACGCGAGCGGCTGCGACAGGCCCACGCCCTGACGGCCGACGAGGTCGCGGCCGCGCTGAAGGCGAGGACGGCCAGGTGCTGGAGGTGCCCGCCGGCGAGCACAGCTGGACCCGCGGCCGCCGGTCTTCACCCTTACCCAGTCCGACGGGCGACGACCTCCTGGTCTCCGGACAGCGGCACCCGGATGGGCACCGGCAGCGGCTCCGGGGCGGGGGACGTCGTCACACCCCACCGTACGGCCGAGCGCCGGACCCCGACGATCGGCGGAGCTGCACGGGCCCGGCCTCCGTCCACGCGGTAGGTTTCCACCCTACCCGCCGCGAAATCGGCAAAGGCTCAGGGGAAATTCCTCCTCACGCGGACAAAGAAGTCGACCAAGGCTCTGACGGAGCGCCCGGGCGTCTCGCGCCGCACGGCGGCGCACTGCGTTCCGGGGCGCTGCCGACCCCACAGAAGCGCTTGAGGGCCGCCGTGGCGGAGAAGACCCCATCGGAGTTGAATCCGCAGCTCAGAGCGTGGAACGGCAGCGGGCGAGCACCTCGGGCGGCATGATGGTGCACACCGTCGCGCACTTCGGCCTCACCTCCTCCGACTCCGACAGCGGAACATCTCCCCCACGCACGGCAGAACCTTCAGCTCCAGGAGGTCAGAGCGACGGAGCAGGAGCTGCATCCACGCGTGGAGCAGGCCGTCACCGAGTCCTATTTCACCGACCGGGGCAACCCATGTGCTCGCACCAAAGCACCTTTCACAGACGTCCGGTCAATGAAATTCTTTTTATTGCAAGTGAAATTGTTCACCCGCAATAAAACATGTCCGTGAGCCGAGGCACGGTAGTTGTCCCCCAGGCGGGCTTGTTGTCACCGGTGCCTGGGCGGGTGCTTCGGCCGTGGGTGCGTGTCCTGTAGCCGTGGAACCGTGGGTTGTCACTTGGTTTCGTTGGTGCCGGCGAATGCTCGGCACCCGGTCCGGTGTCCTACTCGGAGCCGCGGCTTTGGAATGTCTCGGCGTGAGCAGTGGCCCACTGCGCGAAACTCCGGGGAGGGCGGCCGGTGACACGCTCCACCGAAGACGTCACATCGGCCACTGTGGTGGGCACCGTTGCCCACATGCGCAGCATGAAGTCGATGCCCTCCTCCGGCCATCCCTGAGCCCGCCACAGCTCGCGCGCCTGCCCGTCCGTCAGGTGCGTGAAGTGAATCTCGCGTCCGGTTGCCGCCGCGAGGGCGGCGGTCTTGTCGGCCGGGCTGAGAGCCTGAGGGCCGGTCAAGACGTAGCGATGACCTGCGTGTCCGCCATCGGTCAGGATGGCGCTGACGACGTCCGCGACGTCCACCTCGTGCACTGAGGCGGTTCGCCGGTCGGCGTATGGTTCACGGACCCGCCCCTCGGTGCGGATGGTCTCGGCCCACCCCAAGGCATTGGCCATCAGGTCGACCGGCCAGAGGAAGGTCCATTCCAGACCGCTGCCCCGCACCGCCCCGTCCAGCTCCTGCCCGTCGCCGGGCGACAGGACCGTGATCCGGCGCACGCCCGCCTCGGCGGCCATCGTCAGGATCTCGCCCCCGGTCCGCAGTGGTGCGTGGTCCGCCCCCGTGGTGCCGAGCAGGTGCACGGCACCGACGCCGTCCAGCGCCGCGGCCAGGGACGACGGCTGCTCCAGGTCGCCTTCCACCACCTCGACGCCCGTCGGCAGCCGGGCGACGCCCGCATCGCGGGTCAGCGCGCGGACCGTTTGGCCCGTGAGCAGCAACCGCTCCACGATGTGACGGCCCAGGCGTCCCGTTCCGCCGGTCACCAGAATCGTCATTCGAGGCTCTTTCCTGTTGAGTTCCGCAGGCGTTCCTGCCGAGAACGAACGCTAGGAGGCATCTAGGCCGGTACATGACCTATCTCCCGGGCCCGGAGGTGGTCGACGGGCTGGACACGGCTTGCCGGAACATCGGCCCGGGGCGCCCCGAGGATTGCGGAGGCCGTCAAGAGCCGAGATCCGCCCACCCCGCCGAAAGGGCGCAGCAGGCTTTCTCCGGAGCTGCCGGGCAGCCCAGGCAGAACGCAGGAACCGGTGACACCAACCTTGCCTCGTGCGCTGCTGGTGACAGGCGGTGTGCCGACCCGGTGAAAACCGCCCTGCTTCGTCTGGTCGAAATCGCAGTCAACGGATGTCGATGGTGACAGCTATCGTGCTTGGGCTCAGTTCGGCGGGCCGACGCGGAAGCGCTCTGGCGTCGGCCGCCGCACATCCGGACGACGAAGACGAGACCGAGGATGACCACGCCCTGGACCGCGCCCTGGCCGTCGTCTCCGTCGACCCCGAGGCCGGCGAGCCGGTCCCCAGTTGCGCGAGTACGCCGACGAGATCGAGCGCGTGCGCTTGTCGTACTGGGTCACGGCCTTCAAGACCCTCGTCGTGGTCGCCTGCCTCGCGGTCTGACCCGCAACGTCCTGGACCAGACCGACCGCGGCTCCGCTCGCGGCCCGTCTGGCGGGGGAGTGGACGTTCATCCGCCCGGCGGACCAGGACGCCATCACTCTGGACGAGCGAGGGGATGCCCCCAGCTGTCCACGCGCGGCCCGCTGGACCGGGCCGGCACCGGGAACGTGATCGGCGCTGCCCCGTGGAGGGCGCAGCGCCGATGCCCGTGGTGAGGGTGCTGACGGGTCAGCTGACGGCGTGCAGCGAACCGCGCCTCTTGGCGGCCGCGGCCTTCTTGGCGGCGGCCACGGCCGCGCGCTTCTTGCGCTGCTCGGCGAGCTGGTCCTGGTAGGCGGCGACGGCCCGGTGGTAGTCCGTCACGTAGGTCTTGCTGTCCAGCCGGTCCGCCTTGGGCATCGCCTTGACGGCGTCAAGGGCGTCCTCTGGGGAGTCGTAGCCGGCCAGCATCGGGTTGATCTGGTAGACGCCGTTGCGGACCTTCCTGACGAGCTTGGCCAGCTCCAGCTCCCGCAGTGCGGCGTTCACGCTGGGCCGACTGAGGCCGAGCAGCTCGCCGAGGGTGGCCTGGTCCATGGCGATCCGGCCGCCCGCCTCGCTGCGCGCCCGGAGCTTCAGCAGCGCCCGGTAGGCGGCGGGCGGCAGGTCCAGGTCGGCGAGAAGACCGTCGGCGTTGGTCGCCGACCACTTCAAGGTACTCACTGGGCTGATCCCTCCTCCTTGCGCTGCGCACGCGCCAGTCGGCGTGCAGCGCGTTCCTCGGCCCGCTTCTTGCGCAGTTCCTCGATCGCCTCGCGCATGTGCTCCAGCGAGGGGAACCTCACCAGATCCGGCAGGCTCTCGTCCCTGCGGATCCTCACGATCGTCTTTTCCTGATCGACCTGTACGTACTCGGCTTCGACCAGCTCCGTGCCCGGGATGAACTCGGCTACACGGTACGAGTAGGGCGGGTTGAACTGGTAGACACCACGGCGCACCTTGAAGACGATGCCATGGCTCATGACCTCCTGAAGCGCCTCATTGGTCTTCGCGCGGGGCACGTCCAGGACCGTCGCCATCTCCTCCTGCGTCAGTCGGATCTGTCCTCCGGCCTTCTGGCAGGCGATCAGCAACAGGATCAGCCGCAGCGGCAGGGCCTCGCGAAAGTACTGCGCGATGAGGAAGAAGAACTCCAGCGAGTCCATGGAGAACGCCTTGGGGCGCTCCGGGGTGTCGTAGAACTCCATCGGCTTGCGCTCGCTGCTGAGCGAGAGCTTCCGGCGCGGGTAACGGCGAGCGACCGAGTCGAGGTCCTCAACCGGCTGGACCGGCCTGGACCACGCCTGGATCTCCTCACCGAGGGGCAGCTCCGTACGGCGCGGCGCACGTTTCGGTGCGGGACGGCGGCGCTGTGGCTCGGGTGTCACGAGGCTGCTCTCCACTTCGCTGATCTTGTATGCCAGCAGTATGTCAGCCACGCCGACATATATGTCGGCGTGGCTGACATACCGGCGTGTTGTGTCCCCCCAGGGGGGACAGATCTCACCCCTGCTCGCGAGTGCGGACCTCTCGACGGAACCCGCAGCAAAACGTCAGCACCGCTGACGTTTTGCGCCTGAAAACGTCAGCCTGGCTGACATTTCACCGTCGATGTGACTACTCAGGAGGTACACATCGCAAGCGTTATGTACCTCCTGAGGTGACAGAACGCCGGATGTACAAGCCTCTGACCAGCGGGTTCTTGATCTGCGTAAGTATTAGGTGGCTGAGGTCGACTCGCAGCCGCCGGCCGAACCCTTCGTGGCTGAGGCAGGACCGCGTGCGGGCTGATTGGCCCGGACAGAGCGAGGGCGGCGCCAGGGGCTCTGGGTTTCAGGTGCTGCCGCCCCTAAGCCACATGCACGAGGAGGGGGACCGACACCTGTGGTGTGTTCCGCCGCCTGGCCCCGGGCAAGGCGGCTCAACTACCTCCGCACGCCGGAATTTCAACTTTCCCATTTCCGGAGCAACGTTCTATGGCTAAGGTCCAGGCCCCCAGTCCCTACTTCCCTGGCTAAATGATAGGCCCGTTATCAGAACTGACGCATCCTCAAAAGCTGCGCTCTGCCCGGTCAGTCTGAGGATATCCTGTCTTTCTGCCAAAGGTACATGCTGCATCAATTTGATGCGCTAACTACAGTGAAAGCTGTGAACGAGCATCCCGCTCCATCCAAGCCCACACCCCCAACTTCCACGCCCTAAAAGAAGGAACCGCACCTCTCCCTAGCGAGCCACCCCCGAAGCGGGCTGAGGAGGTCCGGAGGCCAAGCCAAAAGGGTCCATCAAGGTGGGGGAGCGCAGCGGACCCACCCCACATGAAGGGCTGCGCAGCACCCCGGACTCGCGCCACGTGAAGGGCTGCGCAGCACCCCGGACTCGCGCCACGTGAAGGGCTGCGCAGCACCCCGGAATCGCGCCACGTGAAGGGCTGCGCAGCAGCCCTTCATTCTCGGTGAGCGCAGCGAGTTCGTGCTTCGGGAGCGCAGCGAGTTCGTGCTTTGGGAGCGCAGCGAACGGAGCATCACCAAGCCTGCGGAGCAGGCCGCAAGGGCTCCTGAAGCGAAGCGTAAGGAGCCCCGCCTTCGCGCAGCGAAGGGAACACGGCTGCGCAGCGGGACACGGCTATGGAGCGGAACATCCCGCGCAGCGGAACATCCCCGCGCAGCGGAACATCCCCGCGCAGCGGGACACGCCCGCGCAGCGGGTGTGTTCACCACGCCTGCGAAGCAGGCGTGTTCACGAGGCCTGCGAAGCAGGCCAGCCTGCGCA
>NZ_BMVV01000027.1 GCF_014650895.1 Streptomyces omiyaensis
GCGTCGGGGGCGGTGGGGTCACGCTGCGGGGTGCGCGGGGGCGCGCACGGCCCGGGGCGCGCGGCGGGGAGGGGCCGCGGGCGTGCGTGACGGGAGGCGTGCGGCGGTCAGAGCCCGCCGGCGTTGCCCACCGGGACGGCCTCGGCCGTGGCCGCGTTCTCCAGCATGTAGCCCCTCCCCCACACGGTCCTGATCGAGAGGTCGATCGGCAGGAGCCGGCGGCGGAGTCGCATGATGTGCAGGTCGAGCGAGTTCCGGTTCAGCGTCGGCGTGCGCATGGCGAGGCACTCGACGAACTCGGCGCGGTAGACGACCTCGCCGAAGCGGTCGATGAGCAGGCGCATCAGCTCGGTCTGCGTGGTGGAGATGGTGATGGAGTTGGGGCCGTAACTCAGGGTGCCGGTCGAGTCGATCGTCGGCACCCGACAGCTGTCGAAACGGTTCTGCAGCGCTTTGACCCGGGCTTCCAGGTCGTCTCTGGACACCGGGGGACGTATCCAGTCCTCGACCGGGTCGTTGCTGATGGGTGGCTGCGCGCCCGCCTCGACGACGAGTAAGCGCGGCACCCCCTCTTTGCGGTAGCGGGTCCGCAGATCCGCCTGTGCAGGCCATCGAACGAAGACGACGTCGGTGTTCCGAACGCCCACGAGCACATCCTCCTTGGACATCCCACGAAAGCCGGCGGCCCGTGCGGTGACGGGCGGGGCACGTGTCTTTCACGGCAAGAGCGCGTGGTTCCTGGCGGGTTTCCGGTGCGGCTATGCGTCCATCGCACCCCGCAGGGGCCGGGGGCGGATTCCGGTCGGGGCCAGGTCCGGGGGATGTGCGCGGCGGGGAGGGCGCGGGGGCCGGGAGGGGCGCCTCGTGACGCCGGTCCCGGCGGTGCGGGAGGTCACGCGGTACGGGGTCGGGCCGTCCGCCCGACATCGCCCGCCGGGGAGCGTGCGGGCGCCGGGGAGCGGGCGGGCCCGTCGCGCGCCGGGGAGTACGCGGCTCCGCCGCGGGGCCGGGGGGCCGTCGCCCCGCCGCGGGACGAGAAGGGCGCGGCCGCGTCGCGGGCCCGGGAGTACGCCGCTACATCGGGGGCGCCGGCGGGTGCCGGCGCAGCGCGGACGGCGGCGGGCGCCGCTCCGGCGCGGACGCTGACGGGCGCCGTTGCACCGGCGCCTCGGGTGGTGCGTACGACATCGGCACCGGGGGCGGTCGTCGCGACATCGCCGTCGCGCCGTCTCCCCGGACTCCCGCGTGGTCGCGACACAGGTCACGCCCATCACTGCCTCCACATCGGACTGGGTCTCCATCGACCTCACCCCATACTTGATCGGAACATGCCGACCTGTCGCAGGGGTGAAAGATCCTCGCCAGATAAAGATCGGCGACGGCCGAAAGGCGCGGTACGGCCGCCGGGCCCGCCGGCCCCGGTTCGGACGGGGCGGGCGGGAGGTGCCGTCAGGCGCCGACGTACGCCGCCAGGTGCTCGCCCGTGAGGGTCGAGCGGGCGGCGACGAGCTCGGCGGGGGTGCCCTCGAAGACGACCCGGCCGCCGTCGTGGCCGGCCCCGGGGCCGAGGTCGATGATCCAGTCGGCGTGCGCCATGACCGCCTGGTGGTGCTCGATGACGATCACCGACCGGCCGGAGTCGACGAGCCGGTCGAGCATGCCCAGGAGCCGCTGGACGTCGGCCAGGTGGAGGCCGGTGGTCGGCTCGTCGAGCACGTAGATCCCGCCCTTCTCCGCCATGTGCGTCGCCAGCTTCAGCCGCTGGCGCTCGCCCCCGGAGAGGGTGGGGAGCGGCTGGCCCAGCGTGAGGTAGCCGAGCCCGACGTCGGCGAGCCGGGCGAGGACGGCGACGGCGGCCGGGGTGCGGGCCTCGCCCACGGCGAAGAAGTCCAGCGCCTCGGTGACCGGCAGGGCCAGCACCTCGCTGATGTCCCGCCCGCCGAGCCGGTACTCCAGGACCGAGGCCTGGAACCGCCGGCCCTCGCAGATCTCGCAGGTGGTCGCGACCCCCGCCATGATCGCGAGGTCGGTGTAGACGACCCCGGCACCGTTGCAGTTCGGGCAGGCGCCCTCGGAGTTGGAGCTGAAGAGGCCGGGCTTCACGCCGTTGGCCTTGGCGAAGGCCTTGCGGACCGGGTCGAGGAGGCCCGTGTAGGTGGCGGGGTTGCTGCGCCGCGAGCCCCTGATCGGCCCCTGGTCAACGGAGATCACCCCGTCGCGGCCGGTGACCGATCCCTCGATGAGCGAGCTCTTGCCGGAACCGGCCACCCCGGTCACGACCGTGAGCACCCCGAGCGGCACGTCGACGTCCACGTCCCGCAGGTTGTGCTTCCCGGCCCCCCGCACCGGGAGCGCGCCGGTGGGGGTGCGCACCCCGGTCTTGAGGGAGGCCCGGTCGTCGAGGTGGCGCCCGGTCAGGGTGCCGCCGGTCCGCAGGCCCTCGACGGTGCCCTCGAAGCAGACGGTGCCGCCCGCGGTGCCGGCGCCGGGGCCGAGGTCGACGACGTGGTCGGCGATGGCGATGGTCTCCGGCTTGTGCTCGACGACGAGCACGGTGTTGCCCTTGTCGCGCAGCCGGAGCAGCAGGCCGTTCATCCGCTGGATGTCGTGCGGGTGCAGGCCGACCGTCGGCTCGTCGAAGACATAGGTGACGTCGGTGAGGGGCGAGCCGAGGTGGCGGATCATCTTGACGCGCTGCGCCTCGCCGCCCGAGAGGGTGCCGGAGGACCGGTCCAGCGAGAGGTAGCCGAGCCCGATGCCGACGAAGGAGTCGAGGGTGTGGCGCAGCGAGGCGAGCAGCGGGGCGACGCCCGGCTCGTCGAGGCCGCGGACCCACGCGGCGAGGTCGCTGATCTGCATCCGGGAGGCGTCGGCGATGCCGACGTCGCCGATCCGGGAGGTGCGGGCCCTCTCGTTGAGCCGGGTGCCGCCGCAGTCGGGGCACTCCATGAAGGCGACCGCCCGCTCGACGAAGGCGCGGACGTGCGGCTGGAGGGCGTCGACGTCCTTGGCGAGCAGGGACTTGCGCACCCGGCCGACGAGGCCCTCGTAGGTGGTGGTGAGGCCGCCGACCTTGAGCTTGGTCGGGGGGTGGTGGAGGAAGTCCTCCCGCTCCTTCCCGGTGTACTCGGCGATCGGCTTGCCGGGGTCGAGCAGGCCGGACTCGGCGAAGACCCGCCAGTTCCAGCCGCCGACGTGGTAGCCGGGGACGGTGACGGCGCCGTCGTCGAGGGACTTCGCCGCGTCGAAGAGCTGGTCGAGGGCGAGGTCGGTGACGGAGCCGATGCCCTCGCAGCGGGGGCACATGCCGCCGGCGACGTCGAAGGCGCGCTGCTCCTCGACCCTGCGGCCGCCCTGGTCGATGGTGACGGCGGTGGCGCCGGTCATCGAGGGGATGTTGAAGGAGTAGGCGCGGGGCGAGGGGAGCCGGGGCTCGGCGAGGCGGCTGAAGAGGATGCGGAGCATCGCGTTGGCGTCGGTGACGGTGCCGACGGTGGAGCGCGGGTTGCTGCCGATGCGCTCCTGGCTGACGATGATCGCGGTGGTGAGGCCGTCGAGCACGTCGACGTCGGGCCGGCCGAGGGTGGGCATGAAGCCCTGGACGAAGGTGCTGTAGGTCTCGTTGATCAGCCGCTGCGACTCGGCGGCGATGGTGTCGAAGACCAGGGAGCTCTTCCCGGAGCCGGACACGCCGGTGAACACGGTGAGGCGGCGCTTGGGGATCCGCACGTCGACGTCGGCGAGGTTGTTCTCCCGCGCCCCGTACACCTGGATGAAGTCGTGGGGGCCCGCGGCGGGCGTGGAGTCCTCGGGTCCGGGTCCGGTGGTCGCGCTGGGCATGGCGTCTCCAGGGGTGTTCGAAGGTGCCCTCACTGTATATCTGCGTATCGAGTGGGGACTTCGGGACGGTTTTACGCGGAGGACGGGGTGCGAAGTCTCAAACGCCCAGGTCCGCGGGGGGAAGGGTTCCGCCCGCGGACCCGGGATGCGGATCAGACCGCCGGGGTCGCCTCGCGCAGGCTGCGGGGGCGGATGTCGGGCCAGTTCTCCTCGACGTACGCGATGCTCTCGGCCCGGCCCGCCGGGCCGAAGACGATCCGCCAGCCGGCGGGCACCTCGGCGAAGGTGGGCCACAGCGCGTGCTGGTCCTCGTCGTTGACCACCACGTGGAACTCGCCGTTCTCGTCGTCGAACGGGTTGACGCTCATCTCTGTCTCCTTCGTCGTGCTCAGGGTGCGGACCGGGTGATCTCGTTGACGACGCGGCTGATCTCCGCCGCGTTCTGGGGCCATGTCATCTCGTTGTGGGCGCAGTCGATCTCGAAGCGCCGTACCGAACCGTCGGTGAACTCCCGCCACATGACGTCGAGTTCCACCTCCAGTTCGCGCCGCTCACGGGTGCCCTGGTCGATCAGGGCGCTGAAGAAGACCAGGTCCCCGCGGAAGACCGGGGAGGTGAAGCGGGTCATCAGCTCCGTGTGCTCGATGAAGAGGGCGGTGGACGTGCCGACCAGCGACTCGAACTCGTCCATGCCGGCCAGGTGCCCCATGTAGTGGGCGAGGTAGCGGCGCACCATCTTCTCGTCCGGGGTCCGGAAGTCGGCGAAGTAGGTGGAGGGGCCCGAGTCGAGCACCGCCAGCAGCCCCACCTCCCGTCCCCGGCGCTGGAGTTCGGCGGCGACCGCCTGGGCCAGCGGTCCGCCGAGGGACCAGCCGAGGACGTGGAAGGGCCCCTCGGGCTGGACCCGCACCATCTGGTCGGCCCAGTCGTCCACCAGCTCCTCGACCGAGGAGGCGCGGGCCTCCCCGGCGAAGCCGCGGGCCTGGAGGCCGTAGATCGGCCGCTCCGGGTCCAGGTGCTGGGCGAAGCCCAGGTACGCCCAGGAGAGCCCGCCGCCCGGCGGCACCCACCACAGCGGGGCCCGGGTGCCGCCGGTGCGGATCGGGAGCACCACCGAGAACGGGTCGTCGAACTCGACGTCCTCCTTCCCCGCCGCCAGGTGCTCGGCGACGCCGGCCACGGTCGGGTTCGTGAACACCGTCCGGATGGCGACCTCGAAGCCCAGCTCGGCGCGGATCCGCCAGATCAGCCGGATGACCTGGAGGGAGCTGCCGCCGCAGTCGAAGAAGTCGTCCTCGACCCCGATCCGGTCCACGTCGAGGACCTCGGCGAAGAGGGCGGCCAGCTCGGCCTCCATGGGCGTGCGCGGCGCGCCGTGGTCCTCCTCCGCCCGCTCCGGTACGGGCAGGGCGGCCCGGTCCACCTTCCCCCGGGCGGTCAGCGGGATCCGGGCGACGACCACGATGTCGGCCGGCACCAGGTGCTCGGGGAGTTCGGCGGCGAGCTCCTGCCGGAGCGCGGCCGGCAGCCTCGACGCCCGGCGGGAGACCGCGGGCGCGTTGGCGAGCTGCCTGCTCCGGGTGGCGAGGGGCCGGTGGACGCCGTCGTAGCAGTGGGTGGCCCCCGCGGGCACGACGACCGCCTCGAACCAGCCGGGCGCCTCGTCCGACCAGGTGCACAGGACGGTGCGGCCGCGCTCCTCGCCCCAGACCTCCAGCGCGTGCGGGTCGAGCGGCGTGCCGTCCGGCGCGCCGGGCACGCCGCACTCGGCGGCCTCGGCGACGAGCCGGGCGTTGGGCACCCGGGTCAGCCGGAGCCGGCCGCCGTGCCGCTCCAGCTCGGCCTCCAGGCCGTCGAGGTCCCGCACGTCCGCGCCCCAGACGACGGTGTGGACGTCCGCGAGGCGGGTCGGCCGGCTGGACTCCTTGTGCAGGACGACCTCGTAGCGGTGGCGGCTGAGCTCGTTGGCGTACGCCCCCGGCTTGAGGCGGACGTCGACGGCGACGACCTCGCGCCGGGCGGCGGCCCACTCGGCGAAGAAGCCCGGGTCGAGGAGGAGTTCGGTCTCGCCCAGCAGGGCCCGCTCGACGCCGGCCCGCACCTGGGCCGGGGTGTCGTCCGGGTGCTGGGCGTGGTGGACGGCGGTGAGGAACTCCCGGTGGGTGGCGAGGTTGCGGACGTCGCCGACGACGATCCGGCCGCCCGGGGCGAGCCGGCCGAGGGCGACGTCCAGGACCCGCCCGAGGTAGCCCGCGTCGGGGAAGTACTGCACGACCGAGTTGAGGAGCACGGTGTCGAACCACGCCTCCGGCAGCCCCTCGGCGGAGTCGGCGGGCCCGGAGAGCAGCGTCACCCGCTCCTTCAGCACCGGATCCGCGGCGACCTGGGCGCCGAGGCGCTCGATGACCGGCTCGGAGAAGTCGGTGGCCCAGTAGGCCTCGGTGCCCGGGGCCAGCGGCCCGAGCTGGAGGCCGGAGCCCGCCCCGATCTCCAGGATCCGGCGCGCCCCGAAGGCCCGCACCCGCTCGACCGTGGTGGCGCGCCACGCCTCCATCTCGGGCAGCGGGATGGGCGCGCGGGTGTAGGAGCTGTTCCAGCCGGTGAAGTCGGAGCCGAGCCGCGGGTCGGGCTCGGCGTCCCCGTACATCGAGTCGTAGATCGCGCGCCACTTCTCGACGTGGGCGTCGACGTCGGCGTCCGGGACCTCGGGGACCACGTACGCCGTGAGGCGCCGCTCGCCGAGCCGGTCCTCGCGGGCGACGACGGCCGCCGCCGCCACGCCGTCCCTGCGGCGCAGCGCGGCCTCGACCTCGCCGGGTTCGACGCGCAGGCCGCGCAGGGTCAGCTGCCCGTCGGCGCGGCCCAGGAACTCCAGCTCACCCTCGTGGTTCCAGCGGACCAGGTCTCCGGTGCGGTACATGCGGTCGCCGGCGCCCCCGTGCGGGTCGGGGACGAAGCGCCCGGCGGTGGTGCCGGGCCGGCCGGCGTAGCCGCGGGCGACGCCCTCGCCGCCGACGTACAGCTCCCCCACCACGCCCTGCGGCACCAGCCGGAGCCGGTCGTCGAGGACGGCGAGGCGGCTGCCGGCCAGCGGGCCGCCGATGGGCAGCGGGTCCTTGGCGCGGTCCGGCGCGTCGATGACGTGGCGGGTGGCGAAGACGGTGGTCTCGGTGGGGCCGTAGGCGTTCACCACGCGGGGCGCGGTGCCGTCGGCGGGCAGCCGGCGGACGGCCTCGGGCGACAGGACGTCGCCGCCGGCCCAGACCGCGCGCACCCCGGCGAGGCTCTGCGGGTGGTGGCGGGTGAGCAGGTCGAACTGGGCGGAGCCGAGCCAGAGCGCGGTCACCTCCCGCTCGGTGACGAGGGCCGCGATCCGGGCCGCGTCGAGCCGCCCGGGCGGTGCGACGACGGCCGTGCCGCCGTGCAGCAGCGGCACCCACAGCTCGTAGGCGGCCGCGTCGAAGTCCTGCGGGGAGTGGACGAGGACCCGCTCGTGGGCGCCGTCGCTCCAGCAGGGGTCGTCGACGAGGGCGAGGAGGTTGCGGTGGGTGACCTCCACGGCGTTCGGCGGGCCGCTGGTGCCGGAGGTGTGCATCACGTGGGCGAGGTGGCCGCCGCGCAGGCCGGCGAGGTCGGGGGCGGTGTCGGGGAGGCCGGACAGGTCCTCCTCGGCGAGGCGCTCGTCGAGGACCGCGACCGGGTCGAGCCCGGCGAGCAGCCGCTCGGTCCTGGCGCGCGGCACGGTGGGGTCGAGCGGCACGTGCCCGGCGCCGGCCTTCAGGGTGCCCAGGATCGCCGCGACCATCAGCGGGGAGCGTTCCATCAGGAGCGCGACCCGGCGGTCGGGGCCCGCGCCGAGGGCGCGCAGACGGTGGGCGATCCGGTCGGACCAGCGGTCGAGCTCGGCGTAGGTCCAGCTGTCGGCGCCGTCGCCGGAGACGAGCGCGACGGCGTCCGGGCGGGCGGCGGCGACGGCGGCGAAGCGTCCGGGGACGGTGTCGGCCGGGCCGTGGTCCCGCCGGCCGCCGGCCGCCGCGCGGTCGCGGCCCGACCAGCGGCGCAGGGCCGCCAGGTCGTCCCCGGTGAGGAGCTCGACCGCGCCGAGCGGCGTCTCGGGGGCGGCCGTCCACCGGCGGAGCAGGTGGCGCCAGCGGTCGAGGAGGGCGGTGACGGTGGCGCGGTCGAACAGCTCGGTGGCGTACTCGGCGACGCCGTCGATCCGGTGGCGCCCGTCGGCGTCGGTCCGCTCGGTGAGGTTGAGGAACAGGTCGAAGCGGGAGACGCCCATGTCGACCGGCTCGTGGGTGACGCGCAGGCCGGGCAGGTCGAACTCCGGCTGGACGTTGTTCTGGAGGGCCAGACAGACCTGGAAGAGCGGGTGGTGGGCGGTGGAGCGCACCGGGTTCAGCGCCTCGACGAGGTGCTCGAAGGGGATGTCCTGGTGGTCGTAGGCGGCGAGGCCGACGTCCCTGACCCGGCCGATCAGCTCGGTGAGGGCGGGGTCGCCGCCGGTGTCGACGCGGGCCACCCAGGTGTTGACGAAGAAGCCGACCAGCCGGTGGAGCGCCTCGTCGGTCCGGCCGGCGATCGGCGAGCCGATCGGGATGTCGTCGCCCGCGCCGAGCCGGCTGAGCAGTCCGGCGAGTCCGGCCTGGAGCACCATCGACACGGTGGTGCCGGTGCGCAGCGCCAACTGCCTTACGGATTCGGTCAGTTCCTGGTCGAGCTCCAGCGGCAGCAGCTCGCCGGCGAAGGAGGCGACGGCCGGACGGGCCCGGTCGGCGGGCAGGTCGAGCGCCTCGGGCAGCCCGGCGAGCCGCTCCGCCCAGTGGTCGAGCTGGCGGCGGTAGAGGCTGTCGGGCCCGTCGCCGCCGAGGAGTTCGCGCTGCCACAGGGTGTAGTCGGCGTACTGGACGGGGAGCGGCTCCCACCGGGGCTCCCGCCCGTCGCGGCGGGCGGTGTAGGCGGTGGTGAGGTCCTCGGCCAGCGGGCCGAGCGACCAGCCGTCGGCCGCGATGTGGTGCAGCGGGAGGAGCAGGACCGCGTCCTGGTCCCCGGTGCGGAAGAGGGCGGCGCGCACCGGTATCTCGGTCGCCAGGTCGAAGGGGCGGCGGGCCTCGGCGCGCAGCGCGGCGGCCAGGGCGTCCTCGGTCACCCGGTGCTCCCGCCAGGGGACGGTGACGGTCTCCGGGGCGAGGACCCGCTGGTGGGCGACGCCGTCGTGCTCGTCGAAGACGGTGCGCAGCGACTCGTGGCGGACGACGACGTCGTGGACGGCGAGGCGCAGCGCCTCCGGGTCGAGCGTGCCGCGCAGCCGCATGGAGAGCGGGATGATGTAGGTCGCCGAGGGGCCCTCGAAGCGGTGGATGAACCAGAGGCGCTGCTGGGCGAAGGAGACGGGCAGCCGGTCCGGGCGGGGCAGCGGCAGCAGCGGCGGGCGGGTGGTGCCGCGGTCGGTGAGGTGGACGGCCAGTTCGGCGACGGTCGGGGCCTCGAAGACGGTCCGGATGGGGATCTCGACGCCGTGGGCGGCCCGGATGCGGCTGACGACGCGGGTGGCGAGGAGCGAGTGGCCGCCGATGGTGAAGAAGTTGTCGTCGACGCCGACCCGGTCGAGGCCGAGGACGCCGGCGAAGATCGCGCAGAGCGACTCCTCCTCCGGGGTGGCGGGGAGCCGGCCGCGGCGGGCCGCGGCGTACTCGGGCACGGGCAGCGCGGCCCGGTCGAGCTTGCCGTTGGCGGTGAGCGGCACGCTGCCGATGGGGACGATCGCCGAGGGGACCATGTACTCGGCGAGGCTCTTCGCGAGGTACTCGCGGAGCACGGCGGGGAGCGCGGTGACGCCCGCGGCGGCGGCCGGGTCGTTGATCCAGGTGCCGGCGCCCGCCACCGGCACGTAGGTGCCGGCGAGGGCGGGCTCTTGGGGGCCGGCGTCGGTGAGGACGACGGCCTCGTAGCGGTCGACGGCGGAGCCGGACCAGGTCGCGGCGGCCCGCCAGCCCAGCTCCGCGGCCCAGGCGGTCAGCGCCTGCGGGGCGAGGGGCGGGGCGGTGGGCGGGGCGGACTCCTCCAGGCCGAGGGCGCGGGCGGCGGCCGCCTCGTGGACGACGCGGGCGTTGGGGATGCCGGTGATCCGGACGGCCGGCGCGCCGAGCGCGCGGACCCGGCCGGCCAGGGCGCCGAGGTCGCCGTCCCACTCCAGGCGCGGGGCGTCGGTCACGGAGCGGGGGCCGCCGGCGGGGTCGCCGCCGGGCTTGTGCACCACGACCTCGTACCGGTGCCGGGTGAGCTCGTTCTCGTACGCGCCGTCCTTGAGCCGGACGTCGACGCCGGCGGCGCCGGTGCGCTCGGCCCAGCGGTGGAACCAGTCCGGGTCGACGACGAGTTCCTTCTCCAGGAGCAGCGCCTGGTCGACGGCGCCGCGCAGCCGGGCGGCGGGCACGTCGCCGTGCCGGGCCCGCTGGACGGCGGCCTGGAAGGTGCGCAGCGAGCGGGCGCGGCGGAGGTCGCCGAGGACGAGCCGGCCGCCGGGTTCGAGGAGTTCCCAGGCGCCGTCGAGGACCCGCTCCAGATAGCGCTCGTCGGGGAAGTACTGGGCGACGGAGTTGAGGACGACGGTGTCGAAGATCCGCGGGATGCCGTCGAGGTCGTCGGCGCGGCGGCAGAGCAGCCGCACCCGCTCGGTCCAGCCCGCGTCGGCGACCTGGCGGCCGAGCCGTTCGACGACGGTCTCGGAGAAGTCGGTGGCCCAGTAGGTCTCGACGCCGCCGGCGATCCGGGCGAGCAGCAGGCCGGTGCCGGCGCCGAGTTCGAGGACGCGGCGGGGGCCGTGGGCGAGGATCCGCTCCACGGCGGCGTCCTGCCAGGCCCGCATCTCGTCGGCGGGGATGGGCTCGCCGGTGTAGCTGGACACCCAGAGGTTGAAGTCCTCGCCGAGCTCCTCGTCGGTGACCTCCCGGTAGCCCTGGTCGTAGATCTCCTGCCATTCGCGGACCTGTTCGTCGGCGGCGACGACGCTCTCGACGGCGTCCCGGTCGGGCAGCACGTAGGAGACGATCCGCAGGTCGCCGGCGGAGTCCCGGCGGGTGAGGGCGATGGCCTGGCGGACGGCGGGGTGGCGGCCGAGGGCGTGCTCGATCTCGCCGAGCTCGATGCGGAAGCCGCGTACCTTGACCTGGCCGTCGGCGCGGCCGAGGAAACAGATGTTGCCGTCGGGGAAGAAGCAGGCGCGGTCGCCGGTGCGGTAGATCCGCCGGCCGGGTTCGGCGCCGAAGGGGTCGGGGACGAAGCGTTCGGCGGTGAGGTCGGGGCGGTTGACGTAGCCGAGGGCGGTGACGGGGCCGCCGATGTAGAGGTCGCCCTCGACGCCGACCGGGCAGGGCTCCAGCTGCTCGTCGAGGACGTAGTAGCGGGCGTTGTCGATGGGCCGGCCGTAGGGGATGCTGCGCCACTCGGGGTCGATGGCGCCGACCCGGAAGGAGTTCGACCAGACGGTGGCTTCGGTCGCGCCGCCGAGGCTGACGACCTCGGCGCCGGGGAAGGCGGAGCGGACCTGGTCGGGCAGGGCGAGCGGGGTGAAGTCGCCGGAGAAGAAGACGAGGCGCAGCTTCCGGGCGCCGGGGTGGCCCTCGGTCTGCGGGAAGAGCGGGACGAGCTGGTTGAGGGTGCCGGGGACCGAGTCCCAGAAGGTGATGGGCTCGGTCAGCAGGACGTCGAGGAGCATCTCGGGGTCGCGCTGCTGGGTGGCGTCGGCGACGTAGACGCCGCCGCCGACGGCGAGCAGGCCGAAGATGTCGAAGACGGACAGGTCGAAGTCGAGGGCGGTGACGCAGAGGCTGACGTCGTCGGGGCCGAAGCCGAAGGTCCGCTCGCACCAGTGGATCAGGTTGTGGACGGGCCGGTGGGCGACGGTGACGCCCTTGGGCTTGCCGGTGCTGCCGGAGGTGAAGATGACGTAGGCCGTGTTGTCGGCGTGGGCGACGGGCTCGGGGTCGATCTCCCCGTCCAGGGAGAAGGCCATGCCGGCGCTGCCGACGTCGAGGAGTTCCACGCCGGCCGGCGGCGTCCACGTGTGGGTGTCCTCGGTGGTCAGCACGAGGGTCGCCCCGGTGTCGGCGAGCATCCCGGCGACCCGTTCGGACGGCAGGGCGGTGCCGACGGGCAGGTAGGCGCCGCCCGCCTTGAGGACGCCGAGGACGGCGGCGATCATCAGCGGGCCGCGGCGGACGGCGACGCCGACGACGGTCTCGGGTCCGACGCCGCGGCGCTTGAGGGTCCAGGCGATCCGGTTCGCCTGACGGTTGAGCTCGCGGTACGTCAGGGTGCCGCCGGCCCAGCGGACGGCGACGGCGTCGGGGCGTTCGGCGGCCTGCCGCTCGAAGGGGAGGTGGAGGGGGCCCGGACAGGGGAAGTCGCGGGCGGTGTCGTTCCAGCCGTACAGCAGCCGTTCGCGCTCGTCGGCGTCGGCGCGGCGGCCGTCCCCGGCGGCCGGCAGGGGCGGCACGTCGAGGCCGCCGATCCGGGCGGCGGGGTCGGCGGTGACCTGCTCCAGGAGGCTCAGGTACCGGTCGGCGATGGCGGCGGCGGTGGCGGGGTCGAACAGCTCGGTGGCGTACTCCAGGTCGACGGTGACCGTGCCGTCGGTGGGGTGGGGCATCAGGTTGAAGAAGAGGTCGAACTTGGCGGTGCCGGTGGGGACGGGCTCCATGGTGGCCGTCACGCCGGGCAGGTCGAGCTCCTGGCGGACGCTGTTCTGCCAGGCGAGGGTGGTCTGGAAGAGCGGGTGGTGGGCGGTCGACCGCTCGGGCCGCAGCAGCTCCACCAGCCGCTCGAAGGGCAGGTCCTGGTGGTCGTAGGCGGCGAGGGCCTTGGCGCGGACCCCCTCCAGGACGCGGGTGAAGGAGTCCTCGCCGGTGAGGCCGACCCGGAGCACCCAGGTGTTGACGAAGAAGCCGACCAGGTCGTCGAGGGCCTCGTCGGTGCGGCCGGCGATCGGGGAGCCGAGCGTGATGTCCTCGTCGCCGCCGAGCCGGTGGAGGAGGACGGCGAGCGCGGCCTGGAAGACCATCGGCACGGTGGTGTCGTGGGTGCGGGCGAGCCGCTCGGCCCGCTCCAGGAGCGCCGCGGGCAGGACGAAGCCGTGGTTGTCGCCGCCGTAGCCGGCGCGGGCGGGGCGGGGCCGGTCGAAGGGCAGGGCGAGCGGCCGGGCGACGCCGTCGAGCTCCCGGCGCCAGTGGCGCAGCTGGGTGGAGAAGACGCTGTCCGGGTCGGTCTCGTCGCCGAGGAGTTCGCGCTGCCAGAGGGCGTAGTCCGCGTACTGGACGGGCAGTTCGGCCCAGTCGGGGGCGGTGCCGGCGACGCGGGCGCGGTAGGCGGCGGAGAGGTCGCGGGTGAAGGGGCCGAGGGAGCCGCCGTCGCCCGCGACGTGGTGGATGACGACGGCGAGCAGGGCGGTGTCCCGGTCGGGGCTGAGCAGGTGGGCGCGGACCGGCGGCTCGGTGGCGAGGTCGAAGCCCTCGCGGACGGAGGTGGCGACGAGGGAGTCGGCCTGCTCCGGCGGGACCCAGCCCCAGTCGGTCCAGGGCAGGTCGAACGCGTCCGGGGCGAGGGTGCGGGGCAGCGGCCGGCCGTCGAGCTCGTCGTAGACGGTGCGGAGGATCTCGTGGCGGGTGACGACGTCCAGGAACGCGGCGCGCAGCGCCTCCCGGTCGATCGTCCCGCGCATCCGGATCAGGACCGGGATGTTGTACGTCGCTGTCCGGCCCTCGAACCGGTTGATGAACCACATGCGCTGTTGTGCGTACGAGAGGGACGCCATGCTGCTGTTTACCTTTCGGTCATCCTGCGCAGGGGTTTCCGGACGGAGGTCGACAGGCCGTCCCAGTGGCGGCCGAGTTCGGCGACGGTGGGCGCGGCGAAGAGGGTGCGGAGCGGGAGTTCGACGCCCAGGTCGGAGCGGACGCGGGCGGCGAGCCGGGTGGCGAGCAGCGAGTGGCCGCCGAGGGCGAAGAAGTCGTCGTCCAGGCCGACGCGCGCCACGCCGAGGAGTTCGGCGAAGAGCGCGCACAGGGCGGTCTCACGGGGCGTGCCGGGGGCCCGGTAGGGCGCGTCGGCGGCCTCGGGCCGGGGCAGCCGGGCGCGGTCCAGTTTGCCGTTGGCGGTGCGCGGGACGGCGGGGAGGAGGACCACGGCCGAGGGGACCATGTAGTCGGGCAGCCAGGCGCGGACGGAGCTCTGGAGCTCCCGGGCGGGCGGTGCCCCGGCGCCGTCCTCGGCGACGACGTAGCCGACGAGGCGACGGTCGCCCGGCTGGTCCTCGCGGACGACGACGACGGCCTCGCGGACCGCCGGGTGGCGGGTGAGGGCGTGCTCGACGTCTCCGGGTTCGATGCGGAAGCCGCGGAGCTTGATCTGGAAGTCGGCCCGGCCGAGGTACTCGATCTCGCCGGTGGGCGACCAGCGGGCCAGGTCGCCGGTGCGGTACATGCGGGAGCCGGGCGGGCCGTACGGGTCGGCGGTGAACCGGCCGGCGGTCATGCCGGGCCTGCGGTGGTAGCCGCGGGCGAGGCCGTCGCCGGCGATCCAGAGGTCTCCGGCGACGCCCGGCGGGACGGGCCGCAGGGCCGGGTCGAGGACGCGGACCCGCTGGTTGGCGAGGGGGGTGCCGATCGACGGGGGCGGGGCGTCGGCGACGTCCGCGAGGGTCGACCAGATGGTGGTCTCGGTGGGGCCGTACAGGTTGACGACCTGGGCGGCGTGGGCGGTGAGCAGGCCGGCGAGGGGGGCGGGCAGGGCCTCGCCGCCGGTGAGGACGCGCAGGCCGGCGAGGCGGCCGGCGTCGTGCAGGGCGAGCATCTGCCAGAGGGCGGGGGTGGCCTGCATGACGGTGGTGCCGGTCTCCTCGACGAGGTCGAGGAGGGCCTGCGGGGCGGCGACGTGGTCGCGGCCGGCGAGGACCACGCGGGCGCCGGTGGTGAGGGGCAGGAAGAGTTCCAGGGCGGCGATGTCGAAGGCGATGGTGGTGACGGCCGTGAGCGCGTCGGCGGGCGTCAGGCGGAGGGTCCGCTGCACGCCGGCGAGGAAGTTGGCGAGCGCCCCGTGGGGGACGACGACGCCCTTGGGCGTGCCCGTCGAGCCGGAGGTGTAGATGGTGTAGGCGGCGCGGCCGGGGGGTGTGGCGAGGCCGGGGTCGTGGGCGGGGTGGGCCGTGAGGTCGGTCCGGTCGAGGAGGTCGCGGTCGAGGACGAGGGCGGCCTCGCTGTCCTCGATCACGGAGCGGATGCGGGCGGCGGGGTGGTCGGGGTCGACGGGGACGTAGCAGCCGCCGGCCTTCCAGACCGCGAGGAGCGCCACGACGAGGTCGGCGGAGCGGGGCAGCAGGACGACGACCCGGCTCTCGGGTCCGACGCCCCGGGAGACCAGCCAGTGGGCCATCCGGTTGGCGCGGGCGTCCAGCGCGGCGTAGGTGATCCGCTCGCCGTCCGCTTCGAGGGCGACGGCGTAGGGGGTGGTCCCGGCCTGTTCGGCGAAGCGTTCCGGGGTGGTGCCGGCGGGGACGGCGAGCGCGGTGGCGTTCCAGTCGCGGAGGACGAGGCTCCGCTCGGTGCCGGAGAGGAGGTCGACGGCGGCGGTGCGGGTCTCCGGTGCGGCGGCGAACTGCCGCAGGACCCGGGCGAGCCGCTCGGCGACGGCCTCGACCGTGTCGGTGTCGAGGACGTCCGGGTGGTGCTGGAGGGTGACGGCGAGCATCGGGTCGGCCGCGGCGAGCACGGTCAGCGGGTAGTGGGTGGGCGCGAAGGGCCGGATGCCGGTGACGGTCAGCTCGGCGGAGGCGCCCGCGCGGGAGAGCGCGGCCCGGTCGACGGGGAACGACTCGAAGATCACGATGGTGTCGAAGAGCGCGGGCAGGCCGGTCGCCCGGTGGATGTCGCCGAGACCCACGTGGTGGTGGTCCAGCGTCCTGGCCTGGGCGTCCTGCACCGACCTGAGGAGGCCGGCGAGGCTCTCGCCGGGCGCGCACCGGACGCGCACCGGCACGGTGTTGGTGAACATGCCGACGGCGGTGTGCGCGCCGGGCAGGTCGGGCGGGCGGACGGTGACGGAGCTGCCGAGGACGACGTCGGTGGACCCGGTGAGTCCGGCGAGGACGACGGCCCAGGCGCCCTGGACGAGGACGTTGGGGGTGATGCCGCTCTCGGCGGCCCGCCGGACGACGAGCGCCGCCTCCTGCGGGGTGAGCGGGACGTCGACCTGGCCGACGTCCCGGCCGGGGGCGGTCCCGGCCGCGTCCGGCGCCCGCTCCCCGGCGGGGGCGAGGGCGGCGGCGAGGAGGGTGGGCTGGTCGACGCCGGAGAGCTCGTCGGCCCAGGCGGCGAGCGCCGCGTCGCTCTCGGCGGCGCCGCGGCGCGCCTGCCGGCGCAGGAACTCGCGGTATCCGTGCCCGGCGGGTTCCAGCGCGCCGGGCCCGTCGGCGTACAGCCGCATCAGCTCCTGCTCGACGATCGGCAGCGACCAGCCGTCGAAGAGGACGTGGTGGGCGGTGAGGGCGAGTTCGGAGCGGTCGGGGGCGAGGGTGACCAGGTGGAAGCGGAGCAGCGGGGCGGTGTCCTGCGGGAACCGCTCCTCGCGCTCCTCCGCGAGGATCCGGGCGAGGGTCTCCTCCTGCTCCCCCTCCCGGGCGCCGGTGAGGTCGAGGTGCCGGAAGGGCACGGTGACGCCGTCGACGACGACCTGGACGGGGTCGCCGGCGGCGGTGGACGCGAAGGCGACCCGCAGGTTGGGGTGGCGGTCGAGGAGGTGCTGGGCGGCGGTCCGCAGCCGGCCGGGGTCCACGGCCCCGTCGATCCGGAAGACGAACTGGGTCTGGTAGGAGGCGGCGGCCGCGTCGCCGAGCATGCTGTGGAAGAGCAGGCCCTGCTGGAGCGGGGTCAGCGGCCAGACGTCGCCGATCCGGCCGTACCGGCCCTTCCATCCGTCCAGGTCCCGCTGGGTCGCCGTCACCAGCGGCACGTCGGAGGGGGTGAGCCCGCCGGCGCCGGCGGCGGCCTGGGCGCGCAGTCCGCGCAGGGCCAGCTGCCAGGTGTCGGCGAGGCGGCGGACCTCGTCCTCGGAGAGCACGCCGGGGGCGAAGCCGAAGAAGGCCCGGAGCCGGTCGCCGTCGCCGGTCCGGGCGACGAGGGAGTCGAGCGAGAGGGCGGAGATCATCGGGGTGCCGGGAGCCGGCGCGGCGACGAGTCCGGCGGTCTCGGGTGCGGGCGTCCACGGGGTCTCGCCGTCCGCGCGGGACCCGTCGAAGGCGAACCTGCCGAGGTGGTTGAAGCCGACCTCGTCGGCGGGGAGTTCGCGCAGGACGGCGGCGGTCGTCTCGTTGAGGTAGCGCAGCAGGGTGTAGCCGATGCCCTGGTCGGGCAGGGCGCGGCGGCTCTCCTTGACGCGCCGCAGGGCCTCGGCGGCGGCCGGTCCGCCGGCGAGCGCGTCGGCGACGTCGAGGCCGGTGAGGTCGAAGCGGACCGGGTGGACGGTGGTGAACCAGCCGACGGTACGGGTCAGGTCGGCGCCCGGGACCAGCTCCTCCTGGCGTCCGTGGCCTTCGAGCCGCACCACGGGGCCGGGGCCGGCGTCCGGGCCCCGGTGGTCGGCGAGGGCGAGGACGAGGGCGGTGAGCAGCACGTCGTCGACGCCGCAGCGGAAGGCGGCCGGCACGGAGGTGAGGACGGCCGCGCCGAGGTCGGCGGGGACCTCGACGCGGTGGGTCCGCGCGGTGGCGGCGAGGTCGGTCGCCGGGTCGAGGCGGCGGGCGCCGAGCGGTTTCCCGGCCGGGGCCAGGATCCCGCGCCAGAGGTCGAGTTCGGCGGTGCGGGCCGGGCGGGCGGCCTCCTCGGCGAGCGCGTCGGCCCACTGCCGCGGCGAGGTGCCGACGGGGGCCGGGGCGGGGGTGCGGCCGGCGCGGAGCGCGTCGGCAGCCTCGGCGAGGTCGGGGACGATCACGCGCCAGGACATGCCGTCGACGACGAGGTGGTGGGCGGCGACGAGCAGCCGTCCGGGGAGGCCCGGGGAGGGCTCGAACCAGACGAGGCGGAGCATCTCCCCGGCGGTCGCGTCGATCTCCGCGACGGCGCGGGCGGCCTCGTCGGCGAGGAGCGCCTGCCAGGCGGGGCCGGTGAGGTCGTCGGGGCGGGGGACGCGCCGCAGGAGCCGGTCCGCCGCGACGGATCCGGGCGGTCCGACGTGGAGTTCGGTGCCGGAGAGCCGGGAGCGGAGCACGTCGTGCCGGTCGAGGACGGCGCCGAGGGCCGCGGTGAGGACACCGGCGGTGAGGCCGGCCGGCAGGGTCAGCACCAGCCACTGGGCGAGCCGGTCGAGGCCGGGGCCGTTCTCGGCGAAGAGGCGGGCCATGGGCGGCAGCGGGACGGGGCCGGCGGGGGCCGGCGCCTCCGGGGCGGCGGCCGGCGCGGCGACGGGACCGGCCGCGGCGGCGAGGGCGGCGACGGTGCGGCACTCGAAGACGGTCCGCGCGGTGAGGCCGAGCCCGCCGGCGCGGGCGAGCGTGACCACCCGCATCGCGGAGATGCTGTCGCCGCCCAGGGTGAAGAAGTCGTCGTCGAGGCCGACCCGGGCGGTGCCGAGGACCTCGGCGAAGGCTTCGGCGAGGAGTCGTTCGCCCGCGGTCCTGGCCACCCGGTGGGGGCGGCGCACGGCCTGCGGCGCGGGCAGCGCGGCGCGGTCGAGGGTGCCGTGCGCGGTGAGCGGCAGGCTGTCGTGGACGAGGAAGACGGCGGGCACCAGGTGGTCGGGGAGCCGGTCGGCGGCGAAGCGGCGCAGCTCGGCCACGTCCAGGCCGGCGCCGAAGTCCACGTCGAGGCCGGCGGCGCCGAGCCGCCCGGGGGTGCCGGGGACGACGTGGGCGACGAACCTGACGGACCCGTCGGACCCGTCGGGTCCCCCGTCTCCCCCGGAGTGCGGGACGACGGCCGCCCGGGCGACGCCGGGGTGGGCGGCGAGGACGGCCTCGGTGGTGGCGGGCTCGGCCCACAGGCCGCGGATCCGCACCCGCCGGTCGGCGCGGCCGGCGTGCTCCAGCTCGCCGTCGGCGTTCCAGCGGGCCAGGTCGCCGGTGCGGTGCATCAGGCCGCCGGGCGGGCCGAAGGGGCAGGGGACGAAGCGTTCCGCCGTCGCGCCGGGCCGGTGCGCGAGGCCCCGGGCGAGGCCGGTGCCGGAGACGTACACCTCGCCGACGACCCCGGCGGGCACCGGGTGGAGCCCGCCGTCCAGGAGGTGGATCCCGGTGTTCCGGACGGGCCGGCCGAGCGGCGCGCCGGCCGACCCGGTCCGGTGCTCCCACGCCGTCGCGTCGAGCGCGGTGCCGGCGGGGCCGTACACGTGGTGGAGGGGGACGTCGTACAGCGCGCGGAAGCGGGCGGCGAGGGCGGCCGGCAGGGCCTCCCCGCCGCACAGGACGCGCCGCAGGCCCTTGCAGGCGGTCGCGGCGGCCTCGTCGCGGACGAGGGCGGCGAGGACCGAGGGGGTGAGGTGCAGGGTGGTGGCGCCGGTGCGGCGGACCGCTTCGGCGAGCGCGGCGGCGTCCCGCTGCACGTCCTGCGCGGTCGTCGCGACGGCGGCGCCGGCGGTCAGCGGCCACAGGAGCTCCCACAGGGCGGGCGCGCCGAGCGCCGCCGGCGTCTTGTGGAGCACCCGGTCGTCCGGGTCGAGGCGGTACCGCTGCTGCATGCCGAGCAGGCCGTCGGCGAGGGCGGCGTGGGTGAGGACGAGGCCGGTGGGCGTCCCGGACTCCGCCGCCTCGTACCGCAGCCAGGCGGCGGCCGCCGGGTCCGGGGCGGGCAGCGGCGGCGCGTCGGGGTCCGCCGCGCCGTCGGCGCGCTCGACGGCGCTCGCCTCCCAGCGCGGTTCGCCGGCGTCGAGCGGGGTGACGGCGATGCCGTCGGCGCCGACGGCGGTGAGGAGGAGCACCGGGCGGGCGTCGTCGAGCACGGCCCGCATCGCGTCGGACGGGGCGCCGGGGTCGACGGGGAGGCAGACGGCGCCGGCCTTGAGGACCGCGCAGACGGCGACGGCGAGTTCGGCGGAGCGGGGCACGGCGACGGCGACGACCCGCTCCGGTCCGGCGCCGAGCCCGGCGAGCCGGCGGGCGAGGCGGTCGGCGCGGGCGGCGAGGCGGCCGTAGCCGAGGGTGGTGGTGTCGTGGACGACGGCGACGGCGTCGGGGGCGGCGGCGGCCCGCCGGTCGATCAGGGCGGTCACGGTCTCGCCGCCGGGCGCGGCGACGGGGCCGGTGCCGAGGGCGAGGAGCGCCGCCCGCTCGGCGGCGTCGACGGCGCCGAGGTCCTGGACGCGGGCGTGCGGGTCGGCGAGCGCGGCCCGGACGAAGGCGACGAAGCGCTCGACGAGGCCGGCGACGTCCTCGGGGCCGTAGAGCGTCCCGGGGGCGTCGAAGCGGACGTACAGGTCGCTGTCCGGGCCGCCGTCGCCGTAGGTGGAGATCCGGACCTCGTCGGGCAGGCCGAAGGTGCCGCCGGCGAACCGGCCGACGGCTCCGCCGAGGTCGATCTCCCGGAGGAAGGGGATGACGTTGACGACGGGCCCGAAGGGGCTGCGGGCGTCGCCCGCGTGGCCGGCGGAGCGCTTGATGAGGGCGACGTTGTACTCGGCGTGCCGCAGCACCCGCAGGCGTTCGAGGCGGACCGCCTCGGCGAGGGCGGCGACGGAGGCGGCCGGCGGCACGTCGACGGCGAGCGGCAGGGCGTTGGAGTAGAGGCCGAGGGCGTTCCGCAGCTCGCCGCGGCGGTAGTTGACGGTGAAGGAGAGGAGCGGCCGGGGCGTGTCGCACAGGCGCCGCAGGAAGGCGGTGGCGGCGGCAGTGAGCAGGTCGGGGACGCTGGTGCCGGCCGCTTCGGCGGCCCGCCGCCAGCCGTCGGTCTCGGTGGCGGGGACGCGGGCGGTGCGGCTGGAGACGCCGAGCGGGGCGGTGAGCCCGTCCCAGAATCCGGCGTCGTCCCCGGGCTCGGCGGCCCTCGGGCGGAGGCCGGCCGGGAGGCGGGCGGCGGTGGCGTCGGCCGTGACGTAGGCCTTCCAGAACTCCTCGGCGGCGGCGAAGCGCGCGGAGGAGCGGTAGGCGGTCTCCTTCTCGCCGGCGATCCCGGCCGGGGTGTCGCGCCGTCCGGGCACCGGCTCGCCGGCGCGCAGGGCGCGGTAGACCTCGGCGAAGCGCTGGGAGAGCACGGCGAAGACGCCGAAGGCGTCGGTGAGGATGTGGTGGAAGACCAGGCAGACGAGGTGGTGCCGGTCGCCGAGGCGGACGGTGCCGACGCGGAAGAGCGCGTCCGTGGCGAGGTCGAAGGGGCGCCGGATCTCCTCGGTGAGGAACTCCCGTGCGGCGAGGGCCGGTTCGGCGGCCGCGGCGACGTCGGCGTGGAAGGGCTCGAAGGAGTCGGGGGCACGGCCCACGAGGCGGAGCCCGCCGGTGCCGGTCTCGTCCCGCCGGAAGTTCACCAGGAGCGCGCCCGCCTCGCCCAGGGCCGTCCGCAGGGCCCGGTCGAGGTCGGCGAGGTCGAGGTCGCCCCGCACGTCCCAGATCGTCGTGGTGCTGTTCGGCACCTCGGGCGCGAGGTTCTGCTCGAGCCACATCGCCTCCTGCGCCGAAGAAACACCGCCGCTAGCACCCATGCAGACTCCCCGGAGAAGTAGGGCTCGGTCGTGGCCGGCACGCGGCGGAGCGCCGCCCGGTCGTGCGGTGCGCGGCTCCGGCGTCCCGGCCGGCGCAGGCCGCCCCCGCTCGCATGGGCCCCACCCTAGGAACGGATCCGCGCCCCATCCGGGCGCCTGAAAGATCTCGGCCAGACCCGACGGGGCGGCCCCGGGGACCCCGGAGAACACGGCGCCCCGCCCCTCGGGGAGGGGCGGGGCGGTGCGGCGCGGAGGTCCGGGCGCGGGCCGGCCGGCGGGCCACCGCGCGGGGCCCTCGGGGGCGTCCCCGACGGAGACCAGGGCGTTCTTGTCGGCCCGTCGCGACGGGGCCGGCGGCGCGTCGCCGTACCGGGGCGACTCGCGGGGAGCGGGCGGCGCGTCCCCGGGCGCGGCGGCCGGCGGGCGCACGTCGACGGCGTACCGGCCCTCGGGGAGCGCGGGGAGGAGTCCTTCGACGGTGTCCGGCGGCGGGTCCTGGACCCCGCGGTGGCGGAGGGCGGTGGGGACGAAGGCGTCCTCCTCGCCGAGCCGGGCGGGCGAGGCGTCGGCCGTCCCGGAGCGGTGGCGCAGCAGTCCGGCGGCGGTGCGGGCGCAGAGCCGGGCCCGGTGCCACGCGTCGCGCTCCGCCTCGTCCGCGAGGTCCGGGGCCCGGGCGTCGAGGAGGGCGGCCGGGGCGTCGGCGATCGGGCGCAGCCGGTCCGCGCCGGGGCTCCGTCCGACGGACCGGGAGGGGTCCCGCATCGCGACGGGTTCGGTCCAGCGGCCGTCCTCGCCGAGGAGTCCGTCGAGGACCTCGGCGGTGCAGGGGAGCGCCGCGGCGCCGCAGCGGGCGGCGAGGTGGGCGTGGAGGGCGGTGAGGGCCTGCCGGGGGCTCGCGGCGCCGGGCCTTTCCAGCGGGCCGTCGACACCGGCGAAGCGCACGCGCTCCGCCGCGGGCCGCCCTTCGTCGTGGGCGCACGTCCGGCGGACCGGTTCGCGAGGGGCGTCGGATCCGCCGAACCCGTGGCTGAATCCGCGTGCCATGACGTCGTCGAGGTCGCCGGTGCCGGGGGTGACGTAATCGTCGACGGGCGAACCCGCCGCGCAATCGCCCTCCAGCGCGACGATCCGGTATCCCTCGTCTTCGACGAGCTGCCGGAGGAGTTCGTCGCGCACGTCGAGGAGGGCGTCCTCGCCGTGGGCGGGCCCGTCCAGCGCGAACAGCCGCGGCCGGGCCCCGATCAGCCCCAGGACACGTGCCGCGGCGACGACTCGGGCGGCGTCCTCGATGGCGGCGGCGATACGCCCGGCCTGTCACCGGGTCTCCGGGTAATACCCTTCGGGATATCGGCGGAAGAGATGGCCGAACCCTTACCGGCGATTTTCCGACCCTCATTGAAATGATATTCGTACGACCTCTTTCTTACCGAACTCTTTCGGGAAATCGCATGCGGACGCGGAAAGTCCCAACGATGCAGTTCCCAAGGCGGGCGAGCGAGAGGGACGGACCGATGGGCCGATTGCGGGAACGAGGGTGGATCCGGACGCTGGCACCGGTCGAGGACCCCGCCGTCCGGCTGGTGTGCTTCCCGCACTCCGGAGGCTCGGCGACCGCGTTCCACGGCTGGACGGGCGCGCTGCCGCCCGGGGTGGCGCTCGCCGGCGTCCAGTACCCGGGCCGCGGCGACCGGTTCGGCGAGCAACTCGTGGACGACGTCGCCGAGATGGCCGGACGGGTCGTGGCGGAGCTGCTGCGGCTGCCCCCCACGGAGCACGTGCTCTTCGGGCACAGCCTGGGCGCCCTCGTCGCGTACGAGACCGCCATGCTGCTGCGGGACATGGGCGCCGAGCCGCGCCGGCTGTGCGCCTCGGCCTGCCTGCCGCCGGGCGCCATGAAGAACCGGGACGTCCACCTGGCGCCCGACGACGAGTTCTGGGCCGCGCTGGGCGCGCTCGGCGGCATCGACCCCGGCATCATCGAGAACGCCGAGATGCGGGAGCTGTTCACGCCGACGCTCCGCTCGGACCTGCGGGCCCACGCGCAGTACCGGCCGCGCGGCGGCACCACGTCGCTGTCCTGCCCGGTGAGCTGCTACCACGGCGACGGCGACCCGCTGGTGGACGAGGAGCGGATGGCCGGCTGGGCCGGCGTCACCTCGGGCCCGTACACGCTGCGGGTCCGCCCCGGCGGCCACTTCCACGTCTCCGGCGACGTCGCCGGCCTGGTCGCGGACGTCCTGGGCCGCGAACCGGTCTGAGCGGAGCGGAACCGGCGGGCGGCGGGGGCGCCCCGCCGGTCCGGCCGCCCGCCTGGGACGCGCCCCGCCGGCCCGGCCCGGCCGCCCGCCGGGGCGCCCCCCGGTCCTGCTCAGCCCCCCGCCAGGGCCTCCCGGACGGCCGCCGCCAGCTCCGCCGGACGGGCGGTCGGCAGGTCGTGGCCGCCCGGCAGCGAGACGAGCCGGAACGGGCCGGTGGTGAGCGCCTCCCAGGCCTCGATCCGGGCGGCCTCGACGGTGTGGTCGTCCCGGCCGAAGACCGCGACCGTCGGCACCGCGACCGGGTCGGCGCCGCCGCGCTCGTACAGCTCCAGCTCGTACTCCTCGACGAGCCGGTAGTCGGCGCGCAGGGCGGGCTCGACGATGTCGAGGAGTTCCTCGTTGGCGAGGAGCATCGACGGCAGGTAGCCGTCCGCCACCACCTGCTTCAGGAACTCCGGCCGCGGCAGCCCCCAGGTCGGCTCGCGGCGCAGGCTGCCGGGCGCCGGGTGCGAGGAGACGACCAGCGCCCGCACCCGCCCGGGGCCCAGCCGCCGGGCCACCTCGTAGGCGATCGCCGAGCCGGCGCAGTGGCCGTACAGCACCACCGGGCGCCCCTGCGCGTGCCGGAGCAGCTCGGCGGCGACCTTGTCGGCGAGCACGGGCATCTCGGTCTCGACGGGGTCCTCCAGGCGGGACTCCCGGCCCGGCAGCCGCACCCCGAACGCGTCGTAGGCGTCGGCCAGTTCGAGGCAGAGCGGGCGGACCGTGGTCACGCCCGCGCCCGCGTGCGGGAAGGCGTACAGCGCGCACTCCCGGGGCTCGTCGCGGGAGGCACCGACGAACCAGCGACTTCTCGTGTGGGTTCCCATGCCCGTGAGGATGACCAGTCGCCGCCGCCCGGGGGCGCCGACCCTGACTGACCTCTGAAAGATCCTCGGACAAGCTCCGACCGCCGCGGCAAGACTGGCACCCCGTTCGCGCCGGTGAGAATCCGCCACCGCGCGGCGAGGCGACGAGGCCGCGGCGGAAGCCGGTTGACGACACAGAGCACCGCGAGAGACGCAGGAGCGAGTGGTGGACGACTTCGGAACGGCCGGGGCGGCGAGCCCGGACCACGGCGACGACGGCGCACGGCTCGACCGGGTGCGCGCGCTGGTGCGGGCCCGGTGGGCGGACGCGCTGGAGGGCGAGGCCTTCGGTGACGACGACGACTTCTTCGAGGCGGGCGGGCACTCCCTGCTGATCGCCGACATCATGGCCGGGCTCGGGCGGACGGCCGGCACCCGCCTGCCGTTGCGCCTCTTCTTCGACAACCCGACCGTGAACGAGCTGACCACCGTGCTGGCGGCCCACGAGGCCTTCCGGTCCCCGGCCCGGTGAGCGCCCCGCCGGCGTCCTTCCCGGACGCCCCCTGGAGCGGCTGGAACGACACCGGGCGACGGTTCCGCGCCGACGCCACCCTCTCCGGCCTGGTCGCCGAGGCCGCCCGCCGGCATCCGGACCGCCCGGCGGTCGTCACCTCCGACAAGGAGGTCCTCACCCACGGCGAGCTGGACCGCCGCTCCGACCGGCTGGCGCGGCTGCTGCGCGGACGCGGGCTGGGCCGGGGGTCCGTCGTGGGCGTCCTGTGCGGCCGCGACGCCGGGGCCCTCGTCGGCCTGCTCGCGGTGGTCAAGTGCGGTGCTTCCTACGTGCCGCTCGACCCGGCGTGGCCCGCGCCGCGGGTGGTCGGCCTGCTCGACCGGCTCGGCGCGACGGCCGTGCTCACCGACCGGGCGCACCTGGCCGCCGTCCAGGAGTTCCGGTGGGAGGTGCGGTCGCTGCGCCACGTGTTCTGCCCGGACATCGCCGAGGAGCACTCCTGGACGGCCGGCTTCCGGCGCGAGCGGGTGGCGGACTTCTTCGACTACGTGGCCGGATCCGACGATCCGCTCGAAGCCGCCGGCTTCAACCTGCGGCGCGCGGAGCGGCCCTTCGGCGAGGAGGACGTCCGCGGCTACCGGGACCACGTGGTCCGGTTCGCGCGCTCCGCGACGGGCGCCGCGCGGCCCTCGGTCCTGGAGGTCGGCTGCGGCTCCGGCCTGATCGTGGAGGCCCTGGCGCCGGAGGCGTCCCGGTACGTCGCCGTGGACCCCTCGCCGGTCTCGGTGGCCCGCAGCCGGGAGGCGGGGGCGCGCGCGGGCGCGGCGGTCGAGGGCGTGGTGTGCTTCGCCCACGAGGCCGCCGAGCGGGTGAGCGGCCCCTTCGACGTCATCCTGCTCGCCAGCACCGTGCAGTTCCTGCCGGACCTCGACCATCTGACCGGCGTCCTCGACGGCCTCCTCGGCCTGCTCGCCGAGGACGGCGTGATCGTCCTCGCCGACCTGGTGGACCCCGCGCCCGGCGCGGCCGCGGGGCTGCGGGTGTCGCCCCGCTACGTGGAGCGCCTCCCCGAGCTGCTGCCGGCGGTGGCCCGCACGGAGGTCCACCGCCGTCCCGGCGGGGCGTTCGCGGGCGAGCTGGCCGAGCGGTACGACGCGGTCGTGCGGGTCGCCCCCGGCGGGCGCGGCGCGATGCGGCGGGAGCCGCTGTGGACCGGGCACCACGCGGAGCTCTGTCCGGACCGGCCGCCCGCCGACGGTCCGACCCCCGACGACGTCTGCTACACGATCTTCACCTCGGGGTCGACCGGCGCCCCCAAGGGCGTGTCCGTCACCCACCGTTCGGCGGTCAACCTGGTCGACTGGATGAACCGCGTCCACGGCGTCGGGCCGGGCGACGAACTCCTCTTCGTCACCTCCTTCTGCTTCGACCTGTCCGTCTACGACGTCTTCGGCGTGCTCGCCGCCGGGGCGACCGTGCGGATCGCCTCGGAGGCCGAACTGGCGGAGCCGGACGCCCTGGTGGACCTCCTCGAACAGGGCACCGTCACCCTCTGGGACTCGGCGCCCGCCGCCCTGGCCATGATCATGCCCTTCGTCGGCTCCCGGCCGCCCACCGGCCGCGGCGCGCTCCGCCTGGTCCTCCTCAGCGGCGACTGGATCCCGGTGCCCCTCCCCGACCGGGTCCGCGCGGCCTTCCCGAACGCCGAGGTCGTGTCGCTGGGCGGCGCCACCGAGTGCACCGTCTGGTCGAACCGGTACCGGGTCGGGGAGGTGGACCCCGGGTGGCCGAGCATCCCCTACGGCACCCCCATGCAGAACGCCCGCTACTACGTCCTCGACGACGCCCTGCGGCCCTGTCCGCTCGGCGAGGAGGGCGACCTCTACATCGCCGGGACCTGCGTGGCCCTGGGGTACGCCGCGGCCCCCCGGCTCACCGCCGGCCGCTTCCTGCCCGACCCGGGGGCCCCGCTGCCCGGCGGGCGCATGTACCGCACCGGCGACCGGGCCCGCTGGCTGGCCGAGGGGGAGCTGGAGTTCCTCGGCCGCCTCGACGACCAGGTGAAGGTACGCGGCTACCGCGTCGAACTGGGCGAGGTGCAGGCCGCGTTCCTCCAGGTGCCGGGGGTCCGGGCGGCCGCGGTGGTGGCGCCTTCCGGCCCCGGTGGGCGGACCCTGGCCGCCTTCTACGTACCGGAGGACGGGCCGCTGCCGAGGGCGGAGCTCGTCCGCGCCCTCAAAGCGGCGCTCCCGGCGTACATGGTCCCCACCCGGCTCGTCGCCCTCGACGCCCTGCCCCTCACCCCCACGGGCAAGGTCGACCGGGCGGAGCTGCTGCGCCGGCTCTGACCGCCCGCGCCCGCCCCTCCCCTTCCCTCCCCTTCCCGCCCCTCCGCCCCGATGACCGCACCCCGATTCCCACACCCCGATGGAAAGGCAACACGATGACGACAGGATCTCCTGGATCGTCGGTACCCCCCCTCGCCGCGGGCACCTCCCGGCGCCGCCTGCTGGTCGCCGCCGCCGGTGTCGCCGCGGGCACGGCGGGCCTCGTCGCCCTCCCGGCGACCGCGCGGGCCGCCGCCCCGGCGCCCGCGGGGACCGGCACCGCCACGGACCTCGTGGGCCCGTGGCTCGACGAGATGCTGGCGGCGTTCGCCGCGTCCCCGATGCACGGACTGCCCGAGCGCACCTGGGCGATGGGCTGGACGGCGGCGTGGGCGGCGCTCGGTTCCCGGCGGGCGGCGGCGGTACGGGCCCCGGAGCGGCGCGCGGTCTTCGAGGACGCCGCCGTGGCGACCGCGGTGCACGGCGTGCTCCTGGCGCTCGTCCCCGACCAGGCCGTCCGGCTCGACGGGGTGCTGGCGCGTTCGCTGGCCGGGCTCGCCGCCGGCGGCGCCAAGGAGGCGGGCGTCGCCGCCGGCCGGGAGGCCGCCGCGGAGACGGTCGCGGCGCGCACCGGCGACGGCCTCGACATGGCGTCCGTGAACGTGCCCTTCACCCTGCCGCCGGAGGCGCCCGGCGTCTACCGGTACACGCCCGGCCAGACGATGCTGGTCGGCGCCGGGTACGGCAGGGCCCGCACCTTCCTGCTCGGCCGGGCCGACCGCTTCCGGCCGGGCCCGCCGCCGGCGCTGGGCACCGCCCGCTACCGGAGGGACCTCGCCGAGGTCCGCCGGCTCGGCGGCGTGGTCTCCGAGCGCACCGAGGAGCAGACGGACACCGCGTGGCTGGACCCGCTGAGCCACTACGTGCCGGCGCTCCGCGCGCTGGTCGGGCAGCGGAGCCGCTCCCGCCGGAACAAGGTGCTGGTCCTCGCGGCGCTGGGCGCGTCGATCGTGGACTCCAGCATCGCCTGTTTCGACGCCAAGTACGCCCGGCTGCACTGGCGTCCGGTCACCGCCATCCGCCTCGCCGACACCGACGGCGACCCGCGCACCACCCCCGACCCGGCGTGGGAGTCGTTCCTGCAGACCCCGCCGCACCCCGAGTTCCCGAGCGGTCACGCGGTCACCGCGGGCGCCGCCGAGCAGGTCGTGTCGTCGCTGGTCGGGCCGTACAGCCCGGTGGAGTTCACCAGCACGTGGCAGCGGGGCGACGGCAAGGTCGTGACCCGGCACTACCCGCGCGGGACCGCGTGGACGACCCTCACCCGGGAGAACGTCGACGCCCGGGTGTTCGCCGGCGTCCACTTCCGCTTCTCCGACGAGATCGGCGCCGACCTCGGACGCGACGTCGCCCACCACAACCTGCGCCGCCTCGCCCGCGGCCACGCGGGCCGGTGAGCGCGGTGGGAAGACGGCGGCTCGCGGCCGCCTCCGCCGTCCTGGTCCTGGCGGCGACGGGCGGCGGCCTGTCCGGACCGGCGTTCGCCGCGCCGGCGGCCGGAGAGGCCCCCGCGGCGGCCGCCGCCTCGGCCCCCGGCAGCGGGACGGACCGGTACGGCGTCCGTTTCCACCCGGTCGGCTCGCTCGCCGGTCCCGGCGCCGCGAGCGAGGCCTTCGACATCAGCGACCGGGGCGTCGTCGTGGGCGCCGCCGCGGTCCCCGGCTCCACGGTGGCGCACGCCTTCGTGAGCGACCCCGACACCGACGCCGGCCGGCTCGTCGACCTCACGCCGTCCGAGACGCGCGGCACCCGCGCCGAGGCGGTCAACCGGTCCGGCACGGTGGCCGGGACGCTCGGGACGGTGCCGGGGGCCGGGCTGCCGCAGCCCTTCGTCTGGCGGCCGCGCACCGGCCTGGAGGTCCTTCCGCTGCCGCCCGGCTCCTCGGGCGCGCAGGCCGTGGACATCAACGACGCGGGCACGGTGCTGGTCGTCGGCACGGACGCCACGGGCGTCGGCCTGCCGGTCGGCTCCTTCCTGTGGAACCCGTCCACGCGGACGTACCGCACGCTCCCGGCGACCGGTCCGGCCGGCACCGCCGCGCCGGTGCCGATCGCGCGGACGCTCGACGAGCGCGGCGGGGTGGCCGGGGGGCTGGTCTCCCCGTCCGGGAACCAGACGTGGCACCACACCGCGACGGTGTGGGAGCCCGGCACCCTGACCCCGCGCACGCTCGCCGCGGGCGGCGGCAGCGACACCTTCGCCACCGACCGCAACGAGCGCGGTCTGGTCGTCGGCTGGCGGATGAACACGCCGGGCACGGCGCCCACGGCGGTCTACTGGCCGGACGCGGACGCGGCCCCGGTCGCGCTCCCCGGCCAGGTGGCCTTCGAGGTCAACGACGACGGCCGGATCGTGGGCATCCGTCCCGTGCCCGGCTCGGCCGCTTTCCCGTTCGCCGCGGTGATGTGGGAGCCGGGGGACGGCGGCCGGGTGCGGACCACCGACCTCGACGACCAGGGCCTCGGCTCGTACGCGAACGCCGTCAACTCCTCCGGGAAGACGGCCGGGTTCGTGGTGACGCCGGGCGCCTCGGCCCCGTACAACGCGGGCGGCTGGTGGAACCCGCCCCGCCGGGGCTGACGCCCCGGTCCCCGCGCCACGGAAGCGGCCGCCCCCTCGCGATCGAGGGGGCGGCCGCTTCCGTCGCGGGGGACGGCGGTCCGGTCAGCGCCGGGTCACTGGGAACGCACGCTGTACTTGCGGGTGGCGAGCGGGGCGAAGACCGCGACCAGGGCGATCGACCAGCCGACGGTCAGCAGGACGTAGTCGGTGGCGGGCTCGCCGTTGAAGAGGGCGCGCAGCGCGTTGACGGTGGTGGTCATCGGGCTGGCCTCGGCGTACACCTGGAGCCAGGACGGCATCGTGCCGGTCGGGACGAACGCCGAGGAGATCAGGCTGAAGGGGAAGATCCAGATCAGGCCGGCCGACTGCGCCGCCTCGGGGTTGGCCACGGAGAGGCCGATCATGGCACCGACCCAGGTGAGCGCGTAGCCGAAGAGCAGCAGGAGCGAGACGCCGCCGAGCGCGGCCCAGAAGCCGCCCTGGAAGCGGAAGCCGATGAGCAGCCCCATGAGGAGCACGACCAGCACCGAGGCCACGTTGCGGACGATCTCCGAGAACGACCGTCCGACGAGGACGGCGGAGCGGCTCATCGGCATCGAGCGGAAGCGGTCCATCAGTCCGCGGCTCATGTCGGTGGAGACGCCGATGGTGGTGCCCGCGACCGAGCCGAAGAGCACCATCTGCACCAGGATGCCCGGCAGCAGGAACTGCGGGTAGTTGCCGCCCTGGACGTTGATCGCCCCGCCGAAGACGTAGGCGAACAGCAGGATGAACATGATCGGCTGGACCAGGGAGAACATCACCAGCTCGGGGCTGCGCAGCAGGTGGCGGAAGTTGCGCAGCGCCATCTGCCAGGCGTCGGAGAGCCACCACGACAGGCCGCTCTTCGGCTGCGTGGCGAAGGTGTCGAGGCGTGCGCCCGGTTCCAGGGACGTGGTGGCCATCAGTGCGTGCCGCCTTTCTTGTCGGTGCCGGTGTTCTCGGTGGCGCGGGCGGTCGCGGTCTGCCCCGTGAAGGCGAGGAAGACGTCGTCGAGGGTCGGCCGGCGCACGGCGACGTCGGCGATCGCGATCCCGGCGTCCCGCAGCGGGTCGAGGAGTTCGCTGAGCGTCACGCCGTCGGGCAGCGGGGCGTGCACCTGCATCACCTCCGGCTCGGCGACCGGCTGGGTGCCGAGCCGCTCGCGGAGCAGCCGGACGGTGCGGTCGACGGCGCCGCTGTCGACGAGGGTGACGTCGGCCCAGGCCTGGCCGACCCGGGCCTTGAGCTCGTCGGGGGTGCCGCCGGCGATGACCCGTCCGTGGTCGATCACCGAGAGCGAGTCGGCCAGGTGGTCGGCCTCCTCCAGGTACTGGGTGGTGAGCAGGACGGTGGTGCCGTCGGCCACCATCTCGCCGACGATCCGCCACACGTCCATGCGGCTGCGCGGGTCGAGGGCGGTGGTCGGCTCGTCCAGGAAGATGAGCTGCGGCCGGCCCATCAGCCCGGCGGCGATGTCGAGCCGCCGGCGCATGCCGCCCGAGTAGGTCTTGGCGGGCCGGGCGGCGGCCTCCGACAGGTCGAACCGTTCGAGGAGTTCACCGGCGCGGGCCTTGGTGTCGGCGGTCGACATCCGGAACAGCCTGCCGATCATCTGCAGGTTCTCCCACCCGGTCAGCATGTCGTCGACCGCGGTGTACTGCCCCGTCAGGCCGATGATGGACCGCACCGACAGGGGGTTGCTCCGCACGTCGAGCCCGAAGACCTCGGCCTTCCCCTCGTCCGGCCTGAGCAGGGTGCTCAGCACGCGCACGGCGGTCGTCTTGCCGGCGCCGTTGGGGCCGAGGAGCCCGTGCACGGTGCCCTCGGGGACGGTGAGTTCGAGGTTGTCGAGGGCGGTCACCGAGCCGAATCGCTTGCACAGTCCAGCCACTTCGATCGCTGCTGGCATCTCCAGTAGTTCCTTTCCAAGGGATCCGACGCATCTCCGGGGTACCTTGGGCTGGAACCTACACCTGAACATCCCATTGAACCTTGGCCCGACAGGTGCAGCCCTCTGCGGCCTATAGTCTCAAACATGGCATATTTCCGACCGGCCGATCTCGCCCAGGAACACGGCATCTCTCCGCAGACCGTGCGCAACTACGAGCGGGACGGCTTCCTCCCGCCGGCCGACCGCACCGACTCCGGCTACCGCCGCTACACCGAGCGCCACGCCGCCGCCCTGCGGGCCTACCGCGCCCTGGTGCCGGCCCACGGATACGCCGAGGGCGGCACCATCATGCGCGCCGTCACCGAGGGCCGCGTGGACGACGCCCTGACCGCCGTCGACCGCAGTCACGCCGAACTCCTGCGCGACCGGGGCACGCTGGACGCGGTCGGCAAGGTCCTCACCCACCTCACCAGGCGCGCCGACGGCGCCTCCTGGCGCGCACCGGCGCCACCCGCCCATCCCTTCACCATCGGCGAGCTCGCCCACCGCCTGGGCGTCAGCGTGGCGACGATCCGCAAGTGGGAGGAGGTCGGCGTGCTGGTCCCCGACCGCCGCCCCGACACCAACCACCGCACCTACGACGCCGACGACGTCCGCGACGCCGAGCTGGCCCACTTCCTCCGTCGCGGCCGCTACCCCCTGGAGCTCATCGCCACCGTCGTGCAGCAGGTCCGCGCCGCCGGCGACACCCAGGCCCTGGAGTCCGCGCTCGACAACTGGCGCCGCCGCGTCACCGCCCGGGGCCTGGCCATGCTGAAGGCGGCCGCCCTGCTCTCCGACTACCTGGCCCTGGAGGCGGACGGGACCGTCCGCTGAGGCCCGGCCGGCACCGCACGGCGTCAACACGCAAATGAGCATCACCCGATCGAGCGAGCTCGTGCGATGTGCGGAGGGGAAGGCGACACCCGTGGGGCGCCGCGGGCCGGCGGCGCGCGGGCAGTCGCCCCGATCCCCTCCTTCCGCACGTGGCGCTGTGTTAGCGTCCTGGCCCCGTCACCGCTCGACCGGTGCGAGCGGAACGGCCGATGACATGCGTGGGGGGCAGAAGCGTATGAACAGGCGAGACGTGCCGGAGCGTCAGCTCCACGACGCCGTGGTGGTGGTCCCGGGCATCATGGGGAGCGCCCTGTACGACGTCGAGAACGACACCCCGTTATGGGGGGTCGGCCGCATCTTCCAGTACTCCGCGCGCGCCCACGGAAAGCGGCTGCGCGCCCTGGCCGTCACCGACGCCGAACGGGCCGGCCGGACCGGCCGGGTCGAGGCGACCGGCGTGCTCAACGTCGCGGACTGGTTCCCGGGCCTCGGCCACGCCCAGCCGTACAACGCCCTGATATCCGGACTGCGCGGAGCGGCCCTGCACAAGGCCGCCGTCCGGCCCTTCCCCTACGACTGGCGCCTCTCCGTCGCGCACAACGGCGCCCTGCTCGCCCGGGAGATCCGCCTGCACCTGGAGGCCTGGCGGACGCACGCCGCCCACCGCCACCACCTCGACCGGCACCCGGAGGCGGGCCCCGCCAAGGTGCTGATCGTCGCCCACTCCATGGGCGGCCTGCTCGCCCGCGAGGCCGTGCACCACGGCGGGGTGCGGGACGACGTCCGCGCGGTGATGACCGTGGGCACCCCCTTCGCCGGCTCGGTGAAGGCCGCCGTGATGCTCAACTCCGGCAAGGGCGCGCCCGGGCTGATCCCGCCCCAGGTGCTGCGCGAGGTCACCCCGACCATGCCGGGGCTGTACGACCTGCTGCCCGCCTACCGCTGCCACGAGGAGGGCGCCGACATGAGGGAGCCCGGCCTCGACGACATCCTGGCGCTGGGCGGCCGGCGCGAGCAGGCCGAGGCCTCCGCCGCCTGGCGGAAGGCGGCGGGGGGCGCCCTGCTGCCCGAGCACGTGATGGTGGTCGGCGTGGGCCAGCGGACCTGGCAGAGCTACCGGATGGACGCCGGGGCGGCCGTGGCCCAGTCGTACCTGTTCCGCCGGAAGGCGGGCCGCCTCCTCCTCGACGCGGAGGGCAGGCCCCTCCCCGAGAACCGCAAGGGCGACGGCACCGTCTACCGCTTCGCCGCCCACCTGGAGGGCTCCGACGCCCGTCCCGTCCCGGTGCGCCAGGAGCACAGCTCCCTGGCCCGCAGCGAGAGCGTCATCGAGATGGCCCGCGCGATGCTGAGCGGCCTGCGCCACCCCGACGAGCTGGGCGACATGCTCGGGGGCGACGACGACCTGGAGCTCCACACGCCCGAATGGGCCGTCCCCGACGCCGCGTTCGCCATCGAGGTGGAGGGCGCGCCCCCCGGCTCGGACCTGGAGTGCGTGGTGCGGGAGGTCAGCGGACACGACACGGTCCACCACCCCGAGCTGAAGCGGGTCCGCGGCACGGAGGGCGGCTGGCGGGCGGCCTGCCGGCTCGACCGGCCGGGGATGTACGAGGTGGAGGTCCGCGGCGGCGCGGAACCGCTGCGCCGGCTCGTCCCCGTCCTCGCGACGGAGCAGCACGGCTGAGACGGTGGTGCCCGAGTTCGTCGCGCCGCCGTCCGGCGCCGGGACCGCGCACGGCCGGACCGCGGACGTCCCGCGGCCCGGCCCGCCCGCGGAGACCCGCGCCGGCGCCGCCGCCCCGCCCGCGTACGACACCACCGGTGCGTACGCCGACACCCGCGCGTACGACACCACGCCCGGGAACGCCGACGCGCCCGGGCACCCCGACGCGCCCGGGTACGACACCACGCCCGGGCACGACGTCACGTCCGGGTACGACATCGCGTCCGGGTACGCCGACACCGAGGTCGCGGACGTCTTCGACGTGCACACCCTGCCCCTGGGGCCGGTGCTGAACTTTCCGGACGCGAGGACCGCGGAGGAGGCCGAGCTGGCCGTCGCCGTCCTGGAGCGGTTCGGCGGGACGGCCGTGCCCCCGCTCGCCCGGCCCGCGGCCGGGAAGAAGGAGGACGAGCCCGGCGAGGGCGACGGAGAAGAGAAGGAAGGGGCCGGCCCGCGGCTCCTGATGTCGCTGACCGACGCCGACGACGCGCTGGCCCACTGGGCGGCGGAGGGCCGCGACCACCCCGGCCGGCCCTCGGTCCTCCTGTGGTTCGGCCACGGCCGCCAGGGCAGGACCGGCCCCGTGCTCGTCGTGCCCGACGGCGGACGCGGGCAGCGCAACACCTACGTCACGCCGGACATGTTCGCGTACTACCTCCACGCCGAGCAGCAGCGGCGGGACACCGAGGAGGGCCACTGGGCGATCGTGGTGATCGAGGCGTGCAACTCGAAGAGCTTCACCGAGGAGCTGCAGGCCAGGTTCCTCGGGGCCCACGCGCCCAAGCTGTGCTCCCTCCTCCTCGTCGGCACGGGCAAGGAGGCGGCCCAGGCGTACCTGGGGGCCTTCCGGAAGGCGATGGAGAGCTACCTCGCGGAGAAGTCCTGGCAGGACGAGGTGCACACCCTCCGGGAGCTCCAGCTCCACCTCAAGCGCAGGGTCCCCTACGCCGAGCTCGTCGGGGAGGAGACCTCGCGGGAGCTGCCGCTGCGGCTGCGGGACGTGGTGCCCCTCGACGGCGCCACCACCGTCGCCGAACAGCAGCGGCTCCAGCGGGAGCACGACGCCGCCCCCGCCGGTCCCGGGACGGCGGGGGCCGAGAAGCCGCACGACGGGGGGACCCGGGGCCTGCCGTCCGTCCCCGGAGGGGACGAGACGGGGTTCCTCGAAGTGGTCCCGGACTTCACCGGCCGGACCACGGAGCGCGCCGCCGTCGCCGACTGGCTCGCCGCCCCGGACGGACCGCCGGTCCTGGTCGTCACCGGTCCTCCCGGCACCGGCAAGTCGGCCCTGCTCGGCGAGGTCCTGCGGGGCCTGCGCCGGGGCGGGGG
This sequence comes from Streptomyces omiyaensis, assembly GCF_014650895.1. Lineage (GTDB taxonomy): Bacteria > Actinomycetota > Actinomycetes > Streptomycetales > Streptomycetaceae > Streptomyces > Streptomyces omiyaensis. Next base: position 35,930 of record NZ_BMVV01000027.1, read on the forward strand.
CGTGGGGCCGGACGTGCGCGTCGGCGCGGTCCTGCGGCTCACCGGGAGCACCGCGGCCGACGTGACGGACCGGCTCGCACAGCTCCTCGGCACCGACCGGAGCACCGGCGGCAACAGCCCCGGCCCCGACGACGGACCCGGCGAGGACGGCGGCGCCCGGTCGCCGGCACCGGGCGGCCCCGGCGACCCCCTCGAACCCCTCCGCCGCCGCCTGGCCGCCCCCGCCGCCGGCGGGGTCCCCACGCTGATCCTCGCCGACGCCCTGGACGAGGCCCGGGAGCCCTTCCGGGTCGCCTCGCTGCTGCGGGACCTCACCGAGGCCGCCGGGGTCCGGCTGCTCGTCGGCACCCGCACCTCCCCGTACGAGACGGAGGCGGCCGGGGACGGGGCCGACCTGCGGGAGGCCCTGGGCAGCGCCACCGGACAGGCCCGCGTCCTGGAGCTGACCGCCGACACGGAGGCCGCCACCGCCTACGCCGCCCGCCGGGTGGAGCGCGTCCTCGACGAGCACGGCACCGCGGACCCGGCCCGGCGCGCGACGGTCGTGGGCACGGTGCGCGACGCCGTCGAGCACCACGTCCGCGAGGGGTCCTGGCAGTTCCTGCACGTCGCCCTCGCCGTCGGCGAGATCGAGCAGCGGCCCGGCCTGCTGGCCGACGGGCCCGACGCCCGCTCCGCCCTGGAACAGCTGCTCGCGAAGGACCGGACCGGGCTGTTCGGGGCCGCCGTCGCCCGGATCACCGCCGCGCTGCCGGCCGCCGACGCGCTGCTGAGGTCCCTGGCCCTGGCCCAGGGCCGCGGCCTGCCCCGTGCCGACGGCGTCTGGGCCCACGCGGCGGCGGGCGTCGCGGGACGGGAGGACCCCGTCTCCGGCGAGGAGCTGTCCCTGTTCCTCGGCCGGGCGGCGGCGTACGTCCTGCTCGACGGCGAGGACCGGCGCAGCGTCTACCGCCCCGCCCACCGCACCTACACCGAGCAGCTCCTGGCCACCACCACCCCCGGGCAGCGGCTCGGCCTGCTGACCGCGCTGCTCGACGCGGCGGCGGAGCAGTGCGCCGGCGGCGGGACGATCAGCCCGCACCTCGAAGCGCGGCTCGCGCAGTACGCGGCCGACTGCGGACTCCCCGGCTGGACGGAGCTGGCGGCCCGGCCCTCCGTCCTCGACCGGCTCCCCGTGACCACGCTCAGCGGATCGGCCCTCGCCCCCGGCGGGGCGGGCGTGACCGGCCCCGCCGACCTGCCGATCGAGGTGCTCGGCACGGTCGCCTCCGCCCACCTGGTCCGCGCGGCCACGGCCGCCGACCGGCCCGGGCTGCGCCAGCTGGGCGGGCTGCGCGCCACCGGGCGGCTGCACCCCGCCGGCCCCGGGGCGGCCTGGGAGGTGTGCTGGGGCGAACTGCGGGTCCTGCCCCCGCACCTGAAGCTCGGCGGAGCCGGCAGCGGCGCGGTGTCGGCGCTGACCGCCCGCCCCTCGGAGCCGTGGCTGGCGACGGGGGCGCTCGACGGCACGGTGGTCGTGTGGGAGCCGTGGCGGGCGCACCGCCCCGCCCTGCTGATGCGCGGCCACGGCCGGCCGGTCTCCGCGCTCGCCTCGCTGGGCACGCGGCCGCACGGCGGCGGACCCGCCCTGCTCCTCGCCGCCCACGACGACCGCACCCTGCACCTGTGGGACACCGGCTCCGCCGACCGGCCCGTCCTGCGCCGCACGGGCACGGCCGGAGAGACCGTCCGGATCGCGGCGCCCCTGCCGGGCGGGGCGGGGCGCTTCGCGCTCGGCGGCGCCGGCGGCTATCTGGCGCTCCTCGACGCGGACGGCGGGGCCCCCGGGGCCCTGGCGACGGGCGTCGCCGGCGACGTGGTCGGGCTGACGCCCCTCACCTCGCCCGACGGACGGCAGTGGCTGGCGGCGGCCCACCGCTCGGGAGAGCTGGTGCTGTGGGACGTGACCGGCTCCGGGGCGGTGCGGCTGGCCTCGCTGGCGACCCGCAGGACGCTCACGGCCCTCACGGCGCTCACGGACGCCGACGGCACGCTCCGGCTGGCGACCGCCGCCGAAGCGGGTCCGGTGGAGCTGTGGCGGGTGCAGACGCGGCAGGACGAGCTCCTCCTGACGGCCTCGCCCCTGCCCGACCCCGAGGAGCTGCGCGCGCCGCTGCTGGCCGCGCTGCCCTCACCGGGCGGCGACACCCTCGTCGTCGGCGACGCCGACGGGACGGTCCGGCTGCTCGTCCCGGGCGACGTGTCCCCGCGCCCCGCGGGCGGCGGCATCCCCAAGGCCCGGACCACCGCCGTCCTGCGCGGGCCCGGCGGCGGGACCGTGCTGGCGACGGTCGCCGGACGCGACCCGCTCGTCCACCTCTGGGCGCCCGCCCCGGCCGCCGGCGGGGCCGGGGCGTCGCGCCGGCCCCGCGTCGACCGGGTGCGACGGCACGTCCTGGAGGACGGTACGGAGGTCGTGCTGGTGACGGAGTCCGCCGTCGCGCCGGCGGGCGCCGCCCCGGCGGTCTCCGTCCGGGTCCTGCGGGCCGCGGACGGCGAGGACCTCACCGACCGGGTGGGGGCCGCGTCCCTGCCGGGGGACGAGGCCGGCGGGAAGGACGCGGCGCCCCCGTCCGTCACCCGGCGGCACGCGAACCGCGTGATGGGCTGGGTGGAGCTGGAGGGCGTGGAGGACGGCGGCGGGCGGCGGGCGAGCCTCGACCGGGACGGCGTCCTCCTGGTGTGGGACGACGGGCCGTCCGGCTCCCGCGAACCCGTCCGCCGGATCTCCCTGGGGGCTCCGGGGCTTCACCTGACGGCCCTGTCCGGGGGACGGGTCGCCGCGACCACCGACGACGGGATCGTCGTCCTCGCCATCGCAGCCGTCGCGCCGAGGGGCGCCGACGGGGGGACGGAGGAGACACATGGTTGACGACCTCGGACCGGAGGAGATCACCGATGTGCTGAAGCAGCTGTTCACCGGCCCCCAGGCGGTGTACGCCCCCGAGGGCAAGGAGCCCTACCAGCTCGACGGAGACGTGGAGGAGGTGATCAAGGGCACCCTGATCCGCTTCGTCCTCACCCACCCGGACCCGGACCTGCAGCACGACCGGGAGGTCTCGCTCTTCCTCCGGGTGGACGGCGTGGTGGGCGAGTTGTGGGAGTTCGAGGTCCGCAACCTGCTGCGGCTGCGCATGCTGGGGCACCCCGCCCTGCCGGTGGTCGAGGACGGCAGGTTCGACCCGTCGCACCAGGTCGCCTTCATCATGACCCGGAAGGTCGGCACGCCGCTCGCGGAGCAGGGCTGGAGCGACGTGCGCGGGTGGGCCACCGAGCACCCGGTCGCCGCGTTCGAGCAGTTCGGCCTCCTGGTCGACGCCCTCAGCCAGCTGCACGGCACCCGCATCGTGCACCGGAACCTGACCCTCGCCGCCCTCCGCATGACCTTCGACGAGGGCAAGGAGTCCCAGGCGTCCCTCTCCCTCGCCCGGTTCGAGCTCAGCGCCCTCCTCAACAACCTGCTGCACGCGATCAGCGGACCCAAGGGCAGGGAGATGTACGAGGAGGCCATGCGCGCCCTGTTCCACACCCCGCCGCCCGGCATCGGCACGGCCCAGCACCTGGCCTACATCGCGCCGGAGACGTACCCCTCGGTCTTCGGCGACGTGCGGTCGCGCCGGCTCGACCACGGCAGCACCGACGTGTTCGGGCTGGGCGTGCTGGGCTGGGAGCTCTTCTTCGACTCCCTCACCGACCGGCTGCCCGATGAGTGCGCGGCGGTCGAGGCGGCGGATCCCGAGGAGCTGCCGAACGCCCTGCTCCGGCTCCACACGAGGATGCGCCGCGAGCTCGACCTCGACACCCGGCTCCCCCGCCACCTGCGGACGGCGCTGCTGTCCATGCTCGACCCCTCCCCCACCAGCCGCAGCACCTCCTTCCAGGCCTCCGCCGACCTGCAGCGGCACTGGACGGCCATCTCCCTCGGGCTGGAGCCCGCGGACGAGGCCGCGGACGGGGGCGGGGGGAAGCGCGAACTGCCCCGGCTGGTGGCCTTCATGCCGGTGGAGTCCGTCGTCACCATCCACGAGGCCCGGGGCTGGACCGACCACCGCACCGACACCAAACAGGGGTGCGAGGAACTGGAGCAGTTCCTCAGGACCGAGCTCGACCAGGCGGAGCTGATCCACTGCCCCGGCGGCGCGGAGGGCTACGTACAGGACGACAACCGCAGGGCGCTGGCCCAGGCGGAGTGGGTGCTCGTCGGCACGCAGGCGGTGTGGTTCTGCGCCTACCTGTACCAGGACTCGGTGAGGCGCCGGAACCTCGTCACCCACAAGGACACGCTCGTCATCAAGTACCTGCTGGACAAGCGGTACGCGGGCGAACTGCTGAAGACCTGGCCCCGGCGCCGGATCGGCAAGTTCGACCTCGTGCCCTACTACGCCCGCAAGTCGCTCGACGCGGAGCGCAGGAACCGCCCCTCCTGGGAGCCGCTGACCTCGTCGGTCTCCATCGAGCGGGCCGTGCAGGACACCGGGGTGCAGAAGATGCTGCGGAGCTTCCACTTCATGCTGGAGTACCGGGGTCTCGTGCTGAGGGCCCGCACCTACCCGTACCGGCTGGAGGACGCCGACGGGCGGCTGGTCCTCACCCACGACAAGGACCGGGACCGCCGCTGGCTCCACGGCGACCCCCTGCTCACCGCCTACGCGGCTCCGGGCCGGCGGCACCGGCCGCCGCTGGGCGACTTCGCGGACGAGCTCCTCGCGGAGCAGGAGTTCGCGGAGCTCGTCGTCGCGCCGGACCGCAACGACGAGAGGACCTCCAAGTTCGCCGGGCCCTACTTCGGCGAGCGCACCGTCAAGGTGCGGATCAGGGAACGGCTGGACGCCGACTCCCTGGTCGTCGACACGCCGTTCGGCCGGGACGACCTCCCCCCTCTGGGCTGGCTGCGCCCCGACGAGGACCGGGGCACGGAGATCCAGCTGCGCCGCGAGATCAAGGGCTACGACTCGCTCGCCCACAAGGCGGGCCTCGCGCGCACGCTCTACGAGCCGCGGTCGATCGCCCTGCGGGCCGGCCGCGGCGCCCTCCCGGCCGGCGGGAGTCCCGAGGAACAGCTGCGGGGCAGGGCGGACGAGGTGATCGGCGGCATGCTGAAGCTGCACCCGTTCTACGCCCTCCAGGGACCGCCCGGCACCGGCAAGAGCACGGTGGTGGCACGGGCCCTGCGGACCTTCCTCGGCAGTGAGTACGGTTCCCGGGTGCTGGTGAGCGCGCAGTCGAACGACGCGCTGGACCAGCTGGGCGGCAAGATCGTCGAGGAGCTGAGGACGCAGATCGAGGACCGCTCCCTCCTGGTGCTGCGGGAACTGTCGAAGTCGAAGGACCGCCAGGACCTGCCGCCCGCCCTGCGGCGCCACACCGCCGAAGCCCTCACCAACGACCTGGTCGAGCACATCGAGCGGCGCGTCCGCAACGGGTACGAGGGCGTGCGTCCCGGCGAGGAGGACCTGATGGACCGGTGGGCCGGGCTGGCCAAGGACATCTCGGTGGAGCTGACCGAACGCATCAAGTCGGGTGCCGACATCGTGCTGGCGACCTGCTCGATCGCGTCCACCCTCACCGACGAGATGCGCGACCCGTCCGACATGTTCGACTGGGTGATCATCGAGGAGGCGGCCAAGGCCTGGCCCACCGAGATCACCATCCCGCTCGCCCTGGGCGTGCGCTGGACCCTGATCGGCGACTACCTCCAGCTCGGACCCCACCGGGCCCAGGAGATCGAGACCTTCCTGGAGGGCCTGGCCACCAACCAGGACGAACGGATCCGCCTCCACTACGACCAGCGGGAGAGCTACCTCGAGTTCGTGCAGCTGTTCCGGCGCTTCTTCGAGGGGCACAGGCCCGGCGCCACCGCCGCGGCGGAGAGCCCCAGGGACGTGCTGGACATGCAGTTCCGCATGCACCGGGACATCTCGCTGCCGTTCGCCAGGGCCTTCTATCCCCCGGTCACCGAGGACGACCTGGACGGCACCTTCCTGAAGACCGACCCCGAGCTGAGCCGGGTCCACGCGCACGCCCGGCCGCCCTACCTCGCGGGCGCGCCCCTGGTGTGGCTCGACACCTCCCGGAACGACTGCGGCGACCAGGGCTACTGGTGGAACCCCGGCGAGGTCGCCCTCGTCGAGGGGCTGGTGCGCGCGATGGGCCTGGCGGACCGCAGGAGCCCGAAGGAGCTGACGGTCCTGACGCCGTACCGCCGCCAGGTGAGGGAGCTGAGGAAGGGCTTCCTGGACGGCCGGGTGCACACCGTCCACTCCTTCCAGGGCGGCGAGGCGGACACGGTGGTGATCTCGCTCGTCCGCAGCGGCGACCGGGGCCCGGACTCCCGCCGGAACGTGGGCCACACCGCCCAGCCCGACGTGGTCAACGTGATGCTGTCGCGGGCCCGGAGCCTGCTCGTGGTCGTCGGGGACATCGCGCACTTCGAGCGGCACGGCGGCAAGGACTGGCAGAAGATCATCCAGGTCTTCCGGACGGAGGGCCGGGTCGTCGACGCGTCGACCGGGGAGATCGTCGAGTGGCGGCCGGAGGCGGAGCCCGACCCGGCGGAGCGGCCGGATCCGCCGGCGACCGGGGCCGGGGCCGTATCGATCCCCGCGCAGGCCTCGGCCCCGCCGGACGCCGCCCCGCGCGAGACGGACGGCGCGAACGACGCGAACGATCCGGCCGGCACGACCGCCGCCGGCACGGTCCCCACGGCCGACACGGACGCGGCGGGGACGACGGGAGAGAAGCCGTGACCGAGACGACGCTGATCGCCATCCCCTGCCGGGTGATCACCCTCCAGGTGGAGTTCGGCGCCGACTCGGGGGCCTCCACGCTGGAGGCGCTCGTCCTGGAGGCCGTGGTCGGCGGCCGCAGGACGGTGAAGGAACTGGGCGACCTGTTCTCCCTGCCGCACCGGCTCATGCTGGACGTGGTGCACGGTCTGTGGACCCGCGGCTTCCTCGCCGTCGACTTCGCCACGAACGCGCTGGAGAGCACCCAGGCGGCGGAGGCGCTCCTCGGGGGGAAGGAGGGCCACGCCCCGCTGGCCACCAGCAGGAAGCCGCAGCGGTTCCTGTTCGACCCGGTGACGGCGACCGTCCTCCCGTACAAGCTGGGCCGGCAGCGCGTCCCCCAGGGAGCCCTGGAGATGCCGTACGCCCAGGGCATCTCGGTGGACGACCTGCCGCAGACGGAGCTCCTGCGGGCCGTGCGCCAGGTCGTGAGGGCCGAGCGCGCGGGCGACGGCCGCAAGGACGACGAGAACGCGGCGGACGACGCCCGGAGGAAGGACACCCGCCTGGCCGACGACCGCAGCCGCGTGCTGAACGTGTCCTTCGCCAACCCGGTGCTCAGCCCGCCGCAGGCCGTGTGCTGGCGGACGGTGGAGACCGTCGTGAAGCGGGACCCGGACACCGGCCTGCTCACGGCGGTGCCCGTGAAGCCCCCGCCGGGCTGGGGCCGCAAGGCCCAGGAACTGTTCCGGTCCCGCATCTCCGATCTGATCCGAAACCGCCCCGAGAGCAGGTTCTCCCAGCGCCTGATGAGTCGTCAGGCCCTGGAGGAGAGGCGCTCCGAGAGCCTGCTGGTGATGATGCGGGGCCTGGACGGCCTGGCCGCCGAACTGACGAGCGCCCCCGACGAGCGGGTGCCGGATCTCCACGACGACCTGACCGCCACGGCCCTGCGGGTGCTGGAGGACCTGGAGGAGGCCCGCCGGGGCCGCTGCTCGGCCGGCGGCGTGGCCGCCGGGGTGGGCGTGGACTGGGTGCTGTCCCATCTGATCGAGAGCGCCACCCGTCAGCTGGTGCTGGCCCTGCCGGAGATCGCGTACGACGCCCTCCACCCCGTGCTGCCCGCGCTCGAACTCGCCGCGAAGCGCGGTGTCACCCTGGTCCTCCTGTGGGGCAGCACTCCGTACTCGAAGCTGGAGTCCCGGGTGGCGACCGCCCTGTTCGACCTCCAGTCCCGCTTCCCCGGGCGCGTGCTCATGGAACAGCGCAGCAGTTCCTGCGCCGCGTCCGTGGTCGTCTGCGACGACCGGTCGGCCTACGTCGGGTCGCGCGGCGTCCTGTCCGGGAACGCGAGCGCGGGAGTCCTGGTCGAGCCGCTCGAAGGCTCCGACACCCCGCCGGAGTGCGTGACGGACCTGCTGAGCTGGGCCCGCCAGGCCTACCCGTACTGGCCCACGGCCCGCGACATCGCCCTGTTCCCCTCGGACTTCGGCCGCCGCGAGTCCTCCGACGGCCCGCCCTCCGGCACCGGCGGCGAGCAGGTCGTGCTGCCGCTGCTCGCGGACGGGTGGGAGGAGGACGCCGCCGCCTCCCGCACCGGCTGGGCCGCCGAGTGGGGCCGGCTGCTCCAGCGCCTGCGCGCCTCCGTCGACGAGCTCCACCGGGGCGCCCCCGTCGTCCGGGTGGTCCGGGGCGGCGTCTACGCCGACCTGGCGCAGCGCCTGCTCTCCGGCACCGTCGAACGGCTGGCCGTGCTGGACGACGCGGTCCAGCCCGAGGGGTACGGGGAGCAGATCACCCGGCGGCTCACCGAACTGCGCGACGAGGGGAAGGTCGTGCACCTCCAGCACCCTCCGCTCGACAAGGCGGACGGGCGCCGCGGGGAACTGCAGAAGCGGCTGGCCCGCGAGCGGACCCTGCGCACCACCCCGGCGCGGGCGCGGGCGGTCCTCAGCGACCACGAGGTCGTCGTCGGCAGCCACCACCCCCTGGGCGACCGGGCGGTGGGCCCCGGGGGCGGCCCCGCCCCCCACCAGCTGGGCCTGCACGTCGTCGGCACCGCGTTCACCGCCGACTTCGCGCGGGAGATGGGCATCCCCGACTGGTTCGGCGACGACGCCGAGGAGCTGCCGGCCTACCTGCCGCCGCTGCCCGCGCTGAGCGCGGCGCCCGTGGACGACGACCCCTGGACGGAGCTCGCCAACCGCGAGGCCAGGAAGGAGCCCGCGGACGTCCTGCGCGCGAAGGCCGCCGGGCTGCTGCTGGACAGTCCGGACCACGCCGACGAACGGTGGGGGAAGTGGGCGCGCTGGCTGCTCCACGACGCCTGGGCGCGCGGCGCGTTCATGGAGGCGTACCTGCTGTCCCCGCTGCTCGGCGGCCCCGGCGGGATGCCCGTGGACCTCGCCGCCGTGGCCGTGCCGGTGGAGCACGGACCGCTCGGCTACCAGCTCTACGCCAGCACCGTCGAGCTCGACGCCGCACCGCCCGGGCACCGTGCCGTCGCCCTGGTCGGCGCGATCGCCGAGATGCTGCTGCACGGCGGGCACACGGGGGCGGAGGTCTGCGACGTCCTGCTGGACGGCGACGGGCCGGGCCGGGACCTGACCCCGGCCTGGACGCGGCTCGGCGCCGCGGCGCGGAGGTGCTTCCACGAGGATCCGGCGCCGCTGCCGCTGGGCGACGCCAGGGAGTGGGCGGCGCGCCAGGAGAGGCTGGCCGACGCCCAGGCCCGCTGGATCGGCCTGGCGGCCGAGCTGGACGACTTCAGGGAGGCCAAGCACCACTTCACCTTCCAGGACGGCGAGAAGGTGCACCGCGCCCTGTTCCACCCGGGCCGCGTCCTGGCGCAGGTCGTCGAGGCGACCCTCCAGGAGGTCCCGCCCGGCGCCCTGGTCGACGACGTCCTGGCACTGCCGCGCACCGAGCAGGAGGTCAGGGCGGCGCTGGACAGGATCTCCGACGACCTGGGGGTGCGGAGGATCGAGTGGCGCAACCACATGGCGTACGCGCGCAAGGTCGCCCGCTTCCTCACCGAGGCGCGCGAACTGGCGTCCGTCCCCGTCGGCGGGGGCGAGCGGCGTCCGGGCCGGCTGCCCGTGCTCAGCGGTCACCAGAAGGACTTCGCCCGCCATCTCGACCTCGAATGGCATCAGTTGCTGGCGGAGGCGGAGGCGCTCGACGAACCGGCGGGCCGGCCGGCCAGGGCCCTGCTGGAGATCCTGTCCGTGCTGCCGAAGGCCGGGAAGGAGGAGGCGTGAGCGAGGAGCGGACGGGGGACGACGTCGGCGTCGAGATCCGGATCGACCGGGACCTTCTGGAGACCTGGCCCGGCCGCTTCCGTTATCCGGACGTGCTGATCGGCCTCGCGTCGGAGACGGGGCCCGGCTCCGACGCGGACGGCTCCGCGCTCGCGCGGGCCGTCCTCACCCGCGCCGGGGGCAGGTCGCCCCGCACGGTGGGCGAGGAGCTGGTCGACCGGGGCGAGTTCGAGGCGGCCGAGTACCTGCACACGGACTGCCCGGAACTGGGCGGCCACGACAAGGAGGCGCTGAAGCGGAGGCTGGAGGCGGCCCGGGCGGCGGCGGGCGAGGACGTGCGGCAGGAAGTCCGGAAGCTGGAACGCGAGGCCGCCGCGGCCGGCGTCCGCTTCGACCTCCTCGACGCGGAGGCCCTCGTCGCCCGCGCCCCGTCCCGCCGGTCCGCCGTCGACGACGAACTGCGCGAGGCCGCGGACATGCTGGCCCAGCAGGTGAAGCCCGTCGCCGACGAGCTGCGCGCCCGGCTCGAACGGCAGGCCGCCGAGGCCGTCACGCGCCGGAGCGACCCCGTCATGAAGCGGGTCGACGCGCTGATCGCGGCCGGCGAGCTGATCGCCGCCCGGACCCTGCTGAACCGCGAACCCCTCGGCACGCCCATCCCGGAGTCCGCCGCCCCGCTGCCGCCGTGGAACCCGCTGTGGACGCCGGACGAGCTCCTCGACTACCACCTGAACCCGGCGGCGAACCGGCCGCCCGAGTTCGCCTCCTGGGAGGCCGCCGACACGAACGGCAGAGAGCTCCTGGCGGCCTACGGCCGTCTCCAGAAGGAGGACTCCGCCCAGGCCGCCGAGGCCTTCGCCGGTGCCCTCAGCCGCTTCCTCGGCGCGCCGGTCCGGGACGGCGTGGCCCGCCGGGTGGACGACAGCCGCCACCACCACACGTACTTCGACGGGCTGTTCGGCACCCCGGCGCTGTCCCGGCTGCACCCGACCGGACGCGTCGACCTGTACGTCGGCGGCCCGGGCACCACGGGACTTCCGGACCGGCTGGCGCAGCAGCCGCCGCACGTCGCCGTCGCCCCCGGACTCGCGGCGCCGGAGTACACCGACCGCCGGGCCACGGCGGTCCTGTCGCTGCGCGACCTGCTCCGGCTCGTCGTGCTGCCCGAGGACCGGCCGGCGGCGATGCTGGGCATCCTGGCCCGCCAGTGGCCGGTCGCGGCGCTGATCGGCTCGCGCGGCCCGGACCTGGCCGCCGCCCTCGGCGACGAGCCGGACGCCGCCTGGCGGACCCTGCGCTGGATCGCCCACCTCTCCCTGGGCGCGGGGCTCCCCCTCGCCCAGGCCATGGAGAACTGCACGGCCATGGACACGGCCTCGCTGCGCGTGATGCTCCGTTACGCCGAGGACCGGATGCCCGCCGCCGGGGCCGCGCTGTGGTCCGGCGCGGAAGGCGGCTGGCAGCGGGACGAGGTGCTCGTCCAGGCCCTCCAGGAGGAGCTGGTGGCCCGCTGCGGCGGACCGGCAGCCGAGGCCGCCTGGTGGGCGGCGCTGGCGGCCGGCCACCCCTCGACCGGCGAGGTCAGCACGGAGGACCTCCTCCTGATGGCCGAGGCGTGCTCGGAGTGGCCGGGGGCCGTGGAGCAGGTGCGCGCCGGGGTCGAGGCGCTGGTGGCGCGCGGTCTGCTGGTCCGCGCCGGGGACGGGACGGACGGGCTTCTGACCGTGCCGCCGAGCGGCATCGTCCGGATGCTCCGGGCGGGCGCGGAGCAGCAGTTGACCGGTCTCCTGACCCGCCTGGCGCACGCCCGGGACGAACGGGACGCGACCGGGGCGCCCGCCTCGTCCGCCCCCCTGACGTCCCCGGCCTGGACGCCGTGGCAGTGGAACCGCTTCGCGACCGTGCCGTCCCTCGCCCGCCTCGCGGCGGCGGCGGCCGGCGGCACCGGCACGCCGGCGGCGCAGGCCGCCGAGGCCCTGGCCGAGCTGCGGGACCAGGACCCGGCGGCCCTGGCCGAGGCGCAGGGCCCGGCGGTCACCGAACTGGCGCCGCTCCTCGACGCCCTGGCCGCGCAGTGCCGCGACCACCACCCGGGCGCGGTCCTGGACGTGCGCTGCCCGCCGGCGCTCTCCGTGGAGGTGCCCGAGCCGGTCCTGCGGGCCGTGCTCTACGAGGTGCTCGACAACGCGGCCGGCGTGGTCGCCGGGACGGACTCCGGCCTGGTCCAGGTCGTGGCGAGGGCGGAGGCCCCCGAGGTGCACGTGGAGGTCCGGGACAGCGGCCCGGGCCTGCCCGCCGGATCCCGCGGCCGCCGGATCTTCGCCCTGAGCGCGGCGGGCCGCGAACGGGGCCGCACCGGAGGCCTCCACCGGGCCCGTCTGCTGCTGCGGGCCTTCGACACCCCGTCGGTCGAGACGGAACTGGAGGTCTTCGAGTCGGGGCACCCCACCCTCACGGGCGCCGCGCTCCGCCTCGTCCTGCCGGAGCACACGCCCTGAGCGGGACGCGACCGTACTGCCGTGGGTGGGCGGGGCAGCTGACCTTCCCCGCCCCCGTGCGGGCCGGGGACCTGCTGAGCGTCGAGGCCGGGCTCGAACGCGTCGGCCGCACCTCCATGACGGTCGGCCTCCGCGTCACCGCCGAACGCGGGAACAGCTCCGGCCCGGCCACCGAGGCCGCCACCGCCTTCCTCACCTTCGCGGCGATCGACGCCGACCACGCCCCCGCCCCGCCCCACCCCTCACCGTCACCCTCCCCACGACCTCCTGAGACCGGGACCCCACCACCCCGGCCGGAAGCACGCCCCTTCTCCAGCCCCCAGGGCATGGAGAGGAGGCAGCGGGTCAGGCGTCCTTCTTCGCCGGCTCCAGGATCGCCACGCACTCCACGTGGTGCGTCATCAAGAGCACGTAGGAATCGAGGCCGGCCAGCAAAGCAGCAGGTCAAAGGCCACATGGATCGCCATTCACAGCCCCTCGTGAGGGTCCATGCGTCAAACGAGCGTCACTGGTCCTGGCATCGGTCCCGGTCTCGGCACGTCGCATGTCTCACCAGCCGCACGTCCTACCCGAGGTCTGCCAGCAAAGAGTCCAGAACAGCCTCCTCCTCTATACGCACACCGTGCTCAGCGAGGGCAGTTGCCAGATCCGGATCCCATGGCGACAGAGCCGAGATCCCGGTCAGAGGCAGGAGAGCAGAACCGGCAGCGGCTACCGCCGCACGGTATTCCTCGGCTGTGTAGCGCCATGGCTGCCACGGCACATGCTGGTGCAGTGTCGTGGCGATGCGCAGGCCGCCCCAGTCGAAGTCGCCGTGGTAACGAAATTCGGCACGGAGCTCGTGGAGGTGCGCCAGGAGGGCCAGGGCGGCAGCCGACGGCTGGCCCTGGAGGCAGACCAGCGGAAGGGCGTCCGGGCCGTAGGTGTCGGCCGCAGCCGACAGGACGGCGGGATTCTCACAGATGTGGACCACCGGCGGTGTGGTCCGGGGCGGATGGTGCGCGAGCTGGCGAAGGGTGAGTACGCACGGCTCCCCCATGTCGGCCGTCCAGTCCAGAGCGGGGGTCCCTCGGAGGTTGAGGGTGAGGACTGTGGAGGAGACGTCGTCACGGAGAAGGCCGGCGGAGGCCCAGGCGGCCCGTCGCCAGGCTGCGCCCGCCCCGTCCGGATGTCCGGTGAGGGCACGGATGCCGGAGAGGCAGAGCGTCGCCGGGGGTGTGCCGTCGTCCAGTGCGTGGGCGCTGCCCAGGATGTCCGCGGCGAACACGGAGAGGGAGCGCGGCGGCTCGGCCGGCAGTTCCCGCAGGACGCGAGCCACCTGATCGAGCAGCGATCGGGCGGCCTCAGGCGTACGGGCGAGACGCCGCACAAGGCCGTCTTCGCGTACCCGGCCGACCCATTCCTCGAGGGACGGAACCTCTCCGGCGAGCCCGGTGAGCGGAGCGTAGGCCTCCGCCCAGGCCTGGTCCTCACTCCGGCGGACCTCTTCGAGAGGGACGACGGGGCCGGTGAGCGTCGTCACGGCCACCGTCAGGCCCTCGGGGCTGACGCCTGATCTGACCAGCACGGCATCCACGGCGTCGAGCCGGACCGTCAGCACCTTGCCATCACCCGGGGCCCGGCCCAGCAGCCGCTCGGCCGCGGACCGTTGGGCCGGGGTCGGCGCGGCCAGGGAGACGGGTCCGGTGAGGGACTGTCCGCGCTCCAGCCGACGGCGTACGCGCTCCAGCAGCCAGGCCAGATCGGGCCCGCCAAGGAGGCGGCGCAGGCGGGCTTCGTCGACCGGAGGCCTGTTCACGTCCACAGGGGCTCCGGGTCCGGCGTGCGCACCGGGTCCTCGTGACGGGTACGAGCCGTGCCGTCCCATTCCCAGCGGGTGACCAGAACGGCGGCCACCTCGTCGACGCGGGACAGCTGGGCGATGGCGATGCCCGGTACCTGCGGATAGCAGGCCCATTCCCGTTCACTGGTCATGACCACATCCAGGTCGAAAGCGTGCAGGAGGCCGAGGCACTTGGCGCGCGAGTCGTCGTCGACGCCCGCGAACGCCTCGTCCAGGGTGACGAGTCGTGGTGCGTACGGGCTGGCCGCGCTCGCGTAGTGCGAGGAGGCCGCGGCGAACAAGGGCACGGAGACCGCCAGGACGCGTTCGCCTCCGGACGCGGGACCGGTGGCGGGTACCCAGCGACCGTGTTGCTGCCGCTCGACGGCGAACTCGTGCCAGGAACGGTAGTCGAGGGCCGCTGTGAGGTGTTCCAGCCAGCTGCCGGCCGCGTCCTCGGTCTGCTGGCGGGCGATCTGCGTCTGCAGGAACTCCCCGACCGCGGCCCGGTCCTCGGGAGTCCAGGCGTCGGCGGTCTGGAGCAGTCGGCCACGGGCCTGGGCAAGGCCGGCAGGTGCCTTGCGGGAGGCCCGCCACACCAGGCGCAGGGTCATGCCGGTGGAGGTCGGACGGTCCTCCAGCTCGGCGTTCATGGCGAGCACGTGCCGTTCGGCGGTCGCGATAAGTTCCTGAAGAGTACCCGCGACCTCGGTGATGAGGTGGGTTTCGAGAATCTCGCGTTCATTCGCGGAGAGGATGCGGGTGAGTTCGCCGACCTCGACCGCCAGCGCCTCGGCGAGTTCGGGTACGGCACGTTCGCGGCCCTGGTAGACGATGTCGACGATCATCCCGTCCTCGACCATCCGGGCCGAGGCGGTATGGCCGTGCCGGGACAGCGCGTCCTGAAGGGTTTTGAGCTCTTCGCTCAGACGCCGCTGTACGCGCTCCCAAGCACCGTCCGAGTCGTCCGTCGTCGACAGCTCCGCTTCGAGGGAACGGGCGAGGGCGATGGCCGGGGTGGCCGCCCAAGGCCCGTCGGCGGCGGCCGGTACGGCGAGTTCGGGAAGCGCGACCGTGATCAGCCCGGTGGCGGTGAAGCGCTGGAGCGCGGCAATGGCCTCGGAGCGCGCGGAGGCAGCCTCGGTGACGGCCTTCTCCAGCTCTTCGATCCGGCCTTCGGCCCGGTTGGCCTGCCGGTCCGCCTCCGTGCGACGGTCCTGGAACGACCGCTGATCGGCGGCGCAGCCGCGCATGGCCTCCGCGGTCTCCGCCAGCCGCCGTTCCAGCTCGGCCACGGCCGCGCCCACGGTCGAGCGCAGCGTGGTGAGCCGCTCGTCCGCGGCTGCCGCCTCGCGGGCGGCCTCCTCTGCGCGCAGAGCAAGTTCGGCAGTGCGCTCCCCTGCCCGGCCGGCTTCCTCACGCTCCTCCTGCGCCTGCCGTGCCGCTTCGGTTCGCTCGCGCAGGGCGGGCCAGAGTGCGGCCAGGACGGCCGCGAGTTCGACGAGGGCCTGCCGTACGACGACTAGCGCCGGCCGGTCCGGGGGCAGCCCCAGATCGGCGGCGGCCTCCTGGAGCTCGGCGCTCGCCAGTTCCGACCGCCCGGCTGCAGCCAGCGCGTCGGCGGCCCGTGCCTCACGACGGGACCTGGCCCGGCGCGCGGTGTCGGCGGCAGCCGCCGCGCGGGCGTGCGCCCGGGTCAGCGGCCCGTCGTCGGGCACCGCGGCCAGTTCGGCGTCGAGCGTACGGCGCCGGGTCTCCAAACCCTGCGCGTGCACGGCCTCGGATGCCGCCTCCCCCTGGAGAAGGGAGAGTTCGGCGCGCAGGGTGGTGATACGGGTGCGCCGCGCGGCTTCCCGGGCGCCCTCGCCGATGTACTCGGCCGCAGGTTTGGCCCACCGGCCGATGAGGACGCCTACGCGGTAGCGTCCGTCCGGAGCAGCCCACGTGCCCGCCGTCGGCTCGGTGCCCCTTAGCCCGGCGCCCGCCTCCGCGATCCCGGCAACCGCGCCCAGACCGATCGCCGAGAGGAGCCGACCCACGGTCTCCTCACCCACGTGGACCGCCTGGGCATCGCCGCGGTCAACGGCCGGGCGGAGCACGTCGGCGAGCGACGGCCCGTCGACCGGCCCCGTCCGCGCGTCGAGGAGTACGTCGTGACCGTCAACCGCCAGGGCCGCGCCGTCTGGGCGCACCCACGCGTCCAGCAGCCCGGCCGCCTCCAGGGCCGCCTCCAGGCCGGCGCGCTCCCGGTCCGCGACCTCGTCCCGGAAGTCGACCAGCCGCCACAGTGGGGCGCCGGGCGCCTGATCGCGCAGACCGGGGTTCCGGGTGTACAGGGCCTGCGGTCCACGGCGGCCGCCGGCCCCCAGCTCGGCGAGTTCCTGTTCCGCGTCTCGGGCACGGGCCGCCAGGGCCGCCCCGCGCTGCGCTGATTGCGCCGCCTGGTCGGCGAGTACCGCTGCCGTGGCGCTGTGCGCGTCCGATCCGTGCCGGCGTGCCGGGTAGGGCCCGTCCTGGTGCTGGGTCCACTCCTGGAGCTCGTCCAACAGTCCGACCGGGTCGGCGTACGCGAGCTCCTCGCACCGGCCCGCGTGCTCGCGCACGGCGTCCACCAGGGCCCGGCCCGCGGCCGTCACCTTCTCGTCGGCCGCGCCCTGTTCCTCGGCGGCGTGCGCCAGGTCGGTTTCCGTCTCGTCGAGCCGCAGTGCGGCGGCCCGGCGCTCGGCCGCCGCCGCCTCGGCGCGGTCCGCAAGCTCCTCGACATGCGCAAGGGTGCGATGCCGGCGGTCGGTCGCCTCGGTCACAGCGGCGCGCAGTTCGGCCGCCGTCAGCCCCTCGTCCCCGGGCAGGTCCAGCCGGGCCGCCTCGGCGGTTTCCCGCGCGAGGCGAAGCGTGTCCTCGACTCGCTGCCCGGCGGCCCGGAACCGGTTCTCCGCCGCCGCGAGGCGCCCGAGCGCCCGTGTGTGCAGCAGCGCGGCCTCCTCCCGGTCGGCGCGTGCACGTGCACTGTCCTGCCCGCACCGTTCCAACGCCTTGGCGGCCCGCTCCAGTTCATGAGCGCTGCGCATTTCCGGGCCCTCACGCAGGGCTGCGTCGACGGCCTCCAGGCGGGCCTGTGTCTCGGTGAGCGCGGCGATCCGCTCGCCGGCCGCCGCCCGCTTCTCCTCGGCTGCGGCTTTCTCGGCCTGTGCCTCGGCGAGATCGCGCAGCAGGTGCTCGTACTTCGAGTGCTCGCTGCGCGGGAGGCGTGCGCGCCGGCGGGAGGCGATGCGGGCATAGCGTCGGTAGTGGTCGAGGAACGCAGAGGCCGCGCGCTCGGCCGCGCCGGCGGCCCGTAGCTCCTCCTTCTCCTCGTCCAGGGAGCGGAATGCCTCGGCCACGTCCGCGATGACGGCCTGGTCCATGGGCGGAAGCGCTTCGGTGAGCGCGCGGGAGAGGGCGGCTTCGTTGGGGCGTTTGGACAGTTGGGGCTGGCGCAGCTGGATGAGCAGGTCCACGAGGGCGCCGTAGCGCTGCTCCCCGAGCCCGAAGAGCGCCTCGTCGACGGCCCGGCGATAGGTCTTGGCCTGGTCGTAGACCATTCCGTGTCCCGCGACCGCCTCGATGAGCCGGTCCCGGGACAGCACCGTGCCGGTGGCGTCGAGGA
This sequence comes from Streptomyces omiyaensis, assembly GCF_014650895.1. Lineage (GTDB taxonomy): Bacteria > Actinomycetota > Actinomycetes > Streptomycetales > Streptomycetaceae > Streptomyces > Streptomyces omiyaensis. Next base: position 53,920 of record NZ_BMVV01000027.1, read on the forward strand.
GGCTGAGCGACCCCTCCGACACCGCCCCGGCCGGTGCGTGGTCGATCCGCTGGGCGGTCACCGCCCACCAGTGCCGGGCGATGCCGCGCCCGCTGACGGCCTTGAGCCCGCAGAGAAGCGTACGGAACTGCTCCTCGCCGCTCACCTCGTCGCGGCGGCCGAACTCCACCCAGGTGTAGCCGAGCCGTTCGGAGTGGAGGTGCTCTCCGCCGAGCAGCAGATTCCACTCCATCCTCTTTCCGGCGTCTCCGTCGGGCTCCACCCGGCGCGCGCTGAGGTCCCCGTCCAGGAGGAAGGGCAGGGTCAGGGCGAGCACCTTGGATTTGCCTGTGCCGTTGTTCCCCCGGAGCAGCAGCCGCCCGTCGCGGAAGTGGAATTCCTCCACGTCGTAGTGGAAAAGATCGACGAGACCGATCCGCAGGGGCTGCCAGCGGGCGCGCGCGGGGACCGGGAGTATGGCACGGGGGGTCAACGCTGATGAGCCTTTCGCTGCGCGGGCACCTGAGCGGTGCCGACTGTGCGGGGTTCGAGTACGACGGTCTCGCCGACCGCGTACCGGGCGAGCGCCGGGCGTGGCATCACCCCGTCAGGAGTACGGGAGACCAGGCCGAGGGCGGCGAGCCGACTGACGGCCTGCTCCACGAGCTCCCCCTCAGCTCCCGGCTCACGGGCCGACTTCGCCCAGAAGCCTCCGTGTTCGGCGGCCAGCGCGGCGACACGGCGTTCAAGGTCTGCCGTGGAGACGACCGGACCTTCGGCACTCGTGAGGTACTCGGCGAGCAGCAGGGTGACGTGACCGTGGGTGCCGGATTCCGGCATGCGGAGGTCGGTGAGGTCGTCGTCGGGGTCGACCATGGCGATGCCTTCGGCCCTGACCTCGGCCACCAGGCCCGTCAGTTCGGTGATGCGTGCGGTGAGGAACCCGCGCTGCCGCGTGAGGTAGCCCAGCTCGGCATCGGTCAGTTCGTCGTAGTAGAGCACGGGGTCGTCCAGCAGTCGGCGGGTCAGCGAGCGGCGCATCGCCCGGAACCGGAGTTCGTCGCTGTCGAGGGCCGTTTCGGCGGTGAGCCCGACGAGCCGTTCGTCCAGGGTGGCGGCCGGGATGGTGGACGGGCCGCGTCGGGTCGCGAGCAGCCCGGCGAGCACCCGCCGTTCGACGTCGTACAGGACGTCTCCGGCACCGCTGACGTACGCCTCCTCGTCGCCGGCGACGCGCCGCAGTACTCCGAGGCCGATCAGGAGGCGTACGACGGCGGCGAGGTCGAGGCGCTCGTCGCGGCGGTCCAGGGTGAACTGGATGCCCGTCGCGGCCAGCTGCGGATCAGCGGCGTCGAGGACGACCTGGTCGGCGAGGCGGCCGAGCGCGATCTGCGCCTCGCCGCGTTCGAGGGCGGCGAGGGCGAGGCAGAGCAGGACGTAGCGACGGCGGGTGAAGGGGGCGGCGCTGCGCGTGGCCTCGCGGGCGGGGTGGGTGGCATCGGCGAGGTGGGCCGGGATCTTGCCCAGCCGGGCGGTCCCGGCGTCGACCTGGAGGGACCAGCCGGTGTTGCGGTCGAACCACTCACGCAGGTCGGAGGCGTGCCGCCGGACGAGACGGAAATCGTCGGCGTACGCACCACCGGCGAGCAGCAGAGGCTGCTTGAGCAGAGCGCGGGCGGCCTTGCGCAGTTCCGCGGCGTGCTGCCCGTCCAGCACTTCGGCGAGCGGAGCACTCACAGTCCGTCGGCTCCTTCCGCCAGATCGATGATCTCGATGGTGTGGTCAGGGCCGCGGAAGACGCCGCCCGGAGTGCGGACCTCGGCCGCGGATCCATCGGCCAAGGCGGTGAGTCGGATCTCCATGGACCCGTCGTTGCTGGTGGCCACCGTGTGCGTCATACCGGGCCGCCAGGTGGCCAGGGCGTCCCCGAGGAGCTGGAGGAAGAGCCGGAAGCTGACGGGATCGAGCTCGCCGAGCCCGGACAGCCGGGTGATGCCGTCGGTGACGAGCCGGGCCCGCGCGGCCGCGACCTCCGCGGCCTGCTTGACCGCCACCTCGGCGAGCCTGCGGCGCGCTTCCTGCCGGTCCTCCACTTTGCGGGGCTTGCCGCGCCGCTCGTAGCTGCCGGTACGGCGCAGCTGCGGGCTGATGCGCAACGGCTCGGCGTCGGCCCATGGGGTGGACGCGGGATCGGGATGGGCGGCACGGGCGGCCAGCGTCTCGGCGTCCACCGTGAGGTGTCGGGCCGGGTACAGCCCGAAGGCGGTGCGCCACAGCCGGTGCCGGGAGTCGTCATCGGGGGCCTCGGCGAACCAGCGGGCGAGCGTACGGAAGTCGGCGGAGCGATCGGAACGCCCGGCTCGGCGCTCGTTCAGCGACCGTACGACGGCCAGCAGCTGGGGTACGGCCCCGAGCGCACGGCCGCGCAGCAGCCGGGCCTGCGATTCCCGGCCGTCCCGGCTGAGGAACCAGGCCGCCAGCCCGGCCCACCGGCCGGCCCACCGCTCGTACGCGGCCTGCTCGGCGTACGTGGCCTCCTGCGGCGTGGCATCGGCGGCCTCGCGAGCGGCAGCGGCGCGCAGCAGTGCCTCGATGCTCCCGCCCTCCTCCAGCTCCAGGATCAACCGGGCGATGCGGCCACCGAGGGTGATCAGGTCCTGGATGAACCGTTCCAGGTACTGAATGAGCTGGTCCTTGTAGGCGAGGAAGACTTCCTCCCCCACGTCGTGGAGGTCGATGGTCCGCTGCAGGGACCCCATGAAGGCTCGCGCGTTGTCGGCGAGCGCCCCGAACCGACTGGCGAGCCCGTCCAGCGCGAGATGTGTCTTGGCCGGATCCGGTGTCTCCTCGGCTGCCAGCACGAGGAGGGCACGGAGCTGGGTGACGATGTCGTGCAGCGCGACGGCCTGGAGCGCACCCCGGCGCCCGAGCGCCTCGTCGTAGGAGGACAGGGCCTCCTCGGCCGCCTCGCCCTCCCGGGTGAGCTGGTAGATGTACCGCTTGCGGTAGAAGTCCTCGACAGCCGTGACCCGCCCGGTGTCCGGGTCGGCGCGCAGGTTCCCCCACGCGACCAGCTTGTCCAGGGCTCCGACGACCCCCTCCAATTCGCCGGGCCGTACGGCGGCGGGCAGCCCGGCGTACACGTCCTCGGGCCGCAGATGTACGGCGAACCGCTCCTTGGCCACGAGGAAGGCGCGCATCACCGAGCGGTAGAGCGGCACGTTCGGGGCGGTGAGATGCGCGAAGGGCCCGTACTCGTCCCGCGGGCCTGCCGGACGCGGAGAAGTCATGTCCATCGCCTGCCATCCTCCCGGACCGTTCTCCGTGATCGGCAGGGACTTAAGTACTTGGCCGATTCGCACCGCTCTTGATCGCGCCTGCCCTGCACTCGCGGCATCCGCAAGCCCGGGCGCTGCCCGCTTCGTCGCAGGTGCCCCGGATGTCGAGGCCCACCGTTAGGATCTACCGAGAGCTTTGTCTACCGCCGGATGGCCGAGCCAATCAGCTCTTCAGCACGCAGCGACGAAGCGGGGGCCGCACATGCGGGAAGGCCGGTGGACCACGGTCACCGAGTCCGAGTACGAGCACGAGCACCGCGGCCTGGAAGCCATCCGCGAGAAGCTGCCGGACTCCGATCCCTGGCGGGCCTGGTCGAACTTCACCTTCACCGCGAACACCGGGCACGTCCGCGAGATCGATCTCCTCGTCATCGCCCCCGGCGGCGTCTGCATGATCGAACTGAAGAACTGGCACGGCTCCGTGACCAGCGAGAACGGCACCTGGGTCCAGACCGCGCCGAACGGTCGTCGCGTCCTGCACGGCAACCCGCTGCACCTCGTCAACAAGAAGGCCAAGGAGCTCGCCGGGCTGCTCGGCCAGAACGGCAAGCGCGTCTGGGTCGCCGAAGCCGTCTGCTTCACGGACGACGGCCTGCGCATCCGACTGCCCGCCCATGACGAGAACGGCGTCTACACCGTCTCCGAACTGGTCGCGATGCTGCAGCAGCCCCCGCGTGACGAGCGCCGACGCATCACCGCCGTCGACTCCCGCGAGATCAAGGTCGCCCTGGAGCGGGTCGGTGTCCGCCCCAGCGATGCCAAGTACAAGGTCGGCCCGTACGAGCTGAAGCGGAAGGCCTTCGACTCCGGCGAGACCTGGGCCGACTACCTCGCCGAGCACACTGAGCTGCCCGAGGTGGCCCGCGTCCGCATCTACCTGCGCGAACGCGGTTCGGACACCTCGATCCGGCAGTCCGTGGAGAACGCCGCCCGGCGCGAGGCCGCGGTCCTGCGCCGCTTCCGGCACCCCGGCGTCGTCCAGCTCAAGCAGTACGACCCGTCCGGGCACTCCTCCGGCCCCGCCCTGATCTTCGACTACCACCCGCACACCCTGCGTCTCGACGAGTACCTCTTCCAGTACGGGGAGAAGCTCGACATCCTCGGCCGCATGGCGCTCGTCCGCCAGCTCGCCGAGACGATGCGCTCCGCGCACTCCAGCCGCATCCACCACCGGGCGCTGGCCGCCCGCTCCGTCCACGTGCTGCCACGCAACCGGGGCCGCGAGGGTCAGGCCGTCGGCGAGGACGCGGCCTGGCTCTCCCCGCACCTGCAGATCTCCGACTGGCAGATCGCTACCCAGCGCAGCGGCACGGGCGGCTCCGGGGAGGGGATGACCCGGTTTGCACCGACCGCACTGTCCGCGATGCACCTGGCGGAGGGCTCCGACCCGTACCTGGCGCCCGAGCTGACCGCTCTCAACGCCGACCCGGTCTACCTCGACGTCTATGGCCTTGGCGTCCTCACCTACCTCCTGGTGACGGGCAAGGCACCGGCCGCGAGCCAGACCGAGCTGCTGACCCGCCTCGAAGCCGGTGAGGGTCTGCGTCCCAGCTCGCTGGTGGACGGCCTCTCGGAGGACATCGACGATCTGGTCCAGGCGGCCACCGCCTACCGGCCCGGCCAGCGCCTCTCCAGCATCGACGAGTTCCTCGAGATGCTGGAACTCGTCGAGGACTCCCTCACGACCCCCGCCGCGCCCCCGGTACCGGAGGCCCCCGAGAAAGACCCGCTCGAAGCCGTCGCCGGCGACGTACTGGGCGGCCGCTGGCAGGTCCGCCGCCGCCTGGGCACCGGCTCGACCAGCCGCGCCTACCTCGTCTACGACCAGGACCACGTGGCGCGCAAGACGCGCCCGCTCGCCGTCCTCAAGGTGGCGCTCTCCGACAGCCGGGGCGAGATCCTCGCCCACGAGGCCGCGGTCATGGGGCGCCTGCGCGCCGACTCCCGCGTGATCCGGCTCGTAGAGCCGGAGCCGTTGAAGATCGCCGACCGCACGGTGCTCGTCCTGGAGTACGTGGGCGACGAGCGGGAGGAGACTGGCGAGGGCGAGGAGTCGGGAGCCCCCCGTACCCGCCGCCGCGAGGAGACGGTCGCCCGCCAGCTGCGCGAGAGCGGCCGCCTCCAGATCGACCAGCTGGAGGCGTACGGCGACTACCTCTTCGGCGCGGTCGACTTCCTGGAGGGCGAGAGCGTCTGGCACCGCGACATCAAGCCCGACAACATCGCTATCCGCATCCGCCCGAACCGCACCCGCGAGCTCGTCCTCATCGACTTCTCCCTGGCCGGATACCCGGCGAAGGACTACGAGGCCGGCACCGAGGGCTACCTCGACCCGTTCATCGGGACGCTGACCCGGACCGCCTACGACTCGCACGCCGAGCGGTACGCGGTCGCGGTCACCCTGCACCAGATGGCCTCCGGCGAGCTGCCCAAGTGGGGCGACGGCTCGGTACTACCCCGCATGACAGACCCAAGGAAGCACCCGCACCCGATCATCGCGAAGGACGCCTTCGAACCCGGGGTGCGCGACGGTCTGGTCGCCTTCTTCGAGAAGGCCCTGCACCGGGACGCCGCCCAGCGCTTCCCCGAGCTGAAGCCGATGCGGGACGCCTGGAAGAAGATCTTCCTGGACGCCACGCAGGCCGTCCCATCCAGCCACCGCTCCCGCCACCCGGAACACTCCGAGACTCCGTCCCTCGACGCCGGTCAGGCCACCATCGCGGACGCCGAGCCGCTCACCGCAGAGCAGCAGCGCGAGCAGCTCGCGGCGGAGGTCACCCGCGAAACCCACCTGTCGGCCGCCGGCCTCACCCCTGCCGCCGAGGCGTTCCTGTACGGGCTGGGCGTCACGACGGTCGGGGAGCTCCTCGACTACAGCCGCCGCAAGCTCCTCAACGCACCCGGTCTGGGTGCGAAGACCCGCAGCGAGGTCCAGCGTCGCCAGCGCGAGTGGGGCGACCGGCTGCGCGAGACCCCGATCTCGCCGCTCACCCCGAGGGGCCGGGCCGAGGCCAAGGAGGAACTGGCCCAGCTGTCCGCCACCGAGTCGGCTCTGCTCGGCACCCTGGCCAGCGGAGACTCCGCCGGGGGCCTCACCGGCTCCGCGCTGCGCGCGGTCAGCCTGGACACGCTGGCCACGATCTTCGTACCGGAGCTCAACAACAACCGCTCGAACCACAACAAGGTCGAGACGGTACGCCTGCTCCTGCGTCTTCCCGACGCGCAGGGCGAGCTCCCCGATATCGGGGTCTGGCCCAAGCAGAAGGACGTCGCGGACGCGCTCGGCCTGTCGGCTGGCCGGATCCCGCAGCTCCTGAAAGAGGAGCGCAAGCGCTGGAAGAAGCACCCGGCGGTGCAAGCCCTGCGCGCCGAGATCATGGATCTCCTCTCCGATCTGGGCCGGGTCGCCTCCGCCGCCGAGATCGCCGATGCTCTGGCCGTGCGGCGCGGTACGCAGCTGTCCGAGCGCGAGCAGCGGCGCGCGCTGGCGCTGGCCGCAGTACGGGCCGTGGTGGAGGTGGAGCAACTGGAGCCTGAGGAAGCCGAGTTCCAGCACCAGCCCAACCGCAAGGCCACCGAGGAGGCCCTGGGTGCAGGCCTGCTCGCCCTGGATGTCCGCGAAGACGACGCCCCGGACACCCCGACGGCGCCGGGCCTGCTCGACTATGCGACCCGTCTGGGGAAGACGGCCGACCGCCTGGCCAAGCTCGAAACCCTGCCGACGGCGACGACGGTACTGAGCGAGCTCGGCTCCCTCACCCCGCCGCCCGGCTCGGTGGAGTGGGACGAACGCCGCCTGGTGGAGCTGGCGGCCGCCGCCTCCCTCAACGCGGCGGCGACGCCCCGCCTGGAGATCTACCGGCGCGATCTGTCGCTCGTACGCGCCCTGCGGCTGACCCAGGCCGGTCTGGTCCGGCTCATCCCCGGCGTCCCCGAGGCCCGCCAGCCGGGCGTGACGGGCGAGGACGTCCACGAGCGCGTCCGGGCCCGCTTCCCCGAGCTGGTCCTTCCTGACTCTCGTGGCGGCTTCTCCCACGACCTCCCGACGGCCGGCCCGCTGACGAAGGCCCTACGAGACGCGGGCTTCGACTTGACCCTGTCCACGCGCGAGGACACCAAGACCCTGCGCTACCTGCCCACGCGGATGGACAGCGCGTCCAGCTACCTGACCACGGGTGCGTGGAGGCAGGCCACGGACGTGGGTGCGGTGACGCGGTACGCGGACGACCCTGCCCTGGCGGGTGCGGTCCGCGCGCAGGAACGCCTGGCCGCTTCGGCCCGCCGCGACGGCTACCGGGTCCTGACCGTGCACCACCACCGCCCGGAGGAAGCGGTACGGGCACTGGGCGCTGCCCCCATCTCCGCCCACGCCGTCTCGGTGACGGCTCTCTTCCTGGAGGCGATGCACGCGCTGGCTCCGGAGGGGTCGAAGCCGACGTGGGAGACGCTGCTGAAGGCGGACGTGGCGGAGGCGGGCTCGCGGGGCGCGGTGAAGTTCGCGGAATACGCGCGGACGGCGTGGGGCGCGGTGGAGCCACAGGTCCGCAGCCTGCTGGACCGCGCCGCCGACTCGGGCCCGGTCCTCCTGACGGAGGCCGCGGTCTTCGCCCGCTACGACGCGATGGGCGTCCTGGACCGCCTGGCGGAGGCGGCCCGCCAGGGCGGTCGCGGCCTGTGGTTGCTGGTACCGCAGGGCGACCCGTCGAGGGAACCCAAGCTGAGTCAGGTCGCGGTGGCGTACCAGGCAGGCTTGGGTGAGTGGATCGAGCTTCCGGACTCGTGGGTCAAGGACGCGAGTACGAGCAAGGCAGCAGTGACGGACGGAACCGAGGGAGACACCAAGTGATCGACCGCAAGGCCCTGTTGAACGACCTGAAGCAGCAGGTCAAAGCGGTCGAGACGGACCTCGGCAAGCAGGTGAAGGCTGTTGCCGAAGTGGGCACCCGCTTGCGCACCGAATACGACCAGGCCCGCAAGCTGGGCCGCACGGCCGCGACATGGAACTCCTGGCTGGACGAGCGGGTCACCCAGGTCGCGGTGGCCTGGGTCCTGGGCACGGTTTTCGTCCGCTTCTGCGAGGACAACGAGCTGATCCCGGAGCCCTACCTGACGGCGCCGGACCCGGACCGTCGCGACTTGGCCCTGGCCCGGTACGAGGAGTACGTGGCGAACGACTCGGACCCGACCTTCCGTGGCTGGCTGGAGCGCGCGTTCGCGGACCTGGGCGCGGGCCAGGCGGGCCGGCTCCTGTTCGACCGCAAGCACAACCCGCTGTTCCAGATCCCGGTGTCCCACGACGGAGCGCGGGAACTGATCGCGTTCTGGCGCGAGCGAGATGAAGCGGGTGTGCTGGTCCACGACTTCACGGACAAGCTGAACGAGGACTGCACGGAGGGCTGGGACACCCGCTTCCTGGGCGACCTGTACCAGGACCTGAGCGAGGCGGCCCGAAAGACGTACGCCCTACTCCAGACCCCGGAGTTCGTGGAGGAGTTCATCCTCGACCGGACCATGGACCCGGCGGTTCGTGAGTTCGGCTACGAGGGCCTGAAGATGATCGATCCGACGTGCGGGTCGGGGCACTTCGTACTGGGGTCCTTCCGCAGGCTGGTCCGCCTCTGGGCAGAGGATCAGCCGGGCAAGGACCGGCACGAGCGGGTGCGGGCTGCGTTGGATTCGGTGCATGGTGTTGACCTGAACCCGTTCGCGGTGGCTATTGCTCGTTTCCGGTTGCTGGTCGCGGCGATGGCCGCGAGTGACACGCGGACGATGGCCGAGGCCGCTAAGTACGAGTGGCCAATTCACCTGGCGGTCGGCGATTCACTGATCAAGGCCCGGCAGCTGGAGCTCACGCTCGGCGGGGAGGAAGATACCGAGGACCCACTAGCTTCCTTCACATACGCCACAGAGGATGTGCACGAGCATCCTGCAATTCTGCAGCAGGGGCGATATCACGTGGTGGTGGGAAATCCTCCATACATCACAGTAAAGGACAAGCAGCTAAACACCTTGTATCGGGAGCTGTACGACGCCTGCGCCGGCAAGTACGCTTTGTCGGTGCCTTTCGCGCAGCGGTTCTTCGAGCTAGCCGCACGCGGCGATTCAGGCGGTCGCGGCTACGGCATGGTAGGGCAGATCACTGCGAGCTCTTTCACGAAACGAGAGTTCGGATCGAAGCTGATCGAGACATACTTCGGACATACAGTGGAGCTGACCGAGGTTATCGACACATCTGGGGCATATATTCCGGGGCATGGGACCCCCACAGTCATTCTGGTTGGTAGACGGCGGGGGGGTAGCGGCCGCTCCGAGACGATCCGCACCGTACGACGCGTTCAAGGCGAGCCATCCACTCCCGCAGCGGGCGAGGAAGGCAAGGTCTGGAAGGCGATAATCGAACAAATCGACCAGCCGGGGACGGCAAGTCAATGGGTATCAGTCGACGACTTGAATCGAGCCCGCTATTTCGGCAGTCAGCCGTGGATTTTGGCCGATGGCGGCCTTGAAATGGTCGAGCAGCTCGCACTTCATGCGGTGTCCAAGATTCGGGATTGCGCCACTGAAGTCGGAATCTCTTCAGTACCCGGCGAAGACGACCTCTACCTGCTCCCCGCCAACGGAAGCGGCGAGCGAAATCGTGTCGAGTTCGTACGCACGATGGTCACGGGCGACATTATCCGCGACTATCAACTGTCTCCAGCTTTTGACGCAGTCTGGGCATACGATCACGAGTTCAAGGTTCTACCACTCGACCAGATCCCCAATACGGAGCGATACCTGCGCCCATATTGGTCAATCATTTCGCGCCGCCGCCGCTTCGGCACCCCCATGCTCCAACGCGGACTGACCTGGTACGAGTGGCAGGAGCTATACCCGGCAAAGCTCCGCACTCCCCTGACGATCACATTCGCCTTCGTGGCTACCCACAACCATTTCGTGCTCGACAGGGGCGGGAAGGTATTCAAGCAGTCTGCCCCTGTGATCAAGTTGCGAGAGGGGGCGAGCGAGGAGGAGCACCTGCAGCTTCTTGGGCTGCTCAACAGTTCCACGACTTGCTTCTGGATGAAGCAAGTTAGCCACAATATGGGAAGCACGGTGGATACGAAGGGAGCCCGCCAAAGCACGCTGCCTTTCGAAGACTTCTACCAATTCAACAGCACACCACTCCTGGATTTCCCTCTCCCCGCCGCGTACCCCACTGCCCTCGCCACTGCGCTTGATTCGCTCGCCCAACAGCTCAGCGACTCCAGCCCCTCCACCCTAGTTACTGAAACCACCCCAGCCGCTCCTACGCTCCGCCAAGCCAAAGCTAGGTGGGAGTCCATCCGTTCCCGCATGATTGCGCTCCAAGACGAGTTGGACTGGCAGGTCTACTCGCTCTATAAGTTGCACCCCGAGGACTTGCGCGGCTCCGAGGATCCTGATTCCCCGGACATTCCCGAGCTCACGCTCGGTGAGCGTGCCTTCGAGATCGTGCTGGCCCGCCAGATCGCCGCCGGTGAGGCAAGCGACGAGTGGTTCAAGCGGCACGGGTCCACGCCCATCACCGAGATTCCTGCCCACTGGCCCACCGCCTACCGCGCGGTCGTCCAGAAGCGGATCAATGTCATCGAGTCGAGTCGCGCCATCGGGATGGTCGAGCGACCGGAGTACAAGCGACGGTGGGCCACCGAAGGGTGGGACGCGCTTGAGGAGAAGGCGCTCCGCTCCTGGCTGCTCGACCGGATCGAGAACCGTGACCACTGGTTCGACGAGAACGACATGCCCGCCCTCGTCAGCCTCTCGCGGCTCACCGACGTGCTCTCCCGTGACGAGGACTTCGTCTCCGTCGCCAAGATCTATGCGCCCCGCAAGGAGCTGCCCGCCGTCGTCGCCGAGCTGATGACTGACGAGCACGTGCCGTTCCTGCCCGCCCTGCGCTATAAGCCCTCCGGGCTGAAGAAGCGCGAGGACTGGGAGCACGTCTGGGACCTCCAGCGGCAGGAGGACGCCGCCCCGGACGAGCCGGCCAAGCGGAGGATCCGGGACACGATCCCCGTACCGCCGAAGTACACCTCGGCGGACTTCCTGCGCCCCTCCTACTGGAAGGCGCGCGGCAAGCTCGACGTACCCAAGGAGCGGTTCATCTCGTACGGGCAGACCAACACCTCCACGCCCGACCTCTACGGCTGGGCCGGCTGGGACCACCGGGAGCAGGCGTACGCGCTCGACGCGTACATCGCCTCTCACGAGGCACTGACCTCCGAGGAGCTGACGCCGTTCCTCGCCGGGCTGCAGGAACTCCAGCCCTGGCTCGAGCAGTGGCACGACGAGTTCGACGCTAACTTCGGCGCCTCACCGGCCGCGTTCTTCCGGGGCGACCGGCAGATGGTGCAAGGCGAGCACGGCCTGACCGACGACGACCTGCGCGCCTGGCGCCCGGCCGCCGCCACCCGAGGACGACGCACGACCAAGAAGTAGAGCACCGACAACGCCGGCGGCCTCCGCGAACCCAAGGGTTCTCGGAGGCCATCCGCTTTGTGGTCGTTCCTCAGCAAGGAAGTTGGCAGTCCTTGACGGCGGTGACGAAGGCCGACCAGCCACCCGCCGGGAACACGAGCACCGGACTGCGCGGGTCCTTGCTGTCCCGCACCGGGACGACACTCCCGAAGTCGTCGCAGACCTCGACGCACGCACCACCGTCCGGGTTGCTGTGTGAGCTCTTGCGCCAGGTCATGGCACTCAGGTCGATGGATCGCACGGCACTTCCTCCAACATGCGCAGGACGAACTTCCGCGACTCGGCCGGGGACAATGCCAGGTCGCGCACCGCATCGTAGGCGCGTTGTAGTCGCTCTACCGTGGCGTTTTCTTCGACCAGTTCGCCCTGATAGGCGTTCTCGGTGTACGCCACCGTACGCCCGTCCGGCATTCGCAGAAACCACACGTCGGTGCTCACCAAGCCGTGCGGCCCAGCACTCTCGGGCAGCACATGAATCGTCAGGTTCGGACGCTCGGCCATCTCGGCCAGGTAGCCCAACTGCTCCCGCCACGCCTGCTCATCTCTCAACGCCATCCGTAAGGCCGCCTCCGACAGAATCGTCCGGAACGGCGGCGCACCCTCCCCCTCCAGTAGCTCCTGCCGCCCCAGCCGCGCCTGCACTTGCTGCGTCAGTTCGTCCCCCGTGAACCCACCCGCAGCCAGCAACTCCCGCGCGTACCCCCGCGTCTGCAACAACCCCGGCAGCACACTCACCGCAAAGTGCCACAGGCTCACCGCCTCGGCCTCCAGCGTCATGTACCGCCGGTACCGCTCCTTGAACTGCGTCTTGTCCCCACGCGCCAGCTCCCACAACACGAGCAGCATCCCCGATGTTCCGTAGTGCTGGTCCAGCGCCTGCACCACCTCGGGCCCACCCAGGGTCTCGCCCTTCTCCATCTTCCCGAAGAGCGACCAGTCCCACCCGAGCCGTTCCCCCAGCTGCCGCAGGCTCGCCCCGCTCCCCGCGCGCAGCTGCCGCAGCTCCTCAGCGAAGCGCTGCCGCGGCTCCTGGCTCCGGCCCGTGACCACCCGGCGTGGTGGCATCGCAGCTCCCCTCCCTGATCTCCGTGGAAGGTGTGGAACTACCGCTGCGAGCCGGGGAACCACACCCCCACCCACGGTGTCGCCGGCCTCCTGCGGATACATGCTCGTAGTGCCCGGGCTACGCACCGTAATCCACCCCACACCCTCCGGTCCGGGAAACCAGAGCGCGACCAGCCGAAGGAGTCCGCCATGCCCACCTCCCGCCCCACCGCCCCCAACCAGCGCAAGATCAAGGAAGCCCTGGACGCCCGCGACGCCCTCGCCGCCGCTCTCACCCGGGCCGGCATCCAGTTGCCCGCCATGGACGTCCGTACCCCCTGGGCCGACGAGTCCCGCTACGCCCTCATCCACCTCGGCCTCTGCTCCGCGCCCGTGGCTCACGCCCTCGCGGAAGTGATCACGAAGGGCGCCTCCCGGTGACGGCCGAACCCCACCCCGGCCGCCCCGCCCTCGGCGAGATCGTCCGGGACACCCACCACAACCGCCTCGGCATCGTCACCGACCGCCTCGGCCCGTACCTCCGGCTCCGCCCCCTCGCCGGCGGCCGGGAATGGGACGCGGACCCGGAAGACACCGAGCCCCTCAGCCCACCCGAAGCCCTCCGTGCCCGCCTCGCGGAGGTGAACGCCCGCAGCCGCAAGCTCCGTCCGAGCGGGTGAGCCGACCGCCCGCCCCCTCGGCCCGTCCTTGTCAGTGCCCGATGCCATCCTGATCCACGGGAGATTTCCGGCCATCAGCCCCGTAACCAGCGATGATGCCGGACAATGTCCCGAGGAACTTGTCCCGGTACCGGCACGGACAGCGACGGCGACGGCCGTCAGAAGGTGAGCGAGACGCGCAATGGCCCAGCAGCCGCCCCTCCTCCGCGATGTGATCAACATCAAGGAGTCGATCTCCACGTCCGACTTCGTCCTTCAGCTCTCCGAGGCCACCACCCCCGAGGGTGCCGAGCTCGCGCTCAAGGACTACGTCGTCACGGAACGGCTGCTGGAGAACTTCGACGAGGCCCTCGGCCTCATCAAGGCCTCCCTCGACGGGCACACCTCCAAGGCCGCCTACCTCCACGGTTCCTTCGGTTCCGGTAAGTCGCACTTCATGGCCGTGCTGCACGCCCTGCTCAGCGGCAGCCCGGCCGCCCACCGCCGCGCCGACTTCGACTCCGTGCTGACCAAGCACGAGTGGCTCACCACGGACGGCAAGAAGTTCCTGCTCGTGCCGTATCACATGCTCGGCGCGAAGGCCCTGGAGCAGCGGGTCCTCGGCACGTACGTGAGCCACGTCAAGAAGCTCCACCCCGAGGCGCCGACCCCCCGGGTCTACCGCACCGACTCCCTCTTCGCCGACATCCACGCCATGCGGGAGCGGATGGGCGACGAGGCCGTCATCAAGGGCCTCGGCTCCGTCGGCGGGGATGCGGACGAGGACGACGAGTGGGGCGAGTCCTTCGCCTGGACCTCCGCCCTCCTCGACACCGCGCTCGCCGCCGAGGAGATCCACGAGTCGGGGTACGCGCTCAACCTCGTCGCCCCTTCCACCCCCGTGGAGCTGCGCGCCCGCCTGGTCCAGGACGCGAGCACGAACCTCTTGCCCGGCTTCACCCAGAACGCGCACGAGAACGAGCACGGCTTCATCTCGCTCGACGCCGGCCTGTCCGTCATCGCCGAGCACGCCAAGTCCCTCGGATACGACGGCCTGATCCTCTTCCTCGACGAGCTGATCCTCTGGCTCGCCACCCTCATCCACGACCAGAAGTTCGTGGGCCGCGAGGCCGGCAAGATCACCAACTTCGTGGAGGGCGCCGATGCCCGCCGCGCCATCCCGATCGTTTCGTTCATCGCCCGCCAGCGCGACCTGCGCGAGCTGGTCGGCGAGGAACTGTCCGGGGCCGCAGAGTCCTCCATCCAGGACACCCTCAACCAGGCGTCCGGCCGGTTCGACAAGATCACCCTGGAGGACCGCAACCTCCCCCAGGTCGCACACGCACGCCTCCTCCAGCCCAAGAACACCGAGGCCGCCGCGCTCATCACGGCCGAGTTCGAGAAGACCCGCAAGGTCCGCCAGGAAGTGTGGGACACCCTCCTCGGCTCCGACCGCGGGGCCGACGGCGTCGGCGCCGACGAGGAGAGCTTCCGGCTCACCTACCCCTTCTCCCCCGCCTTCATGGACACCCTCGTCCACGTCTCCTCCGCGCTCCAGCGCAACCGCACCGGCATGAAGCTGATGGGCCAGCTCCTCGCCGACCACCGCCACGAGCTGCGCCTGGGCGACCTCATCCCGGTCGGCGACCTGTATCCGCTGATCACCGCGGGCGGCGACAAGCCGTTCACCGACAGCCTCAAGGTCGTCTTCGAGGCGGCGGACAAGCTGTACCGGACCAAGCTGCGCCCGTTCCTCCTCGCCACGTACAACGTGTCGGAGGAGGTCATCGAGCAGTACACCCACCGCCCCGACAGCATCACCGACGCGGCCCTGCGCGGCCGGGTGAAGACCTTCGTCGGTGACAACCGGATCATCGGCACCCTCCTGCTCTCCGCCCTCGCGCCGAGCGTGCCGGCCCTCGCCGATCTGACGATCCGCAGGCTGTCCGCGCTCAACTACGGCTCGGTCGTCGCCCCGATCCCCGGCCGCGAGTACGGCATCCTGAAGAACAAGGTCGCCGACTGGGCGGGCCGCTTTCCGGAGATCAAGGAGACCGGTACCGACACCAACCCGGGCGTCCGCCTGGAGCTCTCCGGCGTCGACGTCGACTCGGTCATCGCGAACGCCAACGTCAACAACAACCCGGGCAACCGCCTCGCCCTCGCCAAGCGGCTGCTCGCCGAGGAACTCGACGTCAGCCACGGCCAGTTGGTCGAAGAACTGCAGTTCGTCTGGCGTGGTACGAACCGTTCCGTCGAGGTGATCTTCGGGAACATGGCGGACGAGGACGAGCTGCCCGACCATGACCTGATGCCCCGTGAGGACGGTCTTTGGCGCATCGCCGTCGACCTGCCCTTCGATGACGGCGAGTACGGCCCCGTCGAGGACGCCAACCGCATCCGGCGCCTGCGCGAGAAGCAGCAGGGCGAGCGGTCCCGTACCGTCGCCTGGCTGCCCACCCACCTCTCCAGCCAGCGGTACGGGGACTTCTGCCGCCTCGTCGTCATCGACAAGGCCCTCGCCGACGACCAGCGCTTCGACAGCCAGTACGCCGGCCACCTGAACGCCGACAACCGCACCCGGGCCAAGGGGCTCCTGGAGACCCAGCGCGAGTCCCTGCTCAAGACCGTCAAGGCGGCCTTCAAGCAGGCGTACGGGCTCGCCGAGAAGAAGCCCACGGACGTGGAGCTGGGCTTCGGCGACCACCTGGAATCGCTGCGCGAGGTCGACGGGCTCACCCTCTCCTTCGGCCAGTCGCTGCGCGACGGCATCCGGCACATCGCGGGCAAGCTGCTGGCGACGCAGTTCCCGGACCACCCGGACTTCGACCCCGCCCAGACCGGGGCGGTCGTCAAGGCCACCGACGCCAAGAAGGTCTTCACGCACGTCCGTGCCGCCGCCGAGGCCCGCGACGGCCGCGCCGAGGTTCCGTCCGGCGACAGGGAACTGATGAAGCGGATCGCCGGGCCGCTGCGCCTCGGGCAGCAGAAGGAGGCGTACTTCGAGCTCTCCCCGTACTGGGCCGACCACTTCCGCCAGCTCGCCCGCGAGAACGGCGCCACCGGCGACCTCACCCTGATCACGCTCACCGACTGGACCGACAAGCCGGCCCCGCGCGGGCTGCCGGACTTCCTCGGGCGGCTCGTCGTGGCGGCCTTCGCCGAGATGGACGACCGGGTCTGGGTGCGCGAAGGCATGCCGCTCGACCCGGCTCCCGAGCTGGCGCAGATCAAGGACCGCGACGCCCTGCGCAGTCAGCCGCTGCCCTCCCCCGAGGACTGGGAGGCCGCCAGGCAGCGCTTCGCGGCCGTCTTCGGGCAGTCGGCGCCCACCCTGCTGCGCGGACGCATCGTCAACCAGTTCGCCCGGCAGATCACCGAGCAAGCCCGCGGAGTTCAGGAGGCCGCCGCCGAGCTGGCCGAGCGACTGAGCGAGCACGCCGGTTTCCTGCACCTCGACCAGACCGCCGAGACCGGGCGCCTCGCACTCGCCCGGCGGGCCGTGGAGCTGCTCAAGGCCCTGACCGGCACGGCCGGCCAGGGAGCGGCCGGAGCGAAGAAGACGGTGGAGGCCCTCGCCCGTTTCGACCTCGGCGCGATGACCGCCGAACAGTACGGGACCTCGGTCAAGCAGGCCCGGAAGGTGGCCGAAGCGCTCGCCGCGACCTCCTGGAGCACTCTGGAGCTGGCATCGGCCGAAGGCCCCGAGGGCGAGGCGCTCCTCGACTCCCTGCGCAATGTCGCCCGCAGCGACCAGCAGCGCACGGACAAGCTGGAGGAAGCCCTCGTCCGCACCCAGCGCGAGGTGCTGGCTCTGCTCAAGCGGAACCGTGCAGTCTCCCCGCCGGTGGCTCCGAGCCCCGGCCCTCAGAGCCCCGCCGATGTTCCGCTGGACACGAAGACCAGCGATCCGCGGATTCCCTACGAGGGGTCTCCGACGGCGCCGTCCGCCCCTGCCCGGAAGCACCGCACGAGCGGGGCGCGTACGACGACGGCCTCGCACGCGGTGGCCGAGCTCCAGGCGGAGCTGGCCGAGCTGGCCGCTGCCGAGCCCGGCGTCACCGTGGAGATCACGTGGCGGGTGGTCGGCCGATGAGCGTCGCCTCCCCCGCCGTCGCCGTGCGCCTGAACCTCGCGACCGTCACCCAGTACCTGTCGTCCCAGAGCTCCCTCACCGCGTCCCTGAGCGGCAACGACCGGCGCCGTGCCGTGCTGCTGCGCTCGGCACCGCAGTGGGAGGGTCCGGCCGAGCCTTCCTGGGGGGACGGGCTGACGGCTCGCATCGCAGCCGCGCCGTCGCCACTGGCCGTGCACGAGCTGCTGCTGGACCATCTCGGAGGCACGGTGCCCGGACCGGCCGTACTCGTCGTCCTGACCGACCGCGAGCAGAACGAGCTGGATCCCGCCATCCTGGCGCGCGCGCACAAGAAGCGCGTCGACACCGTCGACAGCTGGGACGTGGTCCGCGACGCGTTCCGCGCCCAGCAGGTCGATCCCCGGCTCAAGGATTCCAACTGGGCCGCTGAGGCACTGCTGGACGCCACCCCGCCGAAGGGCGGCTGGCCTCCCGTCGCCGGCGGCATACTCTCCCGGCGCACCGCCCTCACCTCCCTGGCCCTGCGCAGGTTGCGGCTGGGCCGGTACGACAGCGAGGCGGAGTCCTCGGGCCGGGCCCCGGCCGGCGACACCCTGGACCCGCAGACGCTGTTCGGCTGGTCCCTGACCGCCGGCGGGCCCGAACTCCTGCTGAAGCTCCGCCGTCCGGAGCGAGAGGGACTGTCCGCGTTCCTCGGCGAGGAGGACCAGGCGGGTCACGCCGGACGGGCACTCCTCGCGCTGGTCGAGGCCGAACACGGCCCCGACGCGGTGGCCTTCGGGCTCGTCTGCGCCGCGCTGTGGGTCCACTGTGAGCCGGACGCCGCCGTCTACCGGGCTCGCGGGCGAGCGGAACGATGGTTGGGCGAGCAGCCCCTCGCCAAGGGTGAGGAGCTCGACCTCGTCGTGTCCCGGTTCGGGATCGCCTCCGAGGAGTACGTGGCCGCGCTGCTGACCTCCGCGTCCCGCGCCGGCGGCGATGCGGAAGCGGTGCGCGAGGCCCGCCGACTCAGTGACACCGTCCTGGACCGGGCCTCCGCGCTGGTCCGCCAGTTCGGCGCCGAGGATGCCGCCAAGGCCAGCGCGCTGCTGGCCGCGGGCCTCGAAGCACGTTTCGCAGCAGTGGGCCGGGCTCTGGCCGCCGGGGAGCCCCAGGCCGTCGCGGACGCCGTACGCACCCTGGGACAGCACAGGCAGGCCGACGGGCCGGAGGCACGGGCCCGGGTGGAACGGGCCCGGATGGGTCGGCGGCTGGCCCAGTGGCTGGCCGGTGACCCGGCCGTCACCTCGGACACGGTGGCCGATGCCCTGCAACGCCACATCACCGAAACCGGGTGGGTGGACCGGGCGCTCGAGCACATCGAAGCCGGCGGCGACCCGGACCCCGTCCTGAAGTCGGCGTACGACACGCTCGGCCGTCAGGTGCGCCGCAAGCGCCACGAGATCGACGGTGACTTCGCTCGCGCCTTGGCCGGCTGGACCGCTGCCGGAACCCGACCCGGCACGATGCTGACCGTGGAGACCTTCCTCGACCGCGTGGTGAAGCCGGTCGTACGGGGCGGGGCCGACCGCCGCGTGCTCCTGCTCGTACTCGACGGGATGAGTGCCGCGATCGCCTCTGAGCTGGGCGAGGAACTGCGTGCTTCGTGGGCCGAGTTCGATCCGCTGGACGAGGGTGTACCCCGCCGTCGCGCGATGGCCGCGGCTCTGCCCACGCTGACGGCCGTCTGCCGGACGTCCCTGTTCGCGGGCCGACTACTGAAGGGCACACAGGCGGAGGAGAAGAGGCTTTTCCCCGCCCACGCCTTCTGGGGCGGGGAGCCGGCCGCGGTCTTCCACAAGGACGATCTGCGTGCCGACGGCTCAGGGGACACGTTCGGTCCGGCACTCACGGAGGCCCTCGCCGACGGGCGCACGCACGTCGCGGTCGTACTGAACACCATCGACGACCGGCTCGCGAAGGAACAGAAGCTCGGTGACGGGGCCTGGCACCTCGACGAGATAGGGCTGCTGCGCGATCTGCTGCGGGTCGCCGCGGCTCAGGGCATGGCGGTGATCCTCACCAGCGACCATGGCCACGTCGTCGACCGGCGCGGGGTCAAGGTGGATGCCGGTGTACCGGAATCCGCCCGCCACCGCTCCCCCGGCGGCCCCCTGGATGCCACGGAGGTCGCCCTGTCGGGACCCCGCGTGGTCTGGCCCGAGCCGGGCGGCTCGATCGTCGCCCTCTGGGACGCCGACTCCCGCTACACCTCGCTCAAGGCCGGCTACCACGGCGGCGCGGCTCTGCGTGAGTTCACCATCCCCGTACTCGCTTTCCTGCCTTTCGGCGCCACTCCGCCCGGCGGCTGGCGAGAGCTGGGTGATCAGCGTCCGGCATGGTGGTTGCTCGACGGGCACACGCCCCTCCAGAACGCCGTTCCGGTCTCGGCGTCGGCTGCTGCCCGTCCGGAGAAGCAGAACCGGCACAAGCCGACGAAGGCGCAGGCCGAACTGGCCCAGACGCACGACTCCCTCTTCGACGTCGCTCTGGTTCCGGCGGCCGAACACGAGGGCGCCCTGGTCACACCCGTGCTGGTCGCGCCGGACGACGCGCTGATCACGGCACTGCTCGCCTCCGAGGCGTTCCAGGACCAGGTCGGACTACTGGCCCGGAAGCCGCCCCTGGACAAGCTGGAGAAGGCGATCCGGGCACTCCTGGAGGCCGGAGGCACCCTGCCCGTGACGGCTGTGGCGCAGCGCGTCGACTACCCGGCCACCCGCGCGGACGGCTTCGCCGCGGTGCTGCGGCAGGTCCTCAACTACGACGGAGTTCAGGTCCTGCAGACCCTGCCGGACGGACGGACACTCCGTCTCGACAGGAGTCTGCTGCAGCTGCAGTTCAGGGTGTGAAGCGGTGGGTCAGCCGACGTAGTCCCGCAGCAGGGTGGTGAAGGCCGTCAGCTCCCGCATCGACGCGAGAGGCAGAGGCTCCGCATCGAAATGAGCGATGCGGTTCCGAACGTCCTTCACACGCTGCAGATGACGGACGAACTGGCCGCGGTCCAGGGATTCGCACTGGAGCGCGGCCCAGTTGAGGTCCGCCTGCTGCGCCATGGTCTGCTTCTTCTGCTCCCCGTCGAGGAGATAGACGTAGTCGCCGAACGTCAGATCCTCGACCCTCCCGGAGCGGTGCTCGGCCTTCTTGTTCGTCTGAACCGCCCTGATCGCTTCTTCGTCGAGCTTGGCTCCCAGCCACCGGCGCAGGAGCGATTCGATCTCGCCGAGCAGGAAGAAGGGGCGGGCAGCGCTCTCGAAGCGGTGGACCACATGGGCCTGGGTCACGATGCCGGACAAACTTCCGTCCTCGCCTCGGACCAGAAGGTAGCCGTGCTCCGAGAGCATGGGCAGGCACGCGAAAAACTCCTGCCGCGCGTCGGCCACCGGCAGTGACTCCTGCTGCATGGCGTTCTCCAGGCTGCTCTCCTTACCCACCTCGTACATGAGGGCCAGGGAACGCCAGGTAATCACTCCGTGCAGGGTCGTCATGCCCGTCGTGACGGGTATCTGGGCGTACCCGCGTTGGCGCATCAGGTACGTCGCTTGAGAGAGCTCCGAAGTGATGGACACGCATCGCACCCCGCCGCGTGCGGAGGGCAGATCGCCGATCCGGAGCCGCTGCGGCAGCGCGGCCGACGGAAGCGGATCCCTCTCTGCATCGTCCGCGTCGTCGGGCTCGGGCGTGACCTGCGCGGCCGTGGCGAAGGCGACGATCTGAACCCGCTCGCCCGGAGCGCAGTTGGCGAAGTCCGGCAGAGTGGCGAGCCCTGCGTCGGTCAGTGCTTGCGCGATGTCGTGCACGTTCCACGGCCGGCGCACCCGCACATCGAACAGGTCCAGCAGTTCCCGGAGGGGGATCTCTGTGCCCTTGAGCGCGAGAAGGTCTTCGGTACTCGGCTTCTGGCTCACTTGACCGCCTTGCCGTCGGTCATGTCGCGCAGGATCGTCCGCTTGCCCATGGCTGCGTACACCATGTCCTCGAGCTGCTTGGCCCGTGCCGTGTAGAACGCCTCGTAATCGTTCGTCCTCAGGAAGTACGGATCGATCAGATGCGTCGCGATGACGTCGTCGAACCACTCACGGCGCATGTCGGAGGCAGCGGCGAGTGAGTCGAGATAGGTACCGGGTGCGCCGGTGAGGGCCTGGGCCGCGCGCAGAGACAACGGTGTCTTGTTGACGATGGAGTTGGCTGGGAAGGTCTTGGCCCCGCCGTACTGTCGGCGCACCCAGGCTCGGGGGAAAACGTGCCGGACGTCTACGCCGTACTCGTCCATCAGGCCGGGCTTCAGCGGCGTCTCCGTGTAGTGCCAGTCCACAGCGCCCTGTTTGATGAGCAGGGCATAGATTCCCTTATAGGCAGCACTGTTCCGGGTGGTGAGCGTGTCCAGCCGCTCCGGGAAGAAGTAGGCGTCGGTGACGGTCTCCGGGGCGGGCCCCTCACGCCGGACCCATGCCACCAGCTGTTCGACGTCCCGCGTGAAGCGGGTCTCGGTGGAGCCGCCGTACATCTCACCGAGCACGCCGCACCAGTACCACTGCGTGATCATGTCTTCCGCACCGAGCGTGTCGGTCGCCTCCTCGAGGATCGCCCTGACCGCGGCGAGCGGTACCAACTGGGTGCGGTAGGGCAGCTCGGCAGCGCGCACGATGCACTGCCTCTCAAGGAAGGCGCCCGCCCAGGCGAACGCCTTGGCAAGCCGCGGCGCGAGCGACTCGAAGTCAGCCAGGGGAAGCTCAAGGAGGTCACGGCGTTTGCAGGAGACGCCGGTGCCCTGCCCATCCTGTTTCCGGGACCACGTGCGCACCAGCGCCACGGCCTGCAGGAAATCGCTGCTGCTCAGTCCGTCGTCGATGCCCGCCTCAAGCCGTCCGAACACGGGATGACGGCCGGCCAGGTCTTCCTTGATCGCCCGCCAGACTTGCGGCAGCTGGTAGTAGTCGCCGGTCCGCTCGCGGTAGGCCCGGTCACCGGCGTAGGTCGCCGTCAGGAGCTCGAAGACGTTGAGGGGCACACCCCCTGTGTTCACTCGCTCGAAGACGGCACACACGGCGTCCATGGAAGTCGAGGCGGCCAGTTTGATCATGGGCACCTGGAAGGAGCGCACGGGCTCCAGGACCTGCTCCTCGAAGCGGCTCCACCGGTCGAAATGGCCGTCGTCCACCTTCTCGTACGCGCGCCGCCAGGCATTCACCTTCGCGGTGTCGAAGACGATGCTGAGGGGGAAGAGTCCTGCAGCGCACTCGCCTTCGGCGGTCGTCAGGTCATGAACGATGTTCCGGGCGAAATTGGACCGCTGGACCTTGTCCTCCGGCACGGACACGATGGCCTCGTCGCGGTCCGCGGGCGAGCCGATGGCGTTCTCGATGTCCACGTAGTACCAGCGCCTGACAGAGTTGCCACGCGCATCTGTGGTCTCGACGGGGCTGTCCTGGAAGAGGGCTTGGAAGAGCGACGTGAGACGCTGCTGCCCGTCGAGGAGCAGAAGGCTGGGCGCCACGTCCTCCGCAACCTGCGCACCGGTGAGCGACCGGGCACGGAAGGGTGAGTCGCCCCCTGTCTCCAGCGTCATCACCACGCCCAGGGGGTAGTCGAGCGTCACCGTCGCGACAATGGCGCGAATTCGATCGTCGTCCCACTTCCAGTCACGCTGGAAGTCGGGCAGCTGAAGAGAGCCCGACGCCACATCTGCCAGGAGCGCCTTGAGCTTCACATTGTCGAGTCCGGCCACGTGCTTGTTCCCCACCCTCGCAGTGCTGCGCGTTCTTCACGCGAGCGGCGATTAGACCAATCACGCGACACGGAGGTCAACGAGGTTGGCTGCACCAACAGTCGACTTCGGCCAACCGCCCGGCACCACTGGAATGGGACACTGGCTGACGTGAGTACCGCTGCTTCCTCCCGCCCCTCCCCTGCCAGTGCGGCGCGTCGCCGTGCGGTGATCGACGCCCTGCGTCGCGGCGCCGTCCCCGAAAGCGGGCTCGACCTCCTGGCCACCGGCCTGGACCGGTTCGAGGCAGCACTCGATGCCGAGCTCGACACGGTCGCCTCCGGTTCGTCGGTGTTCAAGGCCGTCCGCGGGGAGTACGGGTCGGGCAAGACCTTCTTCACCCGGTGGCTGGGCGAACGGGCCAAGCGGAGGGGCTTCGCGTTGGCGGAGATTCAGATCTCCGAGACGGAGACCCCCCTCCACAAGCTGGAGACCGTTTACCGGCGCCTCACCGAGCGGCTGGCTACCGCAAGCTTCCCCCCGAGCGCGCTCCGGCCGGTCGTGGACGCATGGTTCTACACCCTGGAAGAGGACGCCCTCGCGGACGGCGCGGAGGAGGAAGCTCTCTCGCAGGCGGTGGAGAAGCTACTGACGGCACGATTGACCGAGGTGTCCCGGCACGCACCCTCGTTCGCCACGGCACTGCGCGGCTACAAGTCAGCCCTCTCCGGGGGCGACGAGGCGACGGCAGCGGCAGTCCTGGCATGGCTGGGCGGCCAGCCGCACGTGGCAGCGGCAGCCCGGCGCTCCGCCGGAGTCCGCGGGGACCTCGATCACTTCGGGGCCTTCGGCTTCCTGCAAGGGCTCCTGACCGTACTGCGCGACTCCGGACACAACGGCCTGTTCGTCGTCCTGGACGAGGTCGAGACGCTGCAGCGCGTCCGTTCGGATGCGCGGGACAAGGCGTTGAACGCCCTTCGACAGCTCATCGACGAGGTGCACTCCGGCCGGTTCCCCGGCCTCTATCTCCTGATCACCGGAACTCCGGCGTTCTACGACGGCCAGCAGGGGGTTCAGCGGCTCGCTCCTCTCGCCCAGCGCCTCGCCACCGATTTCACCACCGACCCGCGCTTCGACAACCCACGTGCGGTGCAAGTGCGACTGCCGGGCTTCACACAGGAGTCGCTGGTCGGCCTCGGAGTGACCATTCGAGACCTCTACGCGGAAGGTGCCGCTTCGCCGGAACGCGTGAAGTCACTCGTCGACGACACGTACGTTGCCGACCTCGCCCGCGCGGTGGGCGGAGCCCTGGGGGGGAAGGCAGGTGTGGCGCCGCGGCTGTTCCTCAAGAAGCTGGTCGGTGACGTCCTGGACCGTGTCGACCAGTTCGAGGACTTCGACCCTCGTCAGCACTACCGACTGACCGTGACGAGCAACGAGCTCACGGACGTGGAGCGCAATCACGCGGCATCCGGCTCGGCCGACGACATCGACCTGGACGTGTGATGAGTGGAGACGAAGCGGGTGGAGGGTCCGCCCATGCCGGCGCCCACCGAGAAGGCACAGACCCCGTCGACCGACTCGATCCCATCATCCTCCACCATGTCGTGAACACGCTCGGCTGGCCCGACCTCCGGCCTCTGCAACGGGCCTCGATCGACCCGCTCATGGACGGCGAGGACGCCGTACTGCTCGCGCCCACCGCGGGCGGAAAGACCGAGGCAGCATGCCTGCCGATCCTGTCGGCCATGTCCCACGAGGGCTGGTCCGGAACGTCCGTTCTCTACCTGTGCCCGCTCAAAGCACTCCTCAACAACCTGGTTGTCCGCGTCGACTCCTACGCTCAGTGGCTCGGCCGCCGAGCCGAGCTGTGGCACGGAGACACGAAGGAGTCTCAGCGCAGGCGCATCCGTACGGACACACCCGACATCCTCCTCACCACTCCTGAGTCCCTTGAGGCCATGCTCATCGGAGTCAAGACCGACCACGCGCGCCTCCTGGGCGGGGTCCGGGCAGTCGTGGTGGACGAGGTGCACGCGTTCGCGGGCGACGACCGGGGCTGGCATCTGCTCGCGGTTCTGGAACGTCTGGAGCAGGTCACGGGACGCCCCATCCAGCGGGTAGGTCTCTCTGCAACCGTCGGTAACCCTCAACAGCTCCTCACCTGGCTCCAAGGTTCCGGTGCAGGCAAACGCCCGGGGCAAGTCGTAGCCCCCGACCTCACCCTCACCCCGGATGCCGCCCCGACCGCCGCCCCCACGATCGGGAACCTCCGGCCTCCAGGCGAGGTGGAGCTGGACTACGTAGGGTCGCTCGACAACGCGTCCAAGCTGATCGCCGCCTTGCACCGCGGAGAGAAGCGGCTGGTGTTCTGCGAGTCCCGACGACAGGTGGAGGAGCTGGGAGCCGCCCTGCGGGCGCGCGAAGTGACAGTATTCCTCTCCCATGCCTCGCTCTCGGCCGAAGAAAGAGCCCGGTCGGAACAGGCCTTCGCGGAGGCACGCGACTGCGTCATCGTCTCCACCTCCACACTGGAACTGGGCATCGACGTGGGCGACCTGGACCGCGTCATCCAGATCGACTCGCCCCGCACCGTGGCTTCCTTCCTCCAACGCATCGGCCGTACCGGCAGGCGCTCGGGAACCACTCGCAACTGTCTCTTCCTCGCTACCGGCAAGGACACCCTGCTGCAAGCCGCCGCCCTCCTGCTGCTCTGGGGCCGCGGCTGGGTCGAACCGGTCACACCGCCTCCAGAACCTCGCCACCTCGTGGCGCAGCAGCTCCTCGCTGCCACGCTCCAGCAGCACCGCATCGGTGACCGGACGTGGCAAGGAATGTGGAACGGACTGGCCCCGTTCGACCGGTCAGCGGCTCCCATCCTGCGACACCTGGTGGAGGAAGGGTTCCTCGACGAGGACGGCAGCATGCTCTTCATCGGTCCCGAGGCAGAGCGACGCTTCGGGCGGCGTCACTTCATCGAATTGACCGCTTCCTTCACCGCTCCCCCGCAATTCACGGTTCTGTCCGGTCGCACCGAGATCGGGCAGACGGATCCTTCCGTGCTGACGGAAGAGCGGCCGGGCCCGCGCCGGTTGCTGCTCGGCGGACGCAGCTGGCAAGTGACGTTCATCGACTGGGGGCGCAAGCGGGCCTTCGTCGAGCCGGCCGACGGTGGTGGCGTCGCCAAATGGACGGGCGGTTCCCTCGCCGGTCTCTCGTACGCCTTGACTCGCTCGATGCGCGACGTACTTCTCGGAGCAGACCCCCTGGTTTCTCTGACCCGTCGGGCCGAGGCGTGCCTGACCGAGTGGCGTGGGGAAGATGCTCCGCAGATCACGGATGCTGACGGCTCCCTGATCACCCGCCTGGGAACGGATGTGCGTTGGTGGACGTGGGCCGGCTACCGAGCGAACGCGACACTGGCCGCCACCCTTCCGTCGATCAGTGACCCCGTTCAACGACCGACGGACTGCTACGTGCGGCTGAGGGAAGACCTGACACCCGACATGTGGCGAGTGGCGCGTGCGGATGCCGACGCCGGAAACGCGTTGGTGTTGCCTGATGTCGATCACCGAGCCGTACACGGCCTGAAGTTCTCAGCAGCGCTCCCCCAGCGTCTCGCGGTGGCCACCGTTGCCGCGCGACTGGCCGACTTCGACGGCGCGCGAGCGGCCTTGCACGACACCGTACGGTTCCACACCGCGTCCACCCGTTGAAACGTGAGGCCAGGCTCTTGATCCGCTGCCTGTTCTAGAATGGCCGCGACAGACTCAGCGGCCCGACAGGCTTCCGCTCCGCATTCGCGGAACCAGGACATGCCCCCACCCGCACGAGCGACTTCGTGCTGCCTGGGGGCATTCTCTTGCTGTTCCGTGAGTCTGCGGCGTCACTGGCCACCCGCACCCACGTCGAGGGCCGATTGGCGCGGCTCCTGACGGAGAACTTCCTGCACCAGCACCGTCACCGGCCCCAGCCGGCGGAGGTCCGGGCTTGGGAGCGCAGCATCCCGGCACTCACCAACGTGCTCGTGGAAGCCGGGCTCGGCGAAGTGGAGATGCTGCTGGAGTACGGGCTGCCGCTGACCAGCAAGCGCGCTGACGTGATACTGGCCGGCGTGCATCCGGGCACCGGTGAGGCGTCGTACGTGGTGGTCGAACTGAAGCAGTGGAGCGAAGCCCACCCCGAGCCGGAGGATCCGCTGCTCTGCCATATCGACGCCTACGACCATCCGATCCTCAACCCGATCGAGCAGGTGCGCGGCTACTGCGACTACCTGGCCTCGTTCAACGGGGCTCTGGAGAACAATCCGAAGTCGGTCGTCGGCGTGGCATACCTGCACAACGCCACGGAGGCCAAAGTGGCGGGCCTGCGCCATGTCGCAGAAGACGATCGCGGCCGGATGTTCACCGGTGATCAGCGCGGCGCCTTCCTGAACTACCTGCGTTCGCGCCTGGCCGCGAAACCCGGTGCGGATGCGGCCGATGCCTTGCTGCAGGCCAAGGTCAGGCCGTCGAGGCAGCTGATGGCCGTTGCTGCCGCAGAGGTGCGCGACCGGGAACAGTTCGTCCTGCTCGATGAACAGCGGCTCGCCTACGAGACGGTCATGGCCGCGGTGCGGCGGGCGCGACAAGCGGATCACAAGCAGGTCGTCGTGGTGACCGGGGGGCCGGGCTCCGGCAAGAGTGTGATCGCCTTGTCTCTCCTCGGAGACCTCTACCGGCGCGGGGTGCCCGCCCTGCATGCCACCGGCTCGCAGTCGTTCACCAAGACGATGCGCAAGATCGCCGGCACCCGCAAGCCCGAAGTGCAGCGGCTCTTCCGCTATTTCAACAGCTTCATGGAGGCTGAGCCCAACGATCTCGACGTCCTTGTCTGCGACGAGGCGCACCGCTTGCGCAAGACCTCCGCCAACCGCTACACGAAGGCGACGCTCCGCACGGGCCGACCGCAGGTGGCGGAGCTGATGGCAGCGGCTCGGGTTCCGGTCTTCCTGCTGGACCAGCACCAAGTGGTCCGACCGGGCGAGATGGGGACGGAGGAGCAGATTCGGGAAGCAGCCGCCGCATTGGGGCTCGCATGCACCGTGGTGGAACTGGACAGTCAGTTCCGATGCGGTGGCAGCGACGCATACCTGCGGTGGGTCGTTGACCTTCTGGGGCTCGAAGGTCGAGCTCCCACCGTGTGGGAGCCCGACGACAAAGTCCGTTTGATGACCGTCGACACCCCGCAGGAGCTCGAAGACTTCCTGGCCGCTCAACGGGCGCAAGGCTACGGCGCCCGCATGTCCGCGGGCTACTGCTGGAAGTGGACGACGAAGATCACTTCCAGTATGAACGCGCTGCCCACCGACGTGGTCATCGGTGACTGGGCGAGGCCATGGAACCTCTACGGTGACCGAGCCCTGCTCGGCGCACCGCCGGCGCCACTGTGGGCCACCGCCCCCGAGGGGTTCGGGCAGGTCGGATGTGTGTACACCGCGCAGGGCTTCGAGTACGACTGGTCGGGTGTCATCATGGGCCCGGACCTCGTCTGGCGGATCGACCGCTGGGTGGTGGACCGCACAGCGTCGAAGGATCCCTCGTTCACGAAGGCGACATCGGACGACGACGTGGATCGCCTCGTGCGCAATACGTACAAGGTGCTTCTCACCCGGGGCATGATCGGGACGGTCGTCTATTCGACGGATCCCGAGACTCGCGAGAAGCTCCGCACGCTGATCCCTCCGACGTCTTGAGCACCAACCGCATTCGAGGCGCCGCGGAAATCAGGGCGCTCTCGGCCACTGGAGCACTGCGAAAACCACGACGCGCGGGCCGGGCCACGAGATAGCATGATCGCGCTGCGCACCTTCCCGGAGGGTACGAGGCAAGGGTCGGTACGCCTGCCCCAATGACCCCTGAGCGACGAACGGTTGTGCCCGTCGTGTGGCGACACACGACGCGAGCGTGGATGCCCGCAGGGCGTCCCCCTGCCATTCCGATCTCACTGCATTGGAGCGGCCATGACCTCGGTCGAGTACAAGCC
The DNA here is from genome assembly GCF_014650895.1 of Streptomyces omiyaensis. GTDB lineage: Bacteria > Actinomycetota > Actinomycetes > Streptomycetales > Streptomycetaceae > Streptomyces > Streptomyces omiyaensis. Next base: position 83,305 of record NZ_BMVV01000027.1, read on the forward strand.
TGCGCGTCGTGAACGGATCCGCGAGATCCTGATCGAAATCGTCGTCGGAGTCGTCACCAGTCTTGTGGTGACGGCCTTGCTGTCGATTGCGGGTCTGCTCTTCTAGAGCGGGGGGTGGCGGGCCCGGTGAGCCGGCCACTCACACCGAACGCGAAAGCGTGTCAGAACAGCGTCAGATCGGGCCCCTGCGACTTGCGCGCCTTCCGATTCCTCTTGCCGCGTCTTCCCCCGCTGGGTCGGGGCAGGTGCGGCTTGCGCGCCTCCGCTGGCAGATTCTCCCACGTAGGACGCAATGCGTGGAGCTCGACCGGTCCGACGAGTTCCTTGAGGTAGGTCCGGGTCTCCTCGTCTGTGGAGTAGAGCACTGTTGCCCGGCTGGCCCGGGTCATCAGCACGTGATAGGCGTGGCGGACGAGTCGGGCGAATTCCTCGTCGTCGACACTGCCCGCCTTCACCTTCGGGTCGAACGAGCCGGGGCGAGCCACTCGCTTGGCGTCGGACTCCTCGTCCTTGCGCTCCTTGCCCCGGCGGAACACCCATTGGCCGTCTCGGCGCACCATGTCCTCGCCCATGATGACGCCGCACCAGTCCCATTCGAGGCCCTGCGCCGTATAGACACAACCGATCTGGCCGAGGCCGTTCTCGTGCACGGACCATATCTTGGACGGGGGCACGTCGTCAGCGCAGAAGGTGTCGCTGTCCGCGTTCCACGGCCGGTGCCAGTCGCCGATGCGCACATCGGCCTCCAGTCGCCTCTCCTTGCCGAGTGGCTTGGTCCAGGGCCAGCAATAGCCGGCGACCATGCGCGCAGATGCACCGGCCAGCGCTTCGGCACGGATGATCCGTTCGAGTTCCTCAGGGGTGTCCGCCACTTCGACGTGCATCAGGCCGTCCGGGCGCCAGCACTCGGTCTCCTCGTCCGTCACACCGAGCACGGCGCGCACCCAACGGGGGTAGGCGTCGCTGCCGCCACAGCGGAACTGCTCGCGAAGCCGACCTCAACGAGGCGGGCATCGTGGCGGGCAGCAGCCTCCTTGATCAGCTGTACGGTACCGACCTCGTTCGGCCTCACCGACTGCCCTTCATCCATGAAGAAGACCGTCAGTCGCGAAGCGGCGAGGAGCTCGTCCACCTGCGGGCCCGTACCCCAGTCCTCGGGCTTCCAGAATCGATTCGTCGAGCGGTCGCGAAGCCGGTGTGCCTCATCGCAGATCAACACGTCCAGGGGTGGCTCCGGTGGTTTGACGAAATTGCTGAAGTATGTGAACGACTCCCGGTCTCCGTATCGGACGTGCTCTTGGAGCGCACCGTTGAACGCCCTACTTCCGCTGGCGTAGTTGACCGTGCGGCCCTGTGCCTCCAGCTCCGCTTTGATCTGCAGTCCGATCGCGCTCTTTCCCGTTCCGGCGCCACCGGTCACCAGAAAGATCACCCGTTGTTCGTCCGGGACCAAGGTGGGACGCTCGGGATCCGGTAGAACCTTGGCGGCCGATTCCAGGACCTGGTCGGCCACTGCCTTCTGGCGCCCACGGAGGGTGAAGACGGTGTCGGCCCCGCGGGACCAGATCATCGCGTCGAGCAGCGGGGTGTTGCGCAACCCCATGTTCTGCAGCATCCTCTCGGCCTCTGAGGCCGCGCCTTCAACGGCGAAATGCCGCTGGAGGTCGGACAGCAATTGTGCGCGCCGGTCGCTCGTGTGCACGCGGGCGTAGGCACCTGTCGGCGCATCCCGTCGATCAAGGGCCGAACCGAATCATCCGCGGCGTTGTGCAGGTAGGCGAAACCTCCGCATTCGAAGTCCGAGCGCCGGAATGGGCCCCTGTCACTCGTGAACGCCTCGTAATACGAGCGCAATTGCAGTGCTGGGTGCTGCTTCACCTCGTCCATGGCTGGCACGTAGAGCAGGTCTGCCGTGGCCTGCTCCACCCTGGTCACCGTCGACCAGCGCTTCAGCTCGACCAACTGGACCGACGGCACGTTGCGTTCCGGGTGTCGGCCCACCAGAACGACGTCGATAAGGCGTGGGTTCTCGGAACGGTTCACCTCGTCGAGCGTGGCGGCACATTCGACGATCATCTCCACGTTGCCGCGCTCCGCCGCGACCAGGTCGTTCGCCAGGCTCACCAGGCTTTCCGCCCACGCGGAACGTTCCGACAATGAGGCGTCCGCGCCCCTGAAGTGTCGCCATCGGGCAGCAAGGTGCGGAACCATTCTGCGACGCGAATTCAGAGTGAGCAGGTCCTCCACCGACAGTTTCAGCAGGAGCATGGACACGAGGTGGTTCCCCCAGGGCACGAGTGACTCGTGCGGGTGGAGGCATGTCCTATTCAGGAAGCCCGTCGGGCCGCAATCGGTTGGAGTAATCCTAGTAAGGCCCGACCTGCCGAAGAACGACACCTCGGCTGTCGGCGAGAACTGCGTCGATCATGGCTGGATCACGCAGTACGGGTCATGGACCCTAGATCTCGAGATGGCAACTGTCAGCTCATTCTCGGGGCGCCGACTGCGCGGGCCGGAAACTCCCGGGCGACCGCCGCCGGCTGCCCACCGCTGTTCCCGACGGGCTCCGTCGACCCTGCCGCTGGCAGTGACGCTGAGAAACCGCTACTGGGGCGCCACAGGGCAACGAGTGAGTGTCATTGGCAAAAGTCAGGCTTGGCATTCGCGATGTCATAGGGCTAACGGCTTGCGGGTCGGCGACCAAGCCGTTGGCCCGGTCGCGTCCGTGGACGCGGCCGGGCCAACGTGATGGGGCTTCAGAACGTGCGTCAATTGAGCGTCAGCAGCCCGAGGAGAGCCCTGATGCCGCTAGCTAGGACCGCGACGTCCCGTACTGAAACTGCAGGTCAGGTTGCTTCAGCAGCACCGACGCGCCTTCACGCGTTGCTGGCCCGGAAACAGGTCGAGCAGCTCACGGAGACCAGGAAACCCCAGGTCAGTCGCCCTTCTTCACCGGCTCGAGGATCGCCACGCACTCCACGTGGTGCGTCATCGGGAACAGGTCGAAGGCGCGCAGCGTGCGGACCTTGTAGCCGCGGTCGGCGAAGTAGGAGAGGTCGCGGGCGAGGGCGGCCGGGTCGCAGGCGACGTAGGCGATGCGGCGGGCGCCGAGGCCGGCGAGGTGGTGGACGGTCTGCTTGCCGGCGCCGGCGCGGGGCGGGTCCAGGACGATGAGGTCGACGTCGGTGATGCCGGTGCGCGGGAGGACCGACTCGACCTTGCCCTGCTCGACGCGGACGCGCGGGAAGTGGGCGAGGTTGTGGCGGGCGTCCTCGACGGCGCGCTTGCCGGACTCGATGCCGAGGACGGCGCCCTGGTCGCCGACGCGGTCCGCGAGGGCGCCGGCGAAGAGGCCGACGCCGCAGTAGAGGTCGAGGGCGGTGTCGCCCTTGCGCGGCAGGAGGCCCTGCATGACGGCCTTCATGAGGGTGTCGGCGGCCTTCGGGTGGACCTGCCAGAAGCCGCCGCTGCCGACGCGGTGGGTGCGCTCGTCGGCCCGCTCGCGGACGAAGGCGCGGCCGTGGACGCGGTGCACGCCGCCGTCCTTCTCGTCGACGCGCATCACCGAGACCGGCTTGTCGAGCTCGACGAGCGGGAGGCGGGCGCCGGGGCGGGGGGTGAGGATGACCTGGCGGTCGTTCGAGCCGGAGGCGGCGATGGCCTCGACGGCGGCCATCCCCTCCCAGGTGCGCTTCTCGATGCCGAGCTCGGAGACGCCCTCGGCGGCGATCATGCAGTGGTCGATGACCTCGACCTCGTGGGAGCGGTGCCGGCGCAGGCCCGCCCGGCCCTCGGTGTCGACCGCGTACTGGACGCGGGTGCGCCACTGCGGGACCTCGCCGGCGGGCAGCTTGTCGCCCTCGGCGGGCATGACGGTGCCGTCCCAGCCGGCCTCCTCCGGGGTGAGCCCGGCCAGCCGCTGGAGCTGCTCCGCGATGACCTCGCCCTTGAGGCGGCGCTGGGCGCCGGGCTTGGCGTGCTGCCAGTCGCAGCCGCCGCACTTCCCGGGGCCGGCGAAGGGGCAGGGGGCCTCGACGCGGTCCTTGGAGGCGTCCAGGATCTCGATCGCGTCGGCGCGCAGGAAGCGGGAGGTCTCCTCGCCCTCGGTGATCCGGACGCGGACCCGCTCGCCGGGCAGCGCGTGGCGGACGAAGAGGACCCGGCCGGCGTCGGTGCGGGCGATGCAGTGGCCGCCGTGGGCGACCGGGCCGACCTCGACCTCGTACTCCTCCCCGATCAGGGACGTCACAGGGGTGTTCTGCATGATCGGGGGCTCCGTAGCGAAGAAGAGAGATGGGCTGCTGTTCGCACAGCAGCCCACCAGTCTAGTTGCTCTTCGCCGTCGGTTCCTTCCTGGCCTTCTCGACCGGGCCGCGGCGGACCGCGCCGGGCGCGTTCCAGTCCTGCCGCTTGCGGGCCCGCTTCTTCGCGGCCTCGGAGGACCGGAGCTGGTAGGGGACGGAGGTGACCATCACGCCGGGGGTGAAGAGGAGCCGGCCCTTGAGGCGGAGCGCGGACTGGTTGTGGAGCAGGTGCTCGTACCAGTGCCCGACGACGTACTCGGGGATGTAGACCGAGACGGCGTCGCGCGGGCTCTCCTTGCGGAGGTTCTTCACGTACTCGATGACCGGCCGGGTGATCTCGCGGTACGGCGAGTCGAGGATCTTCAGCGGCACGTTGATGCCGCGCCGCTCCCACTCGTCCTTGAGCGCCTTGGTCTCCGCCGGGTCGACGTTGACGGTCAGCGCCTCCAGCTCGTGGGCGTGGAGGAGCTTGGCGTAGGCGAGGGCCCGGAGGGTGGGCTTGTGGAGCTTGGAGACGAGGACGATCGAGCGGACCCGGGAGGGGCGGACGTACTCGTCGGGGCGCTCCTCGGCGGCGGCGATCTCCGCCCCGACGGAGTCGTAGTGGCGGCGGATCGCGGTCATCGTCACGTAGAAGATCACCATGCCGAGCAGGGCGACCCAGGCTCCGTGGGTGAACTTGGTGGCGAGGACGACGACGAGGACGAGGCCGGTGAAGAAGGCGCCGAAGGCGTTGATCGCCCGCGAGCGGATCATGTGCCGGCGCTTGGCCGGGTCGCGCTCGGTCCGCAGGTGCCGGTTCCAGTGCCGGACCATGCCGATCTGGCTGAGGGTGAAGGAGACGAAGACGCCGACGATGTAGAGCTGGATGAGGCGGGTGGAGTCGGCGCCGTAGAGGACGACGAGGAGCGCGGCGGCGCCGGCGAGGAGCACGATGCCGTTGGAGAAGGCGAGGCGGTCGCCGCGGGTGTGCAGCTGGCGCGGCAGGTAGCGGTCCTGGGCGAGGATCGAGCCGAGGAGCGGGAAGCCGTTGTACGCCGTGTTGGCGGCCAGGAAGAGGACGAGCGCGGTGGCGGCGGCGAGCAGGACGAAGAAGAACGTTCCGTCGCCGAAGACGGCCGCGGCGACCTGGGAGATCACCGGGTCCTGGACGTAGCCCTCGCCGACCGGGACGCCGTTCAGGAGCAGGTCCTCGGCGGGCTTCTCGGCCATCCGGACGTCGGTGGCCTGGGCGAGGAAGATGATGCCGCAGAACATGGTGACGGCGAGGCCGCCCATGAGCGCGAGGGTGCTGGCGGCGTTCTTCGACTTCGGCTTGCGGAAGGCGGGGACGCCGTTGGAGATGGCCTCGACGCCGGTGAGGGCCGCGCAGCCGGACGAGAAGGCGCGCAGCAGCAGGAAGATCAGGGCGAAGCCCGCGAGTCCCGGGTGCTCCGGCTTGATCTCGAAGTCGGCGGTGGGGGCCTTCATGGTGTCGTCGAGGACGAGCCCGCGCCAGGCGCCCCAGGCGATCATGCAGAAGACGCCGAAGACGAAGACGTACGTCGGGATGGCGAAGAGGCTGCCGGACTCCTTCACGCCGCGGAGGTTCATCACCGTGAGGAGGACGATCACGGCGACGGCGCAGGCGACCTTGTGCTCGACGACGAAGGGGATCGCGGAGCCGAGGTTCTCGATGCCGGAGGAGATCGACACGGCGACGGTGAGGACGTAGTCGACGAGCAGGGCGCTCGCGACGGTGAGTCCGGCCTTGGGCCCGAGGTTGGTGGTGGCGACCTCGTAGTCGCCGCCGCCGCTCGGGTACGCGTGCACGTTCTGGCGGTAGGAGGCGACGACCGTGAACATCAGGACGACGACGGCCAGCGCGATCCACGGGCTGAAGTGATAGGCCGACAGACCGGCGACGGAGAGGACGAGGAGGACCTCGCCCGGCGCGTACGCCACCGAGGACAGCGGGTCGGAGGCGAAGACGGGGAGGGCGACCCGCTTGGGGAGAAGGGTCTCTCCCAGCTTGTCGCTGCGCAGGGCCCGCCCGATCAGGATCCGTTTGGGCACGTCGGTCAGTTTGGACACGCAGAGGATCGTAAGCGTTCGAAAAGAGCCATCCCGACCGCGACCCCCAATCCATACGGAATCTTTCCGGCTGCCCCTCGGATGCAGTCCCGTTCGGCGTTGCGGCTTAAGCTCGGACCGGGCAACCCGACAGGGCGTTGTCCGCCACGGCCCGGGCCGATCGGGCGAGGAAAGTTGTGAGCAGCGTGTTTTCGCAGGTCAGCAAGGCGATCAGGAGTGCGGGGTAAGGGGACGTGCACATCGTCATCATGGGCTGCGGGCGAGTGGGCGCCGCTCTCGCGCAGACCCTGGAGCAGCAGGGCCACACGGTCGCCGTCGTCGACCAGGACCCGACGGCTTTCCGCCGCCTCGGCTCCGGTTTCGGCGGCCGGCGCGTCACCGGGGTCGGCTTCGACCAGGACACGCTGCGCGAGGCGGGGATCGAGGAGGCCGGTGCCTTCGCCGCGGTGAGCAGCGGCGACAACTCCAACATCATCGCGGCCCGGGTGGCCCGCGAGATGTTCGGCATCGAGAACGTGGCCGCGCGGATCTACGACCCGCGGCGTGCCGAGGTCTACCAGCGGCTGGGCATCCCGACGGTCGCGACGGTCCGCTGGACCGCCGACCAGATGCTGCGCCGGCTGCTCCCCTCCGGCGCCGAGCCGCTGTGGAGCGACCCGAGCGGCGGCGTCCAGCTCGCCGAGGTGCACACCTCCCCGGCGTGGATCGGCCACAAGATCAGCCGGCTCCAGGACGAGACCGGCGTGCGGGTCGCCTTCCTCACCCGGCTGGGCGAGGCGGTCATCCCGTCCTCGCAGACGGTGCTCCAGGAGGGCGATCTGGTGCACGTGATGATGCGGACGGACGAGATCGCGAAGGTCGAGGCGGCCTTCGCCGAGGGTCCTGAGGAGGGCGGTCACTGATGCGGGTCGCGATTGCGGGCGCGGGCGCGGTGGGCCGTTCCATCGCGGGCGAGCTCCTGGAGAACGGCCACGAGGTCCTGCTCGTCGACAAGGCGCCGACCGCCATCTCGGTGGAGCGGGTGCCGCAGGCGGAGTGGCTGCTGGCCGACGCCTGCGAGATCACCTCGCTGGACGAGGCGGCGCTCCAGCGCTGCAACGTGGTCATCGCGGCCACCGGCGACGACAAGGTGAACCTGGTCGTCTCGCTGCTCGCGAAGACCGAGTACGGGGTGCCCCGGGTGGTCGCCCGGGTGAACAACCCGAAGAACGAGTGGCTGTTCAACGAGGCGTGGGGCGTGGACGTGGCCGTCTCGACGCCGCGTCTGATGTCGGCCCTGGTCGAGGAGGCGGTGAGCGTCGGCGACCTGGTCCGGCTGCTCCGCTTCAGCCACGGCGACGCCAACCTGGTGGAGCTGACGCTGCCGCCGGAGTCGGCGGTGGCGGGGACGCAGGTCGGCGAGGTCGCCTGGCCGCAGGACACCTCGCTGGTGACGATCATCCGCGGTTCGCGGGTGCTGACGCCGAGCCCCGAGGAGACCCTGGAGGCCGGCGACGAGCTGCTGTTCGTGGCCGCGCAGGCCCGCGAGGAGCAGCTGGAGGAGCTCCTCCAGGTCCGCCGGGAGCCGGCGGAGTAGAGCAGCCGCACCGCGTGGTGGGGCGGTGCCGCACGGGGAAGGGCCCGGGACCGGTGACGGTCCCGGGCCCTTCCCCGTGCGCTCCGGTGGTTCCGGGGGGCCTGATCCGACGGGAATGGTCGGACAGGCCCTAGGGGGCGTCCGGCTCCTGCCGGGCGGCGGCGCGGGCCGCGGCCTCGCGCTCCTTCTCGGCCTTCTCCTCGGCCTCCATCTCGGCGAAGACGTCGATCGGCGGCGGCGCCTTGGCGAGGAAGACCCAGGTGAGGTAGACGGCGAGCAGGAAGGGCGGGATCTTCAGGGCGACGAGGACCCAGCCGAGCTGGGTGGTGTCGGCCCACCAGTAGAGGGGGAAGAGGATCGCGCACTTGGCGAGCAGGATCAGGCCCCAGGCCCAGCTGGCCTTCGCGTAGGCCCTCTTCCGTCCCGGGTTCCGGGTCCGCCAGGAGAGGTTCTCCTTGAAGACCGGGCCGAGGATGAGGCCGATCAGCGGGACGCCGGCGAGGGTGGTGACGATGTACGCGAGGCCGAGGCCCAGCGTGTAGATCATGCCGGGGAGGTAGAAGTCCTTGGCGTTGCCGGTCATCATCGCGAAGACGACGCCGAAGGCGACGCCGAAGACTCCGCTGAAGGCGTGCTTGACGGTGTCGCGGCGGACGAGCCGGACGGCGACGAGGAGCAGGGAGACCGCGAGCGCGGCGATGGCCGAGCCCTTGAGGTCCTTGTTGATCGTGTAGATCGTGACGAAGAGCAGTCCGGGCAGGACCGTCTCGACCATGCCCCGGACGCCGCCGAACGCCTCGAACAGCGCGGCCTCGGTCACCGCCTTGTCGGTCCGGGCGTTCTGGTCCGGGGTCGGCGGTGCGGTGGTCGGCTTGTCGACGGACGTCACCGGCTACTCCTGTCCGAGCGGTCGGAGCTCGTATTTGGGGTTGAAGAGGACCCGCCGGCCGTGGCTCATGGAGATCCGGCCGGAGGCGATCAGCTTGCGGCCCGGCTCGATGCCCACGATGGAGCGGCGGCCCAGCCAGACGACGTCGAGCGGCGCGGTGCCGTCGAAGAGCTCGGCCTCCAGGGCGGGGACACCGGCGCGGGGGCGCAGCGTGACCGTGCGCAAGGTACCAGTCACCTTGACTATCTGGCGGTCGGAGCAGTCCGAGATACGCGTGCAGCCCGAGGCCGCCGTGTCCTCCTGGAGCTCCTCGGACTCCAGGTCCTCCGGCGAGGAGGAGAGCCGGTCGAGCATCCGGCGGAACCGGCCTGCCGGCTTGTCGGTACGGGGTGCAGCACTCATGTACAAAAGCGTACCGGCCCCCGCCCCGCCGGGAGGAGGCGCGGATCACCGTTCGAAGCGGTACCCCATGCCCGGTTCGGTGACGAAGTGGCGCGGGTGGGAGGGGTCGGTCTCCAGTTTGCGGCGCAGCTGCGCCATGTAGACCCGGAGGTAGTTGGTCTCGGTGCCGTAGGCGGGCCCCCAGACCTCCTGGAGGAGCTGCTTCTGGCTGACCAGGCGGCCGCTGTTGCGGACCAGGACCTCCAGGAGGTGCCACTCGGTGGGGGTGAGCCGGACGTCCCGTCCGTCGCGGTGCACCTTCTTGGCCGCGAGGTCGACGGTGAAGTCGTCGGTCTCGACCAGGACGGTCCCGTCCTCGGCTCCGCCGACGGGTTCGGCGCGGCGGACGGCGGCGCGCAGCCGGGCGAGGAGCTCGTCCATGCCGAAGGGCTTGGTGACGTAGTCGTCGGCGCCGGCGTCGAGCGCCTCGACCTTCTCGTCGGAGGTCTGGCGGGCGGAGAGGACGATGATCGGGACCCGGGTCCAGCCCCGCAGGCCCTTGATGACGTCGACGCCGTCGATGTCGGGCAGGCCGAGGTCGAGGACGACGACGTCGGGGTGGCGCTCGGCGGCGAGCTTGAGGGCGGTGGCGCCGTCGGGGGCGGAGTCGACCTCGTACTTCCGCGCCTTGAGGTTGATCACCAGGGCGCGGACGATCTGTGGCTCGTCGTCGACCACGAGGACCCGGGTCATGGAGGGGCCTTCCTTCTGCCGGTACGGCGGCGGGTGCGGGGGCGGAGTACGGGGGGTGCGGGGGCGGAGTACGGGGGGTGCGGGGCGGGGAGCGGAGGGGGCCGGGTGCCGGGTGCCGGGGCCGCGGGCTCAGCTCACCACGTGGGCCGGCAGCTCGGTGACGGGCGGCGGGGCGTCTCCGCCGGCGGCGCGCAGGGTGAGGACCATGGTGAGCCCGCCGCCGGGGGTGTCCTCGGCGCTGAGGGTGCCCCCCATGGCCTCCACGAAGCCGCGGGCGACGGCGAGGCCGAGGCCGACCCCGGAGCCGCGCGGGGCGTCGCCGAAGCGCTGGAACGGCTCGAAGATGCCGTCCTTGGAGTCGTCGGGGACGCCGGGCCCGCGGTCGACCACCCGGAGCTCGACGCGGTCGCCGAGGGCGCTGGCGGCGACGGCGACCGGGATGCCCTCGGGGCTGTACTTGACGGCGTTCTCGACGATGTTGGCGACGGCCCGTTCCAGGAGGCCCTTGTCGACCTCGACCATGGGCAGGGTCTCGGGGACGTCGGCCTCCGCGCTGCCGTCCGGGACCCCGCCGAGGGCCATCGGGACGACCTCGTCGAGGTCGACCGCCCGGATCAGGGGGGTGACGGTGCCGGTCTGGAGGCGGGACATGTCGAGGAGGTTGCCGACCAGGTGGTCGAGCCGGTCGGCGCCGGCCTCGATGCCCTCCAGCAGTTCGGCCCGGTCCTCGTCCGACCACTCCACGTCGTCGGAGCGGAGCGAGGAGACCGAGGCCTTGATCCCGGCCAGCGGGGTGCGCAGGTCGTGGCTGACGGCCGCGAGCAGGGAGGTGCGGATCTTGTTGCCCTCCGCGAGCTTCCGGGCCTCCTCCGCCTCACCCACCAGCCGCTGCCGGTCGAGGACCACCGCCGCCTGGGCGGCGAAGGCGCCCAGCACCCGCCGGTCCTCGGCCGGCAGCACCCGGCCGCTCAGCGCGAGGGCGAGGTGGTCGCCCACCGGCATGTCCACGTCGGCGTCCTCGGGCCGGAGGGCCGGGTGGGGGCCGACGGTGGCGGCGTGGCCCCACGGCTCGGTGCCGTCGGTCCGCTCCAGGAGGGCGACGGACTCCATGGAGAAGGTCTCGCGGACCCGTTCGAGGAGGGCGTCGAGGCTGGTCTCGCCGCGCAGCACGCTTCCCGCGAGGTAGGAGAGGACCTCGGACTCGGCGCGCAGCCGGGCGGCCTGGTGGGTGCGGCGGGCGGCGAGGTCGACGACCGAGGCGACGGCCATGGCGACGCCGAAGAAGACCGCGATGGCGACGATGTTCATCGGGTCGGCGATGGTGATCCGGTGGATCGGCGGGGTGAAGAACCAGTTGAGCAGCAGGGAGCCGACCGCGGCCGAGGCGAGCGCCGGCAGGAAGCCGCCGAGCAGGGCCGAGGCGACGGTCAGCGCCAGGAAGAGCAGCATGTCGTTGGCGAGCCCGAGGTCCGCGTCGGTGTGGGTGAGGCACAGCGCGAGCGCGATCGGGCCGGCGACGCCGACGAGCCAGCCGCCGAGGAGGCGGGAGCGGCCCAGGCGGGCGCCGCGCGCGACCGGCAGGCCGCGCCCCTTGGCGACCTCGCCGTGGGTGACGATGTGGACGTCCAGGTCGGGACCGGACTCGCGGGCGACGGTCTGCCCGACGCCCGGACCGAGGACGTACTGCCAGGTGCGGCGGCGGCTGGAGCCGAGGACGATCTGGGTGGCGTTCACCCCGCGGGCGAACTCCAGGAGGGCGGTCGGTATGTCGTCGCCGATGACGTGGTGGAAGGTGCCCCCGAGGTCCTCGACGAGGGTGCGCTGGACGGCCAGCTCCTTGGGCGAGGCGGCGGTGAGGCCGTCGCTGCGGGCGATGTAGACGGCGAGGACCTCGCCGCCGGCGCCCTTCTCGGCGAGCCGGGTGGCGCGCCGTATCAGGGTGCGGCCCTCGGGGCCGCCGGTGAGGCCGACGACGATCCGCTCGCGGGCCTGCCAGGTGGAGCGGATGTTGTGCTCGCCCCGGTACTGGCGCAGGTACTCGTCGACGCGGTCGGCGGTCCACAGGAGGGCCAGTTCGCGCAGGGCGGTGAGGTTGCCGGGGCGGAAGTAGTTGGAGAGGGCCGCGTCGACCTTGTCCGGCTTGTAGATGTTGCCGTGGGCCATCCGGCGGCGCAGCGCCTGCGGCGACATGTCGACCAGCTCGATCTGGTCGGCCCGCCGGACGATCTCGTCGGGGACGGTCTCGCGCTGCCGGACGCCGGTGATGGCCTCGACGACGTCGCCGAGGGATTCGAGGTGCTGGATGTTGACCGTGGAGACGACGTCGATGCCGGCCGCGAGGAGCGCGGCCACGTCCTGCCAGCGCTTGGGGTTGCGCGAGCCGGGCACGTTGGTGTGGGCCAGCTCGTCGACGAGGACGACGGCGGGGCGGCGGGCGAGGACGGCGTCGACGTCCATCTCGGTGAAGACGGCGCCGCGGTACTCGATCTCGCGGCGGGGCAGCTGCTCCAGGCCGTGCAGGAGGACCTCGGTGCGGGGGCGTCCGTGGTGCTCGACGAAGCCGACGACGCAGTCGGTGCCCCGCTCCACCCTGCGGTGGGCCTCGGCGAGCATCGCGTACGTCTTGCCGACGCCGGGTGCCGCGCCGAGGTAGATCCGAAGCTTGCCACGTCCCATGCCCCGACCATACGTCCGGCCGATCGGACATTCCGCACGCGGAGGAACACCCCGGTGCGGTATTGACGTGATTCTGATGCGCGGTCCGGCGCCGGGGCGCCCTCGCCGTGTCGAGAACCCGCGTCCGGCTCCGACTCCACCGCGGAGGCGGGCCGCCGGGCCCGCCGCGACAGCACGAGGAGCGCTCCACGCAGTACGTGCCGCTGACGCGGTCCAGCGCGCGGACCCTCGACGTCCCCTCGATCGCCGAGGGGGCCCCGGAGGCCGTCCGGCCCACATCGGCTTCGTGATCACCACGAACGGGAAGCCGCGGGCCTCCGGCGAGCTGCTCCAGGCGGAGGGCCTGGAGCTGCCGGAGACGGCCAGGATCGGGCGGGCGGGCGCGGGCGGGGCGGCGCCGAACATGCCGATCGGGGTGCGGGGGATCCCGGCGGGCCCCCGGAGGTCCGGGCCGCGCGGCGGGGCCCGGCGCGGGGCGACGGGGTCCGCGCCGGACCGCCGGGGGCCGCCCGTGGGCCCTCCGGCGTCGGTGCGGGGCCTGCGGGAGAGCCTTCCGAGGCCGCCGGAGGTCTCTGGAGGACGCCGCAGGGGTACGGGGGGGGGTTCCAGGGTCTCCGGAGAACCTCGCGGGCTGCGGGAGGGGCCTCCCCCGGCCCTCCGGCGGTGTCAGGACTCGGCGATCTCGCCGTCGCGCAGTTCGAGGACCCGGTCGGCGAGGCCGAGGAGCTGGTGGTCGTGGGTCGCGACGAGGGCCGTGCAGCCCTCGCTGCGGACCACGGCCCGCAGCAGTTCCATCACGGCCAGACCGGTCTCGGCGTCGAGCTGACCGGTCGGCTCGTCGGCGATGAGCAGGGCCGGCCTGTTGGCGAGCGCGCGGGCGATGGCGACCCGCTGCTGCTGGCCGCCGGAGAGCTCGCCGGGGCGCTGGTTGGCGTGGTCGGCGAGGCCGACGAGGGCGAGGAGCAGGGCGACCCGCTCCTCTCGCTCGGCGGGGTCCGCCTCGCGCAGCCGGAGCGGGACGCCGACGTTCTCGGCGGCGGAGAGGATGGGCAGCAGGCCGAAGGACTGGAAGATGAAGCCGATCCGGTCGCGGCGCAGCTCCAGGAGGCCTTCCTCGCCGAGGGTGGAGAGGTCGGTGCCGTCGATGACGATCCGGCCGCCGTCGGCGCCGTCGAGGCCGCCGACCAGGTTGAGCAGGGTGGTCTTGCCGGAGCCCGAACGGCCCTTGAGGGCGACCAGCTCGCCGCGGGGGATGTCGAAGGAGACGCCCTTGAGGGCGTGGACGGCGGCCTCGCCCTCGCCGAACGACCGGCGCAGTCCCTCGACCCGGATCATGGGCTCCCCGGCCGGGTCCTCGGCGACCGCCGTGGCCGCCCCCGTGCTGTTCTCGCTCACCCTGCGCTCCCCCTCCTCGAACACGTGCGCTGGCCAGTATGGTCGGCCGCCGCCGCCGAGACCAGAGCCCGGCTCCCCCGGTCTTCGGACGGCGGGCCCCGCTCTCCGGACACCGGAGCCGCCGCACGGCCGGGCGGAGATCCGGCCGCGGACGGATCGAGGACCGGGGAGGGGCGGGGTGGGGTGGGAGGGCCGGCCGGGAGGGGCGGGCGGGCCGGAAGGGGCGAGGCGGGCCGGGCCGTACGGGGAGCGGGGCGCGGCCGGACCGGGAGCACGGGATACGGGCCTCCGGCCGCCGGTCGCCGCACGCCCCGGGAGCGCCCTGAGGCGGGTCGGCCGGCAGCCGCCCGTACGGCGTGCGCACGCCGGAACGCGCGTGCGCCCCGGCAAAAGGCCGGTGGGCCGTCGTCCGTACGGCATGCGTACGGACGACGGCCCACCGGACCGGGGTTCCGGGTGCGTCAGCGGATCTCGGAGATCTCCGGTCCGCGCTGGAGCTGACCCATGCCGCCGGAGAAGCGGGAGCCGGCCTGCTCCTCCTGCTGGACGCCGTCCGGCACCATCTGCGCGTCGTTCGGCAGCTTGAGGACGATCGGGTCGCGCGGGGCCATCGGGCCCTCGCCGCGGGCGACGACGGTGTCCCGGACGATCTGCTCCAGGAGGCCGGCCGCCTCGGGCTGGACCGCGCCCTGGCCCGAGATGACACCGCGCAGGAACCAGCGCGGGCCGTCGACGCCGACGAACCGCACGATCTGCACGCCGCGGTTGCCGTCGGGCAGCTGGACGGGGACCTGCGCGCGCAGCTCCCAGCCGAGCGGGCCCTCGACCTCGTCGATGACACCGCCCTGCTGGACGATGCCGGTGGCGATCTCCTCGCGGACCTCGCCCCAGATGCCTTCCTTCTTCGGCGCCGCGAACGCCTGGAGCTGCACGGCGCTGTCGCGCAGCACGACGGTCGCGGCGACGATCGCGTCACCGGCCACCTCGACGCGGAGCTCCATGCCCTCGACTCCGGGCACGTAGAGGCCGCCGAGGTCGACGCGGCCCTCGTCGGGCTTGGCGACCTCGGAGATGTCCCAGGGACCGTCGGGCCGGGGCGCCGGCGGAAGGTTCACCTTGCGGGGCCGGTCCGCCGCCTCCGCGGCGTCCTCGCCGTCCACGGCGTCGACGACCTGCTCGACCTCGCCCGCCTCGTCGGCGGCACCGCTCTTCTTGCGACGTCCGAACACGTCACTGTCCTTCCCGGTCGGATACGACCGAAGCGTATCGATTCCCACCCGTGGTGCCGTCCACGGCGGCATGGCCGCCGGTGGACCCGAAGCCCCCCTCGGCCCGCGCCGAGCCGGGAAGCTCCGCCACCTCGTGGAAGCGCACCTTCTCGACCTGCTGGACGACCAGTTGGGCAATCCGGTCGAACCGTTCGAACCGCACGCTCTCGCGCGGGTCGAGATTGACCACGATCACCTTGATCTCTCCACGGTACCCGGCATCCACCGTCCCCGGGGCATTCACGAGCGCCACTCCGCAGCGGGCGGCCAGTCCGGAGCGGGGGTGGACGAAGGCGGCGTAGCCGTCCGGGAGGGCGATCGAGACGCCGGTGGGCAGCACGGCGCGCTCTCCGGGGGCCAGGACGGCGGCCTCGGTGGTGACGAGGTCGGCGCCGGCGTCGCCGGGGTGGCCGTAGGCCGGGATCGGCACCTCCGGGTCCACCCGGCGGATCAGCACGTCGACGGGAGGGCGCATCAGGGGTTCACCTCGAAGGCGCGGGCGCGCCGGATCTGGTCGGGGTCGGCCATGGCGGCCCGGATCTCCTCCGGCCGGCCGTTGTCGATGAAGTGGTCGACCTTGACCTCGACGAACATGGCGTCGGCGCGGACGGCGACGGGGCCGTCGGGGCCGCCGATGCGGCCGGTCGCGGTCGAGTAGATCTTGCGTCCGTGGACGGCGGTGACCTCGGCCTGGAGGTGGAGGACGGTGCCGACCGGCACGGGCCGGCGGAAGTCGGTCTCCAGGCGGCCGGTCACGGCGATGACGCGGAGCAGCCAGTTCAGGGAGCCGAGGGTCTCGTCGAGCGCGGTGGCGAGGACGCCGCCGTGGGCGAGGCCGGGGGCGCCCTGGTGGTCGGCGGTGACGGTGAACTCGGCGGTGACGGTCACGCCGTCGCCCGCGCGGGCGTCCAGGTGGAGGCCGTGGGGCTGTCCGTCGCCGCACCCGAAGCAGTGGCCGTAGTGCGAACCGAGCGGCTCGCCGGGGGCGGGCGCGTCCGGGTGGCGGGTCGGCGCCACGGCGTCGGCCGGTGGGGTGAGGGCGGCAGATGTTGCAGTCACAGGCGCAGACCTTACCCGCGCGGCCGGGCGCCGGTCGCGCCGTGCCAAGCTTGGACGCATGCAGCCTCCCGCACCGTCCTCATCGTCCGGGTCCTCCGCCCCCGGGTCCCCCGCGTCCCCGGCCGCGCCGCGCTTCGACGAGCGGCTGACCGTGCCCGGCTCGTGGTGGGCGATCGTCGCCCTGCTGGCGCTCTCCGGCGGGCTGGTGATGTTCCCGCTGGGGACGGTGCCGACCCTGGGCGGCGTGATCGCGGCGGGCGTGGCGGCCGGCGTGGGGGCGTCCTCGTACGGCTCGGCCCGGATCCGCGTGGTGGCCGGTTCGCTGGTGGCGGGCGAGGCCCGGGTGCCGGTGTCGGCGCTGGGGGCGGTCGAGGTCCTGGACGAGGAGGAGGCGCGCGCCTGGCGCACGCACAAGGCCGATCCTCGCGCCTTCATGCTGTTGCGCAGCTACGTGCCGCGGGCGGTGCGGGTGGAGGTCACGGACCCGGCGGACCCGACGCCGTACCTGTACCTGTCGAGCCGCGACCCGGAGGGTCTGGCGGCGGCGGTGGAGGCGGTGCGGGAGGCGGGCTGAGCCCTCTCCGCGCCCTCTCCCCGGGGGCTGGACCCGGCCGGTCCGCGGCCCGCACCGGCGCCCTCTCCCCGGGTGTTCTCCCCCGGGGTCCGTCCCGGGGCCGCCCGGGCGGCCCGGGGCGGTCTAGAAGCCCAGCTCCTTGCGGCCCTCGGGCGGCGGGAGGGGGTGTTCGGGCTGTTCCAGCGGGGGCAGCTCCACGAGCCTGTCCCAGGCGATCCGGCGGGCCCTGAGGTCCTTGCGGATGTGGCCGGCGAGCTTCTTGGTGTCGCGCCGGTTCATGACCGCCCCGACGGCCGCGCCGACCATGAACGGGGTGAGGTTCGGCAGGTTGCGGACCATGCGCTTCATGATCTGCTGGCGCAGTTCGCGCTTGAGCTGCCCGCCGAGGGCCGCGTTGATCGTCGTGGGCTTGGTGGGGTCGATGCCCCGCTCCTCGGCCCAGGAGGTCAGGTAGGCGGCGGAGCGCTGCGGCAGGGTGCCGGGCGGCCGCAGGCCGTAGACCTCGTGGAGCTCGGCGATGAGCTTGAGCTCGATCGCGGCGACGCCGGTGATCTCCGCGGCCAGTTCGGCCGGCATGGCCGGCGGCACGGGGAGCATGGCGGCGGCGCCGATGCCCGCGCCGACGGTCGAGCTGGCGTTGGCCGCGCCGGAGACCAGCTTGTCGGCCAGCTCCTCGGGACCGAGCCCGGGGAACTGCTTGCGCAGGGTCGCGAGGTCGCGGACGGGGACGCGCGGGGCCAGGTCGATCAGGCGGTCGGCCAGGTAGCCGATGCCCGCCTTGGCTCCGTCGCCGCTCCGCTTCACTCCCTGCTTGACGCCTTCCACGCCGCGGCGGACCGCGTCGATGCGCGCGGCGTCGATCCTGATGCGGTCGAGCTGCGTGCGCGCCGGATCGGCCAGCCGCCTGACGGCGTCCAGCCTTCCGTGACGCCTGTCGTCACGCTCCTGGGGCGCCTCGGGGTCCGAGGGGCCTTCGGGGTCCCGCTCCACGGGGAGGGGCGCCCCGCCCTGTCCCGGGACGGCAGCTGCGAGCGAGGCCGTGGGGCCTCGCTCGTCGTCCGCCACGCCGAGGGAGGGCGGAGGGGCGGCCTGCGCGGCGTCGGGAGCCTCCTGGGCGCCCTCCGACGGGCCGGTGCCGCCCTCGTACGTCCGGGGCTTCGAGGGAAGCCTCAGACGCCGCTTCCGGGACGGTGTGTCGCCTGCCACGGCCGCGCCCGACTCAGTCGCAGTCGCGGCAGATGGGCTGGCCGTTCTTCTCGCGCGCCAGCTGGCTGCGGTGGTGCACCAGGAAGCAGCTCATGCAGGTGAACTCGTCGGCCTGCTTGGGCAGGACCCGGACGGCCAGCTCTTCGTTCGAGAGATCGGCGCCCGGGAGTTCCAGGCCCTCGGCGGCCTCGAACTCGTCTACGTCGACCGTGGAGGTCGACTTGTCGTTCCGACGAGCCTTGAGCTCTTCGAGGCTGTCCGAGTCGACGTCGTCGTCGGTCTTGCGTGGGGTGTCGTAGTCCGTTGCCATGTCGCTCTCCCCCTCTGGGTGGTTGCGGGTGTCTCAGCGCACGTAACGCGTGAGAGGTCGGACTTGTGCCCGACCTGAGGCGCAGATTTTGCCTCACATCAAGGTCTGTTACTCAATCGACACCCGTCCCGCACTCCTGGGGAGTGATCCGGTACGAGTGGCGATGCGGACCGTACACGGTCCGCGGGGTGGCCGCGTGGAGCGCC
The DNA here is from genome assembly GCF_014650895.1 of Streptomyces omiyaensis. Taxonomy (GTDB): domain Bacteria; phylum Actinomycetota; class Actinomycetes; order Streptomycetales; family Streptomycetaceae; genus Streptomyces; species Streptomyces omiyaensis. The sequence goes on from NZ_BMVV01000027.1 coordinate 101,975, forward strand.
ACCCCGTCTATTTTCCGCCCGTAGGTGCCCGGGAAACCCGGACTTTTCCCGGTTTTCCCGTGGAATTCACGGTCACGGAGTGCGATCCTCCGGGCACTCGCGCTTGTGATCGATCACACACGGCCATCTCAGGACGGGCTTCCGATAATTCCGCTCAAAGCGAACAGATCGGGCTCCGCCCCCGCAGTCTGTCAGATCGGAAGAGTGACACGCATCACCAGACCGCCCCCTTCGCGGGGCTGCGCGCTGATGCGTCCACCGTGCGCCCGGGCCACCGACCGCGCGATCGACAGTCCCAGACCGACCCCCTTGTCGCTGCCGGTCCGCTCCTGCCGGAGCCTGCGGAACGGCTCGAAGAGGTTGTCGATCTCGTACGCCGGGACCACCGGGCCCGTGTTGGAGACCACGAGCACCGCCTGACCGTGCTGGGCCTCGGTGGTGACCTCGACCCAGCCTCCCTCGGGAACGTTGTACCGCACGGCGTTCTGGAGCAGGTTCAGGGCGATCCGCTCCAGCAGGACGCCGTTGCCCTGGACGACGACGGGGGCCCGCTCGCCGCGGATCTCCACGCCCTTCGCCCCGGCCTCGCCGTGCACCTGGTCGACCGCCCGCTCGGCGACCTCGGCCAGGTCGACGGGTTTGCGTTCGGCGATCTGGTTGTCGCTGCGGGCGAGCAGCAGCAGGCCCTCGACCAGCTGCTCGCTGCGCTCGTTGGTGGCCAGCAGCGTCTTGCCGAGCTGCTGGAGCTCCACCGGCGCCCCGGGGTCGGAGAGGTGGACCTCCAGGAGCGTGCGGTTGATCGCCAGCGGGGTGCGCAGCTCGTGCGAGGCGTTGGCGACGAAGCGCTGCTGGGCGGTGAAGGCCCGCTCCAGGCGCTCCAGCATCTCGTCGAAGGTGTCCGCGAGCTCCTTCAGCTCGTCGTCCGGGCCGTCCAGCTCGATCCGGCGGGCCAGGTCGGAGCCGGCCACCTGGCGGGCGGTGCGGGTGATCCGGCCGAGCGGCGAGAGCACCCGGCCCGCCATGGCGTAGCCGAAGGCGAAGGCGATGATGCTCAGGCCCAGGAGGGCGAAGAGAGAGCGGCGCAGCAGGTCGTCCAGGGCCCGGTCGGTCTGCTGGCGCAGACAGACGGAGACGGCCTCGTTGAACTGCTCGCCGGTGCCCTTGTCGGGCAGCACGCACCACGAGGTGGTGGGCTGGACCTCGCCCGTGACGATCTTGAAGGGCAGCTGGGCGGCGCTGTGGCTGAGGGCCTGCGCGGTGAAGAGGTAGATGATCGACAGCAGCAGGATGCCGGCGATCAGGAACATGCCGCCGTAGAGCAGCGTGAGGCGTATCCGGATGGTCGGCCGGAGCAGCGGCCTGACCGGGTCCCGCGGGTCCCAGGTGGGTTTCGGTGGCGTCTGCGGGGGCGACGCCGGGGTGGCGGCCATCGGGTCAGATCCGGTAGCCGGAGCCGGGGACGGTGACGATGACGGGAGGCTCGCCCAGCTTGCGGCGGAGGGTCATGACGGTGACCCGGACCACGTTGGTGAACGGGTCGGTGTTCTCGTCCCAGGCCTTCTCCAGGAGCTGCTCCGCCGAGACGACGGCCCCCTCGGAGCGCATCAGCACCTCCAGGACGGCGAACTCCTTGGGGGCGAGCTGGACCTCCCGGCCGTCCCGGAAGACCTCGCGGCGGTTGGGGTCGAGCTTGATGCCGGCGCGCTCCAGGACGGGCGGCAGCGGCACGGAGGTGCGCCGCCCCAGGGCGCGGACGCGCGCGGTGAGCTCGGTGAAGGCGAAGGGCTTCGGAAGGTAGTCGTCGGCGCCCAGCTCCAGGCCCTCGACGCGGTCGCTGACGTCGCCGGAGGCGGTGAGCATCAGGATGCGGGTGGGCATGCCAAGCTCGACGATCCTGCGGCAGACGTCGTCGCCGTGGACCAGGGGCAGGTCGCGGTCGAGGACGACGACGTCGTAGTCGTTGACCCCGACGCGCTCCAGCGCGGCGGCGCCGTCGTACACGACGTCGACGGCCATGGCCTCCCGGCGCAGTCCGGTGGCCACCGCATCGGCGAGCAGCTGCTCGTCCTCGACGACGAGTACGCGCACGTCGTTCTTCCTTCCTTCGGCGCTCCGGTCCGGGCGGACCGGCGGGCAATCCTGAGTACTGACTGTGCGTGCCCATCCTGCCCCGTACGCGCGTAAACCGGCTGTAAGACGGCGGTGCGGGGCCTTCCCCGGAAGAGGACACGGGCAAGGACGCGGGCGGGCGCACGGACGGTGCACAGGCCGCGCACGGACGGTGCGCAGGCGGGAGGCGCGGACGGGGGGCGCGGAGGGGGCGCGAAGAATTCACATGATTCGCGGGCCAGTTGAGGTTTCCGTGCGAGGAGGCCTGGGGAGGACCTTCTGCACACCCCGCGATCACGCCCTGTATGTGGCACGCCCACGGCTCTTCCGTCCCCCGGGAGCGGACAGCGCGTGATCCACCCACCCTCGGCACGCCCCGTGCCACCGGACCCACGAGGAGGGGCGCATGGACGCGTTCACCGCAGGACTGCTGCACCGCATCAGGACGACGCAGTCGGACCTCACGCGCGCCCGCGAGACCGGCGACGAGTACCTCGCGGAGGTCGAGCAGGCCGAGCTGGAGGACCTGCACCGGCTGGCCGCGGAGCACGGTGTGCAGGTCGCACCGGTCTGCGCGCAGAGCGCCTGAGCGGCGGCACTCCCCCGGGAGTGCCGCGGCGGTGCCCCCGGAGCCGATCGGCTCCGGGGGCACCGCCGCGTCGGGGGCCGGGTCTCAGTCGTGCCAGGCGCCCAGCCGCTCCAGGAGCTCCTGGAGCGGCTCGAAGAGTCCCTCGGGGGCCGCCACGGCCAGTTCGCCGGACTCGGGCTCCCCCGGGCGTCCGCCGGTGCGCGCGCCCGCCTCGCGGGCGATCAGGGCCCCCGCCGCGTGGTCCCAGGGGTTGAGGCCGCGCTCGTAGTACGCGTCGAGCCGGCCGGCCGCCACGTCGCACAGGTCGATCGCGGCCGAGCCGCCCCGCCGGATGTCCCGGACCAGCGGCAGGACCTCCCGAAGGACCTCGGCCTGGTGGGAGCGGCGGGCCTGCACGTAGCCGAAGCCGGTGCCCAGGAGGGCCTGCTCGAAGGGGGGCGCTGTGCGGACGGCGAGCCGGCGCTCGCCCAGGTACGCGCCGCCGCCGCGGACCGCCCGGTAGGTCTCGCCGCGCAGCGGGGCCTCGACGACGCCGACGACGGTCTCGCCGTCGAGCTCGGCGGCGATGGAGACCGCCCAGGACGGCAGGCCGTAGAGGTAGTTCACGGTGCCGTCGAGGGGGTCGATGACCCAGCGGACGCCGCTGGTGCCGGGGGTGGCGGCGCCCTCCTCGCCGAGCAGGCCGTCCTCGGGCCGGTGCTCCGCGAGGAAGCCGGTGATCAGCTTCTCGGCGGCGATGTCCATCTCGGTGACGACGTCGATGGCGCTGGTCTTGGTGGCGGCCACGGCCAGGTCCTCGGGCCGGCCGTCGCGCAGCAGGGCGCCGGCCCGGCGCGCGGCTTCCAGGGCCAGGTCGAGCAGCTCGGCGTGCAGGGGGGCGGGTGCGGGGCTCACGGTGGGGCTCCTCAGGCGTAGGGACTGTCGGCGCCGGCGGCGGCGGGGTGTTCGGTGCGGGCCGGGCAGCAGCCGATCGGGCAGAGGTCGTGGGAGGGGCCGAGGGCGCCGAGGGCGCACCGCCGGGC
>NZ_BMVV01000028.1 GCF_014650895.1 Streptomyces omiyaensis
TCGCTGCTCGCGCCCGACATCCGCGAGTTCGTCGTCGAGCACGTCCTGGGCGAGCTCGTCGAGGACGGCATCAAGCTCGACACCGAGGGCTACCGGCTGCTGGTGAACCCGACCGGGCGCTTCGAGATCGGCGGTCCGATGGGCGACGCCGGTCTCACCGGCCGCAAGATCATCATCGACACGTACGGCGGCATGGCCCGCCACGGCGGCGGTGCCTTCTCCGGCAAGGACCCGTCCAAGGTCGACCGCTCGGCCGCCTACGCCATGCGCTGGGTCGCCAAGAACGTGGTGGCGGCGGGCCTCGCCTCCCGCTGCGAGGTCCAGGTCGCCTACGCCATCGGCAAGGCGGAGCCGGTCGGCCTCTTCGTCGAGACCTTCGGCACCAACGCCGTCGAGACCGAGAAGATCGAGAACGCCATCGGCGAGGTCTTCGACCTCCGCCCGGCCGCGATCATCCGCGACCTCGACCTGCTCCGCCCGATCTACTCCCAGACCGCCGCCTACGGCCACTTCGGCCGCGAGCTGCCGGACTTCACCTGGGAGCGCACCGACCGCGTCGACGCCCTGAAGAAGGCCGCCGGCCTGTAAACGGCAGCACGGCGGCGGAAGCCCGGCACCCCCAGGGGGTGCCGGGCTTCCGCCGTCCGCCCGCTGTCCGAGCCGTCTGGTAGGTATGGGGCTGTGAGCAGCGAGAAGGAGAATTCCGAGGGGCCCGAGCAGCTCGCGCTCATTCGGGAGACCGTGCGGAAGGCGAAGGTGCCGAAGGCCAAGCCGCGTACCTGGCGGGGGGCCGCGCTCGCCAAGGAGCTCCCGGTCGCGCGGGTGGTGGTGAACAAGGGCGTGCTCCACCTCGACCAGTTCTTCGACTACGCCGTGCCCGAGGAGCTCGACGCCGTCGCGCGGCCGGGGGTCCGGGTCCGGGTGCGGTTCGGGGCCGGGTCCGGGCAGGTGCGGGGCGGGCGGCGCGAGGGCGGGCGGCTGATCGACGGGTTCCTCGTCGAGCGGCGGGCCGCCTCCGACTACTCGGGGCCGCTGGCCGCGCTCGCGGACGTGGTGTCCCCGGAGCCGGTGCTCGGGCCCGAGCTGCTGGCCCTCTCCCGGGCCGTGGCCGACCGGTACGCGGGCAGTCTCGCCGACGTGCTCCAGCTCGCCGTGCCGCCGCGCAGCGCCGCCGCCGAGCGGCGCCCCTCGCCCGCGCCGCTGCCGCCGCCCCCGCCGCCCGCGCCGGGCACCTGGAGCCGGTACGGGCAGGGGGCGGCGTTCCTGGAGTCGCTCGCGGGCGGCGGGGCGCCCCGGGCCGTCTGGACGGCGCTGCCGGGACCGCACTGGGCCGAGGAGATCGCCCGCGCGGTCGCCGCCACGCTCGCCTCGGGGCGGGGCGCCCTCGTCGTGGTGCCCGACGGGCGCGCCGCCGGGCGGGTCGACGCGGCGCTGACCGGCGTCCTGGGGGAGGGCCGGCACGCGGTGCTCACCGCCGAGGCCGGGCCCGAGAAGCGGTACGCCCAGTGGCTCGCCGTCCGGCGCGGCTCCGTGCGGGCCGTCGTCGGCACCCGCGCCGCCATGTTCGCGCCGGTCGCCCACCTGGGCCTGGTCGTCCTGTGGGACGACGGCGACGGCAGCCACAGCGACCCGCACGCCCCGCAGCCGCACGCCCGCGAGGTGCTGCTGCTGCGCGCCGCCCACGACCGGTGCGCCTTCCTCCTGGGCTCCACCGGCTGCACCGTCGAGGCCGCCCAGCTCGTCGAGTCCGGCTGGGCGCGGCCGCTCGCCGCCGACCGGGAGCAGGTCCGCCGGGCCGCCCCCCTCGTCCGCACCGTCGGCGACGACCTCCTCGCCCGGGACGGCGCCGCCCGCGCCGCCCGGCTGCCCTCGCTCGCCTGGGAGACCCTGCGGGACGGGCTGCGCAGCGGGCCGGTCCTGATCCAGGTGCCCCGGCGGGGGTACGTGCCCCGGCTCGCCTGCCAGCAGTGCCGGACGCCCGCCCGCTGCCGGCACTGCGCCGGGCCGCTGGAGGCGCCCGACCAGCGCGAGCTGCACTGCGGCTGGTGCGGGCGGGAGGCCCCCGCCTGGCACTGCGAGGCCTGCGGCTCGACCCGGCTGCGGGCCCAGGTGGTCGGCGCCCGGCGGACCGCGGAGGAGCTGGGCCGGGCCTTCCCCGCGGTGCCGGTGCGGACCTCCGGCCGCGACCACGTCCTGGACCGGGTCCCGGACCGTCCCGCCCTGGTCGTCTCCACCCCCGGCGCCGAACCGGTCGCCGACGGCGGCTACGCGGCGGCCCTGCTGCTCGACGGCTGGGCGCTGCTCGGCCGCCCCGACCTGCGGGCCGGCGAGGAGGCGCTGCGCCGCTGGATGGACGCGGCCTCGCTGGTGCGGGGCCAGGCCGAGGGCGGCACCGTGGTGGTGGTCGCCGAGCCGACGCTCCGGCCCGTGCAGGCCCTCGTCCGCTGGGACCCGGTCGGGCACGCCCAGCGGGAGCTGGCCGAGCGCGCCGAGCTGGGCTTTCCGCCGGTCTCCCGGATGGCCGCGGTCAGCGGGCCGCCCGAGTCGGTGGAGACCTTCCTGGCGGGTGCCGCGCTGCCCATGGACGCGGAGGTCCTCGGGCCGGTGCCGCTGCCGGTGGTCCGTCCCGGGGGGGTGCGCAGGCCCGGGGACCCGCCGCCCGGCGAGCGGTGGGACCGGGCCCTGGTCCGGGTCCCGCCCGGCAGCGGCGCGGCCCTCGCCCAGGCCCTCAAGCACGCCCGGGCGAGCCGCCAGGCCCGCGGCACCGGGGACCCCGTCCGGATCAGGGTGGACCCGCCGGACATCGGCTGACGGGCCGGACGCGACGACGGCCGCCGCCCCCTTCGGCCAGGGGATGGCGGCCGGTCGTCGTGTCCGCGGGTCAGGCGTTGCGCGGGCTGGGGAAGGCGGGCGAGCGGGGCTCCTCGCGGAGGGTGGCGCTCCCCGAGGTCGGCTGCGGCGGCATCGAGCGGGCGGCCGGCACCGACGGGAGCGGGCGGGGCACGCCCGGCGCGTCCTCGCGCTCCGGCTCCACCACGGGCTGCTGGGGTGCCCTGCGGGCGCCGTAGCGGCGGTGGACGGCCTGCTTGGTGACGCCGAGCGCGGAGCCCACGGCGTCCCAGGAGAAGCCGAGGGAGCGGTCGAACTCGACGGCGGCGGTCACCAGGGTCTCGACGCTGTCGCGGAGCTCCTGGGCGAGCCGTACGGTGGGGGCGGGCGCGCGGCCGTAGACGACGAAGCCCGTGGACGGGCCGGAGCGGCGAGGGCGGTAGACATTGCCCAGCTGGGCCGTGAGCGTGCGCAGTGCGTCCACCTGCCGCCGGACCCGCTCGATGTCCCGCACCAACAGGTGCAGACTCGCCCGGGCTTGGGCGTCGTGGGTTGCGTGGTCGGCCATGTGAAAGCCTCTCGAACCGGCGATGGAAGGGCGGGCCGCAGGGGGGACGGCGGCCCGATACGGTCAATCTCTCTTGACCAACGCGCCACCGGGAGTTGGGTCACGCTGCGGGGGCGTACACGCATATGCGCGGGGCGCTCGCCGTCGCGTACGCCCCCTCCCGGCCGGGCGCCTAGACTGGTGTGTCGCCCGCAACGCCCCCGGACAGACAGGCAGTCGCCACCCATGAAGCTGGTCTTCGCAGGCACCCCCGAGGTCGCCGTCCCCGCCCTGGACGCCCTGCTCGCCTCCGGCCGTCACGAGGTCGCCGCCGTGGTCACCCGCCCGGACGCACCCGCGGGCCGCGGGCGGCGGCTGGTCGCCAGCCCGGTCGCGCAGCGGGCCGAGGAGGAGGGCATCGAGATCCTGCGGCCGGCCCATCCGCGCGACGAGGACTTCCTCGCCCGGCTGCGCGAGATCGCCCCCGACTGCTGCCCGGTCGTCGCCTACGGCGCGCTGCTGCCGCAGAAGGCCCTCGACATCCCCGCGCACGGCTGGGTCAACCTGCACTTCTCGCTCCTCCCGGCCTGGCGCGGCGCGGCCCCCGTGCAGCACGCGCTGATGGCGGGCGACGAGGTGACCGGCGCCAGCACCTTCCAGATCGAGCGGGGCCTCGACTCCGGCCCGGTCTACGGCGTGGTCACCGAGGAGATCCGCCCCACCGACACCAGCGGCGACCTGCTCACCCGCCTCGCCTTCGCCGGCGCGGGCCTGCTCTCCGCCACCATGGACGGCATCGAGGACGGCGCCCTCAAGGCGGTCCCGCAGCCCGCCGACGGCATCACCCTCGCCCCGAAGATCGAGGTGGAGGACGCCCACGTCGACTTCGCCGCGCCCGCCCTGCGGGTCGACCGGGTCGTCCGCGGCTGCACCCCGGCGCCGGGTGCCTGGACCCTCTTCCGCGGCGAGCGCCTCAAGCTCGTCCAGCTCGCCCCGGTCCCCGACCGCACCGACCTCGCCCCCGGCGAGCTGGCGGCCGGCAAGAACAACGTGTACGCCGGCACCGGCTCCCACGGCGTCGAGCTCCTCTGGGTCCAGCCCCAGGGCAAGAAGCCCATGAAGGCCGCCGACTGGGCCCGCGGCGTCCGCATCGCCCCGGGGGAGCGCCTCGGGGCCTGACGCCGCCGGCCCCTCAGCCGTCGGGTTCCGCATCGGCCTCCGCGGGGTCGCCCCACCGGCGCCAGAGCGTCTCGGCCCACCAGGCGGCGTCCGGCCCGGGGCGCGGCACGACCGGAGGCGGGACCGGCGCGGTCTCGACGAGGTGGACGAGGGACCACGCGAGGCCGTAGCAGTCGTCGGGACCGAAACAGCCGGCGAGCGCCGCGGCCTCCTCGGCCGTGACCGGGCGCGCGATCGCCAGGAGCTGACGCTCGCGGCGCGCGATCTCCTCCTCGTCCGCCTCCTGGTCGGGCAGGGCGCCCTCGTCGACGAAGGTCCGCACGTCGGTTCTCATCCCCGCATGATCGGCCCGGGCCCGCGACGGGGGCAATACGCTCCGGGCCCCGCACCGGGGCCGCCGGACCCCGCCGCCCCGCCGGCGACGTAGGCTGGGGAGGTTCGACCCCCTCATTTCGTCACGCGGAGCACCTTTGAGCGAGCAGGCACGTCGCCGTCCCCCCAAGCCCCACCGCCGGCCCAAGAAGGACCCCGTGCGGATGCTCGCCTTCGAGGTGCTGCGGGCGGTCGACGAGCGGGACGCGTACGCCAACCTCGTCCTGCCGCCGCTGCTGCGCAAGGCGCGGGAGAAGGAGGGCTTCGAGGCCCGGGACGCGGCGCTCGCGACCGAGCTGGTCTACGGGACGCTGCGGCGCCAGGGGACGTACGACGCGATCATCGCGGCCTGTGTGGACCGGCCGCTGCGCGAGGTCGACCCGCCGGTGCTCGACGTGCTCTCCCTCGGGGCGCACCAGCTGCTCGGGACGCGCATCCCGCCGCACGCCGCCGTCTCCGCCACCGTCGAGCTGGCCCGCGCCGTGCTCGGCGAGGGGCGGGCCAAGTTCGTCAACGCCGTGCTCCGCAAGATCACGCGGCAGGACCTCGACGCCTGGGTGGCCGAGGTCGCCCCGCCGTACGAGAAGGACGCCGAGGACCACCTCGCCGTCGTCCACTCCCACCCCCGCTGGGTGGTCTCCGCGCTGTGGGACGCCCTCGGCGGCGGCCGCGCCGGCATCGAGGCGCTCCTGGAGGCGGACAACGAGCGGCCCGAGGTCACCCTCGTCGCCCGGCCCGGCCGGGTCGGCGTCGAGGAGCTGGCCGGGGCCGCCGAGACCGAGCCCGGCCGCTGGTCCCCGTACGCCCTCCGGCTCACCGACGGCGGCGAGCCCGGGGCCATCGAGGCCGTCCGGGACGGGCGGGCCGGCGTCCAGGACGAGGGCAGCCAGCTCGTCGCGATCGCGCTGGCGAACGCGCCGCTGGAGGGCCCCGACACCCGCTGGCTCGACGGCTGCGCCGGCCCCGGCGGCAAGGCCGCGCTCCTCGGCGCGCTGGCCGCCGAGCGCGGCGCCGCCCTGCTCGCCTCCGAGAAGCAGCCGCACCGCGCCCGGCTGGTCGAGCGCGCGCTGGCCGGCAACCCCGGCCCGTACCGGGTCATCGCCGCCGACGGCACCCGCCCGCCGTGGCGCGAGGGCGTCTTCGACCGCGTCCTGGTCGACGTGCCGTGCTCCGGTCTGGGCGCCCTGCGCCGCCGTCCCGAGGCCCGCTGGCGCCGCCGCCCCGAGGACCTCGACGGCTTCGCCCCGCTCCAGCGGGGGCTGCTCGCCGAGGCGCTGCGGGCCGTGCGCGTCGGAGGGGTCGTCGGCTACGCGACCTGCTCGCCGCACCTCGCCGAGACCCGGGTCGTCGTGGACGACGTGCTCAAGAGGACCGGCGGCGCCGAGCTGATCGACGCCCGGCCCCTCTTCCCCGGCGTCGACTCCCTCGGGGACGGTCCCGACGTCCAGCTGTGGCCGCATCTGCACGGCACGGACGCCATGTACCTGGCGCTGATCCGCCGGACCGCCTGACGGTTTCCCCTGGTACGTACCAGTACGTCCCCCGCCGCGGGAAGCGCTCACCGCTCCGCGGCGAAGAAGTCCCCGAGAACGTGGCAGGCTTGGCACATGGCGCAGATCAATCCCAGCATCCTCTCCGCAGACTTCGCCCGCCTCGCGGACGAGGCCGAGGCCGTCGACGGGGCCGACTGGCTGCACGTCGACGTCATGGACAACCACTTCGTGCCCAATCTGACGCTGGGCGTGCCGATCGTCGAGTCGCTCAGCCGGGCGACCGCCACGCCCCTCGACTGCCACCTGATGATCGAGGACCCGGACCGCTGGGCGCCGCAGTACGTGGAGGCCGGCGCGGGCTCCGTCACCTTCCACGTCGAGGCCGCCGCCGCGCCGGTCCGGCTCGCCCGGGAGATCCGCGCCAAGGGCGCCCGGGCCTCCATGGCGCTCAAGCCGGCCACCCCCATCGAGCCCTTCGAGGACCTGCTCCCCGAGCTCGACATGCTGCTCGTCATGACCGTCGAGCCTGGCTTCGGCGGCCAGGCCTTCCTCGACATCATGCTGCCCAAGATCCGCCGCACCCGTGAGCTCATCGCCAAGCACGGACTGGAACTGTGGCTCCAGGTCGACGGCGGCGTCTCCGAGTCCACCATCGAGCGCTGCGCCGAGGCGGGCGCGGACGTCTTCGTGGCGGGCTCGGCGGTCTACGGCGCGGCCGACCCGGCCGCCGCGGTCGCCGCTCTGCGCGCCAAGGCGGACGCCGCCACGGCCGGTGCCGCCTGGGCGTGTGGCCACTGAGCCTCCGGCCGGTGAACGCGGTCCGACGGGCCGCCGACAGGACTGATCAAGGCCCGCCGTTTCTGACAGGATGAACAGCGGGTCCAGAGTGTGAACGAACACGGACCGTGGACAGCGGTGCGTGTACAGCAGTGAGGAGATCGCGGTGGCGGGAATGTCGGCGGGACGATCAGCCCTGCGGATGGGCCCCGCGGAGCTGGTGCAGGCGGCGGCCATGGCACGCCGTTTCTACCTGGAGGGGAAGTCCAAGATCCAGATCGCCGAGGAGTTCGGCGTGAGCCGCTTCAAGGTGGCCCGGGTCCTGGAGACCGCTCTGGAGCGGGATCTCGTGCGCATCGAGATCCGGGTACCGGCCGAGCTGGACGCCGAACGCTCCGACGCGCTGCGCGCCCGATACGGGCTCCGCCACGCCGTCGTCGTCGAGTCCCCGGCCGAGGACGACGAGTCGCCCGACCCGGAGAACCTCGGCGAGGTCGCCGCCGACCTGCTCGGCGAGCTGGTCAACGAGGGCGACGTGCTGGGCCTCGCCTGGGGCCGTTCGACCATCCACATGGCGGCCGCCCTCGACCGGCTGCCGCCCTGCACGGTCGTCCAGCTCACCGGCGTGTACGACGCCGGGACCGCCGAGCGCGGCTCGGTCGAGGCGGTCCGGCGCGCCGCCCAGGTCTCCGGCGGCGAGGCGCACCCCATCTACGCGCCCATGCTCCTGCCGGACCCGGCCACGGCCGCCGCGCTGCGCAGCCAGACGGGCATCGCCCGGGCCTTCGAGTACTTCGACAAGGTCACCGTCGCCTGCGTCTCCATCGGCTCCTGGGAGCCGGGCATCTCCACCGTCCACGACATGCTCTCCGAGGAGGAGCGCGCCCACTACGCCTCCCTGGGCGTGGCCGCCGAGATGTCCGCGCACCTCTTCGACGCCGAGGGCCGCAGGGTCGGCCGCGACCTGGGCGAGCGGTGCATCACGGTGGAGGCGGACCGGCTGCGCCGGATCCCCGAGGTCGTCGCCATCGCGGGCGGCCAGCGCAAGGCGGCGGCGATCGGCGCGGTGCTCCGCTCCGGCCTCGTCACCAGCCTGGTCACCGACCGTTCGGCCGCCGACTACCTGCTCGGCGAGTTCAGCCCGGGCCCGCACCCGGCCCTCGACCGCACCGACCCCGACACCGGACCGGACGGCCGCTGACCGTCCGCACGCGCCGCCGCGAGGGGCGCCGACCGAGGGCACGGTCGGCGCCCCTCGCGCGTGCCCGGTCCGCACGGGTGCCGCTCGCCCCGCCCGTCCGCGCGGTTCGTCCGCCCGGGCGCGCCCCCGGGGCGGGGCCGGGCGGGCGGTGACAGCATCGGGGCATGACCGCTCGCTGCGTCCGGCTCGGGCTCGCCCTCCTGGCCGGGCTGTCGCTGCTCCTCACCGGCTGCTCCGCCGGGACGGGCACGTCCACGGCCACCGCCGCCCCCTCCCGGACCGCCGCGACGGCCGAGCCCGCCCCCTCCGCCGTCACGACCCCCTCGCGCGCCTCCGGCCTGCCGGTCGTCCGGGAGGCGGAGCTGCCCCCGGAGGCCCGTGAGACCCTCGCGCTGATCCGCGCCGGCGGGCCCTTCCCGTACGCCAGGGACGGGGTCGTCTTCTCGAACTTCGAGCGGATCCTGCCGCGCCGCGAGCGCGGTCACTACCACGAGTACACCGTCCGCACCCCGGGCGAGCGCGACCGGGGTGCCCGGCGGATCGTCACCGGCGGGGACGGCGAGCGGTACTACACCGACGACCACTACGAGAGCTTCCGGGAGGTGGTCGCGGATGGAGCTCGATGACGCCGTCGTCCTCGACCTGCGCGGGGTCACCGACAGGGCCGCCTTCATGGACCGCTGCGCACGGGCCCTCCCGCTGCCCGGCTGGTTCGGGCGGAACTGGGACGCGCTCGCCGACAGCCTGGCCGATCTGGACGAACCCATGGCGATCGTGGTGACGGGCTGGCACGCTTATGCGCGGGCCGCACCGGACGACTGGGCCACCGCGCAGGAGGTCTTCGCCGCGGCGGCCTGCACCAGCCGTCCCGGCCTCGCGGTCCTCCTCGCGCTCGGTGGTTGGGAGGATCGCACAAGCGCCCCCTCGCAAGGCTCGGACGATCCGACCGCAGCACCCCGCGCACCCGGCGTGGGACAATGAACTACGTGCTTTTTCCCCTGGCTGAAATGCCTAGGGGCCGATCCGAACGACTGGGATGTCAGCACGTGCGTTTCCTCAATGACGTCAAGCCGCCGTACGACCTCACGTACGACGATGTGTTCATGGTGCCGAGCCGATCGGCCGTCGGCTCCCGTCAGGCCGTGGACCTCTCCGCCCCCGACGGCACCGGTACGACGATCCCGCTGGTCGTCGCCAACATGACCGCGATCGCCGGCCGCCGCATGGCCGAGACCGTCGCCCGCCGGGGCGGCCTCGTCGTCATCCCCCAGGACATCCCGATCGAGGTCGTCACCGAGGTCATCTCCTGGGTGAAGGGCCGCCACCTGGTCCTCGACACCCCCATCGTGCTGGAGCCGCACCAGACCGTCGCGGACGCCCTCGCGCTGCTGCCCAAGCGCGCGCACGAGGCCGGCGTCGTCGTCGACGAGCACCGCCGCCCCGTCGGCGTCGTCACCGACGCCGACCTCACCGGCGTCGACCGCTTCACCCAGCTCTCCGAGGTCATGTCCAAGGACCTCCTCCTGCTGGACGCGGACATCGACCCCCGCGAGGCCTTCCACACCCTCGACGGCGCCAACCGCCGCTACGCCCCCGCCGTCGACGCGGACGGGCGCCTGGCGGGCATCCTCACCCGCAAGGGCGCCCTGCGGGCCACCCTGTACACCCCGGCCGTGGACGCGGACGGCAAGCTGCGCATCGCCGCCGCCGTCGGCATCAACGGCGACGTGGCCGGCAAGGCCAAGCTGCTCCTCGACGCGGGCGTCGACACGCTCGTCATCGACACCGCCCACGGGCACCAGGAGTCGATGATCTCCGCCATCCGGACCGTCCGGGCGCTCGACCCGCAGGTCCCGATCGTCGCGGGCAACATCGTCGCCGCCGAGGGCGTCAAGGACCTCATCGAGGCGGGCGCCGACATCATCAAGGTCGGCGTGGGCCCCGGCGCCATGTGCACCACCCGCATGATGACCGGTGTCGGCCGCCCGCAGTTCTCGGCCGTCCTGGAGTGCGCCGCCGAGGCGAAGAAGTACGGCAAGCACGTCTGGGCCGACGGAGGCGTCCGGCACCCGCGCGACGTCGCCATGGCGCTCGCCGCCGGCGCGTCCAACGTGATGATCGGCTCCTGGTTCGCCGGGACGTACGAGTCCCCCGGCGACCTCCAGACGGACGCGCAGGGCCGCGCCTACAAGGAGTCCTTCGGCATGGCGTCCGCCCGCGCGGTGCGCAACCGGACCTCCGACGAGTCCTCCTACGACCGCGCCCGCAAGGCGCTCTTCGAGGAGGGCATCTCGACCTCGCGGATGTTCCTCGACCCGGCCCGTCCGGGCGTCGAGGACCTGATCGACTCGATCATCGCGGGCGTCCGCTCCTCCTGCACCTACGCGGGCGCGGGCTCGCTCGCCGAGTTCGAGGAGAGGGCGGTCGTGGGCATCCAGTCCGCCGCCGGCTACGCGGAGGGCAAGCCGCTCCACGCCAGCTGGAGCTGATCTTCCCCGCCCCAGGCATGAGGGCCCCCGGGAGCACCGCCCCCGGGGGCCTTCGGCGTCCCCGGGGCCCGGGGGACGGCACGCGCTCCGGGGACGGCGCCCGCTCCGGGCCGTGCACGCGCGGCTCTCCCCGGGCGCCCCGTGCGCGGGGGAGCCCCGCGAAGGGCCCTGGAGGCGCCCTTGCGGGCCCCTCCGGCCCCCGGGGCCGTCAGGCGGCGCGGGGGAGGGCTCCGGCGGCGGTGAGCGCCGTCGCCACCGCCCGGGCCATGCGGGCGTGGCCCCGGTCGTTCGGGTGGAGGCCGTCGGCCAGGTGCTCGGGACCGAGGATCGGCCGGCCGGGGAGCAGCGCGAGGCGGGGGTCGGCGGCCGCGAGGTCGAGGACCGCCCGCTCCATGGCGCGCCGCAGCTCCGTCAGGGTGGCGCCGAGGGCGTTGCGGGTGTGTTCGGCGGCCGGGCGCAGCACCGGGGAGACGAGGAGCAGCGGGGTGCGGGGGTGGCCCCGGCGGATCAGGCGCACGTAGGCCCCGACCGTGGCGTGCAGCCACTCCGGCGACGCGGGGACCCGGTCCCAGCAGTTGGTGCCGAAGGCCAGGGTGATCAGCTCGCCCGGCAGCCTGGACAGCTGCTCCGCGAGGGGGAGTTCGCCGCGGGCCCCGCCCGCGTAGCCGAGGTTGACCGGGTCGAGCCCCAGCGCGCGCCCGGCGACGGCGGGCCAGGAGTGGGCGGGCCGGGTGGACCACCAGCCCTCGGTGATCGAGTCGCCCTGGACCAGCCAGCGGGGGCGGCGCGGGGTGGGGGAGAGGGCGCCGCCGACGGCCCGCAGCGCGCGCACCACGGGCGCCTGTCCCTCCGGCAGGTGGACGGTGAACTCCCCGCCGCCCGGCGGGAGCCGGAGCCGTACCGTGGCCTCCTCCGCGGGGTCGGCGAAGACCTCCGCGACGCACCGGCGGTCCTGCCAGAGCGCGAACAGGTGCCGCAGCGACCGCAGTTGGTCGCCGGCCGCCGGGACGGCCGCGCGGTAGCGCAGCTCCACCGCGGTCGTGCCCGGCTCCGCGCGGAACTCCACCCGCACCCCGATCGGCAGCGCGGCCCGCTCCGCGATGTCCCAGGGCAGCCGCTCCAGGTCGGCGGGGTCGGCCCGGACCGGCCGGTCGCCGTCCCGCCAGGCCGTGCCGCGCAGAAAGGGTTCGGGCTCCAGCCAGCTCACTCGGCACCTCCGGTCGGCCGCGTGCAGGGTGGTCCACCGGGGCCGAGGAGTCAAGGCGCGTGCGGACCCGCCGGGTCACCAGTGCCCCCGATGTGTCGATTCATGCGGGGGCGCGCAATGTTTCCCCGTCCGGGCCCGAAGTGCGCAATGATCATCCGCCATTGCGCAACAACACTGCATTACAAGTGCGAAGCCGCAGCCTTAGGCTCATCCCTCGTACCAGGAGTGGCGGGGACCGCCTGCTCGGCGGACTTCCTGCCCCCGTGGGCCTGTTTCGGCATGCCCGCACACCGGCACGCGTCCGTCGCGGTCCCCGTCCCACCGACAGGCAGCGATAAGGAGCCTCCGCAGTGCTGGACCACGGCGCAGCCCCACCGGTCGAGGACACGACCGCCCGCAAGACTTCCGTCCTGACCGCCCTCACCCGCCGCAAGCCGGTGGAGCGCCTGGTCGCGGAGGGTGGACAGGGTGAGGGCGGCTCTCTCCGCCGCTCGCTCTCGATGTGGCAGCTGACCATGATCAGCATCGGTGCCACGCTCGGCACCGGCATCTTCGTCGTCCTCGGCGAGGCGGTCCCCGAGGCCGGTCCGGCCGTGACGCTCGCCTTCGTGTTCGCCGGTCTCACCGCGCTCTTCTCAGCCCTCTCGTACGCCGAGCTGGCCGGCACCATCCCGGTCGCCGGCTCCTCCTACTCGTATGCGTACGCAACTCTGGGCGAGCTCGTGGCCTGGGTGTGCGGCTGGTGCCTGATGCTCGAGTACGGCGTGTCGGTCGCCGCCGTGGCCGTCGGCTGGGGCGAGTACCTGAACGAGCTGCTCGACGGCACGATCGGCGTCACGCTCCCGGAGGCGCTCAGCGCGCCGCCCGGCGACGGCGGCGTCTTCAACCTGCCGGCGCTGATCGTCGTCGTCCTCGCGATGCTGTTCCTGCTGGGCGGAGCCAAGGAGTCGGCCCGCGCGAACACGATCATGGTCGTGGTGAAGATCGCCGCCCTGGTGCTCTTCTGCGCCGTCGGCTTCATGGGCTTCACGTCCGGCAACTACTCCGACTTCATGCCGCTCGGGATCGAGAGCGTCGGCGCCGCCGGTGCCATCCTCTTCTTCTCGTACATCGGCTTCGACGCCGCCTCCACGGCCGGCGAGGAGGCGAAGAACCCCAAGCGCGACCTGCCCCGGGCGATCATGCTCTCGCTCGTCATCGTCACCGCGCTGTACGTCCTCGTCGCGGCCGTCGCCGTCGGCGCCTGGGACTGGAAGAAGTTCGCGGGCACCGACGCCACGCTCGCCGCGATCATGAACGACGTCACCGGCCAGGGCTTCTGGGGCACCCTGCTCGCCGCCGGCGCCGTCATCTCCATCGCCAGCGTGGTCCTCACCGTCCTCTACGGCCAGACCCGCATCCTCTTCGCGATGTCCCGCGACGGCCTCGTGCCCAAGGTCTTCGGCAAGGTCGACGCGAAGACCGGCACCCCGCGCACCAACACCCTCATCGTCTCGCTGCTCTGCGGCGGTCTCGCCGCCGTCGTCCCGCTCGGCGAGCTGGTCAACGCCACCAGCATCGGCACGCTCTTCGCGTTCGCCCTGGTCAACGTGGCCGTCGTGGTGCTCCGCTTCACCCGTCCCGACATGGAGCGCTCCTTCAAGGTCCCCTTCGGCCCGGTCTTCGCGGTCCTCGGCTTCCTCTGCTGCGGATACAGCATGTACAGCCTCGACCTGATCACCTGGGTGTACTTCGGTGCCTGGATGGCCGCGGGCCTCGTGTTCTACTTCCTGTACGGCATGCGCCGCTCCCGACTGGCCACCGACGCAGAGAAGTGATCCACCCGTAGTGCGACTCAACGACCTCGACGAACGCATCGTCCACGCCCTCGCGGAGGACGCCCGCCGAAGCTACGCCGACATCGGCTCGCTCGTCGGTCTCTCCGCCCCCGCCGTGAAGCGGCGCGTGGACCGGCTCCGGGCCGAGGGCGCCATCACCGGCTTCACCGTACGGGTGGACCCGGCGGCGCTCGGCTGGGAGACGGAGGGCTTCGTCGAGATCTTCTGCCGCCACAACACCTCGCCGGACGACATCCGGCGAGGCCTGGAGCGGTATCCGGAGGTGGTGGCCGCGTCGACCGTCACGGGCGACGCGGACGCCGTCGTACAGGTCTTCGCCTCCGACATGCGCCACTTCGAGCGCGTCCTGGAGCGGATCGCGGGCGAGCCCTTCGTGGAGCGCACCAAGTCCGTCCTGGTGCTCTCGCCGCTGCTGCGGCGCTTCTCCTCGGGCTCGCCCGCCTGACACGGGCCCCCGCCGGTACGGGGGCTCCCGCGGCGCCACGCCGAAGCCGCCTGTCCCCGCCCGCACCGCCCCGAACGAGGGCGGGTCCCGGCAGGGCGGTTCACGGCGGGCAGGCCGGACGTCCCCGCTCCTCCACCGGGCCCCCGCGGGGGCGTGGCCCGTGCAGACGATCCGGGGGTGCGCCGCCGGTCGCGGAGCGCGTACGGCCCCGGTCCCCTCGCCGCGCAACGAATCGCCGCTCAGGTCGCACATCGCGCAACGGTTCGACGGTCGGTCCGCAACGGTCCCGTCTTGTCCGGGCCGAGCCCGGAACCGTACCGTTTTGGACGTCTCCCGGAGACGCCCCTCCCTCCCCTCCGCTCCCACGAGGACTCACCATGCCCGCGTTGCGCACCGCCCTGCTCCAGAGCTCCGGCCGGCTCGGCGACGTGAGTGCCAATCTGCGGATCCTCGACGAGGCCGCCGGCCGGGCCGCGGCCGCCGGGGCGGGACTGCTGCTCGCACCCGAGCTCTTCCTCACCGGCTACGCCATCGGCGCCGACATCGCCCGCCTGGCCGAGCCCGCGGACGGCCCCTCCGCCCGCGCGGCCGCCGGGATCGCCGCCCGCCACGGCCTGGCCGTCGGCTACGGCTACCCGGAGCGCGACACCGAGCGGCACGGCGTGATCTACAACGCGGCGCGGCTCTTCGGCGCCGACGGCGCCCCGCTCGCGCACTACCGCAAGACCCACCTCTTCGGCGACTTCGAGCTGAAGTGGTTCACCCCCGGCGACGAACCGCTCGTCCAGGCGCGCCTCGGCGACCTCACCGTCGGCCTGATGATCTGCTATGACGTCGAGTTCCCCGAGAACGTCCGGGCACAGGCCCTGGCCGGCACCGACCTCCTCCTGGTGCCGACCGCGCTCATGCACCCCGCCGAGATCGTCCCGGAGTCGGTGGTGCCGGTGCGGGCCTTCGAGAACCAGCTCTACATCGCGTACGCCAACCGCGCCGGGGCCGAGGGCGACTTCGAGTTCGTCGGCCTCTCGGCGCTCGCCGGTCCCGACGGCACCGCCCGGGCCCGCGCCGGCCGGGGCGAGGAGCTGGTCCTCGGCGACGTCGACCCCGACCTCCTGGCGGCCTCCCGCGCGGAGAACCCGTACCTCCGCGACCGCAGGCCGGGCCTCTACGGCTCCCTCGTCTGAGCCGCCCCCGCCCCCGCCCCCTCCGCTTCCCGCCCCACCCCCGTGCAAGGAGTCCGTACCCCATGACGTCCACCGTGCCCAACGCCGTCGAGCACGCCGACGAGCAGCAGCCGCCGATCACCATGTTCGGCCCGGACTTCCCGTACGCCTACGACGACTTCCTGGCCCACCCGGCCGGTCTCGGCCAGATACCCGCCACCGAGCACGGTGCGGAGGTCGCGGTCGTCGGCGGCGGCCTCTCCGGCGTCATCGCCGCGTACGAGCTGATGAAGATGGGCCTCAAGCCCGTCGTCTACGAGGCCGACCAGATCGGCGGCCGGCTGCGCACGGTGGGCTTCGAGGGCCCGGAGACCGAGGGGCTGACGGCGGAGATGGGCGCCATGCGCTTCCCGCCCTCCTCCACCGCCCTCCAGCACTACATCGACCTGGTCGGCCTGGAGACCACGCCGTTCCCGAACCCGCTGGCCGAGGCCACCCCGTCGACCGTCGTCGACCTCAAGGGCGAGTCGCACTACGCGGAGACCGTCGACGACCTGCCGCAGGTCTACCGCGACGTCGCCGCCGCCTGGAACAAGTGCCTCGACGAGGGCGCCGACTTCTCCGACATGAACCGGGCGATGCGCGAGCGCGACGTCCCGCGCATCCGCGAGATCTGGGCGAAGCTCGTCGAGAAGCTCGACAACCAGACCTTCTACGGCTTCCTCTGCGAGTCCGAGGCCTTCAAGTCCTTCCGGCACCGTGAGATCTTCGGCCAGGTCGGCTTCGGCACCGGCGGCTGGGACACCGACTTCCCCAACTCCATCCTGGAGATCCTCCGGGTCGTCTACACCGAGGCCGACGACCACCACCGCGGCATCGTCGGCGGCTCCCAGCAGCTGCCGCTGCGCCTGTGGGAGCGCGAGCCGGAGAAGATCGTCCACTGGGCGCAGGGCACCTCGCTGGCCTCGCTGCACGAGGGCGGGCAGCCGAAGCCGGCCGTCACCCGGCTGAACCGCACGGCGGGCAACCGGATCACCGTCACCGACGCCTCCGGCGACATCCGCACCTACCAGGCGGCGATCTTCACCGCCCAGTCGTGGATGCTGCTCTCCAAGATCGCCTGCGACGACTCGCTCTTCCCGATCGACCACTGGACGGCGATCGAGCGCACCCACTACATGGAGAGCTCGAAGCTGTTCGTCCCGGTGGACCGGCCGTTCTGGCTGGACAAGGACGAGGAGACCGGCCGGGACGTCATGTCGATGACGCTGACCGACCGGATGACCCGCGGCACGTACCTCCTGGACGACGGCCCGGACAGGCCCGCCACCATCTGCCTCTCGTACACGTGGTGCGACGACAGCCTGAAGTGGCTGCCGCTCTCCGCGAACGAGCGGATGGAGGTCATGCTGAAGTCGCTCGGCGAGATCTACCCGAAGGTCGACATCCGGAAGCACATCATCGGCAACCCGGTGACGGTCTCCTGGGAGAACGAGCCCTACTTCATGGGCGCCTTCAAGGCCAACCTGCCGGGCCACTACCGCTACCAGCGGCGTCTGTTCACCCACTTCATGCAGGACCGCCTCCCCGAGGACAAGCGCGGCATCTTCCTCGCCGGTGACGACATCTCGTGGACGGCCGGCTGGGCCGAGGGCGCGGTGCAGACGGCGCTCAACGCGGTGTGGGGCGTGATGCACCACTTCGGCGGCGAGACCGACGGCACCAACCCGGGCCCCGGCGACGTCTACGAGGAGATCGCCCCGGTCGAGCTGCCGGAGGACTGAGTCCGTACGGAGGTCAGGGCCTGGCCAGGGGCGTGAGCAGCATCCGCCCCACCAGGCCCACCGAGCGGTCGAGCCGCTCGGTGAACTCGCCCGCGAGACCGGGCAGCGCCCGCAGCTGCCACAGCGAGCGGGCGGCCAGCCAGGCCCCGTCGCGGGCCCGGTCCAGGCTCCAGCAGCCGAGCAGATGGGTCAGCGGGTCCGCGATCTCCAGGAGGTCAGGGCCCGGCATCAGTTCCTCGCGGATCCGCTCCTCCAGGAGGACGAGGACGTCGCCGACCCGGTCGAACTCGTCCTCCAGGTCTCCGGGCCCGCACTCCAGCGCGTGGCAGGCGTCGACCACGGCGAGGGCCAGGTCGTGCCCGACGTGGGCGTTGATCCCGGCGAGCGCGAACTGGAGCGGGGTCACGCCGGGGTGCCGGCGGTAGTGGAAGAGCGGCCGCCAGCAGGCCGGGCCCGGGGTGCCGGCCGCGTGGGCGTCGACGGCGGCGAGGTACCGCTCGGCGAAGCGCACGTCCAGGGTGGCCGCCGCCCGCCGGTCCTCGAAGGCGCCGGCCGCGATGGCGTGGCCGATCTCCTCGGTGACGGTCAGGTACACCCGGTTGAAGACCGCGACCCCGTCGGCCGGGTGCCAGGCCGACCGCAGCGACCGCATCCGGTCCACCACGGGGTCGACCGCCACGAACTGCCCGATCCGCTCTTCCGTCCACTGGGTCTGCGCCATGGGGGCAGACTTCCAGCAGCCGGGCCCGGGCGGGAGGCCCTGGGGCCCGGCTTCGCCGGAACGGGCGAATACCTCAGTTCTTCGCCGTGTCGCCGGAGTCCTTCTCGTACGAGCTGGTGCCCGAGTCCAGCAGCGGCTCCTGCTCGGCGGGGGAGGCCTTCAGGTGCGCCGGGGCGAAGGCGCGCAGCACGTGGTAGCCGGTGATGACGACGATGGTGCCGAGCGCGATGCCGCCGAGCTCGAAGGTGTCGGTGAAGGTCAGCTTCACGCCGCCGACGCCGATGATGATGCCGGCGGCGGCCGGGACCAGGTTGAGCGGGTTGCGCAGGTCGACTCCGGCGTTGATCCAGATCTGGGCGCCGAGCAGGCCGATCATGCCGTAGAGGATGACGGTGATGCCGCCGAGGACGCCGCCGGGGATGGCGGCGACGACGGCGCCGAACTTGGGGCAGAGGCCGAAGAGCAGCGCGAAACCGGCGGCGGCCCAGTAGGCGGCCGTGGAGTAGACGCGGGTGGCGGCCATGACGCCGATGTTCTCGGAGTACGTGGTGTTCGGCGGGCCGCCCACGGCGGTGGACAGCACGGAGGCGGCGCCGTCGGCCGCGATCGCGGTGCCCAGCTTGTCGTCGAGGTTGTCGCCGGTCATCTCGCCGACCGCCTTGACGTGGCCGGCGTTCTCGGCGATCAGGGCGATGACGACGGGGAGCGCGACGAGGATCGCGGACCACTCGAAGCTGGGGCCGTGGAAGGAGGGCAGGCCGATCCAGTCGGCCTGGCCCACGCCGGAGAGGTCGAGCCGCCAGTGGTCCTCGACCTTGCCGGCGGGGGACATCGAGTGGATCTTGCCGAAGACCAGGTCGAGGACCCAGGAGAGGGCGTAGCCGAAGACCAGGCCGAGGAAGATCGCGATCCGGGACCAGAAGCCGCGCAGGCAGACCACGGCCAGACCGGTGAAGAGCATCACCAGGAGCGCCGTCCACTGGTCCTGCGGCCAGTAGGTGGAGGCGGTCACCGGGGCCAGGTTGAAGCCGATCAGCATGACGACGGCGCCGGTCACGATCGGCGGCATCGCCGCGTGGATGATCCGGGCGCCGAACCTCCGCACCGCGAGACCGGCGAGGAAGAGCACCGCGCCGACGACGAGGACGGCGCCGGTGACGGTGGCGCTGCTGCCGCCGGAGGCCCGGATCGCGGCGGCCACGCCGACGAAGGAGAGCGAGCAGCCGAGGTACGAGGGGACCGTGCCCCGCGTCGCGAGCAGGAAGACGACCGTGGCGATGCCGGACATCATGATCGCAAGGTTCGGGTCGAGGCCCATCAGCACCGGGGCGACGAAGCTCGCGCCGAACATGGCGACCACGTGCTGTGCCCCGAGCCCGGCGGTACGGGGCCAGGACAGCCGCTCGTCGGGGCGGACGACGGCCCCGGGGGCGGGCGTTCTCCCGTCCCCGTGCAGGGTCCAGCGCACGCCGAGGTTCATGAGGTCGCTCCCGTTCTCCGGTTCCGGCGGCCGGGTGGGACCGCCGTGGCAGGGCCGTAAAAGATCAGCCACATGGTATGCGCCGGAACCGGGCCGGGAAGGGGGTGCGACCGCGGCCCCGGTGCGGTCAGCCGACCGGGCCCGCGCTCTTCGCCGCGTCGGTGCCGACGGGGGCCGCGGCCGTCGCCCGCGGGGCGGTCCGCAGCACGTGCGCACCGATGACCAGACCGAAGGCGAGCGCGGTGACCAGGCCGAACGAGAAGACCAGCGAGGTGGCGTCGGCGATGCCGCCGATCGCCGAGGGGGCGATCAGACCGGAGGTGTAGGTGATGGTGGCGACGCCCGCGATGGCCTGGCTGGGGTTGGGGCCGCTGCGCCCGGCGGCGGCGAAGGCGAGCGGGACCACGACCGCGACCCCGAGGCCGATCAGCCCGAATCCGGCCATCGCGACGGCAGCGTGCGGGGCGGTCACGACCATCACCCCGCCCAGGGTGGCGGCCACGCCCCCGACCCGCACGGTGCGGACCGCGCCGAAGCGGTCCACGACCCGGTCGCCGGCCAGCCGGGCCACGGCCATGGTGAGGGCGAAGGCGGTGGTGGAGGCGGCGGCCAGGCCGGCCGACCCGCCCAGCTCGTCGCGGAGGTAGACGGCCGACCAGTCGAGGCTGGCGCCCTCGGCGAAGACCGCGCAGAAGCCGATCGCACCGATCACCAGGGCGGACTTCGGCGGCAGCGCGAAGCGCGGCGGGGCCTCCTCCTCCTCGGCGGGCGCCGGGTCCAGCACGCCCTGGCAGAAGGCGAGGCCGAGCGCGGTCAGGACGAGCGCGGCGATCACGTGGTGGAGGCGGGCGTCCGTGCCCGTGTGGGCGGCGACGGTGCCGGCGGCCGAGCCGATCAGGGCGCCCACGCTCCACATGCCGTGGAGGCTGGACATGATCGAGCGGCCCAGCCGGGTCTCGGTCTCGACGCCGAGCGCGTTCATCGCCACGTCGGACATGCCGGCCGTGGCGCCGTACACGAAGAGGACCGCGCACAGGCCCCAGACGTTCGGGGCGAGCGCGGGCAGGGTGAGCGAGAGCGTCCACAGCGCGAGCAGGCCGCGCAGCGCGGTGCGGGCGCCGAAGCGGTGGCTGATCCGGCCCGCCAGCGGCATCGCGAGCGAGGCGCCGAGGGCGGGGAAGGCGAGCGCGAGGCCGAGCTGGCCGGCGCTGACCCCCGCGTGCTCCTGGATCCAGGGGATCCGGGTGGCGAAGCTTCCCGTCACGGCGCCGTGGACGCAGAAGACGGCGGCGACGGCGAAGCGGGCCCGCCGGAGCCGTTCGGAGCTGAGGACGGTCTCCGCCGCCATGAGGTCCTCCCCGGGACACGTTCCGATCCGATGACGGGTCGTAAACTATCAGGAACCCTGCCTGATAAATAGTGGTCCGGAGAGAAGACGGCGGGGAAGCGTCTGAGAGGATCACCGCATGGCCGCATCCCCGAGCACCGCCCGGGCCATCAACGACCGGCTCGCCCTGCGCCTGCTCCAGGACGAGGGCCCGTTGACGGCAGCCCAGCTCAAGACCCTCACCGGGCTCTCCCGGCCCACCGTCGCCGACCTCGTCGAACGGCTCAGCGGCTCGGGACTCGTGCACGTCGTCGGCGAGGCCGGCGCGGAGCGCCGCGGCCCCAACGCCAAGCTGTACGGGCTCGTCGCCGACCGCGCCCACCTCGCCGCGCTCGACGTCCGCACCCGCTCCGTCACCGTCACCGTCACCGACCTGCTCGGCACCCCGCTCGCCGGGGCGACCGCCCCGGTCGGCGCGGACACCGGCACCGCCCCCGCCGTCGAGAAGGCGGTCACCCTCCTGGAGCACACCGCGAAGGAGGCGGGCGTCGAGCGGCTGCACTCCGTCGCCGTCGGCGCCCCCGGCCTCATCGACCCCGACACCGGCGAGCTCCGTGACTCCACCGGGCTGCCCGCCTGGCACCGGCGGCTCGTCGGCGTCCTCCAGGAGCGCCTCCCCGCCCACGTGCTGGTCGAGAACGAGACCAACCTCGCCGCCGTCGCCGAACTGCGCGAGGGCGCGGCCCGGGGCCGCGAGGACTTCGTCCTGCTCTGGCTCGGCCAGGGGGTGGGCGCCGCCGTCGTCCTCGGCGGACGGCTGCGCCGGGGCGCCTCCGGCGGGGCCGGCGAGATCGGCTTCCTGCCCGTGCCCGGCACCTCCGGGCTGCCCTCGGCCACCGGCTGCGAGGGCGGCTTCCACGCGCTGGTGAACACCGTCGCCGTCGCCGCCCTCGCCGCCGAGCACGGTCTCGCCCCGGCCGGCGCCCTCGCCTCCGGGCACGGGCCCTTCCTCGACGCCCTCGCCCGCCGGCTCGCGGTCGGCGCGGCGGCCGTCGCCGCCGTCCTGGACCCGGGCTGCGTGGTCCTCGCCGGCGAGACCGGCCACCGGGGCGGGCCGGAGCTGGCCGCCCGCGTCGAGGCCGAACTCGCCGCGCTCTCGCCGCTGCGCACCGAGGTGCGCGCCACGACGCTGGGCGACGAGGCGGTGCTGCGCGGGGCGCTGCTGAGGGCCCGGGACGCGGCGCAGGAGGCGCTCTTCCCGTGAGACCGGGGCGCGGCCGGTGAGACGGCGGTGCGCCCGGCGGGACGGCGGTGGGTCCCGCGAGATCCGGGGCGCGGCCGGTGAGGCCGTGGCCCGCCCCGTGAGACCCCGGTGCGGACCGCGGGAGCCCGGTGCGGGCCGTGGGGGATCCCGGCGCGGTCCCGGGGAGACGCGACCGCGCCGCGCCCCGGACAGGGGGGCGCGGCGCGGAAGGATGCGGCCCGGCGGCGGCCAAGGGCCGTGAGACCGCCGCCGGGGGTATTTCAGGGGCGGTGCGTCAGCAGGCGCCGAGGTCCTGCCAGACGCCCCACTCGCCGGTCGTGCCCGGCGCCTCGTTCTGGGTCCACCACTTGGCCTTGTACTTGCGGCCGTTGTGGGAGACCTCGTTGCCCGCGTTGTAGACCTGGCCGGCCACGTACGCCGGGGCGGCGCAGCCGGTGGGCGGCGTCGTCGGCGGGGTGGTCGGGGGCGTGGTCGGCGGGGTCGTCGGCGGCGTGGTGGGCGGCGTGGTCGGCGGGGTGGTGCCCGTGCCGGGCTCCACGACCGTCGTGCCGCGCCCCAGGTCGCCGGCGAGGGCGTACGTGGTGCCGCTGATGTTCACCGTCCAGTTGGTGGGGGTGGACACCGGCAGGTAGTAGTTGAAGGCCAGGTCGATCGTCGCGCCCGGGGCGAGGGACTGCCAGGCCGGGAGCTTCAGCGAGACCCGGTGGAAGTCGCCCTTCAGGCCGCCCACGTTGGAGCCGGTGTGGTCGCTGCTGATGACCTTGGTGCCGAAGCCGGACTGGTCCGAGGCGTTGGCCGGGGCCGAGGTGCCGTAGTCGAACTGGAACTCCGTGCCGCCGGGCAGCGTGGTGTTCGTCCGGTTGGTGATCTTGACCTTCGGGGTGAGCGGGTAGTTCGAGTCGCCCAGCTTGAACTCGGTGAAGGCGGTCTCGATGTTCACGGCCTGGGCCGGCAGCGCCTTGTTGGACTTCTTGGCGCCGTACGGGGTGGCGGCCTTGAACTTGTCGTACATCAGCGAGGTGAGCGTGTCGCCCATCTCGTACTGGCCCTTGGCGGCGTTCCAGTCGTAGTCGCCGGCCATCTCCCAGACCATGGTGCCGCCGATGCCGCGGTCGACCACGTAGTCGGCCTTGGCGGCCACGGACTGCTCGTCCTCGGTGGAGAGGAAGACCTTCTTCTCGGCGTTCCACAGCCACGGCGCGACCAGGGTCGAGTCGTACTTGCGGGCGTAGGTGCCGGTCAGCGTGGTGTTCGCCGGGAAGCCGTACTGGGTGACGTAGTCGCCGACGATCCCCTTCTCGAGGTTCTTGGCGTGCCACATCGGGTTGGAGCCGGCCGGCGCCTCCTTGCCCGCGTCGTCCTTGTCGTGCCACAGGTTGTCGATGCCGGAGGCGCCGTCACCGCACTTGGTCAGGCCGGAGCCCACCGGGCAGGTGGCCGCGGTGGCCTTGCCCCACAGGCCGTCGGTGCCGCCCTGCACGTTCTTGTGCCCGCGGGTGTAGAAGGGCAGGCCGATGTTGATGCGGCCGGCCGGCATGGAGCCGCGGAAGTAGTGGTAGGCCCAGTCGGTGTTGAGGTAGCCGATGTTGCCGTACTGCGAGGAGCCGTAGACGTTGGCGGCGGCGAGCTCGCCGTCCTTGCCGTCGTCGAAGAGCGAGGCGTTCGGACCGACGTACTCGTTCCAGGCGCCGTGCAGGTCGTACGACATGATGTTGACGTAGTCCAGGTACTTCTGCATCTGGTACGTCTCCATGCCGCGCAGGAGGTAGCCGGAGGAGGGGGCGGCGACGGTCAGCATGTAGTGCTTGCCGTCGGCGGCGCCGGCCGTGTCCAGCTTCTCGCGGAGGGACTTCATGAGGGCGTCGTAGCTCTTGACCAGGCCCGCGCGGCGGCCGTTGGCGAACGACCAGTCGAGCGGGTTGCCCGCGTCCTTCATGGTCGTCGCGTACTCGTAGTCGATGTCGACGCCGTTGAACCCGTACTTGCGGATGAAGTCGACGGCCGAGGTGGCGAAGGTGTCGATGCCGGCCTGGTTGACCGAGCCGTCGGCGTTGGTCGTCATCGAGTAGAAGCCGCCGGAGTTCACCCGGGCGCCGTTGTCCGCGAAGTAGCCGCCGGTCTCGGCCCAGCCGCCGACGGAGATCAGCGTCTTCACGTCGGGGTGCTGCTTCTTGAACTTGTTCAGCAGGTTGAAGTGGCCCTTGTACGCGTAGGCCGGGTCCATCTCGGCGCCGGCCACTCCGGGCCAGGTCATGCCGGTGGAGGCGTTGTTCGGGCCGTCCGTCCCGACGGAGAGCTTGTTGGCGCCGTCGACGTGGGCGAAGGCGTAGTTGATGTGGGTGATCTTGTCCCACGGGATGTTGTTGGCGAGGAAGGCGGGCTGGCCGTTCTTCCCGGTCCGCCAGCTCGTGAAGTAGCCGATGACGCGGCGCTGGTGGTCGGCGCCCATCTTCTCGCGGCCCTCGGTGTCGTAGACCGAGCAGTACGGCACGTCGACGCCGGGCGTCTTGTACAGGCCGTCGGGGCGACAGGACTCGTTGTCGGCGGCGTACGAGACGCCTCCGGCGAGCGAGCTGAGCAGCAGGCCGGCGACGGCGGCACCGGACGCGAGCAGCGACGCTCTCTTGGTCGTGGGGGACAGCACGATCTGGTCCTCCTCAGGGAGGTCAAAGAAACACGCAACGAACAAGGGGGTGGTACGTGTTGGGCCCGGGGTGTGCGCACACCGGCGGGCCGTTCCTCGGAGGTGACACGGACATTAAGAGGACTAGACCAGTGCGTCAATAGGTCTGGACCAACAGGAAATTCCGTGGGATCGTGTGAGCCATCGCACAGAGGTCGTGTGCATGCCCGTTGACAGGGCGTGGCACACTGGCCCTGTATCAGCAGCAGCGCACTCCGGGGTCGGTGTAATTCCGAACCGGCGGTATAGTCCGCGACCCGTCCGCAAGCCAGCGGCCGGTTGACCAGGTGAGATTCCTGGACCGACGGTGAAAGTCCGGATGGGAGGCAGTGCGCGGCGGGCGACCCCTGACAGGGGTGTGCCGGCCGTACGTCCGCTGGTGGCCGCGTTCCGCGTCGGCCCACCCGGGGACCTCCGGCCGTACCGGCACACCCTCTGCGCAGCCGTCGTACCCGCTCTCTGTCGTCATCGACAGGCCCCGGAGTCCGTGCCCGAAGAGGCAGGAGGACCCGGTGGACCGGCAGACCGACATCACCGCCGTGCGGCGCGCCGTGGCGCTCGCCGCCCGCGGCCCCGGTGCCCCCCTTCCCGTCCCCGCCGCGGGCCGCGTCGTCACCGACGCCTCCGGCCCCCACCCGGCGGTACGCCGTGCCGTCGGCACCAAGGCCGCCGCCGCGGGGCCCGGCGCCCGCGTCCCGGACGGTGCCGCGCCCACCCCGATCTCCGCCGGGGACGCCGAGACCGCGCCGCCGGAGGCCGTACGGCCCCGCGGGCCCGCGACCGGCGGCCCCTCCGCCCCCGCCCTCCAGGGCGCGGACCCCACCGCCCCGGTCCTCCCGGGCGCGGGTCCCACCGCCCCGGCCGGCGCCGGAATCACCCTCCCCGCCGACGCGTTGCGCCTCGACGCCGGCGAGACCGCGCCCATCGGACCCGACCCTCGCACCACCGCCGTCCCGACCCCCAAGGGAGCCTGACCGTGTTCACCGGAATCGTCGAAGAGCTGGGCGAGGTCGTCGCCGTCGAGCAGCTGCAGGACGCCTCGCGCTTCCGCCTCCGCGGCCCCCTGGTCACCGAGGGCGCCCGCCACGGCGACTCGATCGCCGTCAACGGCGTCTGTCTGACAGTGGTCGAGACCGGTGACGGCGAGTTCACCGCCGACGTCATGGCCGAGACGCTCCTGAGGTCCTCCCTCGGAGCCCTGGAGCCCGGCTCCCGGGTCAACCTGGAGCGCCCCATGGCCGTCGGCGGCCGGCTCGGCGGCCACATCGTCCAGGGCCACGTGGACGGCACCGGCACGATCCTGGAGCGGACCCCGTCCGAGCACTGGGAGATCGTCAAGGTCGGCCTCCCCGCGCAGCTCGCCCGCTACGTCGTCGAGAAGGGCTCGATCACGGTCGACGGCGTCAGCCTCACCGTGGTCCGGGTCGGCGACGACTGGTTCACCATCAGCCTCATCCCCACCACGCTCGCCCTGACCACGCTGGGCCACAAGGAGCCCGGCGCCCCGGTCAACCTCGAGGTGGACGTCATCGCCAAGTACGTCGAGCGGCTGCTCGGCCCGAACGCACGGGAGAACGTCAAGTGAACTGGCTCAACTCCGAGGCGTTCGCCGTCTTCGGCCAGCACATCATGTGGTCCGACATGATCGGCAACACCATCGGCCTGGTGGCCCTGGCCCTCGGCTGGCGCCGCTCGATCCTCACCTGGCCCGCCCAGCTCCTCTCCGGCCTGATCCTGGTCGGCGCCTACGCCTCCGCGCACCTCGCCGGCGGCGTCGGCAAGCAGCTCCTCGTCATCGGCGTCGCCGGCTGGGGCTGGTGGCAGTGGAACCGCTGGAAGCGGCAGTCCGTGTTGAGCGGGGACGGCTCCATCGCCGTCCGCTTCGCCACCTGGAAGGAGCGCGGCCTCCTCGCGGGCGGCGCCGTCCTCGGCACCCTCGCGGTCGGCGGCCTCTTCACCCTCTACCCGTCGCTCTCCTGGAGCCCGTGGGCCGACGCGTACATCTTCGTCGGCACCCTCGTCGCGATGGTCGCCCAGGCCCGGGGCCTGGTCGAGTTCTGGTTCGCCTGGCTCCTCGTCGACCTCGTCGGCGTCCCGCTCGCCTTCAGCAGCGGCCTCGCCTTCTCCGGCCTGGTCTACGTCGTCTACTTCGCCCTCGTCCTGTGGGGCATGCGCGACTGGTGGCTCCGGTCCCGCACCCCCGTCCTCGAAGGAGTCCCCGCGTGAACACCGTGCCGTCCGTCTGGGACACCGAGGACCTCGCCCTCGACCCCGTCGAGCAGGCGATCCGCGACATCGCCGCGGGCCGCCCCGTCGTCGTCGTCGACGACGAGGACCGCGAGAACGAGGGCGACCTCGTCATCGCCGCGGAGAAGGCCACCCCCGAGGTCGTCGCCTTCATGATGAGCGAGTGCCGCGGCCTGATCTGCGCCCCCATGGAGCACGACGAGCTGGAACGGCTCGACCTCCCGCAGATGGTCCAGCACAACACCGAGTCGATGCGGACCGCCTTCACCGTCTCCGTCGACGCCGGCCCGGAGCACGGCGTGACCACCGGCATCTCCGCCGCCGACCGCGCCACCACCCTCCGGATGCTGGCGAGCGGGCGCCACGAGCCCTCCGACTTCGTCCGCCCCGGTCACGTCTTCCCGCTGCGGGCCCGCGAGGGCGGCGTCCTGGCCCGCCCCGGCCACACCGAGGCCGCCGTCGACCTCGCCCGCCTCGCGGGCCTGCGCCCGGCCGGCGCGATCGTCGAGATCGCCGGCGAGGACGGCGTGATGCTCCGGCTGCCCGAACTCGTCCCCTTCGCCCGCAAGCACGGCCTGACGATCATCTCCATCGAGGACCTGATCGCCTACCGCCGCTCCGCCGAGCCCACCGTCCGCCGCGAGGCCGAGGTCCACCTCCCGACCGCCCACGGCGACTTCACCGCCTACGGCTACCGCTCCACCGTCGACGGCGTCGAGCACGTCGCCCTCGTCCACGGCGAGATCGGCGACGGCGAGGACGTCCTCGTCCGGGTCCACTCCGAGTGCCTCACCGGCGACATCTTCCACTCGCTGCGCTGCGACTGCGGCCCCCAGCTCCAGGCCTCCATGGAGCGCATCCAGGAGGCGGGCCGCGGCGTCGTCGTCTACCTCCGCGGCCACGAGGGACGCGGCATCGGCCTCCTCTCCAAGCTGCGCGCGTACGAGCTCCAGGAGCGCGGCCGCGACACCCTCGACGCCAACCTGGAACTCGGCCTCCCCGCCGACGCCCGCGACTACGCGGCGGGCGCGCGGATGCTGGCCGACCTCGGGGTCCGCAGCCTCCGGCTGATGACCAACAACCCCGACAAGATCGACGCCCTCACCCGCCACGGCCTCGCCGTCGAGGGCCGCGAGCCGATGCCCGTCACGGCCGGCGAGCACAACCTCCGCTACCTGCGCACCAAGCGGGACCGGATGGGCCACGACCTGCCCTGGCTGGACGGCTCCCCGGCCCCCACCTGCGGCAACCAGTAACCACCCCACGTACGACCGGCAAGGAGAACCATGAGCGGCAAGGGCGCACCCGTCCTCAGCGTGAAGAACTGCGGCGACCTGCGGGTCGCGGTCGTCGCGGCCCAGTGGCACGAGAAGATCATGGACGGCCTGGTGGACGGCGCCCTGCGCGCCCTGTCCGAACTCGGCATCGACGAGCCCACCCTGCTCCGCGTCCCGGGCAGCTTCGAACTGCCCGTCGTGGCCAAGGTGCTCGCGGAGCGCGGCTACGACGCGATCGTCGCCCTCGGCGTGGTCATCCGCGGCGGCACCCCCCACTTCGACTACGTGTGCCAGGGCGTCACCCAGGGCCTGGTGCAGGTGTCGATCGACACCGGAGTGCCCGTCGGCTTCGGCGTGCTGACCTGCGACAACGAGGAGCAGGCGCTGGACCGCGCCGGCCTGGAGGGATCGAACGAGGACAAGGGGCACGAAGCGGTCACCGCGGCCGTCGCCACCGCCACCATCCTCCGGACGGTCAGCGAGCCCTGGCGCACGTCCACGGAGTGAACCCTGGCGACGTGGCCCCCGGGCGAACCCGTACCCTAAGGACATCATGGCGAACGAAACCCGGAAGAGCTTCGAAGAGCTCTTCACCGAGCTCAAGCTGAAGGCCGAGACCGGCGACCCGGCGACCTCCCGCACCGCGGAGCTGGTCGGCAAGGGCGTCCATGCCATCGGCAAGAAGGTCGTCGAGGAAGCCGCCGAGGTCTGGATGGCCGCCGAGTACGAGGGCAAGGAAGCGGCCGCCGAGGAGATCTCGCAGCTGCTCTACCACGTCCAGGTGATGATGGTCGCCCGCGGGATCTCCCTCGACGACGTCTACGCCCACCTCTGAGCACCCACCCCCCGTTTCCCCACCACTCCCAGGCAAAGGAAGCCCACCCCATGCTGCGCATCGCCGTCCCCAACAAGGGTTCCCTCTCCGGACCTGCGTCGGCCATGCTCCATGAGGCCGGGTACCGCCAGCGCAAGGAGTCCAAGGAACTGGTGGTCATCGACCCCGACAACGAGGTCGAGTTCTTCTACCTGCGGCCGAAGGACATCGCGATCTACGTGGCGTCCGGGAAGCTGGACATCGGCATCACCGGCCGTGACCTGCTCCTGGACTCCGGCGCCGGCGCCGAGGAGATCCTGGCGCTGAACTTCGGCCGCTCCACCTTCCGCTACGCCACCCGCCCGGGCACCGCCGCGGGCCCGGAGGACTTCGGCGGCATGACGATCGCCACCTCCTACGAGGGCATCGTCGCCAAGCACCTCGCCGACCAGGGCATCGACGCCTCCGTCGTGCACCTGGACGGCGCCGTCGAGACCGCGATCCAGCTGGGCGTCGCCCAGATCATCGCCGACGTCGTCGAGACCGGCACCAGCCTGCGCAACGCCGGCCTGGAGGTCATCGGCGAGCCGATCCTCAAGTCCGAGGCGATCGTCATCCGCCGCCACGGCGCCGGGGAGGAGAGCCCGCAGGTCCAGCAGTTCCTGCGCCGCCTCCAGGGCGTCCTGGTCGCCCGCAGCTACGTGATGATGGACTACGACTGCCGCGCCGAGCACCTGGAGCAGGCCGTCGCCCTCACCCCGGGCCTGGAGTCGCCGACCGTCTCCCCGCTGCACAACGAGGGCTGGGTCGCCGTCCGCGCCATGGTCCCCGCCAAGGACGCGCAGCGGATCATGGACGACCTGTACGAGCTGGGCGCCCGCGCGATCCTCACCACCGCGATCCACGCCTGCCGCCTCTGACGGCACCCCGGCCCCACGCACCACCCCCAGGCACCGAGGAACCCCGATGTCCGAGCCGCTCACGCCCGCCCTCCCGGTCACCTTCCGGCCGGGCCGCACCCGCGCCGTCCTGCTGACGGTGGGCGTCGCCATGTTCGCGGCGCTCAGCGCCGTGGCCCTGATGCTGGAGCGGCTCGGACCGGGGGAGCGGGTCAGCTTCGTCTTCACCGCCGCCCTCTTCCTCGGCGTCCTCGTCATGCTGAGCCGCCCCAAGGTCGTCGCCGACAGCGAGGGCGTCACGGTCGTCAACATCACCCGCACCCGCCGCCTGGCCTGGGCGGAGATCCTCCGCGTCAACCTGCGTCCCGGCGACCCGTGGGTCTTCCTCGACCTCAGCGACGGCACCAGCCTGCCCGCCCTGGGCATCCAGCCGGGCATCGCCAGGGAGGCCGCGATCCGCGACGCCCGCGCCCTGCGGGCCCTCGCCGACAGCCGCGGCACCGGCGCCGAGACGGCCTGACCCCCGACGCCGGGAGGCCGGGGGCGGCCCCGGGCCGTCCCCCATCCGGGGCGTCCCCCCTGCCGCGCGGGGCGTCCGCGTGACTACTCTGGAGGCGGTGGTGCCGAGCGCACCACCGCCTCGCGTGTGCAGGGCCGCCGCCGGCGGCCGGCGAGGCCACCCTTCGACCCGAGGAGTGACTCCCTCCGGCAATGGACGGATCGTCCGGTAGTACCTGCGCCGCCCCCTCGCCCTCCGAGGCGGCGGCATGATCGTCTCCCTGCTGCTCCTCCTGGCAGCCTTCCTCCTCATCCTCGCCAACGGCTTCTTCGTCGCCGCCGAGTTCGGTCTCGTGACCGTCGAGCGCGCGGAGGCCGAGCGGGCCGCGGCCGCCGGTGACCGGCGCGCCCGTACCGTCGTCTCGGCGCTGCGCGAGCTCTCCTTCCAGCTCTCCGGGACCCAGCTCGGCATCACCCTCACCTCGCTCGTCGTCGGCATGCTCGCCGAGCCCGCGCTCGCCTCGCTGCTGCGCGCCCCGCTGACCGCCACCGGGCTGGCCCCGGGCGCCGTCTCCGCGGTCGCCGTGGTGATCGGCATGCTGCTCGCCTCGGGCCTCCAGATGGTCGTCGGCGAACTGGTCCCCAAGAACTGGGCGGTCTCCCGGCCGCTCCAGGTCGCCCGCTTCGTGGCCGCCCCGCAGCGCCGCTTCTCCGCCGTCTTCCGGCCGGTGATCGCCCTGCTCAACCGGGTGGCGAACGGACTCGTCCGCTCGATGGGCGTCGAGCCCACCGACGAGCTGGACTCGGCCCGCACCCCCGGCGAGCTGGAATCGCTCGCCCGGCACTCGGCCCGCGCCGGCGCCCTCGAACAGGACACCGCCGACCTCTTCGTACGGACCCTGTCCCTCGGCGGTCTCACCGCCGAGCAGGTCATGACCCCGCGCGTGAAGGTCAGCGCCCTCCAGTGGGACGCCACCGCGGCCGACGTCCTCAACCTCACCCGTGCCACCGGCCTCTCGCGCTTCCCCGTCTACCGGGACCGCATCGACGAGGTCGTCGGCATGGTCCACCTCAAGGACGCGCTCGCCGTCGCCCCCGACGCCCGCCCCCGGACCTCCGTCGGGCGGATCGCCCTCCCGCCGCTCCTCGTCCCCGAGACGCTGCCCGTCCGGACCCTGCTGGAGCGGTTGCGCCGCGAACAGCCGATCGCCGTCGTCGTCGACGAGTACGGCGGCACGGCCGGCGTGGTCACCCTGGAGGACATCGTCGAGGAGCTCGTCGGCGAGGTCCGCGACGAGCACGACACCGCCGCCGACGCCCGCCCCGAACTGGCCGCCGCCCCCGCGGAGGACGGCCGCCCCGCCTGGGAGGCCGACGGCTCCTGCCGGGTCCACACCCTGCGCCGGATAGGCCTCGACGTGCCGGACGGCCCCTACGAGACCGTCGCCGGGCTCGTCGCGGACCTCCTCGGCCGGATCCCGGCCCCCGGGGACCGGGCCGAACTCCCCGGCTGGCGGCTCTCGGTGCGCCGGGTCGACCGCTTCCGGGCCGAGCGGGTCCGGATCGTCCGCACCGCCCCGGTGCCGATGGCGGAGGCGGCCCGGTGAGCACCCTGCAACTCCTCCTCGCGCTGTTCCTCGTCCTGGCCAACGGCTTCTTCGTCGGTGCCGAGTTCGCGCTGGTCTCGGTCCGCCGCAGCCAGATCGAGCCGATCGGCGGCGTCCGGGCCGCGCAGGTGCTGTACGGCCTGGAGAACCTGCCCCGGATGATGGCCGCCGCCCAGTTCGGCATCACCGTCTGCTCGCTGACCCTCGGCGCGGTCGCCGAGCCGACCGTCGCCCGCCTCCTCGAACCGGCCTTCCACGCCGTCGGCGTCCCGGCCGGGCTCATCCACCCGCTCGGCTACGTGATCGCCCTCGCGGTGGTCGTCTTCCTCCACCTCGTCATCGGCGAGATGGTCCCGAAGAACCTCGCGATGGCGGCGCCCGAGCGGACCGCGCTCCGGCTCGCCCCCGCGCTGGTCGGCTTCGCCCGGCTCTGCCGGCCCGTGACGACCGCCCTCGGCGCCTGTGCGCGGCTGGTCCTGCGGGCCTTCGGGGTCGAGCCGAAGGACGAGGTCGAGGCCGTCTTCACCAGCGCGCAGCTGGGCCGCCTCGTCGAGGACGCCGGGCAGGCCGGACTGCTCGACCCGGCCGAGCAGGAGCGCCTGGAGGACGCCCTGGAGCTGGGCAGCCGCCCGGTCACCGACGTCCTCATCCCGGCCTCGGCGCTGGTCACCGTCTCCCCGTCGGCCACCCCGGGGGCGATCGAGGAGCTGACCGTGCGGACCGGCTACTCCCGTTTCCCGGTCCGTGCCGAGGGCCCGCAGGCGGTCTTCCTGGGCTTCGTGCACGTGAAGGACGTCCTCGACCTGGAGGAGCGGGAGCGCGCGGTGCCGCGGCAGCTGTGGCGCCCGATGGCGACGCTCCGCGCCGAGCTGCCGCTCGACGACGCCCTCACCCTGATGCGCCGGGCCGCGACCCACCTGGCACAGGTCGCCGACGCCTCCGGCCGGATCCTCGGCCTCGTCGCCCTGGAGGACGTCCTGGAGACGCTGGTGGGCGAGGTCCGCGACCCCGCCCACCGGCTGCGCCCGGCGCCGGCGGCCTAGGCCGTCCTCTTCGGGTCGTGCCGGGCGGCGCGCGTCGTCCGGTGCCGTGCGTCGCAAGGCGGAGGGGCGCCCGTGTGGACGTACCCGGGCGTCCCGACCGCGCGCCGAGGTGCGGTGCCGGGCGGCGCGGGCCGGGCAGGGTCCGGAAGGGACGGCCTGGGAGAGGATCAGAACGGGGGGTCCTGCCGGGGCCCGCGGCCCGCCGGGCCGCGGCCCGACAGGACCTCCCCGTACGCCTGCATGAGGTCCGCGAGCCGCAGCGTGGCCAGGTCCTCGCGGGTGAGGGTGCCCGGATAACCGGAGAGCCGCAGGTCGCGGTAGGCGCAGGACTTCTCGTACAGGGTGCGCAGGAAGCGGCCGTTGCCCAGCTCGTCGATCCAGCCCTGCTCGACCACGTGGGCGCTGATCGAGCGGAGCTCGTCCAGCGCCTCCTCGTCCCAGCCGTCGCCGTTGGCGGCGGCCAGCACCTCGCCGATCGAGGTCAGTTCGAGCGGCCGGTACGAGGGGAAGTCGACCCGCGTGGTGAAGCGGGAGGAGAGGCCGGGATTGGCCGCGAGGAGCCGGTCCATGCCCTCGGGGTAGCCCGCGAGGATGACGACGAGGTGGTCCCGGTTGTCCTCGGCCCGTTTCAGCAGCACCTGGAGCGCCTCGTCGCCGTAGGCGTCGCCCTTGCTGTAGCCGGAGTTGGAGAGCGCGTACGCCTCGTCGACGAAGAGCACGCCGCCGACCGCCGAGTCGATCAGCTCGTTGGCCTTCACCGCCGTCTGGCCGAGGAACTCGCCGACCAGATCGGCCCGCTGGGCCTCGACCAGGTGGTCGCCGCCGAGCAGCCCGAGGGCGTAGAAGACCCGGCCCAGGATGCGGGCCACCGTCGTCTTGCCGGTGCCCGACGGACCGGAGAAGACGAAGTGCCGCTTCGGCGGCTGCACCGGCAGGCCCTGCCCGGCCCGCAGCCGGGCCATCTCCAGCTGCGCCGAGAGCGCCTTGACCTGCCGCTTCACCGGTTCCATGCCGACCATGCCCTCCAGTTCGGCGAGGGCCTCGGCGAGCAGTGCCGGATCGGTCGGCCCGGCCGGGAAGCGCGGCGGCCCCGGCTGCGCGGGCACCGGCGAGCTGTGCCGCACGACCTCCGGGGGCGCGGCCGGCGCGCCGGGCGGCACCGGGTCGGGGGAGCGGCGCAGCCCGTCGCCGCCGAGGGCGCCGGGCTCCGTCTCGGGTCCGGCGGCGGTGTCGGTGCCGTCCTGGCCGGGGCCCGCGACGACCGGTCCCAGGGCGACGGCGGCGAGCCCCGCCTGCTCGTCCATGCCGTCGAGCCCGTCGAAGCCGTCGTACTCGGCGATGGCGGCGAGCCGGGCGGCGGTGTCCATGAAGGCGGGGTCGACGCGGTGCACCGCGCGGTAGAGGGGCAGGGCGGCGGCGCTGCGCCCGGTGCCCTCGTGGGCGCGGGCCAGCCAGTAGCGGAGCTCCTTGCGCTGCGGCTGCTCG
Organism: Streptomyces omiyaensis; assembly: GCF_014650895.1. Lineage (GTDB taxonomy): Bacteria > Actinomycetota > Actinomycetes > Streptomycetales > Streptomycetaceae > Streptomyces > Streptomyces omiyaensis. Next base: position 34,670 of record NZ_BMVV01000028.1, read on the forward strand.
CTGCGGCAGCGCATCAGTGCCGCCGAGAGCAGCGGCTCGGCCTGGCCGTACATCTCCAGGCGCACCCGGGCCATGCCGCCGAAGAGCCCTGCCTCGATGCCCAGCAGGGGGTCGTCGACGAGCGGTTCGGTGTGCCGGACCAGCTGCTCCCAGTCCTTGACCAGATAGGCGCGGCAGGCGTGCAGGAACCGGACCTGCGGGTCGGTGTCGACCGGCGGCAGCTCCGCGAGGGCCCGGTCGAGCTCGGGCACGTGCCGCCCGTCGAGCCAGTGGGAGGCGTGCGCGAGCAGCAGGTCGCGGGGGCTCTCCAGGACGGGCTGCACCCACCAGCCGAGCCAGTACCAGGAGTTGAGGGTGCGGCGGTGCCGGGCGCGCTGTTCGCCGAAGCGTTCGCGGTTGCGGTACATGCGCAGCAGCGCGGCGGTCGTGTCCACCCGGAGCGCGTGCAGCCCCAGCCAGGCGTCCGCCATGCCGGGGTCGATCCGGACCGCGGCCCGGAACTCCTCCTCCGCCTGCGGGTAGGCGCCCATGGTGTAGGCGTCCACTCCGCGCAGCCAGGCGAGCTCCGCGGGGGCCTGCGCGCCCTGCGTGCCGATCTCCATCGGGTCCCCCACAACCGTCGGCGTATGGACGGGATTTGACCGCACCTGCGGGCATCGTACCTGCGCAGGGGTGGTGCGCTTAAGGAGAAGCGCAAGATCCGGAATCGGTGACCCTCGGTGATCGCGGAGGGCTGGCCGGGGGCCGGAGGGGGGTGAGGAGGGCAGAACGAAGCCCCCGATCACGGGGGAACAACCGGGGGCTTCGTGTCTGCGGCGGCCGTAGAAAAGCCGCACATTCAGAACGTAAGACCTGTACGCCCCCGGGGTCAAGCGCCGTCGGGGCACTTGCGGAAGCGGAATTCCAGGGCCTCAGTCCGCCGCCATCAGGCCGTCACGATGCGTGATGATCTGGTCCGGGCCGGGTGCCCCAGTGGGCCCGGGAAGCCAGTCGTACCCCTCGATCCGCTCCCGTACCAGGGTGTCGGCGAAGGGCCGCGAGGGATCTTCGGCGAAATGGCGAGTCTCCGCCACCACCCAGCCGTCCCAGAACTCCGCCTGGTCCGGTCCGTCGCGGTGCCGGCCCCGCTCCCAGGACGCCCCGGCCGCCCGCTCCATCCACAGCAGCCACGCGAGGTGCGGGCGCAGCTCCCGTCGCCCGGCCCCCACGCCCTCCACCAGCACCACCGGTGCCGGCGGGAGCTCGCGGGCCGGACCGAAGCGCCGGAGGGTCCAGTCGTACGGCAGGTAGCGCGCGGTCGCGCCGCGCCCCAGCGGCTCCAGGACCTGGGCGCGCATCCGGTCGGTCCAGGCGAAGGGCTCGTCGTGGGTGGCGAGGTCGTCCAGGCGGAGCACGGGCGCGTCGCCGAGCGCGGCCGCGAGCCGGCCGGCGAGCGTGGACTTGCCGGAGCCGGCGTGGCCGTCGACCGCGACCAGGCGCACCGGTCCGAGCGAGGGCGGCAGCCGGCGCAGCGCGCGGGCCGCGCGGTCGAGGTCGTCCATGCGGCCAGCGTAGGTCAGGGGACGCCTTCGCAGGTCAGCGAGGTGCCGCCGTCAGTGGTCTCTACCCATGTCGGTGGCCGCGACGCGGGCCGAAGTGCTGGCGCAGGGCCCCGCCGAGCCGGGATAGTGGGCCCGCGCAGCCCCGCCCGATCGCCGTCTCCGTCCTCGACTGGGGGTCCTCGCCATGCCCGGATCAGCCTCACGCCGCTCCCTCCTCGCCGCCGCACTCGCCGCCGCCGCGGGCACGGCCGCCGCCGGAGCCGCGCCGGCCTCGGCGTCCGTCCCGGGGCCGGGCGCCGCCGCCGGGGAGGCCGCCCGCGCCGCCGCCGGTACGGTCGCCAACCGCTTCTGGTCCACCTACACCGACTGGCGGTCAGGCGCCGCCGAGGGCACCCGGGCCGTCTCCGGGCACCGCCCCGGCCTGGAGCTCGACGCGCCCCTGGGCCGCACCGCCTACGCCGATCCGCACACCGGGCTCACCTCCTCCTGGGAGTACGCCCGCTGGACCTCTCCCGTCCACACCCCGGCGGTGCCCGCCACCGAGGTGATCGCCTCCTGGAACGCCCGGACCCCGGCCGGCACCTGGCTCCAGGTCGAGCTGTCCGGCACGTACACGGACGGGACGGAGACCCCGTGGTTCGTGATGGGCCGGTGGGCCTCGGGCGACTCCGACATCAGGCGGACCTCGGTGGACGACCAGACCGACGGCCGCGGCACGGTCTGGACGGACACCTTCGCGGTGGACGACCCGGCGAGCGGCCTCCGGCTCGCCGCGTACCGGCTGCGGCTGACCCTGTACCGCCGCCCCGGCACGGCGCTCACCCCGCTGGTGTGGCGGATCGGGGCGATGGCCTCGGACGTCCCGGACCGGTTCACCGTCCCGGCCTCCGCGCCGGGACTCGCCCGCGAGCTGACCGTCCCCCGCTACTCGCAGAACACCCACGTCGGCCAGTACCCCGAGTACGACAACGGCGGCGAGGCCTGGTGCAGCCCGACCTCCTCGCAGATGATCGTCGAGTACTGGGGCCGCCGGCCCTCCGCCGCCGAGCTGGCCTGGGTGGACCCCGCCTTCGCCGACCCGCAGGTCTGTCACGCCGCCCGGCACACCTACGACCACCAGTACCGGGGCTGCGGGAACTGGCCCTTCAACGCCGCCTACGCGGCCGCCTACCCCGACCTGAACGCCGTGGTGACCCGGCTCCGCTCCCTCGCCGACCTGGAGACCCTGATCGGGGCGGGCGTCCCGGTCATCACGTCCCAGTCCTTCCGCCAGGAGGAGCTGACCGGCGCCGGCTACGGCACCTCCGGCCACCTCATGACGGTGATCGGCTTCACCGCGGACGGCGACGTGATCGCCAACGACCCGGCCTCCCCGGACAACGAGTCCGTCCGCCGGGTCTACCTCCGCCGCGAGTGGGAGAACATCTGGCTCCGCACCAAGCGGTACAACGCGAGCGGGAAAGTGGCGTCCGGCACAGGAGGGGTCTGCTACCTGTACTTCCCGGACCGGCCGACTCCCGCGCAGCGCAAGGCGCTTCAGGCCGTCGGGGTGCTCTGAGCGGTCCGGGGCGGCGGCGGGGGTGTGAGGGACGTCTCTGGTCCGGGGCCGCCGCCGTGCCCCATGGTGGTGGCCATGAGCGCCACCACCACCCTCACCGGCCGTCTCTTCGCCCGCACGCGCACGCGCACCGGCGGTCCCGGGGAAGACCGGGGCCCCGAGATCCTGGAGCACGTCCTCGGCTGGACCCTCGTCGTCCTCCTCGCCGTCCTCGTCACCCGCGCGGGCCTCATGTGACCGGGCGGGCGGTCAGCGCGATGCGCCGGGGGACACCAGGACCCCGCTGACCCGGACGGTCCGGCCGGCCCAGACGGGTCCCGCGGCGAGCCGCGTCCACTCGGCGTCCCGGCGGCCGGGCAGGGTGCGCCCCTGACTGGCCCAGAGCGCGTACAGGGCCTGGTAGATCGGCGGGTCCGGGTGGACCTGCACGGGCACCGGAGGCGGCACGGGCACCGGAACCGGCACGGCCGCCGGAGCGGGGGCGGGTACGGCCACGGCCGCCGCCGCGGGGAGGGGCGCCGGAGCGGGTGCGGGCAGGGGGGCCGCCGCGGGGAGGGGCGCCGGAGCCGGTGCGGGCGCGGGGAGCGTCGCGGGCACCGGGACGACGGCCGTGGGCGTGGGCGGGGCGACGGGCGCGGGCAGGGACGCGGCGGCCGGGCGCGGTGCGGGCGCGGGGGTCCCCCGCGGAGCCGGGGACCGCGCGGGGACCGGTGCCGGCGCGGCGCCGCCGAGGGCGGGGCCGGCTGGGGCCGGTGCCTCCGGAATCCAGTGAGGAACCGATTCTTCACCGTGCGGTTCGGCCTGCCGATGCCGACCGACTCCGCTGGGTGTGGAGTACAGGGTGGTCATGCCCGGACCAACGCGTCCCGGCCCCGGCGGGTCACCGCCGGAAGGAATCGGGCGACAGTTCGCCCCTTACCCGCGCACCCGCGGGCGGGCCCTCCGCCGGTCCGCGCCCGGCGCACACCCCTGGCCCGCCACCCGGTTGCTGACGTACCGTCAGATCCTATTCGAGGACCAGGAGGTCAGCCGTGGACGACGACCGGCCCGTCGCGCTCGACGAATACCCCGTGCACCAGGCCCCGCTGTCGATGAAGCACCACGTCAGCGGCGACCGGAACGCCTACGACCGCTGCATCTTCCACGTCTTCGACCACGCCGGCCGCGCCCTGCTCGTCGCCGGCCTCGGCGTCTACCCCAACACCGGGGTCGTCGACGCCTACGCCACCCTGCGCACCGGCGACCGGCTGCACGCCGTCCGCGCCTCCGACGCGCTCGGCGACGACCGGATGTGCCTGGAGGTCGGCCCGCTGCGGATCACCGTCGACGAGCCCCTCCGGCGCTTCACCCTGAGCTGCGCCGCCGACCCGGCCGATCCCGACGGGCTCTCCTTCGAGCTCACCTGGACGGGCGACTTCCCGCCCCTCTGGGAGCCGCACCACCTCCAGCGCACCGGCGGCCGGCTCACCCTGGAGGGCCGCCGCTTCGTCCAGGCCGGCCGCTGCGCGGGCACGATCCGGGCCGGCGGCGAGCGCTTCGAGGTCACGGCGGGGGAGTGGACCGGCACCCGCGACCGCAGCTGGGGCGTGCGCCCCATCCCCGGCGAGGAGCCGGGCCGCGCCGCCGAGTCGCGCCCCGAGGGCTTCCACTGGCTCTGGATCCCGATGCGCTTCGACGACCGCTTCGTGATGGTCGTGGCGCAGGAGGACGCCGACGGCTACCGCACCCTCAGCCAGGCCCAGCTGGTCCGGAACGGCCGGCGCGACGCGCAGCTCGGCTGGCCCCGCACCGAGATCGCGTACCGGCCCGGCACCCGGCACCCCGAGAGCGCCGTCGTCCACCTCGCCGACCCCGCGGGCAAGCCCCTGGAGATCGGCGTCGAGATCCTCGCCTCCTCCCCGCTCGCCGTCGGTGCGGGCTACCCGCCCGCCGGGGACTGGCAGCACGGCACCTGGCAGGGGCGCGACTGGACCGACCGGCGGGTCTACGACCTCTCCGACCCCGCCGCCCACCCGCTCGCCGCGTACGGCGTCACCGACCACTCCGCCCGCTTCACCCTCGACGGCCGCACCGGTCACGGGATTTTCGAGCACGGCTCCTTCGGGCGCCACGACCCCAGCGGCTTCGCCGACTTCGCCTCCACCGCCCGCTGAACCCCGCGCGCCGGGACCCGGGATCCGGGTACCGGGCCGCGCCCCGGCCCCGGGCCCCCGCCCCAGGGTCGCCCCTTTCGCGCGTCCCCGGGTCCCGGCGGGCGCCTCGTGCCCGAAGCAGAAGGAGCTCCGTATGGCCACGGCACCCCGACCCCGCACCAGCACCCGCGACCCCGAGGAGCTGGCCGCCCGGCTCACCGCCTGGCTCGACGCCCGGCTGCCCGGCGCCACCGTCTCCGGCCTCGCCGTCCCCGACTCCAACGGCATGTCCAGCGAGACTCTGCTCTTCGACCTGGAGCACCCGGACGCCCCCGTGCGCGGCTGCGCCCTCCGGCTGGCCGCCGACCCCGCCGCGTACACCGTCTTCCCGGTCTACGACATGGCCCGCCAGCACCGCGTGATGGCGCTCGTCGCCGACCGCACCGACGTGCCCGTCCCGCGGGTGCTCTGGCTGGAGGAGGACCCGGAGCCGCTCGGCGCCCCCTTCTTCGTGATGGCCCGCGCCGAGGGGCGGGTGCCGCCGGACGTCATGCCGTACACGTACGAGGGGAACTGGCTGCACGCCGCCACCGACGCCCAACGGGCCGTGCTGGAGGCGGAGTCGGTGGCCGTGCTGGCCCGGCTGCACGACCAGGTCCCGGCGAGGGAGGCCGCGTTCCTGCTGCCGGACGGCGAGGGAAGTCCGCTGCGCCGGCACGTCGACGCCCAACGCGCCTACTACGCCTGGGTGGTGGAAGGCCTCGCGCCCTCACCGCTCATCGAGGCGGCCTTCGCGCGCCTGGAGGAGCTGTGGCCGGAGGACGAGGGGCCGGCCGTGCTCTGCTGGGGCGACGCGAGGATCGGGAACATCGTCTACGACGGCTTCGCCCCGGCCGCCGTCCTCGACTGGGAGATGGCGGCGTGCGCGCCCCGCGAGGTCGACCTCGGCTGGACCGTCTACCTCCACCGCTTCTTCCAGGACCTGACTGTGACCTTCGGTCAGCCGGGCCTGCCCGGCTTCCTGCGCCGCGACGCGGTCGAGCGGCGGTACGCCGGACTCACCGGGCACGTGCCGCGCGCGATGGAGTTCCACACCCTGTACGCGGCGCTGCGGCACGCGATCGTGATGCTGAGGATCGCGTACCGCCAGGCGCACTTCGGCGAGGTCGAGGTCCCCGAGGACCCCGACCGGCTCATCCTGCACCACGCCGCCCTCGCGGCGATGGTGCGCGGCACCTACTGGGACGCCGCCGCCTGAGGCGGCCGGACGGGGCCTAGGCCGCGCGGCGCAGCTGGGCCGCGCGGATCGGCCGGGAGCCCGGGCCGCCGATGTGCGAGAAGGGCTGCGTGCGCCAGTCGAGGCCCTGGGGCAGGGTCAGGAGGAGCGCGGTGTCCTGCTCCTGGACGCCCTCCTCGTCGTCGGCGGAGGGCGCCTCGCCCGCGGATCGTCCGGTGCCCGGGCAGACCGTGAGGGTGAAGGGGCTCCACGGCGACGGGCACAGCGCGTGCTCGGGCAGCGCGTCCTCGTCCGCCAGCAGGGCGATGGGCTGATCACACTCCGGGCAGATCACGCGGAACATCTCAAAGGTGTCGTACGCGTCGAACTCTTCGGACGTGTCGACGGATTCAACGGGCTCCTGCATGGAGAACTCCCCCTCGGACAGGTCGGCCGATACTGTGCGGCCGGAACCACAGCAAGCCCTTCCCATGCGGAACTCCGCATAACCGTGAGCGGCGCTGTGATGCTCCGGCCAAACCTGTGGCGTTCGTCACATGCCTGTCGCAGGTGCCTCGTGAACGCCCATAGCGGCCCATACGACCCGCACCCGGCTGGGCCCGGGACCCTTCGGCGCAATAGGGTCGGCGCATGGAGGAGCTGGATCGTCAGATCGTGGAGTTGCTCGTCAAGGACGGGCGCATGAGCTACACCGACCTGGGCAAGGCCACCGGCCTGTCCACGTCGGCGGTGCATCAGCGCGTCCGCCGGCTGGAGCAGCGCGGAGTCATCCGCGGCTATGCCGCCGTCGTCGACCCCGAGGCGGTGGGGCTGCCGCTGACCGCCTTCATCTCGGTCAAACCCTTCGACCCCAGCGCCCCCGACGACACCCCCGACCGGCTCTCCGACATCCCCGAGATCGAGGCCTGCCACAGCGTCGCCGGTGACGAGAACTACATCCTCAAGGTGCGGGTCGCCACTCCCCTGGAGCTGGAGCACCTGCTCAGCCGGATCCGTTCCCAGGCGCACGTCTCCAGCCGCACCACCGTCGTCCTGTCCACCCCGTACGAAGCCAGGCCGCCGCGCATTTAGCCTGGTCGCATGAGCGAAAGCCTGAACCACGGCGAACACCGCACCGTGCTCCTGCGCGGTGGAGAAGTCCACAGCCCCGCCGACCCCTTCGCCACCGCCATGGTGGTGGAGCGCGGACACGTCGCCTGGGTGGGGGAGGAGGGTGCCGCCGACGCCTTCGCCTCCGGCGTGGACGAGGTCGTCGACCTGGAGGGCGCGCTCGTCACCCCGGCCTTCGTGGACGCCCACGTCCACACCACGGCCACCGGCTTCGCGCTCACCGGCCTCGACCTCTCCTCCGCCGCCTCGCTCGCCGAGGCGGCGGAGCTGGTCCGCGCCCACGCCGCCGCCCGTCCGGAGGACCGCATCCTCATCGGGCACGGCTGGGACGCCTCCCGCTGGCCCGAGCGGCGCCCGCTCGCGCGGGAGGAGCTGGACGGGCTCACCGGCGGCCGCCCGCTCTACCTCACCCGGATCGACGTCCACTCGGCCGTCGTCACCACCGCGCTGCTCGACCTCGTCCCCGGCGTACGGGAGCTGGACGGCTTCCACGACGGGCGCGCGCCCCTCACCGGCGACGCCCACCACGCGGTCCGCGCCGCGGCCTTCGCCGCCGTCTCGCCGGCCCAGCGCGCCGACGCCCAGCGCGCCGCCCGCGCGCACGCGGCCTCCCTCGGCATCGGCACCCTCCACGAGTGCGGCGGGCCGCAGATCTCCTCCGAGGACGACTTCACCGGCCTGCTGGACCTCGCCCGCTCCGAGCCCGGCCCCCGGGTGGTCGGCTACTGGGCCGATCTCGACGTCGAGCGGGCCCGCGCGCTCGGCGCCCTCGGCGCGGCCGGCGACCTCTTCGCCGACGGCTCCCTCGGCTCGCACACCGCCTGCCTCCACGAGCCCTACGCGGACTCCGCCGGTCGTACCGGCTCCGCCCACCTGGACGCCGCCACGGTCGCCGCCCACGTCGTGGCCTGCACCGAAGCGGGCCTCCAGGCCGGTTTCCACGCCATCGGCGACGCCGCTGTCTCCGCCGTCACGGACGGCATCCGGGCCGCCGCCGAGAAGGTCGGCCTCGCCCGGATCCGCGCCGCCCGGCACCGCGTCGAGCACGCCGAGATGCTCACCCCCGAGACGGTCGCCGCCTTCGCCGAGTTCGGCCTCACCGCCTCCGTCCAGCCCGCCTTCGACGCCCTGTGGGGCGGCGACGAGGGCATGTACGCCGACCGTCTCGGCGTCGAGCGGGCCCGCACCCTCAACCCGTACGCGGCCCTGCTCCGCGCGGGCGTGCCGCTCGCCTTCGGCTCGGACAGCCCGGTCACCCCGCTCGATCCGTGGGGGACCGTCCGGGCCGCGGCCTTCCACCGCACGCCCGGGCACCGGATCTCGGTCCGGGCGGCCTTCACCGCCCACACGCGCGGCGGCTGGCGGGCGGTCGGCCGGGACGACGCCGGCACCCTCGTGCCCGGCGCCCCCGCCGACTACGCGATCTGGCGGACCGGCGACCTGGTCGTCCAGGCCCCCGACGACCGGGTGGCCCGCTGGTCCACCGACCCGCGCTCCGGAACGCCCGGTCTGCCCGATCTGTCCCCCGGTGCGGAGCTCCCCGTCTGCCTCCGGACCGTGGTGCACGGACAGACGGTATTCGTACGGCCGAACGAGTGATGTGCGGTTGACGGACCCCCGGATGTACGCATCACGGGTTCGTTCCCGACCTGCGGATCTTCCGGCCCGGCCTGCGGTTTCTCGGGAACCGCGCAGGTCAAACGGGTGTTGACAGCCGACCGCCATGGGCGGGTAGGTTCTCCCGCGTCCACCACAGGACGTCCGACCGGACCACGCCTCCTCGCCGGCGCCGACCGCCGCCCGCGCCTCGGCCGTGAGGGAAGGTTTCGCCGGCGGAAGGTGCGACCCGGGTGGGGCCCGGACGTTCAGTAGACAACGGCCTTCGGCCGATCCGCAGCCAGCGGGTCCCGGGTCGGACCGAAGGACGTCGGGCCCCGCACCGCACCCTGGGGCCAGTCTCACACCCCGAAGGACCGGACCATCCCGGAGACCTCGCTAAGGTGGGGGCCTGTGTCTGTATCCGAAGGGGCAGTAGTGAACGACGGTGGCGTGAGGCGTTACGGCCCGCTCGGCAAGGCTTTGGTGATCATTCCGACCTACAACGAGGCGGACAACATCAGGCCGATCGTCGCGCGCGTACGGGAGGCCGTCCCCGAGGCGCACGTCCTCGTCGCCGACGACAACAGCCCCGACGGCACCGGAAAGTTCGCCGACGAGATCGCCGCCGACGACGACCACGTCCACGTCCTGCACCGCAAGGGCAAGGAGGGGCTGGGCGCCGCCTACCTCGCCGGCTTCCGCTGGGGCATCGAACACGGCTTCGACGTCCTCGTCGAGATGGACGCCGACGGCTCCCACCAGCCCGAGGAGCTGCCCCGGCTGCTCACCGCCCTCAAGGGCGCCGACCTCGTCCTCGGCTCCCGCTGGGTGCCGGGCGGCCGGATCGTGAACTGGCCGAAGTCCCGCGAATTCATCTCCCGCGGCGGCAGCCTCTACTCCCGCGTGATGCTCGACGTCCCGATCCGCGACGTCACCGGCGGCTACCGCGCCTTCCGCAAGGAGACCCTGGAGGGGCTGGGCCTGGAGGACGTGGCCTCGGCCGGCTACTGCTTCCAGGTCGACCTCGCCCGCCGGGCCGTCGCCGCCGGCTTCCACGTCGTCGAGGTCCCCATCACCTTCGTCGAGCGCGAGGTCGGCGACTCCAAGATGAGCCGCGACATCCTCGTCGAGGCCCTCTGGCGGGTCACCGGCTGGGGCCTCACCGCCCGCGCCGAGAAGGTCACCAAGCGCCTCGGCCGCAAGCGCGGCTGACCCCTCCGGCCCGGGCCGCACCGCGCGGTCCGGGCTGATCTTTTCCTTACGACGTTCCTGCCGCCCTCCAGGCACACTGGACGGCATGACGACCGGCGCACCGCCCCCGCAGACCCCCCGGCGCTCCCGCGCGCGCACCTTCCTCCCGCTCGGCCTCGCCGCCTGGCTGGTCCTGGAGATCTGGCTGCTCACCGTCGTGGCGAACGCGGCGGGCGGGCTGACCGTGCTGCTCCTCCTCGTCGGCGGCGCCGTCCTCGGCGTCACCGTCGTCAAGCGGGCCGGCCGGCGGGCCTTCGCCGGCCTCGCCTCCACCTTCCAGCAGGCCCAGGCCGCCGCGCAGAGCGGTGCGGCCCCGACCGAGGCCGACCGCAAGGGCGCCGGGGACCGCAACGGCTTCCTGATGCTCGGCGGCATCCTCCTGATCATCCCCGGCCTGATCTCCGACGCCGCCGGACTGCTGCTGCTCGTGCCGCCCGTCCGGGCCGCCCTGGGGCGCGCCGCGGAGCGGGCCGTCGAGCGGCGGATGGCCGCCGCGCCTCCCGGCAGCCTCCAGGACGCCTTCCAGCAGGCCCGCATCCGCCGGCCGGACGGCAAGGTGGTCCAGGGCGAGGTCATCCGCGACGACGCGCCCCAGGGCCCGTACGGCCCCGTCGACGGGCAGCGCCCGCCCCTGACGCCCTGAGCCGGCGGCGTGCGGGACTCCGGTCCCGTGCGCCCGCCGGGCCGGATCCGGCCGCGGGGCGCCTCGAGGCGCCCCGCGGCCGGGAAGGGAGCGGGTCGGGAAAGACGGAAAGGCGCCGGCCGGGAAGGCCGTCCGGGCGCGCGGACGCCGAGGGGCCCGGTACACCACATCGTGTACCGGGCCCCTCGGCGTTGCTCTGCCGTGCCGTCCGTCAGGCGGACTTGCGGCTGTCGCGCGGATGCACCGCGATGTTCATGGCGCCGGAGCGCAGGACGGCCAGCCTCTCGGCGAGGACTTCCTCCAGCTCCTCACGGGTACGCCGCTCCATGAGCATGTCCCAGTGCGTACGCGCCGGCTTGCCCTTCTTCTCTTCGGGTCCGTCGCCGTCCACCAGGAGAGCCTGGATTCCGCAGACCTTGCATTCCCACTCCGGCGGAATTTCCGCCTCCACCGAGAAGGGCATCTCAAAACGATGGCCCTTCTCGCATGCGTACTCCACGGCCTGGCGCGGGGCCAGATCGATGCCGCGGTCGGTCTCGTAGCTGGTCACCACGAGGCGCGTGCCGCGAAGAGCTCGCTCACTCATGAATCGTGCCTCCCGGGCTTGTCGCCCACAGGACAGGTGTCGCTGTCGTCGTCATCCGGTCAACGTCCGGTCGGCGAGAAAGATTCCCGTTCCGGGTAATGCGTCGCCCGTCGTGCCGCCCCTTGTTGTACCCACCGGTGCCCGTTTTGTCACATCCGGCGGCAGATATGACTCAACGTCTTCACGAAAGCAGCACGCAGTAACGGTCCGCCTGGCAGGCCAAACGCGTACACTACCGGCCTTTTACTTCCGCGTCTAAATTCGCTCGGGTACGACATTGCCCGCCTCCCGTGCCGCCTCGCGGACCGGCACGCGCGCGAGCAGGACGAAACCGGCCACGAAGAAGATCACCAGGGAGATGATGGCAGCTCGATAGCTTCCGGTCATCTGGTTCACGAGTCCGAACACCAGCGGGCCCAGCCAGCTCAGCCCCCGGTCGCTCAGCTCGTACGCCGAGAAGTACTCCGCCTCCTTGCCCTCCGGCACCGTGTGGGAGAAGAGCGAGCGCGACAGCGCCTGCGTCCCGCCCATCACCAGGCCGATGGCCGCCGCCAGGCAGTAGAAGAAGACCGGAGCCCCGGCGGGCAGGGCGTACCCCGCCAGCAGGATCAGGGTCCACACGACGAGGGCACCCAGGATCGTCCGCTTGGCCCCGTGCGTCCGGGCGATCCGGCCCATCGCGAGCGCGCCGGCCACCGCCAGCACCTGCACCAGCAGGACCGCCGTGATGAGCGTCGTCTGCTCCAGGCCCAGCTCGTTCTTGCCGAAGACGGCCGCCTGCGAGATCACCGTCTGGACCCCGTCGTTGTAGACCAGGTAGGCGAGCAGGAAGGCGAGCGTCTTCGGGTGGTTGCGCATGTCCACGAGCGTCGCCCGCAGCTGGCGCCAGCCGGCTCCCACCGCCCCCGCGGGGGCGGCCTTCCCGGCCGGGGGCAGGTGCCGGTCGCGCAGCCGCCGCAGCGGGATCAGCGCGAAGGCGCCCCACCAGAGTCCGGCGGAGGCGAGGCAGATCCGGACCGCCTCGCCCGCCGACAGCCCGAAGGAGGCGTGGTTCGTGTACAGGACCAGGTTGAGGACCAGGACCAGCGCGCCCGAGGCGTAGCCGAAGGCCCAGCCGCGCGAGGAGACCGCGTCCCGCTCCTCCGGCCCGGAGATCTGCGGCAGGTAGGAGTTGTAGAGCATCATCGACACGGCCAGCGCCGCGTTCGCCACGATCAGCAGGAGGGCGCCCAGCAGGTAGCGGTCGTCCTTCAGGAAGAACATGCCGGTCGTCGCGCCCGCCCCGATGTAGGCGGCCGCGGCGAGCAGCGGCTTCTTCCGCCCCTGCCGGTCGGCCGCCGCGCTCACCAGCGGCATCGCGACGATCGCCACCACGAGCGACGCCGACACCGCGTAGGCGAAGAGCGAGTCGACGTGCACGGGTATGCCGAGGGGGTGCACGTACTTCCCGCCGTGGGCCGCCGTCCTGGCCAGCTCGTTCAGGTACGGCCCCAGGAAGACGGTCACGACGCTGGTCGAGTAGACCGAGCAGGCGAAGTCGTAGAAGTACCAGCCGCGCTGCTCCCGCCTGCGCTCTGCCGGATCGGTGATGGGCCCCTCAGGACCGGTCGTCTCGGCGGTCACGGCCGCACGCCCCCCTCGCTCGTCCCCGTCCCCGGGACGCCCGCTCGGCCTCAGGTCCACGCCCCGCGGGCGGTGAGGACCTCGCGCAGCGTCTCGAGATGATCGGTCATGATGCCATCGACCCCCAGGTCGAGGAGAGAGTCCATGCGCTCCGGATCGTTCACGGTCCACACGTGGACCTGGAGCCCCCGCGCGTGGGCGGCCCGGACGAACCGGCGGTCGACCACGCGGACCCCGCCCTGCGTCTCCGGGACCTGCGCCGCGACCGCCCCGGCCCGCAGCGGGGCCGGGATCCCGAAGGAGCGCATCCGCAGGGCCGCCACCCCGGTCACGCCGTACGAGGTGGCCAGCCGGGGGCCCGCGAGCCGCTGGGCCCGGGCCACCCGCGCCTCGGTGAAGGAGCCGACCAGGACCCGGTCCCAGGCGTCGGCGCGCGCGATCAGGTCGACCAGCGGGACGAGCGCCGACTCGGTCTTGAGGTCCACGTTCCAGCGGGCCTCGGGGAACTCGTGGAGCAGGTCCTCGAAGAGCGGCAGCGGCTCCTCGCCCGCCACGCGGGCCTCCCGCACCGCCGCCCACGGCAGGTCGCGGATGAGCCCGGTGGCGTCCGTCACGCGGTCCAGCGTCGCGTCGTGGAAGGCGACGAGCACCCCGTCGGCGGTGGTGTGCACATCGGTCTCGAAATAGCGGAAGCCCGCCGCGGCGGCCCGGCGGAAGGCGGCCGCGGTGTTCTCCAGGCCGTCCGCCGTGCCGCCCCGGTGGGCGAAGGGCAGCGGATGCGGGTGGTCGAGGTAGGGGTGGCGTACGCGAGTCACCGCCGCAGTATGGCGCCTTCCGGTGACCGGGCGGCGACCGAGGCGCCGACGGCGTCCGGCTCGGGGACGGCGAAGAGGCGCAGGAAGAACTGGGCGAGCGGGCCGATTGCCAGCGCGTAGAGGACCGTTCCGGCGCCGACGGTGCCGCCGAGCAGGAAGCCGGTGGTCACGACCGCGACCTCGATCAGCGTCCGGGCCAGCCGGATCGACCAGCCGGTCACCCGGTGCAGCCCGGTCATCAGCCCGTCGCGCGGGCCCGGGCCGAAGCGGGCCGCGATGTACAGGCCGGTCGCCACGCCGTTCAGGACGATGCCCAGGACCAGCAGGGAGATCCGGAGCGGCAGGCCGTGGAGCTCCGGCAGCAGCGCCAGCGTGCCGTCCATCGCCAGGCCGACCACGAACACGTTCGACACCGTGCCCAGACCCGGCCGCTGCCGGATCGGGATCCACAGCAGCAGGACGAGCGCCCCCACGACGATCGACACCACCCCGATCGTCAGGCCGGTCCGTTCGGCCAGGCCCTGGTGCAGCACGTTCCACGGCTCCAGGCCGAGCCCCGACCGGACCAGCAGGGCCGAGCTGACCCCGTACAGGGTCAGGCCCGCGTAGAGCTGGACGAGCCGGCGGGTCAGATGCCGGCCGCGGGAGCCGGAGGCGATGGACATGGAGGTGCCCCCCTGGGGTGGTGTCGGCGGGTGTGACGCGGCCCGGTGTGGTGACGGTGGACCGACTCATGACACTCTGTGGCGGGAGAACGGATGCCAACCATGGCCAATTCGACGAAGGTGGACTGATTTCCATGGCTCAGTGGACCTCGGCCGTCGGTGCCGCCCAGCTGGCGCGGCAGCTCCAGGCCCAGCAGCCGCGCCCCGCCGGTCCCGGCGCGCGGAAGCCGCCCGCCTACCGCGCCCTCGCCGACGGCATCCGGCTGCTCGTCCTGGAGGGCCGGGTCCCGGTCGCCGCCCGGCTGCCCGCCGAGCGCGAACTCGCCCTCGCCCTCACCGTCAGCCGCACCACCGTGGCCGCCGCCTACGAGGCGCTGCGCACCGAGGGCTTCCTGGAGTCCCGGCGCGGCGCCGGCAGCTGGACCGCCGTCCCGGCGGGCAACCCGCTGCCCGCGCGCGGTCTCGAACCGCTGCCCCCGGAGACCCTCGGCTCCCTGATCGACCTCGGCTGCGCCGCCCTCCCCGCCCCCGAGCCCTGGCTCACCCGGAGCGTCCAGGGAGCCCTGGAGGAGCTGCCGCCGTACGCCCACACCCACGGCGACTACCCGGCCGGGCTCCCCGCGCTGCGGGCGATGCTGGCGGAGCGGTACACCGCCCGGGGCATCCCGACCATGCCCGAGCAGATCATGGTCACCACCGGCGCGATGGGCGCCATCGACGCCATCTGCCACCTCTTCGCCGGACGCGGCGAGCGGATCGCCGTCGAGTCGCCCTCGTACGCCAACATCCTCCAGCTGATGCGGGAGGCGGGCGCCCGGCTGGTCCCCGTCGCCATGTCCGAGGGGCTGGGCAGCTGGGACCTGGGCCGCTGGCGGCAGGTGCTGCGCGACGCCGCGCCCCGCCTCGCGTACGTCGTCGCCGACTTCCACAACCCGACCGGCGCCCTCGCCGACGAGGACCAGCGCCGGCGGCTCGTGGAGGCCGCCCGCGCGGCCGGCACGGTCCTCGTCGTCGACGAGACCATGACCGAGCTCTGCCTCGACGACGACGTGGAGATGCCCCGGCCGGTCTGCGCCTTCGACCCGGCCGGCTCCACGGTCCTCACGGTCGGCTCGGCCAGCAAGGCCTTCTGGGCCGGGATGCGGATCGGCTGGGTCCGCGCCGCGCCCGACGTCATCCGCTCCCTGGTCGCCGCGCGCGCCTACGCCGACCTGGGCACGCCCGTCCTGGAGCAGCTCGGCGTCAACTGGCTGATGCGCACCGGAGGGTGGGAGAAGGCGGTCGGCCTGCGCCGGGCGCAGGCCCGGGAGAACCGGGACGCGCTGGTGGCGGCGGTCCGCAGGGAGCTGCCGGAGTGGGAGTTCGAGGTGCCGAAGGGCGGACTGACGCTCTGGGTGCGCACCGGCGGCCTCTCCGGCTCCCGGCTGGCCGAGGCGGGGGAGCGGGTCGGCGTCCGGGTGCCCTCCGGTCCCCGCTTCGGCGTGGACGGCGCCTTTGAGGGGTACGTCCGGCTGCCGTTCACCGTCGGCGGCCCGGTCGCCGACGAGGCGGCGAGCCGGCTCGCGGCGGCGGCCCGGCTGGTCGAGTCGGGCCTCGGCGGGGGAGTCGAACCGCCCCGGACCTTCGTGGCCTGAGCGGGCGGAGGACGGCGCGCACGGCGAGGGCCGGTACGGACCCCGGGTCCGTACCGGCCCTCGCCGCGCGCGCGGCGCGCCGTCAGCCCTCCGCCGGGACCGGCGCGTGACGGACGACCGGGGCGGGGGTCGGCTCGGCCGCCGCCTCCGGGACCTTCTCCAGGGCGACCGTGGCCGCCGCCCGCCGCTCGGGCAGCAGGTCGAGGACGGCCTGCCGGTCGGTGTCGCCGACGGCCTCGTCGTACGGGTCGGGGGTGGCGGGCACCTGGAGGCGGAGCACCGGGCCGGTGCCGAGGCGGGCGTAGCCGCGGCCCGGCGGGACCTGCGGGGTCGGGGTGGTGTGCGGCGCGGCGCCCAGCACCGCGGCGATCTGCTCGGGGACGGCGGGGCCGAGCACCACGCGGGCGCGGGTGTGCGCGCGTACCTCCTCGTGCAGCGCGTCGGCGGTGTCGAACTGCTCCGCGACCACGACCGTCACCTGGGCGGCGCGGCCGTGCCGCAGCGGCACCCGGAGCAGCTCCTGCGGGTCGGTGCGGCCCTCGGCGGCGGCCAGGTGGCCGAGGGCACCGGGGCGGTCGAGGAGGATCCACAGCGGGCGGCGGGTGTCCGCCGGGGCCGGGTGGCCGGCCTGTCGCGCGCGGTTGGCGGAGATCAGCCGCCGCTCGGTCTCGTGGGAGGCCCATTCCAGGCTCTCCAGGGCGCCGGACAGCTCGCTCTCGATGCCGAGCACTCCGTCGCGGCCGACCAGGCAGGCGTACTCGCCGACGCCCGCGCCGTCCACGATCAGCACGTCGCCGTGGGCGAGCGCCTGGAGCGCGAGGGAGCGGAGCAGCGAGGTGGTGCCGCTGCCGGGCTGGCCGACGGCGAGCAGGTGCGGCTCGGTGGAGCGGGGGCCGGTGCGCCAGACCACGGCGGGCGCGTCCTCGGAGCCGTCCGCGGAGACGACCGGCACGGTCCGCTGCACGGCGTCGGCGTCGGTGAAGCCGAGCACGGTCTCGCCCGGGGCGGTGACGAACCGCTGGGCGGCGATGGTGGTGGGGAGGGCCGGCAGCACGTGCATGACGAGCCGGTTGCCCTCCTCGTCCCAGTCGAACCGGTACTCGCGGCCGCGTCCCGACTTGGCGTGCAGCAGCTGCTCGATGCGGGCGCGGGAGGCGGGCTCGCCGTCGGGGAAGTACGGCGGGTAGGCGATCCGCAGCCGGGTCGGCCGGCCGTCCGCGTCGAAGGCGTGGTCGGCGAAGGCGCGGCTCCAGTCGCCGCCGTGGGCGAAGAGCGGCTCGGGGTCCTCGGGGACGGAGAAGTACGGCACCAGGGCCTCGTACAGCCCCTTCAGGCGGGCGGTCTCCGCCTCGTCGGGGCCGGTCTTCACGACCGGTTTCTCACGCCCCTTCCACGCGGCGGCGCCCATGAGCGCGACGAGCGCGAGCAGCGGCCCGTACGGCGCGAGGGCGACGACCAGGACGCAGGCCGCGACCAGGAACAGCGTGGGACCGCGCCGTTCCTTGGGGGTCGCGGCCCACTTGGCGCGCGCGATCGCGGCCAGCTTCCGCAGACCACGGGAGACCGTGATCAGCGGGTGGAGCACATCGGTGGCGCTGTCGGCGGCCGACCGCGCGATCTCTCGACTGCGCGCGAGCTGCGCGCCGCCGCTGCTCAGAATGCGGGGGAGTGGTCGCCGGGACACGTCGTACTCCTGGAGTGGTGGAAGGGGGTGAGAGGCGTCAGAACTTGATTCCGCCCAGCAGGCCGGCCAGGCTCTGGCCGCCCGCGGTGATGCTCGGTGCGATGGCGGTGCCCGCCAGGTAGAAGCCGAAGAGCGCGCAGACGAGCGCGTGCGAGGCCTTGAGGCCGTCCTTCTTGAAGAACAGGAAGCAGATGATGCCGAGCAGGACGACGCCTGAGATGGACAGGATCATGGGGTGTTCTCCTGGTTGAGGGGACAGTCACGATCAGTCCTTCCAGGTTCACGGCAAGTATCTATGTGACTAAAGGTGCAATCGGGTGAATGGTGGTCGTTTTCACTTGACCGGCGGACGGTGACCCCCGCCCCGGGTGGCGAACCCCCCGAAGTGGGGTAAGGGAGGGGCGGGGGCGCTGGTCACGGGTGGTGGACGCCGTGATCCTTGCCTCGGCCGGACGCGGTCATGTCACCGCGCGGGCAGTACCCTGTCGATTCACTCGTACGGCCGCGCTTGCCGTGCGCAGGTCAAGGGCAGGCGTTTCCGGGCGGTACGCGCGGGACGCAGGCGGAGCACGGAAGGCGGTTGTGAAGATGAGCGAGACCCCGGACCCCGAGGTCGTCGAGCTGGCGTCCAAGGTCTTCGACCTGGCGCGCGCCGGCGACGCCGGCGCCCTCGCCGCCTACGTCGACGCCGGTGTCCCCGCGAACCTCACCAACGACCGGGGCGACACGCTCCTCATGCTCGCCGCCTACCACGGCCACGCCGAGGCGGTCACCGCCCTCCTGGAGCGCGGCGCCGACGCGGACCGCGCCAACGACCGCGGCCAGACGCCGCTCGCCGGAGCCGTCTTCAAGGGGGAGGACGCCGTGATCCGCGCCCTCCTCGCCGGCGGCGCCGATCCGGAGTCCGGCACTCCGTCCGCCGTGGACACCGCCCGCATGTTCGGCAAGGCCGAGCTCCTGGAGCTCTTCGCCACCCGGTGAACGGGGCCTGAACCCCAGGTGGGAACGGTGTCGTAAATGTGGTCGCGGCGGTGGAAACGGTCGGTCATCATGACGACAAGCCCGGCCGTCCGACCGGGCCACGGACGAGAGGCAGAGGAAGATGAGCAGCGCGCACAAGCGACGTACGACGGACGGCCCGACATGTTGTCCCGCGGCCTACTAGGGCGGCCACCGCGCGGACGGGCCCAGCGCCCGACCCGGTCCACCCCGGTCCACCCCGTCGTGTCGACAGCTTGATGTGAGGCGTCTTCCCATGTTCGAACCAGCCATAGCGCCGAGCGGCACCCTGCTCGGTCTGCTGCAGAGGGGCCGCGGCGACGGCACCCTGCACGCCCTCGCCGCCCCACGCGCCGAGGCCCTCGCGGCCCTCGACCGGTGCGTGCTCGCCGACCCCCGCCACGACTGGCGCGTCGAGAACCGCTCCCTCTACTACGCCCGGCTCTACCTCGACCTCCACGGAGGCCTGGAGGCCATCGAGGCGCACCTCTTCGCGCCCGAGGACCACCTCGACACCGAGGAGCACCGCACCGGGCTCGCCCTCGCCGTCCTCGGCCACCTGGCCTCCTACGGCCGCCACGACGCCCTGCTCCTGCTCCGGCGCTACGCGGCCACCGGGACCAACTGGGCCTGGGCCCTCGACGAGCTCGCGCTCCGCGACGACGACGCCGGGCTCCGCTCCCTCGCCGAGCCCGTCCTCGCCCGCTTCCCGCAGGACGAGACCGGCGACACCGAGCTCGCCGGCGTCGTCCGGGACGCCTTCGAGCCCCGCCCGTGGCGGCTCTGGGCCGAGGACCAGCGGGACGCCGTCGGCGCCCGCGTCCGCGCCGCCCAGGAACACGGCTCCTTCGACCGCTGGCAGCGCCAGATGCGCCCCACCGGCCCCCGCCCCGGCTGGAGCGTCCGCGCCGTCCTCGACTGGGCCCAGGAGGGGTACGAGCGCGGCGCCGACCTCGCCGGCCCCGCCGCCCGCTGCCTCGCCGCCGTGGCCGGACCCGAGGACCGCCCCGAGCTGCTCGCGGCCGGCCGCGACGGCGCCCCCGGCGCCCGTGCCGCCGTTCTGCACCACCTGGCCGCCGACCGGGACCCCGCCGTCCTCGACCTCGTCGAGGCCGCCGCCGACGGCGTCCACCCGCTCGACGCCGCGGCCGCCGCGGCGGCCCCCGGCGACCCGTACGGCGACGTCCCCGGAGCCGTCGACCGCGACGCCCTGCACGTGGCCCGCGCCGCCGTCACCGCCTACCTCCGCATGACCGGCGAGGACGCGGTCGCCCGCGCCCGCGCGTGGGTCGGACGCTCCGACCCGCTCGCCGCCGCCGCCGGCGAGACCCTCGCCGCGCGCGGCGAGGAGCGGGACGCCCAGCTGGTGCTCGGCGCCCTGCGCGCCGCCATCCGCGCCGCGGGGCCCGACGCGCCCGCCCTCGGCGCCCTCGTCGACGGCGCCGGCCGCCTCGGCATCGCCTGCGCGGCGCCGGTGCTCCGCCACGTCTACCGGGAGACGGCCTCCTCCCAGCTGCGCGGCCGCACGGCCCGCGCCCTCGCGGCCACCGACCCCTCCTTCGCCAGCGGCTTCGCCGTCGAATGCCTCTGGGACTGCGAGGAGACCACCCGCGAGATCGCGGCCCAGCACGCCGAGACGGCCGACGTCCGCGTCGCCGAGCGATTGCGCCGCCTCGCCGCCGACCCGGCCGAGGAGGTCGAGGTCCAGACGGCGGTCCGCAACCGCATCGGGCCGGACCTCCAGGTCTGACCCGGCCCCACCCACCGCCTCCGCCCCGGGGCGGCGCGGCCTGCGGCGGCCCTCCGCCGATCGTGGCCCCGCCCCGGGGGACGGAGTCCGCCGCCGGAGTCCGGTCCCGCCGGTTCGGTCCCGCGGCCCGGTCCCGTCGGTTCGGTCCCGCGGCCCGGTCCCGTCGGTTCGGTCCCGCCGGTTCGGTCCCGCGGCCGGTCTCGGGGCGACTGGCGGAGTCCGCTGCTGGGCCGGGTGCCGGGGCCGACCCCCCCCCGGGGCCGACCGTCGGAGTCGGCTGCCGGGGCCGACCGCAGGGGCCGCCTTCTCCTCGTCGCGTACGACTCCGGGGTCTGCGTACGGTTCCGAGGGCGTGCAGGGTCCCAGGGGCTGCGTACCGCACCGGGTTCCGCGTACGGCTCCAGGAGCCCGTACGGCTCCGCGGGGGCTCTGACGCCTCCGGGGCCGCGTGCGGCGGCCGTCCGGGTAGCGGAGCGGCGCGGCGCGGTCCGGGCGGGAAAAGCTCACGGGACGTTCCCCCCGCGTCCAGATCCACGTCGGCGGGGACACGTCGGGCGGGACGAGAACACCCGTATGCGTGTCGTCATCGTCACCGAATCCTTTCCCCCCGACATCAACGGTGTGGCGCACTGCGCCCTGCAGACCGCGCGCCACCTCGTCCGCCGGGGCCACCGGCCCCTCGTGATCGCCCCGGCCGTCCCCGACCCCGCCGCCGACGCCGACGCGCCGTGCCCGGTGGTCCGCGTCCCCTCCCTGCCCCTGCCCGGCTACGCCCAGGTCCGGGTCGCCCTCCCCAGCCGCCGCGTCGCCGCCGCCCTCGCCGCCCACCGCGCCGACCTCGTCCACCTGGCCGGCCCCTTCGTCCTCGGCGTCCGGGCCATGGCCGCCGCCACCCGCCTGCGGGTGCCCGCCGTCGCCGTCTACCAGACCGACCTCGCCGGCTACGCCCGCACCTACGTCGGCACGGGGGAGGCCACCGCCTGGCGCCGGCTCCGCGCCGTCCACGGCGCCGCCGACCGCACCCTCGCCCCCTCCCTGGCCTCCCTCCGCGACCTGGAGGCCCACGGCGTCCCGCGCGTACGCCTCTGGGGCCGGGGCGTCGACACCACCCGCTTCCACCCCGGCCACCGGGACCCCGGCCTGCGCCGCGCCCTCGCGCCCGACGGGGAGCTCCTCGTCGGATACGTCGGCCGGCTCGCCCCGGAGAAGCGCGTGGACCTCCTCGCCGCCACGGACGGGCTCCCCGGCGTCCGGCTCGTGGTCGTCGGCGACGGACCCAGCGGCCCCGCCCTCCGCGAACGCCTCCCCGGGGCCCGCTTCCTGGGCCGCCGCACCGGCGACGACCTGGCCAGGATCTTCGCCTCGCTCGACGTCTTCGCCCACACCGGCCCGTACGAGACCTTCGGCCAGACCGTCCAGGAGGCCATGGCCAGCGGGCTCCCGGTGATCGCCCCGGCCGCCGGCGGCCCCCTCGACCTCGTCGCCCACCGGCGCACCGGCCTCCTCGTGCCCCCGGAGGACCCCCTCGCCCTCCGCGAGGCCGTCGCCGCCCTCGCCGCCGCCCCCGGTCTGCGCGCCGCCTACGGCCGGGCGGGCCGCGCCGAGGTCGAGGGCCGCACCTGGGAAGCCCTCGGCGACGAGCTCGTCGGCCACTACCTGGAGGTCCTGCGCGAGCGGACGGCGGTGGCGGCGTGAACGGGCGGACCCACGGGGCCGACCCCACCGGGCACCCCGGGCGCGACGGGAAGCCGGGCCCCACGCGCGCGTACCGCGCCTCGTACGGACGCGACGGGCTCCGCATCGTGCGGCTGGCGAACTTCGTCACCGCCACCTCCGGCGGGCTGCGCACCGCCCTCGACCGGCTCGGCCGGGGCTACCGCGCGGCCGGCCACGAGCCCGTCCTCGTCGTCCCGGGCGCCACGGCCGCCGACGAACCGGCCGAGCAGGGCAGGGTGATCACCCTGCCGGGCCCCGAACTGCCGGGCACCGGCGGCTACCGCGTCCTGGCCGACCGGAGCCGGCTCGCGGACCTCCTGGACCGGCTCGCCCCGGACCGGATCGAGGTCTCCGACCGCACCACCCTGCGCTGGACGGGGGAGTGGGCCCGCCGCGCCCGGGTCCCCTCCGTGATGGTCTCCCACGAGACCGCCGACGGGGTCCTGCGCACCTGGGGCGTCCCCGCCCCGCTCGCCGCCCGCGCCGCGGACCGGCTCAACCGGCGCACCGCCTGGGCCTACGGCCGGATCGTGTGCACCACCGCCTGGGCGGAGGAGGAGTTCGCCCGGGTCGGGGCCGCCAACGTCGTGCGGGCTCCGCTCGGCGTCGACCTGGAACGCTGCCGGCCCGGCCGCCGCACCGCCGCCGTACGGGCCCGGTACGCCGGGGACGCCGCCGTCCTGCTGGTGCTCTGCTCCCGCCTCTCCGTCGAGAAGCGGCCCGGTACCGCCCTGGAGGCGCTCGCCGTCCTGCGGGACGCCGGGGTGCCGGCCCGGCTGGTCGTCGCGGGCGACGGGCCGCTGAGGCCCGGCCTGGAGCGGCGGGCCCGGGCGCGGGGGCTCCCCGTCCGGTTCCTCGGCCACGTCGCCGACCGGGAGGAGCTCGCCGACCTCCAGGCGGCGGCCGACCTCTGCCTGGCCCCCGGCCCCGCCGAGACCTTCGGGCTCTCCGCCCTGGAGGCCCTGGCCTGCGGGACGCCGGTCGTCGTCAGCGCCTCCTCCGCCCTCCCGGAGGTCGTCGGCCCGGCCGGCGCCGCGGCCGCCGACGACCCGGCCGCCTTCGCCGCCGCGGCCCTCGGGCTGCTCGCCCTGCCGGAGACCGCCCGGCGGTCCGCCGCACGCGCGCGTGCGGAGCTCTTCACCTGGGACCGCTCGGTCACGGCCTTCCTCCACGCCCACGAGGCGGCCCCGGGCGTGGCTTCGGGCGCGGGCGTGGCCTCGGGCGCGGGCGCGGCCCCGGCTTCGGCTTCGGGCACGAGTACGGTCCCGGCTCCCGTCCCGGCCCCGGTTTCCGTTCCGGCCCCGGCCCCGGGCGCGGCCCCGGAGCGGGAGTCCGGTCCGCTGAAGCGGGTCACGGAGCCGCTCGGCGCGGTTCCGGCCCGGAGACAGGAGGTCGGCGGATGACCCCGGTCCGGGAAGGCCGCACCCTGGTCCCTGCCCCTGCCCCTGCCCCTGCCCCTGCCCCGGTCCCTGCCCCGGTCCCTGCCCCGGTCCCGGTCCCCGGACCGGCCCCTGCCCCGGTCCCGTGGCCGGCCCCGTCCCCCGCTCCCGCCCCGGGTGCCGGCGCCGGGCCGGGGGCCGAGGAGCTCGGGCGGGCCGGAACAGGGGGGCCGGTGCGGTTCGTCGTGCTCGGCGACTCGTTCAGCGAGGGGGTGGGGGACCGGGCCGCCGGGGCCTGGCGCGGATGGGCCGCGCTGCTCGCCGAAGGGCTCGCCGGACCGGGGCAGCGCCTGGAGTACGCCAACCTCGCCGTCAGCGGCGCGCTCAGCGCGGACGTCGCCGCACACCAGGCGTCCCGCGCGGTCGCCCTCCGGCCGCACCTGGCCTCCGTCGTGGTGGGCGTCAACGACACCCTGCGGCACACCTTCGACATCGGACTGTTCGCCCGCCGCCTGGACCGGGTCCTCGCCGCGCTCGGCGCGACCGGAGCCGTACTCCTGACCGCCTGTCTGCCCGACCCGGGGCGGATGCTGGGCCTGCCCGCGCCGCTGGCCCGCCCGCTCGCCCGCCGCGGGAGGTCCGTGAACGCGGTGGTGCACGCCCTCTCCGCCCGGCACGGAGCCGTCCACCTCCACCTCGCCGAACCCGCCTGGACCGACGACCGGCGGTGGTGGAGCGCCGACCGGCTCCATCCCGGCGAGCGCGGCCACCGCGCCGTCGCCGGAGCCTTCCACCGGCTCCTCGCCGAGCGCGGGCTCGCCCGGGGGCCCGCGCCCTCCCCGGACGCGTCCGAACCGCCGCCCACGCGCGCCCAGACCGCCCTCTGGCTCGCGACCGCCGGCACCGGATGGGTGCTGCGCCGCAGCCGCGACCTGCTGCCCCAGCTCCTGCTGCTCGCCGGGGAGGAACTCCTCCACCCCGCCGACGGCATCGGCACGGGCCCGCTCGACGCGCGCGCCGAGACCGCCCTCGCCGCGGCCCTCGCGGCGACAATGGAGGGATGAGCGGGCGCTGGGAGTTCTGGATCGACCGGGGCGGCACCTTCACCGACGTCGTGGGACGGCGCCCCGACGGGCGCCTCGTCACCCGCAAGGTCCTCTCCCACGACCCGGCCCGCCGCCAGGACGCCGCCGTGGCCGGCATCAGGCTCCTCATGGGCCTCGGCCCCGGCGACCCCGTCCCCGCCGACCGGATCGCCGTCGTCAAGATGGGCACCACCGTCGCCACCAACGCCCTCCTGGAACGGGACGGCGAACCCACCCTGCTGCTGATCACCGAGGGCTTCCGCGACGCCCTGAGGATCGCCTACCAGAACCGGCCCCGCCTCTTCGACCGGCACATCGTGCTCCCCGAGGCCGTGTACGCGCGCGTGGCCGAGGTCCCCGAGCGGGTCGACGCCCGGGGCACCGTCGTCCGCCCCCTCGACGAGGACGCCGTCGCCGCGGCGCTCTCCGCCGCCCACCGCGACGGCCTCCGCTCCGCCGCCGTCGTCCTGATGCACGGCTACCGCCACCCGGACCACGAGCTGCGGGTGGCGGCCGCCGCCCGCGCCGCCGGGTTCACCCAGGTCAGCTGCTCCCACGAGGTCAGCCCGCTGATCAAGCTCGTCCCGCGCGGGGACACCACCGTCGTCGACGCCTACCTCTCGCCGGTGCTGCGCCGCTACGTGGACGAGGTCGCCGCCGAACTCGCCGGGATCCGCCTGATGTTCCTGCAGTCCAACGGCGGACTGCGGGAGGCAGCCCACTTCCGCGGCAAGGACGCCGTGCTCTCCGGCCCCGCGGGCGGCGTCGTCGGCATGGCCCGCACCTCCGCCCGGGCCGGACACGACCGGGTCATCGGCTTCGACATGGGCGGCACGTCCACGGACGTGTCGCACTACGCGGGCACGTTCGAGCGTGAACTCGGTTCACAGGTGGCCGGGGTGCGGATGAGGGCCCCCATGCTGAGCATCCACACCGTCGCCGCCGGCGGCGGCTCCGTCCTCCACTACGACGGGCGCCGCTACCGCGTCGGCCCCGACTCGGCCGGCGCCGTCCCCGGCCCCGCCTGCTACCGGCGCGGCGGCCCGCTCACCGTCACCGACGCCCAGGTCATGCTCGGCCGCATCCAGCCCGGCCACTTCCCCGCCGTCTTCGGCCCGGGCGGCGACGAACCCCTCGACGCCGGCATCGTCCGCGAGCGGTTCACGGCCCTCGCCGAGGAGGTCGGCGGCGGCCGCACCCCCGAGGAGGTCGCCGCCGGCTTCCTGCGGATCGCGGTCCTCGACATGGCCAACGCCGTCAAGAAGATCTCCGTCCAGCGCGGCCACGACGTCACCCGCTACGCCCTCACCTGTTTCGGCGGCGCCGGCGGCCAGCACGCCTGCGCCGTCGCCGACGCCCTCGGCGTCGACACCGTGCTCGTCCCGCCGCTCGCCGGCGTCCTCTCCGCGTACGGCATCGGGCTCGCCGACGCCACCGCCCTGCGCGAGCGGTCCGTCGAGGCCCCGCTCGACGCCCCCGGCACCCACGCGCGCGTGACCGCCGTCGCCGCCGAACTCGCCGACCGCACCCGCGCCGAACTCCGCGCCGACGGCCTCCCCGACGGCGCGATCACCACCCGCGCGCGCGTCCTGCTCCGCTACGCCGGCACCGACGCCGGCCTCCCCGTCGACCTCGGCCCCGCCGCCGCCATGGCCGGCGCCTTCACCGCCGACCACCGGGCCCGCTACGCCTTCACCATGGACAAGCCGCTCGTCGTGGAGGCCGTCACCGTCGAGGCCGTCGGCGCGGCGGGACCCCACGGCCCCGTCCACGTCCCCGTCGGCACCCGCACCGGCCCCCTCGCCCCCCGCGCCACCGTCCGCACCCACGACGGTGCCACCGCCTCCGACACCCCGCTCCACCGCCGCGACGACCTGAGCCCCGGCGACACCGTCGACGGGCCCGCGATCCTCGCCGAGGACGACGCCACCACCGTCGTCGACCCCGGCTGGCGCGCCACCGCGGCCCCCACCGGCCACCTGCTGCTCACCCGGGTCCTCCCGCGCCCCGCCCGCACCGCCGCGGGCACCGACGTGGACCCGGTCCTCCTGGAGGTCTTCCACAACCTCTTCATGTCCGTCGCCGAGCAGATGGGCGTCCGCCTGGAGAACACCGCCCACTCCGTCAACATCAAGGAACGCCTCGACTTCTCCTGCGCGCTCTTCGACGCCGACGGCAACCTGGTCGCCAACGCCCCCCACATCCCCGTCCACCTCGGCTCCATGGGCGAGACCGTCAAGGAGGTCCTGCGCCGCCGCGCCGGGGACCTCCGCCCCGGCGACGTCTACGCCGTCAACGACCCCTACCACGGCGGCACCCACCTGCCCGACGTCACCGTCGTCACCCCCGTCTTCGACGACACCGGGCGCGAGCTCCGCTTCCTCGTCGCCTCCCGGGGCCACCACGCCGAGATCGGCGGCATCACCCCCGGCTCCATGCCCGCCTTCAGCCGCACCGTCGACGAGGAGGGCGTCCGCTTCGACAACTGGCTCCTCGTCCGCGACGGCCGGTTCCGCGAGGCCGAGACCCGCGCCCTGCTCACCGGCGCCCCCCACCCCTCGCGCGACCCCGACACCAACCTCGCCGACCTGCGCGCCCAGATCGCCGCCAACGAGAAGGGCATCGGGGAACTCCGCAGAGCGGTGGACGAGTTCGGCCTGGAGGCGGTGCAGGCCTACATGGGCCACGTACGGGCCAACGCCGAGGAGTCCGTCCGCCGGATCGTCGCCCGCCTCGACGACGGCGCCCACGCCTACGAGACGGACTCCGGCGCCGTCATCCGGGTCGCCGTCCGCGTCGACCGCGCACGCCGCTCCGCCGTCATCGACTTCACCGGGACCTCGCCGCAGCTGCCGGGCAACGCCAACGCCCCCACGGCGGTCGTGACGGCGGCCGTCCTCTACGTCTTCCGCACCCTCGTCGACGAGGACATCCCGCTCAACAGCGGCTGTCTGGAACCCCTGGAGATCAGGGTGCCGCCGGGCTCCATGCTCGCGCCCGAACCGCCGGCCGCCACCGTCGCGGGGAACGTCGAGACCTCCCAGGCCGTCACCGGCGCCCTCTACGCCGCCCTCGGGGTCCAGGCCGAGGGCTCCGGCACCATGAACAACCTCACCTTCGGCGACGACCGCGTCCAGTACTACGAGACCGTCGCGAGCGGCTCCGGCGCGGGCGACGGCTTCGACGGCGCCGACGCCGTGCAGACCCACATGACCAACTCCCGCCTCACCGACCCCGAGGTCCTGGAGTGGCGCCACCCCGTCCGCGTCGACTCCTTCGCCGTCCGCGAGGGCAGCGGCGGCCGGGGGCGCCGGCACGGCGGCGACGGGGTGGAGCGGCGGCTGCGGTTCCTGGCACCGATGACGGTCGCCCTCCTCACCGGACACCGCCGGGTGCCCCCGTACGGCATGGCGGGCGGCGCGCCCGGCGCGCTCGGGGAGAACCTCGTCGAGCGCGCCGACGGCACCGTGGAGCGCCTCGCCGGCGCGGCGACCACCGAGGTCGGCCCCGGCGACGTGCTCGTCCTGCGCACCCCCGGCGGCGGGGGGTACGGCACCCCGCCGGAGGACGACCCCGGGCGGGCGGAGCTCAGGGCGCCGTGACGAAGCGGACCGGCGTCCCCGGCACCGCCTGCGCCGCCGCCCCCAGGTCCGCTTCCCGCACGACCGCCACCACCGGGTAGCCGCCGGTGGTCGGATGGTCGGCGAGGAAGACCACCG
The DNA here is from genome assembly GCF_014650895.1 of Streptomyces omiyaensis. Lineage (GTDB taxonomy): Bacteria > Actinomycetota > Actinomycetes > Streptomycetales > Streptomycetaceae > Streptomyces > Streptomyces omiyaensis. The sequence continues at coordinate 63,396 of NZ_BMVV01000028.1, forward strand.
GCCGGCCGTCCGGCGGCACCTGCACCGCCCCCAGGACCATGCCCTCGGAAGGAAGTTCGCCGGGCCGGGCGCGCCGCAGGGCCGGTCCGTCGAGCCGCAGCCCGATCCGGTTGCTCGCCGGGGAGACCAGGTACGCGCGCGTGGTCAGGGCGCGCAGCGCCCCGCCGGTGAACCAGTCGTCGCGGGGCCCGAGCCGGACCCGCAGGACGAGTTCGTCCGGCGGGCCCGGCCAGGGGGGAGCGTCGACCGACCCCCGTGCGGCCGCGGCCGCTCCCAGCGGCAGCACCGCCCCGTCCGCCAGCGGTGCCGGGCCGAGCCCGGACAGCAGGTCGGTGGAGCGGCTGCCGAGCACCGGATCGACGGCGATCCCGCCGCCGATCGCCACGTACGCGCGCAGCCCGCGGACGGCCGGGCCGACCTCCAGGAGGGCGCCGGCCGGGACCCGCGCCGCCGTGCCCCAGGGCAGCGGGCGGCCGTCCGCCCGGACCGCGCAGGGCGCGCCGCCCACCGCCACGGTCACCGCGCTCCGCGGGCGCAGGGCGCAGCCGTTCACGGTGGTCTCCAGGAGCGCGGCGCCCTCGTCGTTGCCGACCAGCCGGTTCGCCAGGCGGGCGGCGGCCGGGTCCAGGGCGCCCGAGCGGGGCACGCCCAGGTGCGCGTACCCGGGCCGCCCCAGGTCCTGCACGGTGGTCAGGGCGCCGGCCCGGACCACGGTGACGGCACGGTCGTTCACCGGCCGGCCCCCGTTCCGGCCGAGGGGGCCGCCGCGGGCGTGAACCGCACGCGCGTGCCGGGGGAGAGCAGCGCCGCCGGTTCGCGTGCGGTGTCCCACAGGACGGCGTCCGTGGTCCCGATCAGCTGCCAGCCGCCCGGGGAGGACCGCGGGTAGACCCCCGTGTACGGCCCCGCCAGCGCCACCGCCCCGGCGGGCACCGCCGTCCGCGGCGTCGCCCGGCGCGGCACCTCGTACCGTGCGCCGAGCCCCGTCAGATAGCCGAAGCCGGGTGCGAACCCGCAGAACGCCACCCGGAACTCGGCCGAGGAGTGGATCCGCACCGCCTCGGCCGGCGACACCCCCCACCGGGCGGCCACCTCGGCCAGGTCCGGCCCGTCGTAGCGGACCGGGACCTCCACGACCCCGCCCACGCGCGCGTGGCGCGGCCCCGGCTCCCAACCCGGCAGCTCGGCCGCGAGCCGGGCCGGCTCCGGCACCCCGTCGAGCAGCACCGTCCGCGCCGCCGGCACGATCTCCCGCACGCCGGGCAGCGCGCCCGCCGCCCGGCGCCGCAGCAGCTCCGCGTGGAACGCCTCGGCGGCGGCCCCGTCCGCCAGTTCGACGAGCAGGGCCCGCTCGCCCACCCGCAGCACCCTCACGCGAACGCCCCCACCGCGACCCCGGCGGACTCCAGGCCCGCGCGGACGCGCCGGGCCAGCTCCACCGCGCCCGGGGTGTCCCCGTGCAGGCAGAGCGACCGCGCCCGCACCGCCACGGCCGTCCCGCAGTGCGCGGTCACCGTGCCCGAGCGGACCAGGGTCACCGACCGCTCGACCACCGCGTCCGGGTCGTGCACGACGGCCCCCTCCCGCCCCCGTGGCAGCAGGGAGCCGTCGGCCCGGTAGGCGCGGTCGCCGAAGGCCTCGGCGACCGCCGGGAGCCCCGCCCGCTCCGCCGCCTCGTGCAGCCGCGAACCGGGCAGCCCGAGCACCGGCAGCCGGCCGCCGGCGAGGAGCACCCCGTCGACGACCGCCGCGGCCTGCTCCCCGTCGCGCACCACCCGGTTGTAGAGCGCCCCGTGCGGCTTCACGTACGCCACCCGGGAACCGGCGGCGCGGGCGAAGACCTCCAGAGCCCCGATCTGGTACGCGACCTCGGCGGCCAGCTCCGCCGACGGCACGTCCATGGCGCGCCGCCCGAAGCCTGCCAGGTCCCGGTAGGAGACCTGGGCCCCGATGCGGACCCCCCGCTCGGCGGCGAGCTCGCACACCCGCCGCATGGTGACCGCGTCCCCCGCGTGGAAGCCGCAGGCCACGTTGGCGCTGGTGACGACGGAGAGCAGGCGCTCGTCGTCGGTCAGCGTCCAGCGGCCGAAGCCCTCGCCGAGATCGGCGTTCAGGTCGATCGAGACCCCGCTCATGATGGTGCTGTTCCCTTCGCTGGTGCTGTGGTGCTGTGGTGCTGTGGTGCTGTGGTGCTGTGGTGCTGTGGTGCTGTGGGCGGTCGGGCGGCGGTACGCGCGCGTGGGGGCCTCAGGACGCGGCGGGGTCCTCCCGTCGGCCGGGGCCGTTCACCCGAGCTCCTTCCCGCGCGTCTCCGGCAGCCCGAGCAGCGCCAGCACCGCGAGCCCGTACCCCACCGCGCCGAAGACCAGCGCGCCGCCGACGCCCCAGCTCTCGGAGAGGAAGCCGACCAGGGTGGGGAAGATCGCGCCGACCGCCCGCCCGGTGTTGTACGTGAGCCCCTGGCCGGTGCCCCGCACCGGCGTCGGGTACAGCTCGGCGAGGAAGGAGCCGAAGCCGCTGAAGATGGCCGACATGCAGAAGCCGAGCGGGAAGCCGAGGAAGAGGAGGAGGGTGTTCGAGCCGGCCGGGATCTGGGTGTAGGCGATCACCGACGCCGCCGACAGGACGGCGAAGAGCGCGATGTTCCGCTTGCGGCCGATCCGGTCCGTCAGGTGTCCGCCCGTCAGGTAGCCGGTGAAGGCGCCGGAGATCAGCAGCGTCAGATAGCCGCCGGTGCCGACCACGGTCAGCCCGCGCTCGGTCTTGAGGAAGGTCGGCACCCAGGTGGCGAGGGTGTAGTAGCCGCCCTGCACGCCCGTGGAGAGCAGGGTCGCGAAGAGCGTGACGCGCAGCAGTCCCGGCCGGAACACCGCCCGCAGCGAGCCCCGATCGGCGCTCGCCTCGCGGGCCGCGGCCGCCTGCGGGGCGTCCTCCACGTGCCGCCGGACCCAGACCACGAGCAGCGCGGGCAGGGCGCCCGTCCAGAACAGGATCCGCCAGGCCAGGTCCGCCTCGGAGAACTGGAAGACCAGGGTGTAGACGATCACCGCGAGGGCCCAGCCGGCCGCCCACGCCGACTGGACGGCGCCGAGGGTGCGGCCCCGGTGCCGGGCGGAGGCGTACTCCGCGACCAGGATCGCGCCGACCGCCCACTCGCCCCCGAAGCCGAGGCCCTGGAGCGCCCGGAAGACCAGCAGGGTCTCGTAGTTCGGCGCGAAGCCGCACAGCACGGTGAAGAGCGCGTAGGTGATCACCGTGATCATCAGCGCCTTGACCCGGCCGACCCGGTCGGCGAGGACCCCGGCGAGCGCGCCGCCCACCGCCGAGACCACCAGGGTCACGGTGGTGAGCAGTCCGGTCTGGCCCTTGTCGAGGTTGAAGTAGGCGGCGATCGCCACCATCGACAGCGGCAGGGTGAAGAAGTCGTAGGAGTCCAGGGCGTACCCGCCGAAGGCGCCGCCGAAGGCGCGCCGTCCGCGCGGGCCGAGGGCGCGCAGCCAGCCGAAGGGCCCCGTCGGGTCGGACCGGTCGTCCGGGGAGTGCTGCCGGGTCCGTGTCGTGCTCATCTGCACCTCGCAGGTGGGGGAGGCGTGCCTGAGAGACGTACGAGAGGGCGGTGCGTGTGCCGGTGGTGACCGTGTGCGGTGGCGCCAAGGTAGGGGATTGTTCAACGATTCGACAAGAGCTCTGTTGTCCCGGACCCGAAACTGCGGTTGACTCGGCGGCCGGGACGACGTCGGGGCCGACCGGCCCGAGAGGGAGGGGGACCGTGGACGCGAGCGGCGCCGGGACGACCGGGGGACTGGCCGAGGACAGGGTGCTGCTCGGGCGCACCAGCACGGCGGAACGGGTCGCGGACATCCTGCGCACCCGCATCGCCGAAGGCTTCTTCCCGCCCGGCACCCGCCTCTCCGAGGAGAGCATCGGAGGCGCCCTCGGGGTCTCCCGCAACACCCTGCGCGAGGCCTTCCGGCTCCTCACCCACGAGCGGCTCCTCGTCCACGAGCTCAACCGCGGGGTCTTCGTCCGCGTCCTCGCCGTCGACGACGTCGAGGACATCTACCGCACCCGCCGGCTCGTCGAGTGCGCCGTCGTGCGCGGCCTCGGCCGGCCGCCCTTCCCCGTGGACGGCCTGACCGCCGCCGTCGCCGAGGGCGAGGCCGCCGCCCGTGCGGGGGACTGGCGCGCGGTCTCCACCGCCAACATCCACTTCCACCGCGAACTCGTCGCCCTCGCCCGCAGCGCCCGCACCGACGAGCTCATGCGGAGCGTCCTCGCCGAGCTCCGGCTCGCCTTCCACGTGGTGGACGGCCCCCGGGCGCTCCACGAGCCCTACCTGGCCCGCAACAAGGAGATCCTGGAGGCGCTGCGGGCGGGGGAGCGGGGCGCCGCCGAACGCCTCCTCGCCCGCTACCTCGACGACTCCATCGACCGCGTCGCCGCCGCCTACGCCCGGGCCGTCGAGGAACCCGCCGCGGAGTAGCCGCGCCGGCGGGACGGCCGGGCACCGGCGGACCGCGCTCCGCGGGGGCCTCGCGTCCGCCGGCGGACCGCCCCGTGCCGGGCGGGCCCGGGTCCCCGGGAGCGCGGCGGCGCCGGAGGGTACCGCGCCGGCCGGGGCGGGGGCGGTGGTTTCTGCGCCGTTTCGACCCATGTCAGTGCGAGGACCTACTCTGTGCACCGTGACTTCGCCTGCCTCGACGGACCTCGCTCCGCCCCAGCTCAGCGCGGGGCCGCGCCCCGCGCAGGGGCCGGCCGCCGACGAAGGGCTCGCGCGGCGCCTGCGCGCGCTCGCGTGCACCGCGCCGCTGCACGACCTCGACGCGCGCAAGGCCAACCTCGCCGGCGAGTACACGGTCTACGCGATGGCCGAGGTCGCCCTCGCCGCGATCGACCTCGTCACGCTCCACATGGACTTCGACACCGGCGCCGACCACGACCAGGTCGTCGCCCGGCTGCTGCCCCGCGTCGCCGCCCAGGCCCCGGACCGCCCCGCCGCCGAGCACGAGCGGGTGGCCCGCTGGGTCCTGGAGAACCTGATCAACGTCGGCAGCGTCGACCGCGGCTTCCGCGCCGTGTACGGCACCTTCGGCACCGACGGCGTCTACGTCCGCCGGGACTACGACTTCAAGCTCGTCGAGGAGGTCCCGGGCTACGGCGGCGCCGTCTGCCTCCGGACCACCGACGAGGCCGTCAACGTGCTCGTCGGCGCCCTCGACACCGACGTCACCAGCGCCCAGATCGCCGCCGAGGTGAAGCTGGAGGTCCTCATCAGCCGGGGCCGCCTCGCCGACGCCCAGCTCGCCGCCGAACAGGCCCGCTACCGGACCGTGCAGTACGCGGAGACCCTCCGCAGGACCCTGGACGCCACCCGGCGCAACGTGCGCGCGGTGGACTGGCTCAACGGCGTCCCCGACATGATCGCCGAGGCGCTCGACCACGTCGCCGACCGCTACCGCCACGAGAACGCGATCCTCACCAACATCCGCAAGGCGCGCGACGAGGCCGAGGAGCCCGAGCACAAGCGGCGTGCCGCGGAGCTGGTCGACATCGTCAAGGACTGCATCCGCCGCCACACCCAGCTCCAGTCCCGGCTGCTCGAGGCCGGACCGCTCTTCCGCGCCGAGCAGGACCGGCAGGCCTTCGCCTCCCCCACCCGGTACACCGGCCTCGACCTGTACGGGCAGCTGGTCGCCCCCCTGCTGCCGCTCCCCGTGGAGCGCGCCACCCGGGTCACCGACGCCTTCTTCGCGCGCGGCACCGGTCTGCGCACCCCCGCCTCCGTCCGCCTCGGCGACCTCGTCGACCTGCTGCTCACCCCGCCGGTCGAGCGCGAGCACCTCGGCGCCGAGATGCCCGAGCCGGAGCTGATCGCCACCCCCGACGACTCCCGCTTCAGCGAGCGCCAGCTCGCGGACGCGCTCGCGCTGCTGGAGCTGGAGCACGACGCCCCGCGCCGCCTCTCCGGCCTGCTCGCCGACGCCCGTGCCGCCGGGGGCGAGGACCTCGCCTACCTGGTGGCCCTGCTCGCCGTCCACGCGGCCAGCCCGCCGGTCGGCACGGCCTACCGGCAGGGCGAGGAGCGGCTGCTCTTTGCGGTCGACGACGGCACCCCGCTCGACGACCCCGGCTTCGGCGGCGCCGACCTCATCGTCGGCACGGCGCTCCTCGACGCCGTCGGCATGGCAGCCGACCGCACGGAGGCGACGTGACGTACGTCTCCGACACCACCCCGCCGACTCCCGGCGCCGACCGGACCCCCCACGCCCCGCGCCCCACGCGCGCGTGGCTCCCCAGGCCCACCACCCCGCCGGCCCCCACCGCACCGGCGACGCCCCCGGCCGAGGCCGCGCCCGGGCCGACGGACCTCACGACCGAGCCCGCGCAGCCGACCGAGCCCGCGCACCCGACCGAGCCCGCGCAGCCGACGGACCCGGCGACCGATCCGGACGAGCCGACCGATCCGGACGAGCCGACCGATCCGGCCGAGCGCGCAGAGCCGGCCGCGCCCGCCGAACCGACGGACCCCACGACCACGCCGGCCGAGTCGACCGCGCCCACCCATCCGGCCGGGCCGGCGGCCCCCGTCGAACCGACAGACCCCGTCGAACCGGCGGACCCCGTCGAGCCGACCGGGCCGGCCGCGCCCGCAGAGTCCACCGCGCCCCCTGCGCCCACCGCGCCGACCGAGCCCGTCGTCTCCGTGACGGCGGCCCCTGCCCGGCCCGTGACGGCGTCCCCCGGCCCGCCCGTGGAGCCGGTCCGGCCGCCCGTCTCCCCCGGCCCCCGCGTCCTGGCCCCCTTCGTGGACTCGCCCGCCGCCGTCGCGGCGCCGGGAGCCGCCGGGGCCGGCGCGGAGGCGGGCGACCGGCCGCGCGTCGGGACCGTGTCCCTCCCGGAGGGATCCCGGGCCACCGGGCGCCGGCGCCACGAGCTGCCCATGGTCCGCGCCGTGCGCCTCGGAGCCGCCCCGGAGGCGCCGCCGCCCGCACCGGGCGGGGCCCCCGCGCCGCCCGCCGCCGTCACCCCCGTGCCCCTGCCCCTCCACCGGGCCGCCGGCACCGCAGCCGTACCGAACGAGAGCCGTACCGAGGAGCCCCAGCCGTGAGCGACAACGCCGTCCAGCACACCGCGTACTCCGAGCACGCCGAGTACGCGGACGCGTGGAGCGAGCAGGAGTCCCCCCGGCCCCAGGCCCCGGCCCCCGCGCACGCCGCCGTGACCCCCGCCGACGCCGCCGACGCCGCCCGGCTCGTCTCCTTCGGGCTCCAGCCGAAGCTGCTGCCCGCCCGGGACGCCGAGTACGCCGAGCTGCTCCGCCGCTACCGGGAGGACCCCGCCTTCGCCCGGCTCGCCGACGCCGTCGCGACCGGCCTCGGCCTGATCGTCCTGGAGGTCTCCCCGCGCGCCGGCATGGCCGTCACCGCCGGCGAGGACTCCGTCTTCGCCGTCCGCATGGGCGACTACGCCCGCCGCGCCGCCACCGACTCCGCCGACCGCTTCCTGCACGGCCTCGCCCACCTCGCTGTCGCCGCCATGGCGTTCCCGCGCCCCGAGGACCTCGCCGACGACGCGTACATCGGCCGCCTCACCGTCAACGGCGTGGACTCCTTCGTCCGCCAGGCCTGCCTCCGCCTGGAGCAGCGCGCCGAGGAGGAGGGCGAGAACACCGACCCCGCCTCCGACGCCCCCGGCCTGGAGGCCGCGTGGCGCGTCTGGTCCCGCCGCTCCACCACCGGCGCCACCAAGGACGCCCGCCGCCTCGCCGGCTCCACCACCGGCATCGTCGCCAAGGCCGTGGCCTTCCTCACCGACTCCGGCTTCCTCCAGCGCACCGGCGACGAGAACGGCGGCTCCTACCGCACCACCGCCCGCTACCAGCTCCAGGTCCGCGACATGGCCGGATCCGCCGCCCTGACCGAACTCCTCGACCTCGGGATCGTCCCCGTCAGCGACGGCACCGCCACCCTCGTCCCGCCGCCCGAGGGCGACGACCTGGACCTCGTCGCCGACGCCGGCCTGCCCTTCCACGCGTAACCGCACCGCCCCGCCGCGCCCCGCCCCCGCACGGGCGCCGCACCCCGTCCGCGCCACCGAACTCCCCGAGCACGAGAGCACGAGAGTCCCTCGCCATGTACGAGCTGTCCCGGGTCCGCCTCTACTCCATCGGCCCCGCCGGCGCCCGCTACGCCGACACCGTCCTGGACCTGCGCGGCGTCGGCGCCCCCGTGCCGAACCCCGCCCCCACCCAGGCGGAGTTCTTCGAGGAGGAGCCCGTCGGCCCGCCGCGCCGCCCCGCCCCCGCGGGCGTGCTCTTCCTGGAGAACGGCGGCGGCAAGTCCGTCCTCCTCAAGCTGATCTTCTCGGTGATGCTCCCCGGCCACCGCAACACGCTCGGCGGCGCCAGCTCCGGCGTGCTCCGCAAGTTCCTGCTCGCCGACGACTGCGGCCACGTCGCCCTGGAGTGGCAGCACACCCTCACCGGCGAACTCGTCGTCGTCGGCAAGGTCAGCGAGTGGCGCGGCCGCCAGGTCTCCAACGACCCGCGGAAGTTCGCGGAGGCCTGGTACTCCTTCCGCCCGGGCCCCGGTCTCAGCCTGGACAACCTGCCGGTCGCCGAGTCGAACGCGGTCCGTCCCGCCGCCGAGGGCGCCTCCGGCGCCTCCGGCCGCCGCCGCACCATGAAGGGCTTCCGCGACGCCCTCACCGAGGCCGGCAAGGCCTACCCGCACCTCGACGTGGTGTGGGAGGAGATCCACGACCGCTGGAACGAGCACCTCGGCGAGCTCGGACTCGACCCCGAACTCTTCCGCTACCAGCGCGAGATGAACGCCGACGAGGGAGAGGCCGCCGGCCTCTTCGCGGTCAAGAAGGACTCCGACTTCACCGACCTCCTCCTCCGCGCGGTCACCGACACCCGGGACACCGACGGCCTCGCCGACCTCGTCGGCGGCTTCGGCAACAAGCTCGGCCGCCGTGCCGAGCTCACCGCCGAACGCGACTTCACCGCCGGCTCCGTCGACCTCCTCACCCGCATCGTCGACGCGGCCGGAACCCGCTCCCGCGCGCGCGAGGTGCACACCGCCGCCGAACGCCGCACCCGGGGCCTCGCCCGCCGCCTCTCCGGCCGCGCCGCCGGGGAACGGGCCCGCGCCGCCGAGCTGGCCCAGCAGGTCACCTCCGCGGGCCACGCCGTCTCCGACGCCGAGACGGCCCGCGAGCGCAGCGCCCTCATCGCCGCCGAACTCGCCTACCGGCACGCCTCCCTGGCGCTCGGCGCCGCCGAGAAGGGCGCCGCCTCCCAGCGCCGCGAGCTCATCGAGGCCCGCACCCTGCACTCCGCCTGGCAGGCCGCCGAGTCGGTGCTCCGCCACCGTGCGGCCGGCGACCGCTCCGCGCGCGTGGCCGCCGCCATCCGCGAGGCCGAGCGCGACGCGGCCCCCGCCCTCGCCGCCCGCGCCGAGGCCGCCGCCGACCTCGTCCGCGCCCTCGCCGCCGCCGCCGAGGAGGGCGAGCGCCACGCCGCCGAGGAGGAGGAACGGTCCACCACCCTCCAGGAGGCCGGCGAGGCCGCCCACCGGGACGCCACCGCCGCCGCCACCGAGGCCCAGCGCGCCCGCAGCGAGGCCGGCCACCTGCGCCAGCGCCTCGCCGAGGTCGAGCAGGAGACCGCCGAGGCCGTACGGGCCGGCTGGCTCGACGACAGCGCCCCCGACGCCGACCCGGCGCGCGCCGCCCTCGCCGCCGCCGACGCCGAGAAGACCGCCGTCGCCGCCTGGGACGCCGCCCGCGAAACGGCCCGCGCCGCCGGCGACCGGGCCCGCGAGACCGCCGCCGCCGAGGCCCGCGCCGAACTCGCCGCCGCCCGCGCCGCCGACGCCGCCGAGGCCGCCGGCAACGCCTACGACGCCGAACGCCGCGCCGCCGAGGCACTGGCCGCCGAGGAACGCCTCGCCGAGCTGCTCGGCCTGCCCGGCGCCGGCTCCCCGCTCCCCGGGCAGCGCGCCGCCGCTGCCGCCGGCGAGGCCCCCGCCGACGAGCCCGACGCCCGGGCGCCGCTCTCCGTCACCGACGTCGACCGCTACGCCGAGGAACTGCGCCGCCTCCTCGACGGCGCCGTCACCTCCGCCGAGCGCCAGCTCTTCGACCTGCGCACGGCCGCCGCCGACGACTCCCGGATCCTCGGCGCCCTCGGCGACGGCGGCCTGCTGCCGCCCGGCCCCGACGTCCTCGCCACCGTCGAGTTCCTCGGCGAGCAGGGCATCCCGGCCCTCCCCGGCTGGCGCTACCTCGCCCAGTCCGTCGACCCCGCCGACCACGCGCGCGTGCTCGCGGCCCGCCCCGAGCTCGTCGACGGCGTCGTCATCACCGACGCCGTCTCGTACGGCCGCGCCCGCGAGGTCCTCGGCTCGGCCGCCCTGCTGCCCCGCTCCGCCGTCGCCGTCGGCACCGCCGCCGCCCTCCTCGCCCCCGTACCGGCCCAGGACGCGGGCGACGACACCGGGGTCTTCCTCGTGCCGCCGAACCCGGCCATGCACGACGAGCACGCCGCCGACGAGGAGCGGCAGGCGCTGCGCGCCCGCGCCGCCGCCCGGGACGAGGAGATCCGCGCCCTCGCCGCCCGTCTCGCCGGCGACCGCGCGCTGGCCGCCCGGATCGGCGCCTGGCGCGCCGACTGCCCGCCCGGCATGCTCGCCGAGCTCGCGGCCGTCGCCGCCACCGCCCGCGAGTCCGCCGAGGCCGCCGGCCGCGTCCTCGAAGAGGCCCGTGCCGCGCGCGCCGAGACCGAGGAGACCGCCGCGGAGGCGCTCGCGGCCCGCGACGAGCGGCAGGAGGCCGCCCAGCGCGCCCGACGGGCCGCCGACGCCCTCGCCGGCCTCGCCTTCCGGCTCCGGGAGCGCTCCGCCTGGCAGGCCAAGCTCCGCGAGCTCGCCGACGACGCCGCCGAGGCCGAGGCCCGCGCCCAGACCTGCCTGGAGCGCGCGCGTGCCGCCGACGAGGACCGCCGGGCCGCCCAGCGCGCCGCCGACGACGCCCACCGCACCGCCCGCGCGCTGCGCGCCGAGCGCGCCGAGATCGCCGGTGCCCCCGAGCAGCTGCCGGACGGGGACGCCGCCGCGCCCCGCGCCGCGCTTCCCACCCTCCGCGAGGCCTACCGGGCCGCCTCCCAGGTCTACGAGAAGGTCGGCGTCGGCGCCGACCTGCGCGCCGAGCAGGCCCGCGCCGAGAGCGACGAGTCCGCCGCCCTCGCCGAGCTGGACCGGCTCACCAACAAGGTCCGCACCCGCGCCGAGCAGCTCCTGGAGTCCACCGACGGCGCCGACGGCCCGTCCCGCCAGGCGGCCGCGGCCCGCGCCGAGGCCCTGGTGCAGATGCTGGAGTCCCGCGCCTCCGAGGCGAGCGAGAAGCTCGGCCGGCTGCGCGGCGAGGCCGAGCGCCTCGCCCCCGAGGACGGCGGGGCCCACACCGAGCTGCCGGAGGAGCTGGTCCCGGCCGACGCCGACCGTGCGCAGGCCCTGCTGCGGACCGCGAGCACCGAGCTCGCCGCCCGCAGCGACGCCCTGGACGCGGCCCGCGCCGCCCACGCGGGGCTGCTGCGCGACCACCGGGCCGCCGAGGACGGCGCCGGCGGCTTCGACGAGACGGCCGCGCTCCTGCGCGACCTGCTGCGCGACCACGCGGAGGAGGAGCAGGAGGAGCAGGAGCCGTACCCCGGCACCCTGGAGGAGGCCCGGAACACGGCCGGCGAGGCCCGGCGGGCGCTGCGCGCCTGCACCGCCGAGCTGTCCGCCGCCGACGCCGCCGTCCGCGAGGCGAGCGACATCCTCGTCCGGCACGCCAACTCGACCCGCTACGAGCAGGTCCGCACCCCCGCCCGCCAGCAGATCCGCGAACTGCCCGCCTCCGCGCTGCCCGAGCACGCCGCCAAGTGGGCCGAGGCCTTCGCGCCCCGGCTCCGCGTCCTCACCGACGAGCTGGCCCAGCTGGAGCGCAACCGCGACTCGATCGTGGACCGGCTCCGCGGCCTGGTGGAGACCTCGCTCGCCACCCTCCGTTCCGCCCAGCGGCTCTCCCGGCTCCCCGAGGGGCTGGGGGAGTGGTCGGGTCAGGAGTTCCTGCGGATCCGCTTCGAGGAGCCGGACCAGGCGACCCTGACCGAGCGGCTCGGCGAGGTCGTCGACGAGGCGACCCGAGCCGCCGTCAGGAAGAACTCCGACCTGCGCCGTGACGGCATGTCACTGCTGCTGCGCGGGGTGCAGGCGGCGCTCGAACCCAAGGGCATCGCCGTCGAGATCCTGAAGCCGGACGCGGTGCTGCGCGCCGAGCGGGTGCCGGTCGGGCAGATGGGCGACGTCTTCTCCGGCGGGCAGCTGCTCACCGCGGCCATCGCCCTGTACTGCACGATGGCGGCGCTGCGCTCCAACGACCGGGGGCGCGACAAGCACCGGCACGCGGGCACGCTCTTCCTCGACAACCCGATCGGCCGGGCCAACGCCACGTACCTCCTGGAGCTCCAGCGGGCCGTGTCGGACGCGCTCGGCGTCCAGCTGCTGTACACCACGGGCCTGTTCGACACGACGGCGCTCGCGGAGTTCCCGCTGGTGATCCGGCTGCGCAACGACGCCGACCTGAGGGCCGGACTGAAGTACATCAGCGTCGAGGAGCACCTGCGCCCGGGTCTGCCGCAGCCGACCGCCGAGGGCGAGACGATCCACGGCGAGATCACGGCGACCCGGATGTTCCGCCGCCACCAGGAGGAACCCCCGCCGGCGCCGTAGCCCCGCCCCGCGGCACGGGGAAGGCCCGGACCCCGAGGGTCCGGGCCTTCCCCGTGCGTGCCGGGCCGACGTCAGGCGACCTGCTCCTCCGCGACCCGCTCGCGCCGCGCCTGGTAGGCGGTGCTGCTCGGTTCGGAGACCACGCCGTTGCGCTGCCGCCAGACCTGGCGGGTGATCCAGATGTCCAGCACGCTCCAGGTGGCCACCACGGTCGCGACCACGGCCGCGATCGTCATCGGATAGGCCAGCCACGACCCCGTCACCGAGGTGAGGAAGGCGACCAGGGCGAGGATGATCGTCACCGAGGTGATCATCACCGCCCGCACCGCCGCGTTCCGCACCGGATCCGGCATCCTCCGCAGCCCGTGCTCGTCCTCCACCCACAACTGACGCGCGGTCCGCGCCTCGTCATCCATGTTCCGTCCACTCCCCACCGCACGACGCTCCCAGGGGGTGGCTGCCCGATTCCGGCGGTTCTACACCGTCTTCGCACCGCGCGAACGGCCGCTCCGCGCACCGCCCGTCTCCGGGCGGGCGTTCCCCCGTACTTCATGACGCTCCGGACAGGGAAAAGGTTTCCCCACTTCACCCGGCAACATGAACGGAACGAACGATTCCAGCCATTGCGCTCAGGGTGGGAAATTGCGCACTGTGACGTGTCCTGTGCCACAGTGGCCGATCCCAACTCCTGGAATACCAGGACATCTCATGATCAACGATCACTCGACAGGCTGAAAATCGCCCAGACACACCTTCGAGATGGTCGCGATGCAGTAGTAGGCTCGCGCCGCCGTTTGTTGAAACCGAAGGTTGACGCGCCGTGTTGACGCGGCGACGCCGTTCGAGGGACCTCCGTGGCCGCGGGGGCCGTACTGGGGGAGGCCATGCGCTTTCGCGGGAAGTCCATCCGCCGGAAGATCGTGGCGCTGCTCCTCGTACCGCTCGTCTCCCTGACCGGACTCTGGGGTTTCGCCACCGCCCTCACCGGACGGGAGGCCGACCAGCTCCTCGACGTCGGCTACATCGTCGACAAGGTCGGCTACCCCGTCGAGGACACGGCCCGGGTCATCCAGCTCGAACGCCGCCAGTCCCTCGTCTACCTCGCCGACCCGCGCGGCTCCGAGGCGCTCACCCAGCTCCGCGAGGCCCGCCTCGCCACCGACCGCCAGATGGCCCGCATCCGCGCCAACGCCCAGGACGCCGGCGTCCGCGAGGAGATGCGCCCGGTCACCACCCAGAAGCTCAACTCGCTCCTCGCCGCCTTCGAGGAGATCACCTCCCTGCGCCGCTCGGTGGAGAACCGAAGCGTCGGCCGGCTCCAGGCCCTGGAGTTCTACAACCGGCTCGTCGACCCCTGCTACAGCTTCCTCATCACCCTCCACGCCCTGGAGAACGTGGAGATGGACAAGCAGGGCCGCGCCCTCGTCGGCATCACCCGCGCCCGCGAGCTCCTCTCCCGCGAGGACGCCCTGGTCCTCTCCGCCCTCGTCGCCGGCCGGGTCACCACCCAGGAGATCCGGGCCGTCTCCGACCTCATCGCCGTCCGCAAGCAGTTCTACGAGGTCAACCTCGAACTCCTCCCCGCCTCCGAGCGGCAGCGCTTCGAGCAGTACTGGCGCAGCCCCGAGACCGCGGCCCTGCGCACCTCGGAGGAGGCCTTCGTCGATGCGGGCCCCACCGAGCGCCCGCGCTCCGTCACCGCCGCCTACTGGCAGGACGAGGCCAGCCCCGTCCTCGACCGGCTCGCCCGCGAGAACACCGCGGCGGGCGACCGCTACCAGGACCGCGTCCAGCCCGCCGCGTACAGCGTCCTGCTGAAGGCGGGCGTCGCCGGCGTCCTCGGCTTCCTCGCCCTCCTCGCCTCCGTCGGCATCTCGGTCCGCGTCGGCCGCTCCCTCGTCCGCGACCTGCGCCGCCTCCAGAAGGAGTCGCAGGAGGTCTCCGGCGTCCGGCTGCCCAGCGTCATGCGGCGCCTCGCCGCCGGCGAGCACGTCGACGTCGAGACCGAGGTCCCCCACCTGCGATACGGGCAGGACGAGGTCGGCCAGGTCGGCCAGGCCCTCAACACCCTCCAGCGCGCCGCCGTCGAGGCCGCCGTCAAGCAGGCCGACATGCGCCGCGGCGTCTCCGAGGTCTTCGTCAACCTCGCCCGCCGCAACCAGGTCCTGCTCCACCGCCAGCTCACCCTCCTCGACACCATGGAGCGGCGCACCGAGGACACCGAGGAGCTCGCGGACCTCTTCCGCCTCGACCACCTCACCACCCGCATGCGCCGCCACGCCGAGGGCCTGGTGATCCTCTCCGGCGCCGCCCCCTCCCGGCAGTGGCGCAAGCCCGTGCAGCTCATGGACGTGGTCCGGGCCGCCGTCGCCGAGGTCGAGGACTACGAGCGCATCGAGGTCCGCCGGCTGCCCCGGCTCGGCGTCGGCGGCCCCGCCGTCGCCGACCTCACCCACCTCATCGCCGAACTCCTCGAGAACGCCACCGTGTTCTCGCCCCCGCACACCGCCGTCCAGGTCCTCGGCGAGCGCGTCGCCAACGGCTTCACCCTGGAGATCCACGACCGCGGCCTCGGCATGAGCCCCGACGTGCTGCTCGACGCCAACCTGAGGCTCGCCGAGACCCCCGAGTTCGAGCTCTCCGACACCGACCGCCTCGGCCTCTTCGTGGTCAGCCGGCTCGCCCAGCGCCAGAACGTCCGCGTCTCGCTCCAGACCTCCCCGTACGGCGGCACCACCGCCGTCGTCTTCATCCCGGCCGCGCTGCTCACCGACGCCCCCGAGACCCAGGGCGCCGGCTTCCGCCTCGACCGCACGGGCCCGGACCCGCGCGCCCAGGACGGCGACGAGCGGACCGCCGCCCTCGGATCCCGTACGGCCTCCGGGGCGCCCGGCGGCGTCCTCGACGACGCCCCCCTCCCGCAGCGCCGGCCCGCCCTCGCGCGCGTGCCCGACCTGGCGGACGCCACGGGACCGGCCGGTCACCGGCCCGGCACCGACGGGGCGTTCGACGCGGTCGCGGACCGGGCGCTCGGCCGCCCCCTGGACGGCCCGGTGGAGCTGGAGCCGCCGTTCGGCCCCGAGGACATCGACTCGCTCCTCGACCGCTCCGCCGACCTCCTCGACAGCGAGAGCGAGCGCGGCGGCCTCTTCCGCCCCCAGCGCCGCCGCGGCGGCCTCCTCCCGGCCGGCGAGCAGCACCAGCAGGCCCCCGACCAGAGCGGCGCCCGGGGCGAGGACGACCGGGACGACGACGGCGTCCACGGCCCGGTGCCGCTGCCCCGCCGCCGCCCGCCGACCCTGGTCGTCGACCGCGGGCGCCGCCTCGACGAGCCCGGCCGCGCCCACCCCGCTCCCGGCGCCGGCCGCGCGGAGGACCACCGGGTGCCGTCGCGCCCCGCCGGTCCCACCCTCGTCCCGGTGCGCCCGGCGGGCACCGAGGCCCGCCCGGAGCGCGCCGACGCCCCCGCGGTCCCGGCCCCGCCGGTCCACGCCCAGCTCCCGCCGCGTTCCGCGGTCCCGGACCGGTCCCCGGCCCCGGCGCCCGCGCCGGACCGGGCCGCGCCCGCCGACCCCGGCGCGCGGCTCGACGGACTCCCGCGCCGGGTCCGGCAGGCGAGCCTCGTGCCGCAGCTGCGCGAGCCCGAGCACCCGGCCGGCCCCGCACCGGACGCCGCCCCGCCGTCCGCCGCACCGGCCTCCGCCTCCGCCGAGGACGGCTTCGAGCGCGACGCCGAGGAGGTGCGGGCCCGGATGGCCGCCATGCAGCGCGGCTGGCAGCGCGGACGCCGGGACGGCACCGGACCGGACGACACCACAGCACACGGAACGACACCCGAGGGGGACGGTCGATGACCGCACCGAACGCCGCAGCAAGCTCCAGCTCCGTCCACGGAAACGGCGAGCTGAACTGGCTCCTGGACGAGCTGGTGGACCGCGTCGCCGCCATCCGCAAGGCCCTGGTGCTGTCCAGCGACGGCCTGCCCACCGGCGCGTCCAAGGACCTGAGCCGCGAGGACGGCGAGCACCTCGCCGCCGTGGCCTCCGGCTTCCACAGCCTCGCCAAGGGCGTCGGCCGCCACTTCGAGGCGGGCAGGGTCCGCCAGACGGTGGTCGAGCTGGAGGACGCCTTCCTCTTCGTCACCGCCGCGGGCGACGGCAGCTGCCTCGCCGTCCTCGCCGACGCCGACTCGGACGTCGGCCAGGTCGCCTACGAGATGACCCTGATGGTCAAGCGGGTCGGCACCCATCTCGGCACCGCCCCCCGGACCGGTCTGCCCACGGGAGGGTGAGCCGCCCCGTATGAGCGACGCAGCCGAGCGCGGCCGTCCCGGCCGGGAGAACCCCGGCCGGGCGACGGCCGTCCCCCACCACTGGTACGACGACGAGGCCGGACCGGTCGTCCGCCCGTACGCGATGACCCGCGGCCGGACGAGCGCCGCCGGGCGCCACCGGCTCGACCTCATCGCCGTGGTGGTCCCCGAACCCGCCGCCGACGACCCCGGACGCGACCAGTCGCTCTCCCCGGAGCACGTGGAGATCGTCGAACGCTGCTCCGAGCAGCCCCAGTCGATCGCCGAGCTCGCCGCCGGACTGGACCTCCCCGTCGGGGTGGTCCGCGTCCTCGTCGGCGACCTCGTCGACGAGGAACTCGTGCACGTGACCCGCCCCGTTCCGCCGGCCCAGCTGCCGGACGTGAGCATCCTCCGCGAGGTGATCAATGGCCTTCGGGCGCTCTAGCCGCAAGAAGACCCCCGTCGAGCCGGTGACCCTGAAGATCCTGGTCGCGGGTGGCTTCGGGGTCGGCAAGACGACTCTGGTCGGCGCGGTCAGCGAGATCAGGCCGCTGCGGACGGAGGAGGTCCTCACCGAGGCCGGCCGTCCCGTGGACGACCTGCACGGCGTCGAGGCGAAGACGACCACCACGGTCGCCATGGACTTCGGCCGGATCACGCTCCGCGAGGACCTGGTCCTGTACCTGTTCGGCACCCCCGGGCAGGACCGGTTCTGGTTCCTCTGGGACGAGCTGGCCCAGGGCGCGCTCGGCGCGGTCGTCCTCGCCGACACCCGCCGCCTGGAGGACAGCTTCGCCGCCATCGACTACTTCGAGCGGCGCGGCATCCCCTTCACGGTGGCCGTCAACTGCTTCGAGGGCGCCCGCCGCTACCCGGTGGAGACCGTGCGGGCGGCGCTCGACCTCGACCCGGAGGTCGAGCTGGTGCTGTGCGACGCCCGTGACCGGGAGTCGGTCAAGAGCGTCCTCGTCGCCGTCGTCGAGCACGCCCTCGTCCTCGCGGACCGGGCGCACGCCTCCGCCGCCACCTGACCGGCGGGCCCCCGCCGGGGCCCGCCGCCTCAGCGGACCGCCACCACCGCCGAACCGTGTCCGAACAGGCCCTGGTTGGCGGTGATCCCGGCCCGCGCGCCCGGCACCTGCCGGTCGCCCGCCGTGCCCCGCAGCTGCCACGTCAGCTCGCAGACCTGCGCGATCGCCTGCGCCGGCACGGCCTCCCCGAAGGAGGCGAGGCCGCCGCTCGCGTTCACCGGCAGCGCGCCGCCGAGCCGGGTCACCCCGTCCCTGAGCAGCTTGGCGCCCTCGCCGCGCCCGCACAGTCCGATGTCCTCGTACCACTCCAGCTCCAGGGCCGTGGACAGGTCGTAGACCTCCGCCAGCGACAGGTCCCCCGGACCGAGCCCCGCCTCCTCGTACGCCGCCCGCGCGATGGAGGCGCGGAAGGCCGTCGGGGACGGCGCGAGCGCGGTCGTCGCGTCGGTCGCGATGTCGGGCAGGTCGAGGACCGCCCTGGGGTAGGCGGGGGAGACCGTCGACACCGCGCGGATCCGCACCGGGTCCGGGTGCCCGTGCCGACGAGCGAAGTCCAGGCCGGAGAGGACCAGGGCCGCGCCGCCGTCCGAGGTGGCGCAGATGTCGAGCAGCCGCAGCGGATCGGCGACCACCGCCGAGGCGGCGACCTCCTCCTCCGTCACCGCCTTGCGGTACCGCGCCATCGGGTTGAGCGCGCCGGCCGCCGCGTTCTTCACCTTGACCTGCGCGAAGTCCTCGACCGTGTCCCCGTACAGGGCCATCCGCCGGCGGGCGTACAGCGCGAAGTAGGCGGGGTTGGTGGCGCCGAGGACCCGGAAGCGGAGCCAGTCCGGGTCGTCGGGCCGCTCGCCCCCGGCCGGGGCCAGGAAGCCCTTGGGGGCGGAGTCCGCGCCCACGACGAGGACCACGTCGGCGAGCCCCGCCAGGATCTGGGCCCGGGCCGCGCCGATGGCCTGGGCCCCCGAGGCGCAGGCCGCGTAGACGCTGGTGACCCGTGCCCCCTGCCAGCCGAGGGCCTGCGCGAAGGTCGCCCCGGCCACGTACCCCGGATAGCCGCACCGCACGGTGTCGGCCCCGACGATCGCGCCGACGTCCCGCCACTCCACGCCCGCGTCGGCGAGCGCGGCACGGGCGGCGGCGGTCCCGTACGGGACGAAGCCGCGCCCCCACTTGCCCCAGGGGTGCATCCCGGCCCCGATGACGGCGATGTCGTTCACGCCCGCTCCCCCGTCCCGGCCGGCCGCCAACGCCAGGTGGTCCAGACGTGCTCGGCGTCCTCGTTCAGGACTCCCGGCACCACCTCGACCTCCATCCCCACCGCGAGGTCCGAGGTCCGCACGCCGGGCGCGGCCTGCCCGAGCACCACCATCCCCTCGGCGGCGAGCTCGACGGCGACGAGGGTGTACGGCTCCCAGGGCGCGTCCGGGTCGGAGACGTACGGGGCGGGCGGCCGGTAGCGCCCGTCGGTGTACGACCAGATCCGCCCGCGCGGGGAGAGCGGCGTCTCGTCGAGCGTGCCGCCGCCCGCGCAGACCGGGTTGCGGCAGGCGTCGTCCTCGCGCGGGAAGTACACCGCCGCGCAGGCGGAGCACCGGGTGCCGAGGAGCCGGAACTCCCCGTCCGGGACCGTGTCGTCGGTGAACCAGCCGGCCACCACCGGCCTGCGCGTCCGTGCCATCTCCGGGACCTCCCACCGATCTGACGATACGTCAGAATTCTGGTGACGAGTCTGGCACGGGCTCCCCGGCCGGGGAAGACGTCAGTGCCCGGCCACCGACCGGCGCGCCACCGGGAAGTCGAAGTACGTCGAAGGGAAGGGCTCCGGCCTGAACGTGAAGTGCCACCACTCCTCCGGCAGGTTGACGAACCCCTCCGCCTCCAGCACGCCCTTCAGCAGCTGCCGGTTGGCCCGCTGCGCACCCGTGATCCTCGGGTCCTCGGTGTGCGACAGCGTGTCGAAGCAGTCGTACCCGGTCCCCATGTCGACCGAGCTGTCCGGGAACCGCTCCGCACGCGGCCCGGAACACGACGTCAGCTCCTCGCCCGGCACGTACGGGCGCGTGCGCGCCGCCGGCAGCCGCACCACCGTCAGGTCCACCGTCGACCCCCGGCTGTGCCCGGACCTCTCCGCGATGTACCCGTCCGCGAAGAGCCGCTCCTTCGCCACCAGCGGGTAGAACTCCGCCTTCATCCGCTCGTCCGCCAGGTCCCCGGCCCACCGCACGAAGTGGTCCACCGCCCGCTGCGGCCGGTAGCAGTCGTACACCTTCAGCGTGTACCCCCGCGCCAGCAGCCGCCGCTGCGCCCGCCGCAGCCCCTCGGCCGCGGGCCGGGTCAGCACGCACAGCGGCTGCCGGTAGCCGTCGACCGGCTCGCCGACGAAGTTGTGCGCCGTGGTGTACCGCATCTCCCGGAGGATCGTCCGGTCCACCGCGTCCAGCGCGACGAACTCCCGCGGCGCCCGCGGCTCGGGCACCGCCGCGGCGGGGGAGGCGACGGCCCCCGCGCAGGCCAGGAGGACGGCCGCGCCGGTGACGGCGAGGGAACGGAGGGCGGAGACGAGTCCGGTCATGCGCACCGGGTATACCCGTTCCGCCCCCGCCGGGAAAAGCTCTTCGCTACGGTCCCCCCGTGACCGACACCGAGCCCACCCTCCACGCACACTGTTCGGCCTGCGGCGCCCGCCACACGGCCGGCCCCGCCGAGTGGCCCCGCACCTGCCCCGCCTGCGGGACCACCGCCTACCGCAACCCCCTCCCCGTCGCCGTGGCCCTCCTGCCGGTGACCTCCCCCGAGGGCACCGGCCTCCTCGCCGTCACCCGGGCCATCCATCCCGGCCACGGCGGCACCGCCCTCCCCGGCGGCTTCATCGACCACGGCGAGGACTGGCGCACCGCCGTCGTCCGCGAACTCCGCGAGGAGACCGGCCTGGACGCCGACCCCGGCGCGGTCCGGCTCGCCGACGTCCTCGGCTCCCCCGAGCACCTGCTGGTCTTCGGCCTCCTCCCGCCGGTCCCCGCGGACACGCTCCCCGCCTTCACCCCGACCTCCGAGACCTCCGACCGCCTCGTCGTGCCGGAACCGCGGGAACTGGTCTTCCCCCTCCACACCGAGGCCATGAGGAAGTGGTTCGCCGGCGCCTACGGCTGACCTTCCGGCCCCCGCCGCTCAGTCCCACCAGAAGGTCCACTGGTCCGCCCCCACCAGCTGCTCCGCGTACGCCGCGAGATCCTCGCAGGACCCCTGCCACACGTTGTCCGGGCAGAAGGCGAAGTGCTCGGCGGCGACCCGCAGCGCCTCCGCCGTGGTGGCCGGGGGAGCGGCGACGGAGAGCCGCAGCGTCGCGAAGCCCACGGCGAACACCCGCACGCCGAAGCGCCGTTCCCAGTCGGCGACGACGGCGGCGATCCGCGCGGTGTCGTTCTCGTGGTTGGCCGGACCCGACCAGCCGACGGCGGCCAGCGCCTCCGCCCCGGAGCCCGCCTCGACCAGTCCGAGCCGCGCCTCGATGCCGAAGGACAGCAGGAGGTCGGCGTGCTCGGCGGCCAGTCGGCCGGGGTCCTCGACCGGCTCCCGCCCCGGCGCGAGCCCCGGCCAGACCGCGCCGTAGGGGGCGGTGAGGGCGAGCCGCCGCTCGGTGGAGAGGACGTCGTCCTCCTCCACCGGGACGGCGGACTCCCACCAGCGGACGAGGACCGCCTCGGGAGCGTGGTCGGCGGGACGGGACATGCCCTCCGGGTACAGCTCGCCCGAGGCCCACGGCCGGAACTCCCCGGCGCCCGGGTGCAGCGGTTCGAGCAGCAGCGGCCACAGCCCGGTCCGCGCGTGCGCGGCTCGTATCCGCCCCCAGGCCCCGAAGGGCGCGGGTCCGTCGCTCAGCCACAACGGCCATATGTCGCCACTCCCTTCGTCGGCCGTGACCAGGCGGCCCGGAGGAAGCTCGACGTCATCGCCCAGCAGGGCTTCGGGGTTCATGCCCCGGATGCTAGGCGGAGGGTCCGACAACGCCCTCCCCCCGCGCACCGCTCACCCGCGCCGCTCTCGAGCCGGCCCCACCCGCGCCGCTCCCGAGCCGGCCCCACCCGCGCCGCTCCCGAGCCGGCCCCGCCCGCCCTCGCCCCTCTCCGTACCGGAGCCGGCCCCGCCCGCCCTCACGCCCCCCGCACCCGCACCGGCAGCCCCGCCTCCACCGGCCCTTCCTCCGTCATCCGCTCCACCACCACCCGGCCCTCCACGAGCCGCGACTGGTACCGCTCGATCTCCGCCGGCTCCCAGCCGTCGCCGGTGTCCCGGACGACCAGACCGCCGCCCGTCCGGCCCGCCGCCGGCGCCCACACCTCCAGGACGAGCCCGCCGTCCTCACCCCGCACCGGCAGGACCGCGCCCGCGCGGACCAGCACCGGCACGCGCGCGAGGGGCGCGTCGAGGAGCACCTGCCCGGGCCCCTCGTACGCCTCGCCGGTCGCCGTGTCGTACCAGCGCCCGCGCGGCAGCCGCACCGCCCGCCGGTCCGCGCCCGGCTGCAGCACGGGCGCCACGAGGAGGGCGTCGCCGAGCAGGAAGGCGTCCTCGCACTCCCGCAGGGCCCGGTCCTCCGGCGTGCTCCACCAGACGGGCCGGACATAGGGCGCCCCGGTCATCCGCGCCAGCCGCGCCAGGGTCAGGAAGTACGGGTGCAGCCGCTCCCGTTCGGCGAGCGCCACGCGCGCGTGCTCCAGCACCTCGGGACCGAACTCCCACGGCTCCCGCCGCCCCGCGCCGAGCGCCGCGTGCGTCCGGAAGAGCGGCAGCCACGCCCCCAGCTGGTACCAGCGCAGGAACAGCTCGGGCGACGGACTCCCGTCGAAACCGCCGACGTCCGGCCCCGAGTACGGCACCCCGCACAGCCCGAGCCCCAGGACCAGCGCGAGCGAGGCCCGCAGCCCCGGCCACCCGGTGGCCACGTCGCCGGACCAGGTGCCCCCGTACCGCTGCATCCCCGCCCACCCCGAGCGGGAGAAGAGGAACGGCCGCTCCCCGGGCCGCAGCGCCCGCAGGCCCTCGTACCCGGCCCGGGCCATCTGGAGCCCGTACACGTTGTGCGCCTCGCGGTGGTCGCCGCCGCGCCCGTCCAGGTGGTGCCGGGCGGACCGGGGGAGCGTCGGATCGCCGAACGGGACGAACGACACCGGTTCGTTCATGTCGTGCCACACGCCCGAGAAGCCCTGCCGCAGCCGCTCCTCGTACAGCCCGCCCCACCACTCCCGCACCGCCGGATCCGTGAAGTCCGGGAAGGCGCACTCCCCGGGCCACACCGTCCCCCGCACCTCCCCGCCCCGCGCGTCCCGCACGAACGCCCCGGCCGCCCGTCCCTCCTCGTACAGCACGTTCCCCGGCTCGGCCGCGACCGCCGGGTCGACGATCGACACCAGCCGCACGCCCTGCTCCCGCAGCTCCCGGGCGAGCCCCGGCAGGTCGGGGAAGCGCTCCCGGTCCACCGTGAACACCCGGTGCCCGTCGTAGTGGTCGATGTCCAGGTGCACCGCGGACAGCGGCAGCCCCCGCTCCCGGTACCCGGCCACGACCCGCCGCACCTCCGCCGCGCTGCCGAACCCCCAGCGCGCGTGCTGCGGCCCCAGCGCCCACGCGGGCGGGAGCGCCGGCGCCCCGGTCAGCGCGGCCCAGTTGTGCAGCACGCGCGCGGGGGTTCCGACGACCACCCAGCACCGCAGCGGCCCGCCCTCCATCCGCACCTCGACCCGGCCCGGCCGGTCGTGCCCCGACCCGGCGCCCTCCTCGCCCTCCGCGAGGGTCACCCGCCCGTCCCAGGAGTCGTCGTGGAAGGCCAGGTGGGTCCCCGCGTCGGAGACGACGAACTGCACCGGCATGGTGATGTACAGCGGATCGTCGTCCGGACCGAAGCGTCCCTTCGGGTCCGTGTTCCACAGCCGGTACGTGCCGTCCCGCAGCCGCGGGCCCGCCGACCGGCCGCCCAGCCCGAAGAACCGCGCGTCCGCCGGTACCTCGGCCCGCTGCGTCCACCGCGCGGGCCCCCCGTCCACCGGCTCCCACCAGCGCGGCGGCAGATCGCGCCGGAGCATCACCCCGCCGGGCGTACGGACCTCCACCGCTCCGTGCCGCGAGACGACCACCGTCACCCGCTCCGAGACCACCCGCCAGCCGCCGTCCGTGTCCGGCTCCAGGACCGCCCGGGGATCCGGCTCGGGCGCCCCGCCCGCGAGCGCGTACGACGGGTCGGGCCCGGCCCCGTCCCACCCCCAGAAGACCGTGCCGCCCGCCGACACGCACACCCGCAGCTCGGACCGGGCGAAGCGCACGATCCCGCCGCCCGGCAGCGCCTCCGCCCCCTCCACCAGGCCCGGCACCCGGGCCCGCTCCGCCCCCCGGGGCGCCGGCCCCGCCGCGTCCGCCCGCAGCCGCCGCCACGCCGCCCGTACCGTCCCGAACCCCCGCACCGCGCCGAACACCCTCACCGAACGCACCGTCCCACCACCGTCCATGGGGGTCACCCTGCCACCCACCAGCGGCTTCACGAGCTCCGTTCAGCCGCCGTTCACCCGTGGTGGGAGCACATGTTCAACTTGCCGACCGCGGGCGGGCGGCCCTGGTGCGAAAGCCGCTCCCGTGGCATCGTCCTGTCAGCCGCGTCACGCGCACACCCCCGCACGTGCGCGCGACACACGCCGACCCGCGTACAGCCAGGGAGCCACCCGATGACATCTGCGCCGACCGAGCCGACCGAGCCGCTCTGGCAGCCGGACGAGGAGCGCATCGCCCGCGCCGCCGTGACCCGCTTCCAGGCATGGGCGGCCGAGCGCCACGGGGCCCCCGCGGAGGGCGGGTACCCGGCGCTGCACCGCTGGTCCGTCGACGAGCCGGAGACCTTCTGGCAGGCCGTCGCCGAATGGTTCGACGTCCGCTTCTCCACGCCCTGGGCGCGCGTGCTGGGCGACCGCGCGATGCCGGGCGCCGAGTGGTTCCCCGGCGCCACCCTCAACTACGCCGAGCACGCCCTGCGCGCCGCCGACGAGCGTCCCCGGGACACCGCGCTCCTCCACGTCGACGAGACCCACGAGCCGACCCCGACCACCTGGGCCGAGCTCCGCCGCCAGGTCGGCTCGCTCGCCGCGGAGCTGCGCGCCCTCGGCGTCCGCCCCGGAGACCGCGTCAGCGGCTACCTGCCGAACGTCCCCCAGGCCGTCGTCGCCCTCCTCGCCACCGCCGCCGTCGGCGGCGTCTGGACCTCCTGCGCCCCCGACTTCGGCGCCCGCTCCGTCCTCGACCGCTTCCAGCAGGTCGAGCCGGTCGTCCTGTTCACCGTCGACGGCTACCGCTACGGCGGCAAGCAGCACGACCGCCGCGACACCGTCGCCGAGCTCCGCGCCGAACTCCCCACCCTCCGCGCCGTCGTGCACATCCCGCTCCTCGGCACCCCCGCCCCGGAGGGCGCCCTCGACTGGGCCGACCTCGTCGCCGCCGACGTGGAACCCGTCTTCGAGCAGGTCCCGTTCGCCCACCCCCTGTGGGTCCTGTACTCGTCCGGCACGACGGGCCTGCCGAAGGCCATCGTCCAGTCCCAGGGCGGCATCCTCGTCGAGCACCTCAAGCAGCTGGGCCTCCACTGCGACCTGGGCCCCGAGGACGTCTTCTTCTGGTACACCTCCACCGGCTGGATGATGTGGAACTTCCTCGTCTCCGGCCTCCTCACCGGCACGACCGTCGTCCTGTACGACGGCAGCCCCGGCTACCCGGACACCGGCGCCCAGTGGCGCGTCGCCGAGCGCACCGGCGCCACCCTGTACGGCACCTCCGCCGCCTACGTGATGGCCTGCGCCAAGGCGGACGTCCACCCCGGCCGCGACTTCGACCTGTCCGCCGTCGGGTGCGTCGCCACCACCGGCTCCCCGCTGCCGCCCGACGGCTTCCGCTGGCTCCACGACGAGGTCCGCGAGGACCTGTGGATCGCCAGCGTCAGCGGCGGCACCGACGTCTGCTCCTGCTTCGCCGGAGCCGTCCCCACCCTGCCCGTGCACATCGGCGAGCTCCAGGCCGCCGGCCTCGGCACCGACCTCCAGTCCTGGGACCCGTCCGGCAAGCCGGTCGTCGGCGAGGTCGGCGAGCTCGTCGTCACCAACCCCATGCCGTCCATGCCGATCCACTTCTGGAACGACCCCGACGGCAGCCGCTACCGCGACAGCTACTTCGAGATGTTCCCCGGCGTGTGGCGGCACGGCGACTGGATCACGATCACCGACCACGGCTCGGTCGTCATCCACGGCCGCTCCGACTCCACCCTCAACCGCCAGGGCGTCCGCATGGGCAGCGCCGACATCTACGAGGCGGTGGAGCGGCTCCCCGAGATCCGGGAGTCCCTCGTCATCGGCCTGGAGGAACCGGACGGCGGCTACTGGATGCCCCTCTTCGTCCACCTCGCCGAGGGCGCGACCCTCGACGACGACCTGATCGGCCGGATCAAGGCCACGATCCGCACCGAACTCTCCCCGCGCCACGTCCCCGACGAGATCATCGAGGTCCCGGGCGTGCCGCACACCCTCACCGGCAAGCGCATCGAGGTCCCGGTCAAGCGCCTCCTCCAGGGCACCCCCCTGGAGAAGGCCGTCAACGCGGGCTCGGTCGACGACCTCGGCCTCCTGCGCTTCTACGAGGCCCTCGCGGCCGCCCGCCGCGGCTGACGCGCGGAAGGGGCGCCCCACGACGGGGCGCCCCTCCACGACGTGCCCGGCTCAGCCCGGCAGCTGACCGGCGCGTGCCACGGCGGCCTTGGCGAGCACCGCCGTCTGGCCGAGCACCGTCCCGGCCGGCCCGGCGTCCGAGGCGGTCACGAGCTCGGTCCGCTCCCCGAGGAAGGCGGACGTCGACCGGTCGAAGACCCACTGGGTCCGCTCGCCGCCGGAGGTACGGGCGACGGCCACGCCCTCCCGGCCGGCCGCGTCCCGCGCCGACCCCACCGTCACGACGCCCGGGATCCGCGCGGCCGCCTCGAACAGCGCCGCCGTCACCTCCGGCGGCGCCCAGGTCTCGGCCAGCAGCGTCCCGATCGCCGCGAACGCCCGCTGGTCCGCGTCCCCGCCGCCGCCACGGGTCTGCTCCCGCACCAGCCGCAGCAGCGCCTCGGGGTCGGTCGGCAGCCCCGCCACGAAGGCGTGCGTCGGAGCGGTCACCGACGGCCCCTCCGGCTCCATGAACGTCTTCCGCGGCTCGGCGCCCCGGTGCTCCAGCCCGTACACGGGCAGCCGCGGCGACAGCTCCGCGTCGGGGGCCCCCTCCTCCCGCAGCAGTCCGGCCCGGCTCCCGTCCGCCGACAGCCACACCTGCCGCCGGTGCACGGGCTCCACGACCGCGGCCCCGCCGCCTGCCGGACGCCCGGCCCGGGACACCAGGCTCTCGACGTACACGTACTCCTCCGGCCGCGCGTCCGGCGCGGGCGCGGCGGCGGCGGCGAGCGCCGCCCGCGAGAGCACCGCGGCGGCGCCCTCCGCCCGCACCGCCGGGCGCTGCTCGCGCGGCTCCGGGGGAGCGGCGACGAGCACCGCCCCGGCCGCGATGCCGCACACCACGGCGGGCACGGCGAAGCGCACGGCCTTCCGGGTCCACCACACCGCCGGGCGCGAGGGCCGCGCCGCGGCCATCAGGGTCCGCCGCAGCTCCCGCTCCCGCTCCGGCGCGAACTCCGGTACGGCGGGCGGGGGCAGCAGCTCCGTCAGCTCGGCGCGCAGCGCGTCCTGAGGACGGGGATCGATGGCGTTCATGCCGGCTTCTCCGGGGAGGTTCGGGGGACGAGGACGGTACGGCCCGTGCTCACGGGCCGGCAGGCGCCGGACGAGGCGGTGGGCGGGGCCGCGCGGGGGGCGACGGGGGAGACGGCGTGATCCGGGACGGGACCCGGACCGCCGGCGTCCGGGCGCCGGCCGCGTCCGCGCCGCCCGGAACGCAGCTCCGCCTCGGCGAGCGACCGCAGCCGCTCCCGGGCGCGGGAGAGCCGCGACCGCACCGTGCCGACGGGGATGCCCAGCGCCTCGCCCGCCGTCGCGTAGTCGAGGCCGGCCCACACGACGAGCCCGAAGACCTCGCGCTCGCGGCGCCGGAGCCGGCCGAGCGCCACCCGCGCGGCCCGGAGCCGCTCCTCGTCGGCGAGCCGCGCCGCCACCGCGTCGCTGAAGTCCGGCAGCACCCCGCGGTCGGGCATCCGCGCCAGCGCCGCGTCGCGCCGCCGCGCCTCCCGCGCGGCCCCGCGCAGCACGTTCGTCGCGATGCCGAGCAGCCACGGCCTGAGGCCGTCGCCCTCGGCGTGGACCCTGTCCCGGCAGCGCCAGGCCTCCAGGAAGGTCGCGGACACGACGTCCTCGGCGGCGGCCCGGTCGCCGCACATGCGGTACGCGTACCGGAAGAGCACCCGTGCGTGCGCGTCGTACGCCTCACCGAGCGCGGAGGGATCCCCGGCCCGGAAACGTTCTCTCATCTCTTGTTCCACACCGGGTACTGACCGCCGGTTCGGCCGCGTTCCCGTGACCCGCGCCACACCCTCCGTCCCCTGTGTCCCAGGTCACGGGAACTCCGCCCGTTCCCGGGCCAGTTCCCTGCATGAGCGAACACCCGACGCCACGATCCGCGTCCCGGCCCCTCGGCTCCGCCCTCCGGAAGACCGGATCCCCGTTCAGGAGGACCGGATCCGGCGCCAGGAAGGCCGGATCCCCTTCCTGGCAGACCGGAACCGACGACCGGCAGACCGGAACCACCCTCCGGAACGCGCCCTTCGCGGCCCGGACCGAGCGGTCCGGGCTCCGCCCCGCCCTCCCCGTCCTCGCCCTCGTCGCCGCCCTCACGGCCACGGCGTTCACCGCTCCGCCCGCGGTCCCGGCCTCCGCCGCCGAGAACGGCACGGTCACCCTGACCCTCCGCCACCTCGACCGCACGGGCGCCCCGACCGACGCCTACTCGACCCGCGTGACCGGCATCTCCGGACCGGGCGAGGACGTCAGGGAATCGCCCCACGACTCCTCCGGCACCCTCACCCTCCGCCTGCCCAAGGGCCGTTACCTCCTGGACTCGGAGGTGTACCCCCTCCACCGGGGAGCCGGCACCGACTGGCTCGTCCAGCCCCGCCTCGACCTCGAACGGGACACGACCGTCACCCTCGACCCCCGCACCACGTCCGCCGTCGACGTGCGCCCGCCCGAGACCGGCGCCGAACCCCGGCACGCCATGTCGTTCGTCGAGGTCAGCCACGGCGGACGGACCCGTTCCGTCAACCTGATGTCCTCGGCGGCCGGCCTGCGCGTGGCCCACCTCGGCCCCGCCGCCGAACCCGGCTCCGTGACGGCCACCTTCGACGCCTACTGGATCGGCGAGCGGTCCGACTACGGCCTCGGCTACCGCTTCACCTCCGGCCGCGCCCTCACCGGCTTCGTCCGCAGGCCCACCGCCGGCGACCTGGCCACCCTCAAGGCCGCCGCGGCCGACCGGGACGGCGCCGGCGGCGTCGGCGCGGCCGCGATCCAGCCGTCCGAGGGCACCACCGTCGGCCTCACCAGCGAGCTCCTCCGCCCCGGCACCGCGACCTTCCACGTCACCCCCGAACGCGGCACCTGGGACCTCTCGTACACCACCCCCGGCACGCCAGGGACACGGCCCAACCTGTACGAGGCGCGGGACCTCCCGGTCCGCCCGGGTGCCACCACCACCCACACCTTCGACAACGACGTCCGCGGCCCGTCCCTCGACCCCGCCCCCGGCGCGCCGCCCGCGCTCGTCCGGGACGGCGACCGGATCGCCCTCGACCTGCCGCTGCTCGCCGACGGCGAGGGCCACGCCCCCTCCGACCCGGTCTTCCGCTCGGCCGTCACCACCCTCCACCGCGACGGCGTCCCGGTCGGCACCCGCCGGGGCGCCCCGGGCCGGGCCGCCTTCACGCTCACCACCCCCGACCGGGCCCGCTACCGGCTCACCGCCACCGCCCTGCACGGCACCGGCACGAGCGCGGGCCGCACCACCGCCGTCTGGACCTTCGACTCCGCCGCGACCGCGGCGCCGGCCGCGCTCCCGCTGAGCGTCGTCCGCTTCACGCCGCCGCTCGCCCTCGACGGCACCGCGCCCGCCGGGACGGCGCTCCGCGTCCCGGTCGCGGTCCAGGGGCCGGCCGCGGGCGCGGACCCCGCCGCGCTCCGCGTACGGGTCTCCGTCGACGGCGGCACCACCTGGTCCGAGGCCCCGGTCGCCGACGGCGCCGTCGAGATCCGCAGCCCCGCGCCCGGAGGCACGGTCTCGCTGCGCGCCACGCTCACCGACGCCGCCGGCAACACCCTCGACCAGACCCTCGGCAACGCCTACCGCACCCGCTGACCGTCCCGCCACGCGCGCGCGTGCCCGCCGCCCGGCCGTTCCCCGGCCCGGGCGGCGGGCACGCGCCGTTCCTCATCCCCCGTACGTCGCCTGCGCGTCCCCGAGCACCCGCGCGAAGTCGGCCGCCAGCCGCCCGGCCTCCTCCGGCACCAGAGTGGAGACGGTGATCCGCACGGCGGGCGGCGCGTCGATCCGGAAGCGGGCCCCGGCCGCCACCCACCAGCCGTGCGTCCGCAGCCCGTTGACCACCGCGGACTCGTCCCGCACCGGCACCCACACGTTCAGCCCCCCGGCGCCGACCGCGCGGATCCCGCGTGCGCCGAGCGCGTCGATCAGAGCCCGCCGCCGCTCGGTGTACGCGGCCTCCCCGCGTGCCACGAGCCGTGTCGTCCCCGGATCGGAGAGCACCCGCACCACGGTCTCCTGGAGCACGTGGCTGACCCAGCCGGACGTCATCAGCATCCGGCCGTCGTGCCGGGCGAGCGTCACCGGGTCACCGGTCAGACCGGCCCACCGCAGGTCCACGCCCAGCCGCTTCGACACCGTGCGCACCTGTGCCCAGCGGCCCGGCGCCAGCGCGCCCACGGAGGGTGCCGGAGGCCCGTCGAACTCGGCGAGATAGTCGTCCTCGATCACGAGGACCTCGGGGAACTCCCGGAAGAGGGAACCCAGTTCGTCCCGTCGTGCGGGCGTGAGCGACGCTCCGGTGGGGCACTGCGCCCGCGGGCTGAAGACGACGGCGCGCACCCCGGCCCGCAGCGCGGTCCGCAGCGCGTCCGGCGTGAGCCCCTCGCCGTCGACCGCGACCGGCACCATCCGCAGGCCCAGCGCGGGCACCAGGTCGAGGAGGTGGTGGAAGCCGGGGTCCTCGACGGCGACGGCGTCCCCGGGCCGCAGCTCCACCGAGAGCAGCCGCGCCACGCAGTCGAGCGCCCCGTGCGCGAAGGTCACCCGCTCCGCGGGCACCCCGTCGCGCCGGAACCACGCCCGGGTCAGCTCCTCCAGGGCCGCGAGCCGCGGCGCGGCCCGGTGCGAGCCGTAGACCGGCCGCACCTCGCCCGGCGGGTGCAGGACCGGCAGGAAGGCGGGATCGGGCAGGCCGCTGGCCAGGTCCGTCAGCCCCTCGGGCATCCGGGGCGGGCGCCGGGACGCCTCCGAGGGCGCCTCCGCCACGACCGTCCCGCCGCGCCCGCGGGTCACCACGAGTCCGCGCCCGCGCAGTTCCTTGTAGGCGGTCGCCACCGTGCCCGGACTCACCCCGAGCTCGTCCGCGAGTCTCCGTACGGGGGGTAGCGCGTCGCCCGGGGCGAGCTCGCCCTCGGTCACGCCGCGCTCGACGGACGCGGCAATCCCCTTGGCCGTCGTCCCCTGGATCGAATATTGTGTTGCCACGTTCAAGATTATGTATCAATACATAATGTCAGTCAAGGGGGAACCCGTGGGCCGTCCGCTCTCATGGCACCGCACCGCGCTCGACCGCATCCCCGGAGGCCGCGACGGCCGCCGCATGCTCGTCGTCAGCATCGTCGACAAGACCGGCACCGGCCTCTGGGCCGGCTGCACCGCCCTCTACTTCACCTACGTCTCCGGCATGAGCCTCGCCCAGGTCGGCCTCCTCATGACGGTCTCCGGCGGCGTGGGCATAGCCGGCGCCCCCCTCGCCGGCATCCTCGCCGACCGCTTCCCCCTCGTCCGCGTCATCGCCGCCACCCAGCTCGTGCGCGGACTGACCCTCCTCGCCCTCCTCACCACCGACCACTTCCTCCTCCTCACCCTCTACTCCGCCCTCGGCGCCCTCCCCGACCGCGCCGGCAGCGTCCTCGTCAAGCTGTACGCCGCCCGCCAGGCGGGCGCCGAGCGCGTCCGCTACCAGGCCATCCAGCGCACCACCGTCAACATCGGCTGGTCCATCGGAGGCCTCGGAGCCGCGGCCGCCCTCGCCACCGGCTCCCCCCAGGCGTACGCCTACCTCCTCGTCGGCAACGTCCTCTCCTTCCTGGCCATCGCCGTCCTCACCCTGCGCTGCGCCGAGCCGCCCGCGGCCTCCCGCGTCGCCGCAACCGGCACGGACGCCCCCCGCCCCAAGGCCTCCAGCCCGTGGCGGGACCGGACCTTCCTCGGCTACACCGCCACCGACGCGGCCCTCTTCCTCGACGACACGATCCTCCAGGTGGCCGTCCCCCTCTGGATCGTCCACGCCACCGACGCCCCGGTCGGCCTCGCGCCGCTGCTCCTCGTCCTCAACACCGTCCTCGTCGTCCTCTTCCAGGTCCCGCTCGCCCGCTTCGGCGCCACCACCCGGGCCGCCCGGCGCCTGCTCGTCCCCCTCTGCGGCCTCCTCGTCGCCGGCACCCTCGCCCTCGCCGCCTCCGCCGCGGGCGGGCGCGCCCTCGCCGTCACGGCCCTGGTCGCCGCCGTCGTCGCGCTCACCTTCGCCGAGATCGTCCACGCCACCTCCTCCTGGGAACTCTCCGTCGCCC
Organism: Streptomyces omiyaensis; assembly: GCF_014650895.1. GTDB lineage: Bacteria > Actinomycetota > Actinomycetes > Streptomycetales > Streptomycetaceae > Streptomyces > Streptomyces omiyaensis. The sequence goes on from NZ_BMVV01000028.1 coordinate 96,340, forward strand.
TCGCCCCCGACGACGCCCAGGGCGCCTACCTCGGAGTCCACGGCCTCGCCCAGTCCACCCAGCGCTTCGCCGGGCCGCTCCTCGTCACCGGCGTCATGACCGCGGGCCCCCTCGCCTGGCCCCTGCTCGGCCTCGCCCTCGTCGGAGCCGGCGCGGCCCAGCACCGCCTCCTCCGCGACCGCGTCGAACGCCCCGAACCGTCACTGTCAGTGGCGAAGGTTACGGTGAGTGAGCATCGATCGGTCTGATCGGAGCGCCACATCCGAGGGGGAGCCATGACGACCACCACCACGACCCGCCTCCGCCGCGCCCTGCGCCGGGAGATCCCCAGCACCGTCGGACTCCTCGCCGACGAGCAGGACTTCGCCGCCATGCGCCGCTACCGCACCTTCGCCTTCGAGGACCACCCCACCTACCTCCAGGAGGTCGAGGCCCTCCTCAAGGCCCTCGCCCGCCAGGGCACCCACACCACCGTCGCCCTCTTCGACCCCGACGAATACGCCTCCTACTGCGCCGAGACCGGCCTCGACCCCGACCACCCCACCAGCCGCAGCCGCTTCACCGACCACCTGGCCACCACCGGCGCCCGCGTCACCTACACCGGACAGCCCCTCACCGTCCTCCTCCCCGAACTGGTCGACACGGCCGTCCGCCGCGCCACCTGGGAGTACGCCACCACCGTCCTCGCCACCGCGGGGGACTGCCCCGACTGCGGCCTGGACCTCGGCCGCGACGCCTTCGACCGCGCCACCCGCCTCCTCCTCGGCCTCCTCGACGGCGCGGGGGCGGGCACCCACCACCTCGTCTGCAGCGTCCCCGCCTCCGGCGACCACCTGATCGCCGTCCTCCACACCACCCGCGACGACCACGGCACCAGCCACCACGACCCCACCACCGCCACCGAGTTCACCGCCGTCCTCGCCGCCGGACTCGTCCTCGCCTCGCCGGGCGGACTCGTCCTGCGCGCCACCCGCCCCGGCCGCCCCGACCGGCTCCACGGCTGGCGGCTCGCGGACGGCACCCTCGGCCCCCTCACCGAGGCCGAGGTCTTCGCCGCCTACTGCACCGACGCCCGCACCGGCGAACCCCTCCCGCCCGAGCACGGCGTCGACCACCGCGCCGGCTTCCCCCTCGCCCCCGACCCGCACGCCCACCATCCCGGCCACCCCTGACCCGCCCCGGGAAACGACGGAGGGGCTCCCCGCCACCAGGTGACGGGGAGCCCCTCCGGACCACGCGCTACGACCCCGGGATCACTCCCCGGACAGCACCGCCTGCGCGGCCAGCCGCGCCTCGTGCGCCGTGTCCGCGGCACGCGCCGCGGCCGCCGCCCGCTCGCACTGCGCCAGCGTGTACTTCGCCAGCGTCGCCCGCACGTACGGAATCGACGCGGCGCCCATGGAGAGGGAGGTGACGCCCAGGCCGGTCAGCACGCACGCGAGCAGCGGGTCCGAGGCGGCCTCGCCGCAGACGCCACAGCTCTTGCCCTCGGCCTTGGCCGCCTCGGCGGACAGCGCCACCAGGTCGAGCAGCGCGGGCTGCCACGGGTCCTGGAGCCGGGACACCGCACCGACCTGGCGGTCGGCGGCGAAGGTGTACTGCGCCAGGTCGTTGGTGCCCAGCGACAGGAACTCGACCTCCTGCAGGATCGAGCGCGCCCGCAGCGCGGCGGACGGAATCTCCACCATCGCGCCGAACTTCGCCCGGAGCCCCGCCTCGCGGCACGCGTCGGCGAACGCCTTGGCGTCCGTCCGGTCGGCCACCATCGGCGCCATGACCTCCAGGTACACCGGCAGCCCCTCGGAGGCCTTCGCCAGCGCGGTGAGCTGCGTCCGCAGCACCTCCGGGTGGTCGAGCAGCGACCGCAGGCCCCGGACGCCGAGCGCCGGGTTCGGCTCGTCGACCGGCGTCAGGAAGTCGAGCGGCTTGTCGGCACCGGCGTCGAGCACCCGCACGACCACACGGCCCTCGGGGAACGCCTCCAGCACCTTGCGGTACGCCTCGACCTGCTTCTCCTCGGACGGAGCCTTCTTGCTGTCGTCCAGGAAGAGGAACTCCGTGCGGAACAGACCGACGCCCTCGGCGCCCGCCTCCACCGCGGCCGGCACGTCGGCGGGACCGCCGACGTTGGCGAGCAGCGGCACCTTGTGCCCGTCCGAGGTCGCCCCCGGACCGCTCGACGCGGACAGCGCCGCCTTCCGCGCCTCGGCGGCCTTCGTCAGCGTCGCCTTCTTCTCCTCGCTCGGGTCCACGAAGATCTCGCCGGTGGAACCGTCCACCGCGATCTGCGTCCCCTCGGCCAGCTCGCCGGCGCCGGGCAGCGCCACCACGGCCGGCACGCCCAGCGCGCGCGCCAGGATGGCGCTGTGGCTGGTCGGCCCGCCCTCCTCGGTCACGAACCCGAGCACCAGCGCCGGGTCGAGCAGCGCGGTGTCGGCCGGCGCCAGGTCCCGGGCGATCAGCACGTACGGCTCGTCGCTGTCCGGCACGCCGGGCATCGGCACGCCGAGCAGCCGCGCCACGATCCGGTTCCGCACGTCGTCGAGGTCGGCGACCCGGCCGGCCATGTACTCGCCGGCACCCGCGAGCAGTTCGCGGTAGTGCGAGAAGGCGTCGTAGATGCCGCGCTCGGCCGTGCTGCCGACCGCGATCCTGCGGTCGACGTCGGCGATGAGCTCGGGGTCCTGGGCGATCATCGCCTGGGCCTCCAGCACCGCCTGCGCCTCACCGCCGGCCAGGTTGCCGCGCGCGATCAGGTCCGCGGCGACGGCTTCCACCGCCTGACGGGCGCGCCCCTGTTCGCGCTCCGCCTCCTCCGCGGGGATCTGCTTGGCGGGCGGTTCGAGAACCGCCGTACCCATGTGCCGCACCTGGCCGATCGCCACTCCGTGGCTGACGCCGACGCCTCGCAGCGTTGTCTCCATCTCACCCGTCTCCGATAGAAGCGGCGGCCGTGCCGCCGCGTTGAATGTCGTACTCGCGGCCGTCCGGACGACGGACCGGGCTCAGCTCCAGGCGAAGAGCTGGTCGCCGGCCTTCACGTCGCCGTCCTCACGGACCTCGGAGAGCGAGTCGGCCGTGGCCTCCAGGGCCACGATGGGACAGATGGGGGACTTGCCGGCGGCCTCGACCTCGGCGGGGTTCCAGCGCACGACGGCCTGTCCGCGCGTCACGGTGTCACCCTTGTTCACGAGCAGCTCGAAGCCCTGCCCGTTGAGCTGGACGGTGTCGATGCCGAGGTGGGTCAGCACCCCGTGCCCCTCGCCGTCCACGACGACGAAGGCGTGCGGGTGCATGGAGACGACGACCCCGTCGATGGGGGAGACCGCCTCGGAGGGCTCACGTACGGGATCGATGGCGGTGCCGGGCCCGACCATGGCACCGGAGAAGACCGGGTCGGGAACGTTGGCGAGACCGATGGCGCGTCCAGCAAGTGGCGACGTCACGGTTGTCATGGGAAGCCTCCCAGGGGCGGAGATCGTGTGGCGCCGCCACACCTGTCCTGGGCGGCGCGTACTGTTCAGAAGCGTAAGTCATAAGAAGTCCCAGTTCCGCACGAGACGTACCACTTGGCGGACCTAGGAACTACCGGGAACGATTTGCCTCTACTGACGGTGGGATGTACTGTCGTACTCCTGCCTGACCCCAACGCGGCCTTGAGTCGTGGGTCGGCAGCACCAATCAAGCCAGATCCTAACCCCAGTGGTCTACACCTCTGCCTGCCCCGGTTCTTCACGGAGCGAGCGGGCGAGTGGTCAGCGGGACGGAGAAAGCCTGGTAATGTTTGACCCCGCCGGAAGGCCCCGAGGAAATCGAATTCGGGACCGGAAAGCACCGAGGAAATCGGGTCGGAAAGATCTGATAGAGTCGGAAACGAAGGAAGCGCCCGGAGGGC
>NZ_BMVV01000029.1 GCF_014650895.1 Streptomyces omiyaensis
ATGTTCACCTTCAAGTCCGGGGCCGACGGCGGTTTCGCGTCGCCGGTGAAGTCCTGGACCACCGCCCCGGGCAACTGGTGGCCGGAGAACGTCAAGCTCGCCTCGGGCGACTTCGACGGCAACGGCCGGGACGACGTGGCGGCGTTCTACGGCTACAGCGACGGCCGCGCCGCGCTCTACACCTTCAAGTCCGACGCCAACGGCGAGTTCTCCGCCCCGCTGCGCTCCTGGAACGTCCCCGAGAACTACTGGTGGGGCGAGAACGTGAAGCTGGCCTCGGGCGACTTCGACGGCAACGGCCGGGACGACGTGGCGGCGTTCTACGGCTACAGCGACGGCCGGGCCGCCCTGTTCACCTTCAAGTCCGGCGCCGACGGCGGCTTCGCCTCGCCGGTGAAGTCCTGGAACGTCCCCGAGAACTACTGGTGGGGCGAGAACGTGAAGCTGACCGCCGCCGACTACGACGGCGACGGACGCTCCGACGTGGCCGCGATGTACGGCTACGAGGACGGCGAGGTGTCCCTCTTCACCTTCACCACCCGCACCGACGGCACCTTCGAGAACCCGGTGAAGTCCTGGACCACGGCCCCCGGCAACTGGTGGATCGAGAACGTCCAGATCGCCTCCGGCGACTTCGACGGCAACGGGCGCGGCGACGTGGCGGCGTTCTACGGCTACAGCGACGGCCGCGCGGCGCTCTACACCTTCAAGTCCGACGCCGCCGGCACGTTCGGGAGCCCGCTGCGGTCCTGGAACGTGCCCGAGGACTACTGGTGGGGCGACCACGTGAAGCTCGGCTGACCCTTCCCGCACCACCCCCGGGGGCGGCGGCACGGACCCGTGCCGCCGCCCCTTCCCACGCATCCCCCCGGATGGGGAACGAGAGGAACGACATGGCACGCACGACCCTCGGCACGGGAGTCCGCGCCGCGCTCACGACGGCCCTGGTGCTGAGCGGGGCGGCCCTGCTCCCGCCCCCGGCGGCGCAGGCCGCGTCCGTCGCCACCTGGGACAAGGTCGCCCAGTGCGAGAGCGGCGGGAACTGGTCGATCGTCAGCTCCAACGGGCTGTACTACGGGGGCCTCCAGTTCCGGCTGAGCACCTGGCAGGCGTACGGCGGAAGCCGCTACGCGACCTACCCCCACCTGGCCACCAAGCAGGAGCAGATCCTCATCGGCGAGAAGGTCCTCGCCGGGCAGGGCGAGGGCGCCTGGCCCACCTGCGGCCCCCGCGCCGGCCTGGGCGCCGACTCCGCCGACCCCTATCCCGAGGAGCCCGTCGAGCCCGCCTGGCGCGCCGACTCCGCCTCCCGGGTGAACGCCGACTTCAACGGCGACGGACGCGACGACAACGCGGCCTTCTACGGCTACGCCGACGGCTCCGTCGCCCTCTTCACCTTCCTCGGCAGGACCGACGGCGGCTTCGCCAACCCCGTCAAGTCGTGGAGCGTGACCCCGGGGAACTGGACCCACCGCAGCATCAAGCCCGTGGCGGGCGACTTCAACGGCGACGGGCGCGCCGACCTGGCGGCGATGTACGACTACGCCGACGGCTCGGTGGCGATGTTCACCTTCCACTCCAAGCCCGACGGCGGCTTCGCGGCCCCCGTGAAGTCCTGGACCACCGAGCCGGGCAACTGGTGGCCGGAGAACGTGAAGCTGGCCTCGGGCGACTTCGACGGCAACGGCCGGGACGACGTGGCCGCGTTCTACGGCTACAGCGACGGCCGCGCCGCGCTCTACACCTTCAAGTCCGACGCCACCGGGAAGTTCTCCGCCCCGCTGCGCTCCTGGAACGTCCCCGAGAACTACTGGTGGGGCGAGAACGTGAAGCTGGCCTCGGGCGACTTCGACGGCAACGGCCGGGACGACGTGGCCGCGTTCTACGGCTACAACGACGGCCGGGCCGCCCTGTTCACCTTCAAGTCCGGCGCCGACGGCGGCTTCGCCTCGCCGGTGAAGTCCTGGAACGTCCCCGAGAACTACTGGTGGGGGAGGAACGTCAAGCTCACGTCCGGCGACCACGACGGCGACGGGCGCGCCGACGTGGCCGCGATGTACGGCTACGAGGACGGTGCGATCGCGCTGTTCACCTTCCCGGCCCGCACCGACGGCACCTTCGAGAACCCGGTGAAGTCGTGGACCACCGAGCCGGGCAACTGGTGGATCGAGAACGTGCAGATCGCCTCCGGCGACCACGACGGCAACGGCCGCACGGACGTCTCCGCCTTCTACGGCTACAGCGACGGCCGTGCGGCCTTCTACACCTTCAAGCCCGACGCCTCGGGGAGGTTCGGCACCCCGCTGCGGTCGTGGAACGTCCCCGAGGACTACTGGTGGGGGAGCGCCGTCACGCTCGGCTGAGCCCGGCGGCCCGGAACCACGGGCCGGTCACGGCGAACGTGGTCCCCGGCTCGTAGCAGTTGAGGTACATCGTCCGGCCGTCGGGGGCGAAGGTGACGCCCGCGAACTCGCCCCACTCGGGCGCCCCGGGCCTCCCGATGTCCTGGCGGCCGCGGGCGACGGGGTACACCTCGCCCTCCCGGCTCACCCCGAAGACGTGCTGCGCGCCGGCGCCGTCCTCGCAGACCATCAGGCCCCCGGCGGGCGCCAGGCAGATATTGTCGGGGGACTCGCCGGGGAGCCGGACGTCGGTGTCCGGGCCGAAGACGACGGAGAGGGTGAGCCGCCGGTCGCGGGGGTCGTACCTCCACACCTGTCCGAAGTGGGTGGCTCCCGAGCCGTCGGAGGCGCGGGCGAAGGAGGAGACGAAGTGGACGCTCCGGCCGCCCCAGTAGCAGCCCTCCAGCTTCTGCGCGTGGGTGATGCCGCCGGGGCCGAAGTCCTGGAAGCGGAGGGGGGTCCCGGTCGCCTGCGGGTCCGGGACCGGCACCCACTCGACCGATTCGAAGACGGTCCCGGCCTCCTGGACCACCGACAGGTCGGGGACCCCGGGCACCCGCAGCGCCTCCAGGGTGCCGCCCGCGCGCAGCGCGCCGGTGCCGCCGAGCGGCCGCTCCGGCAGGAAGCGGTAGAAGAGCCCGAAGGGGTGGTCGAAGGCGTCCTCGGTCTCGTACACGATCCCGCTGTACGGGTCGACGGCGACGGCCTCGTGGGCGAAGCGGCCCAGGGCGGTGAGCGGGACGGCGCCGGTGCGGTGGGGGTCGGCCGGGTCCACCTCGAAGACGAAGCCGTGGTCCTTCTCGTACCCCTTGGTCCCGGCCCTGTCCTCGGTCTCCTCGCAGGTCAGCCAGGTGCCCCAGGGGGTCGGGCCGCCCGCGCAGTTGACGGCGGTGCCCGCGATGCCGACGTGCTCGGCGCGGACCTCGCCGCCGGCGTCGAGGTCGAGGACGGTGCAGCCGCCCCTGCCGCCCCGGTCGTAGACGAGGCCGGGGACGAGGGGGACGGCGTGCCGGGCCTCGGGCCGGTTCTCGTGGTTGCGGACGAGCCGGACGCCGCCGTACGGGCCGGCGAAGGCGCTCATGCCGTCGCAGTGGCTCGGGACCGGGCCCTCGCCGGAGCGCAGCGGTTCGCCCTCGCGGGAGAGGACCCGGTAGGAGAAGCCGGCGGGGAGGTCGAGCAGGCCGGCCGGGTCGGGGAGGAGCGGGCCGTGGCCGGCGCGCGGGTCGGCGGCCGCCGGGGAGCCGGCGAAGAGGTCGGCGAGGGCGCCGGTGAAGGCGATGCCGAGGGCGGCGGCGCCGGTACGGGCCAGGATCTGACGTCGTGTCACGGACAAGGGGTCGGCCTTCCCGCCGGAGACAGGTGTGGACCCGCCGTATGTACCACGCACCGGGGTGCGTGATGCCATGACGCGGGTCCACGTCGCCTCGAACGGCGTAATTCCGGCCTGTCGTGACCAGGGGTCAGATCAGCTCGGCGGTGAGCGTGATCGTCGTGCCGGTCAGGGCCTGGCTGACCGGGCAGTTCTTCTTGGCGCCCTCGGCGGCCTCCTGGAACTGTCCGGCGTCCAGGCCGGGGACCTCGCCGCGCACGGTGAGGTGGATGCCGGTGATGCCCTCGCCCGGCTGGAAGGTGACGTCCGCCTTGGTCTCCAGGCGGGTGGGCGGGGTGCCCGCGCCGGCCAGGCCGTGCGAGAGGGCCATCGAGAAGCAGGAGGAGTGCGCGGCGGCGATGAGCTCCTCGGGGCTGGTCTTGCCGTTCGGCTCCTCTGAGCGGGCCGGCCAGGAGACGTCGTACGAACCGAGACCGGAGGAGTCGAGGGTGACGACGCCGGAGCCCTTGAGGAGGTCGCCCTGCCAGACGGTGTGGGCGTGACGGACGGTGGCCATGATGCTTCCCTTTCGATCGGCTACGACCCCAACCTACTGCGCCACGAGCCCCTTTGCGTCCCGCGCCAGGGCGGTGAGCCGGGAGATGGCCCGGAAGTACTTCTTCTTGTACCCGCCGTTCAGCATCTCGTCGCTGAACAGCTTGTCGAACGGGAGTCCGGAGGCGAGCACCGGTATCTCGCGGTCGTAGAGGCGGTCGGCGAGGACGACGAGCCGCAGCGCGGTCGACTGGTCCGGGACCGGGCCGACGTCGGTGAGGCAGACGGCGGACAGGTCGTCGGTGAGGGCGCCGTACCGGCTCGGGTGAACCCTGGCCAGGTGTTCGAGCAGGTGCGGGAAGTCGTCCAGGGAGGCGCCGGGCACCCGGTACGCGGTCTCCGTGACGACCTGGTCGGAGCGGGGCGCGGGGGCCTCGGGCAGGCCCCGGTGGCGGTAGTCCTCGCCGTCGATCCGCAGCGGCCGGAAGTGCGCGGAGAGGCCCTGGATCTCGCGGAGGAAGTCGGCGGCGGCGAAGCGGCCCTCGCCGAGCTTGCCCGGGAGGGTGTTGGAGGTGGCGGCGAGCGCCACGCCCGCCTCGACCAGCTTGCCGAGCAGGCTGGAGACGAGGACCGTGTCGCCCGGGTCGTCCAGTTCGAATTCGTCGATGCACAGGAGCCGGTGCCCGCTCAGCGTCTGCACGGTCTTCTGGAAGCCGAGCGCGCCGACCAGGTTCGTCAGCTCCACGAAGGTGCCGAAGGCCTTCAGGGCGGGGTCGGCGGGCGTGGCGTGCCAGAGCGAGGCGAGCAGGTGGGTCTTGCCGACGCCGTAGCCGCCGTCGAGGTAGACCCCGCGCGGGCCGGCCGGGGCGGCGGGCTTGCGGGCGAACCAGCGGCGCCTGCCCGCGCCGGTGGCGTGGGCCCCGCCGAGGCCCTCGGCGAAGCCGGAGAGGACCTTGACGGCCTCGCACTGGCTGGGCTGGTTCGGGTCCGGGAGGTAGGTGTCGAAGCGCACCGAGTCGAAGCGCGGCGGCGGGACCATCTCCGCGACCAGCCGGTCGGCGGGGACGTGGGGCTCGCGCGAGCAGAGCGAGAGCGGGGTCGCCGCTGCGGGGGCGGCTTCGTTCGGGGTACGGGTCGACACAGTTCCCCACTGTAAGCGCCATGTCAGACTGCGAGAATGCGACGCCTGTTTCCTGTGACGGACATGACAGCACTGAACCCCCAGGTCAGCGATGCCGACCGGGAGTGGTCCCTCGACGAGCTGGCCGACGCCTACGCGTACCCGGAGGGCGAGGAGCGCTGGCTGCGGGCCAACATGGTCTCCTCGCTCGACGGGGCCGGACAGCACGAGGGCCGCTCGCAGCCGCTCTCCTCCGACGCCGACATGCGGATCTTCGGCACCCTCCGGGGCCTCGCCGACGTGGTCGTGGTCGGTGCGGAAACGGTACGGCTGGAGGGTTACCGCCCCGCCCGCGCCCGTGAGGCCTTCGCCGCCCGCCGGGCCGCCGCCGGCCAGGGGCCCGCCCCGGTCATCGCGGTGGTCACCGCCTCCCTCGACCTGGACCTCTCCCTCCCCCTCTTCGCCTCCCCGCTGGTCCCGACCCTGGTCCTCACCGGCGCGGGAGCCCCCGCCGGCCGGCTCGCCGCCGCGCGGGACGCCGGCGTCGAGGTGCTCCTCGCCGGGGAGGGCGCCGGGGTCGACCCGGCCCGCGCGGTCGCCCTGCTCGCCGGGCGCGGGCTGCGCCGCCAGCTGACCGAGGGCGGCCCCCGGATGCTCGGCCAGTTCACCGCCGCCGGGGTGCTGGACGAGCTGTGCCTGACGGTCTCCCCGACGATGACGGCGGGCGACGCCCAGCGGATCGCCCACGGCCCCTCGCTCGCGCATCCGACACGCCTGGGACTGGCTTCCCTCCTGGAGCAGGACGGCTTCCTCTTCAGCCGCTACCGTCGGATCTGACAATCGGCGGAATTTGTCGTTCCGCTTAGCGTCTACTGGGCACAATCACAGTCGCAGTCCCCGTGGGGACACGGGGAAGGATGGTTTCCGCAGAAGGGCTCCTGAGGTGTTCACAAGCGTTCTGATGATCGAGAAGCCCCTGACGTCCGTGGACGTGGAATTCGTCACCACCCTGCACGGCGACGAGGGCGTGTCCTTCATCGTGCTGATGCAGCCGCGCGGTGACCAGGCCGATCTACTGCTGCGCGCCATCGACGACGTGGCCATGGGCGAGCTCAAGGAGGCGACCCGCGAGAGCGACGAACCGGAGGGCAAGGAGGCCAGGGAACCGGCCGAGCTGGCCCTGGAGCACTCGCTCCGGGCCCTGAGAGGGGCGGGCTGCGAAGCGGTCGGACAGGTGGTCGAGGACCATCCCCTGGACAAGATGAAGGCGGTCGTCGAGGAGGCGGGGGCGGACGAGGTCATCGTCCTCACCGCCCCGCACTACGTGGAGGAGTTCTTCCACCGCGACTGGGCCTCCCGCGCCCGCCACAAGGTGGGCGTCCCCGTCCTGAAGCTGTTCGCGCACAGCGAGTAGCCGCACGCCGCCCGGGGGCACGGCGCGACCGCGTCCCCGGGCGGCCTCCCGGCCCGTCCGCCGCCAGCCACTAGGCTGGGAGGGACACGTCGTACGCACACCCGGGGAGAGATCCGCATGGCACCCGCCATCCCTGCCGCCATGGAACGGCCGCACTTCATCGGCATCGGCGGTGCCGGAATGTCGGGCATCGCGAAGATCCTCGCCCAGCGCGGCGCCAAGGTCGCGGGCAGCGACGCCAAGGACTCCCCGACCGCCGAGGCGCTCCGCGCCCACGGCGTCACCGTGCACGTCGGCCACGCCGCCGACCACCTCGCCGACGACGCCTCCGCCGTCGTCGTCTCCAGCGCCATCCGCGCCGACAACCCCGAGCTGGCCCGCGCCGCCGAGCTCGGCATCCCGGTCGTGCACCGCTCCGACGCGCTCGCCTCCCTCATGGACGGGCTGAGCGCGATCGCCGTCGCCGGCACCCACGGCAAGACGACCACCACCTCGATGCTGGCCGTCGCCCTCACCGAGCTGGGCGCCGACCCCTCGTACGCGATCGGCGGCGACCTCTCCGGCCCCGGCACCAACGCCCGGCACGGCGCCGGCGAGGTGTTCGTCGCCGAGGCCGACGAGAGCGACCGCAGCTTCCAGAAGTACGACCCCCGGGTCGCGATCGTCCTCAACGTCGAGCTCGACCACCACGCGAACTACGCCTCCATGGACGAGATCTACGAGTCCTTCGAGAAGTTCGCCGCGAAGATCCGCCCCGGCGGCACCCTCGTCGTCGGCGAGCACGCCGGCGCCCGCGAGCTGGCCCGCCGCGTCGCCGCCTCGGGCCGCGGGGACCTGGAGATCGTCACGGTCGGCGAGGGCGACGGCTCCGACGCCCGCATCCTCAAGATCGTCCCGCACGGGATGAAGAGCGAGGTCACCGTCGCCCTCGACGGCGCCGAGCACACCTTCACCGTCTCCGTCCCCGGCCGCCACTACGCGCACAACGCCGCCGCGGCCCTCGCCGCCGGCGCCCGCGCCGGCCTCGACCCGGCCGCCCTCGCCCAGGCGCTCACCGCCTACACCGGCGTCGGCCGCCGCCTCCAGCTCAAGGGCGAGGCCGCGGGCGTCCAGGTCATCGACTCCTACGCCCACCACCCCACCGAGATGACCGCCGACCTGGAGGCCATGCGCGGCGCCGCCGGCGGCGCCCGCCTCCTCGTCGTCTTCCAGCCGCACCTCTTCTCCCGCACCCAGGAGCTGGGCAAGGAGATGGGCGACGCCCTCGCCCTCGCGGACGCCTCCGTCGTCCTCGACATCTACCCGGCCCGCGAGGACCCGATCCCCGGGATCACCAGCGAGCTGATCCTCGACGCGGCCCGTGCCGCCGGCGCCGACGTCACCGCCGTCCACGACAAGACCGAGGTCCCCGCCGCGATCGAGGGAATGGCCCGCCCGGGCGACTTCGTTCTGACCATGGGCGCGGGCGACGTCACGGACCTGGGTCCGCTGATCCTGGCCCGCCTGGCGAAGTAGAGGAGTGGACGCACGATGGCGTACGAGGTCGAGAAGCCGGACGAGGAGTGGCAGGCGCAGCTGACCCCGTCGGAGTACCAGGTGCTCCGGCTGGCCGGCACGGAGCCCGCCTTCCGCGGCGAGTACACGGACACGAAGACCAAGGGTGTCTACTCCTGCCGCGGCTGCGGGGCCGAGCTGTTCACGTCGAACGAGAAGTTCGAGTCGCACTGCGGCTGGCCGTCCTTCTACGACCCGAAGGACAGCGCGGCCGTCGAGCTGGTCGCGGACACTTCCCACGGCATGGTCCGCACCGAGGTCCGCTGCGCCCGCTGCGGCTCGCACCTGGGCCACGTCTTCGAGGGCGAGGGCTACCCGACCCCCACGGACCAGCGCTACTGCATCAACTCGATCTCCCTCCGGCTGGAGCCGGACGGGAGCTGACCGGGACGGCGCCGCCGGGCGCCGCGTAGGTCCGCACGGCCACCGTGCCGTGCGGGCCCCACTCCTGCGCGACCGTGTCGAGCAGGACCCAGCCCAGCCGCTCGTAGAGCGCCACGGCGGCGGTGTCGTGGCAGGCCACGTCGAGGACGGGGTGGAGTCCCCGCCGCCCGGCCTCCGCGACGGCCTGTGCGAGGAGCAGCGCGCCGAGGCCGTGCCCGCGGGCCGCGGGGGAGACGCACAGCCGGTTGACCACGGCGACCGTGTCGACGCCCCGCCCCGTGCGGGCGCTCCAGGCGCCGGGCGCCCCGTCGTCCTCCCGGGGCCCGGCCAGCCCCACGTGCCCGGCGATCCGCCCGCCGAGCTCCGCCACCCACGCGCCGAGGAAGCCCGGCGGGGTGAGCCAGGACGCCGGCCGCCCGGGCCAGCTCCGCGGATAGCCGTCGTGCTCGTGGACCTCCCGCAGCAGCCGCACGGAGGCGTCGAGGTCGGCCCCGGCGCGGGGGCGGACGGAGGGGGTCGCGGTCTCGGTCTCCATCGCCGCATCGAAGCACACTTCCCGGGCGGGTCCGCCCGCGCGGCGATTGGCCCAGGGAAACGGGCCCGAAGTTGCCCAGGGCTCCGGGCCGCTCCTCCGGCAGGCTGTCGCCCATGACGACCGACCACGCCCCGAGCGCCCTCGCCGCCGGCCCGTCCACCCGCACCCGGGTGGACTTCTGGTTCGACCCCGCCTGCCCCTTCGCCTGGATCGCCTCCCGCTGGATCCTGGAGGTGGAACCCCTCCGCGACCTCGACGTCCGCTTCCGCGTGATGAGCCTGTACCTGCACAACGAGGGGAACGACCTGCCCGGCTGGTACCGGGAGCTGGTGGACCGCTCGCTGGGCCCCGTCCGGGTCGCCGTCGCGGCGGCCGGGCTGAGCGGCGAGGAGGTCCTGCGCGACCTCTACACCGCCTGTGGCACCCGCATCCACCGGGGCGGGGACGAGGACTTCGAGCGGGTGGTCGCCGAGGCGCTGGAGGAGGTGGGCCTGCCCGCCGGGCTGGCCGCCGCCGCGCACACCGACGCGCACGACGACGCCCTCCGCCGCAGCCACGACGCCGGGACGGACCCGGCCACGGGCCGCTACGTCGGCACCCCCACCCTCCACCTCGACGGGGTCCCCTTCTTCGGCCCCGTCCTCGACGCGGTCCCGCGCGGCGAGGAGGCCGCCGAGCTCTTCGACGCGCTCCGCGTCCTCGCCCGGCAGCCCCGCTTCTTCGAGCTCAAGCGCGAGCGCACCGGAACCCTCGCCTTCGACTGAGCCGCCGGGGCGACGGACGGCTCCCTTCCCGGCGCCCCGGACACCGGGGTGTACGAACGTACCTTCTGAGGCGTACGATCGTACGCATGACGACGGACCACTTCGCCGGCGACCCGCGCACCCACCTGGAGCGCATGCTCGCGGGCGACCTCTACATCGCCGACGACCCGGAGATCGCGGACCGGCAGCGGCGTGCCATGCGGCTCGCCTCCCGCTACCAGGCCGCCTTCCTGGACGATCCGGCCGCCGCCCGGCCGCTCCTCGACGAGCTGCTCGGCTTCGCCGGCGAGGACATCGAGGTGCGGCCGCCGCTGTACGTGGACTACGGGAGCAACATCTCCATCGGGGCCCGGACCTTCGTCAACTACCACCTGACCGCCCTGGACGTCGCGGCGATCACCATTGGCGAGGACTGCCAGATCGGCCCCAACGTCCAGCTCCTCACCCCCACCCACCCCCTGGAGCCGCAGCCCCGGCGCGACAAGCTGGAGGCCGCGCGCCCCATCACCATCGGCGACAACGTCTGGCTCGGCGGCGGGGTCATCGTCTGCCCCGGGGTCACCATCGGCGACAACAGCGTCATCGGCGCCGGTTCGGTCGTCACGAAGGACGTCCCCGCGAACGTCGTGGCCGTGGGCAGCCCCGCCCGGCCCGTCCGGGACCTTTAGGGAGCCCGCCGCGATGGCCACCGGACGCACCGATCCCCGGCGCCGCGAGCGCATCCTCGCCGCCACCCTGGACCACATCGCCGACGAGGGCGTCACGGGCGTCTCCCACCGGAAGGTCGCCGCCCGTGCCGGGGTGCCGCTGGGCTCGATGACGTACCACTTCACGGGCATGGACGAGCTGCTCCGGGAAGCCTTCACCCGTTTCGCCGACCACGGCGTCGCCCTCTTCGAGCGGCACCTGGACGCGGCCGACAGCCCCGAGCGGGCGCGCGAAGCGGTCACCGACCTCATCCACGAGCTCTCCGACGGGCCGCAGCGCGACCTGGTCCTCACCCACGAGCTGTACACCCTCGCGGCCCGGCGCCCGGAGTACCGGGAGCTGACGCGGAGGTGGATGGGCCGGAGCCGGCAGCTGCTGGAGCGCCACTTCGACGCGGAGACGGCCCGTCAGCTCGACGCGCTCATCGAGGGGCTCGCCCTCCACCGAGCCCTCGACACCGCACCGCACGACCGCCGGCTCACGCGCGAGGCCGTCCGGCGCGTCACCACCCCCGCCGGCTAGCGGCGGCCCACGGACAGCCCGCGGGGACCCGACCTGACACGGGCCCCCGCGGGCGCACGCGTCCGCTCGTGGTCACCGCCTCCGGTAGGCGGTGGCCAGCGCGGAGACCGTGACCCGGCCGGGCAGGGCGCCGCCGCCGTCCAGGTCCGCGGGACGCACGTGGCGCGCACTCGGCGTCATCGCCACCAGGTCCAGCGCGTCCGGCCCGGACAGGGTCGCGGAGTACTCCACCCGCTCGGTGGCGACGGCCTCGAAGAAGGGGGTGAGCGCGCGGTGCAGGCGCTGTTCCTTGGCCGGGTCGACCGCGACCATCGCGGGCAGCCGGCCACGCAGCTCGGCCAGGTGCCGACCGGTGGGCCGGACCACGATCAGCCGGCCGGTCGGGCGCAGCACGCGGTGGAACTCGGCCGGGTTGCGCGGGGCGAACACGTCCAGCACGACATCGGCCGTCCCGCCGGCCAGCGGGAAGGGGCGGAAGACGTCCCAGGCCACCGCGGCGGCCCGGTCGTGGGCGCGGGCCGCCAGGCGCAGCGCGCGCGCCGACGTGTCCAGCCCCAGACCGCGGGCGCCGGGCAGACGGTCGAGCACGCCGGCCAGGTAGTAGCCCGTGCCGCACCCCACGTCCACCACCGTGGCCCGCTCGGACGCGGCGCCGGCCGCCAGGCGGGCCCCGGCTTCGCGGAGGGGCGCGTAGGAGCCGGTGGACAGGAACCGGTCCCGGGCCCGGACCATGGCCGCGTCGTCCCCGCTGGTGGCGCGGGCGCCCGTCAGCAGGCCGGCGTAGCCGTGACGGGCGATGTCGAAGGTGTGGCCCCCCGGGCAGCGGAGCGCGGCGCGGTCGGGGCGCAGGCGGTGCGTCCGGCACACCGGGCAGCGCAGCAGGTCGAGGGAGAGGGCGAGGGCAGGGGGAAACGGCACGGGCACGAGGCACTCCTGGCGAACGGCGAAGGGAAGGGGCCGTGCCTGCGCGCCCGGAGCCTCACCGCCCCGCGAAGGGAACGGGCAGGGGGGACTCGGTCCGTGCGGCAGGCACACCGAGGAGGGCGACGCCGTCCGGCATCGCCCTCAGCGCCTTCCGATCACAGGAAGCAGCGGTGCGGGGTGCTCGTGAATGCCACGCCGTCAGTCTACGGAGGACGACGTGGCGCGCACGCCTCCGTGCCCGGGAGCGGGGAGACGCGGCCTAGTGGACGGAGAAGCCGCCGTCCACGAAGAGGGACTGGCCGGTGACGTAGGCGGAGGCGGCGCTCGCCAGGAAGACGGCGGCCCCCGCGAAGTCCTCGGCGAGGCCGTTGCGGCCCGTCATCGTGCGGGCGGCGAGCGCGGCGACCTTCTCCGGGTCCGAGGAGAGCCGCTGGTTCAGCGGGGTCATCACGAAGCCCGGGACCAGCGTGTTCGCGGTGACGCCGTACGGGGACCACGCCTCGGCCTGCGAGCGCGCGAGCGACTCCAGGGCGCCCTTGGACACCCCGTACGCCCCGCTCTGCACGAACGCGCGGTGGGCCTGCTGCGAGGTGACGTGGATGATCCGGCCGAAACCGCGCTCGGCCATCCCGGGGCCGAACCGCTGACCGAGCAGGAACGGCGCCTCCAGGTTCACCGTCATCGTCGTGTCCCAGACCTCCTCGCCCAGCTCCCCGAAGGGCGGACGGAGGTTGATCCCGGCGGAGTTGACGAGGACGTCCGGCTCCCCGAACGCCTCGGCCGCCGCCTCCGCGCCCGCCCTGATGCCGTCCCGGGTGCTCAGGTCGGCGCTCACCCGGGCCGCCCGGCAGCCCTCGGCCGTCAGCTCGTCGACGGTCGCGGCGAGCTCCGCCTCCTTGCGGGCCAGCACGACGACGCTCGCCCCGGCGCGGGCGAGCGCGCCCGCGATCGCCCTGCCGATGCCCGAGCTGCCGCCCGTGACGAGCGCGGTGCGGCCTTCGAGGGAGAACAGGCCGGAGAGGTATCCGGCGGGGGTGGTGCTCATGCGGGTCACTCCTCAGGACGTGCGGGTACCGGCCCGCCCACGTGCGGTAGGGGGCAGGTACACGCATCCTGGCACAGCCGTCCCTCAGGCGAGCCGGGCGACGAACTCCGTCCAGGCGCCCGGCGCCACGGCGAACTGCGGACCGTCCGGGACCTTGGAGTCGCGGACGTGGACGGTGGAGGGGCAGCCGGCGACCTCGACGCAGTTGCCGCCGTCGCCACTGCTGTAGCTGGACTTGTGCCAGGAGAGAGCGACTTCCACGCAGTCGTCGCCGCTGCCGCTGCTGTAACTGCTCTTGAACCAGGCCAGGTCTGTGGTGCTCATAGTGCTCCTCGGATCTCCTGCAACAGGCCCACGGATGCCTCTACAGACAGAGCCTGTGCCCGCATCCTGGCATAACGCTGCTGGAGGACGCTGACCACTTTGGAGTCGGAGATGAGCTGGCCGGTCTCCTGACCTTCGCAATAGGCGTACCAGGTGTTCTCCTGGGTCTCCAGGAGGCGCAAGGGCCCACCGAGGCCTGCGTGGTTGCCACGCGACTGCGCCATGATCTGGACGTCGATGTTGCGGCGTTGGCCGAGGTCGAGAATGTGGTCGATCTGTCCGCGCATGCTCTCCGCATCCGCCACCTGCCTCCGCAGGGCGTGCTCCTCGATGATGAAGCTGAAGATCGTCTCCGGGCATTCCGTGAGGATGCTCGCCCGCTCCACCCGGGTGACCAGGTTCGACTCGATCTTGTCATCACTCATCGCCGGAATCTGCTCCTCGAAGAGCGTCCGCGTGTACGCCGGCGTCTGGAACAGCCCCGGTACCAGCCGGTTCTCGAAGGTGTACAGCGTCACCGCCAGCGGCTCCAGCTCCGCCCACTTCTCGAACCACTTCGCGAGGCCCTCCTTCCGCGTCAGGTGCTTCGCCGCCGCCCGCAGCGCCCCGAACGCGTCCAGCACCTCCTCGGCCCGCTCCACGAACTCCTTCGACGGCAGGCGCCTGCCCTGCTCGATCGAGGCGACCATGGGCAGCGAGTAGCCCACCAGCGGCGCGAACTGTTCCTGCGTCAGGCCGGCCCGTCTGCGGAAGACCTTGACCACTTCGCCGAACGCCTTCAGGCTCTCCGACGTCTCCGGTTCGCTGCCCTTCGGGACCTCGTCCGCCACCCCGCCACCTCCCGCACCCGTGTGCTCGCGCCGATCCCCTCCATGTTCACGGACAGTCACCGGTACCGTCCAGAGCGTGCACCCGTACGCTGCGCAGCGTACGGGTGGCTGAGCTGGCAACTCCCCGGGGAGCGCGCCACATTGGCCCCATGACCATCCCAGCGACCCGCCGACGGCCCGTCACCGTACGCATGTTCGCGCAGCGATTCAGCTCCACCCCGCGCGGCGCCCGCCTCGCCCGGCGGCTGGCCCTCCACCAACTCCACCAGTGGGGCGTCCCGTACGGCTCCGCGCTCTCGGAGTCCGCCGCGACCGTCGTCGCCGAGCTGGCGGCGAACGCGGTCACCCACGGGCGGGTGCCGGGGCGCGACTGCGAGCTGGCGCTGCTCTACTCGCCGGGGCTGCTGCTGCGGATCGACGTCTCCGACACCCGGGGCGAGCGGCGGCCGGCGTCCGGCGCGCCGGGGCCGCTGGACGAGGGCGGTCGGGGCCTGCTCCTGGTCGGGGCGCTGGCCTCGCGGTGGGAGGTGCTCGACCGCGTGCCGGTGGGGAAGACGGTACGGGCCGAGCTGGACCTCAGGGGATGAGGTCCGGCCCGGCCCGTCCGCGGGTCAGCCGCGCAGCGCCTCGTACCCGGCGGGGCGCGTGGTGAAGGCGCCCCGGCCCTGGGTGCGGCCGCGCAGCCGGGTCGCGTAGCCGAAGAGCTCGGCCAGCGGAACCGTCGCCGTCACCACCGACGTGCCGCCCCGGACCGCGGAGTCCGTGACCCGGCCGCGGCGGGCCGCGAGGTCGCCGAGGACCGCGCCGACCGACTCCGCGGGGACGGTGACCGTCACCTCGGCGACCGGTTCGAGCAGCGTCAGGGTGCTCGCCCGGAGCGCCTCGCGCAGCGCGAAGCGGCCCGCCGCCCGGAACGCCATCTCCGACGAGTCCCTCGGGTGCGTCGCCCCGTCGGCGAGCGTCACGCGGACGCCCGTCACCGGGTGACCGCCGAGCGGGCCCTCGGCGAGCGCGTCCCGGCAGCCGGCCTCGACCGCCCGGACGTACTCCTGCGGCACCCGCCCGCCGGTGACGGCGGACGCGAACGCGAACTCCTCCCCGCCCTCCAGGGGCTCGACGTCGATCACGACGTGGGCGAACTGGCCCGCGCCGCCGTCCTGTTTGACGTGCCGGTACAGCAGGCCCGTCACGCCCTCCACCACCGTCTCGCGGTAGGCGACCCGGGGCCGTCCCACCGCGACCTCCAGGCCCCGGTCCCGGCGCAGCCGCTCCACCGCGACCTCCAGGTGCAGCTCGCCGAGGCCCGACAGGACGGTCTGGCCCGTCTCCGGATCGGTCCGCACCACCAGCGACGGATCCTCCTCGGCGAGCCGGGCGAGGGCCGTCGACAGGCGGTCCGTGTCGGCGCTCCGGCGCGCCTCCACGGCCACCGAGACGACCGGGTCGGCCGTCACCGGCGGTTCGAGGACGACCGGCGCGTCCGGAGCGCACAGCGTGGCCCCGGCGCGGACGGCCTTCGGGCCGACGACGGCGACGATCTCCCCGGCGACGGCGGCCGGCATGTCCACCGTCCGGTCCGCCTGCACCCGCAGGATGCGGGAGATCCGCTCCCTGCGGCCGGTGGCGTTGTCCAGCACGGTCGCCCCCGTGGTGAGCGCGCCCTCGTAGACGCGGACGTACGTCATCCGGCCGGTGGCGGCCGCGCTCACCTTGAACGCGAGCGCGACGAGCGGGGCGCGCGGGTCGGCCGCCGTCCCGCTCCCGTGGACGGGGGGCCGGTCGGACGGGGCGGGCAGGAAGGCGACGATCGCGTCGAGGAGCGGCTCCACCCCCCGGTCGCGGTACGCCGAACCGCACAGCACCACCACGGCCGCACCCGTGAGCGTGAGCTCCCGCAGGGCCCGCGCCAGCGTCCCGTCGGCGAGCGCGCCGGCCGCGCAGAACTCCTCCAGGGAGTCCGCGTGCAGCTCCGCCACCGCCTCCTCCAGGGCCCGCCTGCGGCGCACCGCCTCGTCCCGCAGCGCCGCGGGCACGCCGGTCTCGGTGCGCCCGTCCTCGCCCCACAGGTGCGCCCGCATCCGGACCAGGTCCACCACGCCCCGGAAGCCGTCCTCCCGCCCGACGGGCAGCTGGACGGGGAGCGGGACGGCGCCCAGGCGGACCCGGATCGAGTCGACGGCCGCGTCGAGGTCGGCGCCCGCCCGGTCCATCTTGTTGACGAACGCGATCCGGGGCACGCCGTGCCGGTCGGCCTGCCGCCACACCGTCTCGCTCTGCGGTTCGACGCCCGCGACCGCGTCGAAGACGGCCACGGCCCCGTCGAGGACGCGCAGCGCCCGCTCGACCTCGTCGGAGAAGTCGACGTGGCCGGGCGTGTCGATGAGGGTCAGGCGGTGGTCCGCCCACGAGCAGCTCACGGCGGCGGAGGAGATCGTGATCCCCCGCTCCCGCTCCTGCGGGTCGAAGTCGGTGACGGTGGTGCCGTCGTGGACCTCGCCCTGCTTGTGGACGGCGCCGGTCAGGAAGAGGATCCGCTCGGTGACGGTGGTCTTGCCCGCGTCGACGTGGGCGAGGATGCCGAGGTTGCGGACGCGGGGGTTCTGGGAGACGCGCACGGTGTCGTGCCTTTCGCTGCTGCGTGGAGGAACGGGGCAGCGCGATTCCCGGACGCGCGGAGGCGTCGGCGGGCCTGCGATGACGGGCGCGCAGCCGTCACCGGCAGGCGGGAGAGGCGAGGATCACGTCGTACCGGCGGGCGCGGGGGAGGACGGCGACGGCGTACTGGTGACGCACGGTCGGCTCCCCTCGGTCGGTCGGACGGTCTCGCGGCGGCGCGCCGGACGGTGCGCCGTGACGGGAGTGTAGGGAGCGGGGGAGGACCGGCGACAGCGGTTTTCCGGTGCGGGGGACGGTGCGGGGGACGGGGCGGCGTGCGGGGCGGGGGAGGGAGCGGTGACGCGTGGCCAGTTCTCGACTGTCCCGGCGGGCCGGGCGGGTGCTTAATGGGGTACCGCCCAGGCGCCCCTTGGGATCCGGCCTCGGGGATTCGGTCACGGGGGTGCGGCCGGACGAGTGCACGGTCTCACCGTTCCACACCGCTCCACACCGCTCCACGAGTTCACGGCTCCACGGCTCCACGGCTCCACGACTTCACGGCTCCACGAGTTCACGACTTCACGGGGGAGACATGGACGAGACGACCGGGCCCGGCACGCCGCCCGAGCCGCCGCACGGACCGCCGGGCACGCCGCCAGAGCCGCCGCACGGACCGCCGGGCACGCCGCCAGAGCCGCCGCACGGACCGCCCGGCACGCCGCCCCAGCCGCCGCACGGACCGCCGGGCACGCCGCCGGGGGGCCAGGCGCCGACGCCGCCCGACCCGCCGACCCGGAGGGCCTGGCAGGTGCAGCCCCGGGTCGCGGCGCCGCGCGGGCCGCGCGCGGTCGACCTGACGGTCAGCCGCGGGGTCCTGTGGATCGGTGCGGCCGCGCTCCCGCTGCGCCACCTCACCTCGGTCGAGGTGGCCCGGGCCAAGCCCGACTGGGTGCTGCGCGTGTTCCTCTCCGCCGTCCTGGTCGCCGCCTTCGTCGCCTTCGCCCGCGAGGACACGGGCCCCTCGACGCGCTCCGCGGCCGTCATCTGCGCGATCGGCGTGGGCGCCCTCCTCCTGAAGGTCGCCTTCACCCCGCCGAAGCCGGTGCTGCTCATCCAGACCGCGGCGGGTTCCACGGCCGCCGTGACCCTGCCGGACATCGGCGAGCTGCGGCACGTCGCGGCCCTGATCGTGCGGGCGATCGACGACGTCCCGGCGGAGTTCACCGTGGTGGTGCAGCGCACGGGGACCCCCTCGGGAGGGAACCGGGACGGCTCCGTCGTCCGGGTGAAGGGCGGCGGCCTCAGCTACCGCTAGCGGCGTCGGCCGGCTGGAGGAGGTCCCAGCGGTTGCCGTACAGGTCCTCGAAGACGGCGACCGAGCCGTACGGCTCGTGCCGGGGCTCCTCCAGGAACTTCACCCCCGCCTCCGTCATCCGCGCGTGGTCGCGGGCGAAGTCCTCGGTGTGCAGGAAGAAGGCGACCCGGCCCCCGCTCTGGTGGCCGATCGCCGCCTCCTCGTCCTCGTTCTTGGCACGGGCCAGCAGCAGCCCCGCGTTCCCGATCCCGCCGACGCCGCCGCGCGGACGGACGACGACCCAGCGGGCGCCGTTGCCCCGGTCGGTGTCCTCGACGAGCTCAAAGCCGAGGGCGTCGGTGTAGAAGGCGATGGCCTCGTCGTGATCACGGACGACGAGCGTGACGAGTGCGATGGACGGCATTACCCCAACGTAATACGCGCACCGGGTGCGCCCCACCCGCGCGGACCCGCGTCGCCCCCGCTCCGACCCTCGACCCGGCGAGGGTCGGTACGAGGGTCGGGGGAGGGGTCGGCGGTAGGGGGCCGGCAGGAGGGCGCGGCCGCAGGGGGCGGTGCGAGAATGCCCGGCATGGACGGCGCAGGTGGCGGAGGGCCCGCGGGGTTCGAGGGGCTCGTCGGGCGCGCCCGGGGCCTCGCGGCCGCCGGAGGACGGCGGATCCTGGGGATCGCGGGGCCGCCGGGGGCCGGGAAGTCGACGCTGGCCGAGCGGCTCGTCGACCGGCTCGGCGGGCTCGCCGCGCTGGTGCCGATGGACGGGTTCCACCTGGCCGGCGCCGAGCTGGTCCGGCTCGGCCGGGCCGGACGCAAGGGCGCGCCCGACACCTTCGACGCCGCCGGGTACGCGGCCCTGCTCGCCCGGCTCCGCGCGCCGCAACCCGGGACCGTCGTCTACGCGCCCGCCTTCGACCGGGCCCTGGAGGAACCGGTCGCCGGCTCCGTCCCCGTGCCCCCCGGGATCCCGCTCGTCGTCACCGAGGGCAACTACCTCCTCCACGGGGCCGACGGCTGGGCGGCGGTCCGCCCCCTCCTGGACGAGGTCTGGTACCTCGACCCGCCCGACGCCGTGCGCGTGCCCCGGCTCGTCGCCCGGCACGTCCGCTTCGGCAAGGACCGCTCCGAGGCCGAGGCGTGGGTGGAGCGCTCCGACGAGGCCAACGCGCGTCTCGTCGCCCGGGGCCGCGACCGCGCCGACCTGGTCGTGACGGCCTGGTCGTGACGGCCGGCCGGGGATCTCGCGCGGACCTCGCGCGGACCCCGGAAACGCCCTACCGCACGCGCGTACCCGTCGGTCACCATGTCCTGGTAGCAGCACGACACATGGGGGAGCACGGTGACGGAGATCCTGTACGGCGAGCGGTCGCGCAATCCGCTGGCCAGGACGGTCGAACTGACCGAGGACGGCATACGCCGGGGCAGCCGGCTGACACCGCTCGGAGAACTGAACCTCGCCGCGATGGCGGAGGCGTACCGGCGCGGGCAGTGGCTCGGCGGCGGCGGGTCCGAGCGGACCCTGGACCGGCTGCCGGAGGGGCCCGGCATCGTGCCGGTCATCCGCGCCACCGGCACCAGCACGCCCGTCAAGGTGCGCCGGGCGGCCGACTTCGCGCGGGAGCTGGGCACCCTGGCGGTGCGGCTCAGCGGCGGCCCCGAGCGGGTCGACGAGCTGGCGCGGCGCGCCGACGCCGAGGGCGTGCCGCTGTGGCTGGCCCGGCGGACCGCGCCCGCCCCCGCCGGGGACGTCACCGTCGCCGTCGACCGGCGGCTGGTGCGGGTCGACGCGTGGGGCCCGCACGCGCCCGCCGTACGGCTCCGGGCCCCGTACGGCTTCCACCACGACGAGCCCGACCCCTCCCGGGGGCTCACGCTCACCGTCGGCGACACGCCCGCCGCGCTCCGCCTCGCCCACCGCAAGCTCCGCCGCTCCAAGAGCGTGGTGGAGGCCGAACTCCCCGGCCGGCTGTGGGAGCTGCGGCGGCACGGCCCGACCAGCTCCTGGCTGCTGCGGGACGGGCGGAGGGTCGCCCTGCTGTCCCGGCCCCCGCGCCGCCGGAGCCCGGCCCGGCCGGACGCCCTCCTCCTCCCGCTGAGCCCGGTGGGGCTGGAGACCTCCGACCCGCTGGACGCCGTCATGGCGCACGCCTTCGCCGCCTCCTTCGGCCTCGGCGACACCACCGGCCTCGCCCGCTTCCCGTCCCAGTGGCGCCCCCGGGAGGGCTACGAGCCCGCCGCCGTGGACACCGACTGGAACCGCCCCTGGTACACCAACATCGGCACCGGAGGCGACGACAACTCCCCGGGCGGCGGGGACGGCTGGGGCTCCGACGGCGGCGCCGCGGGCGACTCGGGCGGCTCCGACGGCGGCGGCGACTCCGGCGGCGGGGGCGGCGACGGCGGCGGCGGTGGGGGCGGCGACTGACGGGTCCCGCCGGGGCCGCGCCGGACACCGCCCGGCGCGGCCCCGGCGGGCGCGGGGCGCGGGCGGCGCGGGGCCCCGCGAGTAGGGTGACGGCATGAGCGACGAGCGGGCCGGGGACGGCGGGTGGGAGGAGCGGGTCGCCGCCCTCTGGACGGAGATCGACGCGCACGGCCCCGAGGAGTTCCGGGAGCGCGTCGCCGTGCTCGCCGCCGAGCGCGGCGACGACGACGCGGTCGCCGCCTTCGAGCTGGGCGCCGCCCACGACTCCACCGGGATGCCCGAGGAGGCCGTCGCCCACTACCGGCGCGCCCTCGGCCTCGGACTGAGCGGACTGCGCCGCCGCCGGGCCGTCATCCAGCTGGCCAGCAGCCTGAGGAATCTCGGCCGGCCGGACCGGAGCGTCGAGCTGCTCACCGCCGAGCGCGACCTGCCCGCCGAGCGGCTCGACGCCGACGAGCTGGCCCTCGCCCCGGCCGTCGACGCCTTCCTGGCCCTCGCCCTCGCCGACACCGGCCGGGACCGGGAGGCCGCCTCGCTCGCCCTCGGCGCCCTCGCCCCGCTGCTGCCCCGCTACAACCGCTCCCTCGCGCACTACGCCCGCGCCCTCCTCACCGCGCCCGACGGCGCCTGATCCCGGCCACCCGGACCGGCCTCCGGACGACTTCGCCGGGCGACCGGTGGGCGCACCGCCCCACTCGCTAGGCTGAACGCAACGGCGACGGAAGGCGGGCTCACGTGGGGTGGCTGCGCAGAGGACCCAGGCGGGACGGCGAGGACGCGCCGCGGGACCCGGAGTTCGCCTACTTCTCCGAGCGCGAGGCCGCGCTCTTCCGCTCC
This sequence comes from Streptomyces omiyaensis, assembly GCF_014650895.1. GTDB lineage: Bacteria > Actinomycetota > Actinomycetes > Streptomycetales > Streptomycetaceae > Streptomyces > Streptomyces omiyaensis. Next base: position 21,557 of record NZ_BMVV01000029.1, read on the forward strand.
ACCGTCCGCGAGGCCTTCGCCGAGCTCGGCCTGGAGGTCACCGTCTACGCGTCCGCCGTCCAGGACGACAAGCAGCGCCGCTTCGGCCTCGGCAACCTCGCCGCCGTCTGCCACCGGGACCGGCGCGGCCCCCGCGTCTGGCCCGACCTGATCCGCCGTCACGTCACCCTGGTGGTGAGGACCCTGGACGGCCCCTCCGCCCTCGACACGCTGCCGCCCGAGCAGATCCGCGCCCAGCTCTACCCCCGGGTCGTCAACGGCGAGGGCATCGACCCCGGCGCCTTCGGCTACGCCCGGACGCTCGCCCCCGGACTGTACGAGGTGCTGGCGCTCGACCTGCCGGAGAGCGTCATGATGCTCACCGACGACGCCCTCGACCGGCTCGGCGACCCCGCCCAGCTGCGGGCCCGCGCGCTCAGCAACCTGCGCGGGCTGCCCGTCGAGGAGCACGAGACCGTCCGGGACGCCGACGGCATGTCCTTCGAGGTCGTCGTCGGCGACTCCTTCTACACCGCCAGCCGCGTCCTCGACCTCGACGCCCTCGCCCAGCGGGTCACCGGGCTGCCGCTCGGCGAGCACGGCGCCCTGGTCGCCCTGCCCTTCCGGCACCAGATCGCCTTCCACCCCATCCGGGACACCTCGATCATCCCGGCGCTCGGCGCGATGGCCTCCTTCGCCGCCTCCGAGTACGAGGACACGCCGGGCGCCATCAGCCCCTACGTCTTCTGGTGGCGGGGCGGCACCCTCACCCAGCTCAGCGAGCACGACGAGGAGCGCGGCGAGCTGCGGATCGTCGTGGGCGACGACTTCCAGGACCTCCTCGAACGGCTGATCGCCCAGGGGCCCGGCCCCCGCTGACGGGCCGCCGCGCGGTCGCGGAGGCCGGTCGGGGCGGGCAGGATGCTGGAGGACCACCTCGGAGGACGACCGCCCGCCGCCGCGAAGGAGAGACCCATGCCGAGCACCCCCGCCGGAGCTCCCGGGACGGGCGACGCGCCCGTGCCCTTCACCGCCGACGACTACCGGGCCCGGATGGACCGGGCCGCCTCCTCCGCCGCCGACGCGGGCCTCGCCGGAGTGCTCGTCGCCCCCGGCCCCGACCTCGTCCACCTCACCGGCTACCAGCCGACCGCGATCACCGAACGGCTCACCGTCCTCGTCATCGCCCCCGGCCAGGACCCGGTCCTCGTCGTCCCCACCCTGGAGGCCCCCGACGCGGAGAAGGCCGTCGGCGCGCCCGCGCTGACCCTCCGCGACTGGACCGACGGCAAGGACCCCTACGCCGTCACCGCGCCGCTCCTCGACGCCGACGGACGCTTCGGCGTCAGCGACAACGCCTGGGCGATGCACCTCCTCGGCCTCCAGCAGGCCCTCCCCGGCACCTCGTACGTCTCCCTCACCGAGGCGCTGCCGATGCTGCGGGCCGTGAAGGACGCCCACGAGCTGGACCGGATCGCCGCCGCGGGCGCCGCCGCCGACCGGGCGTACGGCGAGATCGTCAAGGTGCGGTTCGCGGGCCGCCGGGAGACCGAGGTCGCCGCCGACCTCGCCCGGCTGCTCAGGGAGTTCGGGCACTCCCAGGTCGACTTCACCGTCGTCGGCTCCGGACCCAACGGCGCCAACCCGCACCACGAGGCCGGCGAGCGGGTCATCGAGCGCGGCGACATGGTCGTCCTCGACTTCGGCGGGCTGAAGCACGGCTACGGCTCCGACACCACCCGGACCGTCCACGTCGGCGAGCCGACGGACGAGGAGCGGCGGATCCACGACCTGGTCCGCGAGGCGCAGCAGGCCGGCTTCGAGGCGGTGCGGGCCGGCATCGCCTGCCAGGACGTCGACCGGGCGGCCCGCCGGGTCATCACGGACGCCGGGTACGGCGAGTACTTCATCCACCGCACCGGCCACGGCATCGGCGTCACCACCCACGAACCCCCGTACATGATCGAGGGCGAGGAGCGGCCCGTCGTCCCCGGCATGTGCTTCTCCATCGAGCCCGGCGTCTACCTGCCCGGCCGGTTCGGCGTGCGCATCGAGGACATCGTCACGATGACCGAGGACGGCACCGGCCGCCGCTTCAACGCCACCCCGCACGAGATGGCGATCGTCGAATAGTCGAGTGGCGGCGGCCGGCGGGAGGCCCGGGCCTCAGGGCACCAGGGGGTCCTCCGGGGCCAGCGCGGCGGCGATCCGGCCCGCGACCGCCTGGGCCATGTTCCCGTCGCCGGTCGCCGCCGTCTTCGTCGCCGAGACCGCGATCGAGAGCCGCTTCGACGGCAGGTACGCCTGGAGGGCGGCGTAGCCGGAGAAGGACGGGTTCTGGAGCAGCCATCCGCCGGAGACGATCACGCCCAGCCCGAAGTGCCGCTCCTCGGTCTGCTCCAGGCAGATCGACGCGGGACACGTCGCCGTCGGCGTGCCCAGCCCGACCGTGCCCGGGTCGAGGAGGATCCGGTACGAGCGCGGGCCGATCAGCTCGCCGCTGCCGATGCCCTCGGCCGACCGGGCCATGTCGCAGACGGTGCTCGTGATGACGGCCCCCGGGCCGGTGGTCCACGAGGGGTTCCAGAAGGTCGACTCCTCGTAGAGGCCCCGGTCGGAGGTGAAGGCGTGCAGCACCGGGGACGGGATCTCGGGCGTGAAGGAGTTCCGGGTCTCCCGCAGCCCCAGCGGCCCGGTCACCAGCTCCCGCACCAGGTGGTCGATCCGGGTGCCGGTGATCCGCTCCAGCGCCCGGCTCAGCAGCAGGTAGTTGGCGTGCGAATAGCTCCAGTTGGTGCCCGGGTCGTACCAGAAGTCGTGGGAGAACGGGAAGGCGAGCAGCTCGTCGGGGGTCCACGCCCGGAAGGGGTGGGGGGAGAGCTCGGCGCCGAACGCCGGGTCGGTGACGTAGTCGTGCAGGCCCGAGGTGTTGTTCGCCAGCATCCGCAGGGTGATCTCGCCGGCCCGGGGCACCTCCGGCAGCCAGCGCTCCACCGTGTCGTCGAGCCGGAGCCGGCGCTGCTCGGCCAGGCGCAGCAGGGCCGTCCCGATGTGGGCGAAGGCGACGGAGCCGGCCCGGAAGTGCATGTCCGGTTCGGCCGGGACCCCGGTCATGGACTCGCCGAGCGCCCCGGTGACGAGCTCCCGCCCGTCGACCGTGACCCGCAGCAGCACGGCGTTCAGCGCGAGGTCCTTCCTGGCCTTCCGGGCGACCTCCAGGACGCGCCGGGCGTCCCCGGAGAGCGGTCCGGGCGTGCGCGCGCACGCCTCGGAGCCGGGCCGGGGCGGGGTCGGCACCGGAGCGGAGACGGCGGTCGACGGCAGGACGAGCGCCAGCAGCGCGGCGCCCAGGGCCGCCGCGCGGGCACGGCCGCGGCGGCGCGGGGTGGTGGGGGGTGTCATGCGGGCACTATGGCGGCCCGCCGTCCCCCGCCCGCCGGGAACACTCCGGCCGTGCGCCCATGTGGGGCCCGCCCGTGGCCCGTGCGGCTCAGCCGTCCGACAGGACCACCGCCGACTCGGGGGGCAGGCGGAGCAGGCCGTCGCGGGCCGGGGCCTCCGTCGGCAGCCAGGCCGCGAGGACCCGGTCGCGGCCGTTGGAGCCCAGCGGGATCGCGGCCGGCTCCGCGCCCAGGTTGACCGCCACCCGCACGTCGCCGCGGCGGAAGACCAGCCAGCGGGCGTCCTCGTCGAAGGCGACCTTCACCGCGCCGAGGTCCGGGTCGGTCAGGTCGGGCAGCGTGCGGCGCAGGGCGATCAGCTCCCGGTGCCAGGCGAGCAGGCGCCGGTGCGGGTCGCGCTCGCGCTCCGCGCGGTCGAGGACCGAGCGGTCCCGGGTCGCCGGGTCCTGCGGGTCGGGCACCTCGTTCTCCGCCCAGCCGTGCGCCGTGAACTCCCTCCGCCTGCCCCGCCGGACGGCGTCCGCCAGCTCCGGGTCGGTGTGGTCGGTGAAGTACTGCCACGGGGTGCGGGCGCCCCACTCCTCGCCCATGAAGAGCATCGGCACCGACGGCCCGGTGAGCACCAGCGCCGCCGCGCAGGCCAGCAGGCCGGGGGAGAGGGAGGCCGAGAGCCGGTCCCCCAGCGCCCGGTTGCCGATCTGGTCGTGGGTCTGGGCGTACCCCAGGAAGCGGTGGGCGGGGGTGCGCTCCCGGTCGACCGGACGCCCGTGGTGGCGGCCCCGGAAGGACGACCAGGTCCCGTCGTGGAAGAAGACCCGGGTGAGGGTCTTGGCCAGCGCGGCCAGCGGGGCCCGCGCGAAGTCGGCGTAGTAGCCCTGCGACTCGCCGGTCAGCGCGGTGTGCAGGGCGTGGTGGAAGTCGTCGTTCCACTGCGCGTGCAGTCCCAGGCCGCCGTGGCCGCGGGGAGTCGTGGAGCGCGGGTCGGCGAGGTCGGACTCGGCGATCAGGAAGTGCCGGCGGCCCTGCTCCCCCGCCAGCTCGTCGACGGCGGCCGAGAGCTCCTCCAGGAAGGTGAGGGCGCGGTCGTCGGCGAGCGCGTGCACCGCGTCGAGCCGCAGCCCGTCGATCCGGTAGTCCCGCAGCCAGGCCAGCGCGCTGCCGAGGAAGTACGCCCGCACCTCGTCCGAGCCCGCCGCGTCCAGGTTCACCGCCGCGCCCCACGGCGTGTGGTGGGAGTCGGTGAAGTACGGCCCGAAGACCGGGAGGTGATTGCCGGACGGGCCCAGGTGGTTGTGGACCACGTCGAGGACGACGCCCATGCCGAGGCCGTGCGCGGTGTCCGTGAACCGCTTCAGCGCCTCGGGCCCGCCGTACGGCTCGTGCACCGCCCACGGCGCCACCCCGTCGTACCCCCAGCCGCGCACGCCGGGGAACGGGCAGAGCGGCATCAGCTCCACGTGGGTGATGCCGAGCCCGGCGAGCTCCCCGAGCCGCGCGGCCGCGGCGTCGAGGGTGCCCTCCGGGGTGAAGGTGCCGACGTGGAGCTCGTAGAGGACCGCGCCGCGCAGCAGCAGCCGGGGCGGCTCGTGCCGCCAGACGTAGGCCGCGTGGTCGACGACGGCGCTGAGCCCGTCCGGCCCGTCCGGCAGCCGGCGGCCGCGCGGATCGGGCCGGACGGGACCGTCGTCGAGGCGGAAGCCGTACCGGTCGCCGTCGGCGGCCGGCACGGTGCCGGTCCACCAGCCGTCCCGCAGCGGATCCGGGTCGAGGGGGTGCCCGGTGCCGTTCAGCTCCAGGGTCACCCGGTCGCGGGCGTGCGGCGCCCAGACCTCGAAGAGCACGACGGTTCTCCTCGCAGACGGCGGTACGGTCGGCAGGTCCTCCCCATCCTGGCAGTCAGGACCGCGACGCGCCCGGTGCATCCCACACGTAGTCGACCTGGCGCTGGAAGTTCACGTACCCGGCGCGCGCGAAGGCCGCCGCCATCGGCACGTTCCCCAGGTCGGTCGCGGCCCGCACGCGCGGCACGTCCGTCCCGGCGAGGATCCGGGTGCCGTGGGCGAGGATCTCGTCGATGTACCCGTGGCCCCGGTGGGCGGGGAGCACGCCGATGTAGGCGATGATCGGGTTGTAGTTGTTGCGGGCGGGGATCACGAAGCCCACCGGCTCGCCGGTCCCCGGCAGCTCCGCCACCTGCCACCACTCGCGCGGCGAGGAGTAGTGCGGGAACTCCTCGTCGTAGTGCCGCTCGGCGGCCTCCCGCAGGGTCAGCCCCTCGGACAGGTCGGCCCGCCCGTGGGCGTCGAGGGTCCCCTCCATCACCGGCGTCATCAGGGCGAGCAGGTCCTCGCGGTCGCGCACCGGGCGGAAGGCCAGCCGGCCGGTGGGCTCCGCCACCGGGGTGCCGGGCAGCCACTCCAGGCGCAGCCGCTCGACCAGCGGCCGGGCCCCGGTCTCCGCGAGCAGCGAGAACAGCAGCTCCACCCGGTCGCGGGTCTCCGGGACCTCGCGCCAGTCGGCGGGCAGGTAGCGGTTGAACTCCGGCGGCACGGCGCCGGCCGGCACGACGGCGGGCATCGCGGCCGCCAGCAGCCGCCGGCCCACCTCCCGGGCCTCCCCGGCCGGCAGGTCCGGGGCGAGGTCGAAGAAGTCGAGGGCGAGCGGGTCGCCCCCGGCCTTCTTGGTCCACCAGGCGATCCGGCCGAGCAGCCGGCCGCCGCGGAGGGCCACCCAGAGCCACTCCGGGCGGCGGCGGCCGCTGCCGAGGTCGTCGGCGAGTTCGTGGTCGAGCGTGTAGCTGAGGCCCAGGAACAGGTCCAGCTCCTCGGGCCCGGCGAGCGGGCGGACGACGAGGTCGTCGGTCATACGGTGGTCCCCCAGGGGTACGGTGGTGCGAGCCCGCAGACCGTAGCAGTGATCTTGTGGGGCGGCCCCGGGAATTTCGTGCCGGGGCCGGGACGGGACCGGGACAGGAGGCTTCTGGACAGCCCGGCCCGGACACCCGGAGAATCACCGTGTGACGACCCCGACCCCGTACGAGCCCCCGGCGCACTCCCCGCGGCTGACCGACGCCGAGCGGGACCGCGCGCTGGGCCTGCTCCGGGAGGGCGCCGCACAGGGCCGTCTCTCGCACGACACCTTCCTCTTCCGGATGGAGCGGGCGCTCCAGGCCCGCCGCCCCGACGAACTCGCCGTCCTCACCGCCGACCTGCGCAGCGAGGGCACCTGGACCCGGCGGGTGGTCGGCGCGGTCGAGCGGATGTCCGCGTTCACCGCGCGGATAGGCCGGGCCTGGCACTCCGAGCGGCTCCCGAAGCTGCTGCTGCCGCAGCCGGGGCCGTACCCCCTGCGGATCGGCCGCGACCCGGTGAACGGACTGCGGCTCAGCCACGAGACTGCCTCCCGGCTGCACGCCGAACTCTCCCTCCAGGGCGGCCTGTGGGTGCTGCGCGACCTCGGCTCCACCAACGGCACCACCGTCAACGGGCGCCGGGTCGTCGGCGCCGTCGTCGTGCGGGCCGGCGACGTGGTCGGCTTCGGCGACATGACCTTCCGCCTCTCCGTCGGCTGACCCGCCTCTCCGTCGGCTGCCCCCGGCTGTCCGTCGATCGGCTCCGGCTGTCCGTCGGCCGGCCCCGCTTGTCCGTCGGCCGGCTCCGATGGGCGTCACCCGCGGGCACGCCTCACCGGCGGGCGGGTCCCCCCAGGTCAGCGCGGTGCGCCCTCACCCGATCGGCGGTACGCGACGGGCGGGGCGCGGCGGCGGGTGGTGGGCTGGAAGGACGCGCGCCACGATCCCGGCCGCGGCCAGTCACCGCCGAACGAGCCGAACGACAGGGGGCGCGATGCGCGACGAGCCGAACCGCGAGACCGGACACCGCGAGGGCGCCGGCCCCTGGCGCCGGCTGCCCCCCATGACACCCGCGGGCCGTGCCGCCACGGCCGTCCCCGGACGGGTGCGGACCGTCGCCGACCCGGCCGCCGGGCCGCCCGCCCCGCCCGGCGGCCGGACGGTCCCGCCCAGCCCGCTGGACCCCGGCGCCGCCCTCGACCCGCACCCCGTCCACCGCAGGCTGCGCGAGGAGTTCCCGCTCACCTACGACCCGCTGCTGCGCGCCTGGGTGCTCAGCCGGTACGCGGACGTGGCCACCGCCCTCACCGACCCCCGCTTCACCCACGGACACCGGCCCGGCGACCCGGCCTGCGCCCGCGCCCACACCGACGCCGACCCGGCCGAGCTGCGGGCCGTCGTGGAGCGCACCGCCCACGTCCTCGCCCGCCGGCTCGCCGGCCGCGAACGGGCCGACCTGGTCGCCGACTTCTGCCACTGGCTGCCGGCCGGGACCGTCGCCGCCGCCGTCGGCGTCCCCTACCGGGACATGATGCGGCTGGTCCGGGGACGGGCGGCCTCGGCGCTCGCGGGGGAGTGCGGCGGGCAGATCGCCGTACGGGAGAAGGCGCTCGCCTCCTTCCTCGGCAACGTGCTCGCCGACCCCGACCAGGTCGCCGCCCTCCGCGACGCCCCCGGCGGCCTGGTGGCGCGGGCGTGGACGGAGTCGCTGCGCCGCGACCCGCCCGTCCAGATCGTCGTCCGGCGCACCCGCGAGGACGTGCGGGTGAGCGGCGGGATCCTGCCGGGCGGATCCCCGGTCGCGCTGCTCGTCGGCGCGGCCGGGCGGGACCCGGAGCGCTTCCGCGAGCCGGACCGCTTCGACCCGCTCCGCGACGACCCGGGCCAGCTCACCTACGGACCCCGGCCGTGCCCGGCGGTGCTCCTGGCCGCCCTGGAGGCGGAGTACGCGCTGCGCGCCCTCTTCGGGGCGATGCCCCGGCTGCGGCTCGACGACGGCTTCCGCCCGGCGCCGGCCGGCCTGATCACCCGCGCCCCGCGGACCCTGGTCGTCCGGCCGAACGGCTGACCGGCCCGGCCCCGGCCCCGGGCGGGCCCGCCGCGGGCGGACCCGGGCCCGGGTCTCAGGCGCGGCGCCGGTGGCAGGCGCCGCTCTGGTTCGGCGGCGCGTTGCGCACCGCGTACGAGGGGAAGGAGACCCGGTCCGGGAGGCCTGGAGCCGGGCCTGCTCCTCGATCCGCAGCCCCCCGGCGCGCCCCGTGCGCGACCCGCCGCGGCGGCGCAGCACCACCGTCGACGGCGCGATGAGGCCCGCAGGCCTCCGAACAGGATCCGGAACGCCCTCGCCGTCCCCCTTCTGCCGGACATGGGCCGGTCAGTACGCGGACCGGTCCGGGATCCGGGCGAGAAGGGCGTACGGCCGGTCCGCGAAGAGCTCCGCCACCGGGGTCCCGCGCCCCGGCCCGCCGGTGAACTCCCGCGTCCCGTCGAGGACGTCGGCCCACCGCCCGGCCGGGAGGGCCAGCGCGGTGTCCCGCCAGCCGCCCGCCTCGGCGAGCCGCAGCGAGAGCCGGGTCACCGCGGTGACCACCTCCCCCGAGCGGGCGAAGGCGAGGCAGTGCGCGGCGGCCGGTCCCCCGGCGGCGAGCGGCAGATGGGTGCCGCCGGGACCGAAGGCCGCCGGCCGCTCCCGGCGCAGCCGCAGCGCGGCCCGGACGAGCACGGTCCGGTCGTCGTCCGGGCCGGGCGCGAACGGCGCCCGGTTGTCCGGGTCGACCAGGGCCCGGTACTCCCGCTCGGTGTTCTGGTAGAGCTCCGGCACGCCCGGCATGGTCAGCTGCACCAGGGCCGCGGCGTCCGCGTGCGCCCGGATGTGCGGCTCCAGGGCGAACGCGGCTTCGGACGCCTTCCGCAGCGGGACGCGGCCGGGCCCGGCGGCCACGAACTCGCCCACCGCCCGCTCGTAGGCGGGGTCCTGCTCGGTCCAGGAGGTCCGCAGCCCCTCCTCCCGCACCGCCTTGAGCACGGCGGGACCGATCCGCTCCGGGTCGGGGTCGCCGAAGCCGAAGGCGGTCTGCCAGGCCGTCCAGGCGAGGTGCGGGTCCGGCGCCGGGATCCCGGAGACCTCGGACAGCAGTCCGGCCCAGACGTCCGGGCACTGGGCGAGGACCGCGATCGCCGCGCGCACGTCGGCGCTGCGCTTGGTGTCGTGCGTGGTCAGGACCGTCCCGCCGGCCGGCCAGTCGCGGGCGAGCCGGACGCAGGCGGCGTGGAACTCCTCCGGGCCGACGGCGGGCCGGCCCGGGTCGCCGCCGACCTCGTTGGCCGAGAGCAGCGGGGCGTAGCGGTAGAAGGCGGTGTCCTCGGTGGACTTGGCCCGCAGCGCCGAGGAGGTCTGGGCGAAGCGGGCCCGGAAGGCCCGGTGGGCGGGGGAGTCGCCGTGGACGCCGAGGACGAGTCCCCGGACGGCGTCCACCGCGGCGGCCTCCTCGGGCACCGCGAACGCGGCCCGTGCGCCGCGGGCGGCCTCGGGGGTCAGGACCCGCTCGGCGCCGGTCCGGTAGGGGCGGTAGACCGGCATGCGGACGAGGAGTTCCTCGATCGCGGTCCGCAGCGCCCACGGCGCGTGGTCCTGGAGCGCGGGGTCGGCGGCGCAGAGCCGGACCGCGGCCCGGGTCAGGACGGCCGTCTCGGCCGCCAGGTCGTGCCGCACCACCTCGTAGGCGGCGCGCCGGCCGGTCGCCTCCCACTCCCCGCCCCGGTCGGCCGAGCGCCCCGCGAACTCCCGGTAGAGATCGGCGAGTTCGGCGGAGCCCTCGGGGTCGGTGAGCACGCCGTCGACCAGCCGCAGGGCGTCGTAGCCAGTGGTCCCGGCCACCGGCCAGGCGTCCGGCAGCGTCTCGTCCCCGGTGAGGATCTTCTCGACCACCGTCCAGCAGCGGCCGCCGGTCGCCTCCGCCAGCCGCTCCAAGTAACCCTGGGGGTCGGCGAGTCCGTCCGGGTGGTCGATGCGCAGGCCCTCGACCACTCCGTCGGCGACCAGCTCCAGGATCTTCGCGTGGCTCGCCGCGAAGACCTCCGGGTCCTCCACCCGCACGCCGATCAGGTCCGAGACGGTGAAGAAGCGGCGGTAGTCCAGCTCGGTGCGGGCCAGCCGCCACCAGCCGAGCCGGTACCACTGGGCGTCGAGCAGCTCGTCCAGGGGCAGGTGCGCGGTGCCGTCGCGGAGCGGGAACGCCTGCCCGTCGAGGTGGAGTTCGCCGCCTTCGACCCGCAGCCGGTCGCGCACCTCGGAGAGCCGGGCGGGCAGCACCGGCAGCAGCATCCGGCCGTCGCCCGCCGAGCGGTCGACGTCGAACCAGCGGCCGTACGGCGAGTCGGGGCCGTGCCGCAGGACCTCCCGCAGCGCGTGGTTGTGGCGCGGCGAGGCCGCCATGTGGTTGGGCACCAGGTCCACCACCAGGCCGAGGCCGTGGGCGCGGGCGGTGGCGGCGAGCGACCGCAGCCCCGCCTCGCCGCCGAGCTCGGCCCTGACCGAGCGGTGGTCGGTGACGTCGTACCCGTGGGTGGAGCCCGGCACCGCCTCCAGGACGGGCGAGAGGTGCAGGTGGGAGACGCCGAGCCCGGCGAGGTGCGGCACGGCCCGCTCGGCCGCGGCGAACGGGAAAGCGGGCTGGAGCTGGAGCCGGTAGGTGGCGGTGGGCACCACGGCGGGCGCCGGGCGGGCGGGATCCGCGGGGCGGGCGGGGCGGGCCGGGTGGGGGGCGGGGGGAGAGGCGCGGTGGGCGGAGGGGGAGCGGCGCGGGGGCTGCGCGGGGGAGGACGAGGCCTGGTTGGGCGTCATGCGAACGTACGTACCCCGTACGGAAGCTTCCGTGTCATCGGCCGGTGCACCCGTTCGGGTGTATCGCGTTAGTTTCGGCCGATGCTCCGGACCTACCGCGACACCTTCGCCCTGCTCGGCCCCGTCCTTCCGGCCCTCTCCTTCCTCGGCCGGCTGCCGACCGCGATGTGCCAGCTCGGCAGCGTGCTCCTGGTCGCGCAGACCAGCGGCTCGCTCGCCACGGCGGGGCTCGCGGGCGGTGCGCTGGCCGCCGGGCAGACCGTCGCGGGGCCCCTGCTCGGCCGCCTCGCGGACCGGCGCGGCCAGCGCGGGCCGGTCCTGGCCGCCTCCCTCGCCAACGCGGTCGCGGTCGCCGTCCTGGTCCTCGCCGCCGTCGCCCGCGCCCCGCTGGGGCTCCTGGTCCCGCTGGCCCTGCTCGCCGGGGCGACCGTCCCCCAGATCGGGCCGCTCGCCCGGACCCGCTCGGTGGCGCTCGCCCGGCGGGCCGGCGCCGACGACCGGACGGTCGGCGCCGTCCTCTCCTTCGAGGGCACCCTCGACGAGGTCTCCTTCGTCCTGGGCCCGGCGCTCGTCGGCCTCGCCGCCGCCCTCGCCCACCCGGGCGCCGCCCTGCTCGGCGCGGCCCTGCTGCTCGCCCTCTGCGGCACCGGCTTCGCCCTCCACCCGACCGCCCGCGCCACCGCGCCGGGACCGGACGCGACCGCCACCCGTCCGGGCGCCGCCGAACGGACGCGGCTGCCCGGCTCCGCCTACGCCCTCCGGGTGACGATGGCCCTCCAGGGCGCCATGTTCGGCGCCTCCCAGGCCGGGATCACCGCACTCACCACCGGCCTCGGCGCCCCGGCCCAGGCCGGGCTCGTCTACGCGGCGATGGGGGTGATGAGCGCCGCCGTCGGCCTCTCGCTCGCCGCGCTGCCCGCCCGGATCGGACTCGCGTCGCGCTGGCGGGCCGCGACCGCCGGTCTCGTCCTGCTCTCCGTCCCGCTGCTCGCCGTCGACTCCCTCCCCGGCCTCTACGCGGTGGTGACCGTGCTCGGCGCCGCCTACGCCCCGCACCTCATCACGGTCTTCGCGCTCACCGAGCGGACCGTCCCGGCCGGCCGGCTCGCCGAGGCCATGGCCTTCCTGACCAGCGGGATCGTGGGAGGCCAGGCGCTCGCCCTGGCCCTGTCGGGGCGGCTCGCCGAACAGCACGGCGCCCCCGCCGCCTTCGCGGTGGCGGTGGGGGCGGCCGTGGCCTGCGCGGTGCTCTCCTGGACCGTGCGGACCGGGGGCCCGCGCGGTCCGCTCAGGCCGGGCGGCGCAGCACCGTCAGGCTCAGCGGCGCGAGGGTGACCCGCTCGCCCGCCACGATCTCCGGCCCCTCCAGGGGTGGCATCCCCTCCGGCTCGGAGGTGTCCACCACGGTCCGCCAGCACCGCCCGTGGCTGTCCGGGACGGCGAACTCCAGCTCCTGGGAGGAGGCGTTGAACATCAGGAGGAAGGAGTCGTCGGCGATCCGCTCGCCCTGGGGCCCCGGTTCGGAGATCGCGTTGCCGTTGAGGAAGACGGTGAGCGCCCGGGCGTGCGCGGCCTGCCAGTCGCGGGCCGTCATCTCCTCGCCCTCCGGGGTGAACCAGGCGATGTCGGTGAGCTCGTCGTGGGTGCCCTCCACCGGCCTGCCGTGGAAGAAGCGGCGCCGCCGGAAGACCGGGTGCTCGCGGCGGAGCCGCACCATCGCCCGGGTGAAGCGCAGCAGCGTCGCCTCCGCCTCGCTGTTCTCCTTCGGCCACCGCACCCAGGACACCTCGCCGTCCTGGCAGTAGGCGTTGTTGTTGCCGCCCTGGGTGCGCCCGAACTCGTCGCCGTGGCTGAGCATCGGCACGCCCTGCGACAGCATCAGCGTGGCGAGGAAGTTCCGCATCTGGCGGGCCCGCAGCTCGGTGATGCCGACGTCGCCGGTCTCGCCCTCCTCGCCGCAGTTCCAGGACCGGTTGTGGCTCTCGCCGTCCCGGTTGCCCTCCCCGTTGGCCTCGTTGTGCTTCTCGTTGTAGGAGACGAGGTCCCGGAGGGTGAAGCCGTCGTGGCAGGTCACGAAGTTGACCGAGGCGAGCGGGCGCCGCCCGTCGTCCTGGTAGAGGTCGGACGAGCCGGTGAGCCGGGAGGCGAACTCGGCCAGCGTCCGCGGCTCGCCCCGCCACAGGTCGCGCACGCAGTCCCGGTACTTGCCGTTCCACTCGGTCCACAGCGGCGGGAAGTTCCCCACCTGGTAGCCGCCCTCGCCGACGTCCCACGGCTCCGCGATCAGCTTCACCTGGCTCACCACCGGGTCCTGCTGCACCAGGTCGAAGAAGGACGACAGCCGGTCCACCTCGTGGAACTGGCGGGCCAGGGTGGCGGCCAGGTCGAAGCGGAAGCCGTCCACGTGCATCTCGGTCACCCAGTACCGCAGGCTGTCCATGATCAGCTGGAGCACGTGCGGGGAGCGCATCAGCAGCGAGTTCCCGGTGCCGGTGGTGTCCGTGTGGTAGCGGGGGTCGTCCGCGAGCCGGTAGTACGAGGGGTTGTCCAGGCCCCGGAAGGAGAGCGTCGGGCCCAGGTGGTTGCCCTCCGCCGTGTGGTTGTAGACCACGTCGAGGATGACCTCGATGCCGGCCTGGTGCAGCGCCCGCACCGCCGACTTGAACTCCAGGACCTGCTGCCCCCGGTCGCCCCAGGAGGCGTAGGCGTTGTGCGGGGCGAAGAAGCCGATGGTGTTGTAGCCCCAGTAGTTCGACAGCCCCGCGTCGACCAGCCGGTGGTCGTTGACGAACTGGTGCACCGGCATCAGTTCCAGCGCGGTGACGCCGAGTTCCTTCAGGTGCCCGATCACCGCCGGGTGCGCCAGGCCCGCGTAGGTGCCGCGCAGCTCCTCCGGGAGGTCCGGGTGGAGCATCGTCAGGCCCTTCACGTGGGCCTCGTAGATCACCGTGTGGTGGTACTCGGTGCGCGGCCGCCGGTCGTCGCCCCAGTCGAAGTACGGGTTCACCACCACCGAGGTCATCGTGTGCGGCGCCGAGTCGAGGTCGTTGCGCGCGTCGGGCCGCCCGAAGGGGTACCCGTACACCGCCTCGCCCCACGCGATCGAGCCCGACATCGCCCGCGCGTACGGGTCGAGGAGGAGCTTCGCCGGATTGCAGCGCAGCCCGCGCTCCGGCGCGTACGGCCCGTGCACACGGAAGCCGTACCGCTGCCCGGGCATCACGCCGGGCAGGTACGCGTGCCGGACGAAGGCGTCCGTCTCGCGCAGTTCTACGGAAGTCTCCTCGCCGTCGTCGTCGATCAGACACAATTCGACGCGGTGCGCCGCCTCCGAGAAGACCGCGAAGTTGGTGCCCGCTCCGTCATAGGTGGCGCCCAGGGGGTACGCCTGTCCCGGCCAGACCTGCATGGATTGAATCTTCCTCTTCTGTCCGGGTTCGGGTGTGCTCTTCGGCCAGATCCTGCCCGAAAGATGCGCAACCTCCCAGGAACGCGCCCCGTCCTACCGGGTGACCGCACACCAAGCGGGGGGTAGAGGGGGAAATGTGTACGAAATAGTGCGCCGCCACCTGGGGAAGGTGGTGGCAGGAGCGGCCATGGCGGTCACGGGGACCGCCGTCGCGGTCGCGGTCTCGCTGCCGGGCGCGGCCGGGGCGGACGACGCCCCCGCCGGACGCGCCGCCGGGACGCCCGGCGCGGCGCGCGGCGCGGCGGACGCCCCGCAGGGCGCCGGCGGCGCCCCGGACGCGGAGGGCACGGGCGGCCGGGGGGCCGCCGCGCTCGCCCCCGCCACCGTCGCCCCGGCCGCCGCCGAGGGCGAGAAGGGCACCGGCACCGACCCGCTCACCGACGCCGAGCTGGACCGGGCCCGGAGCCTGGCGCTCGGCCCGGCCGACGCCGCCGCCCGGCAGGACGTCGACGGCGACCGGGGCGCCCCCCAGCACCTCGGCACCGAACTCGCCGACCCGGTCCCCGGCCGGGAGGGCGACCGCCGCGCGCTCGTCCGCTTCTACGACTACGCCCGCGACGAACTCGTCACCCGGACCGTCGACCTGGCCACCGGCAAGGTCGAGACCACCGCCGCCCGGCGCGGGGTCCAGCCCTCCGCCCACCCCCAGGAGCTGCGCGCCGCCCTGGAGCTCATCCTCGCGAGCCCGCTCGGCGCGGGCGTCAGGGAGGACTACCGGGACGCCACCGGGACCGAGCTGAAGGGGCCCGACCAGCTCTGGTTCAACGGCGACGTCTACCGCACCTACAGGGAGAGGAACGTCCCCGCGGCGCTCTCCCGCTGCGGCGAGCACCGCTGCGTCCGGCTCGTCACCAAGGTCCGCAACGGCGCCTGGATCGACACCCGGAACCTGATCGTCGACCTCTCCGCGAGGAACGTCGTCCGCGTCGGCTGACCACCGCCGCCCGCTGTTCCCTTCCCGCCCCCGCCACGGGGCCCACGCACGAAGGAGCACGTCCGCATGACCGACCTGCACCGCCGGCGAGCCAGGGGGATCCTCGCCGCCCTCGCGGCCACCGCCTTCCTCGGCACCGCCACCGCGGCCGCCGCGCCCGGCGCCCCGACGCCGCCGACCGTCCCCCGCCCGACCGCCCAGCCCCGCCCGCCCGTCCACGCCGTCTGCTCCTCCGCGTACCGCATCACCCGGACGCTCGACGGCGGCGCCTCCTGGGACATGTGCTGGCGCTACAGCACCGACGCCGGCCTGATCCTCGACCGGGTCACCTACCGGCCGCCCGGCGGCGCCGCCGTCCGGGTCCTCACCACCGCCCGGCTCGCCCAGATCCACGTGCCGTACGACGACGGCGGGGCCGAGTACGACGACCTCACCGGCGCCGGCTTCGGCTGGGGACTCCAGGACCTCAAGCCCGCCGAGTGCCCCGGCGGCACCCTCTCCACCGTGAAGGTCCCCGAGGTCGGCCAGGTCAAGGGCGTCTGCGCCACCACCCGGGCCCGCGGCCACGCCTACCGGATGGCCAGCGACTCCGGCGCCGGAGTCCACCAGGCCCAGGCCGAGGACCTGCTCGTCTACACGGTCAACAAGGTCGGCTGGTACGAGTACATCTCCGAGTGGCGCTTCTCCTCGGACGGCACCATCGGCGCCAACGTGGGCGCCACCGGCAGCCTCTCGCCGGTCGACTACAACGCCACCGACGGGCGCGGCTGGCCCCTCGGCAAGGGTGCCCGCGGCTACGCCACCAGCCACGCCCACAACGTCTTCTGGAAGCTCGACTTCGGCCTCGACGGCGGCAGGGACCGCATCGAGCAGTACGACTCCGCCGTCACCCCGCCCGTCGGCGACGGCAGCCCCACCGTGAAGACCCGGCGGACCGCCGTCACCAGGGAACTCGCCGGGGACGCCGCGAACATGCGCTGGTGGCGGGTGGTCAGCGGCACGGGGAAGAACGCCGACGGGCACGCCCGCAGCTACGAGATCGTCCCCGGCCGCACCGACACCCACGCCGGCCGCGGCTTCACGCAGCACGACGTCTACTTCACCGAGTCCCGCGCCTGCGAGCAGTACGCCAGCAACAACATCGGCAACTGCGGGGCCGGTGCCGGTGACAGCGTGGACAAATGGGTCAACGGGGAGACTCTGACCAAACCGTCCGTCTGGGTCAACATCGGGTTCCACCACATCGCCCGGGACGAGGACCAGCAGCCCATGCCCGTCCACTGGCAGGGCTTCCAGCTCGCCCCCCGGGACGCAACCGCTATGAATCCGCTCACTCCGCCCGATCTCGCCTCCCAGAACGGACAGCCGCCCACGCAGAGTTGAGCAAGCAGCCGACCGATCCTGCTGCACCGCCTCCCGCTCGCGGAGTACCCTTCCTTGATCTTGTCGGAAGAATCGGGACGGGCGTCCAGAGCAGAAGGCGGTGCGCGGGTGAGCTCGGGAGGTCGTGAGCTGCCCCCAGGTGACGCGGGTCACGAGGGGGGACCGGCCGACCCCGGGGAGGCGCCGCCCGGCGTGGTCCTGCCCCCCGGGGCCGCCGCCCCCGGCGCGGTCCCCGTGGTCCGCCCGGTGGAGATCGGCGCCGAACTCGAATGGGGCGCCGAGGCCTGGAGCGAGGTCCGCACCCGCGCCCAGCGCGCCGGCCGCGCCTACATCTGGCTCAATCTCGTCGAACAGCGGATGCGGGCCGTCGTCGCCGCCGTCCTCCGGCCCGTCTACGAACCCGTCCACGGCGACGAGTGGGTCGTCGCCGCCGCCGGCCCGGCCGGCCAGGAATGGGTCCGCCGCGCCGTCGCCGTCCGCGAGGTCTCCCGCCGCAAGGGCTACCTCCTCGACCCCGCCGACGACAACGTCCTCTCCTTCCTCACCCTGCCCCAGCTCCGCGAGCTGATGGTCCAGCACTGGCCCTGCTTCGAGCCCTACTTCGACGACCGGCGCGAGGTCGAGCTCGCCCTCGACGAGCTGGAGGTGACCCGCAACGTCGTCTCCCGCAACCGGGCCCTCTCGCCCACCGTCCTCGCCCAGGCCGAACGGGCCTCCGCCCGCATCCTGGAGATCCTCGGCAGCGGCGCCGGGGTCCCCTCCGCCGACCGGCTGCCCGTCGACGCCGTCGAGGACCTCGTCGGCGACCGGTACGCCGACGTCGTCTCCGTCCACCCCGACCGCGTCCGGCTCCAGCGCCAGCTGCCCGCCGAGGACCTCTTCGGCGGCGCCCGCCGCCTCGACGCCACCGGCATAGGCCTGAACCTCCTCGTGCAGAACTTCTCCGGCCGCCGCATGGTCCGCCTCGCCGAGTCCGGCTGCCGGATACGGCTCCTCTTCCTCAACCCCGCCAGCAGCGCCGTCAAGCGCCGCGAGCGGGAGCTCGGCATCAAGAAGGGCGAGCTGAGCCGGTCCGTCGAGATGAACATCCTGCACATGCGCCGGGTCCGCTCCCGGCTCCGCGACCCCGACGCCTTCCAGATCCACGTCTTCGACGAGACCCCCCGCTTCACCGCCTACCTCGTCGACGGCGACGGGCCCGACGGCGTCGGCGTCGTCCAGTCCTACCTGCGCAGGGCCCGCGGCATGGAGGCCCCCGTCCTCGTCCTGCGCGGCGGCGGCCGGACCGTCGTCCGGCACGGCGTCCCCGGCGCCGACGCGGACCACGGACTCTTCGAGACCTACCGGGAGGAGTTCGAGTCCGTGTGGCTCGACTCCCGGCCCGTGTCCTGACCGCCCCCGGCCGCACCCCGCGGCCGGATTGTCAGAGGCGCGTGCGAGGGTGTGAAGACCACGGGGGAGATCACGTAAGGAGGACCCGATGGCCTGGCATGGGGAACCACTGGTCGGCTTCGACCTGGAGACGACGGGGACGGACCCGCTCGAATCCCGCATCGTCACCGCGTCGGTCGTCGGCGTCCACCGCGGCGCGGTGGTCCGCCAGCGGGACTGGCTCGCCGACCCCGGCGTCCGCATCCCCGAGCAGGCCTCGGCCATCCACGGCATCAGCAGCGAGCGGGCCGCCGCCGAGGGCCGCCCGGTCCGCGAGGTCGCCGACGAGGTCGCCGAGACCCTGACCGGCTACTGGACCCGGGGCGTCCCCGTCGTCGCCTACAACGCCTCCTTCGACCTCACCCTGCTCTCCGCCGAGCTGCACCGGCACGGCCTGCCCTCGCTCGCCGAGCGGATGGGCGGCACCGGCATCGGACCCGTCGTCGACCCGTACACCATCGACCGGGCCGTCGACCGCTACCGGCGCGGCAAGCGCACCCTCGAAGCCGTCTGCGGCGAGTACGGCGTGGAGCTCACCAGCGCCCACCAGGCCTCCGCCGACGCCCTCGCGGCCGTCCGCGTCGCCGTCGCGATAGCCGAGCGGCACCCGAAGGTCGCCGCCCTCGCCCCGGCCGAGCTGCACGAGCGGCAGATCGGCTGGTACCGCGCCTGGGCCGAGGACTTCCAGGCCTTCCTGCGCCGCAAGGGCGACCCGGAGGCGGTCGTCGACCCGGTGTGGCCGCTGCGCGGCGAGCCGGCCGCCGTCACCCCCTGACCGGCGCGCCGCCGGTCAGACGTGCTCCTTGAGGAAGCCGAGCAGCAGGTCGTTCACGACCTCCGGCCGGTCCAGCTGGAGCCAGTGCCCCGCCTCCTCGACCCGCTCGTACCGCCAGGGCCCGCCGACCCGCTCGCCGGTGCCCACCATGGAGCGCTCGGTGAGGAAGCGGTCGCCCGTCGACCAGACGCCCAGCACCGGCACCGATTCCGGCAGCGGCGGCACCGGGAGCTCCGGGCCGAACTGGACCTCCGCCGGCAGACCCGCCCGGTAGACGTTCAGCGCCGCCGTCAGCGCCCCCGGGGCGCGCAGCGGCTCGATCACGGACTCCGCGTCCGGGTGCTCGGCCAGCATCTCGCGCAGCCCGGCGAAGCCGTCCCGCGACAGCCACTCCTCCGCGAGCCCGGCGAACTGGAACAGCAGCATGTACCAGGACCGCTTCCTCTGCTCCCACCCCGCGTCCCGGATCGCTCCGATGTGCCCGACCGAGAGCAGGCTCAGGCTCCGCACCCGCTCCGGCACCACCGACACCAGCCCCTGGGCCACCCCCGAACCCCAGTCGTGGCCCACCAGGTGGAAGCCGTCCACCTCCAGCCGGGCCAGCAGCTCCAGGAGGTCCCCGACGTGCTTCGCCGGGTGGTACGCCTCCGGGCCGCCCTCCGGACGGTCCGAGCCGCCGAAGCCGCGCAGGGTCGGGGCGACCGTGCGGAACCCGGCGGCGTTCAGCGCCGGCACCTGACGGCGCCACAGGTGATGGCTGTCGGGGAAGCCGTGGAGCAGCAGGACCACCGGTCCCTCGCCGCTCACCTCGACGTCCAGCGTCACCTCGGACAGTTCGACCCGCATCGGCACACCCGTTCCCGTCGTCGCTCCGGTCGGCGGCACCATGATGGCAGTCCGGTCAGAACGGGTACCAGCGCACCTCGGGGTCGTCGTCCCGCAGCGAGGCCACCCGCCGCTCGAACTCGGCCAGCGCCTTCGGGTTGTGCGGCGCCTGCTGGGCCACCCAGGCGCAGCTCGCGGTCTCCCGCGCCCCGCGCAGCACCGCGCACCCCTCCCACTCCCGCACGTCCCAGCCGTACGCCTCGGTGAAGGCGTCGTAGGCCGCCGGGTCCAGGCCGTACCGGTCCCGGGAGAGCGCCAGGACCACCAGGTCGTGCTCGCGCAGGTCGCTGGAGAAGGTCTCCAGGTCCATCAGGACCGGCCCGTCCGGGCCGACCCGGACGTTGCGCGGCAGGGCGTCGCCGTGGATCGGACCCGGCGTCAGGTGCGGGACGAGCGCGGCCGCGGCGGGCGCGAAGGCGTCCCGCCGCTCCCGCAGGAAGGCCGCGTCCGCCGGGTCGATCGCCTCCCCGGCCAGCCGCAGCCAGCGCTCCACCCCGCCGAGCAGCTCGCGCCGGGGCAGCTCCAGGTCCACCGGAACGGGCAGCGCGTGCACCGCCCGCAGCAGCGGCGCCAGATCCCTCGGCTCGGCCGGCCGGACGGCCTCCGGCAGCGGCTGCCAGAAGGTCAGCGGATGCCCCTCGACCAGCCGGGGCTCCTCCTCCGCGGCCCGCACCGCCGGCACCCCCGCGGCGGCGAGCCGGCCGGCCAGCGCCACCTCGCGCTCCGCCCGCTCGAACAGCTCGGCGGACCGGCCCACCTTGACGACCACGCCGTCCACGGCGAAGACCGCGTTCTCGGCCAGCGCCAGCAGCCGCGCCCGCCCGGCCGGCAGCCCCGCGGCGGCCAGGATCTCCCGCGCCCGCGCCTCGTCCATCACTCTCTCCCTGCCCGGTGGTACGTGTGCGCGCCAGTCTCCCATCCCCGGCGGCACGGCCCGGCATTACGAAACCTTGTTCAATAAGTCACAGATGAGTGAAGGGCCTTCCGTTCCCCGCCGTCGATCGGGAAGGGTTCGCACCAGCCACCGCGCCACCCCCCACGAGGCGCGGTGGCCTCCTACGCTGGCCGCATGACGACGACGTACGCGCTCCTCCTCCGCGGCATCAACGTGGGCGGCAGCCGCAAGCTCCCCATGGCCGAGCTGCGCCCCCTCCTCGAAGGCCTCGGCCACGGCGAGGTGCGGACCTACCTCCAGAGCGGGAACGCCGTCTTCACCACCGGCGGCGGCGCCGGCGAGGACGCGCTCGCGGCGGAGATCGAGGAGGCGATCGAGGCCCGCTTCGGCTTCTCCTGCGACTGCCTCGTCCGCGACCACGCCTATCTCGCCGCCGTCGCCGAGGCCTGCCCCTTCCCCGCCGGGGAGCTGGAGGGGAAGCAGCTGCACGCCGTCTACTACTCCGCGCCGGTCACCGCCGACCGCTTCGCCGCCGTCGACGCCGGGGCCTTCGCGCCCGAGGCCTTCGCCCTCGGCGACCGGGTGATGTACCTCCACACGCCGGGCGGCCTCGGCCGCTCCAGGCTCGCCGAGGCCGTGCTGCGGCCGTCCCTGAACAAGGGCGTGGTGGCCACCGCCCGCAACTGGAACACGGTCCGCAAGCTGGTCGGGATGACCGCCGGCTAACCGGCCGCGACCGCCACCCGCTCCGGGGCGCGGACCGCCTGCGCGTACCGCTCCACCAGGAGCCGGGCCAGTTCGGGGGAGGGGCCGAGGACCTCGGCCAGGACGTCCGCGCCGGCCGCGCCGGCCGCGATCCGGTCCGGCAGCCGGCCCGGCGCGATCACGTACGGGGCCACCGCCACCCGGCGGACGCCCGGCTCGGCGCGCAGCGCCCGTACCGCGTCCTCGGTGCGCGGAAGGGATGCGGAGGCGAACGCGGGTCGCACGGAGCACCAACCGGTGTCCCGCAGCTCCCGCGCCGTTTCTGCGATCGCCGCGATCGCCTCCGGGTCGGTGGAGCCCGCCGAGGCCAGGACGACCCCGGTGGTGCTCCGGTCTCCGGGAGCGAGCCCGGCCTCGTACAGGCGCCGTTCCACCGTCGCGAGGAGCAGCGGGGACGGGCCGAGGACCTCCGCCTGCCGGATCCGCATCCCGGCCGGCGCGCCGCGCAGGACGGTCGGGATGTCGGCCTTGGCGTGGAAGGCCCGGGTCAGCAGCAGCGGCAGCGCCACCACGTCCCGTACCCCCTCGGCGGCGAGCCGGTCCAGGACGCCCGCCACCGAGGGCAGGTTGAAGTCCAGGAACGCGGTCTCCACCCGCAGCCCCGGCCGCAGCGCGCCGGCCCGGCGCACCAGCGCCTGGACGGTCGCCGCGTGCCGCGGATCGCGGCTGCCGTGGGCGATGACGAGGAGCACGGGACGGTTCACGGTCGTCCGCTCACTTCACCAGCAGGCCGCGGCTGCGGAGCACCCAGCGCTCCAGCGGGCTGAAGATGAGCAGGTCGATCGCGATGCCGACGACCAGGATCAGCAGGATCGCGAGGAAGACGCCGGGCAGGTCGATGTTGTTGCGGCCGTTCTCCAGGAGCTGGCCCAGGCCGAGGCCCAGGTCGGGGGAGGAGGCGATGATCTCGGCCGCCATCAGCGAGCGCCAGGAGAAGGCCCAGCCCTGCTTCAGGCCGGCCAGGTAGCCCGGCAGCGCGGCCGGCAGGACCACGTGCCAGGTGCCCCTGAGGCCGGTGGCGCCCAGGGTGCGGCCGGCCCGCAGGAAGAGCGGCGGCACCTGGTCCACGCCGGAGACGAGGCCGTTGGCGATCGACGGCACGGCGCCGAGCAGGATCACCGTGTACATCATGGCGTCGTTCAGGCCGAACCAGAGCACCGCCGGCGGCACCCACGCCACCGAGGGCAGCGACTGCAGACCGGACAGGATCGGGCCGATCGCGGCGCGGACGAACTTCACCCGGGCCACCAGCAGACCCAGCGGGGTGCCGATGGCGAGGGCCAGCAGGAAGCCGGCCAGGCCCCGGGAGACGCTGGTCCAGATGACCTCCAGGAGGGTGCCCTGGAGCCACATGTCGGCCAGGCCGTCCCACACCGCGGACGGCGCGGGCAGCTTGGTCTCGTCGGTGATCTCCGCGGCGACCAGGACCTGCCAGACGACGAGGACGAGGGCGACCGCGAGGGTGGGCGGGAGGACCTTCTTGACGAGGACCTCGCGCACCGGGGTGCGCCGGAGCTCGACCGCGTCCAGGGCGTCGAGACCGGCCTCCAGGCCGGCGAGGTCGTCGGTCTTGACCTTCGCGGCGGTGTCAGTGCTGGCCATGGCGGCGGATCTCCCCACGCAGGTGTTCAGTGATCTCGACGGAGAGCTCGGCCACGTCCGCGTCCTCGATGCGGCGGGGCTGCGGGATGTCCACGGTCCACTCCTTGGCCACCCGGCCGGGCCGGGAGGAGAGCAGGACCACCCGCTGCGCGAGGCGGACGGCCTCGCGCACGTTGTGCGTGACGAAGAGGACGGAGAGGTTCGTCTCCTCCCAGATGCGGGTGAGCTCGCCGTGCAGCACGTCGCGGGTGATGGCGTCGAGCGCCGCGAACGGCTCGTCCATCAGCAGCAGCTGGCTGTCCTGGGCGAGCGCCCGGGCGAGCGCCACGCGCTGGCGCATGCCGCCGGACAGCTCGTGGACCCGCTTGCCGTACGCGCCGCCCAGCCGGACGAGTTCGAGCAGCCGCTCGGCCTCCGGCTTGCGCTCGGCCCGCGGCAGCCCGCGCAGCCGCAGGGCGAGCTCGATGTTCTTGCCCGCGGTCAGCCACGGGAAGAGGGCGTGCTCCTGGAACATCAGGGCCGGCCGGCCGCCCGGGGTCTCGATGGACCCCTGGGTCGGCCGGTCCAGTCCGGCGACCAGGTTCAGGAGCGTGGACTTGCCACACCCCGAGGCCCCCAGGATGGTGACGAACTCGCCGGGCGCGACGTCGAGACTGACGTCGTCCAGGACGAGCTGGGCACCGGCCGGGCCGGAGAAGGACTTCGAGACGTGCTCCATCCGGGCGGCGTGCGTCTGCTCCGCTACGGTGCCCTCGGCAGCCTTGGCGAACGTCGTGGCCATGGTCGTCACCTCCTGGGGATCAGCTGCGAACTTCTTACTTGACGCCGAGACCGGCGTCGGAGACCTCGGGCTGTCCCGCCGCCTTCAGCACCTTGTTGAGGAGCGTCAGGTCGTAGATGCCGGCCAGGTCGGGCTGCTCGATGAGCTTCGCCTTGACCGCCCACTCCGACTGCGTCTTGAGCGTCGCGGCCAGCGGGTCGTCGGTGATCGCGATGCTCGGCCACGCCGGGTCGATGACCTTGGCGTCCAGCGCCTTGCCGCCGAGGCTCTTCAGGGCCGCGTTGGCGGACTCCTTCGCCTTGTCGGGGTTGGCGTTGATCCACGCGTTGGTCTTGACCGTGCCCTTGAGGACCGCCTCGACCACGTCCGGGTGCTCCGAGAGGAACTTCTGCGACACGATGATGTTCGTGATCACGAACTTCTTGTCGGGCCACAGGGAGGTCTCGTCGAGGAGCACCGAACCACCCTGGGAGACCAGCTTGGAGGCGGTCGGCTCGGGGACCCACGCGCCGTCGATGGAGCCCGACTTGAAGGCGTCCGGGGTCACCTTGTTGTCCGTGCGGACGACGGAGACGTCACCCTTGCCGGACTCCGCGTCGACCGTCCAGCCCTTCTCCGCGATCCAGTTGAGGAGCGCGACGTCCTGCGTGTTCCCCTTCTGCGGGGTGGCGATCTTCTTGCCCTTGAGGTCGTCCAGGGTCTTGATCTTGTCCGGGTTCACGACCAGCTTCACGCCGCCGGAGGCGGAGCCGGAGATGATCCGCAGGTTCTTGCCCTTGGACTTGACGTAGGCGTTGATGGACGGCGAGGGGCCGATGAAGCCGATGTCGAGAGAGCCGCCGTTGAGCGCCTCGATCTCGGACGGGCCGGCGTTGAAGGTCTGGGGCTTGAGCGTGGTGCCGCCCAGCTCCTTCTGGATGAGGCCGTCCTGGACGCCGATCAGAGCGGTGGCGTGTGTCAGGTTGGGGAAGTAGCCGAGCCGGACCTCGGAGGCGGAGAGCTTCTTCGCGCCGGCCGCTGCCGGGGCCTTCGCGGGCTCGTCCTTCTTCGCGTCCGAGCCGTAGCCGCAGGCGGAGAGCGCGCCGATCAGGACGGGCAGGGCGGCGGCGGCGACCAGGCTGCGGCGCAGGGTGGTACGGGTGGTGGCAGGCACGGGAGGTGTTCCCCTCGATTCAGCGTCTTCGAAGTCTGTGTTTGTGTCGTGCGGAGTGGAGCGGGTGGAGCCGGTTCGCACCGCTCGGGTGCGTCGAGGTCAGCACGCACATCGTGCGACACCTCCTCTGCCCGCGCCGAGGGCGCCGGAGCCCACCCGGCCGCCTTCCTTCGCGAAGGTCCCGTAGAAGTCACGCGTCATCGTCAGAAGTCCCATCCGTCCTCGTCGTCGGTGGATGCGCCCGCCACGGCCTTGGCGGTGGCGAAGGACTCGCCCGCCATGCCCGCCGCGAGGGTGGTGCCGTCGGCCGGGTCGATCAGCAGGAACGAGCCGGTGCGGCGGGAGTCAGCGTACGCGTCGAGCGCGAGCGGCTCCGCGGTGCGGACCCTCACCCGGCCGATGTCGTTGGCGACCAGCTGCCCGGGCTCCGGGTGCTGGGAGAGGTCGTCCAGGGTGAGCCGGGACGGGATCTCCTTCACGATCGCCTTGACCGTGCGGGTGGTGTGCTTGAGCAGCACCCGCTGGCCGACGGTGAGCGGCTGGTCCGCCACGTGGCAGACGGTCGCCTCGACGTCCTGGCTGGTGGCCGGGGCGTCGGCGCTCGGGGCGAGCAGGTCGCCGCGCGAGATGTCGATGTCGTCGGCGAGCCGGATGGTGACCGACTGCGGGGCCCAGGCGATGTCCACCGGCTCGCCCAGCGCGTCGATCGCGGTGATCGTGGAGGTCTTCCCGGAGGGCAGCACGGTGATCCGCTCGCCGACCCGGAAGGCGCCGGCCGCGATCTGGCCCGCGTAGCCCCGGTAGTCGGGGTGCTCGGCGGTCTGCGGGCGGATCACGTACTGGACCGGGAAGCGGGCGTGGCAGGCCGTCAGGTCGTGGCTGACCGGAACCGTCTCCAGGTGCTCCAGGACCGTCGGGCCGCCGTACCAGTCCATGTTCGCGGACGGCTCCACGACGTTGTCGCCGGCGAGCGCCGAGATCGGGATCGCGGTGATCTCCGGGACGCCGAGCTCGGAGGCGTACGTGGTGAACTCCTCGGCGATCGCGGCGAAGACGGACTCCCGGTACTCGACCAGGTCCATCTTGTTCACGGCCAGGACCACGTGCGGGACGCGGAGCAGGGCGGCGACGGCGGCGTGCCGGCGGGTCTGCTCCACCACGCCGTTGCGGGCGTCGACCAGGACCACGGCCAGCTCGGCGGTGGAGGCGCCGGTCACCATGTTCCGGGTGTACTGCACGTGCCCCGGGGTGTCGGCGAGGATGAACCGCCGGCGCGGGGTCGCGAAGTAGCGGTACGCCACGTCGATCGTGATGCCCTGCTCCCGCTCGGCCCGCAGGCCGTCGGTGAGCAGCGCCAGGTCGGGGGCCTCCTGGCCGCGCGAGCGGGAGGCGTGCTCCACGGCCTCCAGCTGGTCGGCGAGGACCGACTTGGAGTCGTGCAGGAGCCGCCCGACCAGGGTGGACTTGCCGTCGTCGACGGAGCCGGCCGTGGCGAAGCGCAGCAGGGTGGTGGCGGCCAGCTCGGCCGGCTGCTCGGTGGAGGTGCTCATCTCTAGAAGTACCCTTCGCGCTTGCGGTCTTCCATCGCGGCCTCGGACAGCTTGTCGTCTGCCCGGGTGGCGCCCCGCTCGGTGAGCCGGGAGGCGGCGATCTCGGCGATGACGGCGTCCAGCGTGGTGGCGTCGGAGTCGACCGCGCCGGTGCAGGACATGTCGCCGACCGTCCGGTAGCGGATCAGCCGCTTCTCGACCGTCTCCGACTCCTTCGGGCCGCCCCACTCGCCGGCGGTGAGCCACATGCCGTTGCGGGCGAACACCTCGCGCTCGTGGGCGAAGTAGATCTGGGGGAGCTCGATCTTCTCGCGCTGGATGTACTGCCAGACGTCCAGCTCGGTCCAGTTGGAGAGCGGGAAGACCCGGACGTGCTCGCCGGGGGCGTGCCGGCCGTTGTACAGCTGCCACAGCTCGGGGCGCTGGCGGCGCGGGTCCCACTGGGAGAACTCGTCGCGGAGGCTGAACACCCGCTCCTTGGCGCGGGCCTTCTCCTCGTCGCGCCGGCCGCCGCCGAAGACGGCGTCGAAGCGGTGCTGCTGGATGGCCTCGGTCAGCGGCACCGTCTGGAGCGGGTTGCGGGTGCCGTCCGGGCGCTCCTTGAGGGCGCCGCGGTCGATGTACTCCTGCACGGAGGCGACGTGCAGCCGCAGGCCGTGCTCGGCGACCACGCGGTCGCGGTACTCGATGACCTCGGGGAAGTTGTGCCCCGTGTCGACGTGCAGCAGCGTGAAGGGGACCGGCGCCGGGGCGAAGGCCTTCAGCGCCAGGTGCAGCATGACGATGGAGTCCTTGCCGCCGGAGAAGAGGATCACCGGCCGCTCGAACTCCCCCGCCACCTCACGGAAGATGTGGACGGCCTCGGACTCCAGCGAGTCGAGGTGCGACAGCGCGAACGGACTGTCCGTCTCGTGGACATGGGCGACGGTGGTCACAGTGCCTCCTCGTGAGCTTCTCCACCCGCGCGGCGCACCGGTGCGGCTTTCGTCGTCGTCTGCGGGCCGGTGGCCGCGCGCGCGTCGCTCACAGCAGACCCCTCTCGGTGAGCAGCGCGTGGAGCTGCGCCGCGGACTCCTGCACGGTCTGGTTCTGGGACTCGATCCGGAGATCGGGGCGCTCGGGCGCCTCGTACGGGTCGTCGACGCCGGTCAGGCCGGAGATCTCGCCCGCGGCCTGCTTGGCGTAGAGGCCCTTGACGTCGCGGACCGAGCAGACCTCGACCGGGGTGGCCACGTGGACCTCGACGAAGGCGGTGCCCTCGGCCAGGTGCCGCTTGCGGACCGCCTCGCGGCTGTCGGCGTACGGGGCGATGACCGGGACGAGGACGGTCACGCCGTGCGAGGCGAGGAGCTCGGCGACGAAGCCGATCCGCTGCACGTTGGTGAACCGGTCCTCGCGGGAGAAGCCGAGGCCCGCGGAGAGGAACTCGCGGATCTCGTCGCCGTCGAGGATCTCGGCGCGGCGGCCCTCCTCGCGCAGTCTGCCGAGGAGCTCGTAGGCGATCGTGGTCTTGCCGGCGCTCGGCAGGCCGGTGAGCCAGACGGTGGCACCGGTCACGTGATTCTCCAGGGGGGTGTCGGGGGTGGTCATCAGCCGTGCAGCCCGCATTCGGTCTTGGCGCGTCCGGCCCAGCGGCCGGCGCGGGCGTCCTCGCCCGCCTCGACCCGGCGGGTGCAGGGCGCGCAGCCGACGGAGGCGTAACCGTCCATGAGGAGCGGGTTGGTGAGGACCCCGTACTCGGTGACGTAGGCGTCGACGTCGTCCTGCGTCCAGCGGGCGATGGGGGAGACCTTCACCTTCCGGCGCTTCTCGTCCCAGCCGACGACCGGGGTGTTCGCACGGGTGGGGGACTCGTCCCGGCGGAGGCCGGTCGCCCACGCGGTGTACGCGGTCAGACCCTCCTGGAGCGGCCTGATCTTGCGCAGCTCGCAGCAGAGGTCCGGGTCGCGGTCGTGCAGCTTCGGCCCGTGCTCGGCGTCCTGCTCGGCGACCGTCCGCCGCGGGGTCAGGGTGATGACCCTGACGTCCATGACGGCCTCGACGGCGTCGCGGGTGCCGATGGTCTCCTCGAAGTGGTAGCCGGTGTCGAGGAAGACGACGTCCACGCCGGGCATGGCCCGGGAGGCGAGGTGGGCGACGACCGCGTCCTCCATGGAGGAGGTGACGCAGAACCGGGGGCCGAAGGTGGCCGCGGCCCACTGGAGGATCTCCAGCGCGGAGGCGTCCTCCAGGTCGCGGCCGGCCTGCTCGGCGAGCGCCTTCAGCTCGGCGTCGGTGGTCGTCTCACTGACCTGAGTGACCGTCATATCGATTCCCTCCCAGTGGTGTTGCCGGAAGTGCCGGGGGCGAGGAGCCCCAGGAACTTCAGCTGGAAGGCTCGACTGCACGCGGCGCATTCCCACGCGCCGTGGCCCTGCTCGCTCGGCCGCAGGTCCTCGTCCCCGCAGTAGGGGCAGAAGAACGGGGCGGCGCGCTCGCTCATGCCGTGCTCCTCGTTTCGCTCGCCGCGCTCACGAAAGGGCCTCCTCGGAGGCGCGGGCCGCCCAGGTGGCGAAGCGCTCGCCGTCCTCGCGCTCCGCCCGGTACCGGGTGAGGACCCGCTCGACGTAGTCGGGCAGCTCGGCGGAGGTGACCTTGAGGCCGCGGACCTTGCGGCCGAAGCCGGCCTCCAGGCCGAGGGCGCCGCCCAGGTGGACCTGGTAGCCCTCGACGCGGTTGCCCTCGTCGTCCAGGACCAGCTGGCCCTTGAGGCCGATGTCCGCGACCTGGATGCGGGCGCAGGCGTTCGGGCAGCCGTTGATGTTGATGGTCAGCGGCTCGTCGAACTCCGGCAGACGG
This sequence comes from Streptomyces omiyaensis, assembly GCF_014650895.1. Taxonomy (GTDB): domain Bacteria; phylum Actinomycetota; class Actinomycetes; order Streptomycetales; family Streptomycetaceae; genus Streptomyces; species Streptomyces omiyaensis. The sequence continues at coordinate 51,092 of NZ_BMVV01000029.1, forward strand.
CGCTCCAGCTCGTCGATGAGCGAGGAGCCGCGGCCCTTCGTCTCGACGATCGCGAGCTTGCAGAACTCGATGCCGGTGCAGGCCATCGTGCCGCGCCGGAAGGGGGACGGGGTGACCCGCAGGTCCAGCGCCTCCAGGGCGGCGACCAGCGACTCGACCTGCGACTCCACGACGTCGAGGACGATCATCTTCTGCTCGGCGGTGGTGCGGACCCGGCCGGAGCCGTGCGCCTCGGCGAGCTCGGCGATCTTGGTGAGGGTGGGTCCGTCCACGCGGCCGACGCGCGGGGCGAAGCCGACGTAGAAGTTGCCGTCCTTCTGCCGGTGGACGCCGACGTGGTCGCGCCAGCGGCCGGCCGGCTGCTCGGGCGCGGGGCCGTCGGTGAGTTTCCGCTTCAGGTACTCGTCCTCCAGGACCTGGCGGAACTTCTCCGGGCCCCAGTCGGCGACGAGGAACTTCAGGCGGGCGCGGTTGCGCAGCCGGCGGTAGCCGTAGTCGCGGAAGATCGAGATGACGCCCTCGTAGACGTCGGGGACCTCGTCCAGGGAGACCCAGGTGCCCAGGCGGACGCCGAGCTTGGGGTTGGTGGAGAGGCCGCCGCCGACCCAGACGTCGAAGCCGGGACCGTGCTCCGGGTGGACGACGCCGACGAAGGAGATGTCGTTGATCTCGTGCGCCACGTCGAGCAGCGGCGAGCCGGAGACGGCGGACTTGAACTTGCGGGGCAGGTTGGAGAAGTCCTTGTTGCCGACGATCCGGCGGTAGATCTCGTCGATGGCGGGGGTGCCGTCGATGATCTCGTCGGCGGCGATGCCGGCCACCGGCGAGCCGAGGATGACGCGCGGGGTGTCGCCGCAGGCCTCCGTGGTGGAGAGGCCGACCGCCTCCAGGCGGTTCCAGATCTCGGGGACGTCCTCGATGCGGATCCAGTGGTACTGGACGTTCTGCCGGTCCGTGATGTCGGCGGTGCCGCGGGCGAACTCCTCGGAGATCTCGCCGATCACCCGGAGCTGCTGCGTGGTCAGCCGGCCGCCGTCGATGCGGACGCGGAGCATGAAGTACTCGTCGTCCAGCTCCTCCGGCTCCAGGACGCCGGTCTTGGTGCCGTCCAGGCCCTGCTTGCGCTGGGTGTAGAGACCCCACCAGCGCATGCGCCCCCGCAGGTCGTTGGGGTCGATCGAGTCGAATCCCCGCTTGGAGTAGATCGTCTCAATACGTGTCCGCACATTGAGACCGTCGTCGTCCTTCTTGAACTGCTCATTGCCGTTCAGCGGGGTGAAGTGCCCCACGGCCCACTGACCCTCGCCGCGGTGACGCCCGGTCTTGCGGCGAGCGGCGGCGGGAGTGGGGTTTTCCGGGGTGGCGGCCATGGCGTCTTGTCCTTCGGGACTGCGGGAGGGCGGCTCTGACCTGCACACTCGCGCGCAGAACAGAGAGTGGCGCGGCGGTGCGCAGCAGGGTCGGGCAGAAAGGGGATTGCGGCAGTGCTGGCTTGCTCAGCGCGCCGGACAGATGGCGCTGGACATGCGGCCGAGGTCGACGTGCCGCCGACTCACCAAGGCAGTTCCAGTTCCAGGCATGGCGGAAGCGTGTCACGGGACTTTGGACCCAGTCCAGCATCGTCCGTTATGTGGACATGAAAGTCTCACTTCATGAGACGATGTGTTCTGGGTCACGTGAAAGGGGCCCTGATCAGGGCCCCTTTCACGGTGAACTGGCACAGGCTCAGACCCGGGCGCCGGGCCACGGTCCCGGCGTCTCGCTCTCCTCGGCGGTCTCCGTCCTCGTCTCGAAGAGGCGGAAGCCGCGGCGCTCGTAGTTGGCCATCGCGTGCGGCCCGTCCAGCGAGCAGGTGTGCAGCCACACCCGCTTCGTCGGCTCCCGGTCCGGCCAGCGCTCGGCCAGGTCCCAGGCGCGCCGGATGCCCTCGGTGAGCAGGTGGCCGCCGATGCCGCGGCCCCGGAAGGCGCCGATCAGGCCGAAGTAGACGATCTCCACGACCCCGTCGTCCTGCGGGTCGAACTCCACGTACCCGGCCGGCGTGCCCCGGTCGTACGCCACCCAGACCTCGGCGCCCGGCTTCTCCGCTATCTCCTTCCACTGCGCGTAGGTCAGCGACAGCCGGTCGGCCCAGTGGACGTCGCCGCCGACCGCGGTGTAGAGGTACCGGCTGAACTCGGGGGAGGGGACCTCGGACCGGCGGACGACGATGCCGTCGCCCTCGGGGACCCGGGCCGGACGGAGGTCGTCGGGCGAGGTCTGTTCCAGGGACCAGGTGGTGAGAGTGATGCTCATGCCCTTATCGCATCATGCGGAGCGAGGGATTCCCAGGCCGGACCGGGGTGGGCCCCGTCTCCCCGGCCCGGCGGGGCGGGCGCCCGGACACGGTGTCCGGCATGTGGACGTCCCGGACGGTTTCCGGCCGCCCCGGGCACCGGGCCGCCCCGGACACCGGGCCGGACTCCGGGCCACCCCAGGCACCGGTCCGGACCTCGGCCGCCCCGAGGGCGAACCCGGGATTCCGGGCGACCCCGGGGCCGATTCGGACTCCGGGCCGCCCCAAGCACCGGCCCGGACTCCGGGCCGCCCCGGGGGCGGGCCCGGGATTCCGGGGCGCCCCGGAGCCGTCTCAGACCCGGCTGCCCGCCCGGATCGCCGGGGCCGTCGAGTGCGGCAGCAGCTCGCCCGGGTCCGCCGGGCGCAGCACCTCCACCGCGATCTCCTCCCGGAAGCGGTACGGGCGGTGCGCCAGGACCCCCGCGAGGGTCCGGCGCACCCGGGACATCTCGGCCCGGACGGTCACCGTCCTCGTCCGGTCGCCGAACACGTCCTGCGCCAGCTCGGCCGCGGTCCGCCCGTCCGGGTGCAGCGCCAGGAGGTAGAGGAGCTCCGCGTGGCGCGGGCTCAGCTCCTGCTGCCAGCTCCCCGCCGCCCCGGAGACCGACACCGTCCAGCGGCGCGGCCGGCTCAGGTCCAGCACCACCCGGCTCGCCGCGCCCGACTCCGCACCGGCCGGTCCGGTGTCCTCCTCCACCCGCAGCAGCCAGCCGCCCGGCAGCGGCTCCACCGCGCACAGGCCCAGCGAGGGCAGCCAGACCCGCCCGGCGCCCAGCGACTTCGGCAGCGCGATCCGGTCCACCGGGGCGAGCCCGGTCACCGCGGCGGTCCAGCCGTGGGTGTCGACCGCGACGGCCCGCCCGCCCACCCGGCACAGGATCGGCGCCGCCACCGCCCGCAGCCGCTCGACCGCGCCCCGGTGCCGCTCGCGCATCTCGGCCTCGGCGAGCCGGGCGACCGAGCCGACCAGGGCCAGCAGCGAGGGGTGGAAGGTGGAGGCCGGTCCGCTCACGTCCAGGACGCCGAGCAGCCGCTGGTCGCGCGGGTCGTGGACGGGCGCCGCCGCGCAGGTCCAGTCGTGCAGCGCCTGCACGTAGTGCTCGGCGGAGTGGACCTGCACCGCCCGCCGGGTGGCCAGGGCGGTGCCGACCGCGTTGGTCCCGGTGGCGTGCTCCGTCCAGGCCGCCCCCTCCTCCAGGCAGATGCCGGTCGCCCGGCGCATCACGGAGGGGTGGCCCTCGCGCCACAGCACCCGGCCGTGCTCGTCGGTGACCACCATGATCTGGAGCGACGAGTCGGTGATCCCGGCCAGTCCGGAGCTGAGGGTCTCCATGACCTCCGCGAGCAGCGTGCTCCGCCGCCGCTGCTCCAGTTCGTCCCGGCGCAGCAGCACGCTGCTGGTGCCCCGGTCCGGGTCGAGGCCGAGCCGGGCCATCCGCCGCCAGGAGGCGTCGATCTCCGGCCGCGGCGCGATCGGCGGGGTCCGTCCCGCCAGGGTCTCCTCGCGGACGCGGTGCAGCAGCCGGGCCGCCTGGGCCGCGTCCATGGTGGCGAGCCGCTTCATGTCGAGCCGCGTGTTGTTCATCGGTCCCTCCCCGCCACCCGGTGTGCTGTATCGGTTCTGCATGTCCGGGCGGATGACCGGAGCGTCATGAGCGCCGTACGGCCCCGCCCCCCGCCGTCCCGCCGGGCCGTGGCTCGCAGTGTGCGGGTCCATCGTGCCGTCCGGAAGCCCTCCACGGAGCCCGGTTCGGGTAATCCTGCAACCCTTTGCAACTCTGGCCCCACCCCGCCCCCGTGCGTGAAGGTGGTGACGGCGGGTGGTGGTGCCGTGTCGGCGCAGCACCACCCCCGCCTTCCGCGCCTGCCGCCCCCGCGCATCGCCCGGCCCGCCCTCGGCGGCCCCGGCCCCCTTCCTCGCACCCGGCCCCCGCACGCCCGTCGGCCCCTCACTCCACCGGCCGGGCCCGCTCCACCACAGCCCGCAGGCCCGCCGAGGGCGGCAGCGTGCCGAAGGCCGAACCCGCCTCGCCGCCCAGCCGGCCCGCGCAGAACGCGTCGGCGACCTCCGGCGGCGCCCAGCGCACCAGCAGCGCGCCCTGGAGGACCAGCGCCATCCGCTCCGCGAGCCGCCGGGCCCGCGCCTCCACCCCGTCCAGGTCCGCCAGCTCCGTCAGCAGCCCGCGGATCGCCCGGTCCAGCCGCGGATCGGCGCCCCGCGCCTCCCCGACCTCCCGCAGATACGCGTCCAGCGCCGCCGGCTCCGTCCGCAACGCCCGCAGCACGTCCAGCGCCTGGACGTTCCCCGGGCCCTCCCACAGCGAGTGCAGCGGCGACTCCCGCAGCAGCCGCGGCAGCCCGGACTCCTCCACGTACCCGTTCCCGCCCAGGCACTCCAGCGCCTCGGCCACCACCGGCACGCACCGCTTCGCCACCCAGTACTTCGCCGCCGGCACCGCGATCCGCAGCAGCGCCCGGTCCCGCTCCGCACCGGAGTCGTACGCCGCCGCCAGCCGCATCCCCAGGACGGTCGCCGCCTCCGACTCCACCGCCAGATCGGCCAGCACGTTCCGCATCAGCGGCGTGTCGGCGAGCGGGCCGCCGCGGACCGAGCGGTACGAGGCGTGGTGCACGGCCTGCGCCACCGCCTGCCGCATCAGCGCCGCCGACCCCAGCACGCAGTCCAGCCGGCCCGCCGCCACCGTCCCGTCCACGGTCCGCAGCCCCTGCCCCTCCTCGCCGACCCGGCGCGCCCAGGTCGTCCCGTCGAACTCCACCTCCGCCGTGGCGTTCGAACGGTTCCCGAGCTTGTCCTTGAGCCGCTGGAGCGCGAAGGCGTTGCGCGAGCCGTCGTCGAGCACCCGCGGCACCAGGAAGCAGGTGAGGCCCCCCGGCGCCCGCGCGAGCACCAGGAACGCGTCCGACATCGGCGCCGAGCAGAACCACTTGTGCCCGGTCAGGAGGTACTCGCCGGAAGCCGCCAGCGGCCACGCGGACGTCGTGACCGCCCCGAGGTCGCTCCCGGCCTGCTTCTCCGCCAGCCCCACCCCCAGCAGCACCCCCGTCTTCGAGGCGGCCGGCCGCAGCTCCCGCTCGTACACCCGGGAGGCCGCCGCCGGCTCCCAGACCGCCGCCAGCTCCGGCTCGGCCCGCAGCGCGGGCACCGCCGCGTGCGTCATCGACACCGGGCAGCCGTGCCCGGCCTCCGCCTGCGTCGCCACGAGGAGACCGGCCGCCCGCCGCACGTGCCCGCCCGGCCGCCCCCAGGCGTCCGTCAGACCCGCCGACACCGCCTTCCCCAGCAGCCGGTGCCAGGCCGGATGGAACTCCACCTCGTCGATCCGGTGCCCGTACCGGTCGTGGGTCCGCAGCCGCGGCGGGAAGGCGTTCGCCTGCTCGCCCCACTCCCGGACCTGCTCCGAACCGGTCGCGCGGCCCAGCGTCCGCAGCTCCTCGCGGGCCCCGTCGAGGAGCTCCGCGGGCAGATGGCGGCCGACCGCCTCCGACAGTGCCCGGTCGCCCGTGTAGACGTCGTACCCCACCAGGGGCGGAGCCTGATTGGTCACGGTGTGGGAGCGTGCTTCCATGCCGATACGGTAAGCAGGTGCAGGCAGCAAGCGAAACACCCGAACGGCCGGAGCGGCGACCCTGGAGCAGACTCCACCGCGCCCGCGTCCTCTACCGCAACGTCTCCAAGCGGAAGATGGTCTGGCTGCTCCTCAAGGACACCGTCAACTCGTGCATCGAGTACCGGATCCTCGGCCTCGCGGCCGAGGCGGCCTTCTTCACCCTGCTGTCCCTGCCACCCCTGCTGCTCGGTCTCATCGCCCTCCTCGGCTACGCCGACGACTGGACCAACACCGACACGGTCGCCAGCATCCAGGAGAACATCCTCCGGGCGGCCGGCACGGTCCTCTCCGACCGGGGCGTCGAGGAGATCGCGCAGCCCGTCCTCGACGACATCACCCGGGCCAAACGTCCCGAACTCATCTCCCTGGGCTTCGCCATCGCCCTCTGGTCCGGCTCCCGCGCGGTGAACGTCTTCATCGACACCATCACCGTCATGTACGGCCTGGACGGGCACCGGGGCATCGTGAAGACCCGGCTGCTCGCCTTCCTCCTCTACATCGTGGCGCTGCTCATCGGGGCGGTGGTGCTGCCGCTCGCGGTCGTCGGCCCCGACCGGGTCGTCGAACTCGTCGCCTGGGGCACGAACGTCGTCGCCGTCCTGTACTGGCCGGCCGTCATCCTGCTCTCCATCGCCTTCCTGACGACGCTGTACCACGTCTCCGTCCCCGTCAGATCGCCCTGGATCGAGGACATCCCGGGCGCGCTCGTGGCCCTCGCCATGTGGGCCTTCGGCAGCTTCCTGCTGCGGATCTACCTGACCAGCCAGGTCGAGGGGCCGACCATCTACGGCTCGCTCGCCGCCCCCATCGCCATCCTGCTCTGGATCGGCGTCTCCGCCTTCGCGGTCCTCGTCGGCGCCGCCGTCAACGCGGCCATCGACCGCGTGTGGCCCTCCGTCGCCACCGCCGCCGCCCGCGAGGCCAACGAGCGCGCCCGCGCCGTCCAGGCCGCCGAGCTCGTCGCCCGGATCCGCGCGGAGGCCGAGGAGGTCGACGAGGACGACCCCGACATGCCGTCCGAGTTCCCCGAGCGCTGGTCCCGCTTCCTCCCGCCGGACGACGTGAAGGCCCGCCTGCACACCGGCTGGGAGAAGGAGTGAACCCTCCCCGGCACGCCACGGACCGGGCGCCGCGGACCCGGCGGACCCCGGAGGGGACCCCCTAGGCTGGGAGGGGTGTACGAGGAGCGCCCCGCCCTGCTCGACGGCGCCGTCCTGTGGACCCGGACGGCGCCCGCCCCCGACGCCCCCGTCGTCCCCGACGGCTGCATGGACCTGATCCGGGCCGACGGCCGGCTCCTCGTCGCCGGGGCCGACACGCGTGCCCACCGCTCGACCGAGGCCGTCGCCCGCTACGAGGGCCTGCGCTTCGCCCCCGGCGACGCCCCGCGCCTCCTCGGCGTCCCGGCCCGCGAGCTCCGCGACCGCCGGGTGGACCTCGCCGACCTGTGGGGCGCCGCCACCGCCCGCCGCCTCGCCGAGCGGATCGACGAGGCCCCCGACCCCGCCGCGGCCCTGGAGGCGTACGCGCTCCGCCGCGCCGCCCGCACCGGACCGGCCGACCCGCTGCTGCGCGCGGTCACCGCCCGGCTCCGCGCGGGCCGCCCGGTGGGCGAGACCGCCGACGCCCTCGGCCTCGGCGCCCGCCGCCTCCACCGGCTCGCCCTGGACGCCTACGGCTACGGCCCCCTGACCCTGACCCGCGTCCTGCGCCTCCAGCGCGCCCTGGGCCTGCTGCGGGCCGGAGTGCCGCCCGCGCGGGCCGCCGCCCGCGCCGGCTACACCGACCAGGCCCACCTCACCCGGGACACCCGCGCCCTGGCGGGCACGACGCCCGGGGCCTACGCGCGGACGGCGGCGGATCAGGCGCCGGGAGCCCCGGAGCCGCCCGGGACGTCGGCGAACAGCGAGATCCCGTAGCCGTCCGGATCGGTCACCACGGCGTACCGCTGCCCCCAGACCGCGTCCCACGGCGCCAGGTGACCCGCGTACCCGGCCTCCGTCAGCTCCGCGTACGCCGCGTCCACCTCCTCCGCCGCGTCGCACCGGAACGCCAGCTCCGCCCGGGTGCCCCCGGTCGGCCGGAACGACGGATCGAAGGACCGGACGGACTCCTCCGTGTCCCAGGCCAGCCGGAGCCCGCCGGGCAGCACCGCCTCCACGTGGGGCGCCCCCTCCGCGCCCTCCGGGAAGTCGAAGCCGAGCCGCCGGTAGAAGGCGAGCGAGGCGGCCATGTCGGCGACCACCAGGCCGATGAGGTCGAGTCGAGGTGTCTTCATGCCCCCGACGCTAGGCGCGGACGGGGCCCGCGTCTTGTACGGATCGGACACCGGGAAAAACCCGTGGCGCGGTCCCCGGCACCCGGGCTAGGGTGACGCACGTCCGGGAGCACCGGACCCCGCACGCGCGCCGTGCGCCAGGGAAGACACAGGAGGTGTGACCGATGGCTGTCGTCACGAAGGGCCTTGCCCGCACGCGGAAGTTCGTCCACACCACCTCCGTGGCCACCGGCTGACACCGACCGGAACCCTCCGGCTCGACCGAGTCACCGCATCGCCGGGGCCACCCCTGTGAAGGGTCCCCCTTGTCTTTCCCGCTTTCCCCCTCGTCTTCCTCCTTCTCCGCTTCCCCCTCCCTCTCCTCCTCCGTCCTCGACGCCCACGGCTGGGACGCGGGCTGGGCCGAGGGCTTCGCCCCGTACGCCGCCCAGGGGCTCGTCCCGGGCCGTGTCGTCCGCGTCGACCGCGGGCAGTGCGACGTCGCCACCGCCGACGGGACCGTCCGGGCCGACACCGCCTTCGTGACCCCGCACGACCCGCTGCGGGTCGTCTGCACCGGCGACTGGGCCGCCGTCGACCCGGAGGGCGCGAGCGACCCCCGGTACGTCCGCGCCTGCCTGCCCCGGCGCACCGCCTTCGCGCGCTCGACCTCCTCCAAGCGGTCCGAGGGCCAGATCCTCGCGGCCAACGTCGACCACGCCGTCATCACCGTCTCGCTCGCCGTCGAGCTGGACCTCGGCCGGATCGAGCGGTTCCTCGCCCTCGCCTGGGAGTCCGGCGCCCAGCCGACCGTCGTGCTCTCCAAGGCCGACCTGGTCTCCGACCCGGTCGTCCTCTCCCACCTGGTGGAGGACGTCGAGGGCATCGCGCCCGGCGTGGGGGTGGTGCCGCTCAGCTCGGCCACCGGCGAGGGCGTCGACGTCCTCAAGGCCGTCGTCTCCGGCGGCACCACCGTCCTCCTCGGCGTCTCCGGCGCCGGGAAGTCCACCCTCGCCAACGCCCTCGTCGGCGAGGACGTCATGACCGTGCAGGCGGCCCGTGACGTCGACGGCAAGGGCCGGCACACCACCACCACCCGCAACCTCTTCGTCCTGCCCGGCGGCGGGGTCCTCATCGACACCCCCGGCCTGCGGGGCGTCGGCCTGTGGGACGCGGAGGCGGGCGTCGGCCAGACCTTCTCGGAGATCGAGGAACTGGCCGCCGGGTGCCGCTTCCAGGACTGCTCCCACGAGTCCGAGCCGGGCTGCGCGGTGACGGCCGCCCTCGACGCGGGCACCCTTCCGGTGCGCCGCCTGGAGAGCTACCGCAAGCTGATCCGGGAGAACCAGAGGCTCGTCGCCAAGACCGACGCCCGGCTGCGCAACGAGATCCGCAAGGACTGGAAGCGCAAGGGCGCCGAGGGCCGTGCCGCCATGGCCTTCAAGCGCGAGGGCCGGCTCCGGTAGCCCCGCCGACGCCGTGTCCGAATCCCGCCGGTGCGCGGCGGTCCGCCGCCGCACACTGGAACCATGACGGACGACCACGGCGACACCCTCTACCAGGCGGTGAGCAGCAGGGACGCGCGGTTCGACGGGGAGTTCTTCTTCGCCGTCCGGACCACCGGCATCTACTGCCGGCCCAGCTGCCCCGCCGTCACCCCCAAGCGGCGGAACGTCGCCTTCTTCCCCACGGCGGCCGCCGCCCAGGGGCACGGCTTCCGGGCCTGCCGGCGCTGCCGGCCCGACGCCGTGCCCGGCTCCGCCGCGTGGAACGTCCGGGCCGACGTCGTCGGCCGGGCGGTGCGGATGATCGGCGACGGCGTCGTCGACCGCGAGGGCGTCCCCGGGCTCGCCGGCCGCCTCGGCTACAGCACCCGCCAGGTCCAGCGCCAGCTCACCGCCGAGCTCGGGGCCGGACCGGTGGCGCTCGCCCGCGCCCAGCGGGCCCACACCGCCCGCGTCCTGCTCCAGACCACGGCGCTGCCGGTCACCGAGATCGCCTTCGCGGCGGGATTCAGCAGCGTCCGCCAGTTCAACGACACCATCCGGGCCGTCTACGCCCGCACCCCGACCGGGCTCCGCGCCGAGACGGCCGGGGCGTCCGGGCCGCGCACCGCCCCCGCCACCGGCGTGCCGCTGCGGCTCGCCTACCGGGGGCCGTACGCCGCCCGCGAGGTCTTCGACCTGCTGGCCGCCGAGGCCCTGCCGGGCGTCGAGGAGGTCACCGGGCCGCCCGGCGCCCGCACCTACCGGCGCACCCTGCGGCTGCCGTACGGCCCCGGGGTCGTCGCCGTCGGCGAGCGGGCGCCCGGCCGCTGGCTGGAGGCCCGGCTGCACCTCGCCGAGCTGCGCGACCTCACCACCGCCGTGCACCGGCTGCGCCGTCTCCTCGACCTCGACGCCGACCCGTACGCGGTCGCCGAACGGCTCGGCGCCGACCCCCGGCTCGCCGCGGCGGTCGCGGCCCGGCCGGGCGTCCGCTCCCCGGGCGCCGCCGACCCCGAGGAGTACGCCCTGCGGACCGTGCTGGGCCCCGAGGGGTCCGCCCGCGCCCTGGCCGCGTCCGGCACCCCGCTGGACGCCGCCGACGGCACGCTCCGCGCGCTCTTCCCCGCCGCGGCGGAGCTCACCGGCCACCCGGTCGCCGGGCCGCTGGCCCGCGCCCTCGCCGACGGCGCCCTCCGGCTCGACCCGGGCGCCGACCGGGAGGAGGCCGCCCGGGCCCTCGGAGCCGTACCGGGGGTGGACGCCCGCGCCGCCGCCCGGATCCGGGTCCGCTCCCTCGGCGATCCGGACGTGCCGGACCCGGACGGCCCCGAGGCGCCGGAGTGGGCGCCCTGGCGGTCGTACGCGCGGCGCTGCCTGGAGCTCACCCCAGGATGACCGCGCCGACCCACGCGCCCACGATCAGCAGGCAGGCGAAGAGCTCGACCAGCACGCTCGTCCCGGCCGCCCGCATGATCGCGCGGGTGGCGGCACGGGCCTGGCCGTGGCCGCCGAGACGGCGCCGCTCGGAGAGGTAGATCCCGCCGACGAAGCCGGGCACCGCGCCCAGCACCGGGACCAGGACGAAGCCGAGGAGGGCGCCGCCGCCCGCCCAGCCGATCGTCCGGCGGGTGAGGCCCACGCCCCGGAAGCGGCGCGGCGGCAGCTGCCAGACCACCACCTGGGTGAGCAGCAGCAGGGCGGTCGAGGAGACCAGCAGGATCCACGCGAGGCCGGTCTGCTCGTGCAGCGACCACCAGAGCACGGCGGCCCACACCAGCCAACTGCCCGGCACGCCGGGTGCGAGGACCCCGAACAGGCCGAGCAGCATGACCGCCGCGACCATCAGGAGCTGCCACACGCCCACGCGCCCAGCCTCCCCCACCCGGAGCGTTCCCGCAGGTCGCGAAAGCCGTTCGGGGGCGCCCGGCGCGGGTCGGGCGGGGCTTTCGCCGGGTGTCCGGCGCGGGGTGGGCGCGGCTCCCGCCGGGTGTCCGGCGCGGGTCGGACAGGGCTTTCGCCGGGCGCCCGCCGCAGGTCGGGCGGGGCTTTGGCCGGGTGTCCGGCGCGGGTCGGACAGGGCTTTCGCCGGGCGGCCGGCGCGGCTCTCGCCCGGCTTCTCGTCGCGGGTGCGGCGTGGCCCCTACCGGGCCACCCACCCCTTCTCGTACGCGTGCCACCCGAGCTGGAGCCGGGTCGTCACCGCGGCCAGCTCCATCAGGCCCTTCACCCGCCGCTGGACCGTCCGCAGGCCCAGGTCCAGCTGTTTGGCCACGCTCGCGTCGGTCATCCCGGCGAGCAGCAGGGAGAGGATCTCCAGGTCGGTGGTGTCCGGGCCGGGCGCCTGCTCCTCGGTGATCTGCGCGCCCGCGCCCAGCCGCAGCGGCAGCGCCTCCCGCCACACCGCCTCGAAGAGGCCCATCAGGGACTCCAGGAGGCCGCTCGCGTGCACCACGAGCGCGGCCGGTTCCGCGCCCCGGCCGGTGAGCGGCACCATCGCGAGGCTGCGGTCGGCCACCACCAGCTTGGTCGGCACCCGGTCGACCACCCGGATCTGCTCCTCGCGGCCGAGCGCCGCCGACAGTTCCAGCAGGCCGGTGGGGAGGGTCAGCACCTCCCGTTCGACGACCACCCGGTAGCGCACGCCCCGACCGGCGGCCAGCTCCTCCGCGTCGTTCTCCACGCCGGAGACGGCGATCGGCTTGCCCGTGACGAGCGCGCAGACCTCCTCGGTCGCACCGAGCTGGAGCTGGAGGAAGCGGTGGGTGACGGCGCTCGCCCCGGTGACCACCTCGACCAGGTCGTGGACGGCCGGCTCGGTCGCCTCCGCCCGGTACTCCTCCGCGAGCAGCGCCGCCGCGAGCTCCGCCTGCTCCAGCTCGTGCCGCTGCTGGGTGAGCAGGGCGCCGAGCGCGACCGCGGGCGGCGCCGCGACCCAGCGGCCGGTGCGCGCCGAGGACTGGGCGGCGAGGCCCTGCGCCTCCAGGCGGCGCAGCGCCCGCTCGGTGTCCTGTTCGGGCAGCGAGAGCCGGTGCGCCAGGTCGGTGACCTCGGCCGCCCCGAGCGCGATCAGCGCCCGGTAGGCGGACTCCTGCCGCTCGTCCAGTCCTATCGCTCCCAGCATCGGTTCCCGCCCCTCGCCGTGCCCCGGCGGACCGCGCGCGACGTTCCGCGCACGTTCTCCGGAGGCATTCGTTCCGTTGGTGACCTGGCGGGAATCGGCCACGGCGTATTCCCGCCTCGCCCATCATCCCTGCACCGCCCTCACCTCTGCCAATGTGGCGCCACCGCAGCACCAACCGCCTCCGGGTACACGCCACTTGCGCCAGTTGTCCGGAATCAGATGGGGAGAGCGATGCGTCCGATTTCGCGTACGGCCCTGGGGGCGGCGACCGCCGCCGTCCTGGCCGTCACCGCGGCCCTGCCGTCCGTCGCGGCCCAGCCGCCGGCCGGCGGCTCCGCGGAACGCCCGCCGGTCGGCAGCGAGGCCCGGGCACGCTCCGGGGAGCGACCCGCCACGGTCACCCTGGTCACCGGCGACCGCGTCCTGGTCGGCCGCGACGGGCGCGGCAACCCCGCCGCCACCGTGCTGCCCCGCGAGGACGGCACCGTGCCGCTGGTCCAGACCCGCCGCTCCGGCCAGGACCTCTACGTCTACCCCGAGGACGCCACCGCCGCGCTCGCCGCCGACCTGGTCGACGAGGAGCTGTTCAACGTCACCGGCCTGGTCCGGCAGGGCTACGACGACGCCTCCACCACCACGCTGCCGCTCATCGCCGTCTACGGCTCCGGCGCCACCGCCCGCACCGCCCCGGCCGCCCCGCGCGGCGCCCGCCGCGGCCAGCTCCTGAGGACCATCGGCGGCGTCGCCCTCCGGGCGGACAAGAAGCAGGCCGCCACCTTCTGGTCCGAGGTCTCCGCCCCCGCCGCCCGCTCCGCCTCCGCCGGCATCGAGAAGCTCTGGCTGGACCGCAAGGTCGAGGCGACCCTGGAGCGGTCCACCCGGCAGGTGCACGCCCCCGAGGCGTGGGCCGCCGGCTACGACGGCACCGGCACCAAGGTCGCGGTCCTCGACACCGGCGCCGACGCCGAACACCCCGACCTCAAGGGCCGGATCGTCGCCTCGGAGAACTTCACCGACTCCGCCGGCACCGGCGACGTCCAGGGCCACGGCACCCACACCCTCTCCACCGTCGGCGGCTCCGGCGCCGCGAGCGGAGGCGAGAAGAAGGGCGTCGCCCCCGGCGCCCTGCTCCTCAACGGCAAGGTCCTCGACGACTCCGGCTCCGGCGCCACCTCGTGGATCATCGCCGGCATGGAGTGGGCCGTCGCCCAGGGCGCCGACGTCGTCTCCATGAGCCTCGGCAACCCCTCCGAGACCGACTGCGACGACCCGATGTCCGCCGCCGCCGAACGACTCGCGCAGAACGGGGGCACGCTGTTCGTCGTCGCCGCGGGCAACACCGGCCCGACCCTCAACTCCGTCTCCTCGCCCGGCTGCGCGCCCGGCGTCCTCACCGTCGGCGCCACCGACCGCGACGACTCCACCGCCTGGTTCTCCAGCCGCAGCCCGATCGCCAACGAGGCGCACACCCTCAAGCCGGAGATCGCCGCCCCCGGCGTCGGCATCTCCGCCGCCGCGGCCGGCGGCCGGGGCCTCTACGCGTACCGGGCGATGTCCGGTACCTCGATGGCAACCCCGCACGTCGCCGGCGCCGCGGCCATCCTGAAGCAGCGTCACCCCGACTGGACCGCACGTCAGTTGAAGGCGGCCCTGGTCTCCTCCGCCGAGACCGGCATCCCCGGTGACGTCCGCGAGACCGGCGGCGGGCGGCTCGACGTCAAGGCCGCGATCGACCAGACGGTGCTCTCCGCCCCGGCCGTCCAGGGCGGCACCTTCCACTGGCCGCAGGACAGGAGCGACCGCACCACGGTCACCGTCCCCTACACCAACACCTCCAAGGCCCCGGTCACCCTCGACCTGGCCGTCGAGAGGGTCACCGGCAACGACGGCTCCGCCGTCCGGTCCTCGGTCGCCCGCCTCGGCAAGCGCAAGGTCGAGGTCCCGGCCGGCGCCACCGTCGGGGTCCCGCTGGCCCTCGACCCCACCGCCCGCCTGGAGCGCGCGCAGTACGGCGACGTCACGGGCAGGGTCGTCGCCACCGCCCGCGGCGGCGTCCACGTCTCCACCCCGTTCTCCCTCCACGTCGAGCCCGAGACGGTCACCCTGCGCGTCAAGCTGATCGACCGCCTGGGCAAGCCGGCCGACGGCCCCTCCTCGCTCGACGTCATCGGCACCGACACCGCCACCGGCGAGCGCCGCTTCAACGACGGCGCAGCCGACCAGGTCTTCCGGGTGCGTCCCGGCAGCTACTTCCTCACCTCCTTCGTCACCACCCCCGACGCCGGTGAGGGCGCCACGCTGACCGACTCCCTCACCCACCTGGCCCGCCCGCAGCTGGAGGTCCGGAAGGACACCACCGTCGTCCTCGACGCCCGCGAGGCCGCCCGCCTCTCGGTCCGCACCGAGCGCCCCTCCGAGGTCCGCGGCACCACCCTCGCGTTCGCCCGCTCCTGGGACGACGTCTGGATGCACTCCGGCACCGCCATCGGCCCCCGCACCATCCGCGCCTACTACGCCTCCGTCGAGGGCGAGGCCCGCGACGGCTCCTTCGAGTCCGGCAGCTACTGGCGCGCCGCCGCCCCGCAGCTCTCCTCGCTGCGCACCGGCGACGGCCTGGAGCTCCACGCCGTGACCGCCTCCACCGGCTCCGACAACCTCGACGGCACCGGCTCCGCCCGGCTCGTCGACGCCGGCGCCGGCACCCCGGACGAGCTGAAGGCCGCCGGCGTCCAGGGCCGCCTCGCCCTGGTCCGCCTCCCCGACGACACCACCGCCGTCGGCACCCTCGCCCGCAACGCCAAGGCCGCCGGCGCGCTCGGCGTCGTCGTCCACCACGAGTCGGCGCTCCGCTGGTACCCGGCCGGCGGCTTCACCGGCGCCGGCCTGCCGGTCCTCGCGGTCCCGGCCGCCGAGGCCGCCGCGCTCCGCGACCGGCTCGCCGCCGGCGAGGTCACCCTGCACTGGAAGGGCACCGCCAGGCCGCCCTACGTCTACAGCCTCGCCTTCCCCGAGACCGGTGAGGTCGACCGCGACCGCACCCACCGGGTCCGCGACTCCCGCCTCGGGCGCTCCGAGGTCACCCACGGATCGGCCGGCGTCGCCGCGGACTTCACGAACTTCCCCGCCGCGTACCGCCCGAACGGCACCTCCGTCGGCTTCGCCGGCCTGGAGACCGTCCCCGCCCCGGGCAGCCGCACCGAGTACTACACGCCCGGCGACACCGCCTGGCGGCAGATGACCGGCAGCAGCTTCCCCTACGGCGAGCTGATGGTCGGCGACCTGCACGCCTACGCCCCCGGCGAGCGGCGCACCGAGCGCTGGTACGACGGCGTCGTCGTGCCGACCGCCCCGCGTGACGCCGCCGGCGAGCCCGTCCTCGTCTCCGAGCGCCAGGGCAACCTCATCGGCTTCGCCGCCGCGATGTGGGGCGACGGCGTCCACCACGCCGAGCCCGGCTCCTTCGGCGACCTCGGCAACCTGCGGCTGCGCCGCGACGGGGAGCTCGTCGGCGAGAACGCGTGGCCCTTCGGGGTCTTCGAGGTGCCCGCCGAGCGCGGCACGTACGAGCTCGAACAGAACACCACGAAGATCGGCAACCGGAACTGGGCCCGCTCCACCTCCGTGCAGTCGATCTGGAAATTCACCTCCCAGCTCGACGAGACCGTCTATTCTCAGGGCATCCCGATCCTCTTCCCCCGGTACGACCTGCCGGTGGACGGACTCAAGACCCTCGCCGCCACCGACGGCCAGCGGATCCGCCTCGGCGCCACCGGTCACGCCGGATACCAGCCGGGCGCCCTCACCTCGGCCTCCCTCTCGTACTCCTACGACGGGGGCACCACCTGGACCGAGGCACAGGTCGCGAAGGCGGGCGGCGAGTGGGTCGCGACCGTGAACCACGCGGGCGCGACGGGCAAGCCGGTCACCCTGAAGACCGAACTGACGGACGCCCACGGCAACTCCGTCACCCAGACCGTGGTCCGCGCCTACGACGTGCGCTGACCACGCCGGTCCGCCGGACGTCCTTCCCGTGGGGGGTGGGGTCGTCCGGCGGACCACCCATTCGCAGCAACGGTTTTCCTCGTGTCCCGTTTTCCCGGGCCGCCCGCGGTGGACAATAAGGGCATGACGCAGCAGGGGGACGACTGGTGGGACGCGCTCTACGACGAGACGGCGGAGGGCGGCGTCCCGGCACCCCCGGGTGACACCCTCGACGCCCGCTTCGCCTCCGCCACCCGGGCCACCGCGCCCGAGACCCCTGCGGCCCCGCCGCCGGCGCCTCTCGCGGCCCCGCCGCCGGCACCCCCCGCGGCCCCGCCCCCTCCGGCCCACCCGGCCGTGCCCGCTCCGCCCGCGGCGCCCCCGGTGACCGCGCCCGAGGCCACCCGCCCGGCCCGTCCCGGCCCCGCCGCCCCCTCCCCGCCGCCCCGCCCGGCCGCCCCGCCGTCCCTCGGCCCCGCGCCCTGGGAGGCGCCCGCCGAGGGCCCCCGCACCTTCCCCTCGCCGCCCCCGGCCCCCGCGGAGCCGGAGCCCGAGCCCGAGCCGGAGCCCGTGCGGGCCGCCGGGACGGCGCCCGCGCCCGAGGACGCCACCGTGCGGGTCCACCTCCCCGCCGGCCACGAGCCGACCCTCCAGGTGCCGGTGCCCCGGCCCCGCACCGGCTTCGTCGGCAGCCGGCCGCCCACGTACGAGGCCGAGCCCACCGCCCTGCCCGCCGCGCGGCCCGGCGAACTCGGCGACCTGGTCGCCGACACCGTCCTCGACGGCGCCCGCTACGGCACCGCCACCCTCCGCGCCGCCTCCGTGCGCGGCGACTCCGCCCGCTACCGGGGCGAACCCCGCCGGGACGCCCTCCTCACCGCCCGCTTCGGACACGACGAGACCGCGCTCGTCCTGGTCGCCGTCGCCGCCGGCTCCCGGGCCGCCGAGGAGGCCCACCTCGCCGCCACCGACGCCTGCCGCTGGATCGGGGAGGCCGTCGGCCGCAGCCACGCCCGCCTCTCCGAGGACATCCGCTCCGGCCGCCGCGGCGAGCTCAAGTCCGGCCTGCACCGGCTCACCGACCGCACCTACGGACGGCTCCGGGCCCGGGCCGCCGAGCGCGGCGTGGAGCCCGACGCGTACACCGCCACCCTGCGCTGCCTGCTCATCCCCGCCGACCCCGACTGCCGCACCCGGGTCTTCTTCGGCGTCGGCGGCGGCGGGCTCTTCCGGCTGCGCGACGGCGCCTGGCAGGACATCGAGCCGCTGCTCCCCGACCCCGCCTCGGTCGCCGGCGCGCCCGTCGTCGGCTTCGGCTCGACGCCGCCGCGCGGGATCCCGGAGGCGACCGAGGAGGGCGACCGGCTCACCATGGACCTCGGCATCACCACCGCCCCCGGGCCGCTCGTCGAGGAGCCCGTGCCGCCGCCCGCCGAACCCTTCCGCTTCCGCGCCTCGGTGGCCCGCCCCGGCGACACCCTCCTCCTCGCCTCGCCCGGCCTCGCCGAGCCGATGCGCGGCGAGCCCGAGCTCGCCCGCGAGCTGGCCGCCCGCTGGAGCGGCGCCGAGGCGCCCGGTCTCGCCGCCTTCCTCGCCGACACCCAGCTGAGGGTGACCGGGTACGCCGACGACCGTACGGGAGCCGCCGTCTGGGAGGCGTGAGACGCCGGGCCGTGTGTTGATGGACCCATGGCCAAACAGAACGTAGCGGAGCAATTCGTCGACATCCTCGTCCGGGCCGGCGTCCAGCGCCTGTACGGGGTGGTCGGCGACAGCCTGAACCCGGTCGTCGACGCCATCCGGCGCAACCCCGCCATCGACTGGATCCAGGTGCGCCACGAGGAGACCGCCGCCTTCGCCGCGGGCGCCGAGGCCCAGATCACCGGCCGCCTCGCGGCCTGTGCGGGCTCCTGCGGGCCCGGCAACCTCCACCTCATCAACGGCCTGTACGACGCCCACCGCTCGATGGCCCCCGTACTCGCCCTCGCCTCCCACATCCCGTCCAGCGAGATCGGGCTCGGCTACTTCCAGGAGACCCACCCCGACCAGCTGTTCCGCGAGTGCAGCCACTACAGCGAGCTGATCTCCCACCCGAAGCAGATGCCCCGGCTGCTGCACACCGCCGTCCAGCACGCCGTCGGGCGCGGCGGCGTCTCGGTGGTCGCGCTCCCCGGCGACATCGCCGGCCAGCCCGCCCCGGAGAAGGCCACCGGCTCGGCGCTGGTCACCTCGCGCCCCACCGTCCGCCCCGGCGACTCCGAGATCGACGCCCTGGTCCGGATGATCGACGCGGCCGAACGGGTGACGCTCTTCTGCGGCAGCGGCACCGCCGGCTCCCACCCCGAGGTGATGCAGTTCGCCGAGCGCCTCAAGGCCCCGGTCGGCCACGCCCTGCGGGGCAAGGAGTGGATCCAGTACGACAACCCCTTCGACGTCGGCATGAGCGGACTGCTCGGCTACGGCGCCGCCTACGAGGCCACGCACGAGTGCGACCTGCTGATCCTGCTGGGCACCGACTTCCCGTACAACGCCTTCCTCCCCGACGACGTCCGGATCGTGCAGATCGACGTGCGGCCCGAGCGCCTCGGCCGCCGCTCCCGGCTCGACCTGGCCGTCTGGGGCGACGTCCGGGAGACCCTGCGCTGCGTCACCCCCAGGGTCCGGCCCCGCACCGACCGGCGCTTCCTGGACAAGATGCTGAAGAAGCACGCCGACGCCCTGGAGGGGGTGGTGAAGGCCTACACCCGCAAGGTGGAGAAGCACACTCCGATCCACCCCGAGTACGTCGCCTCCGTCCTCGACGAACTCGCCGACGAGGACGCCGTGTTCACCGTCGACACCGGCATGTGCAACGTCTGGGCGGCCCGCTACCTCACCCCCAACGGACGCCGCCGGATCATCGGTTCCTTCAGCCACGGATCGATGGCCAACGCGCTGCCGCAGGCCATCGGCGCCCAGTTCACCGACCGCGGCCGGCAGGTCGTCTCGCTCTCCGGCGACGGCGGCTTCTCCATGCTCATGGGCGACTTCCTCACCCTCGTCCAGTACGAACTCCCCGTGAAGATCGTGCTGTTCAACAACTCCTCCCTCGGGATGGTCGAACTGGAGATGCTGGTCGCCGGCCTCCCCTCGTACGGGACGGGCAACAAGAACCCCGACTTCGCCGCGGTCGCCCGCGCGGCCGGCGCCTACGGGGTGCGGGTGGAGAAGCCCAAGCAGCTCGCCGGGGCACTCAAGGACGCCTTCAAGCACAAGGGCCCCGCCCTCGTCGACGTCGTCACCGACCCCAACGCCCTCTCCATCCCCCCGAGGATCAGCGCCGACATGGTCACCGGCTTCGCCCTCTCCGCCGGGAAGATCGTCCTCGACGGGGGAGTGGGCCGGATGCTCCAGATGGCCCGTTCCAACCTGCGCAACGTCCCCCGGCCCTGAGGACGCCGGCCCGGCGCATGCGGACCGGCTCGTGGGGCAGGCTTCCCCGTGAGTCTGTTCGACGCGACCGCGGGTGGGGGCTATGGCCGGGAAGGCACGACAGCCGACTCAACTGCTCAGGGAGGTGGGCGGGGCGGACCTGACCGCGGTGCCGGAGGTGCGCCACGCGTTACGCGCGCTGCTCGGCGCCTGGGGCGGACCCGGCGCCGGGGACGTGGCCGAACTGCTCACCAGCGAACTGGTCACCAACGCGCTGCTGCACACCGGCCACGGGGCGGTGGTGACCGCCACCGTCGACCCGGGGCAGCTGCGGGTCGAGGTCCGCGACTTCGAGCCCGGTCTCACCGGTCCGCTCGTACCGCCCGCCGACGACGGTACGCACGGCCGGGGTCTCTTCCTCGTCGGGGAGCTCGCCGACTCCTGGGGCGTCGAGGAGCGCGGCTCCGGCAAGGTCGTCTGGTTCGAACTGAACGGCGGGGCCGCCTGAGGGGCGGCCCCGCCGTGGGGTGGGGGAGCGGCGGCGTCAGCCGAGCTTCCGCTCCATTTCGGTGAGCTTCGCCTCCAGGGAGTCGAAGGCGTAGCGGGGCATCGCCTGGGTGTCGTCCTCGGCGGTGAGGTCCACCGTCCGCGACTCACTGCCCCTGACGGCTTGCAGGGAGGGCCGGGGCCGAAGCGGCAGTTGTCCCGGGTCCGCTATGGCGGGTTCCGCGACGGCGGCGGGCACCGCCGCCGTCGCGGAACCCGACCCGGCCACGGGGGCCTGGCCCCCGCCGGCCCCGGTGGCGGCGGCCAGCGCCGCCACCTCCACCTGGCGCCCGCCGCGCCCGAAGGCCCGGTGCTGACGGTTGAGCGCCTTGATCCGAGCCCGGTCGAGCTTGGCCTGCTCGCGCCGGCGGATCCGGTTCTGCTCCTTCTCGCGCCGGTCCTCCCGGACCTCGTCGACCGCCTCGTCCAGCGTCCGCACGCCCTCCAGGAGCATCAGCGACCAGGCGGCGAAGGTCTCCCGGGGGGCCCTTATCCACCGCACGATGCGGATCTGGGGGAGCGGCCGGGGGACGAGCCCCTGCTCCCGCAGCGCGGCCCGCCGGGTCTGCTTCAGCGCCCGGTCGAAGAGGACCGCGGCCGACAGGGACATGCCCGCGAAGAACTGCGGAGCCCCGTCGTGACCCAGGCCGCGCGGCGCGTGGACCCAGTTGAACCAGGCGGCGGCGCCCGCGAAGAGCCAGACCAGGAGGCGCGAGCCGAGGGCCGCGTCGCCGTGGCTGGCCTCGCGGACGGCGAGCACCGAGCAGAACATCGCGGCGCCGTCGAGGCCGAACGGGACGAGGTACTCCCAGCCGCCGGTCAGGTTGAGGTTCTGCCGGCCGAAGCCGACGAGCCCGTGGAAGGAGAGCGCCGCCGCGACCGCGGCACAGCAGAACAGCAGCCCGTACGAGGCGAATCCGTAGATCGCCTCCTTGCGTCTGCGGCGCTCCTCGCTGCGTTCCCAGGAATCCTCGGCCGCGGCCTGGTCACCGGCGCGCTTCCCGCGCGCGAGCACCGCCACCGCCGTCAGGACCCCGGCCACCATCACGCCGCCCGGAAGCAGCCAGTCCAGCGATATGTCGGTCAGTCTCATGCGGTGTCCCTCGCATCGCCGTGTGCGTTTGGCCGCCCATACTGTCCGACCGACCGGCGGGCACAGGGGGTTTCGGGGCAAGAGCACGCCAACGGGGGCTCAGGGCATACGAATAGGTACCTTCTGGTCGAACGGCCTTCCGCGTGAGCAGGGTTGCGTTCGATTCACGTCACTCGTGCGGGTGGTGTGAGCCGCAGGGGGTGGCGGACGGCTCAGGCCGCGGTGGTGAGCCGCCGGACCCGCTCGGCGTCGCAGGTGCGCGGACAGGTGATGCAGGTGTCCTCGGGGCGCAGGGTGTAGAAGAAGCAGCAGGTGGCCCGGTCCCGGGTGGCGCGGGGCGTGCCGTCCGGCGCCTCGGCCCCGGGCAGCGGACGGAACGCCGCCCCGCCCGCGTACGGCTTCTCCGGCCTGCCGCCGGTCTTCCCCGGCAGCAGCAGCTCCAGCTCGGCCATCGCCCGCTCCTCCTCGCCGAGCAGGGCGCCGATGTACCAGAGGCTCTCCACGATCTCGTCCGTCACCATCCCCCACAGGGCGTGGCGGCCGCGCCGCATCCGCGGGCCGAAGCCGGTGAGGAGGGCCTCGAAGTGCTCGGCGAGCGAGGCGCGCACCTCCGCGCGCAGGGCCTCCTCGTCGGCGACCACCCGGGCGCCGGGCAGCGCGGCGGCGGGGTCGTCCGGCAGGCAGGCGAAGGCATCGACGGAGACCGCCATCCGGCCCAGGGCCCGCTGGAAGGAGACGGCGCCGACGGGGAGGCGGGGGACCCGGCGGTGCAGGAACCAGGGGACGGTCACCAGGAGACAGGCGGGCCAGGCGTAGCGGTGGAGGCCGAAGCTGGCGACGACGTCGGGCCGGGCCTGCTGGCCGTAGTCGCGGAGCACCTGCGCGTTGTCCCAGGCGAGGAAGGCGTCCAGGGCGGGGCCGCCGGCCGCGAGCTCCTCGGCCCGGACCCAGCCGGCACCGCGTGGCAGGCGTTCGTCCCCGGCCGTCTCCTCTATCCGCAGGCCGGAGAAGACCTCGGCGAGCCGGGCGTACGAGGCCGCGACGGGCGAGGCGACGGGGGAGGGAAGCAGGGCGGGGACGGTCATGCGGACCACCGAATCGCGATCGTTAGCAGGTTAGCCTTACCTTACCCGAAACGGCATCGCGTCTCACCACCGGCACTCCCGCGCCCGTCGGGGCCCCGTGGGCGCGGTCCCACGGAACGGTCCGTTCGCCTATGGTGCACAGGGGGCCCGGGTATCGCGAGCCGGGCCCGGCACGAGGCCGCAGGAGGACCCGGGTGGAGCAGGGCGCAGCGCGCGAGCGGGCGACGGAGGGACCGTCCGTGCGATTCGGCGACCCCCGGGGCGAGCGTCCGGGCGGCGCCCCCCGGCCCGTGCCGGAGGCGGTGGAGAACGCCCGCGTCCCCGAACAGGCCCGGGGCGAGCACACCCACGGCGAGCCCCCCTTCCCCCGCCCCGGAGGCGCCCCCGCGCCGGCGGGCGAGGACGCCGGACTCCCCGGCGACGGCCCGCGCGCCGTGCGGCGCCACTCCGTCCGGGGCCAGATCCTGGACGCCCTGCGGACCGCCCTCGTCGCCGGCGAGCTGCGGCCCGGCGAGGTGTACTCCGCCCCCGCGCTCGGCGAGCGCTTCGGCGTCTCCGCCACCCCCGTCCGCGAGGCGATGCAGCGCCTGGCCGTCGAGGGGGCCGTCGAGGTCGTCCCCAACCGGGGCTTCCGCGTCGTCGTCCGCACCCCCCGCGAGCTCGCCGAGCTGGCCGAGGTGCGGGCCCTGATCGAGGTCCCCGTCATGCTCCGGCTCGCCCGCACCGTCCCCGCCGCCCGCTGGGCCGGACTGCGCCCGCTCGCCGAGGCCACCGGCGCCGCCGCCGCCCGCGGCGACCGCGCCCACTACGCGGAGACCGACCGCGCCTTCCACCGCGCCGTCCTCGCCCTCGCCGGCAACGAACAGCTGCTCGCCGTCGCCGACGACCTGCACCGCCGCTCCCAGTGGCCCCTCCTCAGCGCCCCCGTCCCGCGCCACGCCGACCTCGTCGCCGACGCCGCCGAGCACTCCGCCCTCCTGGACGCCCTCGTCGCCCAGGACCTCCCCGTCGTCGAGGCGCTGGTGCGCGAGCACTTCACGGGCGCGGACGGCTGATCCGCCCGCCGCCGGAACCCCGCGGGAACCGGTCCCCCGGCGGGCGGTCTCCCCGGGGCCCCCGCCCACTAAGGTCGTGGTCGACAGCCGCCCGTCCCGCGCCGCCCGTGAGGTTGCCCCATGCCGTCCGCGACCCCGTCCCCGGCGGACGGACGCCGACCCTCTCCCCCGGCCCCGCCCGCACGGCGGCGGACCCCCATAGGCACGCGCCCCGGGGCGGGCGCGCTCCTCGGCTGGCTGACCGACCCCGACGCGCCCCGGCTGTGCCTGGTCACCGGCGGTCCCGGCAGCGGGAAGACCGCGCTCCTGGGCTGGCTCGCGGCGCACGGGACCCGGGCCCGGCGCGGCCGCCCCCGGACCGAGCGGGTGCCCGTCCCGCTCGCCGGGCAGAGCGCGCTGGGCGTGGCCTGGACCCTCGCCGACCGGCTGGGCGTGGTGGCGGGGACGCCGGCCGACCTCGTCCACGCCCTCGCCACCAGCGAGGCCCGCCGCTCCGGCCGGACCGTCCTGCTCCTCACCGACCTGCACGCCGCCGCCGAACCGGAGGCCGTCACCGAGCTGCTCTCCGGCCTCGCCGAGGTCGGGCGGATCCGCCTGGTGGTGGAGACCCGCACCGGCACCCGCCCGCCCCGGGCCGCCCGGACCACGGTGGTCGACCTCGACCTCGATCTGGACCCCGACCCCGATCCCGACCCCGCTCACGACGGGGCCGGCGACCGCGGTCCGGAGCCGACGCCGTCCGCGCCGCCGCTCCCCGGCCTCCCCGACCTCTCCGATCCCGCCGCCGTCTGCGCCGCCGACCCGCTCCTCGTCACCACCGGGTACGCGACCGCCTCCGCCGACGACCACGGCGGGCTGCGCGACGCCTGGCTGCGGGCCGGGCAGGCGCTCTGCGCGGCGGACGGCCCGGCCGACCGGGCGCTGGTGCTGCTCACCGCCCTCGGCGACGGCGCCGATCCAAGGCTGCGGCCCGCCCTCGCCGAGCGGGCGGCGCCCGCCCCGTGGCGGATGCGGTGGGCCCGGCACCGCGGCGACGTCTCCCCGCCGTGGCCGGGACCGGTCGCGGTGCTGGGCGCGACGGCCGGCGGGCCCTCGGCCGAGCTGGTGCTCGTCGGCGACCGCACGGGCACGGTCCGGCTGCTGCGGGAGGCGGACGCCTCCGGCGAGGGGCGCCTCGCCCACCGGGTCGCGGGCGGGATCACCGCCCTGGCGCCCACCGCCGACGGGACGGTGCTGCTGCTCGACGAGCGCGGCCGGCTGCACGCCGTGCGGGGCACGGCGCCCCGTCCTCCTTATCTGGAGCGGCTCACCGAGGCCGTCTCCACCACGCTCTCCCGGCACCCGGGCACCGCGCTCGCGGCCATCGCCGGCTCGGTGGTGGTGGGGGACCGGCTCGGCTCGGTCCACGCCTTCGGGGTGACCGGCCTCCACCAGGCCGCCTCGCACAGCGGCCGGGTCACCGCCGTGACCGCCGTGGAGTCCGAGACCCCCTTCGTCTGCTCGGGCGGCGCCGACGGGACCGTACGGCTCTGGACCCCCGGGCGCGCGCCGGTGCCCGAACCGCTCGCGGAGCGCCGGGCGCCGGTCGTCGCCCTGCACGCGGCCCCGGCCCCCGGCGGTCCGCTCGTCGCGGCCGCCTGGGCCGACGGGCGGGTGGAGCTGATCCCCGTGGAGGGGGGCGGGCCGCGCCGGGCCTTCCGGCCGGGCCCGGCGGTCCGCGCGGTCGCGGTGACCGCGACCGGAGCCCTCCTCGTCGGGACGGACGAGAGCCTCATCTGCCTGGAGCCGCACGGCAAGTGAGGTGCCGTCAGGACCGGTGAGGGCTTTCGGGCGGGTCTCACATGGCGGTGTGGGGCGTCAACTGCCCGGCCAGCCAGGTCGGTACGCCGCCGAGGAGGCGGAAGAGCCTGCGGGCCTCGGCGCGCAGCCGGCCCGCCTCCGGTTCCGTCTCGGTGTCGGCCAGCGCGGTGAGCGCCGGTGCGGTGCCGATGAGATAGCCCAACTCCTCGCGGATCCGCAGGGACTCGGCGAAGCCGTGCCGGGCCTCCGCCAACTCGCCCTCGCGCAGGGCCAGTCCGGCGAGATGGCGCCAGGTGGAGGAGAGGAGCAGGTCGTCGCCCTGCGCGGTGGCGCCCGCGTGGGCCCGGCGGTACGCCGCCCGGGCCGCCTGCGGGGAGTCGCCCAGGTTCTGGGCGATCAGGCCGCGCCGGTAGTCGAGCAGCGGGCGTCCCGGCTCGGACGGGGCGATCAGGGCGGCCGCCCGGCCCAGCGCCATGCGGGCCTCGTCGGCGCGGTCCCGGACGCCCAACAGGGTGGAGGCGTAGGCGAGATAGCCGCGTTCGCAGGCCGCCGCCCCGCGTTCCTCGTCGCTGCTCGCGACCGCCTCGGCGGCACGCAGCGCCTCCTCGGCCTCGGCCCAGCCCTGTTCGGTGTAGAGACAGCGCTCGATCAGCAGCGCGGCCCTTTCGAGCGCCGCGGCCGGTTCGTGGGCGCGGGGTGCGAGCAGCGCCGCCGCGTCGGCCCAGCAGCCGCGGGAGCGGAGCCGCCATATGGCGGTCTCCACCGGAGTCTCCTTGCCGTGGGCGAGGGACGGATCCGTGCCGCCCCCTGATTCGGAACCAGACATGGCGGTGTCCGCCACATTGCCCTCCCCGAGCGCGCCGTCGAGCTGTTGAGTAGGACGGAATCTCAGCACGAACGGCGGCACCCGGCCAAGGGGTCGGGTGAAAAATTTCACAAAGCTGCGGGGCGTGTGCGACGCCCCGCCGGGACCGGGTCCGACGGGGCGTCAGGGGGCGCTGGGGCCCGTGATCACGGCGGTGATCAGGGAGGGGAGCGGTTCGCCGGACCCCGCGGGAGGGCCGGCCGGCAGGGGCTTCCTTCACTCCTCCGGACTCAACCGAAGGAGTGAATTCCGCACGCCGCGGGGTGCCCGGCCCGGGCGTCAGCTCATCCGCAGGGCCAGGAAGAAGTCGAGCTTGTCCTCCAGGCGGGAGAGGTCGCGTCCGGTCAGCTGCTCGATCCGGCCCACCCGGTAGCGCAGCGTGTTCACGTGCAGGTGCAGCCGGGTCGCGCAGCGGGTCCAGGAGCCGTCGCAGTCGAGGAAGGCCTCCAGGGTCGGGATCAGCTCCGCGCGGTGGCGCCGGTCGTAGTCCCGCAGCGGGTCGAGCAGCCGGGCCGTGAAGGCGCGCCGCACGTCGTCCGGGACGAAGGGCAGCAGCAGGACGTGCGAGGCCAGCTCGTGGTGGCCGGCCGCGCAGACCCGGCCCGGGCGGGCGGCGGCCACCCGGCGGGCGTGCCGGGCCTCCTCCAGGGCGCCGCGCAGGCCCTCCGCCGAGTGCACGGCGGCGCTGACGCCGAGCGTGAGCCGCCCGTCGTCGGCGAGGCCGGACGAGAGCGGGGTCCGCACCGCCGCCAGCAGGGCGTCGGCGTGCAGGCCCAGGGCGGTGGCCGGGCCGTCGTCCTCGCTCTCCGGCAGCGGGCCGGCCGCCAGCGGCACCAGGGCGATGGCCTCGTCGCCGGTGTGGGCCACCGCGATCCGGTCGGCGGACTCGGCGCCGACGGTCGCCGGGTCGACCAGGATCTCCTCCAGGAGCGCCTGGGTGACCGGGCCGGGCTCCACCGGGGCCTGGCCGCCCTCCTGGTCCCACTCGACGCGGGCGACGACGACCTGCCAGTGCGGGGCGGCGCCCAGGCCGGGCAGCAGCACCGGGGCGGCGACCCGCAGCCGGGCCGCGATCTCGGCGGGGGCGGCGCCCGTCTGCACCAGTTCGAGGACCTCCTGGGCGAGCCGGCGGCGCACCGTGCGGGCCGCGTCGCGGCGGTCGCGCTCGACGGAGATCAGCTGGGTGACGCCCTGGAGCAGGTCGAGCCGGGCGGCCGGCCAGTCCCCGGCGTCCGCCTCGACGGCGAGCAGCCAGTCGGACAGGACGGTCTCGCGGACGTCCCGGGAGGCGGGCCCGGCGGCCCGGCCGGTGTTGCGGATCGGGAAGAGCGAGTACACGGTGCCGTGCGCGGTCAGCCGGTGCGGGCCGCGCCGGCCGGTCCGGGTGGCGGCCAGGTGCTCGCCCGCCAGGGCGGCGGCCAGGGCCGGCTCCAGGGGCTCGCCCGCGCCCGCGATCTGCCGGCCGGTGGGGGAGAGCACCCAGGCCCGCAGGTCCAGGTCCGAGCCGAGCAGGTCCAGGACGGCCTCCGGGCCGCCGCCCGCCGGTCCCGAGGTCATCAGACGCCTGTGCCTGTCCACGACGGCGGCCAGGTCGCCGGCCCGCTCACCGGAGACCTGTCGAACAACGTGTTCGGTGATCGTCGCGAACGCAACGGATTCGTTGACCGCGAAGAGCGGCAGCCGGTGGCGCGAACACGCCTCCACGAGATCGTCCGGGATGTCGCCCAGCTCGGCCTCGCCAGCCGCCAGGGCGGCGACCCCGGCCTGGCTGAGGATCCGGGCGAAGGGCTCGGCGTCGGCCGGCTCCCGCAGCCAGGCCAGGCCCGTGAGGACGAGCTCGCCGCCGGAGAGGTACCGGCTGGGATCCTTGAGGTCCGTGGTCATCACGCCGCGGACCGAGCGGTCCAGCTCGTCCTCGCCGCCCAGCAGGCGCAGCCCGAGCGCGTCGTTCTCCAGCAGTGCGCGCAGCCGCATCGTGTCGCCGCCGTTCCTTCGAGTGGGTGGTGGGGTTGTCGCGTATTCGACGGTGGGGTCGGTCGGGTGGTGTAGCCGTTTCCAGGGGGAAACGGCGAGGTATCCGTTCCCCGTCTTTCGTTCGAATCTACAAGACGTGCCGGGGCACCGGCCAACTCCTTCATGTTTTCGGTGACTGCACCCCGGCCATCGTGGCTTGTGTACTAGGCCACACACCGCGTGAACAGGACATGAACACCGAAGTCGAGGGCCGAACGTCCCCCAGGGCCCAGACGTCCGACCCCCACCACCAGAGCCACTAGAAGAGAGCCACCATGGACTTCCTTCGCCCCGCCAGCTGGGAGGAGGCGCTCGCCGCCAAGGCCGAGCACCCCACGGCCGTGCCCATCGCCGGCGGTACCGACGTCATGGTCGAGATCAACTTCGACCACCGGCGTCCCGAGTACCTGCTGGACCTGAACCGCATCGAGCTGCTGCGCGAGTGGGAGGTCGGCGAGGAGAACGTCCGACTCGGCGCTTCCGTTCCGTACACGCAGATCATGGAGAACCTGCGGACCGAGCTGCCCGGCCTGGCGCTCGCGTCCCACACGGTCGCCTCCCCGCAGATCCGCAACCGCGGCGGCGTCGGCGGCAACCTCGGCACCGCCTCCCCGGCCGGTGACGCCCACCCCGCCCTCCTCGCCGCCGGCGCCGAGGTCGAGGTCGAGTCGGTCCGGGGCAGCCGCTTCATTCCGATCGACGAGTTCTACACCGGCGTGAAGCGCAACGCGCTCCAGCCCGACGAGCTCATCAAGACCGTCCACATCAAGAAGGCGGACGGCCCCCAGCAGTACTCCAAGGTCGGCACCCGCAACGCGATGGTCATCGCCGTCTGCGCCTTCGGCCTGGCGCTGCACCCGGAGACCCGGACCGTGCGCACCGGCATCGGTTCGGCCGCTCCGACCCCGATCCGCGCCAAGGAGGCCGAGGCCTTCCTGAACGCGGCCCTGGAGGAGGGCGGCTTCTGGGACAGCGGGAAGATCATCACCCCGTCCGTCGCCAAGCAGTTCGCCGACCTCGTCTCGGCCGCCGCCAACCCCATCGACGACGTCCGCGGCACGGCGAAGTACCGCCGCCACGCCGTCGGCATCATGGCCCGCCGCCAGCTCGGCTGGACGTGGGAGCAGTACCGCGGCGCCGGCCGCACGCTTGAGGGAGCTGCCTGATCATGCGCGTCAATTTCACGGTCAACGGTCGTCCGCAGGAAGCCGACGACGTCTGGGAGGGCGAGTCCCTTCTCTACGTGCTCCGCGAGCGTCTGGGCCTGCCGGGCTCCAAGAACGCCTGCGAGCAGGGCGAGTGCGGCTCCTGCACGGTCCGCCTCGACGGCGTGCCGGTCTGTTCCTGTCTGGTCGCCGCCGGCCAGGTCGAGGGACGCGAGGTCGTCACGGTCGAGGGCCTCGCCGAGTTCGCCAAGGACCGCACCGAGCACGGCGGTTGCGCCTCCGGCGCCTGCGGCACCACGCTCGACCAGGCCAAGCGCTGGGAGGCGAAGCCCACGCAGGACTCGCAGACCGGCGAGGGCGTCGAACTGAGCCCGATCCAGCAGGCGTTCATCGACGCCGGCGCCGTCCAGTGCGGCTTCTGCACCCCCGGTCTGCTGATCGCGGCCGACGAGCTCCTGGAGCGCAACGGCTCCCCGTCCGACCAGGACATCCGCGAGGCCCTCTCCGGCAACCTCTGCCGCTGCACGGGCTACGAGAAGATCCTCGACGCGGTCCGCCTCGCGGCCGCCCGTCAGGGAGAGGCGGTCTGACGATGGCTCAGAACACCCGTACCGCTCCGGCCGGCACGCCGACCGACGTCACCCAGGACCACGTCAAGGGCGGCATCGGCGAGTCCACGCTCCGCCCGGACGGCACCCTCAAGGTCACCGGCGAGTTCGCCTACTCCTCGGACATGTGGCACGAGGACATGCTGTGGGGCCAGACCCTGCGCTCCACCGTCGCCCACGCCGAGATCGTCTCCATCGACATCTCCGAGGCCGTCGCGATGTCCGGCGTCTACGCCGTGCTCACCTACGACGACCTGCCGGCCGAGGTGAAGAACTACGGCCTGGAGATCCAGGACACCCCCGTCCTGGCCCACGGCAAGGTCCGCCACCACGGCGAGCCGGTGGCCCTGGTCGCCGCCGACCACCCGGAGACCGCCCGCCGCGCGGCCGCCAAGATCAGGATCGAGTACCGGGAGCTGCCCGTCGTCACCGACGAGGCCTCCGCGCTCGCGGCCGACGCGCCCCTCATCCACGAGGGCCGCGACGACCACCACTCCGGCCACGTGCCGCACCCCAACATCGTGCACCGCCAGCCGATCGTCCGCGGCGACGTGGCGGAGGCCCGCAAGCGGGCCGACGTGATCGTCGAGGGCGAGTACGTCTTCGGCATGCAGGACCAGGCCTTCCTCGGCCCCGAGTCCGGCCTCGCCGTCCCCTCCGAGGACGGCGGCGTCGACCTCTACGTCGCCACCCAGTGGCTGCACTCGGACCTCAAGCAGATCGCCCCCGTCCTCGGCCTGCCCGAGGAGAAGGTCCGCATGACGCTCTCCGGCGTCGGCGGTGCCTTCGGCGGCCGCGAGGACATCTCGATGCAGATCCACGCCTGCCTCCTGGCGCTGCGCACCGGCAAGCCGGTCAAGATCGTCTACAACCGCTTCGAGTCCTTCTTCGGCCACGTGCACCGCCACCCGGCGAAGCTCCACTACGAGCACGGTGCCACCAAGGACGGCAAGCTCACCCACCTCAAGGCCCGGATCGTCCTCGACGGCGGCGCCTACGCCTCGGCCTCCCCGGCCGTCGTCGGCAACGCCTCCTCGCTCGGTGCCGGCCCCTACGTGGTCGACGACGTCGAGATCGAGGCCGTCGCCCTCTACACCAACAACCCGCCCTGCGGCGCCATGCGCGGCTTCGGCGCGGTCCAGGCCTGCTTCGCCTACGAGGCGCAGATGGACAAGCTGGCCGCCAAGCTCGGCATGGACCCGGTGGAGTTCCGCCGGCTCAACGCCATGGAGCAGGGCACGCTGATGCCCACCGGCCAGGTCGTCGACTCGCCGGCCCCGGTCGCCGAGCTGCTGCGCCGGGTCAAGGCCCGCCCGCTGCCGCCGGAGCGCCAGTGGGAGACCGCCGGCCAGGGCGCGGACGTCCGCGCGCTGCCGGGCGGCCTCTCCAACACCACCCACGGCGAGGGCGTCGTCCGCGGCGTCGGCTACGCGGTCGGCATCAAGAACGTCGGCTTCTCCGAGGGCTTCGACGACTACTCGACCGCCCGCGTGGTCCTCCAGCTCATCAACGGCGAGCCCGTCGCGATGGTCCACACCGCCATGGCGGAGGTCGGCCAGGGCGGCGTCACCGTCCACGCGCAGATCGCCCGGACCGAGCTGGGCGTCACCCAGGTGACCATCCACCCGGCCGACACCCAGGTCGGCTCCGCCGGCTCGACGTCCGCCTCCCGGCAGACGTACATGACCGGCGGCGCGGTGAAGAACACCTGCGAGGCCGTCCGCGAGAAGGTCCTGGAGATCGGGCGCCGCAAGAACGGCTCCTACCACCCCGCCTGGGCGACCGCCGAGCTCCTCCTGGAGGGCGGCAAGGTCGTCACCGACGGCGGCGAGGTCCTCGCGACCCTCGCCGACGTCCTGGAGGGCGAGGACGTGATCGACATCGAGCTGGAGTTCCGCCACCGTCCGACGGTCCCCTTCGACCTGCGCACGGGCCAGGGCGACGGCCACGTCCAGTACACCTTCGCCGCGCACCGCGCGGTGGTGGAGGTGGACACCGAGCTCGGCCTGGTCAAGGTCATCGAGCTCGCCACCGCCCAGGACGTCGGCAAGGCGCTCAACCCGCTCTCCGTGGTCGGCCAGATCCAGGGCGGCACCACCCAGGGCCTGGGCGTCGCGGTGATGGAGGAGATCATCGTCGACCCGAAGACCGCGAAGGTGCGCAACCCCTCCTTCACGGACTACCTCATCCCCACGATCCTCGACACCCCGACCATCCCGGTCGACGTGCTCGAACTCGCCGACCACAACGCCCCCTACGGGCTGCGCGGCATCGGCGAGGCTCCCACCCTGTCGTCCACGCCGGCCGTCCTCGCGGCGATCCGGAACGCGACCGGCCTGGAGCTGAACAAGACGCCGGTCCGCCCCGAGGCGCTCACCGGCACCCTGTAGGACCCTCCGGGCGGTGTGTGCCTCCCAGGAACGTCACACCTCCTTCCCCGCCCGCACCGCCCGGAGTCGTACCACCCCCGCACCACCTGCGACACCCGCACCACCCCGTTCGTCTCGGGCCGTCCCCCGGGTCGTGCAGCCAACGAAATATCCCAAATCCCGCAGCTTCACGTCAGCTTCCCCGTGAACACGCTCCGAAGTCTGATGCGGGTGCCCCTTTGAACCTTGGGAGTAGGCCCCATGACCCAGTCGTCCGTGGAGCCCAAGACCGCCGCTGAGGACGCGGGCTCCGGCTCGCGCAACCCCGCCGGGCGCTCTTGGCTCGACCGGTACTTTCACATCTCGGAGAGAGGATCCTCCGTCAGCACGGAGATCCGCGGTGGCGTCACCACCTTCATGGCGATGGCGTACATCCTCCTGCTCAACCCGATCCTCCTCGGAGGCCCGGACGTCGACAAGAACGTCCTCGCCGCCTCCGCCGTGATCACGGCGACCGCCTTCGCGGCCGCGGTGACCACCCTGCTGATGGGCTTCGTCGGCAAGGTCCCGCTGGTCCTCGCCGCCGGCCTCAGCGTCTCCGGTGTGCTCGCCACCCAGGTCGTGCCGCAGATGACCTGGCCGCAGGCCATGGGCATGTGCGTGGTCTACGGCGTGGTGATCTGTCTCCTGGTCGTCACCGGCCTCCGTGAGATGATCATGAACGCCATCCCGCTGCCGCTCAAGCACGGCATCACCATCGGCATCGGCCTCTTCATCGCCCTGATCGGCTTCAACAAGGCCGGCTTCGTCGGCGCCGGCCCGCAGTTCGGCCCGCCCGTCACCATGGGCTCCGGCGGCGAGCTGGTCGGCTGGCCCGTCCTGATCTTCGCCGTCACGCTGCTCGCGATCTTCGCCCTCCAGGCCCGCAAGGTCCCCGGCGCGATCCTCATCGGCATCGTCGGCGGCACGATCATCTCGCTGATCGTCAACGCCGTCGCCGACATCCCGGAGAAGGGCGCGGGGGCCTGGGCCAACGGCGCCCCCGAGCTCAAGGGCGGCGCGGTCTCCGCCCCGGACTTCTCCCTCTTCGGCGACGTCTCCTTCGGCGGCTGGGGCGACGTCGGCTACATCACCGTCGGCGTGATCGTCTTCACCCTGGTGCTCGCCGGCTTCTTCGACGCCATGGCCACCATCATCGGCGTCGGCACCGAGGCCAACCTCGCCGACGACAAGGGCCGCATGCCCGGCCTGTCCAAGGCGCTGTTCATCGACGGCGCGGGCGGCGCGATCGGCGGCGTCTCCGGCGCCTCCGGCCAGACCGTCTTCGTGGAGTCCGCCACCGGCGTCGGCGAGGGTGCCCGCACCGGCTTCTCCTCGGTGATCACCGGCCTGTTCTTCGCGGCCTGCCTCTTCTTCACGCCGATCACCCAGATCGTGCCCCGCGAGGTCGGCTCCGCCGCCCTGGTCGTCATCGGCGCGATGATGATGATGAACGCCAAGCACGTCAACTGGGGCGACAGCTCCGTCGCCATCCCGGTCTTCCTGACCGTCGTCCTGATGCCGTTCACCTACAGCATCACCCCGGGCGTCGCGGCCGGCGTCATCGCCTACACCGTCATCAAGGTGGCGCAGGGCAAGGCCCGCGAGGTCGGCGCGTTCATGTGGTGCCTGACCGCGATATTCATCGTGTTCTTCGCCCTCCACCCGATCGAGGGATGGCTCGGCGTCAGCTGACGCCGAGCCGCCCGCCCTCCCCACACAGCCAAGGAGACCGACATGCTGGACATCGCCGAAGAGCTGCACCGGTGGGTCGAGCAGGGACGCGACTTCGCGGTGGCCACTGTGGTGGCCGTCGGCGGCAGCGCGCCCCGGCAGCCCGGCGCCGCCCTCGCCGTCGACGGCGAGGGCACGGCGATCGGTTCGGTCTCCGGCGGGTGCGTGGAGGGCGCGGTGTACGAGCTGTGCCAGACCGCGCTGGAGGACGGCAGGACCGTCGTCGAGCGCTTCGGCTACAGCGACGAGGACGCCTTCGCGGTCGGCCTGACCTGCGGCGGCATCATCGACATCCTCGTCACCCCGGTCCGCGGCGGGGTCTTCCCCGCCGCCCTGGCCGCCGCCGTCTCGGGGGAGGCGGCGGCCCTCGCCAGGATCACCTCCGGCCCCGAGGAGCTGCTCGGCCAGGCGCTCCTGGTCCACCCCGACGGCTCCTACGAGGGCCGGCTCGGCGGCCACCCCGAACTGGACCGCACCGCCGCCGCCGAGGCCCGGGCGCTGCTCGACGCCGGCCGCACCGGCACGGTCTCCATCGGCGAGGACGGCAGCCGCTGCGGGCAGCCGCTGACGCTGCTCGTCGAGTCCTCCGTCCCGGCCCCCCGCATGATCGTCTTCGGTGCCATCGACTTCGCCTCCGCCCTCGTCCGGGTCGGCAAGTTCCTCGGCTACCACGTCACCGTCTGCGACGCCCGCCCCGTCTTCGCGACGAAGGCCCGCTTCCCCGAGGCCGACGAGATCGTCGTCGAATGGCCCCACCGCTACCTCGCGTCCACCGAGGTCGACGCCCGGACCGTGCTCTGCGTCCTCACCCACGACGCCAAGTTCGACGTCCCCCTCCTCCAGGCCGCCCTCAGGCTTCCCGTCGCCTACGTCGGCGCGATGGGCTCCCGCCGCACCCACGAGGACCGCAACGAGCGGCTCCGCGAGGTCGGCGTCACCGAACTCGAACTCGCCCGCCTGCGCTCCCCGATCGGCCTCGACCTCGGCGCCCGCACCCCCGAGGAGACCGCCCTGTCGATCGGCGCGGAGATCGTCGCCAACCGGCGCGGCGGCAGCGGCGCCTCCCTCACCGGAGCCCGCACCCCGATCCACCACGACGGCCCGGACGCCCCGGTCGCGGGCCGCATAGGCTCGGTGGCGTAGGCCGTTGCCGGCTCAGCCCCGCCCCGCCCGGCGCGGGCCGCCGCGCAGGGTCCCGGACGGCGGCACTCCGTACTCCCGCAGGTGGGCCGCGGCGAAGCGGCCCGGATGGGCGAAGCCCCAGCGGGCGGCGACCGACGCCACCGAGACCGTGTGCGGATCGGACGCCCGCAGCTCCTCGTGGGCCCGGGCCAGCCTGATTCGGCGCAGATACGCGAGCGGAGTCGTCCCCGCGTGCCGGG
Organism: Streptomyces omiyaensis; assembly: GCF_014650895.1. Taxonomy (GTDB): domain Bacteria; phylum Actinomycetota; class Actinomycetes; order Streptomycetales; family Streptomycetaceae; genus Streptomyces; species Streptomyces omiyaensis. Next base: position 87,070 of record NZ_BMVV01000029.1, read on the forward strand.
CGAAGGCGTACTGCACCGCGCGCGGGGTCACCGGCACCGCCGCCGCGATGTCGGCGAGCCCGATGTCCCGGTGGGCGTTCTCCTCGACGAAGGCCATCGCCCGGCGCAGCGTGTCGCTGTGCGCGTCCCGGCCGTCCAGAGGACCGGCACCGTCGTCGAGGACCGTGCTGGGCAGCGAGGCCAGCGCGACCGCGGCCAGGTGCCGGGCCGCGCTCGCCGCCACCAGCTCCCCGACCTCGCCGGGACCGCCCAGCACCTGGTCGCGCACGTAGGCCACGGCGGAACCCAGCCGCCGGCGGGCCGCCGCGTCGAACGCCCGCTGCCCCGTGATCCGCACCGGGCCGCGGAAACCCCCGCCGGTGGCGGCCGCCTCGGCGAGCAGACCCGGGTCGAACATCGTGATCGTGTACCGGGCGGAGCGGACCTCGCCCCGGTACGGCCGGTCGGGCGGCGCCAGCAGGAAGGTCTCCCCGGGTCCGAACAGCCGCTCGCCGCCGCCCGTGGTGTCGGCGAAGCTCCCGGCGTGCACCGTCACCAGGCAGATCCGGTTCAGGCACCCGGCGTCGTACGCCATGGGGTAGCCGAACTCCAGCCGGTCCGAGACCAGCCCCGCCGCCTCGCTGCGCGCGACGCGCGCCCGCGCGTCCTCGGGCCGCCCGCCGATCCGCATCGGCGTGTACGCCTCCGAGAGGAACGCCTCGGTCTCCTCCAGGCTCCCGCTGTCGAAACGGAACGACTCCACCGCACGCCTCCCGTCCAGGTTCCGGCGTCCGCCGGACGAAACGACCTGTCCGTCCGGCGAACGACCGCCCCCGTCCGCACGTCACTCCCGCCAGTCTCCCCGGAAGATGGAGACGCCGCCCCCCCGGCGTCCCCGCGGAACGTCCTGCGGGAGGGTGCGGCCTCGGGGCGGTACCGGGACGGGCCCGGAGGAAGGGCCGGGGACACCGTGCCCGAACATGCGGAGGCGACCGTGCTCCTGACCCACCACCGCGACGGCGACACGCTCGTGGTCGAGCTCCGGCGGGAACTGGACGTCACCACCCGGGCCCCCGCCGTCCTGCGGATCCAGGCGCTCGTCGCGGCCCACCGGCCGCGCCGCGTCCGGCTGCGCCTGCCCTCGGAACGCCCCGGCCCGGCCACCCTCAGCGCCCTCGCCCGCGCCCGGAGCCTCTGCGACGCCCTGGGCGTCCCGCTCACGGCCGTCGCCGGGGAGCGGCCCGGCGCCCTTCGCCTGCCCGGGACCGGCTGATGGGAACCGGGAGGGCCGGGGCGTCCCGGTACCGGCCGCGGCCGGAGGGAGGGTGAGGGACGTCCCCCTGGTCCGGGAGGCGCAGTCCGTGCCGGCCCGCCCCGGACGGGCCCGCCCCCGTCCGAGGGCCGGGACCGCCGCCACGCGCACGACCGCGCCCCGTCCTCCTCGGCCGGCGGGCCGAGGGGACGCCGCCGTCGCGGACGCCGTGCAGGACGCGGAGCCGGCGCGCCGTCGGGGACCGCCGGGGCGTGGCGGCCGGGGCGCTCCGGGTCAGTGCGCGGTGCGCTCCCGTACGTTCTCCGCCCAGGCGGGGGCCTCCTCCACGGGGCCGGGCTCCTCGCGGCGGCCGCCGCGGTCGAAGAAGTCCGCCAGCGGGAGGATCGCCGCGCCGACGGTGACCGCGTCCGGGCCGAGGGCGCTCATGCCGAGCGTGACCCGGGCCGCCGGGTACGCCAGGGCGTACGCGCGCGCGTGCTCCTCGACGGCGGCCAGGAAACGGGTGCCGAGGAGCAGTCCCGCCCAGCCGCCGACGAGGATCCGCTCCGGCTGGAAGAGGTTGATCAGATCGGCGAAGCCCGCCCCCAGGTACTCGGCGGTCTCGGCCAGGACCGCGAGCGCCGCCGGGTCCGGCTCGCCGCCCTCCCCGGGGTGGGCGGCGGCCGCCATCGCCGCGAGGGCGGTCTCCTCGTCGGCTCCGGCCGGGGGCTCGCCGCCGGCCTCCCGCCACCGTTCGAGCAGCGCCGAGGCGCCGGCGTACGCCTCCAGGCAGCCCTGGGCGCCGCAGCGGCAGCGGCGGCCCCTGACCCGCACCTTCAGGTGGCCCCACTCCAGGGCCCGGCCGGGGGACGGGGGGTCGCTCGTCACGCAGGCGCCGACGCCGGAGCCGAAGAGGACCACGACGGCGCTGGCCGCGCCCCGGCCGGCGCCGAACCACATCTCGGCCTGGCCCAGGGTCTTGGCGCCGTTGTCGATCCGGAAGGGCACCCCGGCGGGCAGGTCGACCGCCTCGCGGAGCAGCCGCTCCAGCGGCACCGCGTCCCAGCCGATGGTCTGGCCGTGCACCACGGCGCCGCCCTCCCCGCCGTCACCGGGGTGCTCGACGATGCCGGGGACGCCGATGCCGACGCCGAGCAGCGCCTCGGCGGGGACGCCGGCCGTGCGCAGCACCTCGGCGACCCCCTCGCGGATGTGGCCGACGACGACCCCGACGTCGTACCGCTCGCCGTCCTCCGCCGCCGGGTCCAGGGGGCGCTCGGTGCGGGCGAGCTCGGTGAGGGTGAGGTCGAAGAGCTCGATCCTGACCCGGGTCTCGCCGACGTCCACGCCGATCATGCGGCCGCTGGCGGGGGCGACCCGCAGCAGGATCCGGGGGCGCCCGCCCGCCGAGTCGACGCTGCCGGCCTCCTCGACGAGCCCCTCGGCGACCAGCTCCGCGACCACGTTGCTGATCGAGCCGGAGCTGAGTCCGGTGGCGGGGCCGAGCGAGAAACGGCTCATGGGGCCGTCGAAGTAGAGCCGCCGCAGGACCGCGGTGCGGTTCTCGCGCCGCAGGTCCCGCACGGTCCGGCCGTTCGGTCTGGTCACTGGGGCCCCTCGCGGTAGTGGTCCATCGGGCGGTGGGTCCGGGCCGCCTCAGGCCCGGCGCAGCCCGCTGAGCAGCAGCTCGGCCAGCTGGTCGTACGCCTCGGCGTCCGCGAGGCCGGTGGCGGAGGCCACCTGCCGCCGCTGGATGCGGACCATCACCGAGGCGATGACGTCGGCGGCGAAGGCCACGTGGACCTCCCGGAAGACGCCGGCGCTGACGCCCTCCTCGATGAGCTGCTGCACCCGGCCGGCGGCGGCCCGGGTGTTCCGCTCGTACACCTCGGCGGCCGGCTCGAAGGCGGCCACGTCGTCGAAGAACTGCGGGGAGACCGGCGCCAGCTCGGCGGAGACGGCCCGGAGGTAGGCGGAGAGCCGCTCGGCCGGGCCGCTCGCGGCGGCGAGGACGGCCTCGACGCGGGCCGTGGCCCGCCGGAAGAAGTGCACGACGGCCGCCCTGACCAGCTGCTCCTTGCTGCCGGCCAGGCCGTACAGGGTGCGCTTGGAGCAGTGCAGCCGCGCGGCGAGGTCGTCCAGCGTGAGCCGGGAGAAGCCCTCGCCGACGAGCAGGGCGACCAGGTCCTCGAAGAGGGCGGAACGGCGCGCCGCTCCGCGGCCCGTGAGCTTCGGGGCGTCGGCGGCGGAGGTCTCGATCACCCGAACAGTATGCCGGGCCGGAGGGCCGGAGGAGTTACGTCCGCGGAGTCATGCGCTATTTTTAGCGGTACTGGAGTACCCGTCCGAGTACCACTTTGCGCGCCGATGGAGTCGCCATGGATGTCGACCGCCTGCTTCCCACCCCCGAGGCGGCGGACCTCATCGCCCTCACCCGCGAGATCGCCGACAACGAGCTCTCGCCCCGGGTGGACGCACACGAGGCCGCCGAGACCTATCCCGAGGGTCTCTTCACCACGCTCGGCCGGGCCGGCCTGCTCGGCCTCGCCTACCCCGAGGAGTACGGCGGCGGCGGCCAGCCGTACGAGGTCTACCTCCAGGTCCTGGAGGAGCTGGCCGCCCGCTGGGCGGCCGTCGCCGTCGCCACCAGCGTCCACACGCTGGCCTGCCACCCGCTGTACGCCTTCGGCACCGACGCGCAGAAGGAGCGCTGGCTCCCCTCGATGCTGGAGGGCCGCCTCGTCGGCGGTTACAGCCTCTCCGAGCCGCAGGCCGGCTCGGACGCCGCCGCCCTCGCCTGCAAGGCGGAGCGACAGGAGGACGGCGGCGGCTACCGGATCACCGGCACCAAGGCGTGGATCACCCACGGCGGCAAGGCCGGCTTCTACGCCCTCTTCGCCCGCACCGCCCCCGGCGGCCACGGCATCTCCTGCTTCCTCGCCCCCGGCGAGACCGAGGGCCTCTCCTTCGGCGCCCCCGAGCGCAAGATGGGCCTCCAGGCGGTCCCCACCACCTCCGCCTACTGGGACGGGGCCCTCATCGGGGAGGACCGGCTCATCGGCACCGAGGGCCAGGGCCTCCAGATCGCCTTCAGCGCCCTCGACAACGGCCGCCTCGGCATCGCCGCCTGCGCCACCGGCCTGGCCCAGGCCGCCCTGGACGCAGCCGTCGACTACGCCAACGAGCGCACCACCTTCGGCCGCCGGATCGTCGACCACCAGGGCCTCGGCTTCCTCCTCGCCGACATGGCCGCCGCCGTCGACGCGGCTCGCGCCACCTACCTGGACGCCGCCCGCCGCCGCGACCTCGGCCGCCCCTTCAGCCGCCAGGCCAGCGCCGCGAAGCTGATCGCCACGGACACCGCGATGAAGGTGACCACGGACGCGGTCCAGGTCCTCGGCGGCTACGGCTACACCCGCGACTTCCCGGTCGAGCGCTACATGCGCGAGGCGAAGATCATGCAGATCTTCGAGGGCACGAACCAGATCCAGCGCCTCGTCATCAGCCGGGGGCTGGCGCGCCCGGAGAAGTAGCGGCCGCCGGCCGCGGGCCGGGGCGGACGCCGGCCCCGGCGGCGCCGGCCGGGGCCGCCCCGCGGGGAGGGGGGCGGGGCCGCCGCCCTAAAATGATCACCTTCGGCGGCGCGGAGGAGCCCGCCCCTGCTCCGAGGGGGGCCATGAGGAAGAGGCTGGTCATCGGCGTGCTCGCGGCGGTGGTGGCCCTGCTGGCGGGCGTCGTCGTCGCGACGGTCGCCCCGAAGTCCCCGCAGGCCCCGAAGGGTTCGCCGGCCGTCGGGTTCACGGCGTGGACGTGGAACGTCTCCGGCCACAGGTTGAACGGCGGAGCCACGGACAACGGTCTGGTCGAGGCGGCGGTGAAGTCGATCAGGAAGCCCGGAAGCGCCGTGGACTTCGCCTCGTTCAACGAGATCTGCTACGGCCAGTACCGGAGGATCCGGGCGGAACTGGCGGGCTGGAACCCGGACAACACGAACTACGCCCGGTTCCAGGAGGCCGTCCCGGCGGACAGCACCGACCTCTCCGGCGCCCCGATCTGCCGCGGCGAGGCGTTCGGCAAGGCGGTCTTCAGCCGGCACGCGCTCGGCGACGCCGAGTACCGCACCTTCGAGCAGGAGAGCGGCATCTTCTACCGGTCCGGCGACGGCGTCCGGCACCCCGTGCGCAACGGGGTGCTCTGCGTGCCGACGGCGGACCGGCCGGCCATGAAGTTCTGCTCGGTCCACATCGGCCCGATCTCGACCAGGGCGAAGCCGTACGGCTACCGCCAGCTGATCGAACTGGACACCCTCCTGGACGGGTTCGCCCGCGCAGGGGAGACGTACATGGTGGCCGGCGACTTCAACGCCCGGCAGTACTACAGGCGCCTGGACAGGTTCTACGACAAGGACGTCGTGCTCCCCGGCCGTCCCGACGACGAGCCCAACCGCGGCGCGCACCGCGAACTCGACGACACCGACCCCGTCTGCGCCGGCTACGGCGAATGGACCGCCGACGGCCGGTCCGCCGACGGCGCCGCCGGACGGGAGCAGGACTGCGGGGCGAAGCCCAAGATCGACATGATCTTCGTCCGCACGGACCGGCTCGCCTCGCGCGACTACTCCGCCGACGCCGAACCCGTCCCCGACTGCCGCAAGGTGAGGAACGGCAGGACCGTCCCCGGCTCCGTCGTGCCCTGCTCCGACCACCGGGCGGTGGTCGGGCGGGCCACGCTCCTCGTCGACCCGCCCGCCGCGGAGTAGAGGAGCGGCGGCCGTCCCGTAGTGATTTCGTATTGAACCAGTTGGGGCGTATGCTCGGTCCAGCCACCCCGGTTCGCCTGTGTTCCCCCGTTTCAGGCGGACCGGGGTCCGGCTTTTCCCGGACTACTGCGCCAGGGCGGCCACGCCCGCCCGCGCGAACTCCTCGTCCAGATCGCCCGAGGGCGCACCCGCCACGCCGATGCCGGCGACCGGGGCGCCGTCGGCGGTGACCGGGGCGCCGCCGCCGAGGAAGAGGGTGCCCGGGACGTCCTTCAGGTGCGGGGCCCGGTCCAGCCGGCCGGCGAGCACCGAGGTCGGGGCGTTCCAGGAGACGGCGGTGTACGCCTTGCGGATCGCCGACTCGTAGGACTGCGGGCCGGCACCGTCGCCGCGCAGGGTGACGACGGCGCGGCCGTCGCGGTCGACGACGGCGACGGTCACCCGCTGGTTCTCCTTCTCCGCGGCCTCCAGGGCGGCCCCGGCCGCCTCGGTCGCGGCGGCGACCGTCAGACGGGAGACGGAGGCCGTGTTCCCGCTCTTCGCCCCGGCGGCGGCCGCGGGGGCGGCGGCCCGACCGCCGCCGGCGCTCGCGGAGTAGGCGCCGACCCCGGCCAGGCCGAGGGCGACGACCGCGCCACCGGTGATCAGACGGGTCCGGCGGTCCTTCTTCACGTGCTTCACAGGGCTTCCGCTCCACAGGTCGGGGGGTGTCGGAGCCGGGGATCGGCCGACGCCCCATCCTCGGACCGCCGGCGGGCCGGGACGGTCGGCGCACCGGCTGCGGGCCGCGGGCGGATCGGTGGACCCGGGGGTCGGCCGATCGGATGACCCCGGCCCCGTGTCCGGCGCGCACGGGGTTCTATGGTGGCGGCGCAGATCGCGCAGACCGCGCGGTCCCCCCGCGGGGACGCGCCCCCGGCCCGGCGGCCAACCCGCCGGCAGGGTCACCCGCACGACACGAACGAGGAGTTCCATGGACATCGCCGGCTCCGCCGCTCTCGTCACCGGTGCCGCCTCCGGGCTCGGTGCCGCCACCGCCGAGGCGCTCGCCGCCCGCGGCGCCACGGTCTACGGGCTGGACCTGGAGAAGGCGGTCGCCGCCGCCGGGGACCTGCCCGAGGGCGTGCGGCTGATCGCGGCCGACGTCACCGACGAGGAGCAGGTCCGCGCCGCGCTCGCGGAGGCCGACGCCGACGGGGCCGAGCTGCGGCTCGCCGTGAACTGCGCCGGGATCGCCCCCTCCGCCCGCGTCCTGGGCCGCAAGGGCCCGCACGACCTCGACCTGTTCCGCGCCGTCGTGGACGTCAACCTGATCGGCACCTTCAACGTGATGCGGCTCGCCGCCGAGGCCATCGCCCGGCACGAGCCCGACGCGCACGGACAGCGCGGCCTCGTGGTCAACACCGCCTCGATCGCCGCCTTCGAGGGCCAGGTCGGGCAGATCGCCTACGCCGCCTCCAAGGCCGGGGTCGCCGGCATGACCATCACCGCCGCCCGCGACCTGGCCCAGTACGGCATCCGGGTCGTCACCGTCGCCCCCGGCATCGTGGACACCCCGATGATGGCCGGCTTCAGCGAGGAGATCCGGGCCGGGCTCGCCGCGAGCGTCACCTTCCCCCAGCGCCTCGCCCGGCCGGAGGAGTACGCCCGCCTGATCACCATGGTCGCCGAGCACGACTACCTCAACGGGGAGACGATCCGGATGGACGGCGCGCTGCGGATGGCCGCCCGCTGACCCGCACCCCGCGCAGAGCACTCGGTGCCGGAGAATTCCGGCACCGAGTGCCGCACGGGGCCGTTCCCGGTGTTAGGTTCGTGGCATGGCAGCGACGAACCCCCGGACCCCCCCGAAGCCCGTGATGCGGGACTCCCTCATCGCCGCGGCCTTCCGGCTCTTCCTGGAGCGGGGCTACGAACAGACCACCGTCGACGACATCGTGACCCTCGCCGGCGTCGGACGGCGGTCCTTCTTCCGCTACTTCCCGTCGAAGGAGGACGTGGTCTTCCCCGACCACGAGCAGTGCCTCGACGACATGACCCGCTTCCTCGCCGCGAGCGCCGACACCGACGACCCCGTGGTCCGGGTCTGCGACGCCGCCCGCCTGGTCATGCGGATGTACGCGGAGAACCCCACCTTCTCCGTCCAGCGCTACCGGCTCACCCGCGAGGTCGCGGGGCTGCGCACGTACGAGCTCTCCGTCGTCTGGCGGTACGAGAAGACCCTCGGCGACTACCTGCGGACCCGCTGGGCCGACCGCAAGGACGGCACCTTGCGGGCCAACGTGGCCGCGGCGGCCGTCGTCGCCGCGCACAACCACGCCCTGCGGCACTGGCTGCGCTCGGGCGGCGAGGGCGACCCGCTGGAGGAGGTCGACCGCGCCCTGGAGTTCGTCCGCGGCACCTGGAGCCCGGACGCGGCCGCCCCGCCGGCGGGCCCCGACGCCTCCGCCGAGGGGGCCGACGACGTGGTCGTCGTCATCACCAAGCGGTCCACGCCGATGTGGCGCGTGGTGCGCGAGGTGGAGTCGAGCCTCGGCGAGGGCTGAGGGGCCGGCGCGGGCCGAGGTGCCGGCGACGGCCGAGGGGCCGACGAGGGGCGGAGGGCCGGAGAGGCGCTCCCGCATCCGAGGGGCCGCAGTATCTCGAATTGAGGGAACTCAGGTCTTTCTTTGCTGGCACTGAGTGCCATATCTTGGGCTCCATGCACGGTCGAGCCGCCGAGTGCGAGGAGAAGGCATCGTGTTCCACACGGGACTGAGGAATCCCGGCGCCGTCCGGACCGAGGAATCGGCCGAAGGCACCGATCTCTACTTCCAGCGCTGCGCCTGGTGCCACACCACCACCTTCCAGCGCCTGCTCTGTCCGACCTGCGGGTCGACGGAACTCTCCCCCCAACTCAGCGAGGGCGAGGGCGTGATCACCGTCCGCCGCGCCCACACCGCCGCCGAGGCCGACCTCTGGCCGATCCACATGGCCGAGGGCTTCGTCGTCCGCTGCCGGGTCGACGGGCCGCCGCACGCCGTGCGCCCCGGCGTCCGGGTCAGGCTCGCGAGCGCCGCGGACACCGGGCGCCGCCCGGTGGTCCGGCTCTGCGAGGAGGTCCCGCTGGACGGCTGGTTCTGAGGCCGGAGCACGGGAAGGGGGGTGGCACTCTGTGCCACCCCCCTTCCCGTGTCCTCGGTGTCAGCGCGCGCCGATCTCCTCGGTCAGCTGCGGCAGCACCTCGAAGAGGTCGCCGACCACGCCGTAGTCGACCAGGTCGAAGATCGGGGCCTCGGGGTCCTTGTTGACCGCGACGATCGTCTTCGAGGTCTGCATGCCGGCCCGGTGCTGGATCGCGCCGGAGATGCCCGCCGCCACGTACAGCTGCGGGGAGACCTGCTTGCCGGTCTGGCCGACCTGGTTGGAGTGCGGGTACCAGCCGGCGTCCACCGCGGCGCGGGAGGCGCCGACGGCCGCGCCGAGCGAGTCGGCCAGCTTCTCGACGACCTCGAAGCCCTCGGCGGCGCCGACCCCGCGTCCGCCGGAGACCACGATGGCGGACTCGGTGAGCTCCGGGCGGCCGGTGGAGACGCGCGCGGTGCGGGAGACGACCTTCGCCGCGTTGCCGGTGAAGGCGACGGTGACGGTCTCGACCGTCCCGGCGGCCGGGGCGGCCTCCGGGGCGGCGGAGTTCGGCTTGACGGTGATGACCGGCACGCCGTGCGAGACGCGGGACTTCACCTGGTACGAGGCGGCGAAGACCGACTGCGTGGCGACCGGGCCCTCGGCGCCGGCCTCCAGCTCGACGGCGTCGGTGATGAGGCCGGAGCCGAGGCGGAGCGCGACGCGGGCCGCGATCTCCTTGCCCTCGCCGGAGGAGGTCACCAGGACGGCGGCCACCCCCTTCTCCTTCGCGATCTGGGTGAGCGCGTCGACCTTGGGGACGACGAGCAGGTCGGCGAACTCGGCGCCGTCCGCGACGTAGACGGTGCCCGCGCCGTACTCGGCGGCGGTGGCGGCGACGGCGTCGGTGGCCTCGCCGGCGCCGAGGACGACCGCCGACGGCTCGCCCAGGCGGCGGGCCAGGGTGAGCAGTTCGAGGGCCGGCTTGCGGACCGCACCGTCGGCGTGGTCCACGAGAACCAGGATCTCAGCCATGATTCCTTGCTCCTGAGGTGGGGTGACGGGCGGTCAGATGAACTTCTGGGCGGCGAGGAAGGCGGCCAGCTGCTTGCCGCCGTCACCGTCCTCGTTCGTGACGATCGTGCCCTGGGTGCGGGCCGGGCGGGCGTCCGCCGACTCGACCAGGGTCCAGGAGCCGGCCAGGCCGACCTCGTCCTCGTCGATCTCCAGGTCGTCGAGCTCCAGCTCCTCGACCGGCTTCTTCTTGGCGGCCATGATCCCCTTGAAGGAGGGGTAGCGGGCCTCGCCCGACTGGTCGGTGACCGAGACGACGGCCGGCAGCGGGGCCTCCAGGTATTCGGTGGCGGCGTCGCCGTCGCGGCGGCCCTTGACCAGGCCGCCCTCCACCGAGACCTCGGAGAGGAGCGTCGCCTGGGGCAGGTCCAGGCGCTCTGCGAGCAGCGCGGGGAGCACGCCCATGGTGCCGTCGGTCGAGGCCATGCCGCAGACGACCAGGTCGAAGCCGGTCTTCTCCAGGGCCTTGGCGAGGACGGCGGAGGTGCCGATGACGTCGGAGCCGTGGATGGCCTCGTCGTTGACGTGGACGGCCTTGTCGGCGCCCATCGACAGCGCCTTGCGCAGGGCGTCCTTGGCGTCGTCCGGGCCGACCGTGAGGACGGTCACCTCGGCGTCGTCGGCCTCCTCGGAGATCCGCAGGGCCTGCTCGACCGCGTACTCGTCGAGCTCCGAGAGCAGACCGTCGACCTCGTCGCGGTCCACGGTCAGGTCGTCGGCGAAACCGCGGTCGCCGGTCGCGTCGGGCACGTACTTCACACAGACAGCGATCCTCAGGGTCACGGCCTGTCTCCTTTCGACGAGGGGTGGGTTACGGGAGGTTGCGGGCCATGACGATGCGCTGGACCTGGTTGGTGCCTTCGTAGATCTGGGTGATCTTGGCGTCGCGCATCATGCGCTCGACGGGGTAGTCGCGGGTGTAGCCGTAGCCGCCGAGGAGCTGGACGGCGTCGATGGTGACCTCCATGGCGATGTCGGAGGCGAAGCACTTGGCGGCGGCGCCGAAGAAGGTGAGGTCCTGCTTGTCGGCGCCGGCGGAGACGCGTTCGGAGCGGGCGG